>NZ_JBLUPT010000001.1:0-1188199 GCF_048068055.1 Pseudomonas sp. NY15181 | reverse complement strand
CTGCCGCTGTCGCTGTCCTACGATCACCGCGTGATCAACGGGGCCGCCGCCGCGCGCTTCACCAAGCGTCTGTCCGACCTGCTGGGCGATATCCGCACCCTGCTGCTGTAACTGCGTGATCCAAGGGCCGGCGCTGCGCCGGCCCTTCCTCTGCAAACCCGCCATCCTCTTGCGCATCTGAAGCGGGCTCGCACCTGGCTTCAGGTGCGATGTCATGGCTTCTTTCCCCAAGCGGGTTCTCATCACCGAGGATCACGCTTCAAACATCAATCCAAAGCAGAACGATAAAGTCGGAAACCATTACCGACCCTGTCATTACGTAAATATTCCTACAACTTAGACCGCCAAGTCAGCCAGAGAAAATACCGCGCGCCTAGGAAACATCACTCGATGTAACCGCCCAAGCCAAACCCGCCCGATTCAAATATCCACTACCACAAGAACAACATTCTAACTCTCAAAAAATTCACACTTTCAACATCCAAAACTCCGCAACAGATATCACACCCCGCTCTGACAAATAACAAGAAAAAACCTACACAACCCACTCCCAAACAGCATTGAACCGGCAATCAACCGCAAGCACTCTCAACGCTAAATCCCGCAACAAACAACAACCCGAACAAAGGCTTAGGAAATCAATCCTGGCCTCCGCAACAAACTATAAACCCGATCCACTCATGAATAAGGAGTCGACCGACAACTCCATTGCCACACCCGCCAGCCCCATACTTCCAACACAAAGGCTCGAAATGAAAACAAAGTTCGGCTTCACCCATAAGAAACTTTCCCTGGCCATTTCCCTGGCCGCCACACTGCCCGCCGTCCCGCTCTACGCCATGGAGACCCAAACACTCCAGACACCGCAGGGGCTGCCGATTTTCGAACTGCGATTCTTCGACGTAGGCGATGGCCCGTTCAACGTAGACGACGACAAGACTGAGCAGTCCTCCACCTGGAGCCTGAACGCGCGGCAGAAACAACAGATCATCCAGGGGGGAACCTATTGGGCGACGGTGATTACTCCTCAGCCCGGGCAGCTCCCCGGCATCCTCAATGTAGGTACCATGGACGAAGCAAACGCGGCTGGCACAAGTGGAAAGGCTCCTGCCAGCGGCGATGTCTATACCACCCAATTGCAGGCTGCCCTGACCAATCAGGATACCGGGCCACTCGACACCGGAGCCCATGGCCTGTTCGTCATCGGCAAGATGGATTTCAACACCGCGCCCTACGTCCCCAGCCAATTGCCCACGGGTAAATCCGCGGATCTACCTGCCACAGTCCTGCACGAATTGGGTCACGCGCTGGGGATCATGAACAACGTAGCGGACAAGGACGGAAAGGACTCAAGGACGCCATACTTTGGCGATACCCTCAGCAACTGGGCCGCGCATCTGCGTGACGACAACGGCAACCCGGCAGCGCCCGGCCAGGCGGTGTTGTGTAAGCAGTGCAAGAACGACTATGACCCGAACGGCTTCGACCTGCGCAAGGACCAAGGCTACTTCAGCGGCGAACACGTCAGCGAGGTACTGGGCGACGCCATGCCCGGGCTTCCGGTCAGGATAATGTCCGGCGGCTCGCTGGACGATGACTACATGAGCCACATCGAGCTGAAGAACAGCCTGATGAGCCACCAGAACTACCGCAACTACACCACCTTCATGGAGGCGGAGCTGGCGGCGATGCAGGATCTCGGCTACCAGATCGACCGCCGCAACTTCTTCGGCTACTCGGTGTACGGCAGCGACCAGACGATCTACAACCAGAACGGCTACTACCAGCGCGATCCCTCTGGAACAAGCTATCTGGTCGGCGCCGAGAGCACCACGCCGCTGGGCCTCGGCCTGCATGTCTACGGCAGCTACAACCAGATCCACCAGCAGGCCGATCTGCTGACCCGCGGCGATGGCGCTGCCGGTGTGCGTGTCGATGGCGAAGGCAATACCCTGGTGGTCGATCCGGGCACGCGGATCCACGCCAACGGTGTGAATGGGGTTGGCGTGCTGTTCGCCTACGGCAAGAGCCACGACTTCATCCAGCGAGGCGACATCGAGGCGCTGGGCCAGGGCGGTATCGCTGCGGGATTCAGCTTCGGCAACAACGCGGTGGGTAACGATCTGGACTACCGCGGCTCCTACATCCGACTGGTCGGTGGCGCATCCCTGCTCCTGCCGGAACTGGAAGGCGCCCTGGTCGACAATGTCGACATCAGCGGCCGGTTGGCGGGCAACCAGGCCGCCCTCCTGGTCGATGCCAATGCCCTGGTGAACAACATCAATGTCCTCAACGGCGCGAAGCTGGAGGGGAATATCTACAACCTCTACAACCAGAAGGACGAAGCCGGCGAGCAGCGCCTGACCCAGCTCACCTTCGGCCGTCTCGCCGACAGCGCGGGCCGTGCCGCCGACCAGGCCGACCCGAACTTCAGCTTCCAGTACAACGGCAACATCAGCGGCCTCAACAGCCTGGCGCTGGTCGCCCAGGGCGGCGAGACGGCGCTCAACGGCACGCATCAGGTCTACAGCGTGGAAGTCGCGCCCGGTGCAACGCTGAGCGGCACCAGCGAATACACGCTGAACGAAGCCGGTGACTTCACCAACCATGGCACCGTGGCCCCGACCGGGACCATCACCGTGAAGGGTGACTATGAGCAAGGCGAAACAGGCCAGCTCCTGGTCAACGTCAACAGCAAGGGCGCCCACGACACACTCGTGGTCAAGGGAGAAGCCCAACTGGGCGGCCGCCTGACCGTCGCTCCGGAGCGCGGCTGGTATTCGCCGCAGTGGAAGGTCAATTCCACGCAGTTGCTCAGCAGCACCACCACCACTGGCAGCTTCAGCACGGTGGACAGCGAACCCTTCTCGCCGACCTTGTCGCTGCGGGCCTCCGCGCAGAAGAACGGCAGCTACCTGCTGAGCTTCAACCGCGCCAGCAACGCCTATGCCCAGTACGCCCTGAGCAAGAGCGGCCGGGCAGTCGGCCAGGCCTTGAGCCAGTCCGCCGCCCAGGTCCAGGCCACTGACACTGACCGCCAGAAGCTCTACACCACCCTTGACTTCTCCGCCGCCGACGGCAGCACCGTCGCCAAGGCGCTCGACCAACTGTCGCCGTCCGCCTACAGCGCCATGATGGCCAGCTCGCTGCAACGCGAACAGCAGGTCGCCGACGCCATCAGCGCCCGCGAGCCGGGCAAGCTGCGCAACGATGAGTGGCAGACCTTCATCCAGCCCTTCGGCGGCAATACCCGGCAGAACAGCGACAGCCATACCGTCGGCTACACCACAAACAGCTCCGGCGTGATCTTCGGCGCGGAGACAGCGGCCACCAGCGACGGCAACCTGATCGTCGGCCTGCACGGTGCGGCCAGCAAGCAGTCGGTCAACCTGAAGGACCCGCTCAACGGCGACGGCAATACCACGGCCCTGGAGCTGGGTGTGCATGCCCGCTATGCCGAAGACCCGATGGCCGGCAGCTACATGCTTGGCAACGCCCGTATCGGCTACGAAACCGGCGAGCTCAAGCGCAAGCTCAACTTCGATGACTACTCGGCCGAGAACAAGGCTGACTGGAGCGGCAAGAGTGCCTCCGTGGTCGGCGGCGGCGGTTACCGCTTCAAGCTGAACGACAACGTCAGCCTGGGCCCGATCGCCACCCTCACCTACACCAGCCTGTGGCGCGACGGCACCCACGAGAAAGGCGCCGACGGTACGACCCTGAAGCTGGATTCGCAGCAGTTCGATTCGCTGCGCTCCAGCCTCGGCCTGAACAGCGCCATGAAGTTCCCGCTGGACAGCGGTCACGCCATCAAGGCCGAAGGCCAGGTGACCTGGAACCACGAACTGCTCGATACCGACCTGATCCAGGACGCGACCTTCGCCAACTACCAGGGCACGAAGTTCAAGAGCAAGAACACCGTGATCGGCCGCGACTCCATGGGCCTGCGCGGCAACGTGCGCTACCAGCTCAGCGAAAACGTCGATGTCGGCGCCGGCGTCTCCAGCGACCTGTTCCGCACCGGCTACAACTCGGTGGCCGGTAACCTGTCCCTGGACTGGCGCTTCTGATCCACCCTCCCCGCGCCTTGCGCGGGGAACCCCCATCCTTTGGTGCTTGCCGCCCCCACAGGGCGGCTTTTTTACATCCGGTCCAGAGGTATCCGCAGATAACGCACGCCGTTGGCTTCGGCTTCCGGCAGCATACCGCCGCGCATGTTCACCTGGATCGACGGCCAGATCAGCGCCGGCGCCTTGAGGGTGGCATCACGCTCCTGGCGCATCGCCACGAAGGCGTCCTCCCCGACGCCCTGATGGACATGCACGTTGTCCTCGCGTTCGCGCGCCACGCTGGTCTCATGCTGGTGCTCGTCGCGCCCGGGGGCCAGGTAGTCATGGCACATGAACAGCCGCGTCTCGCCCGGCAGCGCGAACAATCGCTGGATCGAGCGGTACAGCTGACGCGCGTCGCCGCCGGGGAAGTCGCAACGGGCGGTGCCGTAGTCGGGCATGAACAGGGTGTCGCCGACGAAGGCGGCATCGCCGATCCGATAGGTCATGCACGCCGGCGTGTGGCCCGGGGTGTGCAGTGCCTCGGCCTCCAGTTCGCCGATGAAGAAGCGCTCACCGTCGCCGAACAGGTGGTCGAACTGGCTGCCGTCGCAGGGAAACTCCGCGCCCAGGTTTAGCAGCCCGGCGAAGGTGCTCTGTACCCGGGAGGTATTGGCGCCGATGGCCACCCGGCCGCCCAGCTCGCCCTTGAGCCAGGCCGAGGCGGACAGGTGATCGGCGTGCAGGTGGGTCTCCAGCAGCCACTCCACTGTCAGGCCCTGTTCGCGCACGTAATCGACGATACGCCGGGCGCTGGCATGGCCGACGCGGCCGGCGGCGGCGTCGTAGTCCAGCACCGGGTCGATGATCGCGCAGCGCTGCGTCTGCGGATCACTCACCACATAGCTGTATGTGGACGTGGCCGGATCGAAGAAGGGTTGGATGGTGGCGCTCATGCGGGCCTCCTCTTCGCGTCACGTTGCCATTCATAGCCGGCGTGCAGCCCCATGCCCACCAGCATGGCAAGGCAGAACAGCGCGCCCTGCCAGTAACCGGCGGCAAAGGTCACCAATGCCGGCCCCGGGCAGATGCCGGCGATGCCCCAGCCGACACCGAACAACAGGCTGCCGCCGATCAGTTGGCCATCCAGGTCACGGCGCTGCGGCAACTGCATGAGGCCGCCCAGCAGCGTCCGCTCATGCCGCCGCGCCCAGGTGAAGAACGGCAGCGCCACACCGATGGCAGCGACCATCACCAGCGCCAGCGATGGGTCCCAGGGCCCACCCAGATCGAGGAAACCCAGCACCTTCGACGGGTTGGCCATACCCGACAGCAGTAAACCCATGCCGAACAGCAGCCCGGCCAATAACGCGACGATCTTGCCCATGTCTCAAGCTCCCAGCAGGTGGCGCAGGACGAATACGGTGATGAAGCCGGTGGCCATGAAGGACAGCGTCGCCACCAGGGAGCGGCCGGACAGCCGCGACAGCCCGCAGACGCCGTGTCCGCTGGTGCAACCGGCACCGAAACGGCTGCCCACGCCGACCAGCAGCCCCGCCACCAGCAAGGTTGCCCAGCCGGCATCGAAACGGATCTCCGGCAGTGGCCGCAACAGCGCCCACAGCAGGGGCGCCGTCAGCAGGCCGAGCAGGAACAACGGCCCCTCACCGCCCCATGCGGAGCGTTTGAACAGGCCGCCGAGCAAGCCGCTGATGCCGGCGATGCGGCCATCGAGCACGGCAAAGAGCCCCGCCGACAGGCCGATCAGCGCGCCACCGGCCAGGGCGCTCCAGGGCGTGAAGCTGGTCCAGTCGATCATGCCGATGCCTCCGAGCAGAACAGTCGATACAGGGTTTCGATCACCGCCAGCGCCTGGTGGCTGGCGATGCGGTAGTAGACCTGCTTGCCCTCGCGACGGGTTTCCACCAGTTCCTCGCGACGCAGCACCGCCAATTGTTGCGACAGGGTCGGCTGGGCGATGCCGGTGCAGGCTTCCAGTTCACCAACATTGAGCTCGCCCTGGGCCAGTTGGCAGAGCAGCATCAGGCGGTCCGTATTGGCCAGGGCCTTGAGCAACTGGCAGGCGGATTCGGCCGATTGGTGCAGACGCTGGGCGTCGGCGGGATCAAGCGTGGTAGCGGTCATAGGTACGATCTACAAATAAACAATCTATATTTTTATATATTGTTTTTCGCACCTTGGCCAGCCTCGCCTGTCGGATCGACGGCTGCGCGTCGCGCGGCAGCCGCAGCGCTTGCGCGAGGAAGCCGTGCCGCTCCGTTACACGAGCGGCACGAAGGCCTTAAGGCGCGGAAGCTAACCGAAGCGCACGCAGTAGATCGGCGGCAGGTTGGCCGACAGACATTGCCATTGGTCGCCGCCATTCTCCGACAACCACAGCCCGCCGGTGGTGGAGCCCATCGCCAGGCGCTGGCCATCGTCGTCCACCGCCAGGCCGTGGCGGTAGATCAGGTCGAAGGCCGGGCCTTGCGGCAAGCCGCTGTCCAGGACCTCGAAGCTGGCGCCGCCATCGCGGGTGCGGGTGACCACGAGCCGGCCGTCCACCGGCACCCGGCAGACATCCTTCACCGCCGGGACGAACCAGGCGGTGTCCGGCTGGGTCGGGTGCACGGCGACGGCGAAACCGAAGCTGGAGGGTTCGACCTGCACATCGTGCCAGCGCGCGCCGCCATCGGTGGAGGTGAAGATACCGTTGTGGTGCTGCACCCACAGGCGCTCAGGTTGCGCCGGGCACTGCACCAGGCGGTGCGGGTCCTGGATGGCGCCGTCCTCGCGCAGCTCCGGCGGCATGTAGTCGGCGTACATGCCCGCCGTGGTGTTGCGCCAGTTGGCGCCGCCGTCGTCGCTCTGCCAGACGCCGCCGCAGGACACGCCCACCGTCAGGTGCCGGCTGTCGCGCGGGTCGACGCTGACCGAGTGGATGCCCGGCCAGTCGTAGCCGCCGCCGAACCAGCGGGCGCGCTCGGGGCGGTCCCACAACGGACGGTTCAGCTCCCAGCTGTCGCCGCCGTCAGCACTGCGGAACAGCCCTCCGGGGATGGTGCCGGCCCAGAGCACGCCGGGTTCGGCGGCGCCGCCGGTTTCCAGGCACCAGATCTGTTGCAGGGTCCAGGGCGCGGGTGGAGCATCGCCCTCCTTCGGCGTAGGCAGCGGGTCGGGCTGCGGCGGGTAGACCGGGACGGCGACTTCCTGCCACTCCTCTCCGGGCCGCTGGCGCCACAGCTTGCAACCGAAGTGGCCGAGGTTGAGTGCGGCGTAGAGGGTTTCGTCGCGGGGGTCGGCCAACACCATGCTCAGGGGCTCGCCGATGAATTCGCGACGCACTTCCTGCCAGCCGTTCCCGTCGCGCTGAAAGGTGAACAAGCCCTTGCGGGTCGCCACCAGCAGTCGATCGTCCATACTCCGCCTCCTCAACCACCGCTCAGGGCCTGCACCACATAGACCTCGCTATCCGCCGCCAGGGCATCGCTCAGGCGGGCGCGGTCGCGCAAACGCAGGCCATCGATGAAGATCGTCAGGTGCCGGCGCAATCCGCCCTGGTCGTCCAGCAGGTAGCCGCGCAGGGTCGGTGCCTCGGCGAATACCGTCTCCAGCGCCGCCTTCAGCGTCGGCGCCGACAGCTCGCGCTCCTCCAGCGCAACGTGGCGCTGGATCGAGGGGGCGAAGACGATGCGGCACATGGGCAAGCCCGGTTCTGACGAAAGATGCCCCCAGTGTAGGGGAGGCTCGATTACCCATCGACGCATGCGACCGGCTGCATCCAATCACCCACGGTGCCTCTGGGGTGGCGCTCCTGGCGACGGGAGCCCAGCATTCAGTTTCGATTTTTCAAATCCAAGCATCTCGAAAATCACATTTAATAAACGCATGAGCCTGTGCGAGGCTGCTCGAATCGTCAGCCAACTCGCCCAACATGCACCTGCTCGTTTCGCCCGCACCGCTGGATAACGTCGCCGCCCTCAAGGCCGGCAGCGCTACCCCTCTGCCGCGCAAACATGCCCGTTGGCTCGAACTGCAACCGCTGACCCTGCCTCTCGAACTGGCCTTCTGGGCGCTCTGGCATTGCCGCCATGCGCGTCCACCGGATAGCGCCAGCCACTGACGGGCCACCGCGCCCGAACGCCACCGACGGAACTACGCTCAGGGAAGGCCCGCGTCCTCCTCGAACAAGACGTAGCCCGTTGCATCGCTTGCCTGCCTTTATCTCCGCACCCCAGGTGCGGCCCTGGCCTGCAGGTCGTCAGCGCATCCGGCTGGATGCTATCGAGAGCCCCATGAATTTCGCCTCCGTGCAAGAAGCCCAGGTTTTCCTGGCCCAGAACCCCGATATCGAGATGGTCGAGCTGTTCATCCTCGACGCCAACGGCGTGCCGCGCGGCAAGCTGCTGCACCGCGAGGAACTGCTCGCCGTGTACCAATCCGGCCGGCCGCTGCCCAGCACCATTCTCGGCCTCACGATCCATGGTGAGGACGTGGAGGATTCCGGGCTGGTCTGGGACGTGGGCGATATCGACTGCCGCGCCTATCCGCTGGCCGGCAGCCTGGTGCGCCTGCCCTGGCGGCAGATTCCCACGGCGGCGGTGCAAGTCAGCATGCACCCCGTGGAAGGCAAGCCGGCGGACATCGCCGACCCGCGCCATGTGCTGATCCGCGTGATCGACGGTCTCAAGGCCGCCGGCTACCACCCGGTGATGGCCTGCGAGCTGGAGTTCTACCTGCTGGACGCCAAGCGCGACGCCAATGGCCGTCCACAACCGGCCCTGGACGCCGACGGTGGCCGCCCGCGTGCCACGCAGGTCTATGGCCTGCGCGAGCTGGAGCAGATCGAGCCGTTCCTCGCCGACCTCTATGCCGCCTGCAAGGCCCAGGGCATTCCGGCGCGCACGGCGATTTCCGAGTACGCGCCGGGCCAGGTGGAGATCACCCTGGAACACGGCGACGCGCTCACCGCGATGGACCAGGCGGTGCGCTACAAGCGCCTGGTGAAAGGCGTGGCGCACAAGCACGGCATGCAGGCCTGCTTCATGGCCAAGCCGTTCGACGACCTGGCCGGCACCGGCATGCACATGCACGTGTCCCTGGCCGACGCCGAAGGCAACAACCTGTTCGCCAGTGAAGATCCGGCGGGCACGCCGCTGCTGCGCCAGTCCGTGGGCGGCATGCTGAAAAGCCTGCTCGACTCGCTGCTGCTGTTCTGCCCCAACGCCAACTCCTACCGCCGCTTCCAGGCCAACAGCTACGCGCCGCTGGCGCCGACCTGGGGCTGCGACAACCGTACCGTGAGCCTGCGCGTACCGGGCGGCCCGGCACATACCCGGCATGTGGAGCACCGCATCTGCGGCGCCGACGCCAACCCTTATCTGGCTGCCGCCGCCATCCTCGCCGGCATCCATCGCGGCATCCGCGAGCAGATCGACCCGGGGGCGCCGGTGGAAGGCAACGGCTACGCCCAGGCCAAGGAACTGCTGCCCACCGACTGGCTCACCTCGCTGCGCGCGCTGGAGCGCTCCAGCTGGGCGCGGGATGCGCTGGGGCATGAATTCCTCGGCGTGTACCTCAAGGTGAAACAGGCCGAGTACCGCCAGTTCATGGGCGAGGTCGGCGAGCAGGATTGGCGGTGGTATCTGACGCAGGCTTGAGGAATTGGGCGCGCTGAAGAGCCCCTCACCCCAGTCCTCTCCCAGGGGGAGAGGGAGCCGAGTGTGCCGAGATGAGCACTGCGCTCACTGAAGCATCCGGCGAAAACCGAATTTACAGCCCGCTCCGATCAGTCCCCTCTCCCTCTGGGAGAGGGCTAGGGTGAGGGAGAAGGGCCAAACGAACGAACAAGAAAGGAACACCGCAATGAACGCCGCAGTTACCCCCGCCCCGGAGCGCGCGAAGTCCTACTACTCCGCGAGCCTCAATGAGGAAACCCACTACCCCACCCTGCAGGGCGAGGTGAACGTCGACATCGCCATCATCGGCGGCGGCTTCACCGGCGTCGCCACCGCCGTGGAGCTGGCCGAGCGCGGCTACAAGGTGGCCATCGTCGAGACCAACAAGGTCGGCTGGGGCGCCAGCGGGCGCAACGGCGGGCAGGTTACCGGCAGCCTCTCGGGCGACGCCGCCATGAGCAAGCAGATGCGCCAGTGGCTGGGCGACGACGTCGACGACTTCATCTGGCACCTGCGCTGGCGCGGCCATGAGATCATCAAGAGCCGCGTGGAGAAGTACGGCATCCAGTGCGACCTGAAATTCGGCCACCTGCACGCGGCGATGAAGCAGTCGCACATGGACGAACTGAAGGCCACCTTTGATGACGCCAAGCGCCGCGGCATGGGTGACGAGATCAGCCTGCTGGACGGCGCCGGAGTACGCGCGCACCTGGAAAGCGACCTCTACTGCGGCGCCATCAAGAACACCCGCAACATGCACCTGCACCCGCTCAACCTGTGCATCGGCGAAGCCAAGGCCGCCGCCAGCCTGGGCGCTCTGATCTTCGAGCACTCCGAGGTGCTGGACATCATTCACGGCCCGCGCCCGGCGGTGGTCACTTCCGGCGGTCGGATCAACGCCGCGCAGGTGATGCTGGCCGGCGACGTCTACCACAAGCTGGAGCGCAAGCAGCTCAAGGGCATGATCTTCCCGGCCATGGGCGGCATCGTCACCACCAAGCCACTGGGCGAGCTGGCCAAGCGCATCAACCCGCAGGACCTGGCCGTCTACGACTGCCGCTTCGTGCTCGACTACTACCGCATGACCGGTGACGGCCGCCTGCTGTTCGGCGGCGGCGCCAACTACTCCGGCCGCGACTCGCGCGACATCGCCGGCGAACTGCGTCCGTGCATCGAGCGCACCTTCCCGGCGCTCAAGGGCGTGGACATCGAGTTCCAGTGGAGCTGTGCCATGGGCATCGTGATGAACCGCATCCCGCAGCTGGGCAAGCTGTCAGAGAACGTCTGGTATTGCCAGGGCTACTCCGGCCACGGTGTGGCGACCACCCACATCATGGGCGAGATCATGGCCACCGCGATGACCGGCGACCTGGAGAAGTTCGACACCTTCGCCCAGTGCAAGCACATCCGCGTGCCCATGGGCGACGTGTTCGGCAACCCGATGCTGGCGGCGGGCATGTGGTACTACCAGATGATGGAGAAGTTGCGCTAATCAGCACCGGAATACCCCTGTAGGAGCGGGCCATGCCCGCGATCGCGCCCATGGGGCGCTCCTACAAAGGATCGCCGGCGCTCTTGGCTTTCCGCTCTGTGAGACTTCCAGAGAAGCATCCGCACACTCCGAACTGCCCCGTTCAGGAGGCCTCGTTGAATCGGAGTTTCAGGGGTTGAGTGACATGGATGTCGCGAGAGCCGCGATGGGCCAGGGATGGCCCTTCGCGGCGTGCCCCTGAAACTTAGGTTCAACGAGGGTATTTTTCGCCCCAAGCGAAAAACCGGATGATTGGGGCAAGACCTTTGCCTCCTTTGGGGCGTTTGCCAAAGGAGGTCGCCCGAGGGGGCGAAACAAAAAGTCCGCGCGCGCGCCGAAGCGACGCGGGAAACCCTGGCGCGAGGCAGATACATCGCGGACGGAGTCCGCCCCTACGCTGGTTAGCAGCGCCGGTGATTCGGTGCCGCACCGAGGTTTCCATCCCCGCTCTGACAAAAGGGCGCGCCCATAACGAAACGCTCCGAAACAACCACCCTCTCCCCTCCCACTCGACACCACCGCCCCGCTCAGGGATAAAGGCTCCACTTCGCCGTTAGGAGTGAGCCATGCGTTTCCCCTCGATGACCGCCCTGCGCGTGCTCGACGCCGTCGCCCGCCTGGGCAGCCTGTCCGGTGCGGCCAGCGAGCTGAGCCTGACCCGCAGCGCCGTCAGCCACCAGTTGCACAGCCTGGAAGACTGCCTGGGCATTGCCCTCACCGAGCGGGTCGGCCGTGGCATCGCCCTCACCTACCACGGCGAATGCTTCGCCCGGGAAACCCAGCGCGCCCTGGCGATCCTCAACGAGGCGCGACGCTTCGCCAATGCCGAGGAAATCTCCGGCCGGCTGTGCGTGAGTTGCACGCCGGGCTTCGCCACCTACTGGCTATGCCACCAGATCGGCAAGTTCCAGCGCGCCCACCCACAGGTGGAGCTGAACCTGGTCTCGCCACGGATTCCCGATGACGTCAGCAACCGCGACGTCGACCTGTTCGTCGCCTACGGCGTAGGCGACTGGACAGACCTGCACGTCGACCTGATCGCCACCCTCGACACCTTCCCGGTGTGCAGCCCCTCGCTACTCAACTCCATCGGCGGCCTGGATTCGCCGGAAGACCTCGCCAGCCTGCCCTTCCTGCACATGGTCGACCACTCCGACTGGCTGCTCTGGACGGCGGCGGCCGGAGTGAAGAACCTCAACGTGCGCAACGGCATCGTCTTCTCCGACGCGCACCTGGTGCAATCGGCGGCCATCGCCGGGCAAGGCGTGGCCATGGGCGATGCGCTGGTCAGCGGCGACGCCATGGCCAAGGGACAGTTGGTGCGTCTGTTCAACGTCGCCATCGAGCCGCCTAACCGCTACTACTTCGTCACCGACCCGGCCAAGTCCGAACGCCCCGACGTGCGGGCCTTCAAGACCTGGATGAAGGCCGAACTGCGCATGTCCGAGCAGTTCCGCCGGGGCGGCCGCAATGCGCTGATTGGTGAATGATTTCGAACAATGAGGGCAAAAAAACGCGATTGAAGCGGAGAGAGATTTAACAATACTGCATTAAAAAAAGGCCGCTGATTTTTACCCCTCACCCGGCGGCCACTCGAACAAGAACAAGAAACTCGAGGTAAGTGCAGTGGAGCGACAGCCCCAACTTCGTGCCATCGGCATTGGCAAGAGCTACGGCAGTTTCAACGCGCTGGACGCAGTGTCCATCGATATCCAGCAAGGTGAGTTCCTCACCCTCCTCGGCCCGTCCGGCTCGGGCAAGACCACCTTCCTGATGATCCTCGCCGGCTTCCAGGACCCGTCCCGCGGCAAGCTGGAAGAAGGCGGCATCGACATCACCCGGCGCCCCGCCGAAAAGCGCAACTTCGGCATGGTGTTCCAGGGCTACGCCCTGTTCCCGCACATGACCATCGAGGACAACGTCGCCTTCCCGCTGAAGATTCGCGGCGTGAAGCCCGAGGAGCGCAACCGCCGCGTGCGCCGCATGCTCGAAGTGGTCGGCCTGGGCGAGCACCTGGGCAAGCGCCCCGGCGAGCTCTCCGGTGGCCAGCAGCAGCGCGTGGCCATCGCCCGCGCCCTGGTCTTCGAACCGGACATGCTGCTCCTCGACGAACCCCTCTCGGCGCTGGACAAGAACCTGCGCGAGCAGCTGCAGGCGGAACTGCAGCGCATCCACCGCCAGGTCGGCACCACCTTCGTCTTCGTCACCCACGACCAGAACGAAGCCCTCGCCCTGTCCACCCGCATCGCCATCTTCAACCGTGGCCAACTGGCCCAGGTCGACGCGCCGGAAACCATCTACAACCAGCCGAACAACCGCTTCGTCGCCGAGTTCCTCGGCAAGATGAACCTGTTCCCGCTGACCCAGGTGGGCCGTGCCGGCGAACTGGCCTGCGGGCGCTTCGGCGAAGCCGAACTGCGCGCCGGGTACTCGTCCGCCATGCAGGCCGCCGCCCCACTGCTGGCGGTACGTCCGGAACACATGCAACTGCATAGCGCGCCGCCAACCACCGCCGGCCACAACGTGGTGCAGGCCGTACTCACCGCCAAGACCTACCAGGGCGCCAGCACCGAGCTGGGCCTGGCCACCGCCGCAGAGGGCGCACTGCCCATGAGCCTGGCGGTGCATGCCGACCACCAGGCCTCACGCCTGGAACACGGCTCGAAGGTCTGGCTGAGCTGGCCCATCGAAAAAAGTTTGCTGCTGGCCTGAGCCACCGTTCGCGTTCGTCTCCATTCGCCATCCCTTCTGACCGGGAGCTGCACTCATGTTCAATCCGCACCAGCAAGACTGCATCGAAGTCCTCATCGAAAAAGCCCGTCGCGGGCAAATCGACCGCCGCACCTTCCTCAAGGGCATGGGCCTGATGGCCGCCCTGCCGCTGGCCCTGCGCAGCGGCGTCAGCTTCGCCGCCGGCGACAAGCCGCTGGTGGTAGTGAACTGGGGCGGCGACGCGATCAAGGCGTTCGGCAAGGCCTGGACCGAGGGCTTCTCCAAGGCCACCGGCATCCCGACCAAGATCGACGGCAGCGGCCCCACCGAAGGCGCCATCCGCACCCAGCTGTCCAGCGGCCGGGTGAGCTGGGACGTGGTCGACGCGGAAAGCTCGGTCCTGCAGATCCTCGGCAAGGAAGGCCTGGTGCAGCCCATCGACTACAACGTGGTCTCCAAGGACAAGGTGCTGCCGGGCTTCGCCTACGAGTACGGCATCGCCGACTACATGCTCAGCTACGTGATCGCCTACGACAGCGAGCGCTTCGGCGACAAGGCGCCCAAGACCTGGGCGGACTTCTGGGACGTGAAGACCTTCCCCGGCAAGCGAACCCTCTACAAGTGGATGAACGGCATGCTGGAGGCCGCGCTGCTGGCCGACGGCGTCGCACCGGACAAGCTCTACCCGCTGGATGTGCCGCGCGCGCTGAAGAAGATCGAGGAGCTCAAGCCCCACGTGCTGTCCTTCTGGGGCTCGGGTGCGGAAACCCAGCAATTGCTGATGGAAGGTGAAGTATCCATGGGCGCCATCTGGAACACCCGTGCCCAGGTGATCAGCGAGGACAGCGAAAACCGCATCAAGTGGACCTTCGACAACGCCCTGCTCGGCTGCAGCAACTGGGGCGTGCTCAAGGGCAACCCGGCGGGCACCGAGGCGGCCATGAAGTTCATCGCCTACGCCCAGGACCCGCAGTCCCAGGTCGAGCTGTTCAAGATGTTCGGCAACGGCCCGGCCAACCCCGCCGCCGCCTCGCTGATCCCCGAAGACCGCCGGCACCTGAACTGCACCGATCCGTCGAACCTGCCCAAGCAGATCATGCTCAGCCACGAGTGGTACACCGACCACTACGGGGCGACCCTGGAGCAGTACCTGACGCATATCTCCAAGTAACCCGGAGTGCAGGACCATGGCCGATAACGCCCCCTCGCGGCTGAAGCTGGGCGCGCTGCTGCTACCACTGCCGGTCGTACTGATCGTGTTCTACGTACTGCCCTTCCTCGGCGTGCTCGGCTGGAGCGTCACCCTGCCGGAGCCGGGGATCGAGCAGTACCAGCGGATCTTGACCGACCCGGCGATCCACGATGTGCTCTGGCGGACCTTCCGCCTGTGCGCCACGGTCAGCGTGGTCTCGCTGGTGATCGCCTACCTGATGGCCTACTGCTGGGTCTACAGCCCGCCGTTCTGGCAGCGCGTGGTGGAAATCTGCGTGTTCATCCCGTTCTGGCTGTCGGTGCTGGTACGCGCCTTCGGCTGGCTGATCGCCCTGCGCAGCAACGGTCTGCTCAACGGTTGGCTGCAGAACCTGGGAATCATCAGCGAGCCCTTGCAGCTCACGCGCAACGAGCTGGGGGTGGTGATCGGCATGGTCCACTTCATGGTGCCCTTCGCCCTGTTCCCGCTGGTGTCCACCATGCGCCGCCTCGACCCGCGCGTGCTGCTGGCCGCCCGCGGCCTGGGCGCGGGGCAGCTGCGAACCTTCTGGAGCATCTTCGTGCCGCAGACCATCCCCGGCATCCTCGGCGCCTTCATCATCGTCTTCGTGTTCTGCCTGGGCTTCTTCATCACCCCGGCGATCCTCGGCGGCGGGCAGACGGTGATGGTGGCCGAGTACGTCTACCTGCAGATGTTCCAGACCAGCAACTGGGGCCTGGGCGCGGCGCTCTCGGTGGTGTTGCTGATGCTGGTGAGCGGGATGATCTGGGCGCTGCTGCGCATGACCCGCGTCGACAAGCTGGTGGGATAAGGAGCCGCTGAAATGAACTCGCACGAAACCAAGGCTCCCAGTCGCCTGCTGGCGACCATGGCGATGATCTTCATGGTCTTCCCGCTGCTGGCGGTGATCCCGGTGTCCTTCACCAGCAAGCGCTTCCTGTCGATGCCCAACGGCAACTGGTCGCTGCGGCATTACCAGGCGCTGCTGGACAGCCCCGAATGGCTCTCGGCGATCAGCCAGAGCCTGATAGTCGCCACCGCCACCTGCGTCATTGCGACCGCGCTGGCGGTGAGCTTCAGCCTCGGCATCTGGTACCTGCGCTCGCGCCTGGCGACCCTGCTGATCGGCCTGGTGCTGCTGCCCATGGCGATCCCGCCGATGATCTCGGCGATGGTCCTGTACTTCATGGAAACCAAGGTCAGCCAGTTCGCTCCGGGCCTGGGCTACGACACCCTGTTCGGCCTGACCATCGCGCACATCGTGATGGTGGTGCCCTACGGCGTGGTGACCATGCTGGTGGCGCTCAGCCAGCTGGACCGGCGCATCGAACTGGCCGCGCGCAACCTCGGCGCGAGCCTGGGCCAGACCACCTTCATGGTGGTGCTGCCGAACCTCAAGCTGGGCGTGGCCAGTACCGCGCTGCTGTGCTTCGCGCTCTCCTGGGAGGAGATCGCGGTGACCCTGTTCGTCACCAGCACCGAGGTCAACACCCTTCCCCGGCAGATCTGGTCCGGCCTGCGCGACAACATCGACCCGGCGGTGGCGGCCATCTCGGTGGTGCTGATTGCCCTGACCTTCGTCGCGCTGATCGGGCGGATGGTGGCCCAGAGGCTTGCGGCGCGCCCGGCAGGAAGCTGAGGTACATCCCTGTAGGAGCGAGCTTGCTCGCGAACCAGCTTCCCGGCAGCGCTTACGCTGGGCGGTTCGCGAGCAAGCTCGCTCCTACGAAAAGCCTCTCGTCAGGCGGAATCACTCCGCCTTCTTGCGAATCCAGTACAGGTAGGTCCCCGCCTCTTCCTGCTGCTCCACCAGCTCGTGCCCGAGGAACACGCAGAACTTGGGAATGTCGCGGCGAGTGGAAGGATCGGTGGCGATCACCTTGAGCAGGCCGCCAGCCGGCAGGTCGCGCACCTTGTTATGCAGCATCATGACCGGCTCGGGGCAGTTCAGGCCGGTGGCGTCGAGAATCGCGTCGACAGGTTGAGACATCGGGTAACTCCAGAAAAGCCAATGGCGCATTGTCACCCAAAGGACACCGCGCGGTCACCCCGCGTCCGTCCGGGTCACCGAACCTTGGTTGGGGGTGGGCGGTGCGGGCGCCGGGCATGCTGGCGCATCCGTCCGCCCCGCCCCGCCCTTCACAAGGAGCCCCGATGCGCGCCCTCCTCTGCCTGTGCCTCGTGCTGCTCGCCGGCTGCGCCGCCCGCGACCAGGTTCCCGACTTCAGCGCCAGTGCAGGCAAGGACCTGCCAGCCACCTGGTTCGAAGCCGTCATCACCGCCCGCGACGGCACGAAGCTCTCCGCCACGGTCTTCCAGCCGGCGCTGAAGACCGGCGAAACCGCACCGCTCATCGTCCACACCCACGGCTGGGGCGGCTGGCGGGTGACCGGACCGGATGGGTTCTACGGCAAGACCATGATGTCCGGGCGCGCCGCGCTCAAGGCGTGGAAGGCCGGCTACTGGGTGGTCAGCTACGACCAGCGCGGCTGGGGCGGCAGCGACGGGCGCATCGAGATGATGAACCCGCAGTTCGAGGTACAGGACGCCAGCGCGGTGATCGACTGGGCTGCCGCACACCTGCCGCGCTTGCTGATGGACGGGCCGAACGACCCGCGCGTCGGCATGCTCGGCGAAAGCTATGGCGGCGCCGTGCAGCTTCTGGCCTCGGCCGAGGACCGGCGGATCGACGCCATCGTGCCCATCGCCACCTGGTATGACCTCGCCGACGCCCTGGCGCCGGACGGCCAGCTGAAGATCGGCTGGGGCGGCGTGCTGGTCAGCCTGGGGCTGGCCACCGGCTACGACCTGGGCAAGTTCGTCCAGGCCGACTACCTGCACACCGCCGGCGGGCGCATGGCCGAACCGGTGCAGGCCGAACTGCATGACCATAGCCTGGCGCGCTACTGCGCCGAGGGTCGCCGCCCCCATGCAGACGCACTGCTGATCCAGGGCATGCGCGACACCCTCTTCCCCCTCGACCAGGGGTTGCAGATCCGCCAGTGCCTCAAGCAGGGCCCGGCCGACGTGCGTCTGCTCGGCATGCAGGGCGGGCATATCCTGCCGCCTCCGCTGCAGGCCTGGAGCGGGCTGCCGCCGTTCAACAACGAACCGGTGATCCATTGCGGCCCGCGCGCCATCAACCTCTACCAGGGCATCGTCGCCTGGTACGAAGAGAAGCTGCGCGGCCGCGCCGGTGCCGCCGCCAGCGTGCCGGACCTGTGCATCAGCCTGAATCTGGACCAGGGCGTGGCATTGAACGAACTGCCGCCACCCGGGCCGACCGTGGCACTGCCCGCCACGGCGATCCGCCCCGCCAGCAGCGGGTTGCTGCAACCTTCGCGTTTCATTGCGTTGCAGCGCGTAAGCGAGAACAGCGCCCTGCTCGGCAGCGCGGAAATCCGTCTGGCGCAGCCGCTGGCCGAGCGGCCCGATACACAGGTGTTCGTCTCGATGGCGATTCGCGGCGCCGACGGCGACACCCGGCGGCTGGATGAGCAGATCAAGCCCCTGGCCAACCACGGCAGCACACGATTGAACGCCGTCAGCGCCAGCCTGAAGCCAGGAGATGAGATTGGTCTGCTGGTGAGCGGCTTCAGCGGCCAGTACCTGTTCAACAGTTCCTGGCGCCTGTCGCCGGTGGAGTTGCAGGGCGAGGTGCAGTTGCCGGGCCTGCTGCCATTACAGCCGCGGGTGGCCGAACGTCGCTGACTTGCCGCCGGCGGCTCCTCTGCCATGCGCTTCGCGAGCAAGCTCGCTCCTACGAAGAGCCTGCGCTGCCAACCTGTAGGACCGAGGGGGACGCCCAGTCCTTGCTCGCGAACAGAGCCCGCCCCATACGCTGCGATCAGCGCAACGGCCCGTCCGGCGCCTCATCCAACTGGGCCAGCAGCATCGGCTCGCCATCCCCCTCGGCTGGCAGCAGCGCCCACTGCTCCTTGGCGCCCATCCGGCGATAGCTCTGCTTCACCTGGCTGCCTAGCGGCAATGGCGCCTTGAAATGGGCGTCCAGGCGCACATTCTCGGCCAGGCGGCGGCCGGTCAGACTGCGCGCCAGGCCCCACATGCCGTGGGCGAAGGGTTTGCCGAAACCGTAGTGAGAGGCCATCAGGCGCGACAGGTGCAGGGGGTTGAAGTCGCCGCTCAGGCCGGCATAGCGCCAGCCGACGACCTTCGGCACGCGCCATTGCACGCCGGCGTGCACCGGGGCTTCCAGGGTGTGCCACTGGGCCCGCTCCGGCAGCGGGTCGGGCTCGGCCCCGGGTTCGAGGAAATCGCCGCGGCGCAGGTAGGTGGTGATCGACTGCCAATAGAGCATGTCGTGGTGCCAGGCCTCGGTGAGCACGTCCACCTCCAGGCCCAGCGTGCTGCGCCGGCTGGTGAGGATGCGGCAGTCGAACTGCAGCGGCGCATGCTCGTCGAGCATACGGTAACGCTGGATGTGGCTGCGCAGGTGGATGAGCCCGAGCACCGAGAGCGGCATGCGCGAGCGGCTGAGCAGGCGCAGGTGCAGCGGCAGGCTGATCACCTGCGGATAGAGCAGCGGCACACCCAGCGCCGGGTCGAGGCCGAAGTGCTGGCGGTAGGCGCGCAGGTGGCGCAGGTCGAATTGCAGGGTGCGGCTGTCCATCGCCAGGTAAGGAACGCGCTCGCCCTGGCCCAGGCCACGGCGCGGCAGCAACATGCGGCTGTAACTGCCCAGCAGGGAGGGCAACTTTCGCTTCACGAAGGTCTCCGGAGGATCTCGCGCCGCACAGCATGGGCCAATGCGGCGCGCCGCGACAAGTCACCAAAGGTCGGGTGGCGCGGGTGGGCAGCTTCGGGTCGTCAGCGCTCGCCCTTCTCCAGGCGGCGCAGGGGGCAGGTCACTTCCTCGCGGTCGTGACGGTTTCATTCAGACCCGCAGGAACTCTCCGACAACGGTCTTCATTTAACAGGAACCCTGGGCCAGATGACCGGTCCAGAACAGATGGCAAGACCCCGCACAGCGGTCTAGCTTGAGTGTTCTGGTGCAGCGCCCGCCGATTGGCGAGGCGATCACCCTGCATGGCGGAGATCGATGCCAATCGCGTTATTTCTGCGTTGGATCAGGGTACGTTGCCCGACCTTCGCCAAGTATCGGCAGCACGCTGCCGATCCAAGCCTGAGGAGAATGTCATGCCCGCAGTGGATAGCCTGAACAGCCTGCGCACCCTGGAGGTCGCCGGCAAGACCTATCACTACTACAGCCTGCCCGAAGCGGCGAAGAGCCTGGGGGACCTGGGCAAGCTGCCCATGTCCCTGAAAGTCCTGCTGGAAAACCTGCTGCGCTGGGAGGACGACAACACCGTCACCGGCGACGACCTGAAGGCGCTGGCCGGCTGGCTGAAGACCCGCAGCTCCGACCGCGAGATCCAGTACCGCCCCGCCCGCGTATTGATGCAGGACTTCACCGGCGTGCCGGCGGTGGTCGACCTGGCCGCGATGCGCGACGCCATGGCCAGGGCCGGGGGCGATCCGCAGAAGATCAATCCGCTATCCCCCGTCGACCTGGTCATCGACCACTCGGTGATGGTCGACAAGTTCGCAAGCCAGGCCGCCTTCGCCCAGAACGTCGAGATCGAGATGGAGCGCAACGGCGAGCGCTACGCCTTCCTGCGCTGGGGCCAGAACGCCTTCGACAACTTCCGCGTGGTACCGCCAGGCACCGGCATCTGCCACCAGGTCAACCTGGAATACCTGGGGCGCACCGTATGGACCAAGGATGAAGGCGGCAGAACCTACGCCTTCCCCGATACCCTGGTGGGCACCGACTCGCACACCACCATGATCAACGGCCTCGGCGTGCTCGGCTGGGGCGTCGGCGGCATCGAGGCGGAAGCGGCCATGCTCGGCCAGCCGGTATCGATGCTGATCCCCGAAGTGATTGGCTTCAAGCTCACCGGCAAGCTGAAGGAAGGGATTACCGCCACCGACCTAGTGCTGACGGTCACCCAGATGCTGCGCAAGAAGGGCGTGGTCGGAAAATTCGTCGAATTCTACGGCGACGGCCTGGCCGACCTGCCCCTGGCAGACCGCGCCACCATCGCCAACATGGCCCCGGAATACGGCGCCACCTGCGGCTTCTTCCCGGTGGACGAAATCACCCTGGGTTACCTGCGCCTGTCCGGACGCCCGGACGAAGTCGTCAAGCTGGTGGAGACTTACTGCAAGGCCCAGGGCCTGTGGCGCGAAAAAGGCCACGAGCCGGTATTCACCGATTCCCTGCAACTGGACATGGGTGAAGTCGAAGCCAGCCTGGCCGGACCCAAGCGCCCGCAGGACCGCGTCGCCCTCGGCCATGTCAGCCAGGCCTTCGACGACTTCCTCGGCCTGCAGATCAAACCCTCCTCCACCGAGGAAGGCCGGCTGCTCAGCGAAGGCGGCGGAGGTGCCGCGGTGGGCGCCTCGACGCCGCCCGGGGAAATCGACTACCAGCAGGACGGCCACACCTACCGGCTGAAGAACGGCGCCGTGGCCATCGCCGCCATCACCTCCTGCACCAACACTTCCAACCCCAGCGTGATGATGGCCGCCGGCCTGCTGGCGAAGAAGGCGCTGGAGAAGGGCCTGCAGCGCAAACCCTGGGTGAAGAGCTCGCTGGCCCCCGGCTCCAAGGTGGTGACCGACTACTTCCGCGCCGCCGGGCTGACCCGCTACCTGGACGAACTGGGCTTCGACCTGGTGGGCTACGGCTGCACCACCTGCATCGGCAACTCCGGCCCGCTGCTGGAGCCCATCGAAAAAGCCATCCAGCAGGCCGACCTGACGGTGGCCTCGGTGCTTTCCGGCAACCGCAACTTCGAGGGCCGCGTGCACCCGTTGGTGAAAACCAACTGGCTGGCCTCGCCACCACTGGTGGTGGCCTACGCCCTGGCTGGCACCGTGCGCACCGACCTGACCAGAGACCCGCTGGGCACCGGCAAGGACGGCAAGCCGGTCTATCTGAAGGACATCTGGCCGACCCAGCAGGAAATTGCCGAGGCCATTCAGAAAGTGGATACGGCGATGTTCCACAAGGAGTACGCCGAAGTCTTCCAGGGCGACGAGAAATGGCGTGCGATCCAGGTGCCGGATGCCAAGACCTACACCTGGCAGGACGACTCCACCTACATCCAGCACCCTCCCTTCTTCGAGCACATCGCCGAGGCGCCGCCGAAGGTCGAGGACATCCGGCAGGCCCGCATCCTCGCAGTGCTGGGCGACTCGGTGACCACCGACCACATCTCCCCCGCCGGCAACATCAAGAAGGACAGCCCCGCCGGCCGCTACCTCAGCGAACACGGTGTGGCCTACGCCGACTTCAACTCCTACGGCTCACGTCGTGGGAACCATGAGGTGATGATGCGCGGCACCTTCGCCAACATCCGCATCAAGAACGAGATGCTCGGCGGCGAGGAAGGCGGCAACACGCTTTACGTTCCCAGCGGCGAAAAGCTGGCGATCTACGACGCCGCCATGCGCTACCAGCAGGACGGCACGGCTCTGGTGATCGTCGCCGGCAAGGAATACGGCACCGGCTCGTCCCGCGACTGGGCGGCCAAGGGCACCAACCTGCTGGGCGTGAAAGCGGTGATCGCCGAGAGCTTCGAACGCATCCACCGCTCCAACCTGGTGGGCATGGGCGTGCTGCCGCTGCAATTCAAGGACGGCCAGGACCGCAAGACACTGAAGCTGACCGGCCGGGAGGTGCTGAGCATCAGCGGGCTTTCCGGTGAACTGAAGCCACACATGAACCTCAGGATCGGGGTGACCCGCGAGGACGGCAGCCAGGACGGCTTCGAGGTGCTCTGCCGAATCGACACCCAGAACGAGGTCGAGTACTTCAAGGCCGGCGGCATCCTGCACTACGTGCTGCGCAGCTTGATCTGAACCGCCACCGTGGCGGCCCGCAACGGGCCGCCACACGACTTTCGAAGGATTCCGTGACTGATAGCACCCGGCTATCGTCCAGTGCTGCGCTGACATTTTTCCGAAACAACCATCAACTTGCTGATCCGGCGGCCGATACCCTGACCAAGCGATTCGCTTCAGCTGTGGAACACTCCTCACATGCGTAACAACCAGCCGATCACCCAGCGTGAACGCACCTTCCCCGCCGACCAGCGACTGATCTCCACCACCGACGCGCGCGGCGTGATCACCTACACCAACGATGCCTTCATCAACATCAGTGGCTTCTCGCGTGAAGAACTGGTCGGCGCACCGCATAACCTGGTGCGCCATCCGGACGTACCGCCGGCGGTGTTCGAGCACATGTGGAGCACCCTGAAGAAGGGCCGCCCGTGGATGGGCATCGTCAAGAACCGCTGCAAGAGCGGCGATCACTATTGGGTCAGTGCCTACGTCACGCCGATCTTCGAACGCAACGAGATCGTCGGCTACGAGTCGGTACGGGTGAAACCTACCGCCGAACAGGTTCGCCGCGCCGAGGCGCTGTACGCGCGGATCAACGCCGGCAAGCCGGCCATCCCGGCCCACGACCGCTGGCTGCCGGTGCTGCTGGACTGGCTGCCGTTCATCCTGATCGGCCAGATAGCCTTCCTCATCGGTGTCTGGCTGGATTCCCACTGGGGCTTCCTGCTTGCCGCTCTACTCTCGATTCCGCTGGGCCTCACCGGCCTGAGCTGGCAACAGCGCGGCCTGAAGCGCCTGCTGCAACTGGCCGAGCAGACCACCTCCGACCCGCTGATCGCCCAGATGTACACCGACAGCCGTGGGGCCCAGGCGCGTCTGGAAATGTCCATCCTCAGCCAGGAAGCGCGCCTGAAGACCTGCCTGACTCGTCTGCAGGACACCGCCGAATCCCTGACTGAACAGGCACGCGAGGCCGACACCCTGGCCCACCACAGCTCCGCCGGACTGGATCGCCAGCGCCAGGAGACCGAGCAGGTCGCCACCGCGGTCAACGAGATGGCCGCCACCACCCAGGAAGTGGCCGACAACGTGCAGCGCACCGCCGACGCCACCCGCCAGGCCAACGACCTGACCAGCCAGGGCCGCCTGATCGCCGCCGAGACCCGCGAGGCCATGCAGCGCCTGTCCAGCTCGGTGGGCGAAACCGGCGAAGCGGTCAGCCAGCTCGCCCGTGACAGCGACGAGATTGGTGGCGTGGTAGACGTGATCAAGGGCATCGCCGACCAGACCAACCTGCTGGCGCTCAACGCCGCCATCGAGGCCGCCCGTGCAGGTGAAATGGGCCGGGGCTTCGCCGTGGTGGCCGACGAGGTCCGTTCGCTGGCCCAGCGCACCGCCGAGTCCACCGAGCAGATCCATCAGTTGATCGCCAACCTGCAGAACACCGCTACCGAGGCAGTACGCGCCATGGAAGCGGGCCGCCGCCAGGCCGACGAAGGTGTGGAGCGCGTGCTGCGCGCCGACAACGCCCTGGTGGGCATCAGCGATGCGGTGGCCAACATCACCGAGATGACCACCCAGATCGCCGCCGCGGCGGAAGAACAGAGCGCGGTGGCCGAAGAGATCAACCGCAACATCAGCACCATCGCCGACCTGGCCGACCAGACGTCCGGCGAAGCGCAGCGCACCGCAATGCTCAGCGAGGAGCTGACCCAGACCGCGCATCGCCAGTATTCGCTGGTGGAGCGGTTCAACCGCTGAGGCGCAATGGCCTGAATGAAAAAGCCCGTCCTTGCGACGGGCTTTTTCATTCAGGCGGGCAGATTCCGCAGGAATTCGGCAACGGACTCCGCCGTCGTTTCCAGGTGCTGCGCGTGAGTCAGCCCGGAGGCCTTGAGCGGCTTGAGGTCGTGGTCGGCAGCCGCCTGCCAGCGCAGCTGGATGGCCGGTGACAAGGCGTAGCCCTCGACCGTGGGGCGGTCACCCAGCGCATCGCGCTCGCCCTGGACGATCAGGGTCGGCGTCTTCAATTCGGCCAGGTGTGCAACGCGCGGCTTCTCCGGCTTGCCAGCGGCGTAGAAGGGATAGCCAAGGCAGACCAGCGCATCAGCGCCCAGTTCGTCCGCCAGCAGGCTGGCCATGCGCCCACCCATGGACTTGCCGCCGATGGCGAGCTTGCCGGGCACTTCGGCGCGCACCTGCGCGTACACCGCGCGCCAGCACTCCAGCAACTGCTTCTGCGGATTCGGCGGCCGCCGGCGACCGTCTTCGCGGCGCAGCGCCATGTAGGGAAACTCAAAGCGCAGCACGGCGATGCCACGCTGTGCCAGGCGCTGGGCAATGTCATCCATGAACGGACTGTCCATCGGCGCACCGGCGCCATGGGCGAGGACCAGCGTAGCCGACAGTGCGCCGCATGCCGGGTTCCGCAGCAGCGACAAAGCACCGCAGGCGCCCGTGACAAGGGTCTCTGGCGGCAATTGACCGGAATCAATATTCCGGGAGGGGCCTTTATCCATCCTTCACTCCGCTAATTCCTAATTAGTACCTATCCCAAGGGGGAGGGGCGGCATCTGCCGTAAAAAACCTGCCGGGATGGGCATAGCCCATAACCGTGGATGGAAGCCCATAAATGAGCACAACCAATCAGACCGCTTATAACTATAAGGTGGTCCGCCAGTTCGCCATTATGACAGTGGTCTGGGGGATCGTCGGCATGGCCGTCGGTGTCCTGATCGCCGCGCAACTGGTGTGGCCCGAACTCAACCTCGGCCTACCCTGGACCAGCTTCGGACGCCTGCGCCCGCTGCACACCAACGCCGTGATCTTCGCCTTCGGCGGCTGCGCACTATTTGCCACCAGCTATTACGCCGTGCAGCGTACCTGCCAGACCCGCCTGTTCTCGGACACCCTCGCGTCCTTCACCTTCTGGGGTTGGCAGCTGGTGATCCTGCTGGCCGCCATCACCCTGCCGCTGGGCCTGACCTCCTCCAAGGAGTACGCCGAGCTGGAATGGCCGATCGACATCCTGATCACCATCGTCTGGGTCAGCTACGCGATCGTCTTCTTTGGCACCCTGATCAAGCGCAAGACCAAGCACATCTATGTGGGCAACTGGTTCTTCGGCGGCTTCATCCTGACCGTGGCCCTGCTGCACGTGGTCAACAACCTGGAGATCCCGGTCAGCCTGACCAAGTCCTACTCGCTGTACTCGGGCGCCACCGACGCCATGATCCAGTGGTGGTACGGCCACAACGCCGTGGGCTTCTTCCTCACCGCCGGCTTCCTGGGGATGATGTACTACTTCGTTCCGAAGCAGGCCGAGCGCCCGGTCTACTCCTACCGCCTGTCCATCGTGCACTTCTGGGCGCTGATCGCCGTCTACATCTGGGCCGGTCCGCACCACCTGCACTACACCGCGCTGCCGGACTGGGCGCAGTCACTGGGCATGGTGATGTCCCTGATCCTGCTGGCTCCGAGCTGGGGCGGCATGATCAACGGCATGATGACCCTCTCGGGCGCCTGGCATAAGCTGCGCACCGACCCGATCCTGCGCTTCCTGGTGGTTTCCCTGGCCTTCTACGGCATGTCCACCTTCGAAGGCCCGATGATGGCCATCAAGACCGTCAACGCCCTCTCCCACTACACCGACTGGACCATCGGCCACGTACACGCCGGCGCCCTGGGCTGGGTCGCCATGGTGTCCATCGGCTCCCTGTACCACATGATCCCGAAGGTCTTCGGCCGCGAGCAGATGCACAGCGTGGGCCTGATCAACACCCACTTCTGGCTGGCCACCATCGGTACCGTTCTGTACATCGCCTCCATGTGGGTCAACGGCATCACACAGGGCCTGATGTGGCGCGCAGTGAACGCCGACGGCACCCTCACCTACTCCTTCGTCGAAGCCCTGGCCGCCGGCCACCCGGGCTACATCGTGCGGATGATCGGCGGCGCAGTGTTCCTGATGGGCATGCTGGTCATGGCCTACAACACCTGGCGCACCGTAGCAGCCGCCAAGCCGGCTGAAATGCACGCCGCGGCGCAGATGGCCTGAGGAGACCGACATGAAACACGAAGTACTCGAGAAAAACGTCGGCCTGCTGGCGCTGTGCATGGCGATTGCCGTGAGCATCGGCGGCCTGACCCAGATCGTTCCGCTGTTCTTCCAGGACGTGACCAACACCCCGGTGGAGGGCATGAAGCCCTACACCGCCCTGCAACTGGAAGGCCGTGACGTGTACATCCGCGAAGGCTGCGTAGGCTGCCACTCGCAGATGATCCGTCCGTTCCGCGCCGAAACCGAGCGCTACGGCCACTACTCCGTCGCCGGCGAAAGCGTCTGGGACCACCCGTTCCTGTGGGGCTCCAAGCGTACCGGTCCGGACCTGGCCCGCGTCGGCGGCCGCTACTCCGACGACTGGCACCGCGCACACCTGTACAACCCGCGCAACGTGGTGCCGGAGTCGAAGATGCCCGCCTACCCCTGGCTGGTCGAGAACAAGCTCGATGGCAAGGACACGGCGAAGAAGCTCGAAGTGATGCGCGTCATGGGCGTGCCCTACACGGACGACGACATCGCCGGCGCCAGCGACGCCGTCAAAGGGAAGACCGAAATGGACGCGGTGGTCGCGTACCTGCAGGTCCTCGGCACCTCCATCAAGAACAAGCGGTGACAGCATGGATATCGGGACCATTCGCGGCCTCGGCACCGTCATCGTGATGGTTGCCTTCGTCGGCGTACTGCTCTGGGCTTACGGCGGCAAACGCAAGGAGCGCTTCGACGAAGACGCGCTGCTGCCCTTCGCGGATGACCCGGTGGCCAAGCGGCACGCTGAGCAAGAGCAAGCTTCTAGGAGCAACAACGCATGACTACCTTCTGGAGTCTGTACATCACCGTACTAACAGTCGGCTCGCTGATCGCCCTGCTGTGGCTGGTCTTTGCCACTCGCAGCGGACAGAACGCGAACACCACCGACCAGACCATGGGCCACGCCTTCGACGGCATCGAGGAGTACGATAACCCGCTGCCGAAATGGTGGTTCCTGCTGTTCGTCGGCACCATCGTGTTCGCCGCCGGCTACCTGGTGCTCTACCCGGGCCTGGGCAACTGGAAAGGCATCCTGCCGGGCTACGACGGCGGCTGGACTCAGGACAAGCAATGGGAGCGCGAAGAAGCCCTGGCCAAGGAAAAATATGGCCCGATCTTCGCCAAATACGCTGCGATGCCCGTGGAAGCAGTCGCCAAGGACCCGCAAGCACTGAAGATGGGCGAGCGCCTGTTCGCCACCTACTGCTCCATCTGCCACGGCTCCGATGCCAAGGGCGCGGTCGGTTTCCCGAACCTGACCGACAACGACTGGCGCTGGGGCGGCACTGCCCAGGACATCGAGACCACCATCCTCGGCGGCCGTCACGCGGCCATGCCGGCCTGGGGTGACGTACTGGGCGACAAGGGCGTGCAGGACGTGGCCGCCTTCGTCACCGCCAAACTGGACGGCCGCAAGCTGCCCGACGGCGTGACCGAAGAACAGGTCGACAACGGCGGCAAGGTATTCGCCACCAACTGCGTCGCCTGCCACGGCCCGGATGGCACGGGCAACCCGCTGATGGGCGCGCCGAACCTGACCCACCCGGGCGCCTTCATCTACGGTTCCAGCTACGCGCAACTGCAGCAGACCATCCGTCACGGCCGCCAGGGCCAGATGCCGGCACAGGAGCAGTACCTGGGCAAGGACAAGGTGCACATCCTCGCCGCCTACATCTACAACATCTCCGGCCAGACCAAGTAAAACCGCTCCACCACTCGCGCCCTTCACCGGGCGCGAGTTCCTCCCGCCTCTCGCGACGAAGTGTCGCACCCTCCCCGCCCCTATTCTTCACACCCTCAAAGTTCGCGTCTAAGCTGGTTTCCATTCGCAAACCTGCAATATGACTAACCTGACCTGATTCAGGTTCGACCCGAGCGGCTCGGAATAACTGGCGAACAGCGGCCGAAAGCGCTCTGAAGCAAGCATCGAACCGGCCTTGGGCCTAGGCCCGGCGCGTTGCATTGCCTATCTGCTTTCTCCATACTTGCCGCCGTTTTTTTGTCCATAAATACTCAAAAACCGTGGAACCTTAGAATGAGCACAGCAATCAGTCCGACTGCTTATAACTATAAGGTCATCCGCCAGTTCGCCATCATGACGGTGGTCTGGGGGATACTTGGAATGGGGCTCGGTGTTTACATCGCCTCACAGTTGGTTTGGCCCCAACTGAACCTGGACCTCCCCTGGACCAGTTTCGGGCGCCTGCGTCCGCTGCACACCAACCTGGTGATCTTCGCCTTCGGCGGCTGTGCTCTGTTCGCCACCTCCTACTACGTCGTACAGCGCACCTGTCAGACTCGTCTGGTTTCTGACAGCCTCGCGGCCTTCACCTTCTGGGGTTGGCAAGCCGTGATCGTGCTGGCCGGCATCACCCTGCCGCTGGGCTACACCTCCTCCAAGGAGTACGCCGAGCTGGAATGGCCGATCGACATCCTGCTGGCCATCGTCTGGGTCACTTACGCTGCGGTGTTCTTCGGCACCGTGATGAAGCGCAAGACCAAGCACATCTACGTGGGCAACTGGTTCTACGGTGCCTTCATCGTGGTCACCGCCATGCTGCACATCGTCAACAGCATGGAAATCCCGGTAACCGCCTTCAAGTCGTACTCGATCTACGCCGGCGCGACCGACGCAATGATCCAGTGGTGGTACGGCCACAACGCCGTGGGCTTCTTCCTGACCACCGGTTTCCTCGGCATGATGTATTACTTCGTTCCGAAGCAGGCCGAGCGTCCGATCTACTCCTACCGCCTGTCCATCGTGCACTTCTGGGCACTGATCACCCTGTACATCTGGGCCGGCCCGCACCACCTGCACTACACCGCTCTGCCGGACTGGGCTCAGTCGCTGGGCATGGCAATGTCCCTGATCCTCCTGGCTCCGAGCTGGGGCGGCATGATCAACGGCATGATGACCCTGTCGGGCGCCTGGCATAAGCTGCGCACCGACCCGATCCTGCGCTTCCTGGTGGTTTCCCTGGCCTTCTACGGCATGTCCACCTTCGAAGGCCCGATGATGGCCATCAAGACCGTCAACTCCCTGTCGCACTACACCGACTGGACCATCGGCCACGTACACGCCGGCGCTCTGGGCTGGGTAGCGATGATCTCCATCGGCTCCCTGTACCACCTGATTCCGAAGGTCTTCGGTCGTCAGCAGATGCACAGCGTTGGCCTGATCAACGCCCACTTCTGGCTGGCTACCATCGGTACCGTGCTGTACATCGCCTCCATGTGGGTCAACGGCATCACCCAGGGTCTGATGTGGCGCGCAGTCAACGCCGACGGCACCCTCACCTACTCCTTCGTGGAAGCCCTGCAGGCCAGCCACCCGGGCTTCATGGTCCGTGCACTGGGCGGCGCCTTCTTCGCCTCCGGCATGCTGCTGATGGCCTACAACACCTTCCGTACCGTACGCGGTTTCAAGCAGGCTGACGCCGACGCCGCCGCTCAGATTCCTGCTGTAGGAGCTCACTGATGAAGCACGAAGCAGTCGAGAAGAATATCGGCCTGCTGGCCTTCTTCATGGTCATTGCCGTGAGCATCGGCGGTCTGACCCAGATCGTTCCGCTGTTCTTCCAGGACGTGACCAACAAGCCGGTGGAAGGCATGAAGCCGCGCACCGCGCTCCAGCTCGAAGGCCGTGACATCTACATCCGCGAAGGCTGCGTAGGCTGCCACTCGCAGATGGTCCGTCCGTTCCGCGCCGAGACCGAGCGCTACGGCCACTACTCCGTCGCCGGCGAAAGCGTCTGGGACCACCCGTTCCTGTGGGGCTCCAAGCGTACCGGTCCGGACCTGGCCCGTGTTGGCGGCCGCTACTCCGACGACTGGCACCGCGCGCACCTGTACAACCCGCGCAACGTGGTGCCTGAGTCGAAGATGCCGTCCTACCCGTGGCTGGTCGAGAACAAGCTCGATGGCAAGGACACGGCGAAGAAGATGGAAGCCCTGCGTACCCTGGGCGTGCCCTACACCGACGAAGACATCGCCGGTGCTCGTGATGCCGTCAAAGGCAAGACCGAGATGGACGCTGTCGTCGCCTACCTGCAAGGCCTCGGCACCATCATCAAGAGCAAACGGTGACGGTGATGGATATCGGGACAATTCGCGGTGTCGGTACCGTAGTAGTGATGGTCGCCTTCATTGGCGTACTGCTCTGGGCCTACAACGGCAAGCGCAAGGACCGTTTCGACGAAGACGCCCTGCTGCCCTTCGCGGACGATCCGGTCGCCAAAAAGCACGTCGAGCAAGAGCAAGCTTCTAGGAGCAACAAAGAATGACAACCTTCTGGAGTCTGTACGTCACCGTACTTACCCTGGGCACCATCTTCGCCCTGGCGTGGCTGCTGTTCGCTACCCGCCGCGGCCAGCGCAGTGAAGCCACCGACGAGACCGTCGGCCACTCCTTCGATGGTATCGAGGAGTACGACAACCCACTGCCGAAGTGGTGGTTCATGCTGTTCGTGGCCACCTTCGTGTTCGCCCTCGCCTACCTCGCCCTCTACCCGGGCCTGGGCAACTGGAAAGGCCTGCTGCCGGGCTACCAGGACAAGAACGAGTTTGCCAACGGTCAAGCCGGCTGGACCGGTGTGCACCAGTGGGAAAAGGAAATGGCCAAGGCCGACGAGAAGTACGGCCCGCTGTACGCCAAGTTCGGCGCCATGCCGATCGAGGACGTGGCCAAGGACGAGCAGGCCCTGAAAATGGGTAACCGCCTGTTCGCCTCCAACTGCTCGGTCTGCCACGGCTCCGATGCCAAGGGCGCCCACGGCTTCCCGAACCTGACCGACGCCGACTGGCGCTGGGGCGGCGAGCCGAAGGACATCGTCGCTACCATCGAAGGCGGTCGCCACGCGGCCATGCCGGCCTGGGGCGAAGTCATCGGCGATGCCGGCGTTCACGACGTAGCCGCATTCGTCACCACCAAGCTGGACGGCCGCAAGGCACCCGAAGGCGTGACTGACGAGCAAGTCGCCAACGGTCAGAAGATCTTCCAGACCAACTGCGTGGCTTGCCACGGTCCGGAAGGCAAAGGCACCGCCGCCATGGGCGCGCCGAACCTGACCCACCCGGCCGCGTTTATCTACGGCTCGAGCTTCGCCCAGCTGCAGCAGACCATCCGCTACGGCCGCCAGGGCCAGATGCCGGCCCAGCTGGAACGTCTGGGCAAAGACCAGGTCCACCTGCTGGCCGCCTACGTCTACAGCCTGTCCCATGGCGCAGGTGAGAAGAGCGCCGAATAAGCCTCCTCTGCCCTACTCCAAAGCAACACCCCAGCGGCGCCGGTTCTTACACCGGCGCCGCTCTATTTCTGGGTCCATAATTCATTGCGCGACCAACTGTCGCACCGATGCAACACCTACCACGCCGTATCATTGCCAGGCGTGCAAGCCTATTTCTGACCCTGCTCGGCATGTATCGACAGGGCGCCCTCCCGCTGCCGTGGAATGCACTGATGAGCGAACAGATTCCCGTCCATGACGTCACACCGCCCGCCAAGGGCAAGGGTGAGAGCGTCGACCTCTATGCCTCTCGGGAAAAAATCTACACCCGAGCCTTCACCGGATTCTTCCGAAATCTCCGAATGGCTGGAGGCGCCTTCCTCTTCCTCCTCTACTTCGGCACCGTCTGGTTGACCTGGAACGGTCGCCAGGCAGTCCTCTGGGACCTGCCCGAGCGCAAGTTCTACATCTTCGGGGCGACCTTCTGGCCCCAGGACTTCATCCTCCTCTCCGGCCTGCTGATCATTGCCGCCTTCGGCCTGTTCTTCATCACGGTGTTCGCCGGCCGCGTCTGGTGCGGCTACACCTGCCCGCAGAGCGTGTGGACCTGGATCTTCATGTGGTGCGAGAAAGTCACCGAAGGTGACCGCAACCAGCGCATGAAGCTCGACAAGGCCGCCATGAGCGGCAACAAGGTGCTGCGCAAGGTCGCCAAGCACAGCCTGTGGCTGCTGATCGGCCTGGTCACCGGCCTGACCTTCGTCGGCTATTTCGCCTCCATCCGCGAGCTGCTGGTGGACCTGGTGACCGGCGAGGCCGACGGCTGGGCCTACTTCTGGGTCGGCTTCTTCACCCTTGCCACCTACGGCAACGCCGGCTGGCTGCGCGAGCAGGTGTGCATCTACATGTGCCCCTACGCGCGCTTCCAGAGCGTGATGTTCGACAAGGACACCCTGATCGTCTCCTACGACCCGCGCCGCGGCGAAACCCGTGGCCCGCGCAAGAAGACCGTGGACTACAAGGCCCAGGGCCTGGGCGACTGCATCGACTGCACCATGTGCGTGCAGGTCTGCCCCACCGGCATCGACATTCGTGACGGTCTGCAGATCGAGTGCATCGGCTGCGCCGCCTGCATCGACGCCTGCGACAGCATCATGGACAAGATGAACTACCCGCGCGGGCTGATCAGCTACACCACAGAACACAACCTGTCCGGGCAGAAGACCCACCTGGTGCGCCCGCGCCTGATCGGCTACGCCATCGCCCTGTGCGTGATGATCGGCCTGTTGGTCACCGCCGTGGTGATCCGCCCGCTAGTGGGCTTCGACGTCAGCAAGGACCGCGTGCTCTACCGCGAGAACGCCGAAGGCCGAATCGAAAACGTGTACAGCCTGAAGATCATGAACAAGGATCAGCAGGACCACACCTACGTACTCGGCGCCAAGGGCATGGACGGCCTGATCCTGGAAGGCAAGAAGGAAATCTCGGTGGCTGCCGGCGATATCGTCAGCATGCCGGTGGAACTCTCCATCGATCCGGAGAAGCTGCCCTCCACCACCAACGAGATCAGCTTCACCATCCAGTCGGTGGACACCCCGTCCATCAGCAAGGAATCCTCCAGCCGCTTCATCGGTCCGCGCGTTCGTTGAACCGCGGCTGAACGAATTGGCACCCCATGTTACGCATGGGGTGCCAGTGTCGAGCGAAGCACGTAGAATCCGCCCGCCCCTGCAACGGGCAGACCGCGCCAGCGCGGGCCATTCCAGCGAGAGACAAGAGAATGCAATCGGCCATGAAAACGCCCGTGGAACCCTGGTACAAGCACCTCTGGCCGTGGATCATCATCGGCATGCTGGCCATCTCGGTGTTCCTCAGCCTGATGATGGTCAACATCGCGGTGAACAACCAGGACTCCCTGGTCAGCGACAACTACTACGAGGCCGGCAAGGGCATCAACCGCTCCCTCGACCGCGAGCACCTGGCGCAACAGCTCAAGCTCCAGGCGAAAATCAGCTTCGACGAACTGACCGGTGAAATCGACCTGCGCCTCTCCGGCGGCAGCCACCCGGACAAGCTCACCCTCAACCTGCTCTCCCCCACCTTGGAAGCCCAGGACAAGCACATCGACCTGCTGCCCAGCCCGGTCGAGCCCGGCCGCTACACCGGCAGCCTCGACGCCGCCGTCAAGGGCCGTCGCTTCGTCGAGCTGCTCGGTCAGGAAAACGGCCAGGCCTGGCGTCTGTTCGAAGAAGAGAAAGTCGCCCCCGGCGGTTCGTTCGTCCTTGGCGACGAGCCCCTCAAGGGAGACGAAGCCGAGCGCCCATGAGCGCCCCGCTGCCCTGTTACCACTGCGCCCTGCCGGTTCCAGCCGGCAGCCGCTTCACGGCGCAGGTCCTTGGTGAAACCCGCGAATTCTGCTGCCCGGGCTGCCAGGCCGTGGCCGAGGCCATAGTCGCCGGCGGCCTGGAAGGTTATTACCGCCACCGCACCGAGGCGGCGCCCAACCCCGACGTGCTGCCCGAACAGCTCAGCGACGAGCTGAAGCTGTTCGACCGCCCCGACGTACAGCAGCCCTTCGTCCGGCACGAGGGCGAGCTCGCGGAAACCACTCTGATCCTGGAAGGCATCAGCTGCGCCGCCTGTGGCTGGCTGATCGAGAAGCACCTCAAGGGCCTGCCGGCCATTGCCGAGGCCGGCCTCAACCTGTCCAACCACCGCCTCCATGTGCGCTGGTCCGACAGCCAGATGCCCCTGAGTGCGCTGCTGGCCGAACTGCGCAAGATCGGCTACGCCGCCCACCCTTACCAGCCCGACCGCGCCGCCGAGCAGTTGCACGAAGAAAACCGCCGCTCCCTGCGCCAACTGGGCGTCGCCGGTCTGCTGTGGTTCCAGGCGATGATGGCAACCATGGCCACCTGGCCGGAGTTCAACATCGACCTCAGCCCCGAGTTGCACGAAATCCTGCGCTGGGTGGCGATGTTCCTCACCACACCGATCGTCTTCTATTCCTGCCAGCCGTTCTTCCGCGGCGCCTTGCGCGACCTGCGCACCCGCCACCTGACCATGGACGTCTCGGTGTCCCTGGCCATCGGCGGCGCCTACCTCGCAGGTATCTGGACCGCCGTCACCGGCAGTGGCGACCTGTACTTCGACGCCGTCGGCATGTTCGCCCTGTTCCTGCTCTCCGGCCGCTACCTGGAGCGCCGCGCTCGCGAACGGACCGCCGCAGCCACCGCACAACTGGTCAACCTGCTGCCCGCCTCCTGCCTGCGCCTGGACGACAGCGGCCAGAGCACCCGCGTCCTGCTCAGCGAGCTGAAAGTCGGCGACCTTGTACTGGTGCAGCCCGGCGCAGTGATTCCCGCCGACGGCCGGATCCTCGACGGCCAGTCCAGCGTCGACGAATCCCTGCTCACCGGCGAGTACCTGCCGCAACCGCGCCAGACCGGCGACGGCGTCACCGGCGGCACACTGAACGTGGAAGGCCCGCTGACCGTGCAGGTCAGCGCCCTGGGCAGCGACAGCCGGCTCTCCGCCATCGTCCGCCTGCTGGAGCGCGCCCAATCGGACAAGCCGCGCCTCGCCGAGCTCGCCGACAAGGCCGCGCAATGGTTCCTTGTCGCCCTGCTGGTGATGGCCGCCGTGGTCGGCCTGTTCTGGTGGCAGCACGACGCCTCTCGTGCCTTCTGGGTGGTGCTGGCAATGCTGGTGGCGACCTGCCCCTGCGCCCTCTCCCTGGCCACGCCCACCGCGCTCACCGCCGCCACCGGCAGCCTGCACAAGCTCGGCCTGCTGCTGACCCGTGGCCATGTGCTGGAAGGCCTGAACCACATCGACACGGTGATCTTCGACAAGACCGGCACCCTCACCGAAGGCCGCCTGACCTTGCGCGCCGTGCGCCCGCTGGGCGACCTCGACAGCGACACCTGCCTGGCCCTGGCGGCGGCGCTGGAAAACCGCTCCGAACACCCCATCGCCCGTGCCTTCGGCCGTGCGCCGCAACCCGCCGAGGGCGTCGAGAGCCATCCGGGCCTGGGCCTGGAAGGCCAGGTGGGCGAGCGCCGTCTGCGCATCGGCGAACCTGCCTTCGTCTGCGCCCTGAGCCACAGCGTGGCGCCCGCGCACCCGCATGAGCCCGGCCAATGGCTGCTGCTCGGGGATGAGCGCGGCGCACTGGCCTGGCTGGTGCTGGACGACCGCATCCGCGACGACGCCGCCGCCCTCCTCGAGGCCTGCCGCGCCCGTGGCTGGCGCACCCTGCTGCTCTCCGGCGACAGCTCGCCGATGGTCGGCCGCGTCGCCGCCGAACTGGGCATCGACGACTGCCGGGGCGGCCTGCGCCCCGACGACAAGCTGGAAGTCCTGCGCCAATTGCACCAGGAAGGCCGCCGCGTGCTGATGCTCGGCGATGGCGTGAACGACGTCCCGGTGCTGGCCGCCGCCGACATCAGCGTCGCCATGGGCTCGGCCACCGACCTGGCCAAGACCAGCGCCGACGCCGTGCTGCTGTCCAACCGCCTGGACAGCCTGGTGCAGGCCTTCAGCCTGGCGCGCCGCACCCGCCGGGTAATCATCGAGAACCTGATCTGGGCAGGGTTGTACAATGGGCTCATGTTGCCCTTCGCCGCCCTCGGCTGGATCACGCCCGTGTGGGCCGCGGTGGGCATGTCGATCAGCTCGCTTACCGTGGTGCTCAACGCCCTGCGCCTGACCCGGCTGCCGAAGGGCGGCGAGGCCCCATTAGCGACCACCGCCCAGTCGACCATCCCGCCAGCGGTCCCGGCGCTGCCACGGAGTTGAAATGCCCGCACTCTACGTCATGATCCCGATCGCCATGCTGATCGTCGGTATCTGCATCTGTATTTTCTTCTGGGCAGTGAACAGCGGCCAGTACGACGACATGGACAGCCCGGCCCACAGCATCCTGTTCGACGACGAAGACCCCAAGCACCAGGCCGGCATCGACGAAGCCGAAGGTGCTGCAGCCGCAGGTGAGCAGCCGCAGGACAAGCGCGATGCCTGAGCTGGCGCCCCTGCTGGCGTCTGCGCTGATCCTCGGCCTGCTCGGTGGAGGTCACTGCCTGGGCATGTGCGGCGGCCTGATGGGCGCGCTGACCATGGCGATCCCGCCGGAACAACGCGCGCGACGCCTGCGCCTGCTGCTGGCCTACAACCTCGGACGCATCCTCAGCTACGCCTGCGCGGGGCTGCTGCTCGGCCTCGCCGGCTGGGCCATCGCCCGCACGCCGTTCGCCTCGGCGCTGCGCATCATCGCCGGCCTGCTGCTGATCGCCATGGGTCTGTACCTGGCCGGCTGGTGGAGCGGCCTGACCCGCATCGAAGCGCTCGGTCGCGGCCTGTGGAAGCACATCCAGCCCTTCGCCAGCCGCCTGCTGCCGGTGGCCACGGTTCCGCGTGCGCTGCTGCTGGGCGCCCTGTGGGGCTGGCTGCCCTGCGGTCTGGTCTACAGCACCCTGCTGTGGGCCACCAGCCAGGGCTCGGCGGTGGACAGCGCGCTGCTGATGCTCGCCTTCGGCCTGGGCACCTGGCCGGTGCTGCTGGCCACCGGCCTTGCGGCGGAGCGCATCACCGCCCTGCTGCGCAAACGCAGCGTGCGCATGGCCGGCGGCATCCTGGTCATCCTCTTCGGCCTCTGGACCCTGCCCGGTCCGCACCAGGCATGGATCATGGGCCACGAGATGCACGCCAGCACCGGCCATACCCACCACAAAGCCGCTTGATACAGGTCAACAGGCCTCTGTCGGACTCTCCCTAGACTGCGCAGGAAAAGCTCGCCAACCGGGGACCTCGGCATGCTCGACAATATTCGCTGGGACGCAGATCTGATCCGCCGCTACGATCTGTCCGGCCCGCGCTACACCTCCTATCCCACAGCCGTGCAGTTCCACGAAGGCGTCGGCCCCTTCGACCTGCTGCACGCGCTGCGCGATAGCCAGAAGGCACAGCGCCCGCTCTCGCTCTACGTGCACATCCCGTTCTGCGCGAACATCTGCTACTACTGCGCCTGCAACAAGGTCATCACCAAGGACCGCGGCCGCAGCGTGCCCTACCTCGCCCGGCTGATCCGCGAGATCGAGATCGTCAGCCGTCACCTGGGGCGAGCGCAGCAGGTCGAGCAACTGCACTTCGGCGGCGGCACCCCGACCTTCCTCAGCTCCGGCCAGTTGCGCGAGCTGATGGGCCAGTTGCGCACGCATTTCCACCTTCTGGACGACGACTCCGGCGACTACGGCATCGAGATCGACCCGCGCGAGGCCGACTGGTCGACCATGGGCCTGCTCCGCGAGCTGGGCTTCAATCGCATCAGCCTCGGCGTACAGGACTTCAACCTGGAAGTGCAGCAGGCCGTGAACCGCCTGCAGAGCCTCGACGAAACCCGCGCCATCATCGACGCGGCACGTACGCTGCAGTACCGCTCGATCAACATCGACCTGATCTACGGCCTGCCCAAGCAGAACCCCGACAGCTTCGCCCACACCGTCGAACAGGTCATCGCCCTGCAGCCCAACCGGCTCTCGGTGTTCAACTACGCGCACCTGCCGGAACGCTTCATGCCGCAACGCCGGATCAACGCCGACGACCTGCCCTCCCCCGGGCAGAAACTGGAAATGCTCCAGCGCACCACCGAACAGCTGGAAGCCGCCGGCTACCGCTACATCGGCATGGATCACTTCGCCCTGCCGGACGACGAGCTGTCCATGGCCCAGGAAGACGGCACCCTGCAACGCAACTTCCAGGGCTACACCACCCATGGCCATTGCGACCTGGTCGGGCTCGGCGTCTCGGCGATCAGCCAGATCGGCGACCTCTACAGCCAGAACAGCAGCGACATCGCCGACTACCAGAGCTCGCTGGACCAGAGCCAACTCGCCACCCGTCGCGGCCTGCACTGCAACAAGGACGACATCATCCGCCGCGCGGTGATCCAGCAACTGATCTGCCACTTCCAGCTGGCCTTCGAGGAGATCGAAGAGCTCTACAACATCGACTTCCGTGGCTACTTCAACGAAATCTGGCCGGAGCTGGAACGCTTCGCCGCCGACGGCCTGATCAGCCTCAGCCCGCGCGGCATCGATGTCAGCGCCTCGGGCCGGTTGCTGGTACGCAGCCTCTGCATGCTGTTCGACCGCTACCTGCCGACACAGAACCTGCAACGCTTCTCGCGGGTCATCTGACCCGCCCGGCAACGCGACAGACGGCCGAGGCCGACTGTCGCACCCGTTGCAACAGGATATGTCCGACACCTGAGCATGTAGGAACAGCCCTGAATCGGCCCTCTTCGGACAGCCTCGAGCTGTTTCGAAGCCTTCCCGCGCCACCCCCTCCTTCGCTCAAACGGCCGATTCAGACAGGTCGGCAACTGGCGCCGAGTCCTCCGACTGGGGTACCCTTCGTTTTTGTGTGCCTACCCACTCAAGGAACTCCCTATGGCCGAAACCATCAAAGTGCGCGCCCTACCCCAAGCACACTGCAAGGATTGCAGCCTGGCGCCCCTTTGCCTGCCCCTGTCGCTGAACACCAACGACATGGATGCCCTGGATGAAATCGTCAAGCGCGGCCGACCGCTGAAGAAAGGCGAATTCCTGTTCCGCCAGGGCGACGCTTTCGGCTCCGTCTTCGCGGTGCGCTCCGGTGCGCTGAAGACCTTCAGCATCACCGACGGCGGCGAGGAACAGATCACCGGCTTCCACCTGCCCAGCGAACTGGTCGGCCTCTCCGGCATGGACACCGAGAGCTACCCGGTGTCGGCCCAGGCACTGGAAACCACCTCGGTGTGCGAGATTCCCTTTGAGCGCCTGGACGAGCTGTCCGAGCAACTGCCGCAACTGCGCCGCCAGCTGCTGCGGGTGATGAGCCGCGAAATCCGCGACGACCAGCAAATGATGATGCTGCTGTCGAAGAAGACCGCCGACGAGCGCATCGCCACCTTCCTGGTGAACCTCTCCGCACGCTTCCGCGCCCGCGGCTTCTCGGCCCAGCAGTTCCGCCTGGCCATGTCGCGCAACGAGATCGGCAACTACCTGGGCCTGGCGGTGGAAACCGTCTCCCGCGTGTTCACCCGCTTCCAGCAGAACGGCCTGATCGCCGCCGAAGGCAAGGAAGTGCACATCCTCGACTCCATCGAGCTGTGCGCCCTGGCTGGGGGCCAGCTGGAAAGCTGATCGATCGGTTGACTTTCCGGTCATCGAAAACGGGCTCGCCAACTGGCGGGCCCGTTATACTTCCGCCCTTGAAAACTCCGCGTCCATCAGGTGCACAACCAGCATGATCCTCAACCAACTCGACCTGAAGTCCGTGATCCGTGCCGTTCCCGACTTTCCCAAGCCCGGCGTCATGTTCCGTGACATCACCCCGCTGTTCCAGTCGCCGCGAGCCCTGCGCTTCGTCGCCGACAGCTTCATCCAGCGCTACGTCGAGGCCGACTTCACCCACATCGGCGCCATGGATGCGCGCGGCTTCCTGATCGGCTCGATCATCGCCTACGAGCTGAACAAGCCCCTGGTGTTGTTCCGCAAGCGCGGCAAGCTGCCGGCCGACGTGCTCTCCCAGGCCTACGAGACCGAGTACGGCGAGGCCCTGCTGGAAGTCCACGCCGACAGCCTGTGCGAAGGCGACAACGTGCTGATCTTCGATGACCTGATCGCCACCGGCGGCACCCTGCTGGCCGCAGCGCAACTGGTACGCCGCATGGGCGCCAGCGTGTTCGAGGCCGCCGCGATCATCGACCTGCCGGAGCTGGGTGGTTCGACCAAGCTCAACGACGCGCAGATCCCCACCTACAGCCTGACTGCCTTCGCCCTCGACGAGCAGTGACAGACCGCTATCGGTAGGAAACGGGCGCCCAGGCGCCCGTTTTCGTTTCCGCCCCACTGCAAGCAGAGGCCCCATCCAATGGCTGGTCGTGGCCCGTTTGGCCTGATCAGACCCGCCCATGACCGGATATGACCTGGCGATTGTCCGACAAGACTCCGAACATGACATCAGCTAATGACACATTCCGAGGTGGCATAGCGAACTAACGACAGGGCCTGCCCGGGTCGCCGCCCCTGCCGCGCGCCACCCTCCCGCACAACAACAAGGAGTTAGTCATGAACGCCAGCACCACGCCGATCCGCGCCAACTTCCCAGTCCGCCGCATGGATTTCAGCTTCAGCGAAACGCCGAAATACTGGTGGGATGGGCAACCCTTCATGACCCACTTCATGAACAACCTGTCCTCGCTGTTCCCCTATGGCGAGAAGTTCTTCGTCGACAGCGTGCGCGCCGTGCGCGAGCGCATTCAGGACCCGCAACTGCAGAAGGACGTCAGCGCCTTCATCGGCCAGGAAGCCATGCACTCCAAGGAGCACGCGGCCTACAACGAGTACGCCGACGAGCACGGCATCGACCTGGAGACCCTGGAACTGCGCATCAAGGTCCTGCTGGAAAGCATCAGCAAGGTCACCACCAAGAAGCACCAGCTGGCGATCACCTGCGCCCTTGAGCATTTCACCGCGACCATGGCCGAGCAGCTACTCAAGCGCGAAGACCTCAGCAGCCAGATGAAGTCGGACAAGATGTACAAGCTGTGGATGTGGCACGCTGTCGAGGAAAACGAGCACAAGGCGGTAGCCTATGACGTCTACCAGCAGGTCTACGGCGGCTACTTCACCCGTACCGCGGTGATGCTGCTGACCACCGTGATCTTCCTCGGCGTCATCGCCGGCTTCCAGATCAACCTGCTGCGCCGTGACGGCCAGCTGTTCAACTGGCGCAGCTGGAAGCACGGCCTGGGCGTGCTGCTGCACCCGCGTCGGGGCTACTTCGTCAACCTGATCCGTCCGTGGCTGGATTATTTCCGCCCCGGCTTCCATCCCTTCGATCATGACACCAAGGCGCTGGAAACCCGCTGGAAGGACCAACTGGATTTCGCGGGCTGATCTTCACGCTGGAACGAAAACGCCAGGCATTACCTGGCGTTTTCGTGGCGCGGCACAGTCTTCATGCCAAGGCATTTCGCAGGAACGGACCTTCTCCGCGATGCCTTTCAGCGGTAGCGAGCCCTTCGCGGACAAGGTCCGCTCCTACGAGATCAAGAGCCCCTCACCCCTGCCCTCTCCCAAAGGGAGAGGGGGTAGTCCGAGCCGGCTGACGCCAAGGTTTCGTCCTGCACCGAACGGTCCCCTCTCCCTCCGGGAGAGGGCTAGGGTGAGGGAAAGCCCAGGCGCAGACCGTCCGGAAGAAGACGGTTGCTCCTTCGAAAGCAATAGCCGTCACCGCGGGTGGCGTCAGCCCTCCTGCCGGCGCGGCAGATCGTCAACTGTGTCGAACCACGACAACTGCGACGAACACCAGATATGGCATTGCGGCTTCACCAGCTCCGGCTCGTCCAGGGTCACGCTGTTGAGCCCCACCGTCTCGCCATCACGCACGCGAAACTCCAGCGGCATGCCGCACTTCACGCAGAAGCGCCGCTCGCCCTCCTCACTGGAGCGCCACATGCCCAGTTCACCGGGCAGATACTGGAACCCCGTCAGCGGAATCACCGCCCAGGGCACCGCCGGCGCGGCATTGGATTTCTGGCAGATGCGGCAGTGGCAGTAGCCGGTTTCCGCAGGCTCGACATCCACCCGGTAGCGCACCGCGCCGCAGGCGCAGCCGCCGAACAGGGGCAAGGGCAACATGGCACTCTCCTGCACAGGGCAACCCGGTAACGCGAAAGAAGACTCAGAGCCTAGCCAGCATGCCGAAGGTCTGCAGCACCGCAACGCCGGTGAAGAGCAACAGGATTTGTCGCCCGGCCAGGGCGCAGAGCTCCGTGCGCTGCTCCGGCGGGCGTTCCAGATAATCCAGCGATTGCTGGAACAGCTGCCGGCTGATCAAGCGCGACAACTGGTTCAACTCGCCCTCGTCGATCTCCGGAAGCAGGTGGAACTGGCGGATGTCCTCGGCCATGTCCTCGCCAAACTCGTCCATCACCCGTGCCAGCGCCGCGCGCAGGACCGGCGACGGGCCATGCAGCTCGCGCATGCCGATGATGAAGGCCTCCGGGTGGCGCTCGACGAAGTCGAAGAACAGCCGCACGGTTTCTCGCGTCACCCGCAGGCCTCGCTCCAGGTCCAGACCGAAGGGCACGCTGGCGGCGCCCTGCCCCGGTTGCGCGCGCTCGGCGGCTTCGCGGCGCAGGTCGCGCAGCGGCTGGCGCAACTGGGTAGCGATGTCGCGGATGATCGCCAGGCCCAGGTCGTCCACATCGTCGAAGTGCCGGTAGAAGGTGTTGGGATTCAACCCCGCTTCCCGCGCCAGCTCGCGCAGCCCCAGACTGCTCAGGCTGCGCCGGCCCGACGCCAGGCGCAACGCCGCATCCATCAACGCCCGCTTGCCCGCGGCTTCCGCCGGTCGTTCGTCCTGTCCGATTTCCATGAGATTCGTGCCCGACCCCATCTTAGGTTGGCTGTTGCAGAGGTATACAGATGTCTACATTCGTAGCACGTAGACAGTTGTATACGCCAGCAACAATCATAACAGGAGCTTGGCTATGGGTACCCAACCTAAGACTGCCCCGAGCAGACACTGCAAAGTCGCCATTATCGGCACCGGGTTTTCCGGGCTGGGCATGGCGATCCGCCTGAAGCAGGAAGGCGAGAACGACTTCCTGCTGTTCGAGAAGGACGCCGGCGTCGGCGGTACCTGGCGGGTCAACAACTACCCGGGCTGCGCCTGCGACGTGCAATCCCATGTCTACTCCTTCTCCTTCGAGCCGAATCCGGACTGGACGCGCATGTTCGCCCGCCAGCCGGAAATCCGCGCGTACCTTGAGAACTGCTGGAAGAAGTACCGCCTGGAAGACAAGACCCTGCTCAATACCGAGATGCTGCGCTTCGAATGGAACGACGAGCAGCAGCTCTGGCACCTGTTCGACGCCGCTGGCAACCACTACACCGCCAAGGCCGTGGTCTCGGGCATGGGCGCCCTGTCGATCCCCTCGATCCCGGCGCTCAAGGGCCTGGAGAACTTCCAGGGCAAGGCCTTCCACTCCCAGCAGTGGGACCATGATTACGACCTCAAGGGCAAGCGCGTCGCCGTGATCGGCACCGGCGCCTCCGCAATCCAGTTCGTCCCGGAAATCCAGCCGCTGGTGGCCAAGCTCGACCTCTACCAGCGCACCGCACCGTGGATCCTGCCCAAGCCCGATCGCGCCATCAGCGAGAAGGAACGCGCACGCTTCCGCCACTTCCCGGCCGTGCAGAAACTCTGGCGCGGCGCGCTCTACAGCATGCTCGAAGGCCGCGTGCTGGGCTTCACCTTCGCGCCCTGGGCAATGAAGCTGGTGGGCAGGCTGGCCGAGCGCTTCATCCGCCAGCAGATCAAGGACCCGGACCTGCGCCGCAAGCTGACCCCCGACTACACCATCGGCTGCAAGCGCGTGCTTATGTCGCACAACTACTACCCGGCGCTGGCCGCCTCCAACGCCTCGGTGATCGTCGACGGCATCCGCGAGATCAAGTCGAACAGCATCATCACCAGCGACGGCCGCGAGCGGCAGGTGGACGCCATCATCTTCGGCACCGGCTTCACCGCCAACGACCCGATCCCGCGCGGCGTGGTGTTCGGCAAGAACAGCATGGACCTGCTCGACACCTGGCAGAACGGCCCCGAAGCCTACAAGGGCACCATGACCCGTGGCTTCCCCAACCTGTTCTTCCTGATGGGCCCGAACACCGGCCTGGGCCACAACTCCATGGTCTACATGATCGAATCGCAGATCGCCTACGTGCTGGGCGCCATCAAGCTGATGGACCGCCGCGAGCTGCATAGCGTCGAAGTGAAGCAAGAGGTGCAGGAGCGCTGGAACGAGAAGCTGCAGCGCGGCCTCAACCACAGCGTGTGGAATACCGGCGGCTGCATGAGCTGGTACCTGCACCCGGTGAGCGGGCGCAACTGCACCCTGTGGCCGGGCTTCACCTGGCGCTTCCGCGCGCTGACCAGCCAGTTCGACCCGTCCGCCTATCATCTGAAGGCCAAACCCCTGAGCAGCCCCGTCGTCCAACCGCAACGCCACGCCGAGGAGGTGCCGGCATGAAGAACTTCGAGAACAAAGTCGCCGCCATCACCGGCGCGGGCTCCGGCATCGGCCGCGCCCTGGCCATCGAACTGGCCTCCCGTGGCTGCCACCTGGCGCTGGCGGACGTGAACGCCTCCGGCCTGGAGGAAACCCGCCAGTTGCTCACGTCCAGCGGCGTACGCGTCTCCATCGACACAGTGAACGTCGCCGACCGCGAGCAGGTACACGCCTGGGCGGACAAGGCTGCCCGCGAGCACGGCAAGGTCAACCTGGTGTTCAACAACGCTGGCGTCGCCCACGCCGGCACCGTGGAAGCCAGCGACTACGAAGAGTACGAGTGGATCACCAACATCAACTTCTGGGGCGTGGTCTACGGCACCAAGGCCTTCCTGCCGCACCTGAAGGCCTCCGGCGACGGCCACGTGGTCAACGTCTCCAGCGTGTTCGGCCTGTTCTCCCAGCCAGGCATGAGCGCCTACAACGCCACCAAGTTCGCCGTGCGCGGTTTCACCGAGTCGTTGCGCCAGGAACTGGACATGGAGCGCAGCGGCGTCTCCGCGAGCTGCGTGCATCCCGGCGGGATCAAGACCAACATCGCCAAGACTGCGCGGATGAACGACAGCATGGTCAAGGTCACCGGCCAGAACGCGGAAGCCGCGCGCACCCAGTTCAACGACCAATTACTGCGCACCACCCCGCAGAAAGCCGCGCAGGTGATCATCCGTGGCGTGGAGCGCGACTCGCGGCGCATCCTGATCGGCCCGGACGCCCACGCCATCGACGTGATGCTGCGCCTGCTGCCGGTCTGGTACCAGAAAGTGGTCACCGTCAGCATGGGCCTGGCCAAGCGCTTCGCCCCCAAGCCCAAGCGCAAGCAGGGTGCTGAAGGCGTCGAGGCCAAGTAAGCCCCCCTTTTCTCTCTCGGACCGGCGCCCACCCGCTACCCCTGGGTGGGCGCCGTTTTTTTGCGTCGATTCAGCGGCGGGTCAGCACCACCTCCAGATACTCGCTGGGCACCACCAGTGACGACGGGCCGGCACGATTGCTCGCCTCCAGCAGATGCGTCAGGTCGCGTTCCAGCCCTTTCGCCTCAGCCTCGGGCAGGCTGGCAAAGGCCTTGTGCAGCGGGCCGTACCAGTCGCGGAAGACCTCGATGAAATGCGCCGCCGAGCGATAGCGGAAGTTGAAGATCTGCCGCGAGGCACGCAATTCGCTGATCGAATCGCCGAACAGCTCGCGCAGATTCTCCTCCCGCCCCCAGGCCGACGGCGGACGTACGCCGGCAGCCGGCGGCACGTAGCCCGAGAGCACCTTGAACAGTTGCCCGATGAAGCCTTCCGGCGTCCAGTTGGCCAGGCCGATGCGCCCACCGGAACGGCAGACCCGCGCCAGCTCCGCAGCCGCCTTCGGCTGGTCGGGGGTGAACATCACGCCGAAGGTCGAGACGACAGCGTCGAAGCTGCCCGCCTCGAAGGGCAAGGCTTCGGCATCGGCCTCGCGGAACTCCACGTCCAGATGCTCGGCTCGGGCGCGCTCGGCGCCCAGTTCCAGCAGGCGCGGCACATAGTCGGTGGACACGACCCGGCAACCGCGCCGGGCCGCCGCCAGGGTGGCATTGCCGTTGCCGGCGGCGACATCCAGCACCCGCTCGTCGCAAAGCAGGTCACAGGCTTCGGCAAGGCGTTCGCCGACGATCTGCAGGGTGGTGCCGATCACGGCGTAGTCGCCGCTGGCCCAGGTGGCCATCTGGCGTTGTTTCAGGGCATTGAGATCTACGGCGGTGCTCATCTGTGCATCTCCAGGCCGTGCAGGCGCGCTCATTCGGCGGTGGTCGGGTCGATGATGTTGACGACCTGCGATATCCGGTTCGCCGGGAATCCACCGAGGCTCGCGTGCTCACGCACGGTGGCCTCGTCGGGGGCGATGTACACGCAGTAGATGCGGTCGGCGACCACGTAGCTGTGCAGCCATTGGATCTGTGGGCCGAGCTGATTCAGGACTTTGCAGGACTTCTGCGCGATGGCTTTGAAATCGCGCTCGGACAGGGTGCCGGCGCCAGGGATTTCGCGCTCGATAACGAACTTGGGCATGACATTCTCCGGTGGGTGGGAACGGACGGGGACCGCAACCTCCCGCACCTTCATACTGCGCCGAGCGCCGGATGCAGTCCTGCTCCAGCGTCGGCCTTCCCTGCCCGATCGTCCGGCGGCCCGCCGCAGCTTCGCTTTCACGCCCAGACTTTGGAGAAAGCCCTGCTCGGAGGGACACTCCATGAGCTCGGAAACCAACCTCGCCGCCCAGCAAAGCCTCGAACGCCCGGTGCGCCTGGATATCGACAGTGGAGCCGATTGATGGATGCCCTGTCGGAAACCCTGCGCGTGGTGCGGCTGGTGGGCGCGATCTTCATCAATGCGCGCTTCACCGCCCCCTGGTGCTACCAGTCGCCCCGCGCCGACTCGGTGGTGGAGCTGCTGGAGCCCGGTGCCGAACAATTGGTGATCTTCCACCTGATCACCGAGGGCGAATGCTTCGTCGAGATGGGCAAGGCCGTACCGGAAAAGCTGGTGGCCGGCGACGCGGTACTGTTTCCCCAGGGCCACGCCCACCGCATGACGTCGCAGCCCGGCGTGCCGCCAGCCAGCGGTGCGCAGCTGGGAGCGGTGCTCGCTCGCCGCCCCCGTCAATTGAGCTACGGCGGTGGCGGCGCGACGACCCGGCTGGTGTGCGGCTACCTGGCCTGCGACGCCCGACTGGCCCGGCTGCTGCTGGCGGGCCTGCCGGCCCTGGTGAAGGTCAATGTGCGCGGGTCCGCCGCGGGCGCCTGGCTGGAGTCCTCGGTGCGCTACGCCCTGGCCGAGGCGCGCTCGCCCCGTCCCGGCGGCGCCGGTGTATTGGCCAAGCTGGCGGAAGTGCTGTTCATCGAAGTGCTGCGCCTGTACATGGCGCAGCAAGGTGAAGATCACATCGGCTGGCTGGCCGGACTGCACGACCGCATCGTCGGCTGCGCCCTCGGCGAGTTGCACAAGTCGCCCGCCCACGCCTGGAGCCTGGAAGAGCTGGCTCGCCGCGCCGGCACCTCGCGCTCGGTGCTGGCCGAGCGCTTCCAGTGTCTGGTCGGCTGCCCGCCCATGCAGTACCTGACCCAGTGGCGGATGCTTCTGGCCGCCAACCTGCTGCGCGGCAGCAACGCCCCGCTGGCGCGCATCGCCGAAGATGTCGGCTACCAGACGGACACGGCCTTCAGCCGTGCCTTTCGCCGCGAATACGGCTGCCCGCCAGCGGCCTGGCGACGGAGCCAGGCCGCTGGCGCACGCGTCTAGCTTTTCGTAGGAGCGAGCTTGCTCGCGAACGAATCTCGCAGCGGGGCAGGTTCGCGAGCAAGCTCGCTCCTACAGAACAACCCCACTGGCACGCTCTCCTACAGCCCCATCTGCTTGGCAATGATCTCATTCATGATCTCCCGCGTACCGCCGCCGATGGAGAGGATGCGGTTGTCGCGGTACAGCCGCTCCACCAGGCTCTCGCGCATGTAGCCCATGCCGCCCAGGGCCTGTACCGCGTCGTAGGTCACCCGGTCGGCGACGTCGGTAGCAAAGTTCTTGGCCATGGAGATTTCCTTGATCACGCTCTTGCCGGCGGCCATCTTCGCCGCCTGGCGGTAGGTGAACTCGCGGGAAACTTCGACCTGGGTGGCCATCTCCGCCAGCCGATGCTTGAGCACCTGGAATTTGCCGATCGGCTTGCCGAAGGCCTCACGCTCGCGGCACCAGGCCAGGGCTTCGTCCAGCGCCAGCTGCGCGGTCATGTTGGCCATGATCGCCAGCGCCAGGCGCTCGCTCTGGAAGTTCGCCATGATGCAGGCGAAGCCCATGTTCTCGGCGCCGATCAGGTTCTGCGCGGGCACCTTGCAATCATCGAAGAACAGCTCGGCGGTGTCGGAGGCCCACCAGCCCATCTTCTTCAGCTTGCGGCTGACGCTGAAGCCCGGCGTGCCCTTCTCCACCAGCAACAGGCTGACGCCGCCGAAGCCGTCGCCGCCGGTGCGCACGGCCACGGTGTAGTAGTCGGCGCGCACGCCGCTGGTGATGAAGGTCTTGCTGCCGCTTACACGGTAGTGGTCACCATCGCGCACGGCGCGGGTCTTCAGGCTGGCAACGTCGGAGCCGCCGGACGGCTCGGTGACCGCCAACGCCATGATCTTCTCGCCGGACAGGACCTGCGGCGCGATGCGCTCGCGCAGCTCCGGGCGGCCCCACTTGATCAGCGGCGGCAGGCCGATGTCCAGCGAGCCCAGGCCCGCCACCAACCCTCCGGAGCCACAACGCATCAACTCCTCGCTGGCCGCCACCTTGGCGAACAGGTCGCCCTCGTGGCTGCCGCCCAGCGCTTCGGGGTAGCCGATGCCGAGGATGCCGGCCTCGCCCGCCTTGCGGTACAGCTCGCGGGGAAATTCTTCGGCTTCCTCCCACTCGGCGACGTGGGGCAGGATTTCCCGCTCGACGAAGCGCCGCACGCTGTCGCGGACCAGGCGGTGGCTGTCATCGAAGTATTCGGTGAACACGGACATGGCAAGGCTCCAGGCGATTTGCCTGAAAACTTACCGAGCGCTTGCTTGGTTTACAAGGCGAGACACCCGCCATCGGCTAGGACAGATGCGCCGTCCCGAACCGCTCGCGGTACGCCGAAGGTGCTACCCCCGCCGCGCTACGGAACGCGTTGCGGAAGCTTTCCACGGTGCCGAAGCCGCATTGCTCGGCGATCCGCTCGACGCTGTCAGCGCTGCTCTCCAGCAGCTCGCGGGCGCGAAGCATGCGCTCGTGCTGCAGCCAGGCCTTGGGCGTCATGCCGGTCGCTTCGCTGAAACGGCGCAGGAAGGTGCGCTCGCTCATTGCCATGCGGCCCGCCAGCTCGCCCACGGAAATCGACCGGTCCAGCCGCTGCCGGGCCCAATCCAGCAGCCCAGCGAGGTCATGCCGGGACGCCTTCGCCACCGGCGCGGGAATGAACTGCGCCTGTCCGCCTCCGCGCTGCGGCGACATCACCAGCCGGCGCGCGACGGTGTTGGCGACCTGCGCGCCGAAATCCCGCGCCACCAGATGCAGGCAGGCGTCGATACCGGCCGCGCTGCCGGCGGAAGTGATCACTTGACCGGCATCCACATAGAGCACCTGGGCATCGACCTCGATGGCGGGGAATCGCTCGGCCAACTCCCGGGAATAGCGCCAGTGCGTGGTCGCCCGCTGGCCATCGAGCAGCCCGGAAGCGGCCAGGACAAAGACGCCGGAGCAGATCGAGAGCAACCGAGCGCCTTCGGCATATGCCCTTTGCAGTGCCGCGACCAGCGCGGCCGGTGGCGCCTCGGCGCGATTGCGCCAGCCGGGAACGATGATGGTGCCGGCCGTCGCCATCGCCTCCTGGCCGGCGTCGGCCAGCACCCGCACGCCACCCAGCGCGCGCATCGGTCCCTCGTCCACAGCAACGATGCGCTGGCGATACCAGGGAAAATCGAACTCCGGGCGCGGCAGGCCGAAGATTTCCACGGCGATGCCGAATTCGAAGGTGCACAGGCCGTCGTAGGCGAGAACGGCGACCTCCAGGGGATCACGCTGCATTTGGCGGAAAACTTCCGATCACTGTCCAGAGCGCCACTGTAGCGGTCTTTTAGCCAGTCTTACAGTGGCTCCCTCTTCCACAGGAGCCTCACCATGCCCAGCCTTGTCAGCCAGATCCCCGCCGCCCTGCCCACCGATGCCCTCGCCCACTTCAGCCGCCGGCTGGCCTTCGAGACCGACTGCTCGGACGTCAACCACGCCCTGCGGAACGGCGAACAGGATTTCGTCCTGCTGGATGTGCGCAACGCCGCCGCCTTCGCCCGCGGCCATGTGCCCGGCGCGCTGAACCTGCCCACACGGGAGATCGATGCGCGGCGCATGGCGCAGTTTCCGTCTGGCACCCTGTTCGTCGTCTATTGCGCCGGCCCGCACTGCAACGGCGTGCACCGCGCAGCCGCGAAGCTCGCCGCACTGGGCCTGCCGGTGAAAGAGATGATCGGTGGCGTGACTGGTTGGCTAGATGAAGGCCTGGCCCTGGTCGGCGTAACAGGCGACCCACTGCGCCAGGGTGGCGAAGGCATCGCCTGCGCATGCTGAAGGTCCGCACGGCAAGGCCGGAGGATGTTCCGGCCCTGCTCGAACTGATGCGCGCGCTGGCGGCGTTCGAGGGGTATCTCGACGAGTTCGCGGTGGACGCCGAAGCATTGCACCTCCGCGCTTTCGGGCCGGCAGCGCAATGCCAGGTGTTCGTCGCCGAATCGGACACGCTGCAGGGCTATGCCGTCGCGCTGAGCATTCCTTTCACCTACGACCTGCGCCCGACTGTGCGGCTGAAGGAACTGTATGTCGCGGAGAATGGACGCAACCGCGGAATCGGTGAGCGGCTCATGCAGTGTGTGGCGAGCTGGGCACGGGACCGGGGCGCTGGACGGCTGCTCTGGGACGTCCTGGCCGGCAACGACGCGGCCGAGCGCTTCTACGGACGCCTTGGCGGCCGGCGCGAACGGAAATGGTTGGCCTACGAAATGGACGCACCGGCGCTGGAGCGCCTGGCGCGAACTTAATGACTGATGGGGCGGCGGCCCGCCAGGGCGTGTGCCAGGGTGCCGCCGTCCACCAGCTCCAGTTCGCCGCCCAGCGGTACGCCATGGGCGATGCGCGACAGGACCAGGCCGCCGCCACCGAGCAGCTGGGCGATGTAATGGGCGGTCGCCTCGCCTTCCACCGTCGGGTTGGTGGCGAGGATGACCTCGCTGAAACTGCCGGCCTTGATCCGCGCTTCCAGCTCGGGAATGCCGATGGCTTCCGGGCCGAGGCCGTCCAGCGGCGAGAGATGGCCCTTGAGCACGAAATAGCGCCCGCGATAACCGGTCTGCTCGACGGCGAACACGTCCAGCGGGCCCTCCACCACGCACAGCAGGCTGTCGTCGCGGCGCGGGTCGGAGCACTGGGGGCAGAACTCGTCTTCGGACAGGGTACGGCATTGCTTGCAGTGGCCAACGCCCTCCATCGCCTGGGTCAGCGCCTGGGCCAGGCGCAGGCCGCCGCTGCGGTCACGCTCCAGCAGCTGCAGCGCCATGCGCTGGGCACTCTTCTGCCCCACTCCGGGCAGGATGCGCAGGGCGTCGATCAGTTGGCGGATCAGCGGGCTGAAGCTCATGCGGCAATCTCAGGTTTCTGGAAGGTTAGAACGACTGTAGGAGCGAGCTTGCTCGCGAACCCTTGCCGAGCCACGAGGGCTGGAAGAGCGTTCGCGAGCAAGCTCGCTCCTACAGATCAGGATAACGCGTGGATCAGAATGGCATCTTGAAGCCGGGCGGGAGCTGCATGCCAGCAGTCATGCCGGACATCTTCTCCTGGTTGTTCTGCTCGATCTTGCGCACGGCATCGTTCACCGCGGCGGCGATCAGGTCTTCGAGGATTTCCTTGTCCTCCTGCATCAGGCTGTCGTCGAGGCTGACGCGCTTGACGTCGTGGCGACCGGTCATCACCACACTCACCAGGCCGGCGCCGGACTGGCCGGTCACTTCGGCGTTGGCCAGCTCTTCCTGCATCTTCTGCATCTTTTCCTGCATCTGCTGGGCCTGCTTCATCAGGCCGGCCATGCCACCTTTCATCATGTCGAGTTCCTCGATTCGTTCAGTCGTCGGCGCAGGCGGTCAAGCCTTCGCCTCCAGGGGTTCGATGGTACCGTCGCGGACGACCGCGGCGAACTGTTGTTTCATCTGCAGCACGTAGGGGTCGGCGGCGATGGATGCCTCGGCCTGGCGCTGACGCTCGGCGCGCTTGCGCGCGGCGGCCTGGGCCGGGGTTTCCTGCTCGGGCTTCTGCAGGGTCACCTGCAGGGTCAGGGTACGGCCGTGGAACTGGTTCAGCGCATCGTTCAGGCGACGCTGCTGGTTGGGGTTGAACAGCGCGCTCTGCCCCGGGTCCAGGTGCAGGTGCCAGTTGTCGCCGTCCACCGCCACCAGGGTGCAGTTGGCGCCGATGCTGGCGGTCATGCCGGCCAGGCCCAGGCGCGGGAACAGCTCCAGCCACTCGGCGGCGAGACCGGTCGCAGGCATGGCAGCGGGCTCGGGTTCCGGCTCGACGGCCTCCTGCTGCGCTTCGCTCTCCAGGTAGCCGTAGGACTCCATGTCGACTTCGTAGTAGTCCTCGGCGGGCGGCGGCTCGTCGTCGCGATCGTCATCTTCGGCCGTGGCCTCGGCCACGACTGGAGCGGGCGCTTCAACCGGCGCCGGAGCAGGCGCAGCCGCAGCAGGTGCAGGTGCAGGTGCAGGTGCAGGTGCAGCAGGCTCGACTGGCGCGGGAGCGACGGCAACCGGCGCGGCGGGCTCGTCCCACGGCAGGTCGACCGGCGCCTCGGCAACGGGCGGTTCCGGCTCGACGGCGGGCGCAACAGGCTCGGCCACGACGGCCACTTCCGGCAGGGGTTCGACCGGAACAGGAGCCGATTCGACCACCGGCGCAGGAGCAGCAACAGGCTCAGCCTCCACGACCGGAGCCGGAGCCGCTTGTGGCTGAAGCACGGCGGCAGCCGGCGCGACCTCGGCTACCGGAGCAGCAGGCGCGGCAACGGGCGGCGGAGCAATGGATGCAACCGGCGCCGCAACGGCGGCGCCGGCCACTGGGTTCGGGTTGGAATCAGCCGTGGCCTTGCTGATCCCCAGGTCCTTTAGTGGGGACCTCGGTGCGCCCTCGGCATCGGCCGGGCGGAAGGCCAGCATACGCAGCAGCACCATCTCGAAGCCGCCACGGGGGTCGGGCGCCAGCGGCAGGTCGCGTCGGCCGATCAGGCCCATCTGGTAGTAGAACTGCACGTCCTCGGCGGGCAATGCCTGGGCCAGCGCCAACACGCGGTCGCGGTCGCCCTGGCCATTGTCCACCGCCTCGGGCAGCGCCTGGGCGATGGCCACGCGGTGCAGCACGTTGAGCATTTCAGCCAGCACGCCGCCCCAGTCCGGGCCTTGCTCGGCCAGGTGGCGCACCGCTTCGAGCAGCGCGCGGGCATCGCCTTCAAGCAAGGCATGGAGCACGCCGTAGACCTGGCCATGATCCAGGGTACCGAGCATGGCGCGCACGTCGGCGGCCAGCACCTTGCCCTCGCCGAAGGCGATGGCCTGGTCGGTGAGGCTCATGGCATCGCGCATGGAGCCGTCGGCGGCGCGGCCGAGCAGCCACAGGGCATCTTCCTCGAAGGGAACGTTCTCGGCGCCCAGCACGTGGGTCAGGTGCTCCACCACCCGCTCCGGCGGCATGTTCTTCAGGGAGAACTGCAGGCAGCGCGAGAGAATGGTGACCGGCAGCTTCTGCGGGTCGGTGGTGGCGAGCAGGAACTTCACGTGGGGCGGCGGCTCCTCCAGGGTCTTCAACAGGGCGTTGAAGCTGTGGCTGGAGAGCATGTGCACTTCGTCGATCAGGTAGACCTTGTAGCGCCCACGGGTCGGCGAGTACTGCACGTTATCGAGCAGCTCGCGGGTGTCCTCGACCTTGGTGCGGCTCGCGGCGTCGACTTCGATCAAGTCGACGAAGCGACCTTCATCGATCTCGCGGCAGACCGAGCACTGCCCGCACGGAGTCGAGCTGACGCCGGTCTCGCAATTCAGGCACTTGGCCAGAATGCGCGCGATGGTGGTCTTGCCCACGCCACGGGTACCGGTGAACAGGTAGGCGTGGTGCAGGCGCTGGTTGTCCAGCGCGTTGATCAAGGCCTTGAGCACATGGGTCTGGCCGACCATTTCGCGGAACGAACGCGGACGCCATTTGCGGGCAAGAACCTGATAACTCATTGATATCCATCGCGACAGGTAAGCAGAAGTGGGCTAATCCTAGCGAAGCGGACCGTAAATTGCACCCGATGTCCGTTCTGGCCGTTGGTACATCTTGGCAACTCCCGATCCGTACAGGCATTGTGTCGCCACCACGCCGCCATCGGAGTCTAGATGCGCCTGCTCGCCATTGCCCTGCTGTTCAGCTCTGCCGCCGCCCTTGCCGAGGAACGCCCCCTGCGCTTCTCGGTGGTCGACAGCTGGGCGATGCCCCTGGCACGAATCGAAGACGGCAAGCTGACCGGCGGCATTCTCCTCGAACTGTTCACCGAGATCGCCCACCAGGTACACCGGGAGCCGGTCTTTCATATCCTGCCCCGCGCCCGCGTGGAACAGGCATTGCTCAGTCATACGGTGGACGTGCGCTGCTACGTAGCGCCGGCCTGGACCGAGCACGACTTTCACGATTACCGCTGGAGCGTACCGCTGATGACCCAGCGCGACCTGCTGGTCAGCCGTGCCGGCCTCAAGGGCGACCTGCAGAGCCTGTCCGGCCAGGCCATCGGTACCGTGCTCGGCTACCACTACCCGCGTTTGCAGCCGGTGCTGGACAGTGGCCGGGCGACCCGCGACGAAGCGCGCAACCAGGAGCTGGTCCTGAAAAAGCTGCAAATTGGCCGTTACCCGTACGCAATCAGCAGCGAAATCGCCCTGGACTGGTTCAACCGTTCCTTACCCCAGGATCAGCGCCTGACACCCGCCAGCATCATCGAGGAAACCCCTCTGTCATGCCTGGTGCTGGACAGCCCGGAAGAACCCGCCGACGAAGTCCTTTCGGCGCTGGCGGCATTGAAGGCTTCCGGGGAGATCGAACGGATCCTCAGTCACTATCGGTGAGATGACCAAGCCGTTGAGGTGACGAGACGCTGAAAGGATGCGGCGCTGCACAATGGCCAGTGCTCGACGCCCGGGACGACGGAGCGATTTTCCTGACCCTGAAATGGAGGCGGCCCCGCCAGCCACACCCCGGCACACAATGTCCCCGCCTTGGCTGCTTCCTTCCGGACCTGACCAGGTAAGCGAGTAATCGTTGCGGGGGGACCGACAGGGCCACCATCGCGAATCTCGCCAGATCAGCGAGCCGCGCCATTGTAGCGGCTTGTTCGCAAGTTACAAGCACTTCAAGCACTTAGGTGCATCCGTCAGGCAATTCCTGATGCGATTCACGAATCGACGCAATAAATCGAAGAATTGCCCTACAAAAATCTCCACCAGCGCCGAAGCTTCGGAAACGGCGCGCCCTTCCGTGGCGGCCATTACCGAGCGAGGAATGCCGACATGCCGATTGCCCTGCGATGCACCACCCTACTGGCCGCGCTATTCAGCAGTCAGCTCATGGCCGCCGGCGGCGTGGTCCAGTTCACTGGCGCCGTTGTCGAAGACGGCTGCCAATTCCAGCTGACGGACGCGACCGCCAGCAGCGCCCAGGTCCAGGTGCGCCACTGCAACCAGGCAATGTTCCTGCAACTGAACGAGCCGAGGGGCGCACTGCCCAGCAAGCACTACCAGCTGACGGACACCAAAGGGCATGCGCTGGGTCCGGGAGTCACGGCCACCGGCGGTACCGACAGCGTCATCCGCGCCATGACGGCAAACGCCGCTGTCAGCGCCGAACGAAACGTGGTGCTGGTAGCCGAGTACCTGTAGCAGGCGTTACTGCGCCTGAATCAGCCCTTCGGGCCGAGGCTGGGTGGAGACTTCCAGGTTCGGCCCGATGAACAGGTCCATCTTGCTGTAGCCCGGGCGGGTACTGAAGGTAGAGTAGCGCTCCGCGCCCTCGTGAAACTGGAAAGCCACGCGGTATTCGCCCGTGCGCCACAGCCGCAGCGGGAATACACGCGCTTCGCCAGGCTTGATCTCACCAGCGAGCGTTTCCTCACCGTTTTCCTTGAAGCTGTAGCTCATCGACGCCCCGCCCTGCCCTTCGTAATGCAGGACGATCTGCGGGCGCTCGGTCCAGGCCACGTAGCCCCCGAACATCAGCACCAGCGCCGCCACGCCGAGCAGGCGCTGCTTTCTTGCCTTGTCCATCTTGCACTCCGTAAACGGACGGCCCGCCCCGTTTTGCGTGGGGCGGGCCTGCCGATCAGTTCAGGCTGTCGACCAGGGCCTTGGCCGGCACCAGGCGCACAGCCTTCTTCGCGGCGATCTCGATGGTCTTGCCGGTCTGCGGGTTACGGCCGGTGCGGGCGGCGCGCTCGCTGACCTTGAGCTTGCCGATCCCCGGCAGGGTCAGTTCGCCGTCGTTCTCCAGGGCGTCCTGGGCGATCTGCGCCAGCTGCTCGAACACGCCACGCACGGCGGCCTGGGTCAGGTCGAGGGATTCGGCGATGTCGCGAACCAGTTGGTCCTTGGTCATGGGCATGGAATAACTCCTTGATGCATTGATCTTGATTCTTTGATCGGAAGAAAGGCGTGTCAGGCGCCGAGGCCGTGGTCGGCCAGCAGCTTGACCAGCTGCTCTTCGTCCATCACGGCGACGCCAAGTTCCTGGGCCTTAGCCAACTTTGAACCCGCTCCCGGTCCGGCGACCACGCAATGGGTCTTGGCCGAGACCGAGCCGGCCACCTTGGCGCCCAGGCTTTCGAGCTTTTCCTTGGCGACGTCGCGGCTCATCGCCTCCAGGGTGCCGGTAAGCACCCAGGTCTGGCCGGCCAGCGGCAGGCCTTCGACCACCTTGCGCTCGCTGTGCCAGTGCATGCCGAATTCCAGCAGCTGCGCTTCGACGGCCCTGGCGCGCTCCACGCGAGCGACGTCGGCGAAGTATTCGCGCACGGACTGCTTGGCCTTCTCGTTCACCCCCTTGAGGGTGCTGAGGTCCAACCAGTCCTGGCTGAGGCTGATCAGCGCATCGAGGCTGCCGGTCTTGTCGGCCAGCTTCTCGGCGCCAGTGGCGGCGATGAAGGGGATGTTCAGCTTGTCGATGAACCCGGCCAGGGTCGCGCAGGCGGCGAACTCGGCGGAAACCTCGCCCTCCTCCTGCAACTGGATGCCGTGGTCCGGATCGAGCAGCTCGGCGATGACGGTACGGTTGTGCTCGTCATCGAAGAAATTGTGGATCTCGTAGGCCACTTCCGCACCCACGTCCGGCAGGTAGGTCAGCACCTCCGGCAGCGCCTTCTGGATGCGCGCCAGGGAGCCCAGGGAGCGGGCCAGCAGCTTGGCGGTCTCCTCACCCACGTCCGGGATACCCAGGGCGAAGACGAAGCGCGCCAAGCTCGGCTTGCGGCTCTCGGCAATGGAGCCCAGCAGGTTGCGCGTGGAGACTTCGGCGAAGCCTTCCAGCTCGATGACCTGCTCATAGGTGAGCGTGTAGAGGTCGGCCGGCGACTTCACCAGTCCCTTGTCCACCAGTTGCTCGACGATCTTGTCGCCGAGGCCATCGATGTCCATGGCGCGACGCGACACGAAGTGGATGATCGCCTGCTTGAGCTGCGCCTGGCAGAACAGCCGGCCGACGCAACGGTAGATGGCGCCTTCGCTGACCGACTCCTTGCCCTTGCTGCGCTTGACCAGCTGGGTCCGCTCGACCTGCGAGCCGCACACCGGGCAATGGGTGGGAATCTCCACCGGGCGCGCATCCGCCGGGCGGCGCTCGGTGACCACTTGCATGACTTGCGGGATCACGTCGCCGGCGCGGCGGATGATTACGGTGTCGCCGATCATCAGCCCCAGGCGGGCCACTTCATCCATGTTGTGCAGGGTGGCGTTGGACACGGTCACGCCAGCCACCTGCACCGGCTTCAGGCGTGCCACGGGTGTCACGGCACCGGTACGGCCGACCTGGAATTCCACGTCCAGCAGTTCGGTCAGCTCTTCGCGCGCCGGGAACTTGTGGGCAATGGCCCAGCGCGGCTCGCGGGCACGGAAGCCCAGTTCGCGCTGGAAGTCGATGCGGTTGACCTTGAACACCACGCCGTCGATCTCGTAGGCGAGGCTGTCGCGGCGGTTGCCGATGTCTTCGTAATAGGCGCGGCAGCCCTCGACGCCCCTGGCCAGCTTCAGCTCGCGGCTGATCGGGATGCCCCAGCCCTTCAGGGCCTCAAGGATATCGACCTGGGTACCGGGCAGCGCGCCACCCTCGACGCGGCCAAAGCCGTAGCAGCAGAACTCCAGCGGACGGCTGGCGGTGATTTTCGAGTCCAGCTGGCGCAGGCTGCCGGCCGCGGCGTTGCGGGGGTTGGCGAAGGTCTTGCCGCCGGCTTCCATCTGCCGCTCGTTGAGCGCGTCGAAACCGGCCTTGGACATGAAGACCTCGCCGCGCACTTCCAGCACCGCAGGCCAACCTTCGCCCTGCAGGCGCAGCGGCACGTTGCGGATGGTACGCACGTTGACACTGATGTCTTCGCCGGTGGTGCCGTCGCCACGGGTGGCACCACGGGTGAGCAAGCCGTTTTCGTACAACAGGCTGACTGCCAGGCCATCGAGCTTGGGCTCGCAGCTGTACTCCACCTCGGCGCCGCCGCCGAACAGGTCGGAGGACGGCAGCTGGTCGGCCAGGCCTTCGCGAACGCGGCGGTCGAAGTCGTTCAGATCCTGTTCTTCGAAGGCGTTGCCCAGGCTTAGCATCGGCACCTCGTGGCGTACCTCGCCGAAGGCCGAAGCCGCCGCCCCGCCGACACGCTGGGTCGGCGACTCGGGGGTGATCAGCTCGGGATGCTCGACTTCCAGCGCCTTCAGCTCGCGGAACAGGCGGTCGTACTCGGCGTCCGGCACGCAGGGCTCGTCGAGCACGTAGTAGCGGTAGTTGTGGTCGTCGAGCTCGCTGCGCAGCTGGGCGATGCGTTCGGCAGCGGTCTGGGAATCGGTCATGCGGGAATCTCGGGCGGCTTTTTCTGCTTGAGGGTTGCGGCTAGAAACGCAAAGCCCCAAGGGTCGCTTGGGGCTTCTGTGCAGCGTGCGGAAAGCTTAGCGCTTCTGGGTCAGGGCGCGTCGCTCGAAATCGATGATGCGCTGACGGTAGTGCTCGATGGTCTGAGCGGTCATCACGCTGCGCTGCTCGTCCTTCAACTCGCCGTTGAGCTCCTGGGCCAGCTTGCGGGCGGCGGCGATCATCACGTCGAACGCCTGCTTGGGATGGCGCGGGCCCGGCAGGCCGAGGAAGAAGCTCACGGCGCGGGTGCTGAACTGGTCGATGTTGTCCAGATCGAAGGTGCCCGGCTTGACCGCGTTGGCCATGGAGAACAGCACTTCGCCGTTACCGGCCATGCTCTCGTGGCGGTGGAAGATGTCCATCTCGCCGTAGCGCAGGCCGCTTTCCAGGATGTTCTGCAGCAGCGCCGGGCCCTTGAAGCCGTTCTCGTCGCGGCTGATGACGTTGATGATCAGCACTTCCTCGACCGGAGCGAGAGGCGCGGAGGAAGCGGCGGCGGCCGGAGCGGCGGCGCGCTCCTTGTCCTTCTTGCGCTCCTTCCTGGGCTTTTCCTTCTCCTGCGGGGCTTCGTCCAGCGGATTGGGGAAGTCTTCCTCATCCAGCGGGCCGAGCAGGTTCGGCGCGGGGTCGTCCAGGTTCAGGTCGCCCTGGCGCGGTTCGCCACGACGCTTGCCACGGGAGTCCTTGGCGCTGACCTTGGGCAGGTCTTCCTCGTCCAGTGCAGGCTCGCGGTGCTCGACCACGCGGGATGGCCCGAGCAGTTCGGGGTTGCTTTCATCCCCATCGTCGGGCTGGTTGGCGAAGTGGCGATCCAGTTTGAAGCGCAACTTGCCCTTGCCACCCCGCATACGACGCCAGCCGTCGAACAGAATGCCGGCGATCACGATAAGCCCAATGACGATCAGCCATTCGCGCAGACCGATATCCATCTAATCCCGTAGCCCCTGAACAAAAAATGATGATGAAAAAAAGGACATCCTATCCCTTGAAAACGTGGAGCCAACTTCATGTTCTGAATGATGTTTTCCACGCGATACAAAAGTGGGCGTTAAGCTAACACGCTCGCACGCAACTTTACACTGCTTGTGGCGACACTCCGCCTGGTCTTTGCAACTTTTCGCAGCCTATCGCGAGTTCGTCCGTGTCGCGATGGCTACCTCAATATAATCAATGCCTTACAAGCGTAGCGTAGTATCCGGAAAGCGCCTTGCAAGTTGTATCCAAATCAGGCTTCGGCCAGCGCCACCGCCTCCTCGACATCCACCGCCACCAGTCGCGAACATCCCGGCTCGTGCATCGTCACACCCATGAGTTGATCGGCCATCTCCATGGCGATCTTGTTGTGGGTGATATAGATGAACTGCACTTTCTCCGACATCTCCTTCACCAGCCGCGCATAACGGCCGACGTTGGCATCGTCCAGCGGCGCGTCGACTTCGTCGAGCATGCAGAACGGTGCCGGGTTCAGCTGGAAGATCGCAAATACCAGCGCCAGAGCGGTCAGGGCCTTCTCGCCACCGGACAGCAGGTGGATGGTACTGTTCTTCTTGCCCGGTGGGCGCGCCATGATTGCCACCCCGGTATCGAGTAGATCCTCGCCGGTAAGTTCCAGATAGGCGTGACCACCGCCGAAAACCTTGGGGAACAATGCCTGAAGGCCAGCATTGATCTGGTCGAAGGTTTCCTTGAAGCGGTTGCGGGTTTCCTTGTCGATCTTGCGGATCACGTTTTCCAGGGTATCCAGCGCCTCCACCAGGTCGTCGTTCTGGTCGTCCAGGTAGCGTTTGCGCTCGGATTGCTGCTGGTATTCCTCGATCGCCGCGAGGTTGATCGGCCCCAGGCGGCCAATGCGCGCGGCCAGTTCTTCCAGGCGGGTTTCCCAGACCTTCTCGGCGGCATCGTGGGGCAAGGTCGCCAGCACACCATGCAGGTCGTAGCCGTCTTCATGAAGCTGCTCCTGCAGCGACTTGCGCCGCACGCTGAGGGCCTGCCACTCCATGCGCTGCTGCTCCAGCTGGCCACGCAGCAGCTGCGACTGCTGCTCGGCCTGGGTGCGGCGCTTTTCGGCGTCGCGTAGCTGGCGGTCGGCGTCTTCCAGCGCCAGGCGCGCGTGCTTGAGCTCGTCCTCCACCGCCATGCGCCGGTCGAGCAGTTCTTCCAGGCGCATGCGCAGCTCTTCCAGGGGCGCGGCGCCCTCCTCCAGGTTGAGGTTGAGCTGCTCGCAACGCTCGACCAGACGCACCGCCTGGCTGTCCAGGCGCTCCAGCGCCTGGCGGGTGGATTCGTGCTGGGCGCGCAGGGAGCCGACGCGCACGGCCAGCTGATGGGCGTGATCCTTGTGCTGGCGGGATTCCTGGCGAATGCGGTCGAGCTTCTCGCGCATGCCGTCGCGCTCCGCCAGCAGCGACTCACGGCGCTCGGTGTCCACCGCCATCGCATCCAGCGCCTCCTGCAGGCTCAGGCGTGCCTCGCCCAGCTGCTCCTGCTCGATGGCGTGCTGCTCGGCCAGTTCGGCCAGTTCTTCGTCGAGGCGGCGACGGCGCAGGGTCAACTGTTCGACCTTGGCCTGCTGCGCCGACAGCTGCGCCTTCAGTTCGCCCTGGCGGCGGCCCTCGTCCTGCAGACGGCGGCGCACCTGGTCGCGACCTTCCTCGGCCTGACGCTGTTCGTCGCGCAGGCGTACCAGCTGTTCTTCGATTTCTGCCAGACGCTGCTCCAGCGTCTCGCGCTCGACGTACAGGCGCTCCAGCTCCTGGCAACGCGCCAGCACGCCGCCATCGGCGGATTCGCCACGGCGCACGCGGAGGAAATTCCGCCCGACCCAGTAGCCGTCGCGGCTGATCAGGCTTTCGCCGTCGCCCAGCGAGGTGCGCCGGGCTAGCGCCTGGTCGAGGTTCTCGACCGGGCGGACGCGGCCCAGCCAGTAGCTCAGGTCGACGTTGGTCTCGACCTTGTCCAGCAGGCTGCCGGGACGGGACACGGCGCCAGCGGCCAGATCGAGCAGGCGCAGCTCGCCCTTTTCCAACGCGTCGAACGGCAGCCCTTTCACATCGTCCAACAGCACGCCGTGCAGGTCGGCGCCGAGCACGGTTTCCACCGCCAGCTCCCAGCCCGGCTGCACACGCAGGCCTTCGGCGAGACGCGGGCGTTGCTCCAACCCTTGGTTTCGCAGCCATTGCGCAGTGCCGTCGCCCGGATCGAGTGCGGCCTGCTGCAGGGCTTCCAGCGAGGCGATGCGACCGTTCAGGCGCTGCAATTCGCCCTGCGCCTGGTGCTGCGCGGCGGTGCTTTCCTGCAGGGACTGGCGCACGCGCTCCAGGCGCTCGGCCAGCTCCTGTTCTTCGATCTGCGACTCTTCCAGCAGCAGCTCGATGGCGGCGACCTGCTCGCCGAGCTCGAGAATCGCGGCATCTTCAGGATCGGCGGCCAGTTGCGCACGCTCGTCGTTCAGGCGGCGCTGGCGTTCGCCCTGGCGCTCCAGGCTCTGCTCCAAGTGCTGGATGCGCGACTGCTGCACTTCCGCTTCGCGGCGCGGCTCGGCGCTCTGCTGGTTGAAGGCATCCCAGCGCTGCTGCCAGTCCTGCATACGCTGCTCGGCGTCTTCCAGGCCGACAGTCGCCTCTTCGGCGGCGGCGGCGCTGATTTCCTGTTCCGGAGCCAGGCGCTCCAGCTCCTCGACCAGCGTGGACAGCAGGGTGCGGTCGTGGCCCAGGTGGGATTCGGTTTCCTGGCGGGATTTCTCCGCCTCGCGCAGGTCGTCCTGCAACTGGCGCAGGCGCTGCTGGCCGTGCTGGATGCTCTGCTCGACGCGGGCGATGTCGCCGCCCACGGAGTAGAAGCGGCCCTGCACCTGGTTGAAACTTTCCGACAGCTCGTGGTGGCCGTCGCGCAGGCGCTCGATGCTGGCGTCGGCACTGCGCTGCTCGGCCACCAAGGCCTCGAAGGCCACTTCCTGGTCGCCGATCACCCGCTCCTTCTGCCCGACCTGCTCGTTCAGGTCGCGCCAGCGCAGCGCGCCGAGCTGGGCCTTGAGCGTGCGTTCCTCGGACTTGAATTCCTGGTACTTCTCCGCCGACTGGGCCTGGCGGTGCAGGCGTTCGAGCTGGCGTTCCAGCTCTTCGCGCAGGTCGGTGAGGCGCGCGAGGTTTTCCTGAGTGCGGCGGATGCGGTTCTCGGTCTCGCGGCGGCGCTCCTTGTACTTGGAGATGCCGGCGGCTTCCTCGATGAAGTTGCGCAGGTCCTCGGGTTTCGCCTCGATCAGCTTGGAGATCATCCCCTGCTCGATGATCGAGTAGCTGCGCGGCCCCAGGCCGGTGCCGAGGAAGATGTCGGTGATGTCGCGGCGCCGGCACTTGGTGCCGTTGAGGAAGTAGGTGTTCTGGCCGTCGCGGGTGACGCGGCGGCGAATGGAAATCTCGGTGTAGCTGGCGTATTCGCCCAGCAGGGTCTGGTCGGAGTTGTCGAACACCAGTTCGATGGACGCCTGGGTCACCGGCTTGCGGGTGTTGGAACCGTTGAAGATGACGTCGGTCATCGACTCGCCACGGAGGTTCTTCGCCGAACTCTCACCCATTACCCAGCGAACGGCGTCGATGATGTTGGACTTGCCGCAACCGTTGGGGCCGACCACCGCCGCCATGTTGCTCGGGAAACTGACCGTCGTCGGGTCGACGAAGGACTTGAAGCCCGCCAGCTTGATGCACTTGAGCCGCATGCGCCCTCCCCCGGATGCTTATCGTTCGGCCAGCGCGGCCAGGACCAGTTGGCTGTTGCGCCGACTGTAGTCGAGCAGCACCTCGCGGATCGCCGCCTCGTCACGTCCGACCACGGCGCGGAGCAATTGCTCGAAGCTGCCGATGAACTGGCTCATTTCGCCTTTGCGGCGTTCCAGGGCCAGATGATAGGTGCGGCTGATGGCCGGCAGGAGGTTTTCCACGGTTTCCTGCAGGTAGGGGTTGGCAGCAAACGGGAAGGCCGCGCGCATGATGTCGAAGCTGGATTCGACGAAAGCGTTGATGTCGCCGCGCTCCAGGTTGTCGAGCAGGCGCCCCTGGATCGCCATGAAGGGCGCCAGATCGCCTTCCTCGCGCCAGGTCCGAGCCACGCTGCTGGCGAGCATGATGTACAGCTCGGTGACCAGCGAATACAGGCTCTCGACATGCGCAGCAGAAAGCTCGGACACCTGCGCGCCACGGCGCGGCAGGATCACCACCAGATGGCGGCGCTCGAGGATCAGCAGCGCCTCGCGCACCGAGCCACGACTGACGTTGAGGGTCTGGGTGACCTTCTGTTCCTGGATGCGCTCGCGTTCCTTGAGTTCGCCCCGGATGATGCGTTCGGCAAGGTGGTGCGCGATCTGCTCAGCCAGGCTGTCCGGGGCCTTGAACGTCATGGTTGTCCTTAGTGATCGGGGGCGCTTTCGAAGGGGTGGTGCGGCCGCGAAGTGTAACACAGGGTGTTACCGCGCCATCCCCTCCGGCGGATGGACGACAGAACAAAGGTTGGTGCGTCCGGCGGGAAGAACGGGCGCAGGATTGTCTGACAATCCTACACATAAAGACTTTTCGGGAGCCGCCCATGTTCGCCTTCCTTTCCCCCGCCTGGATGCTGCGCCTGAAGAAGGCCGGTTACTGGATCTGGCTGGTGCCGGTCTTCGGCATTCCCGTCAGCTATTGGTGGTCGTATGGCAGCGCCCACCCCAACGCCTGGGCCTGGCTGGTGATCACCGTGGTGTTCGGGGTGATCCCGCTGCTGGACTTCGTGGTCGGCCGCGATCCGGCCAACCCGGACGAAATCGACGAAGTGCCGCCCATGGAGCGCGAGGGCTACTACCGCTTCCTCAGCCTGGCGACGGTGCCGCTGCTGCTAGGCATGCTGGTGTACGGCGGCTGGGTGCTGGCCACTTATGACGCCTGGAACTGGGTCGGCCAGCTGGGCTGGATTCTCTCGGTGGGCACCGTGATGGGCGCCATCGGCATCACCGTGTCCCACGAACTGATCCACAAGGACCCCGAACTGGAGCAGAACGCCGGCGGCCTGCTGCTGGCGGCAGTCTGCTACGCGGGCTTCAAGGTCGAGCATGTGCGCGGCCACCATGTGCATGTTTCCACACCGGAAGACGCCTCGTCGTCGCGCTACGGCCAGAGCCTGTACGCCTTCCTGCCGCACGCCTACAAGCACAACTTCCTCAACGCCTGGAAGCTGGAAACCGAACGCCTCAAGCGCAAGGGCCTGCCGGCGCTGCACTGGCGCAACGAGCTGATCGGGTGGTACGTGATCAGTGCGCTGTTCCTGGCGGGCTTCAGCGTCGCCTTCGGCTGGATCGGCGCGCTGTACTTCATCGGCCAGTCGGTGATGGCCTTCACCCTGCTGGAGATCGTCAACTACGTCGAGCACTACGGCCTGCACCGCCGCCGCCTGGAAACCGGCCGCTACGAGCGGACCACCCACGAGCACTCCTGGAACAGCAACTTCCTGCTGACCAACCTGTTCCTCTTCCACCTGCAGCGGCATTCCGACCACCACGCCAACGCCAAGCGGCGCTACCAGGTGCTGCGCCACTTCGACGAAAGCCCGCAATTGCCCAACGGCTACGCCGGGATGATCGTCCTCGCGCTGTTCCCACCGCTCTGGCGAGCCGTGATGAACCCACGGGTGCGGGCCTACTACGCCGGCGAGGAATACCAGCTGAGCGCCACGCAGCAAGCCTGACCCACGCGTTCCAAGCCTTGGCGGCAAGCCTTTACCCCGGCTTGTCGCCTTTTTTGCTTCTGGCTCTTGGTAGGAGCGAGCTTGCTCGCGAAGCTTCTGTACCTGGGACCGCCCTCACCCCAACCCTCTCCCAGAGGGAGAGGGAGAGGGAGCGCATCGGCATGCCCGACTAGTACCGCGCTCACCGGCAATTTGGGCTGTTCGCGAGCAAGCTCGCTCCTACGAAAAGCCGACCTCCCCACACCACTCATCACCTGCGGAAAAACTTTCTGACCTTTTGGACAGAATTTTTATTGACTCGAAAGTCAGCTTTTCATAGATTCACACTCCAGCGCCCTACCAAAAACAAGAACCAGCCTGGAGGCAAGCCTTGATCAGGTTCCTGCTCAACCGCGAGCTGCGCGTCGAAGACCGCCTCGACCCCAATCTCACCGTGCTCAACTACCTGCGTCAGACCCTGGGCAAGACCGGCACCAAGGAGGGCTGCGCCTCCGGTGACTGCGGCGCCTGCACCGTGGTGGTCGGCGAACTGGTCGGCGAAGACGGCGCCGAGCGTATCCGCTATCGCACCCTCAACTCCTGCCTCACCTTCGTTTCCTCGTTGCACGGCAAGCAGCTGATCAGCGTCGATGACTTGAAGCACCGCGGCGAACTGCACGGCGTGCAGCAGGCGATGGTCGATTGCCACGGCTCCCAGTGCGGTTTCTGCACCCCCGGCTTCGTCATGTCGCTGTTCGCCCTGCAGAAGAACACTGCCGGCGAAACCGCCGAGGAGCGCAAGGCCGAGGCCCACGAAGCGCTGGCCGGCAACCTGTGCCGCTGCACCGGCTACCGCCCGATCCTGGATGCCGCCGAGCAGTCCTGCTGTCAGAAGCAGCCCGATCAGTTCGACGCCGCCCAACCCGAGATCATCGCCCAGCTCAAAGCCATTGCCCCGCAGGAGACCGCCGAGCTCAACAGCGGCGACAAGCGCTGCCTGCTGCCGCTGACCATTGCCGACCTGGCCGACATCTATACCGCCAACCCGCAGGCGCGCCTGCTCGCCGGCGGCACCGACCTGGCCCTGGAAGTCACCCAGTTCCACCGCGAACTGCCGGTGATGATCTACGTCGGCCATGTCGAGGAAATGAAGCGCGTCGAAGTCTTCGACGACCGCATCGAGATCGGCGCCGCCACCCCGCTGACCGACTGCTACGAAGCGCTGTCCCGCGACTACCCGGACTTCGGCGAGCTGCTGCACCGCTTCGCCTCGCTGCAGATCCGCAACCAGGGCACCCTGGGCGGCAACATCGGCAACGCATCCCCCATCGGCGACTCACCGCCGCTGCTGATCGCCCTGGGTGCACGCCTGGTGCTGCGCAAGGGTAGCGAGCGCCGCGAACTGCCGATCGATGAATACTTCATCGACTACAAGGTCACCGCGCGCCAGGAAGGCGAGTTCATCGAACAGGTGATCATCCCGCGCCCGCAGGCCAACCAGGCGTTCCGCGCCTACAAGGTCTCCAAGCGCCTGGACGACGACATCTCCGCCGTCTGCGCGGCGTTCCAGATCACCGTGGAAGACTGCCGGATCACCGCCGTGCGCACCGGCTTCGGCGGCATGGCCGCCATCCCGAAACGCGCCAAGGCCTGTGAAGCCGCCCTGCTCGGCCAGACTTTCAACAGCGCCACCTTCGAACGCGCCGCGCAAGCACTGAGCGAAGACTTCACCCCGCTCACCGACTTCCGTGCGAGCAAGGAATACCGCCTGCTCACCGCACAGAACCTGCTGCGCAAGTGCTTCCTGGAACTGGAAGCTCCCCAGGCCGTAACTCGGGTGACCTCTTATGCATAAGCCACACAAGACCCAGGAAGAACTCGCCGAACTGTTCCGCGCCGACCTCACCACCGGCGTCGGCCGCAGCGTCAAGCACGAGAGCGCGCCCAAGCACGTCAGCGGCGAAGCGCAATACATCGATGACCGCCTGGAATTTCCCAACCAGCTGCACGTCTACGCCCGCATGAGCGACCGCGCCCACGCGCGCATCACCAAGCTGGACGTCAGCCCCTGCTACCAGTTCCCCGGCGTCGCCATCGCCATCACCAAGGACGACGTACCCGGCCAGCTGGACATCGGCCCGGTGGTCGCCGGTGACCCACTGCTGGCGGACGGCAAGGTCGAATACGTCGGCCAGATGGTCATCGCCGTCGCCGCCGACAGCCTGGAAACCGCGCGCAAGGCGGCCATGGCCGCGATCATCGAGTACGAAGACCTGGAGCCGGTGCTCGACGTGGTCGAGGCGCTGCGCAAGAAGCATTTCGTGCTCGACAGCCATCAGCACAAGATCGGCGACTCGGAAGCCAAGCTCGCCACCGCGCCGAACCGCATCCAGGGCACCCTGCACATCGGCGGCCAGGAGCACTTCTACCTGGAGACGCAGATTTCCTCGGTGATGCCCACCGAGGACGGCGGCGTGATCGTCTACACCTCCACGCAGAACCCCACCGAAGTGCAGAAGCTGGTGGCCGAAGTGCTGGGCATCTCCTTCAACAAGGTGGTCATCGACATGCGCCGCATGGGCGGCGGCTTCGGCGGCAAGGAGACCCAGGCTGCCGCCCCGGCCTGCCTGTGCGCCGTGATCGCGCGCCTGACCGGTCGCCCGGCGAAGATGCGCCTGCCGCGCGTCGAAGACATGCAAATGACCGGCAAGCGCCACCCCTTCTACGTCGAGTACGACGTGGGCTTCGAGGACGACGGCCTGCTGCACGGCATCAACATCGAACTGGCCGGCAACTGCGGCTACTCGCCGGATCTCTCCGGCTCCATCGTCGACCGCGCGATGTTCCACTCCGACAACGCCTACTTCCTCGGCAACGCCACGGTGAACGGTCACCGCTGCAAGACCAACACCGCGTCGAACACCGCCTACCGCGGTTTCGGCGGCCCGCAGGGCATGGTCGCCATCGAAGAGATCATGGACGCGGTCGCGCGCCACCTCGGCAAGGACCCGCTGGACGTGCGCAAGCGCAACTACTACGGCAAGGACGAGCGCAACGTCACCCACTACTACCAGCAGGTGGAGCACAACCTGCTGCAGGAGATGACCGAGGAACTGGAAGCCAGCGCCGAGTACGCCAAGCGCCGCGCCGAAATCCGCGAGTTCAACGCCAGCAGCCCGGTACTGAAGAAAGGCCTGTCGCTGACCCCGGTGAAATTCGGCATCAGCTTCACCGCCACCTTCCTCAACCAGGCCGGCGCACTGATCCACATCTACACCGACGGCAGCATCCACCTGAACCACGGCGGCACCGAGATGGGCCAGGGCCTGAACACCAAGGTCGCCCAAGTGGTGGCCGAGGTCTTCCAGGTCGACATCGACCGCGTGCAGATCACCGCGACCAACACCGACAAGGTGCCCAACACCTCACCGACCGCTGCTTCCTCCGGTGCCGACCTGAACGGCAAGGCCGCGCAGAACGCCGCCGAGATCATCAAGCAGCGCCTGGTGGAGTTCGCCGCCAAGCACTGGAAGGTCACCGAGGACGACGTCGAGTTCCGCAACAACCAGGTGCGCGTGCGCGACCTCATCCTGCCGTTCGAGGAGCTGATCCAGCAGGCCTACTTCGGCCAGGTATCGCTCTCCTCCACCGGCTTCTACCGCACGCCGAAGATCTACTACGACCGCAGCCAGGCGCGCGGCCGGCCGTTCTACTACTACGCCTATGGCGTGTCCTGCTCGGAAGTGATCGTCGACACCCTCACTGGCGAGTACAAGATGCTGCGCAGTGACATCCTCCATGACGTCGGCGCCTCGCTGAACCCGGCCATCGACATCGGCCAGGTGGAAGGCGGCTTCGTCCAGGGTATGGGCTGGCTGACCATGGAAGAGCTGGTGTGGAACGCCAAGGGCAAGCTGATGACCAACGGCCCGGCGAGCTACAAGATCCCGGCGGTTGCCGACATGCCCATCGACCTGCGGGTGAAGCTGGTGGAAAACCGCAAGAACCCGGAGCAGACGGTGTTCCACTCCAAGGCCGTCGGCGAGCCGCCGTTCATGCTGGGCATCTCGGTGTTCTGCGCGATCAAGGACGCCGTGGCGAGCCTGGCCGACTACCGCGCCCAGCCGCAGATCGACGCCCCGGCCACCCCCGAGCGCGTACTCTGGGGCGTGGAGCAGATGCGCAAGCTGAAGCTGGCCCAGGCGGAGAAGGCGCAGGCCGCAGTAGAGCCGGCGTGATGTGACCATGGGGCACCGCTGGCAGGGAAAGACGTCCCCAATCCCGTCCTCCACCCTGCCAGCGGCGCCCCACCCTTACACCAAACCCTGTAGGAGCGAGCTTGCTCGCGAACCTTCGAGCCCCGCGCCTTGTTCGCGAGCAAGCTCGCTCCTACAAGAACAGAGCCCCACCCAGAGGTTCGTAACGATGAACTGGATCAGTGCCCTCGCCGACCTGCAACAGCGCGCCGAAGCCAGCGTGCTGGTGACCATCATCGAAGAACGCGGCTCGACTCCGCGCAACGCTGGCTCCAAGATGGTCGTCAGTGCCGACAAGCTCTACGACACCATCGGCGGCGGCCACCTCGAATTCAAGGCCATGGCCATCGCCCGCGAGATGCTGCAGAACCGCGAGCGCGAGCCGAAGCTCGAGCGTTTCAGCCTCGGCGCCAGCCTCGGCCAGTGCTGCGGCGGCGCCACCGTGCTGCTGTTCGAGCCCATGGGCCAGCCCCAGGCGCACATCGCCGTGTTCGGCGCCGGCCACGTCGGCCGCGCCCTGGTGCCGCTGCTCGCCAGCCTGCCGTGCAAGGTACGCTGGATCGACTCGCGGGAGGCCGAGTTCCCCGACCACATCCCCGAGGGCGTGACCCGCGCGATCAACGAGGACGTGATCGACGAAATCGACGAGATGCCCGCCGGCAGCTACTTCATCGTCATGACCCACAACCACGCGCTGGACCTGGAGCTGACCGCGAAGATCCTCGAGCGCAACGACTTCACCTACTTCGGCCTGATCGGCTCGGACACCAAGCGCGCCAAGTTCGAACACCGCCTGCGCGACCGTGGTTTCGCCGCCGACACCGTGCAGCGCATGCGCTGCCCCATGGGCATCGGCGAGGTGAAAGGCAAGCTGCCGGTGGAGATCGCCGTGTCCATCGCCGGCGAAGTGATCGCCACCTACAACGCCACCTTCGGTCAGGAGACCGGCAAGGGCGAGAACACCGTGGCCAAACTGTTACCCACGAGCCGCCGCGCGCGCACCGCCGAAAGCGGCGCCTGAAATTTCCGTAGCATGGGCCCATGCCCATCAAGCTCCGGCGCTTGCGAGCGCCCCGGCCCCGAAACACGACTGAAGAGAGATCGATGAGCACTCAAGCCAAAGCCTACCGCGCCAGCATCCTGCACAGCGTCGCCGACCCCGCCGAAGTCGGCGTGGAGAAGTCCTACCAGTACTTCGAGGACGGCATCCTGCTGGTGGAAGACGGCAAGGTCGCCCGCGTCGGCCATGCTGCCGAGCTGCTGCCGCAACTGGGTGGCGTGGAAGTGGTCGAGTACCGCGACGCGCTGATCACCCCCGGCTTCATCGACACCCACATCCACTACCCGCAGACCGGCATGATCGCCTCCTACGGCGAGCAACTGCTGGACTGGCTGAACACCTATACCTTCCCCACCGAGAAGCAGTTCGCCGACCCGGCCCACGCCGCCGACGTCGCCGGCATCTTCCTCAAGGAACTGCTGCGCGCCGGCACCACCACCGCGCTGGTGTTCGGCACCGTGCATCCGCAGTCGGTGGACGCACTGTTCGGCGCGGCCGAGAAACTCGACCTGCGCCTGATCGCCGGCAAGGTGATGATGGACCGCAACGCCCCGGACTACCTGACCGACACCGCCGAAAGCAGTTACACCGACAGCAAGGCGCTGATCGAACGCTGGCACGGCAAGGGCCGCCTGCTCTACGCGGTGACCCCGCGCTTCGCCCCGACCAGCACCCCGGAACAGCTGGACGCCGCCGGACGCCTGCTCAAGGAGCACCCGGGCGTGTACATGCACACGCACCTGTCGGAAAACCTCAAGGAAATCGAGTGGGTCAAGGAACTGTTCCCGGAGCGTAAGGGCTACCTGGACGTCTATGACCACCACGGCCTGCTCGGCCCGCGCTCAGTGTTCGCCCACGGCGTGCACCTGTGTGACGGCGAATGCCAGCGCCTGTCCGAAACCGGATCGGCCGTGGCCTTCTGCCCGACCTCGAACCTGTTCCTGGGCAGCGGCCTGTTCGACCTGGCCAAGCTTGAGAAGCACAAGGTCAAGGTCGGCCTGGGCACCGACGTCGGCGCCGGCACCAGCTTCTCCCAGCTGCAATCGCTGAACGAAGCCTACAAGGTCATGCAGCTGCAGGGCATCAAGCTCGACCCGTTCAAGTCCCTGTACCTGGCCACCCTCGGCGGCGCCCGCGCGCTGGAGCTGGAGGACAAGGTCGGCAGCTTCGCCCAGGGTAACGAGGCCGACTTCGTGGTCCTCGACTACAAGGCCACCCCGCTGCTGGACTACCGCCTGCAGCAGGCCAAGACCCTGGAGGAGAAACTCTTCGCACTGGTCATCCTTGGCGACGACCGTACCGTGAAGGAGACCTTCGCGCACGGCCGCAGCGTGCATCGTCGCGGTTGACCCTTACGGCTTCGGCGCCGGGTCCTTGCTCAGGACCAACCCGGCGCCGGGGCCGCTTTTCTTTCCGGCAGCAATGCCCGCTCCACCGCGTTCACCGGCTCTCGTAGGAGCGGACCTTGTCCGCGAAGGCCAATCGCCGCGCCGATTTCGCGGATAAGATCCGCTCCTACAAAAGCGGCACCCTTGTTATTCCCGCACCTCGACCAGCACCGGGCACGGCGCCCGCTCGATCACCCGCTGCCCCACAGACGGGTCCAGCAACCGCTCGATGCGCCCCAGGTGCCGATGGCCGATCACGATCAGGTCGCACTCCAGCCTCTCGGCCTCACGTAGGATCGCACAAGCCGGATCACCTACCACCACGGCACCCGACGCCACGCACGGCTGCAACTGCGCCACGGCGTCATCCACCAGCGCCTGGGCCTCGTGCTGCTCATGTTCGGCCGGCGGGTACTCCAGCGCGTCCTGGCGCGGCATGGCGAAGGCGCGGTCCACGGCGCAGACCACATGCAACTGCGCGTCATTGCAGCGCGCCAGCTCCCCCGCCGTGGCGACGATGCGTGCTGACTGCGCCGTGCCATCGATGGCCAGCAGAATCCGTTTGAACATGCCTTTCTCCTTCGAAGAGCCAAATCAGCGGTCATTCTTCGGGCCGGAGAACGCACCGTAAAGGCACGCCAAACGTAATGAACCATTGCGTCAAACGCACGCTTGCCCGCCAAGTCCGTCGCAATGGAACATGTCCGCCTCGCCGCCAACCCTTTCGGAGTCGCCATGGCCCTGCCCGATCTCAACCTGCTGGTCGCCCTCAACATCCTGCTGGAAGAAGGCAGCGTGGTCGGCGCAGCGCGGCGCATGCACCTGAGCCCGCCAGCCATGAGCCGCACCCTGTCGCGCATCCGCGAGGCGGTGGGTGACCCAATCATGGTCCGCGCCGGGCGCAACCTGGTGCCCACGCCACGCGCCCTGCAATTGCGCGAGGAAGTCAGCGACCTGGTGGAGCACGCCATGCGCCTGTTCAACGCCAAGGAGAACCTGCGCATGGACCAGCTCGAACGCTGTTTCGTGCTGCGTTCCAACAACGTGCTGGTGGGCGGCTTCGCCTCGCGCATGCTGGCGGTGATGCGCGACGAGGCACCGAGTTGCAGCCTGCGCATCGCCCCCGAAGCGGACTTCGACGACGAAGCCCTGCGACAGAACCGTATCGACCTTTACATCGGCGCCACCTCCACCCTGGAGCCGGAAATCCGCACCCAGACGCTGTTCACCACCAACTTCGTCGGCCTGGCGCGACGCGACCACCCGATCTTCGACGGCGAAATCACCCCGGAGCGCTTCGCCGCCTATCCGCAGATCAGCGTGTCGCGGCGCGGCCGTGCGGTCGGGCCGATCGACGACGAGCTGGCCAACCTCGGCCTCAAGCGCGACATCCGCCTGATCGCGCCGACCTTCCATTCCTCGATCTTCGCCCTGCTGGAAACCGACCTGGTGCTGCCCATCGCCGAGCATTCGCTGTGGCGCCTCGACCGCCTGGGCTTCGCCCTGCGCCAGTTCGACATTCCGCTGCCGCTGAAATCCGTCGTGATCCTCCAGGCCTGGCACCCGCGCTTCGACAACGACCCGGCGCACAGCTGGCTGCGGCAGACGGTGAAGCGCGTGTGCATCGAATTGCGCGAGAGTTCCGGCCTGCTGAGCTGACTGCACAATCAGTGCGCTAAACGCACTGATTAGCTGCAATCATTTCAATTTTCACAGCTATCGCCCTTCCCTAGACTCGGTCGCAAATACCCGAGTTGATTCCTATGCCTTGCACATCACCGCCCACCGGTGGCGGCATCGGCCACCCCCGTGGAGGCCGGCCATGACCGCGCTCGCCCCGATTTCCGTCGCCACTCCGCAACCGGCCGCGCAGCCCGCCAAGCCAGTTGCCCAACCATTCGGCCTGCGCATCGTGGTCGGCATGCTCGGCGTGCTGATCGCCTCCCTCAGCGCCGGTCTCAACGAGAAAGTCACCGACCTGGCCATGACCGATGTGCGCGGTGCGCTGTCCATCGGCCACGACGAAGGCACCTGGCTGCTCGCCCTGTACTCCGCGGCGCAGGTGGCGACCATGGCCTTCGCGCCCTGGTTCTCGGTCACCCTGTCGCTGCGCCGCTTCACCCTCGGTGCCATTGCCGCGTTCGCCCTGCTCGCGCTGCTCTGCCCGTTCGCGCCGAACGTCGAGACGCTCTACCTGCTGCGTCTGCTGCAGGGTTTCGCCGGGGGCTGCATGCCGCCGATGCTGATGACCGTGGCGCTGCGCTTCCTGCCGCCGGGCATCAAGCTCTACGGCCTGGGCGCCTATGCGCTGACCGCCACCTTCGCGCCCAACCTGGGCATGCCGCTGGCAGCGCTGTGGACCGAGTTCGTCGGCTGGCAATGGGTGTTCTGGCAGGTCATTCCGCTCTGCGCCGTGGCGCTGGCCGCCGTCGCCTGGGGCATCCCGCGGGACCCGCTGCGCCTGGAGCGCCTGCGTCAGTTCGATTACGTGGGCCTCGCGCTCGGCTTGCCGGGCATCCTGATGCTGGTGATCGGCCTGTTGCAGGGCGATCGCCTGGACTGGTTCGAATCCGACCTGATCAGCCTGCTGGTGATCGGCGGCGCCGGGCTGCTGGTGGCCTTTTTCATCAATGAGTGGACGCACCCGCTGCCGTTCTTCCGCCTGGACATCCTCAAGCGGCGCAACTTCACCCACTCGCTGGTCACGCTGGCCGGCGTGCTGGTGGTACTCGGCGCCTGCTCCGGCGTGCCGGCCTCCTACCTGGCCTCGGCCCACGGCTATCGACCGCTGCAATCGGCGCCCATGGCGCTGCTGGTGGCTCTGCCGCAACTGATCTCGCTGCCGCTGGTGGCCGCGCTGTGCAACATCCCGCGGGTGGATTGCCGCTGGGTGCTGGCCATCGGTATCAGCCTGTGCGGTCTGTCCGCGTTCGGCATGAGCCAGCTGACCAGCGAATGGACACGGGAGAACTTCTACTGGCTCCTGGCGCTGCAGATCATTGGTCAGCCGATGGCCATCGTGCCCCTGCTGATGTCCGCCACCAGCGTGGTCGCCCCCATCGAAGGGCCGTTCGCCTCGGCCTGGTTCAACAGCGTGCGCGCCTTCTCGGCGGTGCTGGGCAGCGCCATCGTCTCGTTCCTCATGACCTGGCGCGAGCACTACCACTCCAACCGCCTGGTCGACCACCTGGGCAACGCTTCGCAAGCCCTGGATCTGCGCCTGGAGCAACTGGGCGGCGCCGAGAGCCTCGTCCGCCTGGCCGGCCAGGTGCGCGGCCAGGCCGGCGTGCTCGCCGCTTCCGACACCCTGCTGGCGATGGCCTGGCTGGGCGCTGCCCTGCTCGTCCTGATTCCCCTGATGCCGCTGCGGGTCTACCCGCCGCGCCCCGTCACTCCCACTCACTGATAGGTCTGCCCATGTCGAAACTGAGCTCCCGTCGCGGCAGTCTGGCCCTGGTTGCCGTGCTGCTGCTCGCCCTTGTCGTCTACCTGCTGCTGCGCCTGCTCGGTCCGGGTCATGAGCAGAGTACCGACGATGCCTACGTCCACGCCGACTTCACCCTGGTGGCGCCGAAAGTCGCCGGCTTCATCGAGGAAGTGCTGGTGGAAGACAACCAGTCGGTGAAGGCCGGGCAGGTCCTGGCACGCATCGATGCCCGCGACTACCGCGCCGCGCTGGCGGCCGCCGAGGCCGACGTGCTGGCCGCCGAGGCCCGTCATCACCACGTCGCCGCCGACCTGGAGCGCCAGCAGGCGGTGATCGCCCAGACCGCCGCCCAGGTGCAGGCCGACCAGGCCGCGCTGACGTTTGCTTCGCAGGAGCTGAACCGCTATCAGCATCTCGCCAGCCAGGGCGCCGGCACCCTGCAGAACGCCCAGCAGGCGCGCTCCCGTGTCGATTCGGCGAAAGCCGTGCTGGACAAGAACAAGGCAGCCACCCTCGCCGCCCGCAAGCAACTCGACGTGCTGCTGGCCCAGCAGGCCGAAGCCCTTGGCGCGCTCAAGCGCGGCCAGGCGCAGCTGCAACAGGCGCAACTGAACCTCTCCTACACCGAAATCCGCGCGCCCTTCGACGGCATGGTCGGCCGCCGCGCTGTGCGCGTCGGCGCCTACACCACCCCGGGCAATGCGCTGCTGGCGGTGGTACCGCTGCAGGACGCCTACGTGGTCGGCAACTTCCAGGAAACCCAGCTCACCGACGTACAGCCCGGACAGGCCGTGGAAATCAGTATCGACACCTTCCCCGGCGATAAGCTGCGCGGCCACGTCGACAGCATCGCCCCGGCCACCGGCCTGAGTTTCGCGCCCATCGCCCCTGACAACGCCACCGGCAACTTCACCAAGATCGTCCAGCGCATCCCGGTGAAGATCGTCCTCGACGCCGACCAGCCGCTGCGCGACAAGCTGCGCGTGGGCATGTCGGTTATCGCGCGCATCGACACCGGCGCGCATGCCGCGAAAGAACAGAAGGTCGCCGTACAATGATCGCCGCCCGCACGCCCCTGTTCCTCGCCCTCCTCGCGCTCGGCGCTTGCAGCGTCGGCCCGGACTTCCAGCGCCCGGAAGATGCCAACGAGGTGAACTGGTCCGCCCAACGCGGCGACGCGCCGAGCCAGGCGCTCAACGCGCCACAGGAAGCTCAATGGTGGACGCTGCTCGGCGACCCACAACTGGACGACCTGCAACGCCGCGTGGCCGCTGCCAACCTCGACCTGCGCGAAGCCGGTGCGCGCCTGCAGCAAAGCCGGGCGATCCGCCAGGCACTGGGCGGCGACGCCGTGCCCAACGTCGGCGCAGACCTGGGCTACCAGCGCAAGCGCAACAGCGAAGTCGGCCTGAATGACCCGTCCGGCAAGGCGGGCAAGGACAGCTTCAACCAGCTCGATGGCGGCTTCGACCTGTCCTGGGAGCTGGACTTCTGGGGCCGCGTGCGCCGCGAACTGGAGGCGGCCGACGCGAACGTCCAGGCCAGCGAGGAAAGCCGCCGCGACGTGCTGGTCTCGGTGCTCGCCGAGACCGCGCGCAACTACCTGCAACTGCGCGCCGAGCAGGACCTGGAAGCGATCATCCGCAGCAACCTGGAGATCGCCCAACGCAGCCTGGAACTGACCCGCCTGCGCCGCGCCGATGGCGTCGCCACCGAGTTGGACGTGGCCGAAGCGCTGACCCAGGTCGCCAGCATCGAGGCGCGCCTGCCCGACAGCCAGAAGCGCCAGGCACGGCTGATCAACGCCCTCGGCTACCTGCTCGGCGAAGCGCCCGGCGCGTTGCAGTCGGAACTGGCCGAAGCCAGGCCCGTACCGCAACCGCCGCGCGGCGTGCCGGTCGGCCTGCCGTCGGAGCTGGCCCGGCGCCGCCCGGACATCCGTCGCGCCGAAGCCGCGCTACACGCCGCCACCGCCAGCATCGGCGTGGCCAAGGCGGACTTCTACCCGCACATCAGCCTGAACGGCAGCTTCGGCTTCCAGGCGTTGCAACTGTCCAACTTCGGCGACTGGAACAGCCGCACCTTCGGCATCGGCCCGAGCCTGTCGCTGCCAATCTTCGAAGGCGGCCGCCTGAAGGGCATGCTCGCCCTGCGCGAGGCGCAGCAGCAGGAATCAGCCATCGCTTACCGCCGCACGGTACTCAACGCCTGGCGCGAAGTGGACGACGCCCTCACCGACTACGCCGCCGACCAGCGTCGCCTGGCCAGCCTGGACAGCGCCGCCGAACACGGCCGTACCGCCCTGGCCAACGCCCGCGAACAGTACAAGGCCGGTGCCGTGGACTTCCTCAACGTTCTCAGCGCCCAGCGCGAACTGCTGGCCACCGAGGAGCAGCAGGTGCGCGGCCGCGAAGCCGTGGCGACGACTCTGGTGCTGCTTTACAAGTCCCTGGGTGGTGGCTGGCAACAGGCCGAGGAAAGCGCGCGTCGCGACTGATGCGGCGGTTGCCTGCCGCGCCCCCTTCGGCCACGCTGTGGGCCATCGAATCGGCCACGGCGGGCAACATGACCTACGACTTCTGCATCATCGGCGGCGGCATCGTCGGCCTCGCCACAGCCATGCGCCTGCTGCAACTGCGGCCAGGCGCCTCACTGCTCCTGCTGGAAAAGGAAGAGAGCCTCGCTCGCCACCAGACCGGCCACAACAGCGGCGTGATCCACGCCGGCATCTACTACGCGCCGGGCAGCCTCAAGGCCGATCTGTGCAAGCGCGGCGCCCAGGCAACCAAGGACTTCTGCGACGAGCACGAGATCCCCTACGACGTTTGCGGCAAGCTGCTGGTGGCGTCCAGCGCGCTCGAACTGCAGCGTATGGATGCCCTGCTGGAGCGTTCGAAACTCAATGGCCTGGACGTCAGTCGGGTGGATGCCGGCGAGCTACGCGAACTCGAGCCGAACATCGTCGGCCAGGGTGGGCTGTTCGTCTCCAGCACCGGCATTGTCGACTACCGCCAGGTCTGCCGGGCGATGGCCTCGGTGATCGAGCGGGCCGGCGGCGAAGTGCGCCTGGAAGTGCAGGTCAATGCCATCCGCGAGGGCGGCGAGCATGTGCTGATCCGCAGCGGCGAACAGACCTGGAAAGCGAAGCAGCTGGTGGCCTGCGCCGGCCTGCAATCCGACCGCCTGGCGCGGCTGGCGGGCATCGAGGTGCAACACCAGATCATCCCGTTCCGGGGTGAGTACTACCGGCTGCCGGCCAGCCGGAACGACATCGTCCAGCACCTGATCTACCCGATACCCGATCCCACACTGCCCTTCCTCGGTATCCACCTCACGCGGATGATCGACGGCAGCGTCACCGTCGGCCCCAACGCGGTACTCGGCTTCGCCCGCGAGGGCTATCCGAAGTTTTCCACCAACCTGTCCGATGTGGCGGAATACGCGCGCTTCCCCGGCTTCTGGAAAACCATCGGCGCCAACCTGCGCTCGGGCCTGAACGAAATGAAGAACTCGCTGTTCAAGGCTGGCTATCTGGAGCAGTGCCGCAAGTATTGCCCGTCGCTCGAACTGTCCGACCTGCAACCGATGGAAGCCGGCATCCGCGCCCAGGCGGTACTGCGCGACGGCACGCTGGTGCACGACTTCCTGTTCCTCGAGACGCCGCGCATGCTGCACGTGTGCAATGCGCCCTCGCCCGCGGCGACCTCGGCTATCCCCATTGGCGAGATGATTGCGGAGCGGTTACTGAAACCCGCCGGATGAACAGCCTGTAGGACCGAGGGGACGCCTAGTCCTTGCTCGCGAACGGAGTCACCGGTGGCTCCGGAGTTGAGGCATTTCGCGAGCAAGCTCGCTCCTACAAAAATCCACCTGTGCCCCAACAAAAAAGCCCCGCATTGGCGGGGCTTTTTCATGCTCGGCGATCAGGCCGCCGAGTCGGCGTCCGCCTTGCTGCGGCGCGGCTTCTTCTTGCCGGCCAGCAGGTGTGAGAACACCGCGTGGAGGTCGCCGGAGGCGCCGTCGACATCCAGGTTCAGCTTGTCGTCGATGTGCGCCATGTGGTGCATCATCAGGGTCACGGCCTTTTCCTTGTCGCCCTTCTCGATGGCATCGAGGATCTCGTTGTGCTCGTCGAAGGAGCAGTGCGAGCGGCCACCGCTTTCGTACTGGGCGATGATCAGCGAGGTCTGCGACACCAGGCTGCGCTGGAAGCTCACCAGCGGGGCGTTCTTCGCCATCTCGGCAAGCTTCAGGTGGAATTCACCGGAGAGACGGATGCCGGCGCCACGGTCGCCACGGGCGAAGCTGGACTGCTCCTGCTTCACCATGTCGCGCAGCTCGGCCAGCGTATCGCTGCTGGCGTTGTCCACGGCCAGCTCGGTGATGGCGCGCTCGACGGTGCGGCGGGCGAAGAGGATCTGCCGGGCTTCGTCGATGCTCGGGCTGGCCACCACGGCGCCACGGTTCGGGCGCAGCAGCACGACCTGCTCGTGGGCCAGGCGCGACAAGGCGCGGCGAATGATAGTGCGGCTGACGCCGAAGATTTCGCCGAGGGCTTCTTCGCTCAGCTTGGTGCCGGGAGCGAGGCGCTGCTCAAGGATCGCGTCGAAGATGTGCGCGTAAACGATCTCATCCTGAGTGCCGCTGCGGCTCTTGCCATTGCGCGGCTGCTTCCTGATCTGTTGCAACTGGTCGGTCATTGGTGTCGAACCCTGATCAGCCGGAGCGGAGCCGGCGCGAAATCCGTGGGGGCTGGCGATGAGCTGGCGTCGGCCAGGTATTGGGCAACAGTGTACACAAAATGGCCACTATCGTGCAGCCATCACGAGCGAGTCGCGGCTGACGCCAATGGCGCCTCCTCCAGCGGATGTGTCCGACTGCATCCTGCGACCATTCCGAGTCTTTTCTTGTAAAAAATCTTCACTAACACACTAAACATTATTTGAACTTTTTGTACACAACTGCATAATCGCGACGTGACTTCCTGACCCAAAGGTCAACATTCACACCCTCACAACTCTTTCCGTTAGCGCAAGGGACGCAGGTGAACCAGCCGACGGCAAAGGGACCAACAACAAGAGCGTTGAGGAGCACCGCTGTGGAAAGCACCAAACAAGAACAACAAGCCTTTGCATCAAGCCCGCCCGCTACCGGCCTGCTCGAACGCCTGTTCAAGCTCAGCCAGCACGGCACCACCGTGAAGACCGAACTCGCTGCGGGCCTCACGACCTTCATCACCATGGCGTACATCATCTTCGTCAACCCCAACATCATGGCCGACGCCGGCATCGATCACGGCGCCGCGTTCGTCGCGACCTGCCTTGCCGCGGCGCTGGGCTGCTTCCTGATGGGGCTGTACGCCAACTGGCCGGTGGGCCTGGCGCCGGGCATGGGCCTCAACGCCTTCTTCACCTACACCGTGGTCAAGACCATGAACTACAGCTGGGAGATCGCGCTGGGCGCAGTGTTCATCTCCGGCATCGCCTTCATGATCCTGACCTTCTCGCGTATCCGCGAATGGCTGCTCAACAGCATTCCGGTGAGCCTGCGCTTCGCCATGGGCGCCGGCGTCGGCCTGTTCCTGGGGCTGATCGGCCTGAAGACCGCCGGTATCGTGGTTGCAAGCCCGGCCACCCTGGTGCACCTGGGCGACCTGACCAGCCCCGGCCCGCTGCTGGCCGCCATCTGCTTCCTGATGATCGCAGTGCTCGAATACCGCCGCGTGTTCGGCGGCATCCTGATCAGTATCCTGACCGTTACCGTGGCCGGCATCGCCCTGGGCATCGTCAAGTTCGGTGGGGTGTTCTCCATGCCGCCGAGCCTGGCGCCGACCTTCCTGGCAATGGACATTTCCGGCGCGTTCAACGTGACCATGATCAGCGTGATCCTGGCCTTCCTCTTCGTGCACATGTTCGACACCGCCGGCACCCTGATGGGCGTCGCCCAGCGCGCGCACCTGGTGCGCGAGGACGGCCGCATCGAGAACCTGTCCAAGGCAATGAAGGCCGACAGCACCTCCAGCGCCTTCGGCGCGGTGCTCGGCGTACCACCGGTGACCAGCTACGTGGAAAGCGCCGCGGGTGTCGCCGCCGGTGGCCGTACCGGCCTGACCGCTGTCGTAGTGGGCGTGCTGTTCGTCGCGGCGATGTTCTTCGCCCCGCTGGCCGGCATGATCCCCGCCTACGCCACCGCCGGTGCGCTGATCTACGTCGCCATGCTGATGATGGGCGGCATGGCCCACATCGACTGGAAGGAACACACCGAGACCATCCCGGCCATCGTCACCGTGATCATGATGCCGCTGACCTTCTCGGTCGCCGACGGTATCGCCCTGGGCTTCGTGACCTACGTGGCGATGAAGGTCTTCACCGGCCGCCACAAGGACGTGACCGTGAGCCTGTATGCGCTGTGCGCCATCTTCGTGGCCAAGTTCATCTTCCTCTGAACCTCTGTGCTGCAAAATGGAAAACCCCGGCATGCGCCGGGGTTTTCTGCATCAGAAACACACTTTTTGCGGTGCGCCGGTCAGCTCGCGGCGTCGGGGAGAAACATCTCCAGCCACACGTCGGTGCCCACGCCTGACTGGCTGGAAACCCCGATCTGGCCGTCCATCAGTTCTATCAGGCTCCGGCAGAGAGCCAGCCCGAGCCCGGTGCCGCCGCGGCGGATACGCTGCTCGTCCAGCTCATAGGCGAACGGATCGAGCAGACCGGCCAGCTCCGCCTCGGGAATGCCGATGCCCGAATCGCTCACCTCCAGCCGCACCTCGACCAGGCCGCTGCCCTTTCCGCGGGCGCAGAGGCGCACCCGGATCACGCCCTGCTCGGTGAATTTCACCGAATTTTCCAGCAGGTTGGAAAGGATCTTCCGCATGTGCAGCGGGTCGCACCAGACTTTGGGCTGAAGCGCCAGGGCGAAGTCGGTTTCCAGCCCCAGCCCCTTGGCGCTGGCGCTTTCGCGGATCAGCTCCACCTGCCGCTCGACCAGCGCCTGCAGGTCAACTTCCTGCAGCGCCAGTTGCAAGCGGCCGGTCTTCGCGCGGCTGAGCAACTGCAGGTCGTCCAGCACGTGCAGGAGGTTGCCGGCCACCGACCGCGCCACGGTCAGCGGCTCCCGGCGGCGCTCGGGATTGTCCTGGTTCAACGCCAGGTCGATCATCGCGATGATGTTCTGAAGAGGCCCCTGCATCTCGCCGCCGATGCCCGCGAGGAAGAGTGTCTTGCCCCGGCTGATCGAGTCGATGCGCGCGTTGGCGTTGCGCAGGGCACGGACCAGGTCGTCGCGCTGTGTGATATCGATGTTGCCGGTGATGGCTCCCAATAAGGTGCCCTGCGTGTCCCGGTAAGGCCGGGACCAGAAGTGCACAACCTTGCGGCCCTTGATCGAGCTGAACTCCACATCCGCATCGATCGGCTCGCCCTGGACGATTGCCGCCAAGGCTCTGCCCTTGAGCAACTGGGCCTCCTCGTTGCTGGCGAAGATGCCGAGATCGGTGAGGGTGTTGCCGAGCATTTCCTCGCGCGTCTTCCCCAGCACCAGTTGAGCCGCCGAGTTGCAGTGGACGATGCGTCCATCCAGCCCACGGATGCTGACCGGATAGGGAATGGATTCCATCATGTTGCGCAGCAGGTCCAGCTCGCGGCGCTGCTCGTCGTCGAGCTCCTGTTCCACCGTCCCGGACTCTTCCCGTGCCCCACCCTCCACCAGGCCATGGCGGCGACCGATATCGATCAACTCCACCAGTGACTTGGCATGCAGTTTCTGCATCAGGCGCACCTTGTAGGTGCTCACCGTCTTGTCGCTGATCGCCAACTGGTCGGCGATGGCGATGTTGCTCAAGCCGCGCGCCAGCAGTTGCAGCACGCTCAGCTCGCGCACCGACAGTCCCTTGAGGAGGTCGCCATGCCCCGCCTCTTCGGCCGCGCTGACGCTGCCCAGCGCATGACTGGGGAAATAGCTATGGCCCTGGGCGATGGCGCGCACCGCTTCGCGTACGGCCTGCGGGTCTTCCTGCTTGCTGACGAAGCCGGCGGCGCCGGCGGTCAGGCAACGCCCGGCGAAGTATTCGGAGTCCTGCGAGGTCAGCACCAGCACCTTGACTGGCGATTCCTGGGCCGCAAGCCGCTGCAGCACTTCAAGCCCGCCCAGGCGCGGAATCGACAGCTCGAGGATCATCAGGTCCGGCTTGCACTGGCGCACCTGGTGCAAGGCGTCGGGGCCGTTATCCGCCTCGCCGACCACCTCGTGCCGGTCCGCCTCCATCATCAGCCGCAGCGCGTGACGGGTCACCGGTTGCTCATCGACGATCAGAATCCTGCTCATACCGCTCCCTAAAAACAGATTTTTCCCCACTCCTTCTAGCCCAATTACGCCCGAAGCGCCCAGGATTGCTGCGCAATTTTTCCTAAACGGCGGACAAAAAAAAGCCCGCAGTGTGGGCGGGCTGAGGAAGACTCCACGAAGAGTCCGGGAAGGTCTTGCGATGTACTAGCTACCGCGATAGGTGGAGTAGCTGTAGGGGGAAATCAGCAGCGGCACGTGGTAGTGGTCGGCTTCGGAGGCGATGCCGAAACGCAGTACGACCTGGTCGAGGAACGCCGGTTTCGGCAGCTCGACACCACGGGCGCGGTAGTAGTCGCCAGCATTGAACAGCAGCTGGTAGACGCCGGCGCGGAAGTCCTCGCCCTGCAGCAGCGGTTCGTCGCAACGGCCGTCGTCATTGGTCACGCGAGTGGCGATCAGCTCCAGCTGCTGACCTTCGACGCGGTACAGCTCGATCTTGATGCCATGGCCCGGGCAGCCGTGGGCGGAATCCAGTACGTGAGTGGTCAAGCGTCCCATGGGCTTATCGATGTCTCCGGCGCTGCCGGCGGACACCTTCCTCCTCTGTCTTGTTGATTCGAATTCGGTGGGCTGTCGCTCGGACAGCCGGCAAGTGCGTTTGCGCGGAACCGAATATACCCAGTCGCAGGCTTGATTGTATACAAAAAAGTGATTCAGCGTTGCAAAAGCAGCCTCAGCCACCCCCGGAACTCGGGTACCAGAAGCCCGCCGGCAGGGGCCGAAGCCGCCGCTAGACGCGGCCGGACGGGGTCGCTGCGGCGATTTGCGCATCTATAGGGAGGAGAAACAACTGTTGTGCAGATTGTATTTACAGATAGCCAAACATTTTGTATACAATGCACGCATCAACGGCAGCGCCAGGTCCATCGACTCCGCGCAGACCGCCAACCACAAGAAGGAACACTGCAGTGAGCGCCGACTACCCACGCGACCTGATCGGTTACGGCAACAACATTCCCCACCCCCACTGGCCGAACGATGCCCGTATCGCCCTGTCCTTCGTCCTCAACTACGAGGAAGGCGGCGAGCGTTGCATCCTGCACGGAGACAAGGAGTCCGAAGCCTTCCTCTCCGAAATGGTGGCCGCACAGCCGCTCAAGGGCGAGCGCAACATGTGCATGGAATCGCTGTACGAGTACGGTAGCCGCGCTGGCGTATGGCGCCTGCTGAAGCTGTTCAAGAAGTACGACCTGCCGATGACTGTCTTCGCCGTGGCCATGGCCGCCCAGCGTCACCCGGAGGTGATCCGCCAGATGGTCGCCGAAGGTCACGAGATCTGCAGCCACGGCTACCGCTGGATCGACTACCAGTACATGGACGAGGCGCAGGAGCGCGAGCACATGCTCGAAGCCATCCGCATCCTCACCGACCTGACCGGCCAGCGCCCGCAGGGCTGGTACACCGGCCGCCTGGGCCCGAACACCCGCCGCATCGTGCGCGAGGAAGGCGGCTTCCTCTACGACTCCGACACCTACGATGACGACCTGCCCTACTGGGACCCGGCGAGCACCGCCGAGAAGCCGCACCTGGTGATCCCCTACACCCTGGACACCAACGACATGCGCTTCACCCAGGTGCAGGGCTTCAACAAGGGCGACGACTTCTTCGAATACCTCAAGGACGCCTTCGACGTGCTCTATGCCGAAGGGTCCGAAGGCGCGCCGAAGATGCTCTCCATCGGCATGCACTGCCGCCTGCTCGGCCGTCCGGCGCGCATGGCCTCGCTGGAGCGCTTCCTGCAGTACGTGAAAGGCCACGAGAAAGTGTGGATCGCTCGCCGCGTCGACATCGCCAAGCACTGGCACGAGAAACACCCGTTCCAAGCCCAGGAGAACCAGGCATGAGCCGCTTCCAGACCCTGACCCCGGCCAGCCTCGACCGCGCCGCCTTCGTCGCTGCCTTCGCCGACATCTACGAGCACTCGCCGTGGGTCGCCGAGAAGGCCTATGACCTGGGCGTCGACGACAGCCTGAACGACATCGAACTGCTGCAGCAGCGCATGGCCGACATCCTCCTGTCCGCCAGCCATGACGCCCAGCTGGCCCTGATCAACGCGCACCCGGACCTCGCCGGCAAGGCCGCCATCCGTGGCGAGCTGACCGCCTCCAGCACCGCCGAACAGGCCGGTGCCGGCATCCAGGACTGCACCGCCGAAGAGTTCGCCCGCTTCACCGAACTCAACGACGCCTACAAGGCCAAGTTCGGCTTCCCCTTCATCAAGGCCGTGAAGGGCAGCAACCGTCACCAGATCCTGGCGGCGTTCGAAGAGCGCATCCACAACACGCCGGAGCAGGAGTTCCAGACCGCCCTGGCGGAGATCAACAAGATCGCGATGTTCCGCCTGCAGCAACTCTGAGCACGCGGATCTTCATGCCCTCTCCCCTGCGGAGAGGGGTCCATGCGAACAACGAATAAGTAGACCAGCCATGCGTACCCTGAAGATCGAGCCGTTGACCAAGGAAGCCTTCGCCCCGTTCGGTGATGTCATCGAAACCGAAGGCAGCGACTTTTTCATGATCAACAACGGCTCCACCCGCCGTTATCACAAGCTCGCCACCGTCGAGACGGCGCAGCCCGATGACAAGGCGATCATCAGCATCTTCAGCGCCGAATCCCTGGAGATGCCGTTGCGCATCCGCATGCTGGAGCGCCATCCGCAGGGCAGCCAAGCGTTCATTCCGCTGCTCGGCAATCAATTTCTGATCGTGGTCGCGCCAGTTGGCGATGTACCTGTATCGGGTCTCGTCCGCGCTTTCCTGTCCAACGGCAAGCAGGGCGTCAATTACCACCGCGGCGTCTGGCACCACCCGGTGCTGACGATCGAAAAGCGGGATGACTTCCTGGTGGTCGATCGCAGCGGTTCTGGCAACAACTGCGACGAACATTTCTTCACCGAGGACGAACAGCTCCTCCTCGACCCCCAACTAAACTAATAAGAGTGGCCCAAGCGCTGCGACAACGGCGTCCGGGCAAGAGGTAAAAACAGTGGAAGCACATCTCATCGAATGGGCGAACCTGCTGGTTCGCTGGGTACACATGATCGTCGGCATCGCCTGGATCGGTGCCTCGTTCTACTTCGTCTGGCTGGAGAACAACCTCAACCGCGTCAACCCGCGCGAAGGGCTCTCCGGTGATCTCTGGGCGATCCACGGTGGCGGCATCTACCACCTGGAGAAGTACAAGCTCGCACCGCCGAAAATGCCGGACAACCTGCACTGGTTCAAATGGGAGGCCTACTCCACCTGGCTGTCGGGCGTCTGCCTGCTGACCATCGTGTTCTACCTGAACCCGACCCTGTACCTGATCGCTCCGGGCAGTGACCTGGCCCCGGCCGCCGCCATCGCCATCGGCATCGGCTCGCTGGTCGCAGGCTGGTTCATCTACAGCACCCTGTGCGACTCCCCGCTGGGCAAGACCCCCGCCCTGCTCGGCGCCATCCTGTTCGCCCTGATCGTCCTCGCCGCCTACCTGCTCAGCCAGGTGTTCAGCGGTCGCGGTGCCTACCTGCACGTGGGCGCCATCATCGGCACCATCATGGTGGGCAACGTGTTCCGCGTGATCATGCCGGCCCAGCGCGCGCTGGTTAAGGCCATCGAGGAAAACCGCCAGCCCGATCCGGTGCTGCCGGCCAAGGGCCTGCTGCGTTCGCGCCACAACAACTACTTCACCCTGCCGGTGCTGTTCATCATGATCAGCAACCACTTCCCGAGCACCTACGGCAGCCATTACAACTGGCTGATCCTGGCGTGCATCGCGGGCCTGGCGGTGATCGTGCGTCACTACTTCAACACCCGCCACGAAGGCAATGGCATGGCCTGGGCCCTGCCCGCAGGCGCCGTCGGCATGATCGCCCTGGCCTTCGTCACCGGCCCGAACCTCCCCAGCAGCGACAGCGCTGCCAGCGCCCCGGCCGCGAAGGTGGAGTACCAGCCGCTGCCGGAAACCGCCGTCGGTGGCAAAACCGCGACCGAGCGTGCCAAGGAAGAAGCAGCCAAGCCCGCCGTGACCGAACAAGCCCCGGCCCAGGCGCAAGCCTCCTCCGCCGGTAGCGATGCAGGCTTCGACAAGGTCCACCATGTGATCCAGGAACGCTGCGCCGTGTGCCATTCGGCCAAGCCGACCAGCAACCTGTTCAGCACCGCGCCGGCCGGCGTGATGTTCGACACCCCGCAGCAGATCCAGCAGCTCGCCCCGCGCATCCAGGCGCAGGCCGTAGCCTCGCAGGTCATGCCGCTGGGCAACATCACCCAGATGACCCCGGAAGAGCGCAAGCTCGTCGGCGACTGGATCGCCAAGGGCGCCCAGGTAAATTGAGCCTGCGGCACGGCCAGAAGAACCGCACCTTCGGGTGCGGTTTTTTTATGCCCGCGAAACGCCCGGAGTCTGCAAGGGCGTAGGGCGTATAACGTTCGACGTTATACGCCGTTTGACCTTGATTTCAGGGCATTCCAGCCTCAACCGCGGCGCAGACAAAGTGGCCAGGTAAATCGGCGTACAACCGCGAACGGTTGTACGCCCTACGCCATTTTCGAAACAAAAATGTAGTCCATTCGACGTATGGCTACATTTTCCTGTAGACCAGTACACACGCGGCCTAGAGCCTTCCGACACCACCGAGACGAAACGTGACCAGCTAGTTGTATACAAAAATCGATTGAACCCAATACACATCGCAAGTATAAAGTCCCGCACCGCTTCACCCGCTCGGCCCCGGGGGTGAATGATGGCCAGTATCTCCCGGCTGCCGTGCCCGTCCGGCAGCCTGTGACTGACAACAATAAAAACCGAGGTGTTGCATGTCCGTGGTATCTGAGCGCCGCATTCCCGGCTCGCCTGTCGATCAGCGTTTGCCCTTGCTGCAACTGCTGCTGGTCGGCTTCCAGCACGTTCTCCTGATGTACGGCGGCGCCGTCGCCGTCCCGCTGATCGTCGGCCAGGCCGCCGGCCTCTCCCGTGAAGAAATCGCCTTCCTGATCAATGCCGACCTGCTGGTCGCCGGCATCGCCACGCTGGTGCAATCGCTGGGCATCGGCCCGGTGGGCATCCGCATGCCGGTGATGATGGGCGCCAGCTTCGCCGCCGTCGGCAGCATGGTCGCCATGGCCGGGATGCCCGGCGTGGGCCTGAACGGCATCTTCGGCGCCACCATCGCCGCTGGCTTCTTCGGCATGCTCATCGCGCCGTTCATGAGCCGCATCGTGCGCTTCTTCCCGCCGCTGGTGACCGGCACCGTGATCACCTCCATCGGCATGTGCCTGTTCCCGGTGGCGATCAACTGGGCCGGTGGCGGCGCAGGCGCGGCCAACTTCGGCGCGGTCGAATACCTCGCCTTGTCCTCCTTCGTACTCGCCGTCATCCTGCTGATCAACCGCTTCCTGAAAGGCTTCTGGGTCAACGTCTCGGTACTGATCGGCATGCTGCTGGGCTACATCATCGGCGCCAGCATGGGCATGGTCAGCCTGGACGGCATCGAGCAGCGCCCCTGGTTCGACGTGGTCACCCCGCTGCACTTCGGCGCGCCGGAGTTCCACCTGGCTCCCGTGTTGTCCATGTGCCTGGTGGTGGTGATCATCTTCGTCGAATCCACCGGCATGTTCCTCGCCCTGGGCAAGGTCACCGAGACCGAGATCTGCCCCAACCGCCTGCGCCGCGGCCTGCTGTGCGATGCCAGCGCATCGTTCTTCGCCGGCTTCATGAACACCTTCACCCACTCCTCGTTCGCCCAGAACATCGGCCTGGTGCAAATGACCGGCGTGCGCAGCCGCTACGTCACCGCCGCCGCTGCGGTCTTCCTGATCATCCTGAGCCTGCTGCCCAAGGCCGCCTTCCTGGTCGCCTCGATTCCGCCGGCAGTACTGGGCGGCGCCGGCATCGCCATGTTCGGCATGGTCGCCGCCAGCGGCATCCGCATCCTCCACGAGGCGGACATCGTCGACCGCCGCAACCAGTTGCTGGTGGCGGTGAGCATCGGCATGGGCATGGTGCCGGTGGTGCGTCCGGACTTCTTCGCCGCACTGCCCCAGTGGATGGAGCCGATCACCCACAGCGGTATCGCCATGACCTCGATCTGGGCGGTGGTGCTGAACATTCTGTTCAACATCCTCGGTGAACATGGCCGGGACGCCCTCTGCGGACATCACTGAGTCCCTTTCGCGGGCGCTTCCCGGGCGCCCGCTTCAAAGCCGCGCCCACTCCTGCGCGGCTTTTTTTCGCCGGCGATTCAGCCCTCCGGGCGATAGCCCAGGCGCAGCCCACCCCACTGCCGGCCGCCGACGACGATCGGCACCGAGAGGTCATGCATCAGCTCGCCAGTATCGCGGCAGTATGTCTGCAGCAGCATCGGCTGGCTGTGGCTGCCGCAGCGCAGGCCAGTGCGATCATTGAACAGGCGCTTGCTGCGGCTCTTCAGCATGTCGACCTGGACATCCCCGGTAGGCGGATGATTGAACGCCTGGTTGTGGGTCGGCACATAGCCTTCGGCGGTACAGGCAATCGCGAAGACCAGTCCTTCGTGACGCTGCAGCAGGTCCTCCTGAATGCGCGGCAGGACCTCGTCGGTATAGCGGTCGAAGCGCGTGCGGTACTTCTGCGGACGAGTGCCCGGCACCGGCTGGTAATCACGATCGAACAGATCGCCGAGGGCGATTCGGCCGGCATCCAGATCCGCCTCGAAACGCGCGGCAATGGCCTGCGCGCCTTCCCGGGCCAGGTCATAGGCGCGCTGGTGATAATCGTCCAGGGCGACCTGGGCCAAGCGCTCACTGACCGTCTCGGCCTGGGTTTCCAGTTGTAGCGCCGCTTCGGCCAGACGGTGGGTCTGCTCGTCGCTCGCGCGCAGGTCGCCGCGCACCTGCTCGACTGCGGCGAACAGGCTGTCCAACTGGTTGCGGTTGATCTCCGCACCTTCGGCGATTTCGGTGATCTGGGTTTCCACGGTGGCGGCCAGGCCGGCGATATCCTGCAACTGCCGCCCGGTGCCTTCCACCTGGCCGACACCTTGCACCAGGTCGTCGGCCAACTGACGGATCTGCTCCACCACCTCGCTGGTCTGGCGCTGGATGTCCTCGACCATCTGCCCGACTTCGTCGGTCGCCTCGGCGGTGCGCCCGGCCAGCCCGCGCACCTCCTCCGCCACCACCGCGAAGCCGCGCCCATGCTCGCCGGCGCGCGCCGCCTCGATGGCCGCATTGAGCGCCAGCAGGTTGGTCTGGCTGGCGATGGACTGGATCACCTGGGTCACCCGCGCAATGTCCTCGCTGCGCGCATTCAGCGTCTCGATCAGCGCCCGGCTGGCATTGGCGCGCTCGCTGAGCTGGTGCATACAGCCGATGGCTGCCTGCAGATCGCCGCGCCCCAGATCGCTGCCAGCCCTCGCGCGGGTCGCCGCGTCCATCGCCTGGCGGGCCAGGCTGGAGGTGGCGCGCTCGGTATGGATCATCACCTCGGCGCTGCCGACGATCTGCTCGGCAGCCACGACCTGGGACTCAAGCTTCTCCACCAGGCGCTGCACCGAGTAGGACACACCTGCAGCGGACAAGGCATTGCGGCTGGTCCCCCGCGACAACTCACGGGTGAGCTCGGCAACGTCCGGCAGCACCGCCAGCGCACTGGTCGGGACGGCCCTCTGGCGGATGAACCAGGGCCCCCAGAGCAGCGCCGCGGCGAGCAACAGGCACAGCGAAAGCGGCCAGCCGCCCAGCGCTTGCGCAATGAACAGCAGCACCAGGCCACAGGTTTGCAGGGAAAGGATGAGGACGATACGCGGACGCGCGGTATCCATGGCGGCAGCTCTCTTCTGGCGGGCTGTCGGCCGGGACTCGTGCGGCCCGGCCGGGAACCCTGATTATTCTTGTCAGGGCCATTAGGCCGTCTACGCCGGGCTACCGCTATCGTCCCTTAGTAGCACGGGTGGCAGACAGATCGACCGCCCGCCGGTTTCCGTGCGCTCGGCCGGCAAGACCGGTAAAATCTCCGCCCTTTCCGCCGGCGCGAGCGATTTCGCGCCCCCAGCGACCCGCGATCCGACGTACCGATGACCACTGCCACGATGACCGCCACCGCCCGCCCCGAGCCTTCCCGCCGCTTCTCCGTGGCGCCGATGATGGATTGGACGGACCGTCACTGCCGCTTCTTCCTGCGCCAACTGTCCAGCCATGCCCTGCTCTACACGGAAATGGTCACCACTGGCGCGCTGTTGCATGGCGATGCCGCGCGCTTCTTGCGCCATGACGCGTGCGAGCACCCGCTGGCCCTGCAACTGGGCGGGAGCAATCCGGCAGACCTGGCGGCGGCGGCGAAACTCGCCGAGGCCGCCGGTTACGACGAGGTCAACCTGAACGTCGGCTGCCCCAGCGACCGCGTGCAGAACAACATGATCGGCGCCTGCCTGATGGGCCACCCGGCGCTGGTGGCCGACTGCGTGAAAGCCATGCGCGATGCCGTGTCGATCCCGGTGACGGTCAAGCACCGCATCGGCATCAACGGCCGCGACAGCTACGAGGAACTGTGCGACTTCGTCGGCCAGGTACGCGACGCCGGCTGCCGCAGCTTCACCGTGCACGCGCGCATCGCCATTCTCGAAGGCCTTTCGCCCAAGGAGAACCGCGAGATTCCGCCGCTGCGCTACGACATCGCCGCGCAGGTCAAACATGATTTCCCGGACCTGGAAATCATCCTCAACGGTGGCATCAAGACCCTGGACGAGTGCCGCGCGCACCTGCAGGTATTCGACGGCGTGATGCTCGGCCGCGAGGCGTACCACAACCCCTATCTGCTGGCCCAGGTGGACGCCGCGCTGTATGGCTCGGACGTGCCTGCTGTCACCCGCGCCGAAGCCCTGGCGCGCCTGCGCCCCTACATCGAGCGGCATATCGCCGAGGGCGGCGCGATGCACCACGTGACCCGCCATGTCCTCGGTCTGGCCCAGGGTTTCCCGGGGGCGCGGCGCTTCCGCCAATTGCTCTCGGTCGACGTCCACAAGACCAAGGATTCCCTCGGGCTGCTCGATCAGGCCGGAGAACTTCTCGCTGGTCATTGAGTCCCGTTGAGCGGCGCATCGGCCTCGGGTAAGGTCGATGCATCCTCCACGGAAAACTCGCCATGACCTCCAAGCTCGAACAACTCAAGCAATACACCACGGTCGTCGCTGATACCGGCGATTTCGACGCCATTGCCCGCTTGAAGCCGGTGGATGCCACCACCAACCCTTCGCTGCTGCTGAAAGCCGCCGCCCTGCCCCGCTACGCCGAACACCTGGCCCGCGCCACCGAAGGCACCCAGGGTGACGTCGGCCTGGCCTGCGACCGCTTCGCCGTTGCCGTGGGCAAGGACATCCTCGGCGTGATTCCGGGGCGCATTTCCACCGAAGTGGACGCCCGCCTGTCCTTCGATACCGAAGCCACCCTGGAGCGCGCCCGCCGCCTGATCGGCCTGTATGACGAGCACGGCGTGGGCCGCGAGCGCGTGCTGATCAAGATCGCCTCCACCTGGGAAGGCATCCGTGCTGCCGAGCAACTGGAACGCGAAGGCATCCAGACCAACCTGACCCTGCTGTTCTCCTTCGCCCAGGCCGCAGCCTGCGCCGATGCCGGCGTGTTCCTGATCTCGCCCTTCGTCGGCCGCATCTACGACTGGTACAAGAAAGCCAATGGCCGCGACTACGTCGGCGCCGAGGACCCCGGCGTGCAGTCGGTCTCGCGCATCTACCGCTACTACAAGGCCAACGGCTACGAGACCGTGGTGATGGGCGCCAGCTTCCGCAACCTCGGCCAGATCGAACAGCTCGCCGGCTGCGACCGCCTGACCATCAGCCCGGACCTGCTGCAGCAACTGGCCGACGCCCAGGGCGACCTGCCACGCGCCCTGCAGCCCGGTGGCGGCGAAGCGCGTCAGGTGCTGGACGAAAGCACCTTCCGCTGGCAGATGAACGAGGACGCCATGGGTACCGAGAAGCTGGCCGAAGGCATCCGCCTGTTCGCCCGCGACCAGGAAAAGCTCGAAGCGCTGCTCTCCGGCCGGTAAATCAGGCGCGCGCAAACACAAACCGGCGCCCGAGGGCGCCGGTTTTCATTCAGGGACCGGAATCAGTGACGCTCGAGGGCGCTCACCAGGTCGTGGAAAGCCTCGCGATTGGACTCGTTGAGTCCCATCAGGATGCGGTGGGCTTCCAGCACCTTGTTGCGCACCACGTCCTCGGACTGGTCCTGCGGCGGCAGATCGGTGAGGCAATCCGTGCACGGAATCGGACGATCGACGATGTTGAACACCTGATCGAAGCCCATCGACTGCAACAGCCGGGTAATGTCCGGGTTGGTGGTCACCAGCGTGGGCAACAAGCCAACCTTTTGCCGCGACAGGATCGACAGCTTGGCCAGGAGGCCCAGCGTAGTGCTGTCGATGCTCTGGGTTTCCGTGAGATCGATGATGATCGCCGAGAAATTCAGCGCGGCGAAGATTTTTTCAATGGTGGCATCCAGCGCCGAACACAGGGTCAGTCGGACTTCGCCCACGAACTTCAGGACAAATGAGCCATCCTGCTCGGCGAACTGGATTTTACCGGTACTCATGCAAGGTTCCTGCTCAACACCAGCAAGGCAATATCATCCGGCATCTCGGACAACTTGGCCAGTCCGAAGACCTGGCGCAGGCCATCCAGCGTTCCGCCGGCGGCGACGACCTGCTGTGGCAGGGCCGTCTCCTTTTCTTTCAGGGTAGCTCCCGGCAGCACATCGAGAAGGCCGTCGGAGAACAGCGAAAGGCTGAAGGACTTGGGAAGATCCATTACATGATCCTCGTAGGTCGCTTCGTCGAACAGCCCTACCGGCAGGCCACGGCCTTCCAGGTAGCGGGCTTCGCCATCGACATAGAGTACCGGCAGCGGCAAGTGGCCGCCGATGCTGTAGGTCAGGCGATCGGTATCCAGGTCGATCACGCCGCCGAGCATGGTCACGTGCTTGCCCAGCTTGCAGTTGATCAGACCACGGTTGATGTGCGCGAGTACGTCGGACGGCTTGAATTCCGGCAGCATGCCGTTGCGCCGGGACTCGTAGAGCAGGCGCGTGGTCATGAACTTCAGCAGCACGGTGACGAACGCCGAGGAGGCGCCGTGACCGGATACGTCGGCCAGGTAGAAGCCGATGCGGCGGGCATCGACGCGGAAGTAGTCGACGAAATCGCCCGACAGGTACAGCGACGGGATGATCTGGTGGGAGAACACCAGGCCGTCGGATTCCCACGGGGTTTCCGGCAGCATGTTCATCTGCACCTGGCGACCGGCGTTCTGGTCCTCCTGGAGCAGGTTCAGGCTGGCCTGCAGCTCGCGGTTGGCGGCTTCGAGCTTCTCGCGGTAGCGGCGGTTTTCCGAACGCAGGTAGGCACGGTCCAGGGCGCGGCGAACCGAATGCTCCAGGACGGCGAGGTCTTCCAGCGGCTTGATCAGGTAGTCGGCGGCGCCCAGGCGCAAGGCCTCGACCGCGTCGCTCATGACACCGGCACCGGAAAGCACGATGACCGGGGTTTCCACCGCCATCTCGCTGACGCGACGGATAAGCTCCAGGCCATCCATCTGCGGCATGCGCAGGTCGCAGATCACAAGGTCAGGCAGCGCGTGCTCGAATACTTGCAGGCCCTGCTGGCCATTGGTGGCCTGCAGGACGGTGAATCCGCTGTCTTCCAGGTAGGCGGCGAGGCTTTCTCGAACGACGTCGTCGTCATCGATGATCAGCAGCGAGGCACTGGGTTTGTGCATGGGTCATCCAGGCAAACGGCGCCGGAGGTAGTGGTGATGGCGCTCATTCAAGGGAACAACGGCGCGGGTCGGGTGCGACAAGGCGCAGACACTACTCCCATCCGCCCGAGGGTTCAAGCGGGCGCCGCCCGCGACCGGGTCTGCCGGACGCGGGGGCCTGCGCCTGCCGGGCGAAGGGGCCGGATCAGAAGTCGTCTTCGACCTGGCCGTCCTTGACCTTGAACTCGCGGTTCTGCAGGTAGGCGTTGCGGATGAAGTTGTACTTGTCACCGCTGATCAGCTTCTCGGACTTCAGCAGGTCGGCGCGGGTATCGACGATGTCCACGCCGCGCATGCTGTTACGCACCGGCACATTGTCGATGTACGGATAGGGGCCGGTGTAGGAATCCGGGATCAGCGACGGCGCGTCGCGCAGGGTGCTCGGGCCCAGCAGCGGCAGCATCACGTAGGGGCCGCTGCCCACGCCGTAATGGCCGAGGGTCTGGCCGAAGTCTTCGTCGTTGCGGCGCAGGCCCATGTGGGTGGCGACGTCGATGAAACCGGCCAGGCCGAAGGTGGTGTTGAACAGCAGGCGGCTGGTGTCGACGCCGGCACTCTGGAACTTCAGCTGCAGCAGGTCGTTGACCAGGTTCTTCACGTCACCGATGTTGCCGAAGAAGTTGTGCACGCCGTCCTGGACGAAGTTCGGGGTGACGTACTGGTAACCCTGCGCCAGCGGCTTGAGCGCATAGGTGTCGAGGGTGTCGTTGAAGGTGAAGATCGGGCGGTTGACGCTCTCCCACGGGTCATCCTCGCTCGCGGCCTGGGCCAGGAAGGGAATAGTCGCCAGGCAGGTAGCGGCGAGCAGGCTGAGGCAGCGTTTCGTCCATTGGACGCCAAGTGGGCGCATTGATGATTCTCCAGTAAATGACATTCCGGGCTGACCTGAGCAGACCCGCTATGCGGGCGGATTATATAGAACCCCGAGCATTTTGATGACAAGAAGGGGGGCTCGGCGGACTTCGAAATACTCACCGCCGACGACTGACTCACCCTTTGCAACCCAAAGCATAGTGCCACTTCAGTCCGGGAAGCGTGCGTCGATGACAATTTCCAGCGCATCGGAGCGCCAGAACTCCTGGTCCCACTCCACCAGCCGCCCGTCCGCAACGTAGCTGCAGCGCTCCACATACAGGCCTGGCGAGCCGGGCGTGAGCTGCAGCGGCACGGCCTGGGATTCGACCAGCGCCGTGGAATGCATCGCCAGCTCGCAGCGCGACAGCGTCAGTCCCAGGCGCTCGCGCAATACCCTGGTCAACGACCTGTCCAGCGCTTCATCGAGCAGGCCGGGACACCAGTTGGCGTCCAGCGTGATCTCCTCCAGCATCACCGGCCGCTCATCGACCCAGCGGCGACGGCGGACCCGGAACACCTCGGCTTCATCCGCCAGCCCCATGCGCCGCGACAGCGCCGGGCCGGCGGAGCAGCGCTCGGCCGACAACACCTCGGTGCGCGGCGTGCGCCCCTGGGCCTGGACGTAATCCATGAACCCCGTGGTACGCGTCGGGTTGTAGCGAATCCGCGGCGGTGAAACGAACCAGCCGCGGCGATTCTCGCGGTACAGCACGCCTTCGGTTTCCAGCTGCTGCAGCGCCTCGCGCAGGGTCACGCGGGTGCAGCCGAAACGCTCGGCCAGCTCGCGCTCGGGCGGCAGGCGCGGGCCCAGGGCCGACTCGACGACGTCCCGGGCCAACTGGTCGCGGATGCGCAGGTAATGGGGAATGGGTTCGACCGGCATGCGGCTGCCTCCAGAAAATGCGCGGCGAGTATAACGGCTGGAACGGCGACTTCATCGGACCGTCACATTGATCCGCTAGCCTGGCCTAGACCAATTATTAGAAAACCCCACCATGCCTGCCACTACCGACCTTCCGCGCTTCACCACCCTGCTGTTCGGACTGTCCGGCGATCTGGTGGACTTCGGCGCAAGGACGCTGCCGGTTGCCCTGCAGCGCACCTGTCCCGACTGCCCGCCGGAGCGCCTGGCCGTTGCTCTCGCCCTGTCCCCGCACAAAGCCCTCGACCATGCGCTGGGCCGCAGCGCCGATGCGCAGGAGCGCAGTCGCTTCCAGTCCGCCCTGGACGAAGCGGCCCGGGCCCACGCCGAAGCCACGCCCGGCGCCCTGGCTGCCCTGCAGGCGCTGCACAAGCACGGTGTGCCCTGCGCCTGGCTCGACGAACTGCCGACGCCCACCACGCTGCACCTGGCCACCGCACTGGACGAAGGCTTGGCCGCCGGGCTGGCAGTCGGCGGCCGCCAGTGGCCGGCGCCGGATGCCTGCTGGCAGGCGCTGATGCAGCTGGGCAGCCCGCGCCTGGACGGCTGCGTGCTGGTCAGCGGCCAGCCGCGGCTGCTGCAGGCGGGCTTGAACGCCGGGCTGTGGACCATCGGCCTGGCCGCCAGCGGGCCGCTGTGCGGCCAGGCACCGGGCGACTGGGATGCCCTGGCGAACCTGGAGCGCGACCGCCTGCGCGCCCAGGCGACCCTCGGCCTGTACCGCCTCGGCGTGCATTCGGTCATCGATCACCTGGGCGAGCTGGACTCCTGCCTGCAGGACATCGCCGGCCGCCGTCTGAAAGGAGAGAAACCATGAAGCACGCTCGCCACCGCTTCATCGACGAACTGGCCGAACGCTTCGCCAGCCATGGCGCAGAGCCCTACGGCGAGGCCATCAGCCAGGCCGAGCACGCCCTGCAATGCGCAACCCTGGCCGAACGCGCCGGCTGCGCCGACAGCCTGGTGATCGCCGCCCTGCTCCACGACATCGGCCACCTTTACGAAGACCCGGCCGTGCTGGAAACCCGGGACCTGCGCCACGAAGAGTTCGGCGCCAACCTGCTGCGCGAGCTGCTGCCCGAGTCGGTGTGGCAGCCGGTGCGCCTGCACGTCGCCGCCAAGCGCTACCTGTGCGCGGTGGACCCGGCCTACCAGGCCAGCCTGTCCTGGGCCTCGCGACAGAGCCTGGCGCTGCAGGGCGGCGCCTTCGACGAGCGCGCCGCCACCGCCTTCATCAGCGCCCCTCATGCGCAGGACGCCATCACCCTGCGCCGCCTGGACGACCTGGGCAAGGACCCGTCCATGCGCACCCCGGAGCTGGAACACTTCTTCCCGTTGCTCGAACGTCTGCTGCGGGTTGATCGGCATCAGGCAGGGGTGCGCGCGGCGAGTTAAGCTCAAAGGCATGGCGATGGACCTTCTCCCGTCGGGCAGGGTCCATCTTGGTTACGCATCGCAGAAGGACACCACCATGCCGACACAACGCCTCCAGCAAGAACTCCAGACCCTGCGCGAGCAACTGGAGCGCCAGTCACCGCTGACCGAGGAAGACCGCGCTGCGCTGCGCGAGCTGATCAAGGACATCGAGATGCAGCTGGCCAACGAAGAGGCGCTGGCCGACGAGACCCTGACCGACAGCATCAACCTGGCCGTGGAGCGCTTCGAGACGCGCCACCCGACCCTGGCCGGCGCCCTGCGCTCGATCATGCAGAGCCTGGCGAACATGGGGATCTGAGCCCGGTTTCACAAAGCCCGAATGCGAAAAACCCGGCCTGCGCCGGGTTTTTCGTATCCGCGTTTTACTGGCGCGCTGACTTTTACTGGCGCACCAGCCGGCGATTTTCCGGCTGCACGGCTTCGCTGCTGCGGTAGGGGTTGATGTCCAACCCGCCGCGGCGCACGTAGCGTGCGTAGACGGTCAGGCGGGTCGGCTGCAGCAGGCGCTGCAGGTCCAGGTAAATGCGCTCGACGCACTGTTCGTGGAAATCCTGGTGCTGCCGGAAGGACACCACGTAGGCCAGCAGGCTCGCGGCATCCAGGGCCGGGCCGCTGTACTCCACCACCAGCGTGCCCCAGTCCGGCTGGCCGGTGACCGGGCAGTTGGACTTCAGCAGGTGGCTGTACAGCACTTCGTCGACGCGGCGGGTGTCGTCGCAGCGCAGCAGTTCCGGGCGCGGGTGGTCGTAGCTGTCCACCGCCAGGTCCAGGTCGTCGATGCAGGTGCCGTCGAGCAGGGCCACGCCCTCGCCAGCCACTTCATCCAGGCTGCGCACGCGCACGCCCACCGGCGCGCCGGCGGCGGCGGACAGGTCGCGTTCCATCACCGCGCGCACGGCCTCAGCACTGTCGAAGGCGGTCTGGTTCAGTGAGTTGAGGTAGAGCTTGAAGGACTTGGACTCGATGATGTTCGGCGACTGCGCCGGAATGGCGAACTCGCCGATGGCCACCACCGGCTTGCCCGAAGCGGTCAGCCAGGACAGCTCGTAGCAGTTCCAGATGTCCACGCCCTGGTACGGCAGGGTTTGCGCGGTCAGGCCCAGCTCGGCCCACTTGGTGGTCCGGGAAATCGGGAACAGCAGTTCCGGCGCATAGGTGGAAACGTATTCGCTGGATTTACCCAGGGGCGAGTGTTCGGCGGGATGGTGCATGGGGGAACCTGCTGGATCGGCGATGCGGGTGGTGGCGCGAGGTGGCGAGTGTATACAAATTCGCCGGCCCTTTCAGCAGCTGACAGACGAGCCGGGCACCACGTCAACCAAGGACGCTGCATGATCTGCCCTACAAGATCAAAGGCCCCTCACCCTAACCCTCTCCCGCAAGCGGGAGAGGGGACCGTTCGGTGCAGGATGCAGACTTGGTGTCAGCCGGCACGGACAGCTCCCTCTCCTTGGGGAGAGGGCTGGGGTGAGGGGATTGCACTGGCACGGACTAACCGGCGCAACGCCGTTGCTCCTACGAATGCGCCCCGCACAACCAAGGTGGGCATGGCGCCAGGTCAGAACCACATCCGCACCCCGGCGACCCAGTAGCCCTCCTCATCGACCTCCCCTTCCGCTCGGGCGATATCGCCGCTGCGGCCATAGGTCTTGTTCCAGACGTAGCCGAAATAGGGCGCGAACTCCCGGCGCACTTCGTAACGCAGGCGCAATCCGGCCTCCAGATCGCTACCGCCGGCGCCCACGCCGATGTCCCGGTCATCGGCCAACGCCAGGTTGTATTCCAGCGAAGGCTGCAGGATCAGCCGCTGGGTCAGCAGCAGTTCGTACTCGGTCTCCAGGCGCAGCGAAGGGTCGCCGCGTTCGCTGAGGAACAGGTTGGCGTCCACCTCGAACCACTGCGGCGCCAGTCCCTGAATGCCGAGCACCGCGTAGGTGCGCGACGGTCCCGGCTGGTCGTCGTAGCGCACGCCTGCCTGCCAGTCCCAGAAGTCGGCGACCAGGCGCTGGTAGAGCAGCTGCGTTTCGTTGTCGGTGGTCGGACCACCGGCGTCGCGCTCACCCTCCAGCTTCAGGCGCAGCTTCTGGTAGTCGGTGCCGTACCAGCCCTGGGCCTCCCAACCCAGCGCCTGGTCGTTGCCGTGGAAGCGGCTTTCCAGGCGCTGGATCAGCAGCGAGCCCATGGGCATGTCGTCCATCTCGGCACTTTCGGCGGGCAATGCGAGGCCCAGGGTCGCCGCGCAGGCCACCGTTGCTATGCGTTTCATGGCGGTTCCTCAGAGGCTGGCGCTGGCGGGGGCCGGCTCGACTATGACCTTGCGCATCATGCCGGCGGCCATGTGGTAGATCAGGTGGCAGTGGAAGGCCCATTCGCCCAGGGCGTCGGCGGGCACGTCGACGTCCAGGGTGCTGCCCGGCGCCACGCTGACCACGTGCTTGAGCGGGTTGAAGCGGCCGTTGCCCTTGTCCAGCTGCATCCACATGCCGTGCAGGTGCATCGGGTGGGTCATCATGGTGTCATTGACGAAGCGGATGCGTACCCGCTCGCCGTAGGTCAGGCGGATCGGCTCGGCCTCGGAGTACTTCTTGCCGTCGATGGACCAGAAGTAGCGCTCCATGTTGCCGGTCAGGCGGAATTCGAGGGTGCGGTCCGGTGCGCGGTAGTCGGCGTACGGGCGCATGGCCTTGAGGTCCGCGTAGACCAGCAGGCGATTGCCCGGCTCGGCCGGCTGCGGGGTAAGGCCGCTGCCGGGGGCGTAGTCGGACTTCGGCGCGGGAGCGCCGCCCATGGACGAATGGTCCATCCCGGCCATCTGCGAGTGATCCATGCCCGCCATGTTGGAAGGCTCCATTGCAGCCATGCCCGAATCATCCATGCCCTTCATTGTCGAGTGATCCATCCCCGTCATTCCGGAATGATCCATCGCCCCGCCCTGCCCCGGCATCGCCATGTTGCCGTGGTCCTTGCCGCCGTGAGCCATGCCCATGTCCGCCATGGTCAGCAAGGGCCGCTCGCGCAACGGCGGGATCTCGCCCTGCATCCCGGCGCGCGGCGCCAGGGTCGCGCGGGCGTAGCCGCTGCGGTCCATGGCCTCGGCGAAGAAGGTGTAGGCACGGTCTTCCTGCGGCTGCACGATCACGTCGTAGGTCTCGGCCACCGCGATGCGCAGCTCGTCCACCGTCACCGGCTGCACGTCGTTGCCGTCGGCCTGCACCACGGTCATTTTCAGGCCGGGAATGCGCAGGTCGAAGTAGCTCATGCCCGAACCGTTGATGATGCGCAGGCGCACCCGCTCACCGGGCTTGAACAGCCCGCTCCAGTTCTGCTCGGGGTCCTGGCCGTTGACCAGGAAGCGGAAGCCGGCGATGTCGGCGATGTCCGTCGGCGCCATGCGCATGCCGCCCCAGTCCAGGCGGTCGCGCAGGGTCGCCATGAAGCCATTGGCGCTGGAGTCGGCGATGAAGTCGCCAAGGGTGCGCTGGTTGCGGTTGTAGTAATCGCTCTGCTTCTTCAGGTTGGCGAACACGGTTTCCGGTTTGGTGTCGTGCCAGTCGGCCAGCAGCAGGGTGTACTCGCGGTCGTAGCGGTACGGCTCGCGCGCCTTGGGTTCGATCACCAGCGGGCCGTAGAGCCCCTCGATTTCCTGGAAGTCGCTGTGGGCGTGGTACCAGTAGGTGCCCGACTGTTTCACCGTGAAACGGTAGGTGAAGGTCTGGCCAGGCTTGATCCCCGGGAAACTGATGCCCGGCACGCCGTCCTGGGTGTAGGGCAGGATCAGCCCGTGCCAGTGCAGCGAGGTATCGCGGTCGAGGGTGTTGGTGACCCGCAGCTCGACGTCCTCGCCCTCCTTGAAGCGCAGCTCCGGCGCGGGCGTCCGGCCGTTCACCGTGAGCGCCTTGCGCGCCCCGTCGGAGAGCGTCAGCTTGCCCTCGCCAATGGTCAGCTCATACACGCCCGCCTGCACCGCCAGCGGTGCCAGCAGCAGCGCCCCCAGCGCCAAACTCCTTGCGCGGATCATCTCGGCACTCCCGGCTCAGGGCTTGACGTTCAGCTTGCCAACCATGCCGGCCTGGTAGTGCCCCGGGATGTTGCAGGCGAACTCCAGGCTGGTGGCCTTGCTGAAGGTCCAGGTGAGTTCGGCGGTCTTGCCCGGCTCGATCAGCACGGTGTTGGGGTCGTCATGCTTCATCATCTGGCCCATCGGCATGTCGCCGTGGCCCATCTTGCTGTGGTCCATCTTGCTCATGTCGTGCTGCATGCCGGTGGGCGTGAGCATCCCGGAATCCATCATCTGCTGCATTTCCTTCTGGTGGGCGACGTGCATCGCCGCGCTGCCCAGGTTGAACTCATGCAGCAGGTTGCCGCTGTTGTGGATGACGAAGCGCACGGTTTCGCCCGCCTTGACCTCGACGCTCTCCGGCTCGAAGTACATGTCCCCCAGCTTGATCTCCACGGTGCGGGTGGCCTGGGCAGCCTTGGCCGGCTTGCCGAAGTCGTAGCTGGCATCGGCCAGGACTGGCAGGCTGAAGCTCGCGGCGATGGCCAGGGCAGAGACGCAGAACAGGTGACGCAGGGACATATCGCAACTCCTCGATTGGTTTTGATTCATCCTCGCCTTCCGCGCCTGCCGCCTGGCTGTCGGGAAGATTACAGTTCTGTCAGCTTCGCACCCTTCCCGCCTGGCGGGTTTATAAAGGCGACGAAAAAAGCCCGCCGGTTGGCGGGCAAGGGACCTCACGATGAACAGGTTTCAACGATGACGGCTGGCGTCGGCGGCAAGCGCCTGCATGCGCTGGAAGGTGATGTCCCCTCCTCCATCGGCCAGCGCCGGGGCGGCAGGGAACAGCAGAACGGAGAACAGCGTGGCAATGAGCAGGTGCATGGTGGGCCTCCACGAAGAATGTACCGGCAGTTTGCGCGGCCCCGGCTGTCAGAGCGCTGACCCAGTGATTACCCTATCGACAGCTGCGCCACCGGCGCATGAATGGATACCCCCAGATGAAACTCCTGATCGTCGAAGACGAACCCCGCATAGGCCAGTACCTGCAGCAGGGCCTGAGCGAAGCCGGCTTCGCCGTGGACCTCTGCCAGGACGGCGACGACGGCCTGCAACTGGCGCTCTCCGGCGAACACGACCTGCTGATCCTCGATGTCATGCTGCCCGGACGCGACGGCTGGCAGATCCTCCAGGCGGTGCGCCAGACCGGCAGCGCGGTGCCGGTGCTGTTCCTCACCGCGCGTGATGCGGTGGAAGACCGCGTGCGCGGACTGGAGCAAGGCGCCGACGACTACCTGGTGAAACCCTTCGCCTTCGTCGAACTGCTCGCGCGGGTGCGCACCCTGTTGCGCCGGGGTGGCCAGCAGTTGCAGGAAACCACCCTGCAACTGGCCGACCTGGAGCTGGACCTGCTGCGCCGCCGAGTGCAGCGCGCCGGCAAGCGCATCGACCTGACCGCCAAGGAATTCGCCCTGCTGGAACTGTTGCTGCGCCGCAGCGGCGAAGTGCTGCCCAAGTCGCTGATCGCCTCGCAGGTCTGGGACATGAATTTCGACAGCGACACCAACGTCATCGAAGTCGCCATCCGCCGCCTGCGCGCCAAGGTCGACGACGACTTCCCGCAGCGCCTGATCCACACCGTGCGCGGCATGGGCTACGTGCTGGAGGAGCGCGACCCATGCTGAGTGCCCGCCTCTCCCTGGGCGTACGCCTGAGCCTGCTGTTCGCCGCCTGCACCGCCACCGTCTCGCTGCTGGCCGGCATCGTCTTCAGCCGCGCCAGCGAGGCGCACTTCGTCGAGCTGGATCAGCAGTTGCTGAGCGGTAAGCTGGCCATCTTCCGCGACGTGTTGAACGGTGTTGGCAGCGCCGACCAACTCGCGCCACACATTGCTGAGCTGCGCCGCGAACTGGAGCGCCACCCCGACCTGGGCCTGCGACTGCAAGGCCCTGACGGGCAACGCTGGTTCTGGCAACTGCCGACGATGAACATGGCCAGCGACGAGCCCCCTGCCTACCGCGAACTGCAAGCGCCATTGAACGCCGGCCGACCCGATGGCCCGCAGCTGACGCTGATCCTCGACATCACCCACCACCAGCACTTCCTGCAACGCATGCAGCAGCTGATCTGGCTGACCATGAGCCTCTCGGCGCTGGCCACCGCGCTGCTCGGCGCCTGGGCGGCGCGCAGCAGCCTGCGCCCGCTGCGGCGCATGAGCGAGGTCGCCGCGAAGGTCTCGGCGCACTCGCTGACCACCCGCCTCGACGCCGGCCAGATGCCGCAGGAGCTGCGCGGCCTGGCGGCGGAACTGAACGCCATGCTGGCCCGCCTGGAAGAGGCCTTCCAGCGCCTGTCGGCGTTTTCCGCCGATATCGCCCATGAGCTGCGCACCCCGCTCACCGGCCTGCTGACCCAGACCCAGGTGGTGCTGTCGCGCTCGCGCGGCCTGGAGGATTACCGCGAGGCGCTGCACGGCAACCTGGAAGAACTGGAGCGGCTGACCGCCATGGTCAACGACATGCTGTTCCTGGCCAAGGCCGACCACGGCCTGCTCACCCCGAATAGTCAGCCGTTGGCGCTGGCCGGCGAAGTAGACGAGTTGCTGGAGTTCTATGGCCCGCTGGCGGAGGAAAAGTCGATTCGCATGGAGCGCGACGGCGAGCTCCAGGTGCAGGGCGACCGCGCCCTGCTGCGGCGGGTGCTGGCCAACCTGCTGGACAATGCCCTGCGCTTCACCGCCGAAGGCGGTACCGTCCGCGTGCGCCTGGCGCCGGGGCGCCTGAGCGTGGAAAACCCCGGCCGGGAGATTCCCGCCGAGCGCCTGCCGCGCCTGTTCGACCGCTTCTACCGCGCCGACCCGGCCCGCCGCGAGGGCCAGGGAGAACATGCCGGGCTGGGGTTGGCGATCTGCCGGTCAATCGTACGGGCCCACGGCGGGGAGATTCGCTGCGAGTCGGCGGACGGCTGGACGCGCTTCATCATCGAGTTTCCGAAGCTGTAGGCGCTGCCGGGCTGCTGCTCGCGAACGCGCATCCCGGCGCATCGACTCCGACGTCCCGCCGCCGGCCCTGCAGGCCGGTGACGGGACATTCCTGCATCCGCGCCGTTTGCTCTACTGCGCGCGGCAATGCGCGACGACTTCGTCGACCGCGCGCTGCACGTCACCACGCCGGTAGCCCAGCAGCGCGAGATCGGCGGCGTCGGGCTCGTAGGACACCACGTTGCCGCGCCCCGTGTAGATGGCGATGTCGGGCAGCAGCGGATGCTCCTGGTCGAGCGACGGCACATCCTGCGAATGGCCGGCCGCGCGGAAGAACGCCGCAAAGTAGTCGGCGAAGCTGAGGTTCTCGTCGCCGACGAGATAGGCCTTGCCGGTTTCACCACGCTGCAGCGCCCCCCAGATCGCCTCCGACAGCGATTGCGTCGAGATGAAGTTACTGCCGCCGGCCGGCCCGAATACCGGCAACCCCGCAATCTTGCCTTCGGCATAGCCGGTGTACGCGGCGAACATCTCGTTGCGCAGGCCCGGCACCGAGCCGACGACGAACGGCGCATTGACGCTGCACACCACGAACGACGGCGTCGCCAGCGCACGCACGCGTTCGTCGGCCAGGTGGCGCGAGCGCACGTACGGTACCGACTCGATCAGCGCCGGCGCGACCTGCGGATAGAAGCTGCCGACCAGTACGGCGCGCTTCACGCCTGCGGCGCGGGCCAGCGCGAAGAAGCGCGGCACCGCCTCGACGTTCGCGCGCTCCCAGTGCGCGGCTTCGTCAGTGCCGGCCGGCAGGTGGCGAATGTCGTTGCCGGCCGCGAACACGACCGCGTCGAACGGCACGAGATCCTCGCGCGTGAAGTTATCGGCCACGTAGTCGCGCAGCAGCACGTCGAACTGCGCGAGTGCGCTGTCAGCCGCGGGCGGCTTGCGCGCGGCGAGCGTGACCTGGTTGCCCTGCGCGTGCAGGTGCAGCGCGGCATGGCCGCCAATGAGACCGGTACCGCCGACGATCAGGATCTTCATAGTATCTCCGGTAGCGGCGCAGGCGCGCCGCGAGAAATGAACGGATGAAGCCGCTGGCGTGCGGCTGGCGCTCAGAAATTGAAACCGTTGCCCGTGACGACGGGAATGTTGGTCCAGAAGCCCTTCGGGTCGCGATACCAGCCGGCCGCCGCGAGCGCGCCGCCGTCGACGTGCAGCGTCGTACCGGTGACCCATGCGGCGAGCGGGCTCGCGAGGTACAGTGCGGCGCCCGCGATGTCGCCGGGCTCGCCGAAGCGTCCGAGCGGAATCCAGCGCGAGATGTGCTCCTGGTGTTCGGCCGCGACCATCACGCTGACGGGCACCTGCGGCGTCTCGGTGGTTTCGGGCGCGATCTGATTCACGCGGATGCCGGCCGGCCCGAGTTCGAGCGCGAGGCTTTTGGTGAAGCCGGTCAGCGCCGCCTTGAACGACGCGTACACGGTGCAGTTCGGAATCGCACGGAAACCTTCGATCGACGACACGCCGACGATGCTGCCGCCCGCGCCGCGCTTGCGCAGCAACGGCAGCATCGCCTGCGTGACGATGAACACCTGGCGCAGGTTCACGTCGAACAGCCGCGCGATGTCGTCATCGGTGCAGTCGTCGAACGGCTTCGCGATCTGCAGGAAATCGCCGACGTTATTGACGAGCACGTCGAGCCCGCCGAAACGCGCGTCGACCGTCCGCGCGAACGCTTCGACCTCATCGCGGCGCGTGACATCCACGATGCCGACGAGCGCGTCGACCCCCGCCGCCTCAAGCGCGTGCCGCACGTCCTGCGCGCGGGCCGCGTCGATCTCGGCCACGGCGACGCGCGCACCCGCCGCACCGAACGCCTCAGCACAGGCTCGGCCGATACCCGCGCCGCCGCCGGTGACCAGTACAGTCTTGCCGGTGAATGAAATCATCGATGCACTCCTTGGAATGGACAAGCATTGCGCCGCATCACAGCGACGACACCAGTTGCGCGTTGTCGATCCGCAGTTCCGCGCCGTTCACGAAGCGCGATTCGTCGGATGCGAGGAACAGCACGAGATTCGCGACATCCTGTGGGTCGCACATGCGCGCCATCGGATCGCTGCCGATGCCCAGCGCGGCCGGGTCGAGACCGGGCATCAGCGCCTGAGTCATCGGCGTCCAGATCCCGTCGGGATGGATCGAGTTGCAGCGAATCCGGTAGCCGCTGCGCTTGCAGTGCACGGCGACGCTGCGGGTGAGCGCCGTCACCGCGCCTTTCGAGCCGGTGTAGGCGCACATCATCGGCAGCCCGCCGAGCGCGGCGACCGACGACATCATCACGATCGAACCCGGCGTGTCGTTGCCCTTCATCGCGCCGATCGCGTACTTGCAGCCGAGGAAATAGCCGTCCGCGTTGGTGCGCATCACCCGTTGCCAGGTGTCGAGGCTGGTGTCCTCGATCGAGCCGACCGGGCAGATCGCCGCGTTGTTGACCAGCACGTCGAGGCGGCCGAAGCGCTCGAGCGTGGCGGCGATAGCGTGCCGCCAGCCGTCTTCATCGGCGATGTCGTGACGCACGAACATCGCGGCGTCGCCGATCTCACGCGCGAGCGCGTGTCCCGCGTCTTCGTTGATGTCGGACAGCACGACGCGGGCGCCTTCGGCGGCCAGCAGCAGCGCATCCGCGCGGCCGACGCCGCTCGCAGCGCCGGTGACCAGCGCGACCTTGTTTGCGACTCGTTTCATGGATGATCGATTTCCCGTGGTGTGGAAAGAAGGCAGGCGCTCATGCGGCGCCCGGCACGCGACCGGCCTTTACCGCGGCGAGTGCCGCCGCGCCGTAGATATGCGCAATCGTGTCGTCGACGCAGGGGTTGGTGCGCAACTCGTTGCCGCCGTCGACCGCGAAGCTCTGGCCAGTGACCCAGCCCGATTCGGGGCCCGCGAGATAGCGCACCGCGTGCGCGATCGCGTCGGGTTCGCCGAGCGTGCCGAGCGGGACCTGCTCGAGAAAGCTGTCGACCAGCGCGCGGTTGTCGAACATCGGCGCGGTCGCCTCCGAGCGCGTGAGCCCCGGACGCACCGCGTTGACACGGACCTTCGCACTCGCCAGCTCCTCGGCCGCCCCGCGTACGAGCGCCTCGAGCGCAGCCTTCGCGGTGCAGTACCCGGACAGCCAGCGGAAGTTGATCCGCGCGGCGGTCGACGAAATGCAGACGATCGCGCCGCCACCGCTGTCGGCCAGCCGTGGCGCGGCATGACGAATCGCGAGGAACGCGCTGTGCAGGTTCAGGTCGATTTCCTGGCGGAAAGTGTCGGCGTCGTGCATCAGCAGCGGACGGAATCCGGCGCCGCCGACCGTCGGCACGACGATATCGAGGCGTCCATCGAGCGCCCACGCGCAGTCGAGCGCCGCTTGCAGGTCGGCTTCGTCGCACGCGTCACCCGCATGGATCGCGACGCGGCCGCCGGGCACCGCGTCGGTCAGTTGCCGCTGAGTGCGTTCGAGTGCGTCGCGGCGGCGGCCCATCAGCAGGACGGCCGCACCGTCCGCGAGCAGCGCCTGCGCACAGGCCGCGCCGATGCCGCCAGCGCCGCCGGTAACCAGCGCGGTCTGGCCTTCAAGAGGTCGAGACGTTGGCATCGCTCAGCCCTCCAGCGGCAGGTCTTGCGTCCAGTCGAGGTGCAGCGTGCGCGCCGCGAAGCGCCACGTGCCGCCGTCGAACAGGCAACGGTCTCGATAGCGCAGCCCCCAGTCGAGCTTGCGCTTCACCCCGTCGCGCACATAGACGTGGCACGCAACGCCGTAGGTCTCGACGTCGGCCACACCGCCGTCGAACGTGACGAGCTGGTTGTGTACGTGATGCTGGGTGGTTTCGTAGCGTTCGATCGCCCCCATGCCCGCAACGATCGCGTCGCGGTCGTCAAAGCGGAAGCCGGGGCCGGCAAGAGATGCATCGGGGGTGAAGAGCGTGCTGAGCCGCGACCAGTCGCGTCGGTCGACAGCTTGTGCATAGCGGCACGCGAGCTCGTACAACGCGTGGTGGGGATTTGAATCGGTCATGCCGTGCTCCAGAACAGGAAAAGGACGGCCGCGCCGAGCGTGCAGACGCGGAGGCACTACGACAACGGCACGCAGGCTCTCATCGGACCGAACGGGGCTCATCGCCCATACTGATTAGTCGGAATGGAGGATGATCCGTGGCCGGTTACCGTGTACGCCCACTCTCTCCCCGGCAGGACAGCCGACGGCTGCCATCCGGAACGCCTACAAGAACCTTGCCGCTTGAGCAAACAGGCGTGGCGTTCCGGAAAAGAAAAAGGCCCCAACCGGGGCCTTTTTCATCAGCAGGTGGCAGCAATCACTGCCGCATCCCCCGCCCGCTCACCAGCAGGCGCACGCAGAACACATAGAGCACCACCGTCGCCACCAGCATGAACACCACAGCGACACCGATACGAATGTCCGACACGCCGAGGATGCCGTAGCGGAAGGCGTTGACCATGTGCAGGATCGGGTTGGCCAGCGAGACGGTCTGCCAGAACGGCGGCAGCAGGGTGATCGAGTAGAACACCCCGCCCAGGTAGGTCAGCGGCGTCAGCACGAAGGTCGGGATGATCGAGATGTCGTCGAAGTTGCGCGCGAACACCGCGTTGACGAAGCCGCCCATGGAGAAGATGGTCGCCGTCAGCAGCACCACCAGTACGGTGATGCCGATGTGGTGGATCTGCAGGCTGGTGAAGAACAGCGACAACAGCGTCACGATCAGGCCCACCGCCAGGCCGCGCAGCACGCCGCCGGCGACGAAGCCCAGGAGGATGGTGTGCGGCGATACCGGCGACACCAGCAGCTCCTCGATGTTGCGCTGGAACTTGCTGCCGAAGAAGCTCGACACCACGTTGCCGTAGGAGTTGGTGATCACCGACATCATGATCAGGCCCGGCACGATGTACTGCATGTAGGTGAAGCCGCCCATGTCGCCGATCTGCCGGCCGATCAGGTTGCCGAAGATCACGAAGTACAGAACCATGGTGATCGCCGGCGGCAGCAGGGTCTGCGGCCAGATGCGCAGGAAGCGGCGGACTTCGCGGTAGACGATGGTGTTGAGGGCGACCCAGTTGGCGCGCAGATCGCTGCTCATACGGCCACCTTCGACAGATTCTTCTCCACCAGCGACACGAACAGTTCCTCCAGGCGATTGCTCTTGTTGCGCAGGCTCAGCACTTCCACGCCCTGGGCGTTGAGCTGGGCGAACAGGCCGTTGATGCCCATGGCCTTGTCCACCTGCACCTCCAGGGTGTGGTCATCCACCAGGCGCACGGGGTAGCCATCGAGCTTTGGCACCTCGGTGAGCGTCGCCTTCAGGTCGAGGTAGAAGGTCTCCACGTGCAGCTTGCTCAGGAGCTTGCGCATGCTGGTGTTCTCCACGATGGTGCCGTGGTCGATGATCGCGATGTTCCGGCAGAGCTGCTCGGCCTCCTCCAGGTAGTGCGTGGTGAGGATGATGCTGATGCCTTCGCCGTTGAGCTCGGTGAGGAAGTTCCACATCGAGCGGCGCAGCTCGATGTCCACGCCGGCGGTGGGTTCGTCGAGGATCAACAGGCGCGGCTCGTGGACCAGCGCGCGGGCGATCATCAGGCGGCGCTTCATGCCGCCGGACAGCTCGCGGGAGGCGGAATTGCGCTTGTCCCACAGCCCCAGCTGGGTCAGGTACTTCTCGGCGCGGCCCTTGGCCACGCTCATCGGGATGCCGTAGTAGCCGGCCTGGGTGACGACGATGTCGAACACCTTCTCGAACTGGTTGAAGTTGAACTCCTGGGGCACCACGCCCAGGCAACGCTTCAGGCCGTACGGGTCCTTGTCCAGGTCATGGCCGAACACGTTGACCGTGCCGCTGGTCTTGTTCACCAGGGTGGAAAGGATGCCGATGGTGGTGGATTTGCCGGCGCCGTTGGGGCCGAGCAAGGCGAAGAAATCGCCTTCGGCGACGTCCAGATCGATGCCCTTGAGGGCCTGGAAGCCGTTGCCGTAAGTCTTCGTCAGTTGACGGATGGACAGCGCGGAACTCATGGGGATTCCCGTTGCAAGTCTTAGGAATGTCGCAGGTCTTTGGAAAAAGGCCTGCTTGATAATGGTCCGCCGCGAGGATTGCAACCTCCGCGGCGCGCGGCAAAGCCTCAGGTCAGTTCGGTCATCACTGCGTCACGGTAGGCCGGACGCGCCTTCAGGCGTGCGTACCAGGCCTGCAGATGCGGCTGTGACGGGCGCTCGATGGGCATTTCGAACCAAGCATAGATGAAGCTGCCCAGCGGAATGTCACCGATACCCAATTGTTCACCGGAGAGATAGGGCTGCTTGGCCAGCGTCTGCTCGGGGATGTCCAGCAGGCGCGCGCAGGCGTCGAGGGCGGCCTGGATGGCGGCGCTGTCACGCTGCTCCGGCGGGGTGCGCAGGGTGCCCCAGAACAGCGTGCGGAAGGGGCCGGCGAAGGTCGAGGTGGTCCAGTCCATCCACTTCTCCGCGCTGGCGCGTTGCTGCAGGTCCTGCGGGTAGAGCGCCGGGGCGTAGCGCGCGGCCAGGTAGCGGACGATGCTGTTGGACTCCCAGAGGATGAAGCCGTCGTCGTCCAGGGTCGGCACCACGCCGTTGGGGTTCAGTGCGCGGTACGGCGCCTCGTTGACCAGGCCGAACGCGCCGCCGGCGTCGATCCGCTCATAGGCCAGACCCGCCTCCTCCGCGCACCAGAGCGCCTTGCGCACGTTGGAGGAATTCTTCCGGCCCCAGATCTTGAGCATGCTGCGCCTCGCTTGTTGTCGTCATTCGATGGCATCGCGCCCTCCGGGCGCGACTTCGGATGACGGCACCCTACCGACTCGGGCGCCAGGAAAAAAGGCGTCTGCGCTGATGATGACTATCGATTGTGTTCATGCTTCGCCGCTTCGATGCGAAGGTCGCCGGCCAGCGGGGTATCACCGCCGGTGAACAGGTGCGGATAGCACTGCTGCAGGTAGCCGAAGAAGAAGTCCTCCGGCACGTCGGCGAACTGGCCGTGGTCGCGCAGGTATTCCATGTGCCGCTCCCCCGCATGATTGAACGGGTGGAACACACTGTCCTTACGGCCATCGAATTCCAGCGGCAACACGCCGAAAGCCTCGCACAGGCCGATATCGAAAGCCGGCGTGGCCTTGACCCAGCGGCCTTCGAGGAACAGTTCGGTATAGCCGTGCATGGCGAACATCTCGCTGCGCAGCATCTCCAGCAGGCGCGGCGTGGCCAGGTGGTTCTTCACATCGGCCAGGCCGATCCGCGCGGGAATCCCGCAATGCCGTGCGCAGGCCGCCAGCAGCGTCGCCTTGGGCACACAGTAGGACTGCCCGGCCTGCAGCGCGTGGCTGCCGCACAGGGTCTGCGGGTCGAGGCTGAACACATAGGGGTTGTAGCGAATCCGGTCGCGCACCGCGTAGTAGAGCGCTACCGCCTGTTCCAGCGGGGTGCCGCCCTGGCCCCGGTGATTTTCCGCGAACTCGACCACCGCGGGGTGGTCACTATCCACGAAGCGGCTGGGCTTCAAGTATTGCTGCATGGCGCTGTCTCCGCGATCCCTGTCGTTGATGGCGCCGCCAGTCTAACCAGCCGGCGTGCCCGGCAGGCACGGCGATCCGGCCAAGCTGTCCGGTCATGCGGCCATTGGTCATGTTCGGCGGTCTAAGCTTGCGGGGCGTCGCGCCAGGCGCCCACCGCCCTGCCCGCGCACCATTCGTCACCAAGCCCGTCGCGGCCGGTTGCCGTCGTGGCGGACTGTCATGGAGGAATCACCATGCTGCTCATCTGGTTGCTCGTCCTGATTCTCGGCATCGCCTGGCTGGCCCATCGACGCGCCTCGCCGCTCAAGGCCATTGGCCTGGTGGCCGTGTACCTGGTGCTGATGAGCCTGTTCAGCCACGCCCACGCCTGGATGGTGCCGCTCTGGCTGCTCTGGGCGGTGGTGGCAATGACCATCCTTGCCGCTGACCTGCGCCGCGGCCTGTTCAGCTCGCGGCTGTTCGCCTGGTTCAAGCAGACCCTGCCGCCGATGTCGGACACCGAGCGCGAGGCCATCGAGGCCGGCACCGTCTGGTGGGACGGCCAGCTGTTCAGCGGCCGCCCGGACTGGAGCACCCTGCTCGCTTATCCCAGGGCGCAACTGAGCGAGGAAGAACAGGCCTTCGTCGACGGCCCCACCGAGCAATTGTGCGCCATGGTCAGCGACCATGACATCGGCCAGCGCATGGACCTGCCGCCCGAAGCCTGGGCCTTCATCAAGGCGCAGGGTTTCTTCGGCCTGATCATCCCGAAGGAGTACGGCGGCAAGGGTTTCTCCGCCCTCGCCCACTCGCAGGTGGTGATGAAGCTCGCCAGCCGCAGCGGCGACCTCGCCTCCACCGTAATGGTGCCCAACTCCCTGGGCCCGGCCGAGCTGCTGCTGCACTACGGCACCGACGCCCAGCGCCAGCGCTATCTGCCGCGCCTGGCGACCGGTGAAGAAATCCCCTGCTTCGCCCTGACCAGCCCGCAGGCCGGCTCCGACGCCGGCGGCATGACCGACATCGGCATCGTCTGTAGGGGCCAGTGGAACGGCGAGGAAGTCCTCGGCCTGCGCCTGACCTGGGAGAAGCGCTACATCACTCTCGGCCCGGTGGCCACCCTGCTCGGCCTGGCCTTCAAGTGCCATGACCCGGACCACCTGCTGGGCGAGGAAGAAGACCTGGGCATCACCCTGGCGCTGATCCCCACCGACACCCCCGGCGTCGAGATCGGTCGCCGCCACCTGCCGCTGGGCGCGGCCTTCATGAACGGCCCGAACGCCGGCCGGGACGTATTCGTGCCGCTGGACGCCATCATCGGCGGCGCACAGATGATCGGCAAAGGCTGGATGATGCTGATGAACTGCCTGTCGGTGGGCCGTTCCATCTCCCTGCCGGCGGTGGGCACCAGCGCGGCCAAGACCGGCAGCTACGTCAGCGGTCGCTACGCGCGCATTCGCGAACAGTTCAACGTGCCGCTGGCGGCCTTCGAAGGCATCCAGGAGGCCCTGGCGCGCCTCGGCGGCAACGCCTGGATGATGGACAGCGCGCGCATCCTCACCGCCAGTGCGGTGGACCTGGGCGAGAAGCCTTCGGTGCTCTCGGCCATCCTCAAGTACCACCTCACCGAGCGCGGCCGCGAGTGCATCGCCCACGCCATGGACATCCACGGCGGCAAGGGCATCATCATGGGCCCGAACAACTACCTGGGGCGGGCCTGGCAATCCGCGCCGATCTTCATCACCGTCGAGGGCGCCAACATCCTCTCGCGCAACCTGATGATCTTCGGCCAGGGCGCCATCCGCTGCCATCCGTACGTGCTCAAGGAAATGGAGCTGGCGCATCGCGAGGACCAGGACCAGGCCGAGCGCGAGTTCGACCAGTTGCTGCTGAACCACATCGGCTTCGCCGTCGGCAACGCCGCCAGCAGCCTGCTGCTGGGCCTTGGCCTGGGCAGCTTCGACCAGGTGCCGGGCGACCGCCTCAGCCGCCCCTACTACCGCGCGCTCAACCGCCTGGCCGCGGCCTTCGCCCTGCTCGCCGACGTCAGCATGATGCTGCTCGGCGGCGAACTGAAACGCCGCGAACGCCTCTCGGCGCGCCTGGGCGATGCGCTCAGCCATCTCTACCTGGGCTCGGCGGCGCTCAAGCGCTACCACGACCAGGACAACCCGGAGTACCTGCAACCGCTGCTGCGCTGGGCGCTGGAGGAGAACCTGTGCAAGGCCGAGGCGGCGCTGGCCGGGCTGATCGACAACTTCCCCAACCGCCCGTTCGCCTGCCTGCTGCGCATGCTGGTGCTGCCGCTGGGCCGCCGCCATCGCGGCCCGGGTGACAAGCTGGACGCCGAGATCGCCGCCATCCTCGGCGCTCCGTTGGAGAACCCGGCGCTGCAGGCGATCATCCAGGGCGCCTTCCTGCCCAGCGACCCGCAGGACCCGATCGGCAAGCTCGGCGTGGCCTACGACCAGCTCGTCGAGGCGGCCCCGCTACAGGACAAACTGCGCCAGGCGCTGCGCGACGGCCGGGTAATCCCCGCCGCCGGCCAGTCGCCCATCGACGCCGCCCGCGATGCCGGCGTGCTCGAAGGCAACGAGGCGGAAGCCCTGCACGAAGCCGAGCGCGCACGCCGCGCGGTGATCGACGTGGACGACTTCGCCCAGGAGGAGCTGGGCGGCAAGGCCGGCTGAAGCATCCGCCGATAGCTCGGGGGCGCCTGCGGGCGCCCTTCCCGATTGCGCCTTTACCGACGCACAGCAGTGCCGTCTGCGGCCACAGGGTGCACACTGCAGCTGTACCCGTCATGGAGAACACGCCATGCACAGAAGCCTTCCCCTGCTGCTGACGATGCTGCTCGTCGGCGCCGCCCAGGCCGACTCCTGGCTCTACCCCAGTCAACCACGGCCGGTAGCGCCGCCCACGCCGGTCATCGACCCCCTCCAGCAACAGCAGGACAGCCTGCGCCGGCAAAGCGAGATGCGCCAGAACGAGCAGGAGCGTCAACGCCTGCAATACGAAAGCGATCGCCTGCAGATACAGCAGGAGAATCTCCGGCGCCAGCAGGACAGCCAGCGGCTGCAGGACATGCAGCGCCGGCAGAGCGACCAGTTGATCCAGCGGCAGCAGAGCGATCTGCAGCAACAGCAGCTGCAGCAACAGCAACGCCTGCTCGACCAGCAGCAACAGCGGATCGACAACCGCCTGCGGCAGATTCAGTCACGACCGCTGCGCCCCTAGGGCGGCAGAGCCGGTGAAACCCGATATACTCCGCAGCCGTTTCAACGCTGTCCCAGAGGAAGCACCATGGCCAACGCCTATCTCGACCACCACCTCGCCCTGCTCAACCACCTGCGCATGATCCTCGGCGCCCTGGGCGAAGCCGAGCAGGTGCCGGAAGACAATCACGGCCTGTTCCTCGAACGCTTCGACGAACTGATGGCCGAGCTGCCGCGCGATCCGGAAGGCGCCCAGTACCTGGGCCAGGACCTGATCAGCCAGGTCTTCCACCGCTACCCGCAGATCGCCCACCTGGTCCCGCGCGACCTGCTGTGGTTCTTCGGCGGCGACTGCCTGCACTTCATGCCCGACGAAGAACTGCAGATGTACCAGCAGCTCGACGAGCGCCGCTTCGAGGCTGAAGAGAACGGCGAGCCCTTCGACTGGAACCACGAGAAGCAGCTGCTGGCCCTGCCGGACGACACGCCCAAGCACTGACACGCAGTTCGCTTGAACAAGAAAGCCCGCATCGCGCGGGCTTTCTCGTTTCAGGCAGCGAGTGGTCTCAACGGTCGGAAACTACGCCCGCCACCTCTTCCTTGGCCGGGAACAGCAGGCTGGCCACTATCCCCACCGCCAGAATGGCCAGGACGATGAACAGGCTGGTATTGGCATCGATGCTGTAGCCATGGTGGAACAGGTGGTCGGTGGCATTCAGGCCCAGCTTGGCGGCGATGAAGAAAAGCAGCACCACGACCGCCTTCTCCAGGTGCACCAGGTAGCGCTTGAGCGCTTCAAGGACGAAATAGAGCGTCCGCAGGCCCAGGATCGCGAACAGCATGGCGGAGTAGACGATCAGAGGTTCGCGGCTCACCGCGATCACCGCGGGCACCGAGTCGAAGGCGAACAGCACGTCTGAAACCTCGACCACCACCAGGCAGAGGAACAGAGGGGTGGCGAAGAGTGCCCCTCTGGCGGCCAGGCTCAGGCCCTTGTTCTCGGTCTTATGGGCTTCCACTTCGAGCTTGCGGCGGGGCACGAAGAAATGGCGGCCGTACAGTTTCGGCCAGACCGGGAAAAGCCTGCTGGCGAACCTATAGGCTAGATGCTGGGAATAGTCCTCCTCCTCGTCATCGTCGCCGCCGCCCTTGAGCATCATCACGGCGGTCCAGGCGACGATCAGCGAGAACACGATCTCGACCCAGGGGCCGAGGGCCAACAGGCCGGTGCCGATGGCCACGAAGATGCCACGGAAGACGATGGCGCCCAGGATGCCCCAGTACAGCACGCGGTGACGCAGCCCGTCCGGCACCTTGAACCAGGCGAAGATCGCCATGAACACGAACAGGTTGTCGACGCTCAGCACCTTCTCCAGGGCATAGCCGGTCAGGAACAGGCTGGCCGCCTGCGCGCCGTGCTGGACATAGAGGAAACCGGCGAAGGCCAGGGAAATCCCGACCCAGAAGATCGACCAGCCCGCCGCCCGCGCCAGGGAAATGGGGCGGTCGTCGCGGTGCGTCGCCATATCCAACAACAGGGCGGCAAGGGCCAGCCCGACGAATACCGCCAGGGTCAGCGGGGGAAATCCCAGGTGTGTCAGTTCCACGATTGCGTTTCTCTGGATGGGGGTTCAGCCGGCTGTTCCGGCGATGGGTCGGGTCAGGCGGCCGGCCGGGTCGGGCCGGGTGTGCGCCGCCACGGCGGATGGAATGCCCGCCAGTGCGGGTCCTGGGCTGCACGCAACAGGGCATGGTCGCCACGGGTGTCGCCCCAGGCGCGCAGCCGGTAGCGGGTCAACGGGCCGTACGCTGCCTCCAGGCGCAGGACCTTGTTTTCGCAGCGGCAGTTGCCGCCGAGGATGCAGCCGCTCAGGCGGCCATCCCGCACTTCCAGTTCGGTGCCGATCAGCCCGACGCCCAGGCGCTTGGCAAACGGCCGCAACAGCAGCGTCGGCGACGCCGAGCAGAGGGTGACTTCGGCGCCGGACTCAAGCTCGGCCTCGACGCAGCGCAAGCCCGCCGAGCGCAGCAGATAGCGCCAGACAGACCGGCAGTAGGCATCCGCCCGCGCAGATAGCCACTGCACCTCGACACCGCAGAGAAAAGTCGCGATCAGGCAGGCCTTGAGCTCGTCACGACCCAGTCGGCCGACGGCGAATTTCAGGCAAGGCACGGCGAGCCTGGGCAGGCGCCGCAGGAACCCGACGCTACCAAAGGCGAACCACAGGAACGGAATGAAGCTGTCATGCCGGGTCAGGGTGCCGTCGAAATCGAACACCGACAGCACCCTGGCTTCGCCGCGAGGCGCCATGGTCATGCGCGTCTCCATCACGGCGACTCCGGGCCAGCGCCACGCACTTCTGCCGGTGGGCTGGAGTGGACAGGCCGGCGTGCTGACATCGACAGGTCCGGGAAAGGGATCAGCCATGGCATGGGCGTCGAAGCCTCGATCGAGCAGCCTTCAGGAAATCCTGTTCAGCCCGCGCGCAGCGGGATGAACGGAGCCACCTCGATCGCAGTGCAATCGAGCGAAGGCATTCTCAAGCGGCCCCACGACCCGAAATACGGGATTCTTCCCGGGGTAACGTCAGAATCTTCTTGAATGCCGGCGAGCGTCGGTCCTGGCGCCGTCGCCGCCCGGCCCCACCCGGAGCAGCCCGAAGAACAGGCAGAGCGGGTCACGGTGTTGGTGGGTTCGAGCCAGCCCTGAATGACCGGGTTACAGGCTACGCAGCCCGAACGGTGCTCAGGCGCTCTCTCCTCATTCCCAATCGACCTATGCGCTGCAGCCGAGTGCATCGGCCCGTCGCCCTCCCACGTAGTCCGAATCTCCTATCCCGCCTGGGAGTATCGGCCGATGCGAGCCTCCCCGCGGTCTCCCCATAGTGATGGCACGTAGCCGTATAGGGCAAACGGCCAACCTCAATGACTGAAACCGCGCGGGAGAACGTCATGACTACCCATAAGAAAAATGCATCGCCAACGAGCGATGTATCTGTCAGCACCGACCAGCAAGATTACGCACCCGGTAGCACGGCCAACATCACGGCCAGCGGCTTCGCCGCCGGCAGCACCGTGACCTTCCACGTGCAGCACGTCTCGGACGCCGGTCCGGACGGCATCTGGGGCACGCCCGACGACGTGATCGAAATCACCTCCGGCGCCGGACACGACCCGTGGTCCGTGACCGACGGCGGCCCCGGCGATCTCGACGGCGAGGTCAACGGCAGCATCACCACCTCCTGGTACGTGAACCCCGACGACTCGCTCGGCGCCACCTTCCTGCTCACCGCGCAGTCTGGTGACGCCCTGGCGACAGCCTCCTTCACCGACGGTCCGATTGTCGTGGCGACCGGCGCGACCGCTTCGCTGGACGAAACCGCTGGATTGCAGAACGCCACGGCCACCCCCAGTCCGGCGGGAGACGCCAACGACAACGACATCGCGCTGGCTTCCCTGCCCGGTGTCTTCACCACCCGCCTGACGGCACTCGGCGCGGGCACCGCCACGGGTGCCGCCCTGAGTGGCTATACGGGCGCCGCAGGCAACACCGGCAGCAACGCGTTCACCCTCAACCCCGCGCCTGGGGCCGTGATTACCGACGTCAGCTTCACCGACAGTCTCGGCGCGGCGCTCAACGGCCTGGACAGCGGTCTGCAGACCCTCGATGGGACGCACATCCTTCTCTATACGGATACGAACAACAACATCGTCCTGGGCCGCGCCGGAAGCTCGTCGGGCACCATCGTGTTCGCGGCCTATATCGAAGAGACCGGCTCACCGCTCTCGGGCGGCAAGATCTGGACCGTGGAGTACCAGCCACTCAAGCATCCGGATGCCACCAACCCTGACGACGCCGTCAACCTGCTGAACAAGGTGTTCATCGGAGCCGCCCAGGACCTGACCTTCAGCCTGGCCAACGCCCCCTCCGGACAGAACCTGTTCCTGATGTTCACCACGGCGAATCCGACGACCTTTACCGACGCCAGCAATGTCGTGCGGATTTCCAGCCCCGCCATCATCGCCACCGGCAAGGACCCCGCGGACCAGTCGGGCGGGGCCAATATCACCACCGGCGACACCATCAATACCAGCCAGGCGGGCGGCCCGACCACCTTCGGCACCAATAACCAGATGATCGTGGAACAGGAGGGCATTCGCTTCACCTTTGTCACCGGTGCCAGGCAGGACATGACCATTCCCAACCTGGACCAGACCGAAGCGGATGTGGAATCCAATATCGACTTCACCGGCATGTTTAACGCGAGGTCGGCCAGCTTCGACGTGGTGCAGTTGCAAAGCGGCAAGAGCGCGGTGGTGACGATCAACGCCTTCAATACGGCTAAAGAATCCGGCGTGGACTTCGTCAACGGTTATGCAGGCGATACGACGGTCAACATCACCAATGTCCGTGTGATCAACAACAGCACCGGACTGGTGATCGAGAATTCGGACGGCACGGTGAATGATCCGAGCATTGTCATCACCATTACTTCCGGCGTGGCAACCATCACCGGCGTCAAGGCCGGCTACAAGATCGAGTACACCACCTCGGCTGATCACAACCGCGTGCTCGTCCAGAACGGGGCCGCCCTCAATGCCTCGGGCAATAACCACGCCGCCTTCGATATCGGTGGCTTCAAGCTGCTCCAGGTCTCCAATGCGACCGCTGAAATCGGCTCCTCCATGATCTTCGAGGATGACGGGCCATCCGCGACCGGCACCCCGGTGACCGGCACCGTAGACGAAGACGGTCTGCCCAACGGCATTCCCGGCGGGGTCGGCGACGTGGCCGGCGAGGCCACGGTCGCCAGCGGCAGTGTGACCGGCATCTTCCAGTCCGGCGCGGACACGCCGCTGACCTATTCCATGTCCAGCGACACCAGCGGCTTGCCGACACTGAGCTCCGGCGGCACGACCCTGGTCTACAGCGTCGTCGGCAACACGCTCACCGCCACTGCCGGCGTGGGCGGCGCCACCGTGTTCACCTTCAGTCTCACCTCGGCGGGCGCCTACACCTTCACCCTGGTCGGCCCGCTGGATCACCCGGCCGGCAACAATGAAAACGACATCACCCTCAACCTCGGCACCTTGCTTCAAGCCTCCGACAAGGACGGCGATACGGTAACGGCCGCGGCCGAGAAACTGGTCATCACCGTCGATGACGACTCGCCCAACGCGACCGGCACCGCCGTGACCGGCACCGTCGACGAGGACGGCCTGGCCAATGGCATTCCCGGCGGGGTCGGCGACGTGGCCGGCGAGGCCACCGTCGCCAATGGCAGCGTGACCGGCATCTTCCATTCCGGCGCCGACGTACCGCTGACCTATTCGGTGTCCAGTGACACCAGCGGCTTGCAGGCACTGAGTTCCGGTGGCACGGCCCTGGTCTACAGCGTTGTCGGCAATACGCTCACCGCCACGGCCGGCGCGGGCGGCGCGACCGTGTTCACCTTCAGCCTGACCTCGGCGGCCGCCTATACCTTCACCCTGCTCAAGCCGCTGGATCACCCGGCCGGCAACAACGAGAACGACATCAACATCAACCTCGGCACGCTGCTGCAAGCCACCGACAAGGACGGTGACACGGTGACGGCCTCGGCCGAGAAACTGGTGATCACCGTCGATGACGACACGCCGACGGCCACCGGTACCCCGGTGACCGGCACCGTCGACGAAGACGGCCTGGCCAATGGCATTGCCGGCGGTGTCGGCGACGTGGCCGGCGAGGCGACCATCGCCAGCGGCAGCGTGACCGGCATCTTCCAGTCCGGCGCCGACGTGCCGCTGACCTACGGCTTGTCCAGCGACACCAGCGCCTTGCAGGCGCTGAGTTCCGGCGGCACGGCGCTGGTCTACAGCGTTTCGGGCAACACGCTGACCGCCACGGCCGGTGCAGGTGGCGCCACGGTGTTCACCTTCAGCCTGACCTCGGCCGGTGCCTACACCTTCACCCTGCTCAAACCGCTGGATCACCCGGCCGGCAACAATGAAAACGACATCAACATCAACCTCGGCACGCTCCTCCAGGCCACCGACAAGGACAGCGATACAGTGACCGCCGCGGCGGAAAAACTGGTCATCACCGTCAATGACGACACTCCGACCGCGACTGGTACTCCGGTTACCGGCACCGTCGACGAAGATGGCCTGGCCAATGGCATTGCCGGCGGTGTCGGCGACGTAGCCGGCGAGGCCACGGTGGCCAGCGGCAGCGTAACGGGCATTTTCCAGTCCGGCGCCGACGTGCCACTGACCTATGGCTTGTCCAGTGATACCAGCGGCCTGCCGGCACTGAGTTCCGGCGGTACGGCATTGGTCTACAGCGTCTCGGGCAACACCCTTACCGCCACAGCCGGTGCGGGTGGCGCCACGGTGTTCACCTTCAGCCTCACCTCAGCCGGTGCCTATACCTTCACCCTGCTCAAGCCGCTGGATCACCCGGCCGGCAACAATGAAAACGACATCACCCTCAACCTCGGCAGCCTGCTCCAGGCCACCGACAAGGACAGCGACACAGTGACCGCCTCGGCCGAGAAACTGGTCATCACGGTCGATGACGATACCCCGACGGCGACCGGCACCCCGGTCACCGGAACGGTTGACGAAGATGGCCTGGCCAATGGCATTGCCGGCGGTGTCGGTGACGTGGCCGGTGAGGCCACCGTGGCCAGCGGCAGCGTGACCGGCATCTTCCAGTCCGGCGCCGACGTACCGCTGACCTACTCGATGGCCAGCGATACCAGCGGCCTGCCGGCACTGAGTTCCGGCGGTACGGCACTGGTCTACAGCGTCTCGGGAAATACCCTCACCGCCACGGCGGGTGCGGGGGGCGCCACGGTGTTCACCTTCAGCCTGACCTCGGCGGGTGCCTACACCTTCACCCTGCTCAAGCCGCTGGATCACCCGGCCGGCAACAATGAAAACGACATCACCATCAACCTCGGCTCGCTGCTCCAGGCCACCGACAAGGACAGCGATACGGTGACCGCCTCGGCCGAGAAACTGGTGATCACCGTCGATGACGACACCCCGACCGCCACCGGTACGCCGGTCACCGGCACGGTGGACGAAGACGGCCTGGCCAATGGCATTGCCGGCGGTGTCGGTGACGTGGCCGGCGAGGCCACCGTGGCCAGCGGCAGCGTGACCGGCATCTTCCAGTCAGGCGCCGACGTGCCGCTGACCTATGGCTTGTCCAGTGACACCAGCGGCTTGCCGGCACTGAGTTCCGGCGGCACGGCACTGGTCTATGGCGTCGTTGGCAACACGCTCACCGCCACGGCCGGCGCGGGCGGGGCCAGCGTGTTCACCTTCAGCCTCACCGCTGCAGGCGCCTACACCTTCACCCTGCTCAAGCCACTGGATCACCCGGCCGGCAACAATGAAAACGACATCACCATCAACCTGGGTTCGCTGTTGCAGGCCACCGACAAGGACAGCGATACGGTGACCGCCGCGGCGGAAAAACTGGTCATCACCGTCGATGACGACACTCCGACCGCGACTGGTACTCCGGTGACCGGCACCGTCGACGAAGACGGCCTGACCGGTGGTATCCCTGGCGGCATCGGCGACGTGGCGGGCGAAGCCACCGTGGCCAGCGGCAGCGTGACCGGCATCTTCCAGTCCGGCGCCGACGTGCCGCTGACCTATGGCTTGTCCAGTGACACCAGCGCCTTGCAGGCACTGAGCTCCGGCGGCACGGCGCTGGTCTACAGCGTCCTGAACAACACCCTCACCGCCAAGGCCGGTGTCGGCGGCGCCAACGTGTTCACGCTGAGCCTCACCGCCGCGGGTGCCTACACCTTCACCCTGCTCGGCCCGCTGGATCACGCGACCGGTAACAACGAGAACGACATCACCATCAACCTCGGCACCCTGCTGCAAGCGACCGACAAGGACGGCGACACAGTGACTGCCTCGGCCGAGAAGCTGGTCATCACCGTCGACGACGACACGCCGACCCTCGCCTTCGGCAACCTGATCGGGACCGGCAGCACCCTTCCGCAGACCGGGTACTGGGACAAGGCATACGGCGCCGACGGCCTGGGTGCGACCGGCCTGGACATCACGCTGGTGAATGGCCAGTTCACCCTGGTCAGACCGGACAACACGACCACCACCGGGACCGGCACGCTCACCGAGCAGGCGCCTTCGCCGGACGTTAATGGCGCGTACCACTTCGGCGGAGCCCTGACCGGTGACTTTGACAACAACGCCGCAACACCGAACACCAGCGTCGACTACACCCTGACTGCCTATGCCGATGGCAGCTACACACTGGACCTGGTGCAAGGCTTCAGTTCGACGGTCACCTTCAGTAGTGCCGACGGCGCACTGGGCGCCGGCGGGCCTGACCCAGTGCAAACGCTGACAATAGGTACCGAACATGTGGTGTTCTTCAACGCAGTTGCGACGGCCCCGCAGACCGGCGCCAACAGCATCCTGAGCGGCATCGGGCAAGGAGCGACCGACCCCACCGAAGCGCAACTGGAAGCCCTCCCCGCTAACCAGAAGCTGTTCATCGGCGCCTCCAACATGAACGTCAGCACCTCCGGTATTGGTGTCGACAACAACATCCTGCAGGGAACCACGGCGGGCATCGGCTCCGGAGACGAGAGCTTCGTCGTCAACCCCGAGACCTTGTTGACGTCCGTGAAGGTCTTCATCGACAACTCGGTGAGCGGTTACAACCCGGCGACGGAAGAGCTGTACTACACGGCCTACTACGACGACGGCACGACGTCCGGTGCGCCGATCAAGGTACTTGCCGCTGACCTGCACTCGGAGCCTAAGGGACAGGTGTCCTTCACCATCCAGACGGCCACCAACAAGCTGATCGACGCGGTCCAGCTCATCATGGGCAACGGCGACGTCAAGATCCCAACGATCCAGTTCATCAAGCAGGTCGAAAACCTGGCCAGCGACGTCAAGCTGTCGTTCAACGCCACGATCACCGACAAGGATGGGGACACGGCGACCAGTGCCTTCAACGCCAACCTGTTCGCCAGCGACGGGGCCGCTGCAACCTTCAACTACACGCTAGTTGGCACGAGCGGTGCGCGTGACGCCTTCAACGTCGATCTGGCACGCACCGAGAACACCTACCAGGTCACCGGCTTCGATGTGACCGCCGGCCACCACGACGCCATAGTGCTCATTGGCGACCAGGCCTCCACCTTCTCGATCAACAACGCCGGTGCAAACAGCATCGTGACGGTCAACGAGACGGGCGGCCAGGTCACGACCATCACCGTGGTCGGGGTCGACCTGCTCAATACCGATATCGTGCATGGCAGTGCCTGATCCACTGGGCAAGTGAAAGGATGCGAGGGTGGTGTGGAAACCACCCTCGCCTTTCCGCCCCACCGCATCCGCAATGAACGCTCGCGCGCCGCGACGAGCGATGCCTTCGCTCGCCCCTTTCAGATAGGCCGAATCTCCCACCTCGTCTGGGAGTATCGGCCGATGCCCAATCCCTCGCACATCCCCATAGTGGTCGTATGTGGCAGTAAGAGGCCGCACCCCGGCCTGCCTGAGTGGCACTGCCCGGGAGAAAGCCATGACCACCCCGAAGAAATACACGCCGCCTACCGTCACGACTGACCAGCAAGACTATGCCCCCGGTAGCACCGCCATCATCACGGCCGCCGGCTTCCCCGCCGGCAGCACGGTGAGGTTCCAGGTGCAACACGCCACGGGAGCCGGCGCGGATGGCATCTGGGGCACGCCCGACGACGTGCTCGCTACCACCTCCGGTGCGGGACACAACGCCTGGTCCGTGACCGACGGCGGTGCCGGCGATCTCGACGGCAAGGTCAACGGCAGTGTCACCACCTCCTGGTACGTGAATCCCGACGACTCGGCCGGCGCAACCTTCCTGCTCACCGCAACTTCCAGTGACGGGACTGTGGCAACGGCATCCTTTACCGACGACCCGGTCGTCGTGGCGACCGGCGTGACCGTTACCCTGGACGAAACCGCCGGGCTGCAGGACGCCACGGCCACGCCCAACCCTGCGGAAGACTCCAACGACAATGACACCCTGCTGGTCTTGCCCACGGCCTTCGCCACCCGGTTGGGAGTTCTGGGGGCAGGTAGCGCCACGGGCGAAGCCCTGAGCGGCTTTACGGGCGCAGCTGGCGACACCGGCAGCAATGCGTTCACCCTCAATCCCCTGCCCGGCGGGAGCATTACCGATGTCCGCTTCGCCGACAGCGGCGGCGCGGCGCTCAATGGCCTGGACAGCGGCCTGCAGACCCTCGATGGCACCCACATCCTTCTGTATACGGATACCGGCAACAACAACATCCTTGTGGGGCGAGCCGGGAGCGCAGGCGGCGCAATAGTGCTTGCAGCCTATATCCAGGAAACCGGATCGCCGGTCTCGGGCGGCAAGATCTGGACCGTGGAATACCAGCCACTCAAGCATCCGGACGCCACTAATCCCGACGATGCCGTCAACCTGCTGAACAAGGTCTTCATCGGCACCAGCCAGGACCTGACCTTCAGCCTGGCCAACGCGCCTTCCGGGCAGAACCTGTTCCTGATGTTCGCCTCGGCGAACCCGACAACCTTCACCGACGCCAGTAATGTCGTGCGGATATCCAGCCCCGCTATCATCGCCACCGGCAAGGACCCCGCGGACCAGTCGTCGGGCGCCAACATCAACACCGGTGACACCATCAATACCAGCCAGGGCGGCGGCCCCACCACCTTCGGCACCAACAACCAGATGATCGTGGAACAGGAAGGCATCCGCTTCTCGTTCGTCACCGGTGCCCGGCAGAACGTGACCGTTCCCAACCTGGATCAGAACGAAGCGGATGTTGAAGCCAACATCGACTTTACCGGTGTCCTCAATACGAAAACGGCCAGTTTCGACATCGTGCAGCTGCAAAGCGGCAAGAGTGCCGTCGTATCGGTCAGCGCCTTCAGCACTGCGGTTGAATCGGGTGTGAACTTCATCAACGGCTATGGCAACGACACGTCGATCGCCATCAGCAGCGTACGTGTCATCAACATCAGCACCGGGCTGGTGATCGAGAACTCCAATGGCTCGGTGAATGACCCCAACATTTCCATCAGCTTTAACAGCGGGGTTGCAACCATCACCGGCGTGCTGGCCGGTTACAGGATCGAATACACCACGAGCCAGGATCACAACCGTGTGCTCGTGCAGAACGGAGCGCCCGTCAACGCCTCCGGCAATGACCACGCCGACTTCGATGTCGGCGGGTTCAAGCTGCTCCAGGTCACCACCGCGACCGGCGAAATCGGCTCCCAGATGATCTTTGAAGACGATGGTCCGTCCGCGACCGGCACTCCCGCGACCGGCACCGTCGACGAGGACGGTCTGCCCAACGGCATTCCCGGTGGGGTCGGCGACGTGGCCGGCGAGGCCACGGTCGCCAGCGGCAGTGTGACCGGCATCTTCCAGTCCGGCGCCGATGCGCCACTGACCTATGCCATGTCCAGCGATACCAGCGGCCTCCAGGCGCTGAGCTCCGGCGGTACGGCACTGGTCTACAGCGTCGTGGGCAATACGCTCACCGCCACGGCTGGGGTGGGCGGCGCCACCGTATTCACCTTCAGCCTCACCTCGGCGGGCGCCTACACCTTCACCCTGCTCAAGCCGCTGGATCACCCGGCCGGCAATGACGAAAACGACATCACCCTCAACCTTGGCACCCTGCTCAAGGCCACTGACAAGGACGGCGACACAGTCACCGCCGCAGCCGAGAAACTGGTCATCACCGTCGATGACGACACACCCAATGCGACCGGCACCGCCGCGACCGGCACCGTAGACGAAGACGGCCTGCCCAATGGCATTCCGGGCGGGGTCGGCGACGTGGCCGGCGAGGCCACCGTCGCCACCGGCAGCGTGGCCGGCATCTTCCACTCCGGCGCCGACGTGCCGCTGACCTATTCGCTGTCCAGCGACACCAGCGGCTTGCCGGCCCTGACCTCCGGCGGGGTCGCGGTGACCTACAGCGTCCTGGGCAACCTGCTCACCGCCTCGGCCGGTGCGGCCACCGTGTTCACCTTCAGCCTCAACGCGACGACGGGCGCCTACACCTTCACCCTGGTGAGTCCGCTGGATCACCCGGCCGGGAATGACGAGAACGACATCAACATCAGCCTCGGCACCCTGCTCCAGGCCACCGACAAGGACAGCGACACGGTAACGGCCTCCGCAGAGAAGCTGGTCATCACGGTTGACGACGACACCCCGACGGCGACCGGGACGCCTGCCACCGGCACCGTCGACGAGGACGGCCTGCCACACGGTATTGCCGGTGGTGTCGGTGACGTCCCCGGCGAAGCCACAGTCGCCAGCGGCAGCGTGGCCGGCATCTTCCACTCCGGCGCCGACGTGCCCTTGACCTACTCCCTGGGTACCGACACCAGCGGCCTGCCGGCACTGAGTTCCGGCGGGGTGGCGGTAACCTACAGCGTCCTGGGCAACACCCTTACCGCTTCGGCGGGTGCGGCCACCGTATTCACCTTCAGCCTCAACGCGACCACGGGCGCCTACGCCTTCACCCTGATCGGCCCGCTGGATCACCCGGCCGGCAATGACGAGAACGACATCACCCTCAACCTCGGTACGCTGCTCAAGGCCACCGACTTCGACGGTGATACGGTGACGGCCGCGGCCGAGAAGCTGGTCATCACGGTTGACGACGACACCCCGACCGCTACTGGCACTGCGGTGACCGGCACGGTCGACGAAGACGGCCTGCCCAATGGCATCGCCGGCGGGGTCGGCGACGTCCCCGGCGAGGCCACCGTCGCCAGCGGCAGCGTGACGGGCATCTTCCAGTCCGGCGCCGACGTACCGCTGACCTACTCCCTGGGCACCGATACCAGCGGCCTGCCGGCACTGACTTCCGGCGGCGTGGCGGTAACCTACAGCGTGCTGGGCAACCTGCTCACCGCCTCGGCCGGCGCGGCCACCGTGTTCACCTTCAGCCTGAGCTCGACAGGTGACTACAGCTTCACCCTGGTCAGCCCGCTGGATCACCCGGCCGGTAACGATGAGAACGACATCACCATCAACCTCGGCACCCTGCTCAAAGCCACCGATTTCGACGGTGATACAGTCACCGCCGCAGCCGAGAAACTGGTCATCACCGTCGATGACGACACCCCGACAGCTATCGGGACGCCTGCCACCGGCACGGTCGACGAAGACGGCCTGCCCAATGGCATACCGGGCGGCGTCGGCGACGTGCCCGGCGAGGCTACCGTCGCCACCGGCAGCGTGGCCGGTATCTTCCAGTCCGGCGCCGATGTGCCCTTGGCCTACTCCCTGGCTACTGACACCAGCGGCCTGCCGGCACTGACTTCCGGCGGGGTCGCGGTGACCTACGGCGTCCTGGGTAACCTGCTCACCGCATCGGCGGGTGCGGTCACGGTGTTCACCTTCAGCCTCAACGCGACGACAGGCGCCTACACCTTCACTCTGGTCAGCCCGCTGGATCACCCGGCCGGCAATGACGAGAACGACATCAACATCAGCCTCGGCGCCTTGCTGAAGGCCACCGACAAGGACGGCGACACGGTAACGGCCTCCGCCGAGAAGCTGGTCATCACGGTTGACGACGACACCCCGACGGCGACCGGGACGCCTGCAGCCGGCACCGTCGACGAAGACGGCCTGGCCCATGGCATCGCCGGTGGTGTCGGTGACGTGCCCGGCGAGGCTACCGTCGCCAGCGGCAGCGTAACCGGCATCTTCCACTCCGGCGCGGATGTGCCGCTGACCTACTCGCTGTCCGGCGACACCAGCGGCCTGCCGGCCCTGACCTCCGGCGGGGTGGCGGTGACCTACAGCGTCCTGGGCGACACCCTCACCGCCTCGGCGGGTGCGGCCACCGTGTTCACCTTCAGCCTCAACGCGACCACGGGCGCCTACGCCTTCACCCTGCTCAGCCCGCTGGATCACCCGGCCGGCAATGACGAGAACGACATCACCCTCAACCTTGGCACCCTGCTCAAGGCCACCGACTTCGACGGTGATACGGTAACCGCCGAAGCCGAGAAGCTGGTCATCACGGTTGACGACGATACGCCGACCGCCACCGGGACGCCTGCGACCGGCACCGTCGACGAAGATGGCCTGCCGCACGGTATTGCCGGTGGTATCGGCGACGTGGCCGGCGAAGCCACAGTCGCCAGCGGTAGCGTGACGGGCATCTTCCAGTCCGGCGCCGACATACCGCTGACCTATTCGTTGTCCAGCGACACCAGCGGCCTGCCGGCCCTGACCTCCGGTGGGGTGGCGGTAACCTACAGCGTCCTGGGCAATGTACTCACCGCCTCGGCCGGCGCGGCCACCGTATTCACCTTCAGCCTGAGCTCGACAGGTGACTACAGCTTCACCCTGGTCAGCCCGCTGGATCACCCGGCCGGTAACGATGAGAACGACATCAACATCAACCTCGGCACTCTGCTCAAAGCCACCGACTTCGACGGTGATACGGTGACGGCTGCGGCTGAAAAACTGGTCATCACCGTCGATGACGACACCCCGACCGCCACCGGAACTCCGGTAACCGGCACCGTCGACGAAGACGGCCTGGCCAATGGCATCGCCGGTGGGGTCGGCGACGTCCCCGGCGAGGCCACCCTCGCCACCGGCAGCGTGACCGGCATCTTCCAGTCCGGCGCCGACGTGCCGCTGACTTACTCCCTGGGCACCGACACCAGCGGCTTGCCGGCGTTGAGTTCCGGCGGAACGGCGTTGACCTACAGCGTGCTGGGCAACCTGCTCACCGCCTCGGCGGGCGCGGTCAGCGTATTCACCTTCAGCCTGAACGCGACGACGGGCGCCTACACCTTTACCCTGCTCAAACCGCTGGATCACCCAGCCGGCAACAATGAAAACGACATCACCATCAACCTCGGCACGCTGCTGAAAGCCACCGACTTCGATGGTGATACGGTGACAGCTTCGGCCGAGAAACTGGTGATCACCGTCGACGACGATACGCCGACCGCCACCGGAACTCCGGTAACCGGCACCGTCGACGAAGACGGCCTGGCCAATGGCATCGCCGGTGGGATCGGCGATGTCCCCGGCGAGGCCACCGTCGCCACCGGCAGCGTGGCCGGTATCTTCCAATCCGGCGCCGACGTGCCGCTGACTTACTCCTTGGGCACCGATACCAGCGGCTTGCCGGCATTGAGTTCCGGCGGAACGACGTTGACCTACAGCGTCTCGGGCAACCTGCTCACCGCCTCGGCGGGCGCGGTCAGCGTATTCACCTTCAGCCTCAACGCGACAACGGGCGCCTACAGCTTCACCTTGCTCAAACCGCTGGATCACCCGGCCGGGAACAATGAAAACGACATCACCATCAACCTCGGCACGTTACTGAAAGCCACCGACTTCGACGGTGATACGGTGACCGCCTCGGCTGAAAAACTGGTCATCACCGTCGATGATGACACCCCGACCGCCACCGGAACTCCGGCAACCGGCACCGTCGACGAAGACGGCCTGCCCAATGGCATCGCCGGTGGGATCGGCGACGTCCCCGGCACGGCCACCATCGCCACCGGCAGCGTGACGGGCATCTTCCAGTCCGGCGCCGATGTGCCCTTGACCTACTCCCTGGGCACCGACACCAACGGCCTGCCGGCACTGAACTCCGGTGGGGTGGCGGTGACCTACGGCGTTTCGGGCAACACGCTCACCGCCTCGGCGGGAGCGAGCACCGTGTTCACCTTCAGCCTGAACGCGACGACGGGCGCCTACACCTTCACCCTGCTCAAACCGCTGGATCACCCGGCCGGTAACAACGAGAACGACATCACCCTCAACCTCGGCACACTGCTCAAAGCCACTGACTTCGACGGTGATACGGTGACGGCCTCGGCCGAGAAACTGGTCATCACGGTGGACGACGATACGCCGACCGCCACCGGCACCCCGGTCACCGGCACGGTCGATGAAGACGGCCTGCCGGGAGGCATCCCCGGCGGTATCGGCGACGTGGCCGGCGAAGCCACCATCGCCAGCGGCAGCGTGACCGGCATCTTCCAGTCCGGCGCCGATGTGCCGCTGACCTTCGGCTTGTCCAGCGACACCAGCGCCTTGCAGGCCCTGAGTTCCGGCGGCACGGCGCTGACCTACAGCGTCCTGAACAATACCCTCACCGCCTCCGCCGGCGCAGTCAGCGTGTTCACCCTGGCCCTTACCGCAGCGGGTGCCTACACCTTCACGCTGCTCAAACCGCTGGACCACCCGACCGGCAACAACGAGAACGATATCAACATCAACCTCGGCACCCTGCTGCAAGCCACTGACAAGGATGGCGACACGGTGACCGCTGCGGCCGAAAAACTGGTCATCACCGTCGACGACGACACGCCGACCCTTGCCTTTGGCAACCTGATCGGGACCGGCAGCATCCTTCCGCAGACCGGGTACTGGGACAAGGCGTACGGCGCTGACGGACTTGGCGCGAGCGGCCTGGACATCTCGCTGGTGAATGGCCAGTTCACCCTCGTCAGGCCCGACAACTCGACCACCACCGGGACCGGTACGCTCACCGAGCAGTCGCCCTCGCCGGACGTCAATGGCGCATTCCACTTCCTCGGCACCCTGACCGGTGACTTCGACAACAACGCCGCAACGCCAAACACCACCGTCGACTACGCGCTGACCGCCTTTGCCGACGGCAGCTACACCCTGGACCTGGTGCAAGGCTTCAGTTCGACGCTCGTCCTCAGCACCGCCAACGGCGCACTGGGTGCCGGCGGTCCCGACCCGGTGCAAACGTTGACGATCGGCACTGACCATGTGGTGTTCTTCAATGCCGTCGCAACGGCGCCGCAGACCGGCTCCAACAGCATCCTGACCGGCATCGGGCTCGGCTCGACCGACCCCACCGAAGCGCAGTTGCAGACCAACCCCCTGCCGTCGTTCATCGGCTCAAGCGCCTTGAACGTCAGCACCTCCGGCATCGGCATCAACAACAACAACCTGAACGGCAACAACACCTCTGGCGTCAACGCCGGTGACGATAGTTTCGTCGCCAACCCGCAGACCCTGCTGACCTCCGTGAAGGTCTTCATCGACAACTCGGTGGGCGGCTACGACCCAGCCTCGGAAGAGCTGTACTACACGGCCTACTACGATGACGGCACGACGTCCGGTGCCCCGATCAAGGTCGGAGCCGGCGACCTGCACGCGGAAGCGGGGAACCAGCAGTCCTTCACCGTCCAGACGGCCAGCGGCAAGATGATCGACGCGATCCAGCTCACCATGGGCAAGGGCGTGGTCAAGATCCCGACCATCCAGTTCATCACCCAGGTCGAAAGCCTGGCCAGCGACGTCAAGCTGTCGTTCAACGCCACGGTCACGGACAAGGACGGAGACACGGCGAGCAGTGCGTTCGCCGCCAACCTGTTCGCCAACGACGGCGCCGGCGCGACCTTCCAGTACACGCTGGCGGGCACGACCGGTGCACGCGATGCCTTCAACGTCGATCTGTCGCGCCCCGAAAACACTTACCAGGTCACCGGCTTCGATGTGACCGCTGGCCACCACGACGCCATAGTGCTCAACGGCGACCAGGCCTCCACGTTCTCGATCAACAACGCCGGCGCCAACAGCATCGTGACGGTCAACGAGACGGGAGGACAGGTCACGACCATCACCGTGGTCGGGGTCGACCTGCTCAATACCGACATCGTGCACGGCAGCGCCTGATTCATCGAGCGCATAAAAAAAAAAGCGAGGGTGGTGTGGAAACCACCCTCGCTTTTTCATTTCGCCGCCAGAATGAGACTCGCGCACGGGAACAACGAGAACAGGATGGCGCCCTAGGCCCCCCGAAGGGGCTGGGTGTCGTGACGCGGACCGCGGTCCAGCTCCACCCAGGTGGACTCGGGCGACTCTTCGCCAGCGGTGAGCCCGTGCTTCAACGCATACATCAGCAAATCCATGCGATTGATCAGGTTCAGCTTCTGATAAATGCTGCTGAGGTGGTTGTGCACGGTGTGCTCGCTGATGCCCAGGTGCTCGGCGATGCTCATGTACTTGGCGGACGGGTCTTCCACGATGGCGCGAATCAGTTCCCTCTCGCGTACCGTCAGCCGCGCCTGTTTCGGCTGCTCCGGATCGCATTTCAGGTGCATATGCCCGCTCGCGGCATAGCTGGAAAGCCCGCCGGCCCAGGCCCTGTCCAGCCCGATATCACGATGGTGGACGTTGATGATGGCCTGGACGATCGACTCCGTCGGGTCTTCCGCCAGCACCACGCCACGCGCGCCCGCCTCTATCGCCTGGGCAACGGGGACCGATTCATACAACCCCTTGAGCACCAGCACTTTCATTTCGGCTCTGCGCGCGAGCTCCGCGACGACCTCCAGCGGGCTCAACGCATCCGGAAAGAAACTGAAAAAGGTGACATCGGGACGCAACTGGTCGGCAAGATCCAGCGCGTAGGCATAGGTGCTGGCCTGGCCGCCGACTTCCATCTGGGGCCGTCTGGCATTGATGAGATCGTGCAGGCCCATGAGAACGAGGGGCCGGCAGTCGATCAGCATTACGCGTATGGTTTTCTTGTGGTCAGGCATCTTCTTTCTGACCTCCTGAACGATGAACTCTGGCCTACACCCACGGACTATTCGGGATCGGCGATTCGTCCACCCGGCCACCGCGATTGGTGGCTAGGTGCAGGCACCGACAAATCTTGGCGGCGCTTGCTCGGGTATGGACAACTAGGGGGAGCGACTGGTTCTGAGGAGATTTCCATCCGCTGTGCCGGTAAAGGTTGCGGAGGTTTCCAGACGCCGGGGGGGGTGCCGTCGAGATAACAGGAGTGGGAATAGCTACCGCATGCCCAGGATGTTGTGCTCCCTCGACCGGTCAACTGAGTCTAGGCCAGCCACTGCACCCGGCATCGACTTCAACCGCATTGCCAATCGACGGCGAACGCCTGCAGAAAATTAAAAAATCCTTATAAATCAATTTATTATCTTCTAAGGAAGTAACCGGCTGGCCCAATTTCCCAATGCAACAAACGTCAATTAACCGACGAAAGGTGTATCAATGGAAAGAAAAATGTTAATTGCGTCAAACTATCGTCCATGCCGATGTACCGCCCCACCTTATCCCTGCCGAAGCCTCCTGCAACCTCATCCGGCTGGCACCGCCAGACGCGGATGACACCGCCACGCCTCGAATCGCGATCAGGAGCAATGCGAGGCCCCGCCAAACAGGCAGCCGGCACTGAAACCCGATGGAATCAGGGCTGCATGATGTCCTGCACGGAGCGGCTGGGACTCAGCCAGCCATTCACGCTTTCGACACTTTCGGCCGGCGCCCTGCCCGCCCAGCGATTGAGGATGAATACATTGCTGAGGAACTCGTACTGTGTCTTGAGCAGGTCGCGCCGAGCGCGAAATTCGTTGCGCACCGCGGCCAGCACGTCGACGGCGTTGACCATGCCGTAACTCAGCCCTTTCTCCGCGGCCACCCGGGACAGTTGCGCCGAGGACAGGGCCAGACGGCTAGCCTCGATTTTTTCGCCATTGGAATTGGCGGTCAGGTAAGCGCTGGTGATTTCCTTGACCACCCGGCGCCGAGTCTCCTCCCGCTGTTCCTCGGCGACCACCTGGTCCTGGTACAGCCCACGAACCCGCGCCGAGGTCGACCCGCCGCTGTAGATCGGCACCTGGACGCCGACGCCGGCGACATAACTGTCCGTGCGCGGCGCCAGGGCGTTGTTGTAGCCCTCGTTGGTCTGTTGTGCGCTCAGGTTCAGGCTCACGGTCGGGTAGTGCCCACCCTTGCCGCTGCGCAATGCTGCTTCCGCGGCTTCGACGCCGCTCTCGCGGGCCTTCAGCGCCGGGTTCTGCGCTATCCCCTCGCGGACCCAGGTTTCCAGGCTTTGCGCCGAAGCCTGCATGTGCACGTCATCGCGAACCCGGCTGAGCCTCTCCTTGACGGGCCGGCCGACGATCTCCGCCAGGGCCTCGCGGCTGATGGTGGCCTGGTTGCTGGCTTCCAGCTCCTGCGCCGCGAGCAAATCCACACGGGCCTTGAGGTCGAGCTGGTCGGTCACCAGGGCCAGCTGCTTCTCGTACAACGCGCTGACCCGATCCAGGCTTTCCTGCGTGGTTCGGCGCTCCGCCTTCACCAGCTCCAGTTCGTCCTCGGCCGCCAGGGCGGTGAAATAACGCCGCGCCAACTCCACGGTAGCCTCGGCCTGGGCATCCAGGGCTTCGGATTCGGTCTGCTTGGCCAGGCTCTTGAACTTCTTGTAGTTCTCCCACGCCGCCTTGTTGTAGAGGTACTGGCGCACCACCAGGCTGTAGCTCTCGCTATCGTAGCTGTCCTGTATCACGTCGCTTTCCTGCCGGATCTGGTTCACCCCGGCGTTCAGCGCCACCTGCGGCAACAGCGCCCCCAAGGCCTCACGCTGATGCTCCTGCCCCGCCTTGGCCTGCGCGAAGGAGGCCAGTACTTTCGGGTCCTCCAGCCGTGCCTCGCGGTACAACTGCAACAGATCGGTGGAGAGCGTCGACGCACTGACCCCGCTGGCGGTTGCCGCAGCGCTTTGCGCCAGCGCACCGCCCGCCGCCAGCATGAACATCCCCGCCAACAGAACCGCCGACGTGCCCATGCTCACTCCTCGATCATCGATTGCGCCAGGGCATTGCGGGCCGGCTGCATCAGGTACTGCAGCAGCGTGCGCTGCCCCGTGATGATCAGCACGTCCGCCGGCATCCCCGGCACCAACTTGCGCTCACCCAAGGTGTGCACACCGTGTTCGGTAACCCGGACCCGCGCCAGGTAATACGCCGTCCCGGTCTTATCATTGGTCAGGCGGTCCGCCGAGACGCTGCTGACCTCGCCTTCGATCACCGGCGTGGTCGCGGCATTGAAGGCGCTGAAACGGATATCGGCGCGCTTGCCGATGGCGATGCGATCGATATCCACCGGCGGCACCTGAGCCTCGATGATCAGCTCGGAAATCGACGGAACGATGTCCAGCAACGGCGTCCCCGGGTGCACCACACCGCCCACGGTATGCACCGTCATGCCGATCACCATGCCCGCGTCGGGTGCGCGGATGACGATTCGACTGAGCCGGTCTTCCAGGGACGAGGTCTTCTCCCGCAGGTCGTAGAGCTTGGTCTGGACCTCGGCCAGCTGCTTGGCGACCTCGGAATTGAAATCCTTGTCGACCTGCAGAATCTGCAGCTGTGTTTCGTTGATCTGCAGGCGCGCCCGGTTGATCGTGGCGCGGTGATCCGCCACCTCGGACTTGAGCATCTCCAGCTTGCGCTGCTGCTCGACCAGGCGCTGTTTGTCGACGAAGCCTTGCTTGAGCAGGTCGGACAGCTCGCCGATTTCACCGCTGTAGGATTTCTCCAGCTGGAGCTTGGCATCGATCACCGACTCCAGCCCGCTGATCTGCTGGTTCAGTTGGCCAACGCGCTCACGCAACACCGCTATCTGCCCATGCCGCGAGCCCTGCCGGGCGTTGAATACCTGGGTTTCGCTCTGGCGTGCCTCCATGCCCCGAGGACTGGCCAGATCGGCTATCTCGCCGAAGTCGATAGCCGGCAGTGCGTCGCGCTCGGCCTTGAGCCTGGCCTCCATGGCCTTGGCCGCGATCAGTTGGCTGCGGGTCATCTCGTATTCGAAGCGCAGCTGGGCATCATCGAGAACGATCAGCGGATCATCCCGTTTGACGATGTCACCGTCGTGCACCAGCACTTCCTTGACGATGCCGCCTTCCAGGTGCTGGACCGTCTTGCGGTAGGTCTGCACGGTGACCACCCCCGGCGCGTAAACGGCCCCGTCCAGCGGCGCGAAGGCCGCCCAGGTGCCGAACAGGCCGAAGGTCAGCCCGACAATGGCAAGGCCCAGGCGGCGGATCTTGCGATCCGATATCGGCAGGTCGGCGAAGCTTTCAATTTGACGACTGGGCATCGTGGTCGTCCTTACCGGTATCAACCGGAGCAATGCTGGCGCCCGCGGGCATGGCGCGCTGATGGACCTGCTGAACCTGTTGCTGCGCCTGCTGCGCTTGTTGCTGTGCCTGCTGCTGCGCTTGTTGCGCCTGCTGTTGAACCTGCAGCTGCTTTGCGTTGAGCTCGGCCAGCACCTGATCGCGCCCCCCGTAGAGCGTGATGACTCCTTCGTTCATCAGCATGAGCCGGTCGAGTTGCGAGACGATGTTGGTGCGGTGAGTAATGACGAACAGGGTCGCGCCGGTCTGCTTGAGCTGCTGGATGGCCGCCGCCAGGGCGCGGTCGCCGACATCGTCGAGATTGGAGTTGGGCTCGTCGAGCACGATCAGCCGCGGGTTGCCGTACAGGGCACGGGCGAGCCCGATGCGCTGGCGCTGCCCTCCCGACAGCATGACCCCCTCGCTGCCAATGACGGTGTCGTAGCCATCGGGCAGCAGCAGGATCATCTCGTGAACGCCCGCCATCCGGGCCGCCTGGATGACCTTCTCCGAATCGACGTCGGCGAAGCGGGCGATGTTCTCGCCAACGCTGCCTTCGAACAGCTCGATGTCCTGGGGCAGGTAGCCGATGTGCGGCCCGAGCTCATGCTTGTCCCAGGTGCTGATGTCCGCACCATCCAGCCGGACCACCCCATGCTGCGGCGACCAGACCCCCATGAGCGCCCTGACCAGGGTCGACTTGCCGGCGGCGCTGGGGCCGATGATGCCTACCACGCAGCCGGCGGGCACATTGAAGCTGATGTTCTTGATGATCGGGGTCTTCGAGCCCGGTGCCGCGACAACCAGATTCTCGACCTGCACCTGGCCCTGCGGCGCCGGCAACGACATACGCTCGGGTTGCGCCTGCAGTGCCTCGAGGACGCCGCTCAAGCGGTTGTATTGCGAGCGCGCCGAAATGAAGCCCTTCCAACTGGCGATGAGCAGATCGATGGGCGCCAGCGCACGCCCTAGCAGCACGGCCCCGGCGAACACCATGCCCGGCCCTACCTGATGATCCACCGCCAGGTACGCCCCCAACCCCAGCACCAGGGATTGCACGAGGAGCCGGAAGGTCCGGGAAAGCGTACTGACCATGGCGCCTTTGTCGCTCGCCAGGGACTGCAGCAGCAGGACGTTTCGCTGCCGCTGCCCCCAGCGGTCCATCAGGGTTTCCAGCATGCCCATGGACTCGATGACTTCGGCGTTGCGCAGGTTCTTGGTGGTGTAGAGCGTCGCCCCGATATGCTCCTTGTTGGCCTGGGCCAGCGCCGGTGCCGTCAGCTTTTCATTGGCGTACGCGAGCAACAGCAACAACAGCGCGCTGCCCGTCGCCACCCAGCCGAACCAGGGGTGGAACAGGAACATCACCGCGACATAGATCGGCAACCAGGGCGCATCGAAGAAGGCGAACAGGCCGCTGCCGGTGAGGAACTGCCGCAAACCCGTCAGATCATTGAGCGCCTGGGCCGAGGCATCCATGCCGCCGCTGTCCAGGGCCCGCCTGAAACTGGCCTTGTAGACCTGGCGACTGAGCAGCACATCCAGGCGGGTACTGACCCGGACCATGATGCGTGAGCGCACCCACTCCAGAGAGCCGAGGGTGATCACCAGCACGGTCATGATCAGCGTCAGCATGGCCAGGGTCGTCAGGCTGCCGCTGGTAATCACCCGCCCATACACCTGGAGCATATAGAAGGTGGGCACGAGCATCAGCGCGTTGATGAACAGGCTGAAAAAACCGACGGAAAGGAAGCTCTCGCGACAGGCCTTCAATGCGCTCTTCAGATTTTCTTCAGGGGTGCTTCGCATGGACACCTCTGCACGCGAGTCTGACGTGTGTGGAGCTTAGATCACGCCGTAAGAGTCCGTGTAGCAATTGGCCATTTAGCCCAGGGCAAAGCAAACGCTCCCCGAAGCGCGCGCGATCGTTGTTGCGCTGAAGCATCGGCGACGACACGAAAACGAAAAAAGCCCGCGCGATGCGGGCTTTTTCATGGGGATTGCGAATTATTTTTCGAACGCACAAACGAAAACACCGCCCCATGGGGGCGGTGTTTCGATTTTGGAGCGGGAAACGAGACTCGAACTCGCGACCCCGACCTTGGCAAGGTCGTGCTCTACCAACTGAGCTATTCCCGCATCAACTTGTTGCAACCTTCAGCTTTCGCCGAAGGGTAACGCCATTTCATCTTTCGTTTACCGCCGTTGGGCGGTAATCGAGAATTTGGAGCGGGAAACGAGACTCGAACTCGCGACCCCGACCTTGGCAAGGTCGTGCTCTACCAACTGAGCTATTCCCGCAATGGCGTCCCCTAGGGGACTCGAACCCCTGTTACCGCCGTGAAAGGGCGGTGTCCTAGGCCACTAGACGAAGGGGACGCGGCCCGGAACTTACAACATCTTTCCGACTTCTTCGCTTTGCGTTTCCGCGTTTCGCGTCGAAGTGGCGCGCATTCTATGGACCCTTTGAGGGGTCGTCAACCCTCAGAAGAAAATTTTTTTAAATCAAAGACTTCTGGGTAAAAAGCGAGCAACTGCTATCAGAGGTATCACTAAGACATTACACTCGCGAAAAAACCTTCGGGAGCTTTCCAGGTGTCGCCACTCGTCATTACTGTCCTGGTCCTCGTCGGCATCGCTCTGCTGATTGCCATCGGCTACATCAACCATCTGGTCGAGAACCGCAAGCTGGAGCAGGCCCGACAAAAGGCCGACCTGCTCGACCGAGCCCGGCGCTGCTCCGATATTTCCGAGTCCATGCCCGGCCAGTTCATGTCCCCGGCGCTGAAACTGCTGCTCAGCCGTCTCGAGCTGAACCTGGGCGAACGCCTGCTGGCCGTCGACAAGCAGAATACCCAGATAAAGGAACGCATCGCCGAACTGCGCCCGCTCATCGCGCAGGGCGAGTCCATTGCCGTGCGCAATGCGCCGCAAGCCATCCTTACCGAAGCCAAGGCCAAGGACGTGCGCTTCCTCTTCGAAGCCCTGCACGCCCAGGTTACCCGCTGCGCCCAGGATGGCCTGCTGGCGCGTAACGAAGCCCAGCAGTGGGTGAAGGAAATCCGCCACCTGCTCACCCTTCTGCATATCGAGTTCTTCGGCAACCTCGGCCAACAGGCCCTGCAGCAGGGACAACCGGGGCAGGCGCGGCTGGCCTTCGAGCGCGGCGTCCAGTATCTGCGCAAGCAGCAGGACGCCGGCCGCTACCAGGCACCGCTGCAACAGATGGAAAACCAGCTGGCCCGCGCCAATGCGATGGTGCTGGAGAACACCCAGCCCGCCGCCGACGAGAACAGTGCGTTGAACGATGGTCTCAAGGCCCTCGACGACGACGATCTGTGGAAGAAGAAGAACCTTTACGACGACTGACGCGTCGAATCTGCATATCCGGCCACCTACGCCCCAGGAGCCCTCCATGAGCCTCGTAGTATTCGGCGCCCCGCTCTCCCCCTTCGTCCGCAAGGTCCGCCTGTTCTGTGCCGAGAAAGGCCTGGACTACCAGCTGGAGAACGTCAATCCGTTCAACCAGCCCGACTGGTACCGCGAGCTCAATCCGCTGCGCCGCGTGCCGGCGATCCGCGACGGCGACTTCACCCTCGCCGACTCCAGCGTCATCTGCCATTACCTGGAAGACCGCACCCCGCAGCGCGCCCCGCTGTGCGGCGAGACTCCGCAGGCCAAGGCACGTATCCGCTGGCTGGAAAAGTACGCCGACTACGAGGTCGCACCGCTCGCCACATTCACCGTGTTCCGCAACCGCCTGCTCAAGCCGCTGATGGGCAAGCTCTGCGACGAAGCCGCGGTCAAGGGCGCGATGCAGGAGAAGCTGCCGGAGCATTTCGACTACCTGGAGAAATGCCTGGGCGCGAGCCAGTATTTCGTCGACGACCGCTTCAGCCTCGCCGACATCGCCATCGCCAGCCAACTGGTGAACATGCGCCACGGCGGCGAAGAGCTCGACAAACAGCGCTGGCCGGCGCTGGCAGCGCATTTCGAGCGCATCGCCAGCCGCCCCACCCTGGCCGCGATCCTTCAGGGCGAGCAGCAGATCATCGACAAGATCCTGGCCAAGCGCTGATCTGTTCGCCCAAATAAAAAGCCCCGCAATCGCGGGGCTTTTTCATGGAGCCGGGATCAGCAGTCGGTCAGGCGCAGGAAGATCGCCGCCAGACGCTCGATGCCGGCCTGGTCGACTTCACTGAAGCGGCCGACGCTGGGGCTGTCCAGGTCCAGTACGCCGATCAGGCGGCCGTCCTTCACCAGCGGCACCACCAGCTCGCTGTTGGAGGCGCTGTCACAGGCGATGTGACCGGGGAAGGCATGCACATCCTCGATCCGCTGGGTCTCGCGGGTACGTGCCGCCGCACCGCACACGCCCTTGGTGAAGGGAATGCGCACGCAGGCGACCTTGCCCTGGAACGGGCCGAGCACCAGTTCCTCGTTGCGATTGAGGTAGAAGCCGGCCCAGTTCAGGTCCGGCAGCTCGTTGAACAGGAATGCCGAGAACTGGGCAGCGTTGGCAATGAAGTCGCGCTCGTCGGCGAACAGCGACTCCGCCTGCGCGGCCAGCAGCTCATAGCCATCCAGGCCGGCACCGGCCTGTTGCAGATCGATCATGGGGTATCTCCTTCCAGCAGTTGGCGGCCCACCCAGTAGCGGGCGAATTGGTAGGCGCAGCGGCCATTGCGATTGCCGCGCCCGAGAGCCCAGCGGATGGCCTCTTTCTCCAGCGCTTCGTCCCAGCTCCAGCGGGTCAGGCCGGATTTGCGCGCCAGCGCCTCGATCCAGTGGCGGACCACACTGAGGAAGTGTTCCTGGGTGAAGGGATAGAAAGAGAGCCACAGGCCAAAGCGGTCGGACAGGGCGATCTTGTCCTCCACCGCTTCGTTGGGATGCAGTTCGCCGTCGACCATCTGCCAGTTCTCGTTATCACTCTGTCGTTCCGAGACCAGATGGCGGCGATTCGAAGTGGCGTACAGCAGCACGTTGTCCGGCGCCTGTTCCAGCGAGCCGTCGAGCACGCTCTTGAGCACGCGGTAGTCACCCTCGCCGGCATCGAACGAGAGGTCGTCGCAGAACAGCACGAAACGCTGCGGCAGGCCGTGCAGTTGTTCAACGACACGCGGCAAGTCAGCCAGGTGATCGCGCTCGATCTCGATCAGGCGCAGCCCCTCGCAGGCCAGCTCGGCCAGCAGCGCACGCACCAGCGAGGACTTGCCGGTACCGCGCGCGCCCCACAGCAAGGCGTGGTTAGCCGGCTTGCCGGCGACGAACTGGCGGGTGTTGCGCGCCAGCTGGTCGCGCTGCGTGTCGACGCCCAACAGGTCGTCCAGGCGCAGTTCAAGGCTGACGTCCAGAGGCTGCAGGTAACCGCTGCGCCCGTCGCGGTGCCAGCGCGCGGCCAGGCTGCGCGGCCAGTCGATGGGTGCGCGCAAAGCCGGCAGCAAAGGCTCCAGCCGCGCCAGCACCGACTCGGCGCGCGCGAGAAAATCGTTCAAGCGGGAATCCATGCGGCTCTCCACGGATCGTTCGGGGTTCGGCTTCGGGCTATGCCGACAGACGGTTCTGATGGGCTATGCTACGCCGCAGAAAAGCTTTCGCGAGGCGATGCTACGCACTCCATGGATATTGCGCTTACCCATCGCCTCTCGTTCAAGCAGGCCAGCCTTACCGTGCTGGTGGCCTTCCTGCTGGGGACGCTGCTCAGCCTCATCCAGGTTGCCGTCGATTATGCCAGCCAGGACGCCTCCATCAACCGCGAAGTTCGCGCCTTGCTGGATGTCAGCCACAACCCCGCTGCGCGCATCGCCTACAACATCGACGCCGAGCTGGCCCAGGAACTGGTGGTCGGCCTGCTGCGCTCGCCGGCGGTAATCCGCGCCGAAATCATCGACAACGCCGGCACGCCCCTGGCCAGCGCCAACCGGCCGCTCGCGGAAAGCCACCTGCGTCGCCTGAGCGACTTCCTCTTCGGCGAGCAGCGCAGTTATGAAGAGCCGCTGTTCGTCGATCACGCGCCCAGCGAATCCCTCGGCGTGCTGCGCCTGGAGATCGACACCTTCGTGTTCGGCAACGACTTCCTGCGCCGGGCCGGCATGACCTTCATCTCCGGCTTCATCCGCAGCCTGCTGCTGTCGCTGATCCTGCTGGTGCTGTTCTACGCGCTGCTGACCAAGCCGCTGGTGAGCCTGATCGACGCCCTCAGCCGCCACGACCCGCGCTCGCCCTCGCGCCTGCGCCTGCCCTGCCCCGGCGGCCACGAGCACGACGAGATCGGCGTGCTGGTGGAAGTCACCAACCGCCAGCTCAATCGCATCTCGGTGGAAATGGAGCAGCGCCGCGAGGCCGAGGACCGGCTGACCCAGTACCTGGAAGAGCTGGAAAGCATCGTCGCCGCACGCACCGCCGAGCTGAAGGCCGCGAACGCGCGCCTCACCCTGTCCAACCAGGAACTGGAGCAGGCCCGGCAGACCGCCCTGGCCATGGCCCAGGCGCGTGGCAGCTTCCTGGCCAACATGAGCCACGAAATCCGCACCCCGCTCAACGGCCTGCTGGGGATGCTCGGCCTGGCCCTCGACGGCCCGCTGACCACCGAACAGCGCCAGCAGCTGTCCATCGCCCACGATTCGGGCAAGGTGCTGCTGGAGTTGCTCAACGACGTGCTCGACCTGTCCAAGTTCGAGGCTGGCCAGCTGGAGCTGGAACAGATCCCCTTCGACCTCGGCACCCTGGTGGAAGACACCGCCAGCCTGCTGTCGCAGAACGCCGCGCCCGCCGTGGAACTCACCTGCCTGATCAGCCCGAAGTTGCCGGCACAGCACTCGGGGGACCCGACGCGGGTGCGCCAGGTGGTGAGCAACCTGCTGTCCAACGCCCTGAAGTTCACCCGCCTGGGGCGCGTCGATGTCCGCGTCGAGCCACTACGCAATGGTGTGCGCATCAGCGTGCGCGACACCGGTATCGGCATCGCGCCCGAAGCCCTGCAGAAAATCTTCCAGCCCTTCGCCCAGGCCGACGCCGGCATCGCCCGCCAGTACGGCGGCACCGGCCTTGGCCTGGCGCTGACACGCAAACTGTGCGAGGCGATGAAGGGCGAACTGGTGGTGCAATCCGAGCCGGGATTCGGCAGCGAATTCATCGCCACCCTGCCGCTGCCGGCGCTGGAGCCTGCCCAGCCGCCGCAACCGCTGAATGGCCGGCTGATTGTGCAGTGCGCCGCCAGCAGTGGCCTGGCGGCGCTACTGGAACACTGGCTGCCGCACTGGAATGTCAAATACCAGCGCCTGGACATCGACGCGAGCCTGGCCGGCGTGGAGCTGGACGCGCTGCTCTCGGATTGCCCGGACTGCCTGATCACCCTGCGCCGGCACGTGGCCAAGCCCGTCCTGCTGGTCACCGCCTACGGCAACTTCCTTGAACAGCCGCTGACCCAGAGCCTGGCGCCCTTGCGCCAGCTGGCCCGACCGTTGTCGCGGGCGGTGCTTTTCCAAGCTCTAAAGCAGGCGTTCGAGCATCAACCGCTGCCGGCTTCAGCCGACACCGGCACCGCGCAGGCGGAACAGTTCTCGGCACGGGTGCTGCTGGTGGAGGACAACCCGGTCAACCAACTGGTGGCCAAGGGGTTGCTGCAGAAGCTCGGCTGCATCGTGGCCGTCGCCACCAACGGTGAAGAAGCGCTCGCACAGCTGGGCGATGGCACCTTCGACCTGGTGCTGATGGACTGCAACATGCCCGTGATGGATGGCTACCAGGCCACCCAGGCGATTCGTGAAAGCGGGCGCTGGCCGGGCCTGCCGGTCATTGCCCTGACCGCCAACGTCCTGCCGGAGGAGCGCGAGCGCTGCCGCGCCGCCGGCATGGACGACTACCTGGCCAAGCCCTTCCACCGCGACGAACTGGCGGCGACCCTGGAGCGCTGGGTGGATCACCGCCCGCGCTGCTGAGTTCAGCCGTCCAGCCTCATCAACTGCGCCAGCAGCGAATCCAGTTGCTCGCGCAAGCCGTCGGTGACGCTCAGGTCCAGGCCGCTGCGGCACAGCAGGTCCTCGCGCAGCGGCAGCACCTTGTCGCGCAGCGCGATGCCCAATGTGGTCAGCCCGAGATGCACCTCCCGTTCGTCATGCCGTGCCCGGCGACGCTCGACCAGTCCCAGCAGCTCCAGGCGCTTGAGCAACGGCGTCAGGGTGCCGGAGTCGAGCATCAGCCGCTCGCCCAGCGCCTTCACCGACGGCTGCTCCGGCGGCTCGGCCTGCCACTCCCAGAGCACCAGCATCACCAGGTACTGCGGGTAGGTCAGGCCGAGGGCATCGAGCATCGGCCGGTAGCCGCGGATCACCGCGCGCGACACGGCGTACAGGCGGAAGCACAGCTGGTTGTCCAGCTGCAGTTCCGCCGGCAGGGTTGCAACGTCCTTCATCACAGCAGCGCTTCGATCTCGGCGGAAAGCTGCTCGGGCTTGGTGGTCGGGGCGAAGCGCTTGACCACCTTGCCATCCTCGCCGATCAGGAACTTGGTGAAGTTCCACTTGATGCCCTGGCTGCCCAGCAGTCCTGGCGCGCGCTTCTTCAGCTGCACGTAGAGCGGATGGGCTTCGGCGCCATTGACGTCGATCTTCTTGAACAGCGGGAAGCTGACACCGAAGTTCAGCTCGCAGAACTGGGTGATCTCCCCTTCGTTGCCCGGCTCCTGCTTGCCGAACTGGTTGCAGGGGAAGCCGAGCACCACCAGACCCTTGTCCTTGTATTGCCGCCACAGCGTTTCCAGGCCCTTGTATTGCGGGGTGAAGCCGCACTGGCTGGCGGTGTTCACCACCAGCAGCGCCTTGCCGCCGAAATCGGCGAGGGTCTTCTGTTCGCCCTTGATGGTGGTCACGGGAATGTTCAGCAGTGCGTCGCTCATCGGGTGTGGCTCCGAGGGAAGTGGGAAATCAAAGAATAGTGATCAATTAAATTGCGTGCAATTCAATTGATCACGAATCATCCAGTGAATGCCCCGCCATCAGATCCGCACCGATGCAACTTGTAGGAGCGGACTCCGTCCGCGATGCCCTTTAACCAAGCCTCGCGCCGAATCGCGGACAAAGTCCGCTTGTACGTTGTTGTCTGGGTCCCCGCGTTCGCGGGGATGACGTCTGCGGAGGGTGGCGCAAACACCGTCACTCCCGCGAACGCGGGAGCCCAATAGACTGTTGCTTCTACCAGAGAGGCAAAAGAAAAAGCCCGCCGGGTGGCGGGCCTTGGTGTCACGCTTTCGGCACCAGCTTCAGAGACGCCGAGTTGATGCAGTAGCGCAGCCCGGTGGGCCGAGGGCCGTCGGGGAAGACATGACCCAGGTGCGCGTCGCACTTGCCGCAACGCACCTCGATACGATGCATCCCGTGGCTGAAGTCCTCCAGTTCGCGAATCACCTCGCCGTTCACCGGCTGGAAGTAGCTCGGCCAGCCACTGCCCGAATCGTACTTGGCGTCGGAGTCGAACAGCGCGGTGCCGCAGCACACGCAGTGGTAGATGCCGGGGGTCTTGGTGTCGTGGTATTCGCCGGTGAAGGCACGCTCGGTGCCGCCCAGACGGCAGATGTGGAACTGCTCGTCGGTGAGTTCGTCACGCCAGGAATCCAGGGGCTTTTCCAGCTTTTCCATCGATCTGCCTCCATAAACGAAAAAATGCCCGATCCCGCTCTTTTCCGCGAATCAGGCCGCACGTATGATGCGCATGGTTAACGTCAGGTTCAGAATCTGCCGCACAGAGACGTTCTCGCGATAGAAAAGCCTTAAAAACTCTACTTTTTCGAGAAATCCACTGTTTTCCTGTCGATTTTCAGGGTCGACACCAGGGAAAAGCACTTCCGAACCGCTCATTTGACGCCAGTCTGTCACCCGCGTTACAGCCTGCCAAGTCGCCGGCCGCGGACTATTTCGGAATCCCAGATCATGCAGGTCACCAAATCGAACAAGCTCGCCAACGTCTGCTACGACATTCGCGGGCCCGTGCTCAAGCACGCCAAACGCCTGGAAGAGGAAGGCCACCGCATCCTCAAGCTGAACATCGGCAACCCGGCGCCGTTCGGTTTCGAGGCGCCAGACGAAATCCTCCAGGACGTGATCCGCAACCTGCCCACCGCCCAGGGCTACAGCGACTCCAAGGGCCTGTTCAGCGCACGCAAGGCAGTGATGCAGTACTACCAGCAGAAGCAGGTGGAAGGCGTCGGCATCGAGGACATCTACCTGGGCAACGGCGTCTCCGAGCTGATCGTGATGGCCCTGCAGGCCCTGCTCAACAACGGTGACGAGGTGCTGATCCCGGCGCCCGACTACCCGCTGTGGACGGCCTCGGTGGCGCTGGCCGGCGGTAAACCGGTGCACTACCTGTGCGACGAACAGGCCGGCTGGTTCCCCGACCTCGCCGACATGAAGGCCAAGATCACCAGCAACACCAAAGCCCTGGTGCTGATCAACCCGAACAACCCCACCGGCGCGGTGTACTCCCGCGAGGTGCTGCTGGACATCGTCGAACTGGCGCGCCAGCACAACCTGGTGATCTTCTCCGACGAGATCTACGACAAGATCCTCTACGACGAGGCCCAGCACATCTCCACCGCGTCGCTGGCGCCGGACGTGCTCTGCCTGACCTTCAACGGCCTGTCCAAGTCCTACCGCGTGGCCGGCTTCCGCTCCGGCTGGATCGCCATTTCCGGTCCCAAGCACAAGGCGCAGAGCTACATCGAGGGCCTGGATATCCTGGCCAACATGCGCCTGTGCGCCAACGTGCCGAGCCAGCACGCCATCCAGACCGCGCTGGGCGGCTACCAGAGCATCAACGACCTAGTCCTGCCGGGCGGCCGCCTGCTGGAGCAGCGCAACCGTGCCTGGGAATTGCTCAACGACATTCCCGGAGTCAGTTGCGTGAAGCCCATGGGCGCGCTCTATGCCTTCCCGCGCATCGACCCGAAGGTCTGCCCGATCCACAACGACGAGAAATTCGTCCTCGACCTGCTGCTTTCCGAGAAGTTGCTCATCGTTCAGGGCACCGCCTTCAACTGGCCCTGGCCGGATCACTTCCGGGTGGTTACCCTGCCCCGTGTCGATGACCTGGAACAGGCCATCGGCCGCATCGGCAACTTCCTGAAAACCTATCGCCAGTGATCCGATGGACCTGCAGATCGACGACTTCTACAAGGACACCGCAGCCGGCCTGCTGATGCTCTACCGGGCCTTCCCGCGCAAGATCACCCTCTACGTCGAGGACCTGATCGGCCGGGAAGAGCCCGATGAGTTCGGCCTGCCCAGCCAGCGCCACCAGAGCTGCCTGGGCGCCCTGCTGTGGCTGGCCGAGGAAGGCTACCTGCGCTTCGACACAACCATTCGTTACGAAGCGCTGGACCAGGCGGTGCTCAGCGAAAAAGCGTTTCTCCGCCTTACCCGCATCGTCCCCCACGCGGTACGCGACGGCGGCGACCTGCCGCCCAGCGTGCGCCGCGACCAGGCTTCCCTGGCCAACCAGCTGCGCGAAGCCCTCGCAAGCCGTCACAGTGACCGCATCGCACGTCTGACCCGTCTACTCTTCGAGAGTGATCTCGGACGCCCAAGCGACACAGTTTGAAATAGTCCCCGAGTTGAATCACCTCGGGGGCAACCGTATATACCCCGCATACTATTCAGTGATCCTGGGTCCTGCTGTGCCCGGCGATCCGGAAAGCCGCGCTCCCACGCGGTTTTCCCCTAATCCAGCCGTGAGGAGAAGCTTTACGCCATGATGCGCATCCTGTTGTTCCTGGCCACCAACCTGGCAGTTCTGGTGATCGCCAGCATCACCCTGAAACTGCTCGGCGTGGACCGATTCACCGGCCAGAATTACGGTAGCCTTCTGATTTTCTGCGCCGTATTCGGCTTCGCCGGCTCCCTGGTTTCGCTGTTCATCTCCAAGTGGATGGCGAAGATGAGCACCGGCACCGAGATCATCAGCCAGCCGCGCACCCGCCATGAACAGTGGCTGCTGCAGACCGTGGAAGAGCTGTCCCGCGAGGCCGGTATCAAGATGCCGGAAGTGGGCATCTTCCCCGCCTACGAAGCCAACGCCTTCGCCACCGGCTGGAACCGCAACGACGCACTGGTCGCGGTCAGCCAGGGCCTGCTGGAGCGCTTCTCGCCTGAAGAAGTCAAAGCCGTGCTGGCCCACGAGATCGGCCACGTGGCCAACGGCGACATGGTCACCCTGGCGCTGATCCAGGGCGTGGTGAACACCTTCGTGATGTTCTTCGCGCGCATCTTCGGCAACTTCGTCGACAAGGCCATCCTGAAGAACGAAGACGGCCCGGGCATCGGCTACTTCATCGCTACCATCTTCGCCGAGCTGGTCCTGGGCATCCTCGCCAGCATCATCGTCATGTGGTTCTCGCGCAAACGCGAATACCGTGCCGACGAAGCCGGAGCCCGCCTCGCCAGCACCGGTGCGATGATCGCCGCACTGCAACGCCTGCGCGCCGAACAGGGCGTGCCGGTGCAGATGCCCGACTCGCTGCAGGCCTTCGGCATCAACGGCAACCTCAAGCACGGCCTCGCCGGCCTGCTCATGAGCCACCCGCCGCTGGAAGACCGTATCGAAGCCCTGCGCGCCGCTGCTCGCTAAGGCTCGATACGAAACGAAAAAGGGCGACCCTCGGGTCGCCCTTTTTCATTCCTGCCAATCAGCCGCGGCGCAGCGCGAACACCACCTCTTCCAAACGGCTGACACCGCTCTTGAGGAACTTGGGACTCTCGGCCAGCACATCGACGCGCTCCAGCTCCTCGACCTGCCAGAGCTCGGCGAAGTGCCGCCGCACCTCATCGCCCAGCACCGCGAAGGGCGGTCCGTCCATCTCCGCCTGCGGATACTCCAGGGTGATCAGCAGCCCGCGCACCGGGTGCGGCAGGATGCGTTGCAGATGAGCCGCGTAGTCGGCGCGCATCTCTTCCGGCAGTGCGATCAACGCCGCGCGGTCGTACAGGGCGCAGCAGTCGGCCACATGTTCGGCGCTGACGTCGAAGATGTCTCCCTGGAGAATCTCCAGCCGCTCGAAGCGGTAGCGGCGCAGCGGCCCTTCCTCGGTGATCTCCGGCTCGACGCCCAGCTCGGCGAAGAAGTCGACGGCCGCGCGCTCCGCCAGCTCGACACCCAGCACGCGATAGCCCCATTGCGCCAGCCAGAGCATGTCCAGGCTTTTGCCGCACATCGGCACCAGTACCTGCGACTCCGCGGGAACCCCCAGGGTCGCCCATTGGCGATCCAGGCCCGGGTTCACCTTCTGCTGGTGGAAGCCAATCTCGTTGCGCGCCCAGCGCGCCTGCCAGAACTCATGTTGCATGAAGCACCTGCCCTATTGCTGTGCCACGCGAAGAGGTCACCAGCGCCACCCGGCACCGCCCTTCCCGCGCCCTACCTTCCACCTCGACGCGCATCAGCCGCACGGCTAAATCCCAGGCCCGCCGCCTCCCTTGAACACAAGGATTTGGCCGACCCGTTGCACGGCTGAACACGACATCTGATTCGGAAATTTCCGCAAACTCTACCGCATTGACCGACAGACATCCCTTTAATGCGTCCGATGACGGGCCATCCAATCGATCTGCAACTCAGTTGGCATTTCGAGCCCTGACACAGGGGCAGGCAAAAGCCACTTCGACGCATCTCAGGAATCGATCATTCCGGTCGAAAACCCATACTGGTTTTCGATCTGTTCCCGCGTGAACATAGAGTCATTCCTGTAGCGAGGTTCACCATGCTCCCTACCCTGTTCATCTCCCACGGTTCCCCCATGCTGGCCCTGGACCCCGGCGCCAGCGACGCCCCGCTCAAGCGCCTGGCCCGCGAGCTGCCGAGGCCGAAGGCGATCCTGGTGGTCTCCGCCCACTGGGAGACCCCGGACCTGCGCGTCACCGCCGCCGCCCGGCCGGAAACCTGGCACGACTTCTACGGTTTCCCGCGCGAACTCTATGCCGTGCAATATCCCGCCCCCGGCTCGCCGGAGCTGGCGACACGCGTAGTGGAAACGCTGGCGAAGGACGGCCTGCCCGCTACCCTCGATGCGGAACGCCCGCTGGACCACGGCACCTGGGTCCCCCTGAGCCTGATGTACCCGCAGGCGGACATTCCGGTGGTGCAGCTGTCACTTCCCAGCCGCCTCGGCCCGCAGATGCAGGACCGCGTCGGCAAGGCGCTGCGAGCGCTGCGCGAGGAAGGCATCCTGCTGATCGGTTCGGGCAGCATCACCCACAACCTGGGTGAACTGGACTGGCGGGCCGGGCCGGACGTCATCGAGCCCTGGGCCAAGGCATTCCGCGACTGGATGGCCGAACACCTGGCCGCCAACGATGATGCCGCGCTGTTCGACTATCGCCGGCAGGCGCCCTGGGCCGTGCGCAATCACCCCAGCGACGAGCACCTGCTGCCGCTGTACTTCGCCCGCGCCGCCGGTGGCACGCCGATGACGGTCGAGCATGCCGGCTTCACCCTCGGCGCGCTGGGGATGGATATCTACCGCTTCGGTTGAGGGAGCGGCTTTTCGTAGGAGCGGATCTTATCCGCGAAATCTCCGATCAAGAGCTTCGCGGACAAAGTCCGCTCCTACGACAGCCCCCACCCGGAAACGAAAAAGCCCCGCCAAGGCGGGGCTTTTTCATGCGCAAATAACTGACGAATCAGTCTTCGCGGTAACGACGCAGACGCAGAGCCTTGCCGGCGACGCGGGTGTCCTTGAGCTTGGTCAGCAGACGGTCGAGGTTCTCTTCCGGCAGCTCGATCAGGCTGAAGGTCTCGCGAATCTGGATGCGGCCGATAGCCTCGCGGGACAGGCCGCCCTCGTTAAGGATGGCGCCCAGCAGGTTCTTCGCCTGCACGCCGTCACGGGCACCCAGAGCGGTACGGCAACGGGACTTGCCTTCCGACGGCGGAGCCATCGTGCGGGGCGCGCCGCTGCGCTCCGGACGGTCGCCGCGCTCGGGGCGATCGCCACGCTCGCTGCGCTCGTAACGGTCGCTGCGCTCACGCGGGGCGGCCGGGGTCAGCGGCTGTTCGCGGCGGACCGATTCCAGGTCCAGCGCCTTGCCTTCGGTCAGCTTGGCCAGCAGCACGGCAGCCAGGGTATCCATGTCGGTACCCAGGCGACGGCACAGCTCGTCACGCACGGCGCCACGGCTGGCAACGGCGTTGGCCAGCAGCGGTTGCAGGCCGGTGGCCAGGCGGTTCAGACGCGCTTCGAGGACGGTGTCGGCGTCCGGCAGGCGAACTTCGCCGACCTTCTGGCCGGTCACACGCTCGATCACCTGCAGCATGCGGCGCTCGCGCGGAGTCACCAGCAGCAGGGCGCGGCCTTCACGACCGGCACGGCCGGTACGGCCGATGCGGTGTACGTAGGATTCCGGATCGTAGGGCATGTCCACGTTCAGTACGTGGGTGATGCGCGCCACGTCGAGGCCGCGGGCGGCGACGTCGGTGGCGATGACGATGTCCAGCGAACCGTCTTTCAGCGACTCGATCACGCGCTCACGCTGGGCCTGCGGCATGTCGCCGTTCAGCGCGGCGGCACGGTAGCCCTGGCGCTCTAGCAGCTCGGCGATGTCCAGGGTGGCCTGCTTGGTGCGGACGAAGCCGATCAGGGCGTCGAACTGCTCGACTTCCAGCAGACGCAGGATCGAGGCCGGCTTCTGGTCGGCGTGGACCATCAGGTGCACCTGCTCGATGCGGGCGACGGTCTGGGTCTTGGCGGCGATGCGGACGTGCTTGGGCTCTTTCAGGTGGCGCTCGGCGATGCTGCGGATCGAGGCCGGCAGGGTCGCGGAGAACAGCACGGTCTGGCGGCTGGCCGGCATGGCTTCGAAGATCACTTCGAGGTCATCCATGAAGCCGAGCTTGAGCATCTCGTCCGCTTCGTCGAGGACCAGGCGCTCGACGGTGGAGAGCAGGTTCTCGTCGCGACGCAGGTGGTCGCACAGGCGGCCCGGAGTGGCGACCAGTACCTGGGCGCCCTGGCGCAGGGCCTTCAGCTGCGGGCCCATGGGCGCGCCACCGTAGACGGCGACGACGCCGACGCCCGGCATCTGCTTGGAGTAGGTTTCGCAAGCGGTAGCAACCTGCAGGGCCAGCTCGCGGGTCGGAACCAGCACCAGCACCTGGGGTACGCGGCGGCTCGGTTCGATCTTCGACAGCAGCGGCAGCGCGAAGGCGGCGGTCTTGCCGGTACCGGTCTGGGCCTGGCCGATCATGTCGTGGCCTTCGAGGATCACCGGGATCGACTGGGCCTGGATCGGCGACGGCTCTTCGTAACCGACAGCGGCAATTGCAGCGAGAATACTGGGGTGAATACCGAGCGCGGCGAAGCCGGCGGTTTCCTGGGTCATGGGTTTTGCCTCTAGGTACATCCGCAAAGACCCAATAGCCGAGCTGCGCATGCCCTGTACGACAATGAAGTCACCCAGGCAGCTGGAAGCGGGGATTTGCGAAATGAAGATTGGAAGAATACGTCAAGGAAGTCCGCACAGCGGACGCACAGACAGAGCGTGAAAGCACCGAAAAATGCGAGATCCAAAACGGGGCCTTAGCTTGGCCGGCGCGCATCATACCGGAAATTCCGCCGTCATGTGCGTCTTTTCGGACAAGGACCGGCGAACGGTCACGCCTGGACGACTCCGGCAGGGCCGACTATACCGAGCAGGCCCCTCCCTGCCGGATGTCATCGATGAAGCCCAGCAGCACGCCTCGCATCACCCGTGAACGCCGTGACCATGTCCTGCTGCTCGGCCTGAACCGGGTCGACAAGCGCAATGCATTCGACCTGGAGATGCTCAACCAGCTGGCGCTCGCCCTGGGCGACTACGAGCGTGACGACCAGTTGCGCTGCGCCCTGGTATTCGCCCACGGCGACCACTTTACCGCCGGGCTCGACCTGGGCGATGTGAGCGAGACCTTCCGCACGGGCTGGCAGTTCCCAAGCGGCGCCGTGGACCCCTGGGGCACCTTCGGCGGGCCGCGCCTGACCAAGCCGCTGATGGTCGCGGCCCAGGGCTACTGCTTCACCCTCGGCATCGAGTTGATGCTGGCGGCGGATATCAACCTCTGCGCCAGCAACGCGCGCTTCGCCCAGCTGGAAGTGCAGCGCGGCATCTTCCCCTTCGGTGGCGCAACGTTGCGCCTGCACCAGGTGGCCGGCTGGGGCAATGCGATGCGCTGGCTGCTCACCGGCGATCAGTTCGATGCCCACGAGGCCTGCCGCCTGGGGCTGGTGCAGGAAGTCACCGCCCCCGAGGAGCTGATGCCGCGCGCGCTGTGGATGGCCCAGCGAGTCGCCGCTCAGGCTCCACTGGGCATTCGCGCCACCCTGGCGTCGGCTCGCCAGTGCCTGGACGAGGGAGAACTGGCCGCCGCCCGCGAACTGCCGGCGATGGCCAGCCGCCTGTTAAGCAGCGAAGACGCCCAGGAAGGCTTCAAGGCCATGCAGGAAAAACGCGAAGGACGCTTCCTCGGAAAATGAATGGGCGCTGAAATTCACCCTCGGCCCCGTGCAAAAAGCGCTATATCCAAGGTATTAAAAGCGTTCGAAATACCGCTATAAAAATAAATATTTTCCTTTAAAATCAAATACTTAATATCAACAAAACGACTATATACAAGTTCCAATTACGCGTTCAGAGACAAATCTCTACAACTGACATCGAGCGCAGCGCAGTGACTCGTCGGAAGTGCCGTCCGAGCCGCGCTGGATTTAGTCCTTCATGGAGGAACTCGCATGTCAGGCCCGATTCGCGTCTTCGCACTTTCCCTTCTGGTCGTTGCTCTGTCGCTGCAGGGATGCAGCAGTCACGGCGGCGGCAGCCATCATAGTTCCGGCAGCAGCGGCGACAGCGGCGCAGGCACTGCCGACGGCGGTTCGGGCGCCAGCGGCGACGGCAGCACCGGCAGTGGTGACGGCGGAACCGGTGGTACGGGCGGCGGCACCGGCGGTACCGGTGGTGGTACTGGCGGCACCGGCGGCAGCACGGGCGGTACCGGTGGTGGCACGGGTGGCACCGGCGGCGGCACGGGCGGTACCGGTGGTGGCACAGGTGGCACCGGCGGCGGCACGGGCGGTACCGGTGGTGGCACGGGTGGTACCGGTGGCGGCACGGGTGGCACCGGTGGCGGCACGGACGGCACCGGGGGCGGCACGACCATTCCCAACCCTACCACCAGCAATATCCTGAGCGAAACCGGCCAGGTCGTATCCAACGTTGGCGGAACCCTCGGCAACGTCGGCGGCGTGGTCCAGAACGTCGATGTCCCGCTGGTCGGCAGCGGCGTCACCGACAACGCCGGTGGCGTCATCCAGCAGGTTGCCGCGGGCGTGAACCATGTCGGCGCCGGCGTCACCGACGGCCTGGGCAACCTGGCCAACAACCCCAACGCCATCGGCACGACCTTGGCCGGCCCAACCAACCTGGTCAGCCACACTGGCGAGGCAGTCAGCAGCCTCGGCGGCACCGTGGCCGCCGTCGGCGACGGCCCGCTGCTGGCGAACACCCCGCTCAACGGCGTCACCGGCCAGCTCGGTGGCGCGGTGGACGGCGTCGGTGGCCAGATCACCATGCTGGGCGACTCCCTCACTGGCGCGGTAACCACCGGCCCGCTGAGCCAGCTGACCACCCAGCTCAGCGGCACCACCAAGGGCCTGGTAGGCACGGTCGAGAACACGACCCGGACCGTCGGAACCACCACCGGCCTGGCCGCGCCGGTTAACAACCTGCTGACCACCGTTGGCACCGCAGTGACCCAGACCGGCAATCAGGTGACCAGCGAGAGTCCAGCGCTGGCCCCAGTCGGCGGAGCCGTCAGCAATACCGGCCAAGCAGTCAGTGCCGCCGGCGGCCTGGTCAATGGCAGCACGACAGGCACCAGCAATCCGGTGGGTGGACTGGTCGGCGGCGTCACCAGCACGGTCGGCACGGTCACCGGCTCGCTGGGCGGCGCGACGGGTGCCAGCAACCCGGTCGGCGGCCTGGTAGGCGGCGTCACCAACACGGTGGGCACCGTCACCGGCTCCCTGGGCGGCGCGACGGGTTCCAGCAACCCGGTCGGCGGCCTGGTAGGCGGCGTCACCAACACGGTGGGCGCCGTCACCGGCTCCTTGGGCGGCGCGACGGGTGCCAGCAATCCAGTGGGAGGCCTGCTCAACGGTGTCACCAACACGGTCAGCGGAGTGACCGGTACCGGCGGTCTGGTCGCAGGCGCCGGCGTCAGCACCGGCGGCACCAGCTCGGGTACCGGGGTTGCCGTGGGCGCCGGAGTCGGAACCACAAGCGGCACCACTAGCCAGGGAGGCCTGCTGGGTACGGTCGGTGGCACGCTCGGCGGACTGGGCGCCGGGTTGGGGGTTGGCGTCGGGACTCCCCAGCAATAATCCGGACATTTCCCATACTGTGGTAGCCAGGAGCCATTTACGGCTCCTGGCCCTCGCTGAAGTCGGTCTCATGGAGGAGCCAGATGCGCAAACTCGCCGCCTTGACCCTGTTGTTGGCAACCCCTCTCGCCTGGGCCGAGCGCCCGATCCAACTCCCCGGCTCCGATATCGAACAGACCCTGCCCCGCCCCAACCTGCCCGGCGGCGAACTTCGACCGACGGCGCCCAAGGTCACTGCCCCCGCTCCGGCGGCCGAACAACCCGGCCAGATCCTGCAGAAACGCATCCAGCTCAAGCGCATCGAGATCGCCGGCGGCGGCCACTACCCGCTGAACACCTGGCGCCCGTTGCTGGAGCCGCTGACCCAGCGGCCGATCCAGGTCAGCGAACTGGTAGCAGCGGCCAAGGCCATCACCCAGCGTTACCAGGACGACGGCTTCTTCATCTCCTTCGCCTACGTGCCGAATCAGGACTTCAGTGGCGGCGTCGCGCGCATCGTATTGGTCGAAGGCCATATCAGAGAAGTGCGCAGCAGTGGCGACCTGGGCGCCCACCAGGCCCGGGTGGACCGCTGGATCGCCCGCCTGAAGGCCGAACGGCCGCTGACCCGCGAAAGCTTCGAGCGCTTCAGCGTGCTGATGAGCCGCGTACCGGGCCTGCAGCTGGCGATGGCGCTCAATCCGCCTACCACCAGCGACGGCGGCGCGGTGCTGGAGCTAGCCGGCCAGAGCAAGCGCTTCAACACCGGCGCCAACCTCGACTCGCGCCACGGCGAACAGCGCGGCCTGCTCTCCGCCGAGGTGAAGTCGATGCTCGGCTGGGGCGAACAACTGCAGTTCAACTACCTCTACCCGCCGGGCGACGATCACGAGTACTACCGCGCCTGGAACTACAGCCAGTTGCTGGGCGACAACGGCCTGCAACTGACGGCCGGCTACAGCCACTACAACTCCACGCCGGAAGACCAGCTGCGCCTGGCCAACGGCCTGGTGTTCGCCCGCAAGCGGGAAAACGAGCGGGTCAACGCAGGCCTGGGTATTCCACTGGTGCTACGCCGCGACCTGACCTGGGACGTGAACCTGCGCGGCTACACGGTGAACGACACCAGCCGCTACGACCTGGTGGTGCCGAACATCCCCTACCGTGTCGAGCAGAAGAGCAAGCTGCGCGTCGTCGGCGTGGACACCGTGGTCCAGCAGTTCGCCGCCAAGCGCGTGCGCGCCGGCAGCCTGGCTATCTACCATGGCCTGAACGGCATGGGTGCGGAAACCCAGGAGCCGATCCGCAAGGACTTCACCCGCGTGCTGGGCTACGGCGCCCAGCAGGATCAGTTCACCGACCGCTGGCAAGGTGTGGTCACCGCCGGCTTCCAGTGGACCGACGACGTGCTGCCCGACTCGGAACAGGTCACCTACGGCGGCGCCAACTTTGGCCGCGGTTATCCGGACGACCAGGCCAGCGGCGACAAGGGCTGGGGCGCGGCCTACGAGGTGAACTATTCCTTCCTGCGCCAGAGCGTGGTGCTCAACCAGATCCAGCCCTACGCGGTGGTGGACACCGCGCGCACCCACTACACCCAGGATGGCCTGCCCGACGCCAAGCTCGGCTCGGCGGCCGTCGGCGTGCGCCTGACCAACCGCAAGCACTACCTGGTATCGATGGAAGTGGCCAAGCCGTTCGGCGACCGGGCGCTGGACAACAACGAGCGCACCCCGCGCCTGAATTTCGCCTTCAGCTACCAGATCCCCTGAGAACCTGTTTACGATCTCGCGAGCTAGAGCAGAACAAGGCAAAAACAGGCGAGGACGCGGAGTTTACGAGCTGTAAATGAGCAGTCCTCGCCTGTTTTTAACGCAGTTATGCCGACGCGCAGCAGATCGTAAACAGGTTATGAGGACGCGCGCCCGGCTCACTGAGCCGGGCACAGCGAATCGATGTAGCCGCGCAGCGAGTAACCGAGCTTCGGTTCGAGACTTGCGACGCGCTTCTTCAAGGCCCGCAGGTTGAGCTCCTGATCCAGCTCGGCGGGCACGAAGACGATCACGTTGCCCTCCGGCACCGGGCACTCCCAGTAGTGCCTGTGGAAGCGCCCGCGGAGCAGCGCCGCCCCCAGCGGGCGGCCATCGTCGGTGCTCCACTGGTTGATCACCAGCCAGCCGCCAGGGCGCAGGCGCTCGCGGCAGGCGCCGAGGAAATCCCAGGCGATGTGAGCCGGCGCGGGGCCGGTGTCGGTGTAGAGGTCGAGGAAGATCAGGTCCGCCGGCTCGCAGCGCTCCAGCTCCTCCACCGCGTCGCCGATACGCAGGTTCAGGCGCGGATCATCGCCCAGCCCCAGGTGTTCGCGAGCCAGCCGGGGAATCGACGGGCGCAGCTCGATGGCCTCCACCTCCTCCAACGGCAGGTACTTCAGGCAGGCCTGGGTCAGGCTGCCGGCACCGAAGCCCAGGAACAGCGCGCGGCGCGGCGTCGCGTGGCACAGCGCGCCGAGCAGCATGGCCCGCGAGTAGTCGTACTCCAGCCAGCTGGGGTCCTGCATCAGCACGCAGCTCTGCTCGACCTCGTCGCCGAACTCCAGGTACCGGAAGGCGCCGCTCTCCACCACCCGGATCACGCCGAAGACGTCACGCTCCTCGACGATCAGGCGTTCTTCGACCAACTGCTCCTCGCTCATGCCAACGCCCCCGGGAAGGCGACTGTGACATTGCGATCCGCCAGGATGCACAGACGGCGCGGATTGCCATTGAACTGCGAGGGCTGAAGCACGTGATAATCCTTCAAAAACAGGCGTGGATCGCCTGAGCAGCCAGGAGCCGGCTGCCAGGCCCGAAAGCCGCAAGAATAACAGCCCAAGAGGCACATCCGAGCATGTATGCCATCATCGGTGCGGGTCCGGCGGGCCTTTCCGCCGCCCGCCAACTGCAGAAGTACGGCATCCCCTTCACCGGTTTCGAACTGCACGGCGACGTCGGCGGCCTGTGGGACATCGACAATCCCCACAGCACCCTGTACCACTCCGCCCACCTGATTTCCTCCAAGGGCACGACCCAGTTCGACGATTTCCCCATGGACATGGACGTCCCACCTTATCCGCACCACACACAGGTGCTGCGCTACTTTCACGCCTACGCCCGGCACTACGGCCTGCACACTCACTACCGCTTCAACACCCGGGTCACCGCCCTGCTCCGCCAGGAGCGCGGCTGGCGGCTGCGCTGCGAACGCAACGGCGAAGTGCACGAAGGGTTGTTCGATGGGGTGCTGATCGCCAACGGCACCCTGCACACGCCCAACCGGCCGGAACTGCCCGGCGAGTTCAGCGGCGAGATCCTCCACGCCAGCCAGTACCGCAGTGCCGACTGCTTCGAAGGCAAGCGCGTGCTGATCGTCGGCTGCGGCAACTCCGCCTGCGACATCGCGGTGGACGCCGTGCACCGTGCACGCTCCGTGGACCTCTCGGCGCGCCGTGGCTACCACTTCCTGCCGAAGTTCTGCCTGGGCCGGCCGATCGACACCTTCGGCAACCTGGTCCGCCTGCCGCGTCCCCTCAAGCAACGGCTGGACGCGGCGCTGCTGCGCCTGCTGATCGGTCGCCCGTCGGACTATGGCCTGCCCGATCCCAATCACCGGCTGTACGAATCGCACCCGGTGGTGAACTCGCTGGTACTGCACCACCTGGCCCACGGCGACATCCGCGCCCGTCGCGACGTGCGCAGCCTGGACGGACAGCGCGTGGTGTTCAGCGATGGCGAGCGCCAGGAGTACGACCTGATCCTGCTCGCCACCGGCTACCACCTGGACTACCCCTTCATCGACCGCGCGCTGCTCAACTGGCCGCGGGACTGCGCCGCACCGCAGTTGTACCTCAACGCCTTCCATCCGCAGTACGACGACCTGTTCGTGCTCGGCATGCTCGAAGCCTCGGGCCTGGGCTGGCAGGGACGCGCCGAACAGGCCGAGCTGGTCGCCCTGTACATCCGCCAACTGGCGGCGGGCAACCCGGCCGCCGAGCGCTTCCGCCAGTTGAAGCGGATGCTCGCCGGGCAGCGCATCGACGGCGGCTACCAGTACCTGCCGCTGGAACGCATGGCCCACTACGTGGACAAGGACAGCTATCGCCGCAGCGTGCGCGAGCACATTGCCGAGCTGCGCCGCGACCTGCCGCGCACCGCTCCGCTGCAACCGCTGCCGGCGCACTGAGGGCGCGCCGCACGCGGGGCGAGCTGATACCATGGGCCTTCACCGCCCATAGCCGCGAACGAGCCATCGATGAGCCTGCCCTGGAGTCCCGACAGCTGGAGAAGCAAGCCGATCCAGCAACAACCCGCCTACCCCGACGCCGCGCGCCTGAACGACGTCGAGCGCACCCTGGCCGGTTTCCCGCCGCTGGTATTCGCCGGTGAAGCCCGCGAGTTGCGCCGGCAGTTCGCCGAAGTCACCGCCGGACGCGCCTTCCTGCTGCAGGGTGGCGATTGCGCCGAGAGCTTCGCCGAGTTCTCCGCGGCGAAGATCCGCGACACCTTCAAGGTGCTGCTGCAGATGGCCGTGGTGATGACCTTCGCCGCCGGCTGCCCGGTGGTGAAAGTCGGACGCATGGCCGGACAATTTGCCAAGCCGCGATCCTCCGGCGAGGAAACCATCGACGGCGTGACCCTGCCCGCCTATCGCGGCGACATCGTCAACGGCATCGGTTTCGACGAGAAGAGCCGCGTGCCGGACCCGGAGCGCCTGCTGCAGGCCTACCACCAGTCCACCGCCTCGCTGAACCTGCTGCGCGCCTTCGCTGGCGGCGGCTTCGCCGACCTGCACCAGGTGCACCAGTGGAACCTGGACTTCATCGCCAACTCGGCCCTGTCCGAGCGCTACCAGCAGTTGGCCGACCGCATCGACGAAACCCTTGCCTTCATGCGCGCCTGTGGCCTGGACACCGCGCCGCAGCTGCGCGAAACCAGCTTCTTCACCGCCCACGAGGCGCTGCTGCTGAACTACGAGGAAGCCTTCATCCGCCGCGACAGCCTGACCGGCGACTGGTACGACTGCTCAGCGCACATGCTGTGGATCGGCGACCGCACCCGCCAGCCCGATGGCGCCCACGTGGAGATGCTGCGCGGCGTCGGCAACCCGATCGGCGTGAAGGTCGGCCCGAGCATGGACAGCCAGGAGCTGATCCGCCTTATCGACATCCTCAACCCGGACAACGACCCCGGCCGCCTCAACCTCATCGTGCGCATGGGCGCCGACAAGGTCGGCGACGGCCTGCCGCGCCTGATCCAGACCGTACAGCGCGAAGGCAGGCAGGTGCTGTGGAGTTCCGACCCCATGCACGGCAACACCATCAAAGCCTCCAGCGGCTACAAGACACGGGACTTCGCGCGCGTGCTCACCGAGGTGCGGCAGTTCTTCGAGGTACACCAGGCCGAGGGCAGCTACGCCGGCGGCATCCACATCGAGATGACCGGGCAGAACGTCACCGAGTGCATCGGCGGCTCCCGCCCGATCACCGAGGCCGGGCTGAGCGACCGCTACCACACCCATTGCGACCCGCGTCTGAATGCCGACCAATCCCTGGAGCTGGCCTTCCTGATCGCGGAAACGTTGAAACAGGTACGGCGCTGAAGCCGTCACATCGCCAGCAGCCACTGAGTACCCGGCGAGCCGCCTTGCGCGGCTCGCCCTCTTTCAGGCCTCCGCCAGCAGCCCCTGCAGGCGCACGCCCGACGGCCGCTGGCAATTCACCTCCACGCGCTCGAGTCCCAGCCAGTTCGCCATCTCGCCGAGCTGCTGCGCCAGCGCGATCCAGCCCTCCTCTCCCGGCCCCTTCGCCTCCTCATGGACGGCGTGCACCACCAGTTTTCCCGCCACACGATCGGAACGCAGGTCGACCCGCGCCACCAGCTGCTCGTCGAACAGGAAAGGCAGCACGTAGTAGCCATAGACGCGCTTGTGCTGCGGCGTGTAGATCTCCAGGCGATAACGGAAATCGAACAGACGCTCGGTCCGCGCCCGCTCCCACACCAGCGAATCGAAGGGCGAGAGCAAGGCGCTGGCTCGCACCTTGCGCGGGATGACCACGTCGGCCGGGCAGTAACCCGGCGCCTGCCAGCCCTGCACCTGAACCGCCAGCAGAACGCTCGCCTCCACCAGCTCGGCCAGGCGCGCCTTGCTGTCGGCCGGCTCCAGGCGGAAGTAATCGCGCAGGTCCTTCTCGGTGGCAACGCCCAACGCCTGCGCCGAATGCAGCAGCAATCGGCGCTGCGCCTCGGCTTCCTCAAGGTCGGGCTGATCGAGGATGGTGGACGGCAGGACCCGCTCGGGCAGGTCGTAGAGCCGCTCGAAGCCACGGCGCCCGGCCACCGTCACCTCGCCAGCGGCGAACAGCCACTCCAGCGCATGCTTCTCGTCGCTCCAGTCCCACCAGGGCCCGGCGCGCTCTTCGCGGGTCGTCAGGCTGCCGGCGCCCAGCGCGCCCTGCTCCCGCACGGCACTCAACACGCGCTGGATCACCCTTTGTTGCTCGCGACCGAAGCGCGCCAGTTGCTGATAGATGCCGCGCCCGTCAGCAGCCCGGCGCATGCGCCAGCGCATCAGCGGGTACAGCTCCAGTGGCAGGAGCGAGGCTTCGTGGCCCCAGTATTCGAACAAGCGCCGATGCCGCCCGGCACTCCAGGCCGCCTCTTCCAGCAGGGTGGGCGAGTAGTTGCCCAGGCGCGAGAACAGTGGCAGGTAGTGCGAGCGCACCAGCGCATTCACCGAGTCGATCTGCAGTACGCCCAGGCGCTCCAGCAGGCCACGCACGTGGCGGCGCTGTATTTCCCCGCCCGGCCTGCGCAGGGTGAAACCCTGGGCGGCCAGGGCCAGGCGGCGGGCTTGCTTGAGGGACAGCGACTCGACCATCGGCATCGGTGGACTCCAGGGCTGAAAGTGTCCTAGAGCCTAGCGCCAAACGAGATGGCTGACTGCATCAGGCCGGCTCGCCGACCCGTTCGGGCATCGGGAATGGCCGGGCAAAGGTGAACACCTCCGGCGACGCGCCTTGCGCCTGCAACTGCTCCAGCTTGCGCCGCGCCATCCGCACGTCGGGCAACTCTCCCGCTGGCAACCACCACAGCGCCAGGCTCGGCGCCGACAGCTTCTCCATCCAGTCGCGCTTGTTGCGCAGCACGGCCAGGTGCTCGCCGCCGTAGACGTACCCGCGCAGCGCCTCGACCGACTCCCAGACCGACAGGTTGACGATGATCAGCGGATCATCGAAGGCACGAATGGTGGTGGCGTCGCCCTCATCGGTCTGCAAGCGCCAGACGAACCCCGGGCTGGACTCGGCCAGCCGGTTGATGTGATCCAGTTGGTCGACGAAGCCTTTCATCACGGGGTGGTCCAACGGTGCACGGGCCTTGGCGATATTGACCTGGGCGAGATGGTAGTTCGAAGGCATGGGGCATTCCCTGGCGAAGTGGTTTATCCGGTACAACGGCGGGCGGCACGATCTCCCGTGCCGCCCCTGCAGATCAACGTCTCAAATGATCGATCCAGAATGGACGCTCGATTTCCTCCTGGATATCGGCACGGCTCAGGCCGATATCCTTGAGCGCCTCATCGCTCATGCCGGCCAGCAGGCTGCGCTGGCGGGCCAGTTCGCGCCAGCGCAGCACTCGCTGCATGGCACGCCTCCACAGGGGTACGGCCAGTTCCTTGTGGACGTGATAGGACATCGATACGAAACCCAGTTGACCTTTCATCGTGAATCCCTCCGTGTGGGCCTGGATGCAGTCTCGCCTCGGGACTAAGATCAATCCAACGAATCATTCTTATGCAACCCATCTCGGAGATTGATGAATGAGCAGCTTCCCCAGTATCGACAGCGAACTGCTGCGCACCTTCGTCGCCATCGCCGATCACGGCGGCTTCACCCGCGCCGCCGAGGTGGTCAACCGCACCCAGTCGGCGGTGAGCATGCAGATGAAGCGCCTGGAAGAAGACGTGCTGGAGCGCGCACTGTTCGAGCGCGATGGACGCCAGGTGCGCCTGACGCCTGAAGGCCAGGTATTGCTGGGCTTTGCCCGGCGCATCCTTCGCCTGCAGGGCGAGGTGTTCAACACCTTCCGCCAGCCGCACATGGTCGGGGCGGTGAAGATCGGCACGCCCGACGACTACGTGATGCGCTTCCTGCCGGAGATCCTTTCGCGCTTCGCCGAGGCCTATCCGCTGGTCCAGGTGGAAGTGCACTGCGAATCGTCGGCGCAACTGCTGCTGCGCAATGACCTGGACCTGTCCATCGTGACCCGCGAACCGGGAACCGAAATCGGCCAGCTGCTGCGCCAGGAGCCCTTTGTCTGGATGGCCGCCGAGGGCTTCTGTCCGCAGGAGCAGCGCCCACTGCCGCTGGCGATGTTCAACACCGCCTGCTTCTGCCGCGCCTGGGCCTGCAACGCGCTGGAAGCCATGGAAGTGGATTACCGCATCGCCTACAGCAGCCCGAGCCTGTCGGCCCTGTTCGCCGTGGCCAGCGCAGGGCTGGCGGTGACCGCGCAACTGCGCAGCCTGCTCACCGGCAACCTGCGCATCCTGGGTGAGGACGAGGGACTGCCGCAGCTCCCCAACGCCAGCATCGTGCTGCTGCGCGGGACGAAGATGACGCCGGTCACCGACAAGCTGGCGGAGTACATCGTCGAAGGCTTCCGCGCCTGACGAAAGCTGGTCGAGCGCGTACTGGCAGGCAGCCCCATGGCAGGCTGCGAGCCTCCGAACGGCCGGGAATCAGCGTGGCCGCTGTTCAACAAATAGCCATCGCGCTAAATTAATGCGCAATTACCTGTTCATCCCGGACGTTTACCCCAGGACCTCTACCCAGGGCGTCTACCCAGGCCCTCTATCCAGGAGACTGCGATGGCCCAGCCAGACCCGACCTGCGAAGCACTCAAGCTCGACAACCAGCTGTGCTTCGCCCTCTACTCCACGTCCCTGCAGATGACCAAGGTCTACAAGCCGCTGCTGCAGGCGCTGGGGCTCACCTACCCGCAATACATCGCCATGCTGGTGCTGTGGGAAGGCGACGGCATCACCGTCGGCGAGATCAGCGCACGCATGCTCACCGACCCCGGCTCCCTCACCCCGCTGCTCAAGCGCCTGGAGGCCGAAGGCCTGATCACCCGCACTCGCAGCCAGGCCGACGAGCGCGTGGTGCAACTGCGCCTGACCGACAAGGGCCGCGACCTTCGCCGACAAGCGGAGAGCATTCCGGGCTGCATCCTCGCCAGCAGCCGTCTAACGTTGGAAAAGCTCCAGCGCCTCCAGCAGGAACTGGTGGAGCTGCGCGAACAGCTGCAAGGCCCGTAATCCGGGCTTATGCCTGATCGCACTGTTCCTTAGTCCGAAATCTTCCGAAATTTATCTTGCGCACTAAATTAAATAGAACTAACTTTCATCTCACGCACTACTTAGTGCACAAGATATTAACCAGCAAGACAATCGGAGACACCGCCATGCAAACCATCAAAGCCCTCTACACCGCCACCGCTACCGCCACCGGAGGCCGCGACGGCCGCGCCATTTCCTCCGACGGCATCCTCGATGTGAAACTGAGCACCCCGCGCGAACTGGGCGGCCAGGGCGGCGAAGCCACCAACCCGGAACAGCTCTTCGCCGCCGGCTACTCCGCCTGCTTCATCGGCGCCATCAAGTTCGTCGCCAGCCAGAGCAAGAAGCAGATTCCGGCGGACGCCTCGATCACCGGCAAGGTCGGCATCGGCCAGATCCCGGGCGGGTTCGGCCTGGAAGTGGAACTGAACATCAACCTGCCGGGCCTGGATCGCGCCGAGGCCGAGGATCTGGTCGCCAAGGCCCACCAGGTCTGCCCCTACTCCAACGCCACCCGCGGCAACATCGCCGTACGCCTGAACGTGAGCGTCTGAAGAAAGCCAGACGGCAGAAACGAAAAAGCCCGGCATCAGCCGGGCTTTTTCTTGTCTCGGTTCAGGCTCAGGCCTTGACGCGGGACTTGTACTCGCCAGTGCGGGTATCGATTTCGATCGAGTCGCCGATTTCGCAGAAGGCGGAGACCTGAACCTCGGCACCGTTCTTCAGGCGAGCGGTCTTCATCACTTTACCGGAGGTGTCGCCACGGACAGCCGGCTCGGTGTAGACGATTTCGCGAACGATGGTGGTCGGCAGTTCAACGGAGATCACTTTCTCGTTGTAGAACACCGCTTCGCAGACGTCAGTCATGCCGTCTTCGATGAAGGTCAGCACGCCTTCCAGATCGTCTTTCTCGATCTCGTACTGGTTGAACTCGGTGTCCATGAAGACATACAGCGGGTCCGCGAAGTAGGAGTAGGTCACTTCCTTACGGTCGAGGATGATCGGCTCCAGCTTGTCGTCGGCCTTGAACACGGTCTCGGTGCCGGCACCGGTCAGCAGGTTCTTCAGCTTCATCTTGACGACCGCGGAGTTACGGCCGGATTTGTTGAACTCGGCCTTCTGGATGACCCAGGGGGCGCCATTGATGTTGGCAACCTGGCCAGCGCGGAACTCTTGTGCGGTTTTCATACGATTATCCGATTGGATTGGAGACAAAAAACAGGGGCCATATCATAGCCAATTTGTATAAAAACACACCAGCCCCGCCGCAAGATCGGTTTGTTCGGTCAGACGCCGCTGCCAATTTCCAATCCAGGCGGACCACTCTGGGAGCCGCTCCTCCAGCCTCCGCCAGGCCTCGCCGACCTCGCCGCGGCCGTTCCAGGCCAGCCAGAAATCACTCAGCGCCTGCCGCAGCCCTTCGTCCATCCCCTCGGCGAACAACGCCAGGAACGCTTCCAGCTTTTCCAGGTGGATGTCTTCGTCCTGCTGGTAGATGTGCCAGACGAAGGGGCGCCCCGCCCATTGCGCGCGGACGAAGGAGTCCTCGCCACGCACCGCATTGATGTCGCAACTCCACAGCAGCGCGTCGTAGTCCTCCTGGCGGACGAACGGCAGCACCTGTACCCGCAGCGCGCCGCGCTCGCAGCACTGCCCTACCCCCAGCGGCTGCCGTGCCCAGTGCTCGACGTCAGCCAACACTCGACCTTCGGGCACCAGCAGCAGGGTTGGCGAGGCCCCCTCGGCCAGGGTATCCAGCCAGCCGGCGAGTCCGGGGTTTTCATAGGCGAACAGGGAAATGCGCCGCTCCCCGTCGCGCACCTGCACGCCGAGACTTTCGAGAAAACGAACGCTGCTGGCGGGATCGGCCTGGAAGGCGTCCCGACGCCGGATCAGGTCGCCCTCGCGCAGCAGCCCCCCGGTGAGCGACGTGAAGCCGGGGAAATAGAAATACTTCTGCAGGCCGCTGGGCTGCATCGACGGCAGGCCATGGCAGGACTCCACCCAGGACTCGGCGCTGAGGTATTCGAGGTTCAGCCACAACGATGGCTTCGCCCGCCGAGCCATGGCTTCTATATAGGCAGGCGGCATTGAACAGGCGAAGGCTTCGATCACCACATCCGCCGCATCGGTATCCTGCCAGGCCTTCGGCCAGCGTCGCACCTCGACGCCGGACTGCCGCTGCGATTGCGCCTGCTGGTCGGCCTGGGGGCAGATGCGCACGAAGGCGGCCAGGTCATCCACCCACAGGCGCACCGCTTGCCCATGCTCGGTCGCCAACTGGCGAGCCAGACGCCAGGTAACGCCGATGTCGCCATAGTTGTCGACCACGCTGCAGAAGATGTCCCAGCTCGCCATACCCTTGCGCCCAGCTCTTTAGAAGGCGCCAGTGTACCCGCGATCCGGCCTTTTCTCCTTAAGCCGATGAATCCGTTGAAAAAAACATTTGCGTTTGGGAAAACCTTTGAGTAAAGTGCGCGCCTCGACAGACACAGCGCTGTCGAGAAATCTGGTGAGGTGTCCGAGCGGTTGAAGGAGCACGCCTGGAAAGTGTGTATACGAGAAATCGTATCGAGGGTTCGAATCCCTCCCTCACCGCCAGATCATGAAAAAGCCCGGCTAAGCAATTAGCCGGGCTTTTTCGTTATGTCGCCACACTTTTTCACGCCCAGCAAGTTGCCACTTGCGGACAACTGCATAATGGCGATTAAACAGTTGTTCGACGATTGACGACAGTCATCTGACCGCCCAGTTCCCCATCGACAGAAACAGACTACCCTCCCGTCTGACACCCATTGGAAACACTCCTTTGCCAGATTGGACAGTTTTTGCCCAAATCCGCCTCTCGCAACTGCAAATACCGTCCTTACATGAAAAAAAAGTGCCTTACTTGCGTCCAGTCAGTTTACTTACTACAAGTAATGGGTACTATGTAGTCCGGCTAATTTCCCAGTCATGGGAGATTGCTTTTAATGGAAATGTCCACCTTAAGGGGAACACGATGAACAACGTTCTGAAATTCTCTGCTCTGGCTCTGGCTGCTGTTCTGGCCACCGGTTGCAGCAGCCACTCGAAAGAAACCGAAGCACGTCTGACCGCTACTGAAGACGCCGCTGCTCGCGCTCAAGCCCGTGCTGACGAAGCCTATCGCAAGGCTGACGAAGCTCTGGCCGCCGCTCAGAAAGCCCAGCAGACCGCTGACGAGGCTAACGAGCGCGCTCTGCGCATGCTGGACAAAGCCAGCCGCAAGTAATAGATCTTCGGATCTGTTAAAAAACCGACCCCTCGGGGTCGGTTTTTTTATGCCCGCAGAAAGCGCGCGCAAGAAAAAGCCCGCTCGAAGCGGGCTCTTTCAAAGCAGTACGAGTTACTGCAGCGGCATGGCGTCCTGATCGACAGTGGCCGCAACCGGCGCACCCTGCGCTTGCGGCTGGGCAATGGCGACCGGCAGACCATCTTCGGCAGCCACGACTTCACGCACCACGTTCCAGTCCATCTGCATCTGGCTGGCGATGTCTTCGCGCTTGAGCAGCGCATTGATCACTGCAGTGTGCTTGTCGACCACCGACGGATTGCCGTTGTCGTCGATCGGCGCGTGCGCCTCGAGATAGATCTTGCCTTCGCTGCGGCCGAACTTGTACGGCTCGTTGATGATGCGCACCTTGGTGCCCACCGGAATCATCGAGAACAGCTGGGTCACGTCCCAGTTGTACATGCGGAAGCAACCGTGGCTGGTGCGGGTACCGATGCCGAACTTCTTGTTCGAACCGTGGATCAGGTAGCCGTGGAAGCCCAGGCTCATCTTGTACGGACCCAGCGGGTTGTCCGGACCCGCCGGCACCACGGTAGGCAGCGGATCGCCATCGGCTGCGTGCTCGGCGCGGATCGAAGCCGGCGGATACCAGGCCGGGTCCTTGGTCTTGGCGATCACAGTGGTGCTGCCGACCGGCGAGCCCCACCCCTCACGACCGATGCCCAGGGCGTAGGTGTAAACCACATCCTTGCCCTTGGGGTAATAGTAGAGGCGGTACTCGGCCAGGTTGATCACCACGCCTTCGCGCGGTCCCGCCGGCAGGATGAAGCGGGTCGGAATGATCACCTCGGTGCCCACGCCCGGCAGCCAGGCATCGACGCCCGGGTTGGCGGCGATCATTTCGGAGTAGCCGAGGCCGTATTTCTCGCCGAGGTCGGCGAAGGTGTCTTCGTACTTGGCCTTGATCACCTGTACCTGACCGACGATATCGTCGCCCGGCGCCGGCAGCGGCAATTCAATGGCGGAAACGGGGGCCGAGAGCAACGCGGCTAAGGACAGCGAGCAGGCGGCAATGACGCGCGACAACATCCGAGAATCCTTGACATGGGCAATGGGCAAAGGGGAACCAGTTTACCACTGCCAGCCGCGTCACTGGGAGATATCAGACGAGCCAGGAGGCCCGCGCGCCGTGCTTTTCCTGTTCCAGTTGTTTCAGGCAGGCGCCGCACACGCGGCGGTCGCGCAACAGCGGCTTCTCGAGCCCACGCCAGAGAGGCTGGGCCGGCAGCAAGCTGCCGCAGAGCGTGCGGTCGGCCGGCGTTCCCAGCTCCAGTTGGCGCGCGACAAGGTGCACCCGGACCTCGCGGCAGGCGAACAGATCCAGCTGCTCATCGGGCTCGATCAGCTGGTAGGCGAAGTGAGTCCAGGCGGGGCGCGGCATAGGGGCTCCAGAAGGGTGCGCAAACATAGCCGAAAGGCCGTTCGCGGGGAAGCCTTGATACAGCGTAATTCAGAGCAGCGGCTTGAGCGCCGGCCACATATTGTCGAGCAGTTTAGGCTGCGCAGCGAGGGCCGGATGAATGCCATCCGCCTGCATCATTCCCGGCACCCCGCCGACACCGTCGAGGAAGAACGGCACCAGAGCGATTTTCTGCTCCTGGGCGACCGTCTCGAACACCTTGGAGAACGCATCGGTATAACGCTGCCCGTAGTTCGGCGGAAGCCTCATACCCAGCAGCACCACCCTGGCACCCGCCTTCTGCGACAGCTGCACCATGCCGCTAAGATTCTGTTGCAATTGCGCCGGCGCCATTCCACGCAGCCCGTCATTGCCGCCCAACTCGATCACCACCAGCGTCGGCTTCTGTGCGGAAAGCAGCGCCGGCAGGCGCGCGAGGCCACCCGCGCTGGTGTCACCGCTGATCGACGCATTGACCACCTCGTAGCCGAAACCCTGCTCCTTCAGGCGCTTGTCCAGCAGGCTCACCCAGCCCCGGCCGGTATCCAGCCCCAAACCGGCGCTGATACTATCGCCGACGACCAACAGCGTCTGCGCCGCAGCCTGCTGCGCAATCAGAAGCAACGCCAGGCAGCCGCCCATTAGCCATGCACGCATCGGATTCTCCATGAGCGAACGCATTCTCACCGCGCGAAACCTTAGCAAGGTTGTTTCCAGCGCGGAAGGCAAGCTGACGATCCTCCACGACCTCTCCCTCGACCTCTCCCGCGGCGACAGCCTGGCGATCGTCGGCAGTTCAGGCTCCGGCAAATCCACCCTCCTCGGCCTGCTCGCCGGGCTCGACCTGCCGTCAAACGGCGACATCGTCCTGCTCGGCCATGCGCTGGGCAGCCTGGACGAGGATCAGCGCGCACGCGTCCGCGCCGCCCACGTGGGCTTCGTGTTCCAGTCGTTCCAACTGCTCGACAGCCTCAGCGCCCTGGAGAACGTCATGCTGCCGCTGGAGCTCGATGGCCGCGCGGACGCCCGGCAACGCGGCCGCGAACTGCTCGAGCGCGTCGGTCTCGGCCAACGCCTGACCCACTACCCGCGCCAGCTCTCCGGCGGCGAGCAACAGCGCGTCGCCATTGCCCGTGCCTTCGCCGCCGAGCCGGACGTGCTGTTCGCCGACGAACCCACCGGCAACCTCGACACGCACACCGGCGAGCGCATCAGCGACCTGCTGTTCGAACTCAACCGCGAACGCGGCACCACCCTGGTGCTGGTGACCCACGACGAACGCCTGGCCCACCGCTGCCAGCGCCAGATCCGCCTGGAAAGCGGCCACCTGATCGACCACGCCGAACCCTGACGGACGAGAGCCGATGAAGCCACTGTCGCTGCCGAACCTGTTCCGCCTGTCCTTGCGCCAGCTGTGGCGCGAGGGGCGCAGCGGCGAATTGCGGGTTCTGTTCTTCGCCCTGCTGATCGCGGTGGCGGCCAGTTCCGCCATCGGCTATTTCAGCGCCCGGCTCAATGGCGCGATGCTGGTGCGCGCCGCCGAATTCCTCGGCGCCGACCTGGTATTGAGCGGCACCCAACCCGCCACCGGCGAACAGATCGACAGCGGTCTCAGGCTCGGCCTCCAGCACGCGCGCAGCGTCGAATTTTCCAGCGTGGTAGCCACCGACCAGGGCATCCAGCTCAGCAGCGTGAAAGCGGTGGGCGACAGCTACCCCCTGCGCGGCGAACTCAAGAGCGCGCCCGAGCCCCTGCAGCCCGAAGTCGAAGGCGGCCGACCGCAGTCGGGGGAGATCTGGGTCGAGTCGCGTCTGTTGGCGAGCCTCGAACTGAAGGTTGGTGACAGCGTCGACATCGGCCGCAAGTCCCTGCGCATCACCCGCGTACTGACCTATGAGCCGGACCGCGCCGGCGACTTCTACAGCCTGACGCCACGGGTGCTGATGAACCTGCAGGACCTGGACGCCACCGGCGTAGTCCAGCCCGGCAGCCGCGTGCGCTATCGCGACCTCTGGGGCGGCTCGCCGGAGGCGCTGCAGGCCTATAGAAAGGCAACGCAGGACGGCCTCGCCGCCAACCAGCAATTGCAGGACGCCCACCACGGCAACCGGCAGATCGGCGACGCCCTCGGCCGCGCCGAACGCTACCTCAACCTCGCAAGCCTCGCCGCCGTGCTGCTCGCCGGCGTCGCCGTGGCACTCTCGGCCAACCGTTTCGCCACCCGCCGCTTCGACGCCAGCGCACTGCTGCGCTGCCTTGGCCTGTCACGCCGGGAAGCCCTGCTTCTCTATGGAACGCAATTGCTCACCCTGGGGCTGGTCGCCAGTCTCTGCGGCACCGTCCTCGGCTGGCTCGCCCAGCAGGGCCTGATGCATCTGCTGGGCAACCTGCTGCCACCACAGATTCCCGAAGCAGGGATAGTCCCCGCGCTGGCGGGCATGGGAACCGGCCTCGTCGCCCTCGCCGGATTCGCCCTACCTCCGCTGGCCGCACTCGGTCGCGTACCGCCGCTGCGGGTGCTGCGCAGCGACCTGCTGCCGGTGCCGATGCGCACCTGGATGGCCTATACCTGCGCACTGATCGCCCTGGGCCTGATCATGTGGCGCTTGAGCCTGGACCTGAAACTGACCCTCGCCCTGCTCGGCGGCGGCGCCATCGCCGCGGTGATCCTCGGCGTCCTCCTGCTGCTCGCCCTGCGTGGCCTGCGCAGGGCATTGCAAGGCGCCAGCCTGCCCTGGCGCCTTGGCGTCGGCCAGTTGCTGCGCTACCCGTTGGCGGCGGCGGGACAGAGCCTGGCCTTCGGCCTGATCCTGCTGGCCATGGCGCTCATCGCGCTGCTGCGCGGCGAGCTGCTGGACACCTGGCACGCGCAGCTGCCGGCGAACGCGCCGAATCACTTCGCGCTGAACATCCTCCCCGCCGAGAAGGACAGCTTCGAGCAGCGGGTGAAGAAGCTCTCCCCCAACGCCGAAGACCTCTATCCGATGGTGCCCGGTCGCCTGGTGGCGGTGAACGGCCAGCCGGTCCACGCGCTGAGCGAGGACGTCCGCAGCGAGCGCGCCCTGCAACGCGACCTCGGGCTGACCTGGTCGGCGCGCCTGCCCGCAGGCAACCAGATCGTCGCCGGCCAGTGGTGGCAGGCCGGAGAACAGAGCGCCTTGCCCGGCGTTTCGGTGGAAGAGAAGCTCGCCAACAACCTCAGCCTGAAGGTCGGCGACCGCCTGAGCTTCAGTGTCGCCGGCCAGACCCGCGAGGCACAGGTGCGCAGCCTGCGCTCGGTGAAGTGGGACAACTTCCAGCCGAACTTCTTCATGGTCTTCGAGCCCGGCACCCTGACCGACCTGCCGGTGACCTACCTGACCAGCTTCTACCTGCCGATCAGCCAGGAGCGCGACCTGATCGAACTGGCGCGCGCCTTCCCGACCGTCACGCTGCTGCCGGTGGACGCACTGCTCGCACAGCTGCGCAGCATCCTCGATCAGGTGACGCTGGCGGTGGAGTACGTGCTGGTATTCGTCCTCGCCGCCGGCTTCGTGGTGCTCTTCGCCGGCCTGCAGGCCACCCTCGACGAGCGCCTGCGCCAGGGCGCCCTGCTCCGTGCCCTGGGCGCGGAACGCCAGCTGCTGATGCGCACCCGGCGCAGCGAATTCGCCCTGCTCGGCGCGGTCAGCGGGCTGCTGGCGGCGCTGGGCTGCGAGCTGATCAGCTACCTGTTGTACCGGCTGGTCTTCGAGCTGCCGTGGAGCCCGCACCCCTGGCTGCTGGCGCTGCCCGTACTGGGCGCGCTGCTGGTCGGCGGCGCCGGACTGCTCGGCACGCGGCGGGCATTGAGCGTGAGCCCGTTGCGCCTGCTGCGCGAAGGCTGATCGGGTAGACTCCCCTCATCATCCCCGTCACCTCGGAAGCCATGAGCCGTTATCGCCCTCCCCGCCCCGCCGGTACCCCGCTGATCACCCCCGAAGGCGAAGCGCGCCTGCGCGCCGAGCTGCACGAACTGTGGAACGTGCGCCGCCCCCAGGTCACCCAGTCGGTGAGTGAAGCGGCAGCCCAGGGCGACCGCTCGGAAAACGCCGAGTACACCTACGGCAAGAAGATGCTGCGCGAGATCGACAGCCGCGTGCGCTTCCTGCGCAAGCGCCTGGAAAACTGCAAGGTGGTGAGCGAGCGCCCGGCCGACCCGAACAAGGTGTACTTCGGCGCCTGGGTCACCCTGGAGGATGAAGACGGCGAGCAGGCGCGCTATCGCATCGTCGGCCCGGACGAACTCGACCTGCGCAACAACCACATCAGCATCGACTCGCCGCTCGCCCGCGCCCTGGTGGGCAAGCAGCTGGATGCCGAGGTGATGGTGCGCAGCCCGGCTGGCGAGAAGATGTGGTTCGTGATCGAGATCGAGTATCCCTGATCCGTCATCGGCACAGCCCTGTAGGAGCGAGCTTGCTCGCGAACGGAGTCACCGGCAGCGCCAAAGCCGAGGCAGGTTCGCGAGCAAGCTCGCTCCTACAGAATGAGCTCAGAGCGGCTGCGGACGCCGGGTGATCAGCCCCTGCCGGGCGACGCGGGTCAGCTCGCGAACGGTAGACTCCAGCTGCTCGGCGCCCGGTGCCTGGACCACGGCGAAGTCGAAGCTGTCGGAGGGGAAACGGGCGATGTCGGCGACGGTTTCGGCGAACTGGATCAGGAAGGTGCGCGAGCCGTTCCAGCGCTTGGGCCAGCCATCAAGGTAACGGACGAGGGTGGGCTGGTGATTGCCGCCCAGGAGAATCTTCGGGTTGCGGCGCACCAGGCCGGTGGTGATCGGGGCCAGGCGCACATGCGGGTTGGGACAGGTCATGGTGTCACGTCTCCGCCTCAAGGGTCCTGCTGGACGCGGCGAGAGGCACACCGAACCAGCGCTTTAGCGGTATTTCGATGCCGGCATTGCCGCATCCGCGCCCCGCAAGTTGCTACTTAAATCGGCGCTGAGCGGCATCCTAGATAAGCCCCGGCGATACTGTCAAGGCGACTTCAGTCGAGGAATCCCACGATGACCACACCCCCGCTGCGGCTGTTCTTCGCCCTGCCCTGTCCACCGGAGCTGGCGGCGGCGATCTGCGCCTGGCGCGACGGCCTGCACCTGGATGGCCAGAGCGTTGCACAAGCCAACCTGCACCTGACCCTTGCCTTCCTCGGCGCCACTCCCCGTGGTCGCAAGGCGGAACTGCTGGCCATCGGCGCGAGCCTGCCACGCCGCGCCTTCACCCTGCAGTTGGACCACCTGGCACGCTGGAAGAACGGCATCCTGCACCTGGCGCCGAGCGAGGTGCCCAGCGAACTCCACGAGCTGGTGCAGGCCCTGCGCGAAGCATTGCAGGCCCATGCCTTCGAAATCGAGCAACGCCCCTTCCACCCGCACCTCACCCTGGCGCGTCACGCCCACAGCCTGCCCACCGCACAGCCGTTCTTCGAGCTGCCGGCCCGTGCCATCACCCTGTACAGCTCGGAAAACAGTCCGGCCGGCGTGCGTTATCGCCCGCTCGGCGAATGGCCGCTAGACCACGCCTGACTGCGCGTAGTCGAGGAAGCGACGCAGCCCGGCCGTGGGAAACTTGTCGATGTGCAGCGCGCAGAAGAAGGTGCGGCGCAAGGGGCCCAGCGGGTTGTCCAGCCGTACCAGCTCTCCCCGCGCCAATTCCGCCTGCACCACGCGCTGCGACAGGCAGCCGATCCCCACGCCGCGACCGACCAGATGCTTGATCGCCTCGGCATTGCTGATTTCCAGGGGAGCGTTGACGCTGCCCAGGCGCGGCAGTACCTGCTGCTCAAAGGTTACGCGGGTGCCCGACCCCGCCTCGCGCAGCACCCAGCGCGCCGCCGCCAGGTCTTCGAGGGTGACCTGGCGGGCCAGCGCCAGCGGATGACCCGGCGCGACCACCAGCAACAACTCATCGTCGGCCCAGGGCGTGAGCTGGATCTGCGGATGCTGGATCGGCGCCTCGATGAACGCGACATCCAGGCGAAACTCGGCCAGCGCCTCGATCACATCGCGGCTGTTGGCCACCTGCAATTGCAGGCGGCTGTCCGGCAGCTCGGCGAGAAATCCCGCCATCACCTGCGGCAGCAGATAGCCGCCAATGCTGCGGCTCGCCCCCAGGCTCAGCTGTACCGGCGCGGACTCGAACAGCTTCTCCAGTTCCTCACCCTGGGCCAGCAGCGCACTGGCCTTCGGGTAGAAGGCACGGCCGTTGTTGTTCAGCGCCAGGCGCTTGCCACTGCGGTCGAACAATCGCGTTCCCAGTGCGCGCTCCAACTCCTGCAATGCCTGGCTCGCCGCCGACTGCGAAAGCGCGATGCGCGCGGCCGCCTGGGTGACGTTGCCCAGTTCGGCGATGGCGGTGAAGGTCGCCAACTGGCGAAGGGTGATGCGAGGGCCCATATCGATAAAACCGGTCAACTCAATAAGAACAATCCGTTTTTACACTAAGCATGGGCGCGGCACCATGGTTTCACCTTACACAAGGAGCCATTCATGAACGCCCTACGCCGCCTGCCCTACTACCTGCCCGGCGCCCTGCTCTGCCTCGCCATCACCTTCGGCTCGCGCGAGCTGATGGAAATTCCCGCACTGCAACACCTGGGCCTCGGCAGCCTGACCCTGGCCATCCTGATCGGCCTGCTGGCGGGCAACCTCGGGCTGGCCCGCTTCGGCGGCATCCGTCCCGGCGTGGACCTGTCCCGCCAGCAACTGCTGCGCCTGGGCGTGGTGCTCTACGGCTTGCGCCTGACCTTCCAGGACATCGCCGCCCTCGGCCCCGCCGCCCTGGTCATCGACGTGCTGATGGTCGCCAGCACCCTGGGCATGGCCTGGTGGATCGGCGAACGCTGGCTGAAGCTGCCGCGCGAAAGTGCTCTGCTGATCGGCGCCGGCAGCGCCATCTGTGGTGCCGCGGCGGTCATGGCGAGCAGTCCGGTACTCAAGGCGCGCGCCGAGCACACCGCCGTTGCCGTGGCCACCGTAGTGCTGTTCGGCACCCTGGCGATGCTGCTTCACCCGTTGATCTACGCGGCCCTGCCGAACCTGTTCGGCAGCGAGCAGGCGTTCGGCGTGTTCACCGGCTCGACCATCCATGAAGTCGCCCAGGTGGTCGCCGCCGGCCGCGCCATGGACCCGGCCGCCGCTGATGCCGCGCTGATCAGCAAGATGCTGCGGGTCCTGCTGCTGGCCCCGGCGCTGCTGATCCTCGGCCGCGTCGGCTGCGCGGAAGCCGCCGAACCGGGCCAGCGTCGCAAGCTGCACATCCCCGGCTTCGCCGTGGGCTTCCTGCTGGTCACCGGGCTGCGTTCGCTGGGCTGGGTGCCGGAAAGCTGGCTGGCGCCGCTGCAGCAACTGGACGACGTGATGCTGGGCATGGCCATGGCCGCCCTGGGCCTGGCCACCCGCCTGGGCGACCTGCGCAAGGAAGGGCCGAAGCCGCTGCTGCTGGGCGCCGGGCTGTTCGTCTTCCTGCTGGTCGGCGGCGGCCTGATCAATGGCGGCGTGCAGTACCTGTTCCACTGATCCGGCAGGCAAATGAAAAGGGCGGACACCTGATGGTGTCCGCCCTTTTTCGTTACCGCTTCGGCGATCAGCTGGACAACTTGCGATCCAGGGAGAACGGGCCGGCGCCACTGATCAGCAGCGCGACGCTGATCATGATCAGGGTGAAGGCGTATTCGAAGCCGTTCCCCTGAATGAAGAAACCGTTGGCCAGGTGCACGCTGAACACGGCGACCAGCATGGCAACGATCAGCGGGATGCTCGCCAGGCGCACCAGCAGGCCCAGCACCAGCGCCAGACCACCGAAGAACTCCGCGCTGCCGGCCAGGGTGGCCATCAGGTAGCCCGGGGTCACGCCGATGGATTCCAGCCACCCCGCCATGCCCTGCAGGCCCGGACCGCCGAAGGCGCCGAAGAGCTTCTGCGAACCGTGAGCCATGAAAGTCAGGCCGGTGGTGATGCGCAGGACGGCAAGGCCAGCGCCAGCATTGGTGGACATGATGGATTTGATCAGCGAGCTCATGGTGATTCCTTGTGTAGAGGAGAGTGGGCCGCAACCGTGGTTGCTTGGGGATCAATATAGCCAATTATTCCGATATAAAAAGCGCAAAATTACACTGATAACTATCGAATTAATTAATTACTTCTTGATCGCTGCCACGCTCTCTCGTAGCTCCAGGCCATCACGCTCACGCTGATATGCAAGATAGTACTTGTTGATGCTGCTGACATAGTTCACTACGCCTATGCCTAGCTGCTCGGCCGCCACTCGCTCGACCTGGAAGAACCATTGATTGGGGTTGAGCCCCTGGCGCTTGGCTTCCGCGCGCAGACTCTGGACCCGCTCGGGGCCGGCGTTGTAGGCCGCCAGCACGAAGGCCATGCGATCGCGCTCGCTGATCCGCGGGCTGGAGAAGAAACGCTTGCGCAGCATCGCCATGTAGCGGCTGGCGGCCTGCACGTTGTTCTCCTTCTGGTGCACGGTATCCACGCCCACGGCGCGCGCCGCCGCCGGGGTGATCTGCATCAGGCCGGTGGCGCCACCGGAACCGCGCGCGCTGGCATCGAGGTTGGACTCCTTGAATGCCACCGCCGCCAGCGCCAGCCAGTCGACCTTGTTCTGTTCGCCGTAACGCTGCAAGGTCGGACGCACCGCCTCCAGACGCTTGCGATCGGGCGCCACCAGCGGATTGCGCACCTGGTAGGCGCGGCGGTAGAGGCGCTGGAAGGCGCTGTCCTGGTCCGCCGGCGGGCGATAGGCCTTGAGGAAGCCGTTTACGCTGGCGCGCAGCATCGGCGCATCGCGGCGCACGTACCAGGTCATGCTCTCGGTGTTGTCCAGCACCAGGTGGCGATCGATGCGCAGCTTGGTGAAGACCTTGGCCCAACGCTCGGCGATGGGCTGCTCGACCACGGTGTAATTGAAGATGCCGGCCTGGACCATCTCCAGCACGTCTTCCACGGCCAGCGTGGAGTCGGTCCACTCCAGCACCATCGGCGCCATCCGCTTTTGTGCCAGGCGCTCGTTGACCCGCTGGATGGCGTCGCCTGCCGCACTGCCGGCCGGCAGGGTAACGGTGCGACCGGCAAGCTGCTCCAGGCGGATGAGCTTGCGGTTGCCCTGCTTGGTCACCAGCACCAGCGGTACGTCTTCCTTCCACGGCAGGCTGGCGCTGACATTCTGCCCATCGCGGGCCAGCAGGACTTCCCCGGGCGCGACCAGATCGCCCTCGCCGCGCTGCAGGGCGCCGAGCAGTTGATCCTTGGCCTTGGGAATGAATTTGATGGTGAGCGGCTTGCGGCCCGGGGCGCTGTCGTTGAGATACTGCTCGAAGGCCCGTAGGCGACGGTACTCGACGCCGATGGGCTCGCCCTTGATTTCGCCGAAGCTGTTGCGGCTCTGGTTGACCAGAACGCGGAGAGTGCCGCCGGAACGGATGGAGGCCAGGTCACGGCTATCGCTGCTTTCCTGCTCCCAGTTTTCCGGCTGGGCCGTCAGGCGCGCGGCCGCCGGCAGTGGCGTCAGGGCCACGAGGCACAGCAGTAGCAGCAACAGTCGGGTCATCCAGCTCTCCGGGGGCTCGCACTCGGCGAAGGGCCGATTAGAGTGCGGTTTCGGCCGGTAGTTCCCGGCCGCCAAGGGCGCGCAAGACTCTCACAGGAGGGACTCAGTACCAACCCGAAACTTCCGACAAATCTCCGGAAAAGTCCTCAACCTGCTGTTTTTTGAAGAATTTTCGTCTGGAAAGCGGCGTTTGCTATGCTCCGATTCCGGACAAAAGGAACCAAAATGCAACTGATCGACATCGGCGTCAACCTCACTCACCCAAGCTTTGCCGCGGAACGTGAAGCGGTACTCGCTCGTGCCATCGAGGCCGGCGTCGTGCAGATGGTGCTCACCGGCACGAGCCTGGACGACAGCGAACAGGCCCTGGAACTGTGCCGGCAACTGGACGAAAACCAGCGTCTTTACTGCACCGCCGGTGTCCATCCGCACGAGGCCAGCCACTGGGACAGCGGTAGCGCCAAGGTACTTCGCGGCCTGTTGCAGGAAGACCGGGTACGCGCCGTCGGCGAGTGCGGGCTGGACTTCAACCGCGACTTTTCGCCGCGCCCGCAGCAGGAGAAGGCCTTCGAGGAGCAGCTTGCCCTGGCGGTGGAGTTGCAGCGTCCGGTGTTCATCCACGAGCGCGACGCCGCCGAACGCCTGCTGGCGATCCTCAAGGACTTCCGCGACCCGTTGCCCGCCGCCGTGGTGCACTGCTTCACCGGCGAGCGCCGGGCGCTCTACGGCTACCTCGACCTGGACCTGCACATTGGTATCACCGGCTGGATCTGCGACGAGCGCCGCGGCACCCACCTGCAGGAACTGGTGAAGGAGATTCCCGCCGGCCGCCTGATGCTGGAAAGCGACGCGCCCTACCTGCTGCCGCGCACGCTGCGGCCCAAGCCCAAGCACGGCCACAACGAGCCGGCCTACCTGCCGGAGGTGCTGGCCTGCGTGGCGCAGCATCGCGGCGAAAGCCCAGAGCAGGTCGCCGCCCACAGCACCGATTGCGCACGGCGTTTCTTCAACCTTCCCCAGGTGTGAAGCCGCTCTCAAGATTACCGTCCATCGGCCGTTAACCCGGGTGTGGAAGGCGGCTTGATCCTCATCAATGGCCAGCCTTCATCCTTTTCATGACAATGGCGGCGCTTTGCCACCATTCGACCGACAAGAAGACAACCATGGCCGCCTGGATCCGCGACATTTCCCTCAAGTACAAATTCTGGGCCGTAAATGCGGTCGCCTTCGTCACCACCCTGCTGCTGGTGCTGTTCGCCATGCACCAGGAACTCGACGCCCGCAACCAGCAGGCGCGCCAGGGCGCCGAATCGCAGGCCCAGTTGCTCAAGAGCTGGCCGGCGGGCACGCTGCTGCCGTCTTCCTCCAGCCTCGTCAGCTTTGCCGCCGGCAGTGCGCCGCAGATCGCCGGCGTCGACGGCTCCGCCCTTTCCCGCGCCAGCGGCTGGGTCGACCTGCAGGGTGCCCAGAGCCGTGCCGGCGCACTGGCCGGCGCCTACGTGCAGGACATCGGCAATGGCCAGCGGGTTGCCGTCCTGGCGCCGGGCGCCGGCTTCTGGAACGTCTTCGAGGATCGCGCCCTGCCCTACGCCGGCGCCGTGATGATTCTGATGCTCGCGCTGCTGGCCGCCTCGCAGTTGCTGATCCGCTTCATCCTCACCCACCTGCTGACCCTGCGCGACGTGATGCTGCACGTGGAAAAGAGCGGCGACCTGTCCGCACGGGTGCCGCTGGAAAGCCGCGACGAGGTCGGGCAGATGGCCACCGCCTTCAATGCCATGCAGGGCGGCTACCAGCGCGTGGTCGGCACCGTCGCCCAAGCCGCCGGGCGTCTCGACGAAGGCGCGCGCAGCCTCGCCAGCACCATGGGCCAGGTGCGCCAGGGCATGCTCGGCCAGCAGAGCGAGACCGACCAGGCCGCCACCGCCATCAACGAGATGTCCACCACCGTCCACCACATCGCCCAGCACGCCGCCGACACCCGCGACCAATCGCAGGAAGCCGATCGCCTGGCGGGCAACGGCCAGCAAGTGGTCGGCCGGGTCGGCCAATCCATCGCCGGACTGTCCCAGGGCGTACAGCAGACCGCCGAGATGATCCAGCAGCTGGCCCAGGACAGCCACAAGATCAGCAGCGTGGTCAGCGTGATCCACGGCATCGCCGAGCAGACCAACCTGCTCGCCCTCAACGCGGCCATCGAAGCGGCCCGCGCCGGGGAAATGGGCCGAGGCTTCGCCGTGGTGGCCGATGAAGTGCGCAACCTGGCCAAGCGCGTGCAGGACTCCACCGACGAGATCACCCAGATGATCAATGCACTGCAGTCCGGCACCCGCGACGCCGTGGAATTCATGCAGGAAAGCTCGATCAAGGCCGACGGCTGCGTCGAGGAAGCCCGCGAAGCCGGGGAAGCCCTGGCCGCCATCGCCGCCGCCGTGGCGCAGATGCGCGAGAGCAACACGCAGATCGCCGTGGCCGCCGAGCAGCAGAGCCAGGTTGCCGAGGAAATGACCCGTTCGGTGGTGGGCATCCGCGACGTCACCGAACTCACCGTGCAGCAGACCGTGGACTCGGCCGGCACCAGCCACCAGTTGGCCGACCTCGCCGGCGAGCTCAGCCGCGCGATCCGCCAGCTGCGCCTGTAACCCCTATCAGACGCATAGCCAGCGACGATTGGCTGCCCTTTCCAGCCAGGACCTAGACTTCTGACAGATGCCCGCCGCCCGCGGCGGGCCTGTTTCGCACAGGAGTTCGTCCATGGCCAAACGTCATCCCAACCTGCTCGCCTGGCAATGGCGGGGCTACGCCGCCAACCACCGCAACGCCACCAACCTGGCGCTGCACATCCTCGCCGTACCGCTGTTCATCCTCGCCGCCGTGATCCTGGTCAGCGCTCTGCTGCGACTGCACCTGAGCGGTGTCGCCCTGGGCGTGATCGGGATCATCGCCTCGCTGGCGATCCAGGGGCGCGGCCACAAGCTGGAAGAGCAGCCACCGGAACCCTTCGCGGACCGTCAGGACGCCATCGGCCGGTTGCTCGCCGAACAGTTCATTACCTTCCCCCGCTTCGTGCTCAGCGGCGCCTGGTGGCGCGCCTGGAAAAATCGCAGGCGCTGACCAGGGAGCGGCATTTCGGCCATTCAAGTCATGGGGGTATTCGTCGATATAATCGTCGAAATTACGTCATGAGCGGTCGAAATGTCGGTTTTTCGTCATTTTATTGGCTTTTTAGCCTGCCTGTTTATTGGCAGCCAGGTGGCGGCGAGCCCGTCCGTCTCCCTGCCTGCCGAACGCAACGTCCTCACGCTGGAGGTCGCCGGCCGCCCCGAGACCACCCGGCGCCTGTCCCTGTCGGCGCTGGAGCGGCTCCCGCAGCGGACCTATGCCGCCATGCTCCCCGAGGAAGAGCGCATCTCCCACTGGCAGGGCGTCCCGCTCAGCCAGCTGTTCGCGGACGCCCAACTGGGCCAAGCGAAACGCCTGCGCGTCGATGCCCTGAATGACTACTCCGCACTGATCCCGCTGAGTGACCTGAGTGCCCATCAGCCGATCCTCGCCTATCGCCGCGATGACCGTTACATCGGCATCAGCGAGCGCGGCCCCTTGTTCATCATCTATCCGCTGGTGAACCATCCGGAGCTGCGCACCCAGGTCTATTTCAACCGAACCGTCTGGCAGGTCAGCCGCATTACCCTGGAGTGATCGCCTTGCCCCCTCAGCCTCCCGGGCGTCGCTGGCGCCGCCTGACCTTCACCGTCCTCTGCAGCCTGATCGCAGCCCTCACCCTGGGGGCCTGTGCCGCCCTGCTGCTGGTCAACCAGCACGCCCACCAGCTGGCGCATCCCGACGCCCATAGCGAGCTGTGGCAGGCCTACCAGCTGCGCGCCGAACTGGAGCGCTCGCTGGACACCGCCCAGGCCGTACTGGACGGCCGCACGGACAGCGACGCCCTCGCCACCCGCATCGAAGTCCAGATCAGCCTGCTGGCGCCGTTGCGCACGACCCGGGTGTTCAGTCACCTAACCGAGCCACGTCCGGAAATTGGCGAAACCCTCGGGCGGCTCGACCGGCTCAGCGCCGACTGGGCCAGGCGCGCGCCCTGGGGGCAACCCGCAGCGGCGCGGGCGATCGCGCAGGAGATGCTGAGCCAGCTGCCTGCGCTGCTCAAACCCACCCACGAGCTCATCGTCGCCACCCACATCGCCCTGACCAACCAACTCGACGAAGAACGCCAGGACCTGCAACACGCCTTCACCCTGCTCGCCTGGGTACTCGCTGGCCTGGGCCTGTGCTGCGTGCTGCTGACCCGGCAGGTCATCGCCAACTCCAGGCGCAAGCAGCGGCTCACACAGCGCCTCAACGATCTCAACCAGTCCCTGGAAAAACGCGTGGAGCAACGCACCCGGGAGCTGAGCGAACGCAAGTCGCTGCTGCGCTACATCCTCGACACCAGTCCCAGCGACGTGGCGCTGCTCAACGACCATGACGGCCACGCCCATTACGTCAGCCCGGGCCTGCTGCAACGCACCGGCACGGACGACGAGAGCTTCACCCTCTCCCGCCTGTTCGACGACACCGACGAAGAAAGCCGCTTCCGCCTGGCGCTGGACGAGTTCGGCCAGCTCAATGGCTGGGAAACCCGGCTGGCCGGTAACCCGCCTTACTGGGCGGTTGTCTGGGCACGGCGACTGGACCTCGACGGGCAGCCCGCCTCACTGGTCTGGAGCTTCGACATACAGCAGCGCAAGGCGCTGGAACAGGAGCTGCGCCTGCTCGCCAGCACCGACCCGCTGACCGGCCTGCAGAACCGCCACGCCTTCGTCAAACGCGGCGTCACCCTGCTCAAGAGCGCAGAGCGCTATGGGCGCCAGTGCTCGGCGCTGATGCTCGATATCGATCACTTCAAGCGCATCAACGACACCCATGGCCATGGGTTCGGCGACACGGTGCTCAAGGCGGTAGCCAGGGAGCTGAGTCACGGCCTGCGCGAAATCGACCTGCTCGGCCGGCTGGGCGGCGAGGAATTCGCCGCGATCCTCCCGGAGACCGCTCCGCAGCAGGCGCTGCAGGTCGCCGAACGGCTGCGTAACGCCGTGCAGGCGCTGTCCTTCACCACTGAAGACGGCAGCCACCTGCGTCTGACGATGAGCATCGGCGTGGCGGAATGCCTGCCCGGCGAAGTGCGCCTGGAGGACCTGCTGGCCCGCGCCGACCGCGCCCTCTACCGGGCCAAGGACGGCGGCCGCAATCGCACGGAGCTGGCGTCGAGCTAGCCGAAAATGGTCGCCGTCTGCCGGCTGATCGCCAGCAGGCGACCGTCGGTCGCCCAGCAGTGGGCGGCAATGTGGCCGTAGCCGTCGCGCGCGTGCTCGATGGTCGCCCGGTACTGGCACCAGCTATCGACGGGCATTTCCGGCTGCGGCTGGATGAACTCGACGGTCCAGGTCAGCGAACTGGACGGCGCCGGACTCTTGAGGTGCGGCAGCGTCGCCGGCGGCCAGGCGTCGATCAGTGCCAGCAGGTGCGACACTTCCAGCGACGCATCCGCCGCACCGTCGCCGCGAAAACGCATCCAGCCACCCATTTCGACCTCGCGACTGGAAGAGAATGGCATGTGTCCCCGCGCCCAGCGCATCGCGATGTGCTGGGTGAACGCCGGCATCAGCTTGCGAATGAACGGCAGCTCCTGGCAGTGCTCGGGCTCCCGGAAGTCCGGCGCCGGAAGATTCTCCACCTCGACGCTGGAGCTGCGCGATTCGCCGAAGCTGCCCTGCACCAGCGCCACCACCTGGCCGTTCTGCACCGCGCGGCAGAACACCTGACTCACCGACTTGCCCTCGCGCAACGCCTCGGCCTCGAAGCTCACTGGGGTTTCCACCTCGACAGGACCGACGAAGGTGATCGCCAGCGAGCGAACCGGTCGGCCCGCCTGGGTCACCGCCCGCATCGCCTCGTAAGCCGCCGCGGCCACCAGCCCGCCGAAGCTCGCCCGCCCCTGCGCCCAGCTCGTCGGGATGACCACGGAACGCGGCGCAGCGCGCACCGCCTGAAGCATTTCGGTGAAAGTCATGGATCGCTTCCATTCGTAGGATTCGGCAGCGATCTTAGGCCGACAGGCGGCGTGGGAACACCATCCAAAGCGTTGTTCGCTCCGGAAAAAATGGCGTGCCATCAACGCCCTCTATGGTGTCAGCCGAGCGCCTTCTGCAGCGCGTCCAGGCTCTCGTCGGCGTCGCGCTCGGCGAGATCGTGGCGGGCATTCCAGTGCGGTTGCAGCGGCATCAGGTCCAGCTCCCGCTCGCTTCGGATCAGCCACTGCTCATAGTCGTGCCATTCGCCCAGGGCCGTCTGCGCGTCCTTCAGCGGAACGAGCAGGCGCTGCGGCACCGCCGACTCCTCCGGATAGGCTTCCAGCGAATAGCGCACCCGCTTGATCAGCAGGCGCAGGCGGTGACGGTCGTGAGCCGGGTCCTTCAGCGCCAGGCGCAGCTTCTGCCATTCCTTGCCCAGGCGTTTGCGCACCTTGTCGTGCAAGCCCTCCAGCACACCATGGCGCTGCGCGGTGCGCCACAACTGCGGCCAGCCATCCAGGCGCATCAGCAGGCGGTCCCACTGTGGGCTGGCGAGCAACGCGATGTAACCCGAGAGCAAGGCCGGACGGCGCAGGGCCGCCGCCTGTCCGTAGCCCTCGGCCTCCAGCACCGGCAACAGCACCTCCATGTCGCGCAACGGTCCGCTCAGCCGGCCCACCTCGCCCAGCGACTCCTCCAGCTCATCGATGCCCGGCATCCCGCGCACTGCATGCAGCAGGCTGCGCAACCGGCGCACGGCGATGCGCAGATCGTGCAGGGCTTCGGGATCGGAACCGGCGCTCAGGCGGGCGGAGGCGGAAAACAGCGCGACCTCCTGCTCGATCAGATGGGTTACCAGATAGTCGCTGAAGGAGGACACGGCACACTCCGTACAGTGGGATGAGTTATCAGGTTAGTTGGCATGCCGCCGCCAGCAAGTGACCAGCGTCATGCCTCATCGATGTCGCCGCCAGCGCCACGGCAACTCCCGCCGCAGCCGTGCCAGATGCGCGCGCAGCAGCGCGGGGTCGACGGTGGCGCCGCCATAGCGCTGCGCTTCGAACGCTTCGCTGTAGGCGCGAATCGTCTCGGCCTGCTCCGGCAGCGCGAGCATGGCGCGCCCGCTGAAATCGCGGTGCCCCTCCCCCGCATCGCGGCGCAACCCATGCGGCGTGAGCATCTGTTCGAAGCGCTCGAAGCTGCGCAGCTGGACATCCCGCTGGCGCTGCCAGGGCTTGAACAACCCCAGCGCCAGGGCCGCGAGCAACAGCGCTCCGCCACCGACCGTGACCAGCGCCAGCCAGGGACTGTCGGGCGCGCCGAACCAGCGGCGAAGCAGATCGCCCTGCTGCTCGCCCTGGTAACCCAGCACCCAACGCTGCCAGCCATAGTTGATCTGGTCCCAGCTCAGGCGCAGGCCGTTGAGCAGACTGAGCCCCCGGTAACGCAGCGGCGAGAACGGATCGCCGGCGAGGAAGCTGCCCTCGCGGCTCATTGCCTGCTCCAGCCCCAGCTCGATGCGCTCGGGCGATACCGCCCCGGTGGGGTCGACCCGTGTCCAGCCGCTGCCCGCCTGCCAGTACTCCACCCAGGCATGGGCATCGAACTGGTGCACCAGCAGGTAGCTGCCGGCGGGGTTCAATTCGCCACCCTGGTAGCCCGTCACCACCCGCGCGGGAATCCCCGCCGCGCGCAGGACGAAGGTCATGGCACCGGCGTAGTGCTCGCAGAAGCCGGCGCGGGTCTCGAAGAGGAAGCCATCGATACGCTCCGGCCCGGTCGCCGGCGGCTTTAGGGTGTACGCGAAGGGCTGTTCGCGGAACTCCCGCAGCATCGCCTGCGCCAGTTCGCGGGGTTGCGGGTAGCGCTCGCGCAGCTCGCGCGCCCAGGCCCGTGCGCGCGGATTGCCGCCGGCCGGCAGGCCCAGGTTTAGGCGCAGGGCACGGCGGTTGTCGTTGGGCTCGAGCAGTGCGCCGGGCCACGACATGGTGTTGTAGAGCAAGCTCTGACGCACCGGGGATCGACGTTCGAGGCGGAAGTCACTCATCAACTGGGCGTCGCTCGCCCCGTTCTCCGCCACGTCGAGCACGAACAGCCACGGATGGTCGCTCGGCTCCATGACCACCTGATACTCCAGCGCCACGCCCTGCCGCTGCCACTGCGGCGCCGGCGCATCGCGACGCTGGCCAGCCTGGGTCCAACGCTGGCCGTCGAAGTTCTCCAGGGTCAGCGCGCGCCAATAGAGTTGCGAGCGCGGCGGCGGCTCGCCCTTGAAGCTGACGCGGAAGGCCAGTTCGGGAGACTGGCTGAGCTCCACCATGTCCCCGGGCATCATCGAGTCGCTCAGGCCGGTAGTGGCCTTGCCGCCCGGCATTGGCAGCGACCACAGTGGCCCCAGGCGCGGGAACAGCATGAACAGCAGGAGCATCAGCGGCAGCGCCTGCAGCAGCAGGCCACCCGCCAGGCGCAGGGTCGACCCGGGACGGGCGGCGAAGTTGCTCTGCTGCAGGCCGATCAGCGCCGCCAGCAGCGCGGTCACCGGCAGCAGGCTGAAGGCGGCAGCGAGGATGTCGTCCTGGAACAGGTAGCTGGTCACCACCGCGAAGAACCCCAGCAGGATCAGCACCCAGGCATCGCGGCGGGTCTTGAGCTCCACCAGCTTGATGATGAAGGCGGCGATCAGCAGCACCACGCCGGCGTCCAGGCCAATCAGCGAGCCGCGCGAGAACCACACACCGAGCCCGGCGGCGCCGACCAGCGCCAACTTGGCCAGGCCGCTGGGATAGTTGGCACGCATACGAAACACCTGGACGCGCCAGAACGCGCAGCCCAGCCAGAGGCCGACGACCCACAGCGGCAGGTGCTCCAGGTGCGGGATGATCACTACCGCCTGGGCCACCAGCAGCCAGGTCAGCGCGACCCGCGGAATGGGCTGCTCCGCGTTCATGGGCGCTCCCCGAACAGCGCGAGGGCTCGCAGGCAGGCCTCGCGATGAGCCTCACCAGTGGCCACCGGCAGTTGCACGCCCGGCAGGCGCAAGCCGAAGGGTTGCTGGCGCAACGACAGTTGCAGCACCCAGTAGCACAGCCGCGAAAGGCGGCCCTCGATGTCACCGCCAAGCAGCGTGAAGTCCAGCCACAGATTGCGTCCGGCCAGCGCGGAGAAGTCCTTCACTAGCAGCCCCTGGCCACGGGAGTAGGCCTTCCAGTGCAGGCGCCGGCGCGAGTCGCCGGGCTGGTAGGGGCGCAGCCCCTGGAAATCATCGACGCCCTGGCCGCAGGACCGCACGCCCTCCTCCTCGTCAGCTGCCGCGCCACCCTCCAGTGGCAGGTCGCTGGCGAGCGGGTGCGGATACACCAGGCCCGCCTGGTCCAGGTCGAGCCAGCTCCAGGCCACCAGCAGGCCGAGCGGGAAACGGCTCTCTACCCGCAGTCTGCCGGGGCGCAGCCAGCCGCGCCGTTGCGCCGACACATCCAGCCGCAGTTCCTCGGCGCCCTCGGCCGGCACATCGGCGAAGTGCAGCTGCTCCGCCATCCAGCCGATGGCGATGGCCTGGCGCGCGCGCCCTTCCGCATCCAGCCGCACACGGAAGCCCACCTGCTCGCCGACGAACACCGGCATCGCGCCCAGCGCGGTCAGGCGCAGGCCGCCCAGGTTCCGGTAGGTGTGCAGGATGGCGACGATGAACAGCGACAGCAGCAGGAAGGTCAGCCCGTACGCCAGGCTGTTCTGGTAGTTGATCGCCGTCAGCAGCATCAGCGTCAGCGCAACGCCAAACGCCGCGCCCTGGCGGGTGGGAATGATGAAGATGCGGCGCTGGTTGAGTTGCAGCGACGGCGACGGCGGAATCCGCCGGGCGATCCAGCTCTGCCACAGCGGCCTGACCTTGACCAGCATGGCGGGCCCTCAGAGTGCCGGCACTTCGCGCAGCAGCCACTGCACCAGCGCGCCGCCACCGTGCCCGGTGGGGTCGGCCTGGTCACGCAGCCGGTGGCCGGCCACCGACGGCAGCACCGCCTGCACGTCCTCGGGAATCGCATAATCGCGGCCGGCGAGCAGCGCCCAGGCGCGCGCGGCGGCGAGCAGCCCCAGGCTGCCGCGCGGCGACAGCCCGAGGGCGAACGCCGGCTGGCTACGGGTGGCCTCGACCAGGCGCAGCACGTAATCCACCAGCGCATCGCTGGCGCGGACCGCCAGCACCTCGCCCTGCAGCGCCAGCAGCTCCTTGGGATCGAGCATGGGCTCCAGGCGCGGCAGCAGGTCGCGGCGCGCCTCGCCCAGCAGCAGCGCCTTCTCCGCCGCGCGGCCGGGGTAGCCCAGCGACAGGCGCATGAGGAAGCGGTCCAACTGGGACTCCGGGAGCGCGAAGGTGCCGCCCTGGGTCACCGGGTTCTGTGTGGCGATGACGAAGAAGGGATCGGGCAGCGGACGGGTCGCGCCCTCGATGGTCACCTGGCCCTCCTCCATCGCTTCGAGCAAGGCGCTCTGGCTCTTGGGCGTGGCACGGTTGATCTCGTCGGCCAGCACCAGCTCGGCGAAGATCGGCCCCGGATGGAAGACGAACTGCCCGGTCTCCCGGTCGAACACCGAGGTTCCCAGCACGTCGCCGGGCAACAGGTCGGAGGTGAACTGGATGCGCTGGAAACTCAGCCCCAGTACCCGTGCCAGGGCATGGCTCAAGGTGGTCTTGCCCATGCCGGGCAGGTCTTCGATGAGCAGGTGGCCACGGGCCAACAGGCAGGTCAGCGCCAGCCGGACCTGAATCTCCTTGCCGAGCAGAACTTCATCCACTGCCTTCAGGCAATTCTCCAGCTTGGCGCGCATCCTGACCTCTCGCTCTAGGAAAACTCCGATCCTACTGGCCCCGCGCCAGCCGTCATAGGTCCGCACGCATTTCGTCCGCATTCCTGTGAAGCAGCGCGTGCTTCCACTGACCCTAGCGTCCCAGCAGCCGCTCTACCAGCCAACTGGCCGCAGGCCCGGTCGGACGCTGCCGCGACCAGATCACGTCCACGGCCACCCGGCGCGGCCAGCCGGCGACCTTCAGCTCGTGCATACGCCCGCCGGCGAAACGTCCCACCATCCAGCTGGGCAATTCGATCCAGCCAAAGCCCAGCACGGCCATGTCCAGCAACAGCAGGTAGTTCGGCGCGCTCCAGCAACGGCCGCCCAGCAGCGGCGCGGCGTCATCCAGGTAGGTGTTCAAGCGCAACGCCCGGTACGCCAGCAGATCCTCCCGCTCCACCCGTTCGCGGCTGGCCAGCGGATGGTCGCGGCTGACGAACAGGCCGAACTCGGCCTGTTCGCTCAGGGTCGCCGAGCCGATGTCCGGCGGATATTCCCGCTGCGCCGCCAGCAGGCCCAGGCTGGCGCGGCCCTGGACGACCAGGTCGAGCACGTCACCGTGCTCGGCGATCAGCCATTCGAACTCCAGATCCGGGTAGCGCGCGTCGATCTCCGCCAACCGCGCTTCGAACTGCGACGAGGAGTAGGTATCGGACATGGCCAGCGTCACCCGTGACTCCAGGCCGCCGGCGAGCTGCTGGGCGAGCTGGCCGAGACGATCATTGGCCATCAACACCTCTTCCACCCGCCCGAGCAGCGCGTGGCCGGCCTCGGTCAGTTGCGGCTGGCGGGTGCTGCGGTCGAACAGCGGCAGGCCCAGGTCAATCTCCAGGCGGGCGATGGCTTCGCTGACGGTGGACTGGCTCTTGCCCAGCTTGCGCGCGGCGGCGCTGAAGGAGCCGAGGCAGGCAGCCTCGGCGAAGGCTTGCAGGGATTCGGGGGAATATTGCATGGGATGCGCCCTCTTCCATCGGTTTAGCCGATGGTATCCAACTTATATCCAGCCGGTCGACCGATGATAATGGCGCCGGACCGACGGAGTCGGCCCGCAACTGTTATCTGGAGAATCCCATGAGCCCGAACAAAACCCTTAAAGAGCGGCTGTTCCATGCCGTGCTTTTCGAACTGCTGGCGGTCGCCATCTGCGCACCGATCCTGGCCTGGCTGATGGATCGCCCCCTGAGCCACATGGGCGCCATGACCCTGATGTTCTCGGCCATCGCCACCCTGTGGAACATGCTGTTCAACGCCGGTTTCGACCGCGCGCAGAACCGCATGGGCTTCACCCGCACCCTGCCGGTGCGCGTGCTGCACGCCTCGCTGTTCGAACTGGGGCTGATCTTCCTGCTGGTGCCGCTGGCCGCCTGGTGGCTGTCGGTGAGCCTGCTGGAGGCCTTCATCCTGGATATCGGCCTGATCCTGTTCTTCCTGCCCTACGCCATCGTCTTCAACTGGGTATACGACGTGGTGCGCGAGCGCTGGGTAGGCCGGGCGCAGATGGCGCAGGCCAACGGCTGACCCCTCGTAGGGCGTACAACCGTTCGCGGTTGTACGCCGATACAGCGGGATCGTCAGCTGGCGTACTGATTGGGCCCGAAGCGCAGGGTGACGACTGTTCTGGTTGAAGTTCGTGCGGCCGGAAACCAAGGTCAAACGGCGTATAACGTCGAACGTTATACGCCCTACGCCCCTGACACCTTTGCATCCGGCATGTAAAGCGTTCGCGAGCAAGCCCGCTCCCACGAAAAGCAAAAAGCCCGCATTGCGCGGGCTTTTTCGTGTCTGGCGACTTTACGGAGAAGGCACTCAGGCCAGGCTGGCGACGATATCCCGCAGGGCCTTGCCCGGATCGGCGGCCTGGCTGATCGGGCGGCCGATCACCAGGTAGTCCGAACCGTTGTCCAGCGCCTGGCGCGGGGTAAGGATGCGGCGCTGGTCGTCCTGGGCGCTGCCGGCCGGGCGGATGCCGGGGGTGACCAGTTGCAGGGCCGGGTGCGCGGCTTTCAGGGCCGGCGCTTCCTGGGCGGAGCAGACCAGGCCATCCATGCCGGCTTTCTCAGCCAAGGCAGCCAGGCGCAGCACCTGCTCCTGAGGCTCGACGTCCAGGCCGATACCGGCCAGGTCCTCGCGCTCCATGCTGGTCAGCACGGTCACACCGATCAGCAGCGGTTTCGGGCCGTTGAAGGCTTCAAGGGTTTCGCGGCAGGCGCTCATCATGCGCAGGCCACCGGAGCAGTGCACGTTGACCATCCACACGCCCATCTCGGCGGCGGCGCGCACGGCCATCGCAGTGGTGTTGGGGATGTCGTGGAACTTCAGGTCGAGGAAAACTTCGAAGCCGCGGCTATTGAGCGTCTCGACGATACCGGCGGCGCAGCTGGTGAACAGCTCCTTGCCCACCTTCACCCGGCACAGCTTCGGGTCGAGCTGGTCAGCCAGCGCCAGCGCGGCTTCGCGGGTGGGGAAATCCAGGGCGACGATGATCGGGGACTGGCAGGCGGACATGGGCTCTCTCGGAGGTTGCGAAAAAATCGGCGCGTATTGTCGCAGAAACGCGCCGACTTCCGTAGCCCGCCCGGCAGGATTGCTCCGGATCTCAGAACCTGTTTACGATCTCGCGAGCTAGAGCAGAACAAGGCGCAACGACCAACGGGAGTAACAGCCGCAGGCTGGCCCGAAGGGCGAGCGCCAGCGAGTCAAACAGGCGAGGACGCGGAGTTTACGAGCTGTAAATGAGCAGTCCTCGCCTGTTTTTAACGCAGTTATGCCGACGCGCAGCAGATCGTAAACAGGTTCTCAGGCGCTCAGGCGTTCGCGCAGGCGGCCGAGCATCCCCAGCAGGCTGCCGACCTTCTCCCGCTCGCGCTCCTCGCGTGGCGCCTCGGCGATGCGCGCGACCCTGGGTTCGGGCTGCGCGCGCCACAGCAGCGCCTGCTCGGCGGCGGCCTTCAGGCCCTTCTCGAACAGACCGCGACGGATCGGCTTGGGCAGATAACGGAAGATCTGCGCCTGGTTGATCAGCGCCAGCAGCTCCTGGGTATCGCGGAACGGCGTGACCACGATGCTCAGCAGGCGCGGGTGGGCCTGGGCCAGGGATTTGAGCAGCGGCGCGGTATCCTCGCCGGCCAGCTTGAGGTCGCTGACCAGCAGGTCGATCGGCTCGCTGTTCAGCCGCAGGATCGCCTCGGCCAGGTTGCGCGCGCGGTGCAGGCGATGGTTGCCGGCACTGCAGAAGTCGCCGACGCAGGCCAGGGTTTCCGGATCGTCGTCCAGCAGCAGCACGTTGAACGGCGCGGCCAGCCGGCTGATTACCTGTGGATCGGCCACCGCCGGCGCCTGGCGCTGGGCGATCTCCGCCGCCTGGCGCAGGGTGAAGGCCATTTCCTGCGGGTCCCAGGGTTTGGTCAGGTAGCGGAAGATACCGCCACTGTTGAGCGCATCCACCGCCGCATCCAGATCGGAATAGCCGGTGAGGAGAATGCGCAGGGTGTCCGGGACGATCTCCCGGGCCTGGGCCAGCAGCTCGGCACCGGTCATCTGCGGCATGCGCTGGTCGCTGACCAGGATGTCCACCCGCTCCTCGCGCAGACGCTGCAGCGCCTTGTGCGGGTCGGTCTCGGTCAGCACCTCGTAATGGCGGCGGAACTGCATCGCGAGACTGCGCAGGATGCGCTCCTCATCGTCGACGAAGAGGATGCGGACAGGCTGCTGGCTCATGTTCAGGCGCTCCGTTTCAGTTCGCTGGCCTGCGTAAGCGGCAGGCTGATGAGGAATCGCGTGCCGCGCCCCGGCTCGGACGCCACGCGGATGCGGCCACCATGGTCCTGGACGATCTTGTAGCTGATCGACAGGCCCAGGCCCGTGCCCTGCCCCACTGGCTTGGTGGTGAAGAAGGGATCGAAGATGCGTGCGCGCACCTCCTCGCTCATGCCCTTGCCGTTGTCCTGAACCGAGAGGTGCACATGTGTATCGTCCGCCCAGGATTTCACCTGGATCAGGCCGAACCGCTCCATGGCCTGTGCGGCGTTGGTCAGCAGGTTGAGCAGGACCTGGTTGATCTGGCTCGGCGCGCAGGCGACCTTCGGCAACGCGCCCAGCTGGGTCGCCACCTCGGCCTTTTCCTTGATGCTGTTGCGGGCGATCAGCAGCGCACTGCGCACGCAGTCGTTGAGGTCGACTTCCTCGCTGCGGGCGCGGTCCAGGCGGGCGAAGTCCTTCAGCCCACCGACAAGCTCGCCGATCTGCGCCAGGCCGAAGTCGGTGTCGCCGAACAGTTGGTCGAGATCGCCCACCAACTGCTCCAGCGCAGCTTCCTCGCGGGCCTGCTCGAAGAGCCGGCGGGCGCGGGCAAGGTTCTCGGGAGCGCAGGCGGGATCGTCCAGGCACTCGTTGAGCAACGTCTGCGCCTCGGTCAGGCCGAGCAGCGGAACCAGCAGTTCGCGCAGCAGGGCGACGTTGTTCTTCACATACCCCAGCGGCGTGTTCAGCTCGTGGGCGATGCCGGCGACCATCTGGCCAAGGGAGGCCATCTTCTCCGACTGCACCAGTTGTGCCTGGGACTCGCGCAGGTCGTGCAGGGTCTTGTGCAGCACCCGGTTACGCTGGGCAACGCGTTGCTCCATGGCCTTGAGCAGGTCGAGCACGGTGCCAAGGCCAAGGTAGCGCCCCTGCTCGTCCACCAGAACGAAGTCTTCGGTGATGGGGTAGCTCAGTTGGGCGGTGACCTGTTGCGCCGCCTCTTCCAGGCTGAGGTCGGCGCGGACCTTCAAGGGCTCGGGGTTCATCACGTCGCGGGCCGGGCGGCGGCCCCAGAGGTCGCGGCCGAAGCGCTGCATGAAGATGTCCTGCAGGCCGTAGCGGCTGACCAGCCCCTGCGGCATGCCGGCGGCGTCCACCACCGGCAGCGAGAGGAAGGCGCGGTGCTCGGCCGCGAGGAAGCGGTCGGCAACGTCGCTGATGCTCAGCTCCGGAGCCAATGGCGCTACCTGGCGCAGCAGTTCATGCAGGGCGCGGGTGGTCATCGGCGGGTCTCCGGTCGCTGGAATGGGCAGCAGTAGAGCAGCGGCAGATTGCCATCCTGTGACAGCCGTCTCGGCCAACCCAATTTTCATCACGGCTTCATTGCGGCGTAACAATGGGCCTTGGGCTGCGTCTACCGTCTGGAGGGATGACCGCGATGGGAGCCAATGCGATGCCGATCCTGCTCGCCAGCCTGGCGCTGGCATTGCTCATGGGGTTCGCCATCCAGCGCGGCGGCACCTGCCTGGTCGCCGCCATCGAGGAAGCCGTGCAACATCGGCGCTGGACCCGCTTCGCCGCCCTGCTGGAGGCGACGCTGTGGGTCATGGCCGGACTGATCGCCTTGCGCGCGCTCGGCCTTCTGCCAATGGTCCCCATGGGGTTCAGCCTGCACTGGGGAGCCGTCACGGGCGGCCTGCTGCTCGGCGTGGGCGCGCTGGTCAACGGCGGTTGCGTTTTCGGCACCGTCGCCCGGCTCGGCTCCGGCCAGTGGGCCTGGCTGGGCACGCCGCTGGGCTTCCTCGGCGGCTGCTTCCTCGCCCACTACTGGGGGACAACGGCGACGGCCATGCCCATGGCCCTGCCCACCTGGCTGCAGGACCTGCCTCCCGCCCTGCCTGCGCTGGTACTGCTGCCACTGGCGGTGCGCGGCGGCTGGATACTCCACGGCGCATGGCGCACGAGAGCCGCTCCGCAGTCCGCGCACCTGGCGACGCTGGTCATCGCGCTGTGCTTCCTCGGGCTGTTCTGTGTGGTGGGCGCCTGGACCTACACCGATGTCCTCGGCGAACTGGCCACTGGGCGCTTCATGCACCTAGGCCTCCGCGGCCTGCTGCTCCCCGCGCTGTTCGCCGGCGCCTTGCTCGGCGGCTGGACCTCCGGAAGCTGGCAGCATCGCTGTCCACGCGCCGCGGACCTTGCCCGCTGCCTGGCCGGGGGCGCCTTGATGGGCACCGGCGCCAGCCTGGTACCCGGCGGCAACGACAGCCTGATCCTGTTCGGCATGCCACTGCTCTGGCCGAACGCCTGGCTGGCCTTCACCAGCATGTGCCTGAGCATCGTGCTCGCGCTCCGGCTGACGAACTGGCTGAAATGAGCCCCTGCGGCCTGCGCAACCGCCCCGCGCCTGACAACCCCACCCCGCCAGCGTATCGTTAAGGTCTACAACCACTGTCGGAGACGGAACCATGCCCTGGTATGCCTGGTTGATCATGGCCCTCGCCCTGGGCTCGATTGTCGGGGCGCTGATGATGCTGCGCGATACGGCGAAGAAGCTTCCGCTCACCGAGGAACAGCTGCGCCGCATCCACGAACGCAACGCCGAAATGGATGCCAAGGACGCCGAAGACAAGCGTTGAAATCGCTGCAAGTGGCTGACTGGCCAGCCAAAAACCGACGCCAAAGATGGCCAGCAGTAGGGGAAATTGCCTAGACTGAGCCTCCTGGATGGAGGAAAGAATGCTCAGGAAGCTCCTGCCGCTGGCGCCCGTCGTGTTGTTGCTCTGCGGATTCGCGCTGGGTTATGTCCAACCGGTGGGGTTGCTGATCGGCGCCGTCTACGTCGCCTGGACACTCTACGGCGAGCACTTCATGCCACGCCTGCTGTGGTGGCTGCCCTGCCTGGTGATCAGTGTCGCGCTGGCCGCGCACCTGTTGCCCGGCACCATTTCCTGGACGCTCTGGCCCGTGCGCCAACTCAGTCCCGATGCCCCCGTCTATGCCCTGCGCCTGTCCTGGGACAAGGCCCTGGTGGGCGTCACCCTGCTCGCCTGGTGGCTGCGCCGTACGCCGGTGCCGGAGGAAAAGCGCTCACCGGATTTCGCCGCAATCGCCATCGTCACCACCCTCTTCGCCGTGCCCCTGGTGGCCGTGGCCGGCGGGCTGGTGGTGTGGAATCCGAAATGGCCGCCGGGCTTCTGGCTATGGATGCTGGTCAACGTCTGCGTGATCTCGCTCACCGAAGAAGCATTCTTCCGCGGCCTGCTGCAGAGCGAACTGGTACGGCGCTTCGGCGCCCCGTTCGGCGTGGCCGCGTCGAGCATTCTCTTCGGCCTGGTGCACTGGCCGATCAACCCGTTGTTCGCGGTGGTCGCGGGTATCGCGGGGCTCGGTTACGGCCTCGCCTTTCACTTCAGCGGCCGCCTGCTGGTGGCGGTGCTGCTGCATGCGGCGGTGAACAGCCTGCACCTGCTGCTGTTCAGTTATCCGTTGCGGATCATCTGATCCCGCACTGCGGGCTATCCCTGTAGAAGAGCCTTGCGTCGAGCGCCAGAAATTACTCGCGCATCACCAGCAACAACGCCTGCTCCGCCAGCTCATCCAGCGTCAGGCTGCCGTCGGGACGGAACCAGGTGATGGACCAGGACAGCGCCCCGGTGAGGAAGCGCCGCAGGATGAACGGATCGCCCTGGGTGTAGCCCGCCACACGCGCCTCTTGCAGCACTTCCAGCCACATCTGCTCATAGATGTCGCGCAGGCTGAGGATGTAGGCCTGGCCGTCTTCCGACAGCGAGCGCCACTCGTAGACCAGCACCGCCATCGCCTCGCCGGTGCCGCCGGTGATCGACTGCAGCTCACAGCGGATCAGCGCCAGCAGCCGCTCGCGCAGGGTGGTGGCGTCGGCCAGGGCGGCGCGCATCAGCGCGGTGTTGTAGAGGATGGCTTCCTCCATCACCGAGCGCAGGATTTCGTCCTTGCTCTTGAAGTGATGGAAGATGCTGCCGGACTGGATACCCACCGCACTGGCCAGGTCACGCACCGTGGTGCGCTCGTAGCCCTTGCTGCGGAACAGGTGCGCGGCGGTCTGCACCAGCTTGCCACGGGCGCTCTCCGGGTCGGTGATCTGCCCGGTCCCGACCAGCTCCAGCATCACTTCGCGGGCTTTGCGGTCATCCACGCTGTCTCTCTCCCCATCCGGCTCATCTGTTCGCGGCGAATCATCGAAACGCCCTGCAAGTGCTTGTGTTGTTTGACGAAATGTAAGCCCGCGCAACCCAACCAAGCAAGCGCTTGGCCATCCAATGGCTGGGCTGCTGGTGACAAGAGACGTCGAATCGGCCCTTTTCAACCAAGCGCTTGCTTGGTAATGTCATTCCATCACCCAACGTCACGGGCAAAACAATGACTAGAACCGTACGTATCGGCTGCGCCTCCGCCTTCTGGGGCGACACCTCCACCGCCGCCGCCCAGCTGGTGCGTGGTGCGGAGCTGGACTACCTGGTGTTCGACTACCTGGCCGAGATCACTATGTCGATCATGGCCGGCGCGCGCCTGAAGAACCCCGAGGCAGGCTACGCCACCGACTTCGTCGAAGTGATGACACCGCTGCTGGGCGACATCGCGGCGAAAAAGGTCCGCGTGATCAGCAACGCCGGCGGCGTGAACCCCCAGGCCTGCGCCAGCGCCCTCTCCGCCGCCTGCGAGAAGGCCGGTGTGGCGCTGAAGATCGCCATCGTCCACGGCGACAACCTGCAGCCGCGCCTGGGCGAGCTGGCCAAGGCGGGCATTCGCGAGATGTTCAGCGACGCCCCGCTGCCGCCGATGTGCGTGTCGGTCAACGCTTACCTCGGCGCCCCCGGCATAGTCGAAGCGCTGAAGGCCGGCGCCGACATCGTCATCACCGGCCGCGTGGTGGACAGCGCGGTGGTCAGCGCCGCCCTGGTGCATGAATTCGGCTGGGCCTGGAACGACTACGACAAACTGGCCCAGGCCGCCCTGGCCGGGCACATCATCGAATGCGGCGCGCAGTGCACCGGCGGCAACTTCACCGACTGGGAAAGCGTGCCGGACTACGAGCACATCGGCTTCCCCATCGTCGAGGTGCAGGCCGGCGGCGAATTCGTGGTGACCAAGCCGCAGAACACCGGCGGGCTGGTTTCGCCACTGTCGGTGGGCGAGCAGATGCTCTACGAGATCGGCGACCCGCGCGCCTACCTGCTGCCCGACGTGGTCTGCGATTTCACCCAGGTACAGCTCGCCCAGGTCGGCGAAAACCGCGTGGCCGTCAGCGGCGCCCGCGGGCTGCCACCCACCGGGCAATACAAGGTCACCGCCACCTATCCGGACGGCTTCCGCTGCACCGCCAGCTGCCTGATCGCCGGCATCGACGCCGTCAGGAAGGCCGAGCGGGTCAGCCAGGCAATCATTGCCAAGACCGAGGAAATCCTCATGGAGCGTGGCTGGGGCCCGTACCGCGAGGTAAGCGTCGAGCTGCTCGGCAGCGAGGCCACCTACGGCCCGCACGGGCGCCGCGGCGACAGCCGCGAAATCGTGGTGAAGCTCGCCGTGCGCCACAGCCGCAAGGAGGCGCTGGCACTGTTCTCCCGCGAGATTGCCCAGGCCGCCACCGGCATGGCGCCGGGGCTGACCGGCATCGTCGGCGGCCGCCCCACCGTGTATCCGGTGATCCGCCTGTTCTCCTTCCTGATCGACAAGGACGCCTGCGAACTGGCCGTGGACATCGACGGCCAGCGCCTGCCGGTTTCCCTGCCGAAGATCGATCACTTCGACCCGGCGGCACTGGGCGACGACCTCCCGGTTGCCACGGCAAAGGGCCCGGCCCAGGCCAGCGTGCCGCTGGTGAAGCTGGCCGTGGCGCGCTCCGGCGACAAGGGCAACCACAGCAACATCGGCGTGATGGCGCGCCGGCCCGAATACCTGCCGTGGATCGCCGAGGCATTGAGCGAAGGCGCGGTGGCCGAGTGGATGCAGCACGTGCTCGACCCGCAGGTCGGCCGCGTCAGCCGCTGGCACCTGCCGGGCACCCACAGCCTGAATTTCCTGCTGGAAAACGCCCTGGGCGGCGGCGGCGTCGCCAGCCTGCGCATCGACCCGCAGGGCAAGGCCTTCGCCCAGCAGTTGTTGGAATTCCCGGTGGCGGTGCCGCAAACCATCGCCGATGAAGTGAACGCCCACACCCTGTAGGAGCGAGCTTGCTCGCGAACGCTTTTCGCCCCTGGCAACGACATCAGGCGGTTCGCGAGCAAGCTCGCTCCTACGAAAAGCATGCACAAAGAACGATTGAGCAGGACGAGAACCACAAATGGCATACGACTCGATCTTCAAATCCGGCCTGTTCGACGGCCAGACCATCATCGTCACCGGCGGCGGCAGCGGCATCGGCCGTTGCACCGCCCATGAGCTGGCGGCCCTCGGTGCCCACGTGGTGCTTGTCGGGCGCAAGGCCGAGAAGCTGGAGAAGACCGCCGGCGAAATCATCGAGGACGGCGGCAGCGTCAGCTGGCACAGCTGCGACATCCGCGACGAAGAAGCGGTAAAGGCCCTGGTGGCGCAGGTCATCGCCGAGCGCGGGCCGATCCATCACCTGGTCAACAACGCCGGCGGCCAGTACCCCGCGCCGCTGGCATCGATCAACCTGAAAGGCTTCGAGGCCGTGGTGCGCACCAACCTGGTGGGCGGCTTCCTGATGGCCCGCGAAGTGTTCAACCAGAGCCTGAGCAAGACCGGCGGCAGCATCGTCAACATGCTCGCCGACATGTGGGGCGGCATGCCCGGCATGGGCCACTCCGGCGCCGCCCGTGCCGGCATGGAGAACTTCACCAAGACCGCCGCCATCGAGTGGGGCCACGCCGGGGTGCGGGTCAACGCCGTGGCGCCGGGCTGGGTCGCTTCCAGCGGCATGGACACCTACGAAGGCGCGTTCAAGGCAGTGATCCCGACCCTGCGCGAGCACGTGCCGCTCAAGCGCATCGGCACCGAGTCGGAAGTCTCCGCCGCCATCGTCTTCCTGCTCTCCCCCGGCGCCGCCTTCATCAGCGGCAACACCATTCGCATCGACGGCGCCGCCAGCCAGGGCAGCCGCGCCTTCCCGCTGTCGAAGGCGAAGCCGGGGCAGAGCCGCTCCTACAACGGCTTCCACCGTGCCTATCTACCCGATGTCTTGAAGGATCAGGAGTAAGCCATGCCTGTGATCCAGTCGGAAATCGACGCCCAGGGCGAAGACTTCGCCCGCAACCGCGAGGCCATGCTGGCCGCCGTGGCGAGCTTCCGCGAGGTCGAACAGAAGGTGCTGGACAAGGCCACAGAGGCCAAGCCCAAGTTCGACAAGCGCGGCCAGTTGCTGCCGCGCGAGCGCCTGAACCTGCTGCTAGACGCCGGCGCGCCATTCCTCGAAATCGCCTCGCTGGCCGGCTACAAGCTGCACGACGACAAGGACGGCACCCAGGCCGGCGGCGGCATCATTTCCGGCATCGGCTACATCGCCGGGGTGCGCTGCCTGATCACCGCCAGCAACAGCGCGATCAAGGGCGGCACCATCTCTCCCACCGGCCTGAAGAAGACCCTGCGCCTGCAGCAGATCGCCTTCGAGAACAAGCTGCCGGTGGTGGCGCTGACCGAGAGCGGCGGCGCCAACCTGAACTACGCGGCGGAGATCTTCGTCGAGGGCGCACGCGGCTTCGCCAACCAGGCGCGCATGTCGGCGGCGGGCATTCCCCAGGTCACCGTAGTGCACGGCTCGTCCACCGCTGGCGGCGCCTACCAGCCGGGGCTGTCGGACTACGTGGTGGTGGTGCGCGGCAAGGCCAAGATGTTCCTCGCCGGCCCGCCGCTGCTGAAAGCCGCCACCGGCGAGATCGCCACCGATGAAGAGCTGGGCGGCGCCGAACTGCACGCCCAGGTCGCCGGTACCGCCGAGTACCTGGCGGAGAACGACGCCGACGGCGTGCGCCTGGCCCGCGAAATCCTCGCGGCGCTGCCGTGGAATGCGCAGCTGCCGGCTCGCCCGAAGAAAGAATGGGACGCACCGCTATACGCCGCCGAGGAGCTGCTCGGCGTGGTCCCGGCGGACGCGAAGAAGCCCTACGACGTGCGCGAGATCATCGCGCGCATCGCCGACGGCTCGCGCTTCCTCGACTTCAAGAACGAGTTCGACAGCCAGACCGTCTGCGGCCACCTGCACATCGAAGGCCACGCCTGCGGCCTGATCGGCAACAACGGCCCGATCACCCCGCAGGGTGCGGCCAAGGCGGCGCAGTTCATCCAGCTGTGCGAGCAGAGCAACACGCCGATCCTGTTCCTGCACAACACCACCGGCTTCATGGTCGGCACCGAGTCCGAGCGCCTGGGCGTGATCAAGCACGGCTCGAAGATGATCCAGGCGGTGGCCAACGCCACGGTACCCAAGCTGACACTGGTCGTCGGCGGCTCCTACGGCGCCGGCAACTACGCCATGTGCGGCCGCGGGCTGGACCCGCGCTTCATCTTCGCCTGGCCCAACAGCCGCACCGCCGTGATGGGCGGCGCCCAGGCCGGCAAGGTGCTGCGCATCGTCACCGAGGAGAAGCACGCCAAGGAGGGCAAGGAGCCCGACCCGAAGATGCTCGACATGCTCGAACAGATGACCGCGCAGAAGCTCGACGCCCAGTCCACCGCGCTCTACGGCACGGCAAACCTGTGGGACGACGGGCTGATCGACCCGCGCGACACCCGCGCGCTGCTCGGCTACCTGCTGGACATCTGCGCGGAGGCGGCCGTGCGGCCGCTGAAGAACAACAGTTTCGGCGTTGCACGATTTTGACCGTAGGGCGCATGACGCCCCCGGCGTCATCCGCCATACCTGAATTGAAAGATCCCACGGAGAACAAGAAATGATCTTCACCCAGGAACACGAAGAACTCCGCCGTACCGTGCGCAATTTCGTCGAGCGCGAGATCAACCCCTACGTCGACGAGTGGGAAAAGGCCGGTCGCTTCCCGATCCATGAAGTCTTCAAGAAAGCCGGCGACCTGGGCCTGCTGGGCATTTCCAAGCCGGAGAAATTCGGCGGCATGGGCCTGGACTACAGCTACTCGGTGGTGGCCGCCGAGGAGTTCGGCACCATCCATTGCGGCGGCGTGCCGATGGCCCTGGGCGTGCAGACCGACATGTGCACCCCGGCCCTGGCGCGCTTCGGCTCCGACGAGCTGCGCGAGGAGTTCCTGCGCCCGGCCATCGCCGGCGAGATGGTCGGCTGCATCGGCGTCTCCGAAGTGGGTGCCGGATCCGACGTCGCCGGCCTGAAGACCACCGCGCGCAAGGACGGGGACGACTACGTCATCAACGGCAGCAAGATGTGGATCACCAACTCGCCGTCCGCCGACTTCATCTGCCTGCTGGCCAACACCTCGGACGACAAGCCCCACGTCAACAAGTCGCTGATCATGGTGCCGATGAAGTCCAAGGGCATCAGCGTCAGCCCGCACCTGGACAAGCTCGGCATGCGCAGCTCGGAGACCGCCCAGGTGTTCTTCGACGACGTTCGCGTTCCGCAGCGCTACCGCATCGGCGCCGAGGGCACGGGCTTCATGATGCAGATGCTGCAGTTCCAAGAAGAACGCCTGTTCGGCGCCGCCAGCGGGATCAAGGGCCTGGAGTACTGCGTCAACGCCACCATCGATTACTGCAAGGAGCGCAAGACCTTCGGCCAGGCGCTGATCGACAACCAGGTCATCCACTTCCGCATGGCCGAGCTGATGACCGAGATCGAGTGCCTGCGCGCCCTCACCTACCAGGCCACCGAGTTGTACGTGGCCGGCAAGGACGTCACCCGCCTGGCCTCCATGGCCAAGCTCAAGGTCGGCCGCCTGGCCCGCGAGGTCACCGACGCCTGCCTGCAGTACTGGGGCGGCCAGGGCTTCATGTGGGAAAACCCGGTTGCCCGCGCGTACCGCGACACCCGCCTGGTCTCCATCGGCGGCGGCGCGGACGAAATCATGCTGGGCATCATCTGCAAGCTGATGGGCACCCTGCCGGGCAAGAAGAAGGGCTGACGCCATGACCCTGCCGAACTGCGAAACCCTGCTGCTGGAACGTGACGGCGGCGTGCTGCACGTCACCCTCAACCGCCCGGACAGCCGCAACGCCATGAGCCTGGCGATGGTCGGCGAACTGCGTGCGGTGTTCGCCGCCGTGCGCGACGATCGCGCCGTGCGCGCCATCGTCCTGCGCGGCGCCGGCGGACACTTCTGCGCCGGCGGCGACATCAAGGACATGGCCGGCGCCCGCGCCGCCGGTCCCGACGCCTACGCCGCGCTGAACCGCGCCTTCGGCGGCCTGCTGGAGGAAGCCCAGGCGCAGCCGCAGGTCCTGGTCGCCGTGCTGGAAGGCGCGGTGCTGGGCGGCGGCTTCGGCCTGGCCTGCGTCTCGGACATCGCCATTGCGGCGGCGGACGCGCAGTTCGGCCTGCCGGAAACCAGCCTCGGCATCCTCCCGGCACAGATCGCACCCTTCGTGGTGAAACGCATCGGCCTGACCCAGACGCGCCGCCTGGCCCTCACCGCCGCACGCTTCGATGGCCGCGAGGCGCTGCGCCTCGGGCTCGTGCACCTGTGCGCGGAGAGCGCCGAGAGCCTCGGTGAGCAATTGGCGGAGACACTCGACCAAGTCCGCCGCTGCGCCCCCGGCGCCAACGCCGCCACCAAGGCGCTGCTGCTGGCCACCGAGACCGAAGCACTCGGCCCGCTGCTGGACGACGCTGCCCGCCAGTTCGCCGCCGCGGTGACTGGCGCGGAAGGCGCCGAAGGCACCCTGGCCTTCGTACAGAAACGCAAACCGAACTGGGCGCAGTAGCCCCGAGGAACTCCCCATGCCCAGTTTCGACAAGATTCTCATCGCCAACCGCGGCGAGATCGCCTGCCGGGTGATCCGCACCGCCCACGACCTGGGCTACCGCACCGTGGCCGTGTACAGCGAGGCCGACGCCAACGCCCGCCATGTGCAGTTGGCCGACGAGGCCGTGTGCATCGGCCCTGCGCCCGTGGGCCAGTCCTACCTGAAGCAGGAAGCGATTCTCGACGCGGCGAAACGCACCGGCGCCGGCGCGGTCCACCCCGGTTATGGTTTCCTCTCGGAGAACGCCGATTTCGCCCGCGCCTGCGAGGCCGCCGGCATCGTCTTCATCGGCCCCGGCGTGGAAGCCATCCACCTGATGGGCAGCAAGCGCCTGTCGAAGATCGCCATGCTCGAAGCCGGCGTGCCCTGCATTCCCGGCTACGAAGGCGCGGAGCAGGACGACGCCACGCTCACCCGCGAAGCGCAGCGCATCGGCTACCCGCTGATGATCAAGGCCAGCGCTGGCGGCGGCGGGCGCGGCATGCGCCTGGTGACCCGCAGCGAAGACCTCGCCGAGCAACTGCGCACCGCACGCTCGGAGGCGCAGAACGCCTTCGGCAGCGGCGAACTGATCCTGGAGAAAGCCGTGGTACAGCCGCGCCACGTGGAGATCCAGGTGTTCGGCGACCGCCACGGCCACATCGTCTACCTCGGCGAGCGCGACTGCTCGGTGCAGCGCCGCCACCAGAAGGTCATCGAGGAAGCGCCCTGCCCGGTGCTGACCGAAGAGCTGCGCGCCGCCATGGGCAGCGCCGCAGTGAAGGCGGCTGCGTCGGTGAACTACCTCGGCGCCGGCACCGTGGAATTCCTGCTGGATGCCAGCGGCGCCTTCTACTTCCTGGAAATGAATACCCGCCTGCAGGTGGAGCACCCGGTCACCGAACTGGTCACCGGCCAGGACCTGGTGGCCTGGCAGATCCGCGTCGCCGAAGGCCACCCGCTGCCGCTGACCCAGGAGCAGATCCAGCTCAGGGGCCACGCCATCGAAGTGCGCCTGTATGCCGAGGACGCGGGTAGCGGCTTCCTCCCGCAGACCGGCCAGGTATTGCGCTGGACGCCGCCGCAGCTGGATGGCATCCGCATCGACCACGGCCTGCGCGAAGGCCAGCCGGTGACGCCGTTCTACGACCCAATGCTGGCCAAGGTCATCGCCTACGGTGCCACCCGCGACGAGGCCCGGCGCAAGCTGGTGCGCGCCGTGGAGGACTGCGTGCTGCTGGGCGTGACCGGCAACCAGCGCTTCCTCGCCAACCTGCTCAAGCACCCGGAATTCGCCGCCGGCAAGGCCACCACAGCGTTCATCGGCGAGCAGTTCGCCAATGATCCGAGCCTGGCGCCGCGCCAGCCGCAGCCGCTGGAACTGGCCTGCGCCGCCGCCCTGCTCTACCAAGCGTCGGCCAGTGACCGTGCGCATCAGCCGGGGCTTTCCGGTTGGCGCAGCGCCGGCAGCGCGCCGTGGCGATTCGCGCTCAAGCATGGCGAGGAGAAATTCGTCGTCGAGCTGGACGTCCGCGAGCACGGCACCCAGCCGGCGTTGCTGGCGCGTGTTGGCGATAGCGAGATCGCCCTGCGCCTGCTCGGCGAAGAAAACGGCGATGCCATCCTCGAGGCCGACGGCATCCGCCGCCGCCTGCCCTTCCACCACGATGGCGCGCGACTCTGGCTGTACGGCGCGGACGGCAACCTGGAGCTGCTGGACGTCACCCACGAACCGGCCGGCGCCGCCGCTGGCGCGGCCTCCGGCACGGTGAAGGCGCCGATGGATGGCGCCATCGTCGACGTGCTGGTGGCTGAAGGTGCGCGGGTCAGCAAGGGCCAACTGCTGCTGGTGCTGGAAGCGATGAAGATGGAGCACCCGCTCAAGGCCGGCGTCGACGGCGTGATCCGTCGCGTGCAGGTGAGCAAGGGCGAGCAGGTGAAGTCGCGGCAGTTGCTGGTGGAGGTCGAAGCCGAAGATGCCTGAGCCTCATTTCCCCTCACCCCAGCCCTCTCCCCCAGGAGAGGGGGCCGTTCGGAGCGGAAGGGAGGCACGGCATTCATCCTCGCAGCAGACAGTCCCCTCTCCCTCCGGGAGAGGGTTAGGGTGAGGGCAGGTCCGAGCGCACCAGACACCAGGAAGCACATTTCGTAGGAGCGGATTCATCCGCGACGCCATCCGACAAAGACAACAAGAACACGGAGCACCCCATGTCCCTCAAAGGCAAAACCCTCTTCATCACCGGCGCCAGCCGTGGCATCGGCCGCGAGATCGCCCTGCGCGCCGCCCGCGACGGCGCCAACATCGTCATCGCCGCCAAGAGCGCCGAACCCCATCCGAAGCTCGAAGGCACCATCTTCAGCGTCGCCGGGGAAGTCGAGGCCGTCGGCGGCAGAGCCCTGGCCCTGCAACTGGACGTGCGCGACGAGAACGCGGTGCGTGAAGCCATGGCCAAGGCTGCCGAGCATTTCGGCGGCATCGACGCCCTGGTGAACAACGCCGGCGCCATCAAGCTGGTGGGCGTGGAACGCCTGGAGCCCAAGCGCTTCGACCTGATGTACCAGATCAACACCCGCGCCGTGATGGTCTGCAGCCAGGCCGCGCTGCCCTACCTGAAGCAGAGCAAGGGCCACATCCTCAGCCTGTCGCCGCCGCTGAACATCGCCAACAAATGGTTCGCCCAGCACGGTCCCTACACCGTCACCAAGTACGGCATGAGCATGCTCACCCTGGGCATGCACGAGGAGTTCAAGCGCTACGGCATCAGCGTCAATTCGCTGTGGCCGCAGACCATGATCGCCACCGCCGCCATCGAGTTCGAGCTGGGCAGCCGCGAGGCCTTCAAGCGCGCACGCACCCCGGCGATCATGGCCGACGCCGCCTACGCGATCCTCGCAAGCCAAGGCCGCAGCATCAGCGGCCGCCTGCTGATCGACGAGGAGATCCTGCGCGAGCAGGGCCAGACCGACTTCGAGCAGTACCGCTTCGACCCGAACGGCGGCACCCTGGTGCCGGACCTGTTCCTCGACTGACGGTCCGTAGGGCGCATAACGCGGTACGCGTTATCCGCCGTTCGACGCACCACGGCCAACGGCGGATAACCGCAAGCGGTTATTCGCCCTGCGGCTGCTGCGCCCACACCGTTCAGCAATGGGAAACTTCCCAACTGGCCGTCTGGCCATCCCCTCCTAGACTGCGATGAACGCCTCGCCGGCGTGTTTGCCGATCTGCCCTGCGCCGCACGCGCAAGGGCCATAGCCGGTAGCCAGGGAGCATCCTAGAGTCGCGCAGCAACGTCTGCACGCCACGGACAACAATGACAACAAGGGCACGCGTCAATGAGCCACGCTGATCTGATCACCCCGACCCGCTTCCTGGCCCACCTGCCGGCTACCCTCGGCCGCGTGCCGCGCATGCTGCGCGGGCTGTACTACACCGGCATCCGCAACCGCGAGAAGAACCTCTCCCTGGGCTGGGCCCTGGAGCGCGCTGCACGCCTGTACCCGGACAGCCCGGCACTGATCGACGAACGCCGGCGCCTGTCCTATGCCCTCTTCAACGGCTGGGCCAACCGCCTGGCGCGGGCCTTCCAGGCCGAAGGCGTGGGCCACGCCAGCGTGGTGGCAGTGATGCTGGAGAACCGCGCGGAGCTGATGGTGGTGCTCGCCGCCCTGGCCAAGCTCGGCGCCATCGGCGCACTCGTCAACACCACCCAGCGCGGCCAAGTGCTCAGCCACAGCCTGAACCTGGTCAAGCCCAGCCACTTCGTGGTCGGCGAGGAACTGCGCGAAGCCTTCGAAGACGTCCGCCCTGTGCTCGAAAACAGCGGCGGGCGCTGCTACTGGGTGGCCGACGGCGACACCCTGAGCGAACCCAGCCAGCCGCCGGTGGGCTGGCACAACCTGATGCGCATGGCCCAGGAACAGGGCTCGACCAACCTGGCGGAAACCGCCCTGGTACGCCTGAAGGATGCCTGCTTCTACATCTACACCTCAGGCACCACGGGCCTGCCGAAGGCCTCGATCATGAGCCACGGCAAGTGGATCAAGGCCTACGGCGGCTTCGGCCATTCAGGGCTCGGCCTGACCACCAGCGACGTGCTCTACCTGACCCTGCCCTGCTACCACAACAACGCCGTCACCGTGTGCTGGAGCGCGGCGCTGGCCGGCGGCGCGGCCATCGCCCTGCGCCGCCGGTTCTCCGCCAGCGCCTTCTGGAAGGACGTGCAGGCCTACCAGGCAACCTGCTTCGGCTACATCGGCGAACTCTGCCGCTACCTGCTCAACCAGCCGGAATGTCCGGAGGAGCGCGGCAACAGCCTGACCTGCATGATCGGCAACGGCCTGCGTCCGTCGATCTGGAACGAGTTCAAGGCGCGCTTCGGCATCGAGCGGATCACCGAGTTCTACGCCTCCAGCGAAGGCAACATCGGCTTCACCAACGTCTTCAACTTCGACAACACCGTGGGCTTCTCCCCGGCCACCTACGCCATCGTCCGCTACGACCTGGAGAACGACCAGCCGGTGCGCGGCGACAAGGGCTTCATGGAAAAGGTCGACAAGGGCGAGGCGGGCCTGCTGATCAGCGAGATCAGCGACAAGTGGCCGTTCGACGGCTACACCGACCCGTCCAAGAGCGAAGCGGCGATCTTCCGCGACGTGTTCAAGAAAGGCGACGCCTGGTTCAACACCGGCGACCTGATGCGCGACATCGGCTTCAAGCACACCCAGTTCGTCGACCGCCTGGGCGATACCTTCCGCTGGAAGGGCGAGAACGTCTCGACCACCGAGGTGGAGAACGCCCTGGGCGCCTTCCCCATGGTCGAGGATGCGGTGGTCTACGGCGTGGAGATTCCCGGCACCAACGGCCGCTGCGGGATGGCCGCGCTGCGCCTGCGCGACGGCGCCAACCTGGACGGCACGCAACTGGCCGAACACCTTGACCGCGAGCTGCCGGCCTACGCCGTGCCGCTGTTCCTGCGCCTGCTGCAACAGGTGGAGACCACCGGCACCTTCAAGTACAAGAAGACCGACCTCAAGCGCAGCGCCTACGACCCGGAGCAGGTGAGCGAAGCCCTGTTCGTGCGCCTGCCTGGCGAGGCCAGCTACCGGGCATTGGATGGCGGCCTGTTCGAGGCGATCCGCCGCGGCGAGCACCGATTCTAAGCAACCGTAGGGCGTACAACCGTTCGCGGTTGTACGCCGTTATGCCGTGCGCATAGTCGGGCCGTGGTCAGGTCCGAAGCCCCTGGAAATCGGAACTCCGTGGCCAGTCCCGGAGTGCTCTTCGGCCATGCTCAAACGGCGTATGACGTCGAACGTTATACGCCCTACGCCTCGGGAATCCTGGTGCCGGATTGATGCTTCATCACGGGCAGAGTCCGCTCCTACGAGATACATCTGCACTCGGGTCGGCCCTCACCCTAACCCTCTCCCAGGGGGAGAGGGGACCGTTCGGCGCAGGGTCAAATCGAGGTGTCAGCCGGCACGGACAGCTCCCTCTCCTGGGGGAGAGGGCTGGGGTGAGGGGGAGCGCAGGCACGGATTATCCAGAAGAAGACAGTTGCTCCTACAAGAGCGGGTCGGCGCGAGTGCCGGACGGCTATTCGTAGGAGCGGACTCTGTCCGCGATCAGCCTCGCAGCTCACGCCAAAGTCTCAGCAGAGTGCAGATCAGTTGCGGAACTGGAACTGCAGCTCCGCGCCACGGATGTCCGAGTGCCAACTGTCGTCGTTGGTCTCACGCTCGTTGCGTTCGCGCTGGATCAATCGTCCGCCGACCGCGAACGGGCTCTGATCCGTCTTCTCCTCGAACATCGGCGGCAACAGCGGCTTCTCTTCCAGCTCCGGCACCGGTTTGTCCGGCTGCAACTGATGCACCAGATCCCTGGGCAGGCGCAGGTCCAGCTTCACCGGCGGCAGCGGCTGCTTGAGAGCGGGATCGAGCGCCGGCTTCTTCGCCGTCCTCGCCTTGGGGTCAGCCTTGGTCTGGTGCCTGGCAGGCGCTTTCGCTTCAGGCCTGGTTGCCGCTTCGACGGCCGGCGCCTTGGCCGATGCCACCGGCTCAGCCGCAGCCGGCTTCGGTGCAGGCGTGGGGGTTGGCGCCGGCGCCGCGGCGGGCTGCGCGGGCGGAGGAGGGCTTTGGGCCTTGTCCTTGTGCTCGTCGCCACAGGCGGCAAGCAGCAGTGTCAGACAGGCGGCAAGGAGGATTCGGCTGGACGTCATGATCGGGCAGGCGGAAAAAAACGCGCAATGCTGGCGCGAGTCAAACGCTATGGCAAGAGGCCAGTTATCACAAACCTTTGCCGTTACCCCATGAGTCTGTCAGAGGCCGCCTTGCGGCGGCCTGTCATCGGTCAAGGCTTGGCCGGCAGAGCACGCAGCGCGGCGTCGATGTCCAGCTTCGGGAACTGCAGTTGCAAGGCCTGGCGCAGCGCGCGCGCTTCATCCTCCCGCCCCTGCTCCTGCAGCACACGCAAACGCAGCAGGCTGGCCTGGGGCTCTTCCGGCGCCACGGCATCGGCCATCACAGCGCCGGATGCAGCCTCCTCCGCCAGCGCACCGGACGCCTTCGCCGCAGGCGGAGCCGCATGTTGCTGGTTGGCCATGCCGCGGGCGACGGACTCGGCCTTGCGCTTGGCTTCCATTGGCTCCGTGGCGGGAGGCGCGGCGGGCGCCATCGCAGGGGCTGGCGCTGGCGCCGCGCGCATCATGGCAGGTGCGACGGGAGCATCGAATCGTTCGGACGCATCCTCGAAGGTGCGCATGGTCAGGCTCAGGCCGATCCCCAGGGTCGCCAGGCCAGCCACGGCGACACCCCAGCGCTGGCGGCTGCCGGTGCCCAGCAGCCAGTGGCGCAGGCGCTCGGCGAGGCTCGGCTTGCGCGCCTGCACAGCGGCACGGGCGGCGGCCAGGATGCGCGCGTCCAGCTGCGCCGACGGCTGCTCGTCGCTATGCCGGCGGTAGTGCTCGAGCAGTTCCTGCTCGTGCGGATCGCGGTTCATGGGCTCACCTCCTCGGTCGCCGCCGGGTCGGACAGCAACCGGCGCAGTTTCTGCATCGCGTAGCGCAGCCGGCTCTTCACCGTCTCGGCCGGGGTGCGCGTCAGCTCGGCAATCTCGTTCAGTTCCAGGTCGCCGTGGGCACGCAGCAGGAAGACTTCGCGCTGCTCCTCCGGCAGCGCCTCCAGTGCACCCCGCAGGCGCTGCTGGTCGCGACTCAGGACCAGTTCGCGCTCGGGGTCCTCGCTCTCGCCGGACAGCGCATCGCCGTGCAGTTGCTCGTCGAAACTCTCCTGGTGCCCCTGGTGCCGGCCCTGCTTGCGCCAGTGGTCGATCAGCCGGTTGCGGCCGATCTGGTACAGCCAGGTCTTGAAGCTGGCCGCACCCGGCTGGCTGTCGCTGCGGACCAGGCTCAGCCAGGCTTCCTGGAAGACTTCCTCGGCCTGCGCGCTGTCGCCGCACAGACCGCACAGGAAGCGGAACAGGCCGAGGCGATGACGAGCGTAGAGCTCGGCGAAGGCCTCGGCGTCACCTTGTCGATAACGCCGCAGCAGCGCGGCGTCACTGTCGTCCCTGAGGGGTATGTTCACATCACTCGATCCGTGCCTGTTCGGGTACCGGGGTCTGCAGGCTCTGCGCCAGCTCGGCGAGCTGGACGAACTCGCCGCGCAGGCCGAAGCGGTCCTCGCCGCGCGCAGCGCGAGCCAGCTGCACAGTATCGCCGATGTCGAAGGCGCCGGTGTAGCGACCACCCTCCAGTTGCTGGGCGAAGGCGGCCACGGCGGCGGCGAAGCGCAGGTCATCGCTGGCCTGGGCGATGCTCGCACGCTGCTCGGCGGCGCGGATCGGCCGCTCGATCAACTGGCTGGCGCCACCCTGCGGGCCCTTGTAGCGCACGCGCAGCAGGGCAAGTTCATCGCCCTTGGCGTCGGACTTTGCCGCGCTGTTCTGGTAGCGCAGCGGCTCCAGCCAACCCTTGCCGCCGGCCGGGACTATCTCGTAGAGCGCGGTGACCGTGTGCCCGGCGCCGATCTCGCCGGCATCCACCTTGTCGTTGCTGAAGTCCTCGCGCTTGAGCGCGCGGTTCTCGTAGCCGAGCAGACGGTACTCGCTGACCTGGGCCGGGTTGAACTCAAGCTGGATCTTCACGTCCTTGGCGACGACCGCGAGGGTCGAGCTGAGCTGTTCCACCAGCACCTTGCGCGCCTCGCGCAGGTTGTCGATGTAGGCGTAGTTGCCGTCGCCGGCGTCGGCCAGTTGCTCCATGAGCTGCTCGTTGTAGTTGTCCACGCCGTAGCCGAGGGTGGTCAGCGAGACACCACTGCGACGCTTCTCCGCGGCCATCTGTTTGAGCGTCTCGAAGTCGCTGATGCCGACATTGAAGTCGCCGTCGGTGGCCAGCAGGATGCGGTTGATACCCTTGTCCAGGTAGCCCTTCTGCGCCATCCGGTAGGCCAGCTCGATGCCCGAGGCGCCCGCCGTGGAGCCGCCGGCCTGGAGCTGTTCGATGGCGTTGCGGATGGCCGCCTTGTCGCGCCCGGAAGTCGGCTCCAGCACCACCCGCGACTCGCCGGCGTAGACCACCAGGGACACCTTGTCCTGCTCGCGCAGCTGGTCCACCAGCAACTTCAGGGTGCTCTTCACCAGCGGAAGGCCCTCGCGGCGATCCATGGAGCCGGAGACGTCCACCAGGAACACCAGATTGGCCGGCGGCAGTTCGGCAACGCTGCGGTCCGAGGCCTTGATGCCGACGCGCAGCAGGCGGGTGTGCGGATTCCAGGGCGTGGGCGCAAGCTCCGTGGTGATGCCGAACGGCGATGCGGCATCGCTGGGCAGTGCGTAGTCGTAGGGGAAGTAGTTGACCATCTCCTCCAGTCGCACCGCGCCCGTGGGCGGCAACCGGCCCTCGTTGAGGATGCGGCGGACGTTGGCGTAGCTGCCGGTATCGACGTCGATGCTGAAGGTGGAGACCGGGTCCTGGGCGACGGCGTGCACCGGGTTGTCCGGCAGGGTCTGGTACTGCTCGCGGGGCACGTCCACGTAGCCGGACTGCTGCATGTCCGCCATGGGGGCGGGCGCAATGCTCGCCAAGGGCGCCTGGGCGACGTAGCCGGTGGAGCGCTCCTGCTTGGCACTCTCCGCCAACTGCGGCGGCGGACTCGCAGGCGTGGCGACGGGCTCGATCTGGATGGCGTCGGTGCTCGCGGCGGCTTTCTGCTTCGATTCACCCTCGCGGGAAATACCGCAGCCGGCGATGGCGATCAGCAGACCGATGGCGAAGCCCTGGGCGGCAGGGCGAAGGAAGTGAACGGGAAGCGACATGGCGGCGGCCTCGTGGAGGGATTCAACTCCTCAGACGAGGCGGCGCGGGGAAACGGGTTAAAGCGATTTGATCCTCAGCGTAGGGTGTATAACGCTCCGCGTTATACACCGATTGGCCTTGGCATCCTCGCGCGCCGGGCCCAGCCCTGGCATTGGCGGCCGGTCATGGTGTAACGGCGTACAACCGCGAACGGTTGTACGCCCGACGCCAAGTGGACCATCGTCCGGTGGAATCAACGATCAGGCCGCGATCAGCCCTTCCTGGCACAGCTGGCAGGCCAGCATGCCGAGGGTCATGATCGCGCGCTCCGCCTCGCGGTCCCAGGGGATGCCGCAGGTCAGGCGCAGGCAGTTGTTGAACTGCTCGGTGTTACTGAAGATCAGGCCCGGCGCGATGCTGATGCCCTGCTCCAGCGCGCGCACGTGCAGCTCCTTGGTGTTCACCTTGGCCGGCAGGCTGACCCAGAGGATGAAGCCGCCCTTGGGCCGGGTCATCTGCGTGCCTTCGGGGAAGTACTGCTGCACCGCCAGCTGGTAGGCGGTCATGTTCTTGCGGTACTCCTGGCGGATGTAGCGCAGGTGTCGGTCGTAGCCGCCGTTCTCCAGGTAGGCCGCCACGCCCATCTGGGTGACGGTGCACGCCGAATGGGTGGTGAAGGTCTGCAGGCGGCGGATTTCCTCCTGGTAGCGCTCGGTGATGATCCAGCCGATGCGCACGCCGGGGGAAATGGTCTTGGAGAAGCTCGAGCAGTACACCACCCGGCCTTCACGGTCGTGGGCCTTGAGCGCCTTGGTCTGGCCCTGGTCAAACATCAACTCGCCGTAGATGTCGTCCTCGATCACCCCGATGTTGTGCTCGGCGGTGAGCTTGAGCAGTTGCTTCTGACGGTCTTCCGGGATGGTGCCGCCCAGCGGGTTGCTCAGGCGCGGGGTCAGCACCAGCGCCTTGATCGGCCACTGGTTGGCGGCCAGTTGCAGCGCTTCCAGGCTGATGCCGGTGAGCGGGTCGCTGGGGATCTCGATGACCTTGAGGCCCAGGATGTCGGCCAGTTGCAACAGGCCGTAGTAGCTTGGCGACTCCGTGGCGATCAGGTCGCCTGGACGGGTCATCACCCGCAACGCCATATGGATGGCATCCACGCAGCCGTGGGTGATGGTCACTTGGGTCGGATCGACCACCACGCCGGCATCGCGCATGCGGATCGCCACCTGGCGGCGCAGCGGCTCGTAGCCGGGGCTGAACATGTAGCTGAAGGCGCGCGGGCTGGAAAAGCGGGTGACCTTGGCCAACTGCTGGTGCAGTGCACGGACCGGGAGGTAATCCACGTGCGGCACCGCGGCGCCCAGCGGGAACACGCCTTCGCGGCGCGCCTCGGCGAGCACCTGGTTGATGATGCTGCTGCGGGTGACCAGGCCCGGGCGCTCCACCCGGGCGATTTCCGGGGTCGAGGCGGTCAGCGCCGGCGTGCGGTGCACGTAGTAGCCGGACTGCGGGCGCGCGCGGATCAGGCCCTGGTCTTCGAGGGTGGCATAGGCCTGCAGCACCGTGGCGTGGCTGACGTTGAGCTGGGTGCTCAGCTTGCGCACGGACGGCACGCGTTCGCCCGGCTGGTAGACGCCACGGCGGATGTCTTCGGCCAGTTGCTGGGCGATGCGCTGGTACAGAAGCAGATTGGACATGACGGCCATCCCTCGGTCATTGGACCGAAACAGTAGCTAAAAAGCCTCAACTGTTCCAGAACAGTGACAGGGATTGTGCGCGTTACAGTTACCGCTGACCAGCGCTGCGTGCTGCGTCAGACCTCGCCGAGCCAGTCCAGTACGCCGAAGGCGACCAGTTGGGCATCACTGGTCACGCCGAGCTTCTGCATGGCGTTGCGCTTGTGGGTGCTGATGGTCGAGACGCTGCGGTTGGTGCGCTCGGCGATCTCGCCCACGGTGGCACCGTGGGCCAGGCGCCGGATGATGTCCATCTCGGTGGGGCTCAGCGGCCGACCGGTGTGGCGCGGTTGGCGCAAGGTCGGGTCGATGAAGGTGTCGCCACGGCGGACGCGCTGTATGGCATCGGTGAGCACGCTCAGGGCACTGCGCTTGCAGACATAGCCCAGGGCGCCGCACTTCACTACCGACGCGGCCATCAGCGGCGCGCCGAGCAACGAGTACACCAGGATCTGTATGCCGGGGTAGTGGCGGCGCAACCATTCGATCAGGTGAACGCCATCGCGCCCACGCTCGCCCGGCAACGCCATCTCCATGATCAGCAGGTCGGTATCGGTCCATTCGCTCAAAGCGGTCAGCAGACTCTCCGTGTCGCTGACATAGGCTTTCACCTGAGCGTCGCAGTGTTCGGCCAGATAATGTTCCAGCCCCCAACCAATCATCGGTTGGGCATCAGCCACGATCACGTTCAGGGTCTTTTTTTCGGACAGCATTTACGTCTCTCGCTGGTGACTCCCCAGCATGGGGATTAGTCGCACGGGTACATTTTCGCCAACGCCACCCTCGAATAATTTCGAGATGCCCATGCAAAAAGCCCCGTAGCGGGGAGCTCCGGGGCTTCATTTGCAACTCGATGTGACCGGGTGTGCTCAGCGCTCGGCGCCCAACTGGCCCTTTTCGTCAGAGAAGACGATCTCGACCCGGCGATTCTGCGCCCGGCCCAACGACGAGGCATTGTCCGACACCGGATAGGTCTCGCCGTAGCCTTGCACCTGGATGCGCTTGGCATCGACGCCCAGGTCGGACAGGGCGTCAGCCACCGACTGCGCGCGGTCCTTCGACAGTTGCTGGTTCAACTGCTGGTCGCCATCGCTGTCGGTATAGCCTTCGATGCGAATCACCCGGCGCGGGTTGAGCTGGAGGAACTGCACCACCTTGAGCACGGTGCGGTTGGCGGCGGGCTTGAGGTCGGCCTCGCCGCTGTCGAACAGCACGTCGCCGAGGGTCAGCACCAGGCCGCGCTCGGTTTCGTTGGTGGCCAGGCTGACCATCTGCTGTTCCAGCCACTTGTTCTGTTCCTGCACGTTGAGCAGCCGCGCCTCGCGCATGGCCAGTTGCAGGCGCTCGCGCTCGAGCTGCTGCTTGGCCAGGCGTTCCTGGTTCAGCGCGTAGTTGCTGTGCTCGCGGGCAATCTCGCTGTAGCGCTGGCTGAGATAGGAATACTGCAGCACGTCGTCGCTGCTGCCCCAGTAGTTGGACAGGCGCTCGGCACGTGCCAGCGATTCACCGGCGCGGATGACGTCCTTGGGCGCGCTGCGCAGCACCGCGGAATCTTCCTTCACGGACTGGAACTGGGTGCGCGCCTGCTCCAGGGACTTTTCGCTCAACTGGCTGTTGGCGCAGCCCGCCAGCATGACCACGGAGCCCAGCGCCAGAAAACGCAACAGTTGCAGCGAAGTCATTGCGCTTCTCCCAACTGTTTACGTAGGCGATTGATGCTCTTGTTCTGCTCGGCCAGCTGATCCGCACTCTTGCGCGTCAGTTCCTTGGCCTCGGCGAGGCGGGCATCGAGTTCGGCCTGCTCGGCGAGCTGCCGTGCCTTCTTGTTCGACGCCACCGCCAGGGCGCCCTTGGCGGCCTGGTACTTGTCCTCGGCGAGCTTCAGCTCGGCTACGTCATCCGTCGCGCCCACCGCCTTGGCCTGTTCCAGCGCCTGCTCGGTGAGGCGCATCTGCTCGGTGGGTGCAGGGTCGTTCGTTGCGCAACCGGCCAGGGCAAAAAGAGCCAGACCGGCGGCCATCATCCGTCGATTGATCACGAAATCTGTTGTCCTACTGGGTGGGAGTGCTGGCGGGCTGCAACTGCTGCCCCTTCCAGCGGGCCAGGTTGTCCTGCAGCAAGCGCTGCGGGACTCCGGCGGCCGTCAATTCTGTCATTTTTTTCGCCAGTTGTCCGCGCAGCCAGGGGTCGTTGCAGGCCGAGTTGTGCGCCAGGGTGAGGTACAGACCCTCGCTGGAAACCGGCGGCTCCAGTGGCTGGAGGTCATCCACCATGCCGAGGGTAGCGGCCACCGCCAGGCCCGGATAGTGCTCGTAGATCACATAATCGGAACGCTTGAGCAGCAGCTTCTGGAAGGCCTGGGTGAGGCTGGGCACCTCCTCCAGGGTCAATTGCTGCTTGGCGAAGCTGTCGAAATCCGCACCGAAGCTGTTGTTCACCAGGGTGCCGCCCTTCAGGCCGCGCAGGTCCTCCCAGCGCGTATAGGGTAAGGTGGCATCCTTGCGCGTCCAGACCACGCTGTCAGTGCTGAGGAAGGCGGGATGGACGTAATCCATGGTCTCCAGCCGCTCCGGCGTCAGGAAGGCGCCGGCGATCAGATCGACGCGCCCCAGCCGAGCTTCCTCCTGTGCCCGAGCCCAGGAGCCGGTGTAGATCACCCGGATGTCCACGCCGATGGCCTTGCCAATCTGCTCCAGCAGGTCGGCATTGGCGCCGATCAGGCGCTCGGGCTTCATCGGGTCGCGCCACAGATACGGCGGGTACTCCGGGTTGCCGGTGGCGACCAGGCGCTCGCACTTGCCCGCGGCGAGGCCCGCCAGGGAAACCGAAAAGGTCACCAGCAGAAGAGCTGCACGCAGCATCATCGAGTAATGGAGCATGGTTAATCTCGCTTACCGGAAGTAAGAACGGTCATGCTTAGACCTGCAAAGTGCTAGCGTAAAGCACACCATCCCGATTTGGTAATAAGGACTTCTCATGAAGAAAGCCCTTCTGTTCCTCGTCCTGTTGCTCGCCGCCACGGCGGGCGTGTTCTATGCCGTTCCCGCCACGCTGCTGGCCACCGCGCAATTCGCCGAGAGCAGCCGCGCGGGACTGAGCGAGCGCGGACTGACGGTGGACAACCTCGACATCCGCTACTACGAGGGCGGCCCGGACAAGGCCCAGACCATCCTGCTGGTCCACGGTTTCGGCGCCGACAAGAGCAACTGGCTGCGCTTCGCCCGCTACCTCACCAACCGCTACCACGTCATCGCCGTCGACCTTCCGGGCTTCGGCGACAGCAGCCGGCCACAGAACATCAGTTACGACGTCGGCACCCAGGCCGAACGCCTGGCGGACTTCATGCGCGAACTGGGCATCGGCCGCTACCACGTGGTCGGCAACTCCATGGGCGGGCACATCGCCGCCCTGCTCGCCGCGCGCCATCCGAACGAAGTTCTATCGGCCGGCCTGTTCGACAACGCCGGGGTCATGGCACCCCATCAGAGCGAGCTGTTCCAGCGCCTGTTCAAGGGCGAAAACAACCCACTGGTGCTGCGCTCGGTGGAGGACTTCCCCGCCCTGCTCGACTTCGTCTTCGTGCAGCGGCCGCCAATGCCCTCGCGGCTGGAGCACTACGTGGCGGAACGTTCGCTGGAGCGCAGCGCCTTCAACAACATGGTCTTCCAGCAACTGCGCGAACGTTACATCCCGCTGGAGCCGGAACTGCCGAAGATCACCGCACCGACCCTGCTGCTGTGGGGCGATCGCGACCGGGTGCTGGACGTGTCCAGCATCGACGTGATGAAACCGCTGCTGAAGAGACCCAGCGTAGCCATCCTGCGCGATTGCGGCCATGTGCCGATGATCGAACGGCCTGAAGAAACCGCCAGGCTGTATCTGGATTTCCTCCAGCACAGCCAGGCACCGGTCACTGCAGCCAACTGAAGGAGCTGAAAACAGAAACGGCGCCGAGGGCGCCGTTTCTGTTTGAGCCGAAGGTCCGGCCAGTGGCCGGGCTTCAACCTCAGAGCTGGATCAGATTGGGAATCTGCACGTCCGGATTGACGTCCTGCTCGTAGTCCACGCCGGCGATCTCGAAGCCGAACAGACGGAGGAACTCGGTCTTGTAGCCGGTGAAGTCGGTCAGCTGGTACAGGTTCTCGTTGGTCACCTTGTTCCACAGGTCCTTCACGGTGTCCTGCACGTCCGGCTGCAGCTCCTTGTAGTCGGCGCGCAGGCGACCGTCGGCATCCAGGTGCGGCTCGGCGCCATACAGGCTCTCGCGGAACAGGCCATCAACCTGCTCGATGCAACCCTCGTGGGTGCCCTTCTCCTTCATCACCTTGAACAGCAGCGACAGGTACAGCGGCATCATCGGGATGGCCGAGCTGGCCTGGGTGACCACAGCCTTGAGCACGGAAACGCGGGCATCACCGCCGGTGGCGACCAGCTTCTCGCGAATGCCCAGGACCTTCTGGTCCAGATCCTTCTTGGCGGCGCCGATGGAGCCGTTCCAGTACAGGTCGTGGGTGATCTCTTCGCCCAGATAGGTGAAGGCGGTGGTCTTGGCGCCATCGGCCAGCACACCGGCTTCCTGCAGGGCGTCGATCCACATCTGCCAGTCTTCACCGCCCATCACGGCTACGGTGTTGGCAATTTCCTCAGCGGTGGCCGGCTCCATCACGCTTTCCTTGATCACTTCCTTGTCGGTGTCCAGACCACGGAAGTTGACGGTCTTGCCGACCGGCTTGAGCACGGAGTTGAAGACCTCGCCGGTCTTCGGATGGGTGCGGCGCGGAGCGGCCAGGCTGTAGACCACCAGGTCGACCTTGCCCAGGTCCTGCTTGATGGTTTCGATAGTGACCTTCTTCACTTCGTCGGAGAATGCGTCGCCGTTGATGCTGCGCGCATACAGGCCCTTGGCCTTGGCGAACTTCTCGAAGGCGGCCGAGTTGTACCAGCCGGCGGTGCCCGCTTTGGTCTCGCTGCCCGGACGCTCGAAGAACACGCCCAGGGTGTCGGCGCCGGCACCGAAGGCGGCGCTGATGCGCGCGGCCAGGCCGTAACCGGTGGAGGAACCGATGACCAGGACCTTCTTCGGACCGTTGGCGATGGGGCCATGCGCCTCGACGTACTCGATCTGTTCCTTGACGTTGGCTTCACAGCCGGTCGGGTGGGTAGTGACGCAGATGAAGCCACGCACGCGCGGTTTGATGATCATGAAAACCTCGGTAGCCAGGTGTCGATTGAACACATTCAGGAACTGGAGACGTCGCGCATTGTAGATGAGACACCTTCGTCCGGGGACTTATCGGCGAAGATTCGTGACCAATGGGTCATGCACGTGGCAAATCATCCCTTTCCCTAGGGAAATCAAGGACCTGAAATGAAAGAACCCGCCACCAGGGCGGGTTCCTTCAGAAAGCGGATCGGGCTCAGACGGCCTTTTCCAGCTCCGGTACGGCTTCGAACAGGTCGGCGACCAGACCGTAGTCGGCGACCTGGAAGATCGGCGCCTCTTCGTCCTTGTTGATCGCAACGATGACCTTGGAATCCTTCATGCCCGCCAGGTGCTGGATGGCACCGGAGATGCCCACCGCGATGTACAGCTGCGGTGCAACGATCTTGCCGGTCTGGCCGACCTGCATGTCGTTCGGCACGAAGCCGGCATCGACCGCGGCGCGGGAAGCACCGACAGCGGCGCCCAGCTTGTCGGCCAGGGCGTAGAGGATCTTGAAGTTGTCGCCATTGCCCATGCCGCGGCCACCGGAGACCACGATCTTGGCAGCGGTCAGTTCCGGACGGTCGGACTTGGCCAGCTCTTCGCCGACGAAGGCGGACTTGCCGGCGTCAGCCGGGCCGGAAACCGCTTCAACGGCGGCGGAACCGCCTTCGGCAGCAGCGGCGTCGAAGCCGGTGCCACGCACAGTGATGACCTTGACGGCAGCCGAGGACTGCACGGTAGCGATGGCGTTACCGGCGTAGATCGGGCGCTTGAAGGTGTCGGCGCTGACGACTTCGATGATCTCGGAGATCTGGTCGACGTCCAGCAGGGCGGCAACGCGCGGCAGGAAGTTCTTGCCGTTGGTGGTGGCGGCGGCCAGCACGTGGCTGTAGCCCTTGCCCAGCTCAGCGATCAGCGGAGCGACGTTCTCCGGCAGCTGGTGAGCGTAGGCGGCGTTGTCGGCGACCAGCACCTTGGAAACGCCTGCGATCTTGGCAGCAGCTTCGGCCACGCCACCGACGTTCTGGCCAGCGACCAGGACGGCGATGTCGCCACCGATCTTCTGCGCGGCAGCGACGGTGTTCAGGGTGGCAGCGCCCAGTGCGCCGTTGTTGTGCTCAGCGATTACCAGGATAGCCATCAGATTACTTTCGCCTCGTTCTTCAGTTTCTCGACCAGTTCGGCAACGGACTTGACCTTGATGCCAGCGCTACGGGCAGCCGGAGCTTCGACTTTCACGGTCTTCACGGTGGAAGCGGTGGAAACGCCCAGGGCGTCCGGGGTCACCACGTCCAGCGGCTTCTTCTTCGCCTTCATGATGTTGGGCAGCGACGCGTAGCGCGGCTCGTTCAGGCGCAGGTCGGTGGTGACGATCGCCGGCAGGTTCAGGGCAACGGTCTGCAGGCCGCCGTCGATTTCACGGGTGACGTTGACCTTGTCGCCAGCCACTTCGACCTTGGAGGCGAAGGTGCCCTGGGCGTAGCCGGTCAGCGCAGCCAGCATCTGGCCGGTCTGGTTGTTGTCGCTGTCGATGGCCTGCTTGCCGAGGATGACCAGCTGCGGCTGCTCTTTGTCGACGAGGGCCTTCAGCGCCTTGGCGATGGCCAGGGAGCTCAGTTCTTCGTTGGATTCAACGAGGATGGCGCGATCGGCACCCAGAGCCAGCGCGGTACGCAGTTGCTCCTGGGCAGCGGTCGGGCCGACGGAGACCGCAACGATCTCGGTGACGACGCCTTTCTCTTTCAGGCGAACGGCTTCTTCCACGGCGATTTCGCAGAAGGGGTTCATGGACATCTTGACGTTGGCGAGATCGACGCCGGAGTTGTCCGCCTTGACGCGGACCTTGACGTTATAGTCAACCACTCGTTTGACAGCTACAAGAACCTTCATGGATTCCTCGTTATTCTCCGGTGAATAGGAATGTCGCCAGACAGGCCTGGCTGGTAGTGCACGCCATCTGCGACTACATCCAGCGAGACCGCGACCGCAAAACCGCAGGTATCTTGACCGCATCGCCCTGGCGGGTCAATACACGAAAATACCCCAACATAAGCCGCGGACCCCGATTCTATCAGGGCTACGGGCGATTCAAACAAACGTTTGTATTGCGCTCGATAAAGGGTTTAGATATAGCAACAGGTCTAGCTATAATGCGCCCCGCTCTTACCGGGTGGGGGCACGCCCAACCCAATACCTACAAAATGCCCAGAGCCTTGATTCAGGAGAGATCGATAGTGGAACGCGAATTTATGGAATTCGACGTCGTCATCGTCGGCGCCGGCCCTGCCGGTCTGTCCGCCGCCTGCCGACTGAAGCAGAAGGCCGCCGACGCCGGTCAGGAAATCAGCGTCTGTGTGGTCGAGAAGGGTTCCGAAGTGGGCGCCCACATCCTCTCCGGCGCCGTGTTCGAACCGCGCGCGCTGAACGAGCTGTTCCCCAACTGGAAAGAGCTCGAAGCGCCGCTGAACACCCCGGTCAAGCGTGACGACATCTATGTGCTGAAGAGCCCGGAAGCGGCGGCCAAGGTGCCGAACTTCTTCGTGCCCAAGACCATGCACAACGAAGGCAACTACATCATTTCCCTGGGCAACCTGTGCCGCTGGCTGGCCCAGCAGGCCGAAGGCCTGGGCGTCGAGATCTACCCGGGCTTCGCCGCCCAGGAAGCGCTGATCGACGAAAATGGCGTGGTGCGCGGCATCGTCACCGGTGACCTGGGCGTCGACCGCGAAGGCAATCCGAAAGAGGGTTACTACACCCCCGGCATGGAACTGCGCGCCAAGTACACCCTGTTCGCCGAAGGCTGCCGTGGCCACATCGGCAAGCAGCTGATCAAGAAGTACAAGCTCGACAGCGAAGCCGACGCCCAGCATTACGGCATCGGCATCAAGGAAATCTGGGACATCGACCCGGCCAAGCACGAGCAGGGCCTGGTGGTGCACACCGCCGGCTGGCCGCTGAACGACGAGAACCCGGGCGGTTCCTTCCTCTATCACCTGGAGAACAATCAGGTGGTGGTCGGCCTGATCATCGACCTGTCCTACACCAACCCGCACCTGTCGCCGTTCGACGAGTTCCAGCGCTACAAGCACCACCCGGTGATCAAGCAGTACCTGGAAGGCGGCAAGCGCGTGGCTTACGGCGCTCGCGCCATCTGCAAGGGCGGCCTGAACTCGCTGCCGAAGATGGTCTTCCCGGGCGGCGCGCTGATCGGTTGCGACCTGGGCACCCTGAACTTCGCCAAGATCAAGGGCAGCCACACCGCCATGAAGTCCGGCATGCTGGCCGCCGAATCCGTGGCCGAAGCCCTGTTCGCCGGCCGCGAAGGCGGCGACGAGCTGACCAACTACGTCGATGCGTTCAAGGGCAGCTGGCTGTACGACGAGCTGTTCCGCAGCCGCAACTTCGGCGCGGCGATGCACAAGTTCGGCGCCATCGGTGGCGGTGCGTTCAACTTCATCGACCAGAACATCTTCGGCGGCAAGATTCCGTTCACCCTGCACGACACCACTCCGGACTACGCGACCCTGAAGAAGGCCAGCGAAGCGCCGAAGATCGATTACCCCAAGCCCGACGGCAAGATCAGCTTCGACAAGCTGTCCTCGGTGTTCCTCTCCAACACCAACCACGAGGAAGACCAGCCGATCCACCTGAAGCTGACCGACCCGAGCGTGCCGGTGCAGAAGAACCTGCCGCTCTACGACGAGCCTGCGCAGCGCTACTGCCCGGCCGGCGTGTACGAAGTGGTGAGCAACGACGACGGTAGCAAGCGCTTCCAGATCAACGCGCAGAACTGCGTGCACTGCAAGACCTGCGACATCAAGGACCCGGCCCAGAACATCACCTGGGTGGCACCGGAAGGTACCGGCGGCCCGAACTACCCCAACATGTAATGCGTTGGCGGTAATGAAAAAGGCTCCCATTCGGGAGCCTTTTTTTTAACCGAAATCCTCTGGCCGAGGGCGTGTAGCAGACCAAAAAAAGAACTACCAGACTCATTCGGACTATAGAGTCACGGTTGTGGAGCTATGGGGAAGAACTCGCCCGAACTCCACACACCCAGCCATTCCTGCCCATCGATCTCGCGGCTGACGGCTAGTTCGACCAACTGATAGAACACGTTGCGATGGATCAGCGCCTCCAGGTTCACCCGCACCAGCACGTAGGGCGACGGCTCCTGGGTCTGCGGATCAAGCTCCACGCGAATCGGGTGCGCGGCATCGGCTACCACGTCATCCTCGACATTGGTGGTAAAGCGCAGCACCTGCTGCTCCCCCTCGCCTTCTACAACCAAGCTGATTGCGACGAACGGCGCGTCGTCGACCGTGATCCCGCACTTTTCCACCGGCGTGACCAGGAAGTAATCGTCGCCATCGCGGCGGATGATGGTGGAGAACAGCCGCACCATCGGCTTGCGCCCGATCGGCGTGCCCAGGTAATACCAGGTGCCGTCGCGAGCGATGCGCATGTCGATGTCACCGCAGCAGTCCGGGTTCCACAGATGCACCGGCGGCAGCCCCTTGCCCTTGGTGGCGGGAATCTGCGCCAGCAGGTTGCCGGCACGCTCCGGATTCGTCAGGGGGTCGGTCATTGGTATTCCTCGTGCGTCCTCACGCCCAGCAGGCTGCGGGCGTAATCTTCCAGCGGCTGCCCGATCAGGTCGTCGGGCGCTGCATCATAGAATGTCAGAAAACCGCCGCGACTGCGGATGGTGGCACTGTCCACCAGGTAGCGGTTGGAGGTTTCGATGAGCATCACCTGGATCACGCTGCGGTCGCGCCCCACGGCGTTGTCGGTGTCTTCATACTCTTCGTAGCTGCCGACATTGTCTTCCCCACGTGCGAAGCGGGTATAGAGCAGATAGTTGGCGCCCACCGCACGCGCTTCCTTCATCGCCCCCTCAAGCCCCAGCGGCCCCTGGGCGCGCCGCACCATCGGGAAATACTCGACGAAGCCCTTGAACGCTTCCTCCGCCACCACGTTCGGCCGTGCATAGGGATGGCCGGGCGGCACGAAGGGGCCCTGGGCGATGTAGATGAACGAGTCCGGCTGCAGGCGCCAGTTCCCCGTGCGACGGGCCTGGCTGTGGTCGAGGAAGCCGGCATCGCCCACGTAATAGCCGGTGCGCTCGGCCATGTCGCTGGGCGTCATGCAGCCCGCCAGGGCTGCCATGGCGAGAATCGCCAGAAGGGTGCGCATGTCTTGTCTCCACGGCCGGCGTCGAGAAACCAGCACTCGACCGCAGGATGCAGATTCCGCGCCACCCGTAAGCACTTCCCTCGGACACTGCAGCCGCAGTTCAGCCATGGGTGTTTCCCGCCATCGGCTGCGTGGCCGTATCCCCTCCGCTGCCGCAGGCGCGGCCCAGCAGCACGACCTGAAGTTCCTTACGGCGACTGAGGTACTTCGGAACCGTGTCGCTGACGCAATGCGCCGACGCCTGCAGCGAGGCTGGCAACTTTCCGGGCACAAACAGCAGGCCGGCCGCTGTCGAGTTTGCCGAATCAGCCGACAAGCGGGCAACGGGGCGCCCGGCGTAATACACCAGGCGCATGTCCGGCACCTCGAGACTGTAGAGCGGCAGGCTGGGATGCGCCGCGGCAATCCGGGTGACTTCCGGCAACGCCTGGTAGCGATAGGCGAAGACCGTGCGTTCAAGGACGGTATAGAAGACGACAAAACCAAACAGCAGCACCAGGGGCGCCCAGACCATGGCCTTGCGCCGCCAGCCCTCTATCCGGGAAAAGACCTGAACCCAGTGATACGCCAGCAGCAGGGCGACACAGGGGTAGGTCGGCAGGAGGTACTTGGCGTGCTTGTCGCTGAACAGGGAGAACACCACCAGCGGCACGAGAGTCGCGCAAAGCGCCAGAAGCAGCGGCGGACTCTGCCGAATCTGCCGCCAGAGTTGCCGCGGCCCCACCAGCAGCAACAGACAGAACGGAGCAAAATCACCGGCGAGATACAGCAGATAGGCATACCAGGGATCGCTGCCGACGCTGCCGCTGACCTTGTCGACGATGTCCTGCTGGAAGATCGCTTTCCAGACATCCATGCCCTCGTGCAGGGTCACGGCGGCATACCAGGACGCTCCCAGCGACAGGGCGATCAGCCAACCGGGAATGTCGCACAGGTAGGCCCGCGCGCGCTCCTGGCGCTGGACCAGGGAGAAGACCAGCACCGGCAGGGTTACCAGCAGCAGGCTGACCGGCCCCTTGGTCAGCAGGGCGCAACCGAGCAGGACGTAGCTCAGAATGCTCCACCGACGGCGACCATCGACGCACAGATAGACGTATGCGCAGAGCAAGGACAGGAAGCAGAACGCGGTCAGCGTCATCTCGATTTCCGCCCGCCGGGCGAACTGGCTGAACCCTGCGTTGGCCGCCAGGAAAATGCAGGCGAACAGGCCAAGGCCACGCCCACCGATACGGCGCCCCCAATAGAAGGTGCCGGCCAGCGTGGCGAGCGCCAGCAGCGCCGAGGGCAGCCGCACGGCCCACTCCGACACGGCGCCCGTCAGGTACACCGGAATCAGTGCCAGCCAGTAGAAGAGCGGCGGTTTGGCCAGGTAGAGATCGCCGTTCATGTGCGGCAGCAGCCAGTCGTTCGCCTGGTACATCTCGCGAACCGTGACCGCCCTCCGCGCCTCGTTGACGCTGAGGAAGGCGATATCGCCATTACCCCACAGGCACAGGATCAACAGCAGCGCTACAACCACCAAGAACCAGAACCCCTGTTCCAGTTCGATACGTTCCTGCATCAATGCAACCTCCCGCGGTGCAACGGACAAGGACAGAGGATGGGGCAAGGAAAACCGCCCGGCACGCGGAGCATCGCGGGCCGGGATACGACTCGAGCAAGCGGCGGACTGGCGCGACTCGGCCGGATGGCCATGCGCCGCCCCGGCGCGGCGCCCATTCTGCTTCAGCCAGCGGCCGACGGAAACTATCGGATCAACCGCCGATGATCTTCATGACGGTGACGCCGCCGGAGAAGGCGACTTCCTGCTTGTCCGCCAACGCCCGAACCAGCAGGCGCTGGAGCGCCGGCAGGGCCTGATGACGGGGTTTATCGAGGAGATCGCCGACGTAATGGCGATTGCTCGACGACAGGCAGCCATGCAGCCAGCCGGTGGACGACAGGCGCAGGCGCGAGCAGGTACGGCAGAACGGTACACTTTCGTTGGCGATCACGCCGAAGAAGCCCTGTCCCGGCACTTCGTAGCGCAGCGCGGTGGCATCCACGGGCGCGTTGGCCTGGATGTAGGGGTGGCGCGAACCAATCAGCTCCAGCAGCTCCTGCATGCCGATGAACTGCTGGTTGAAGGCATTCGGGTCCCGGGCCAGGTGCCCCATGCGCATCAACTCGATGAAGCGCAGCTCGAAGCCGTGCTCCAGGCAGTAGTCCAGCAGCGGCAGCACCTGGTCGAGGTTCTGCCCGCGCAGCGGCACCATGTTGAGCTTGATCTTCAGGCCAGCCGCGCGAGCCTCTTCGAGCCCCTTGAGCACGGTCGCCAGATCACCGCCACGGGCGATGCGACGGAAGGCATCGGCATCCAGGGTATCGAGGGAAACGTTGAGACGTCGGATACCGCAATCCAGCAGCAACGGCAGCTTCTTCGACAACAGCTGGCCGTTGGTGGTGATGGCGATGTCCTGCAGACCGAGGCGACTGACGCCATGCAGGAAAATATCCAGCTTGGGACTGACCAGCGGCTCGCCGCCGGTCACCCGCAGGCGCTCGATGCCGGCCGCTTCGATCAGGTAGGCGACGCCACGCACCAGGGATTCGGCCGACAGCTCGTCCTGCGCAGCGACCAGACGCTTGCCGTCCGGCACGCAGTAGGTGCAGGCGTAGTTGCAGGCGGCGGTCAGGCTGACCCGAAGGTTGCGAAAGCGCCTGCCCTGGCGGTCGACGATCATGTTCGGCTCCGGCGGGGATTATCCGTTCAGTATATCCCCACCCTCACCCGCCGACCTGTCGCACGAGCGACGATGGACAGTGCGAATATCGACTCAGGCGGCCGGCGTATCGCCGTCGCGCTTGCGCTTGTTGCCCATGCGCACGCCGATGTCCATGAGGAACTGGAAGAAGCCCTCCTGGTCCTCCAGCACTTCGCGCCAGAACGGCGAGTGGTACAGCGCCACGGCGCCGTGCACCAGCGCCCAGGCGGCGCAGTAGTGGAAGTAGGCCGGCACGTCTTCCAGCTTGCCCGCCGCGATGCGTTCCTTGATCAGCTGGCTCAGGCGCTCGAAGTTGGATTCGCGGATCTTGTGCAGCTCCTCGACCATCTCCGGGACCTGGCTGGTCTTCACCACCTTCTCTTCCAGACGATCAAACAGGCGGTAGCGCTGCGGATCGCGCATGCGGAACTCGAAGTAGGCGCGCGACAGGCGCTCCTTGTCCCGTGCCACATCTTCGGAATGGAACAGCGCCGCCAGGTCGCGCTCGTAGTCCAGCATCAGGCGCAGATAGATCTCGGCCTTGGACTTGAAGTGCTTGTAGATGGTGCCTTTGCCGATACCCACCGCATCGGCGATCATTTCGACCGTGACACTGTCTTCGCCCTGCTCCAGGAACAGCTTGAGGGCGGTGTCGAGGATTTCCTGTTCGCGACGACGGAATTCGCGAACCTTGCGCGGCTCTTTCTGCATAAAAAGACTGTTCGGTCAAAAATAGTCAAAATTCGAAGCCGCGTATTATGCCTATTCAGCGCCAAATTGCACGGACCATCCGACATGATTAGCTTCGCCCACGAATTTCCCCAACAGTTCGGCCTTCGCTACCTGAACCACGCAGCTGTAGCGCCCTGGCCCAAGCGAGCGGCCGATGCGGTTGCCGCGTTTGCCCAGGAGAACGTCCTGCTCGGTGCCCGCGACTACCCGCAGTGGCTGACCATCGAAAAGCGCCTGCGCGAGCGCCTGGCGCGCCTGCTCAACGCCCAGACCACCGGCGATATCGCACTGGTGAAGAACACCTCCGAGGCGCTGTCGTTCGTCGCCTTCGGCCTGGACTGGCGCGCGGGCGACCAGGTGGTGATCAGCGACCAGGAGTTCCCCTCCAATCGAATCGTCTGGGAGGCGCTCAAGCCCAGGGGGGTCGAGGTCATTCAGGTCAACCTGAACGGCGCCGACCCCGAGGGTGATCTGCTCGCCGCCTGCGGCCCGCGTACGCGCCTGCTGTCGATCAGCGCCGTACAGTACGCCAGCGGGCTGCGCATGGACCTGGAACGCCTCGGCGCGGGTTGCCGCCAGCGCAGCGTGTTGTTCTGCATCGACGCCATCCAGCAACTCGGCGCCCTGCCCTTCGATGTCCAGGCCTACGACTGCGCCTTCGCCATGGCCGACGGCCACAAGTGGATGCTCGGCCCGGAAGGCCTGGGCGTGTTCTATTGCCGCGCCGCCGAACGGGAACAACTGGCGCTGCAGGAGTACGGCTGGCATATGCTGGAAAACGCCGGCAACTACGATTCGGCCGATTGGCAACCGGCACGCAGCGCGCGGCGCTTCGAGTGCGGCAGCCCGAACATGCTCGGCGCGGTGGCGCTCGACGCCAGCCTGAGCCTGCTGGAAGAAGTTGGCATGACGAAAGTGGGCGCCTTGGTGGAGGAGCGCGTACAGCAGTTGCAGGACGGACTGGCGCGGATCGCCGGCGCGGCCCTGCACAGCCCGCTGAGTCCGGCGCGCCGCGCGGGCATCCTGACTTTCAGCCTGGCCGGTTGGGACAATGCCCGGCTACTGGAGCGCCTGCGCGCGGAACAGGTGGTCTGCATCCAGCGCGGCGCCGGTATTCGCTTCTCACCGCACTTCTACACGACGGAACAGGTGATCGAGGAAACCCTGGCATTGATCGCCGATATCGCGCAGGAATGAGCCCAGGTGCTCAGCCCGCCGTGATGTATTCCAAATCCGTTTAAAAAATACCCGGCCCTCTGTGGCAGCCGCGTCATCTTGACCAATACTTATGAATACCGGTGCGCGGCATCTCCCCCCAAGTGCCCCGCCGGTGAAGGTACCGAGGATCGCGTACCTTATTGTTACACTCCTAATGGTCTTGACCCGGATTCATCCCCCAGAACCCGGGTTTTTTTTGCGCGCGATTTTTGTAAACGCACCGCCGCAATCGCCGCAGCCGCGCTTCGCCCGCCTCGGCAATCAGGCGGCCAGCGGGAACAGGCGACGGAAGTTGGCGGTGGTCTGCTCGGCCAGGGCCTCGAAGCTCACGCCGCGCAGCACAGCCAGGTACTCGGCGACTTCGCGCACGTACTCCGGCAGGTTCGGCTTGCCACGGTACGGCACCGGGGCGAGGTAAGGCGAATCGGTTTCCACCAGCAGGCGGTCGGCCGGCACCTGGCGCGCCACCTCGCGCAACTGTTCGGCATTGCGGAAGGTAACGATGCCCGACAGCGAGATGTAGAAGCCGATATCCAGCGCCGCCCTGGCCATCTCCCAATCCTCGGTGAAGCAGTGCAGCACGCCGGCCTGCGGCAGCGCGGCCTCGCGTAGCAGCGCCAGGGTATCGGCGCGGGCTTCACGGGTGTGGACGATGACGGGCTTGCCGGTGACCTTCGCCGCTTCCAGGTGCAGGCGGAAGGCTTCCTGCTGCAGTTCGGCGGCTTCGGGCTCGTAGTGGTAATCCAGGCCGGTCTCGCCGATGGCGACCACGCGTGGGTGATTCAGCTCGCCCAGCAGCCAGTCCAGCGCCGGCGCGCTGCCCGGCTCCAGGTCCAGCGGATGCACGCCCACCGAGCAGTGCACGTCGGCATAGCGGTCAGCCAGGTCCTTGACCGCCCTGGCGTTGTCCGCGCTGACGCCGATGCACAGGAACTGGCTGACGCCACGCGCGCGGGCAGCGTCCAGCGCAGCATCCAGCGAACCGCCGTGGGCGGCGAGATCGAGGCGATCGAGGTGGCAGTGGGAATCGACCAGCATGAAAACACTCTCCGGAAAATGACGAAGCGCCCCAGGGGGCGCTTCGTGTTTGCAGCCTGTACAGCCTGCCTATTCTACAGGGTATGAGCTACATGGTATGGGTCGGGCGGTCCGACTTCAGCGCGCCGGCGAGGTAAGTCTCGATCTTGTTGCGCGCAGTATTGTCGCCGTCGTTGAACTGCACGCCGATACCCGCCGCACGGTTGCCCTGGGCGCCTTTGGGGGTGATCCAGACAACCTTGCCGGCCACCGGGATCTTCTCCGGCTCATCCATCAGGTTGAGCAGCATGAAGACCTCATCGCCCAGCTTGTAGGTCTTGTTGGTCGGGATGAACAGACCACCGTTGCGAATGAACGGCATGTAGGCGGCATACAGTACGGACTTGTCCTTGATCGTCAGGGACAGGATTCCGTTCCGCGGACCCAGATTCGGTGGCAAGCTCATTCAGCTGTCCTGGCAGTTGTATCCAATGGGCGGATTCTAGCCCGGCCCAGGGAGGCTTGCCCACTGCACGAGCAAGGCTTCGAGAAGCAAGGCACGATTGAGGTTGGCTTTGTTCAGGACTTTCTGCCGCTGCACCAGCAACCAGTCCTGCATCGCCAGCACCTTGCCCTGCCCTGATTTCTCGGCGAGGTACTGCACCACCTTGCGCATATCGGCCAATCCAAGGCCGGTTTCGTCGCGCGCCAGCTGGTAGCGCAGGGTCAGCAAGGCCCAGTCGCAGAACCAGTCGAACAACAGCGGCAGAGGCATCGCGTTCCAGCTCTCCGCCAACTGGCTGGGGGCGACCTGCTGCTTGAGCAGCTTCTTCACCCCGTCCACCACCTGCGCGCGCTGCTCGCGAACGCCCTGCCCATGCAGGCGCAGTGCGGTGAGCGGCGAACCGCCGGCCAGTACCAGCAACTCGTCCAGCCCCTCCGTCGACTCCTCCGGCAAGGCACCGGCCAGCCACGCACGGCTCTGCTCCGCGGTCGGTTGCGGGCAGGCCTGCTGCACGCAGCGGCTCTTGATGGTCGGCAGCAGCCGGCTGGGCTGGTGGCTGATAAGCAGCAGCACCGTGTCGCCGGAGGGCTCCTCCAGGCTTTTCAGCAGGGCGTTGGAAGCATTCAGGTTCATGGCTTCCGCGGGCTCCAGCAGCACCACCTTGCGCCCGCCCAGCTGAGCGGTCTGCACCACGAAACCCACCAATTCACGCACCTGGTCGACACGGATGGGCTTCTCCGGCTCTTCCGGCTCCAGCAGGAAGAAATCCGGGTGGGTACCGGCAGCGAGCAGCTGGCAGGCCTTGCACTGGCCACAGGCCTTACCGTTCGTCGGTTTCTGGCAGAGCAGCAGGTGTACCAGGTTGTCTGCCAGCACACGCTTGCCGATTCCGGCCGGACCGTGCAGCAGGTAGGCGTGGGCATGTCGCTCGCGACCGCTCAGTTGCTGCCAGAGGCCCTGCTGCCAGGGATAGATATCAGCCATGCAGGCGCTCCAGCAGGCTCGGCAGCAGCGCATCCAGGTTGCGCTGCACCTCGGCCAGCGGCTGGGCGGCATCGACGATGCGGTAGCGCGCGGGCTCCGCGCGGGCGCGATCCAGATAGGTGCTGCGCACGGCTTCGAAGAAGGCACGGCCCTCCTGCTCGAAACGGTCGAGCCGGCCGCGAGCTGCGGCGCGGGACAGGCCGATTTCCACCGGCAGATCGAAGACCAAGGTCAGGTCCGGGCGCAGACCGCCCTGGACGAAGGCTTCCAGTTGAGCGATGCGCTCCACCGGCAGGCCGCGGCCACCGCCCTGATAGGCGTAGGTGGCGTCGGTGAAACGGTCGCACAGCACCACGGCGCCGCGCGCCAGGGCCGGGCGGATCACCTCGGCGATATGCTGGGCGCGAGCTGCAAAAACCAGCAGCAGCTCGGTGTCCACCGCCATCTTTTCGTCGCTGGGCGCCAGCAGCAGTTCGCGAATACGCTCGGCCAGCGGGGTACCGCCGGGTTCGCGAGTGAGCTGGACTTCGATGCCGCGCTCGCGCAGGCGTTCGGCCAGGTATTCGCGGTTGGTGCTCTTGCCCGCGCCTTCGGGGCCTTCCAGGGTGATGAACAGGCCGGTCACTCGGCTCTCCTTGATCTCTTGTCGGGCTACTGCGTCGCCGGGGCATCGCCAGCGGGGGCGTTCGGCGCGAGCACCGGTGCCGGGCTGGAACGGTAGTCGGCGCGACGCTTGAGCTGGAATTCCTGGACCGCCTTGTTGTGATCGTCGAGGTTGTCGGAGAAGGCATGGCTGCCATCGCCCCGCGCGACGAAGTACAGGCTCTGTCCGGGCACCGGATTGAGCGCCGCGTGGATGGCCTCACGCCCCGGCAGGGCGATGGGCGTCGGCGGCAGGCCGGCGATCACGTAGGTGTTGTAGGGGGTCGCCTCGCGCAGATCGGCGCGGGTGATCTTGCCGGCATAGCGATCGCCCATGCCGTAGATGACGGTCGGGTCGGTCTGCAGCAGCATGTTCTTTTCCAGGCGACGCACGAAGACCCCGGCGATCTGGCCGCGCTCCTGCGGTACGCCGGTTTCCTTCTCCACCAGCGAGGCCATGATCAGCGCCTGGTAGGCATCCTTGTACGGCAGGTCCGATTCACGCTTGTCCCACTCTTCGGCAAGGATGTTGTCCATGCGCTGGTAGGCCTGTTTCAGCAGGTCGATGTCACGGGTGCCACGGACGAAACGGTAGGTATCCGGGAAGAAGCGCCCTTCGGGGAAAACTCCCGGCTTGCCCAGTTTGGCCATCACCTCGGCATCGCTGAGGCCGGCCAGGGTCTGGCCGAGCTTGGGCTGGCGAGCGAGCAGCTCACGCACCTGATGGAAGGTCCAGCCTTCGACCAGGGTCAGGCCGTACTGCACCACGTCACCGTCGCGCCACTGGTCGAGCAATTCGGCGGCAGTCATGCCGGGCTTGAGGCGGTATTCGCCGCTGTGCAGCGCCTCGCCGGCAAGGTTGAAGCGCCAGTACAGGCGCAGCCAGAACGCGCCATGCAGCACGTCCTCGTCCTGCAAGCGGGTCAGCAGTCCGCCCGGCGTCGCCCCGGAAGGCGCATCGAGCAATCGCTCTTCGGTGAGCTGGAGCGGCTGTTGCAGCGCGCGGTGCTGCTCCCAGGCCGCGAGGCCCAGCACGAGCCCGACCAGCAGCAGGCCGCCTTCCAGCAGCACCAGCAATTTGCGAATCACGTGTCAGGAATCCAGAAGTTCGCGAAGTTGGCCTTGCAGTTTACGGGTCAGCGGCCCGACCGGCCAAGCACGACCGGCAAAGCCACGCACCGGCCAGATGCCGTAGAGGCTGTTGCAGAGAAAGACCTCGTCGACCTGCGCCAGTTCGGCGAAGTCGATATCCCGCACGATGACCGGTAGCCCGAGTTCGCTGGCGCGCTCGATCACTTCGGCGCGCATCACGCCGGCAACGCCGCAACGGCTGAGCTCGGCGGTGACCAGTTCGCCATTGCGGACCAGGAACAGATTGCTGAACACGCCTTCGACGATCCGCCCGGATACATCGCGCATCAGACCCTCGGCAAAGGTCGGATCATCCCATTCGGCGCGTGCCAGCACCTGCTCCAGGCGATTGAGGTGCTTGAGGCCGGCCAGCAAGGGCTGCTCGGCCAGGCGCGTGGCACAGGGGAAGAGCTGCACGCCCTCCTCCCCATGCTTTGCCGGGTAGGCCGGCGCCGGGGAGCCGAGCAACAGGCGACGCACCTGGGCGTCCGCCTGCGGCGCATAGCCGCGCGCGCCTTCGCCACGGGTCAGCATCAGCTTGGCGACGCCATCGCCCAATGCCGTACTGAAGCGCAGCAGTTCGTCTTCGACCCGCTCCAGCGAGACCGGCAGGGCCAGGCGTTGCACGCCCTCTTCCAACCGGGCCATGTGGCGTGCCAACAGGCGCGGACGGCCTGCCGACACGCGAATGGTTTCGAACAGGCCATCGCCGTAGGCCAGTCCGCGATCCCTCACGGACAGGACCTGGGCGCTGCGGCCGTCGACCCAGCTCAGCATCAGCCGTGGAACCGGCGGAACACCAGGGAACCGTTGGTGCCACCAAAGCCGAAGGAGTTCGACAGGGCGATATCGATCGGACGCTCCTTGGGCTGGTGCGCCACCAGGTCCAGATCGCAGCCTTCGTCGGGGTTGTCCAGGTTGATGGTCGGCGGCGCCACCTGGTCGCGCAGGGCGAGCACGCAGAAGATCGCCTCGACCGCACCGGCAGCACCCAGCAGGTGACCCGTCATGGACTTGGTGGAGCTCATCGACAACCGGTAGGCATGCTCGCCGAAGATCGACTTCACCGCGGCGATTTCCGCGATGTCGCCGGCCGGCGTGGAGGTGCCGTGGGCATTGATGTAATCGACCTGCTCCGGGTTCAGGCCGGCGTCACGCAGCGCCGCCTTCATGCAGCGCGCAGCACCCGCGCCGTTTTCCGGCGGAGCGGTCATGTGGTAAGCGTCGCCGCTCATGCCAAAGCCTACGACTTCGGCGTAGATACGCGCGCCACGCGCCTTGGCGTGTTCCAGCTCTTCCAGCACCAGAGCGCCGGCGCCGTCGGAGAGCACGAAGCCGTCGCGGTCCTTGTCCCACGGACGGCTGGCCTTGGCCGGCTCGTCGTTGCGGGTGGACAGTGCGCGGGCCGCGCCGAAGCCGCCCAGCCCCAGGCCACAGGCGGCCATCTCGGAGCCGCCGGCGACCATCACGTCAGCCTCGCCATAGGCGATGTTGCGCGCGGCCATGCCGATGTTGTGGGTGCCGGTGGTGCAGGCGGTGGTGATAGCGTAGTTGGGACCCTGCAGACCGAGGTTGATCGACAGGAACCCGGAAACCATGTTGATGACCGAGCCGGGCACGAAGAACGGCGAGATGCGCCGAGGCCCCTGCTCGAACAGCGAACGGCAGGTATTTTCGATGTTGGTCAGACCGCCGATGCCGGAACCGATGGCAACGCCGATGCGTTCACGGTTGGCGTCGGTGACTTCCAGGCCGGAGTCGCGTACCGCCTGGTAACTGGCGGCCAGGCCGTACTGGATGAACAGGTCGAGTTTGCGAGCTTCCTTGGCGGACATGTACTGCTCGACGTCGAACCCCTTCACCGAACCGCCGAAGCGGGTGGAGAAGGCGGACAGGTCCATGTGTTCGATCGGGGCGATACCACTGCGCCCGGCGAGAATGCCTTCCCAACTGCTCGGCACATCCACACCCAGGGGCGACAACATACCCATGCCGGTGATGACTACGCGTCTACGCGACACTGTGACTTCCTCTCATACGTTTCACGGCAATAACGCCGGCTGATGCCGGCGCTAAAGAAAAGCCGCACGCCTTTGCAGGCCGTGCGGCTTCTTTCGTCGGGGAACCGACGACTACGTCTTATGCCTGGTGGGCAACGATGTAGTCGATGGCTTCCTGAACGGTGGTGATCTTTTCGGCTTGCTCGTCGGGGATTTCGGTCTCGAATTCCTCTTCCAGAGCCATCACCAGCTCAACGGTGTCAAGGGAGTCGGCGCCCAGGTCTTCAACGAAGGAAGCGCTGTTGGTGACTTCTTCTTCCTTAACGCCGAGTTGCTCAGCAACGATCTTCTTGACGCGTTCTTCGATGGTGCTCATACCTTGTTTTCACTCCTATGGACAATCCGTACAGCTGGGCTGCGGGTAAGTGTATAGAAAGGGTTTTCTGCATTTCAAGCTGAACGCTGACGCCCCTTCCCGGCAATCCAGATGCTTTGTCTATTCCAGCGTCACAACGCTTGGAGAATTTTAGACAGCGCATATGACATCGCCGCGAAGGAACACGTCACATCAACTCATGTACATTCCGCCATTCACCGGTACCGTGGCACCCGTTACATAAGCTGCGCCCTCGGAAGCGAGGAATGCTACCACTTTGGCGATCTCTTCTGCTTGCCCCAGTCGACCCAGCGGGATCTGACCGAGCAGCGCTTCACGCTGGGCTTCGGGCAGTTCGCGGGTCATGTCGGTGTCGATGAAGCCCGGAGCGACCGCGTTGACAGTGATAGCACGGGAACCAACTTCGCGCGCCAGAGCGCGGGTGAAGCCTTCCAGGCCGGCCTTCGCAGCAGCGTAGTTGGTCTGCCCGGCATTGCCCATGGCACCGACTACAGAACCGATGTTGATGATGCGGCCCCAGCGCGCTTTGGTCATGCCACGCAGGACGGCTTTCGACAGACGGTAGAGGCTGTTGAGGTTGGTGTTGACCACATCGAACCACTCGTCGTCCTTCATGCGCATCAGCAGGTTATCGCGGGTGATGCCGGCGTTATTGACGACGATAGCCGGAGCACCGGCTTCTTTCTGAATAGCTTCGAGGGTGCTGGTCACGGACTCGTCATTGGAGACATCCAGCACCATGCCCGAACCCTGAATGCCATTGGCCTTGAGGTATTCGGAAATTTTCTGCGCGCCGGACTCGCTGGTGGCGGTGCCGATCACGGTGGCACCCATGCGACCCAGCTCCAGGGCGATGGCCTGGCCGATACCACGGCTCGCGCCGGTAACCAGTGCAACCTTACCTTGCAGACTCATGCTTTATCTCCTGTCAGACCAGCGCCGCGCGTGCCGCCCCGAAGGCGTCCGCGGAATCCAGATTGTGAGTGGTCACGCCCTTGGCGCAACGCTTGTTCAAACCAGCCAGCACCTTGCCCGGGCCGCATTCGACCAGGTCGGTGACACCCTTCTCGGCCAGCAGCTGGACGCTCTCCACCCAGCGTACCGGACTGTACAGCTGAGCCAGCAGATCGCGCTTGAGCACGGCCAGGTCAGCCGGCACCTGAGCGGTAACGTTCTGCACCAGGGCAATCTGCGGCATCTGCCACTGAACAGCTTCGACGGCCTCGGCAAAACGCTCGGCAGCCGGACGCATCAGCTCGCAGTGCGACGGCACGCTGACCGGCAGCGCCACGGCACGCTTGGCGCCGCGAGCCTTGCAGCCTTCGATGGCGCGCTCCACGGCCTTGGCCGCACCGGCGATCACCACCTGGCCCGGCGCGTTGAAGTTCACGGCGCTGACCACTTCGCCCTGGGCGGCCTCGGCACAAGCTGCCAGCACATCGGCATCTTCCAGACCGAGGATGGCCGCCATGCCGCCGGTACCGGCGGGAACAGCTTCCTGCATCAGCTGGCCACGACGCTCGACCAGCTTCACCGCATCGGCGAAAGCCAGGCTGCCGGCGGCGACCAGCGCGGAGTATTCACCCAGGCTATGACCGGCAACGTAGGCCGGCTGCGCGCCACCTTCGGCTTGCCACAGACGCCACAGGGCGATGGAAGCGGTGAGAATGGCGGGCTGGGTCTTGTCGGTCTGGTTCAGGCGCTCTTCCGGCCCCTCCTGCACCAGGGCCCAGAGGTCATAACCCAGGGCTGCGGAGGCTTCGGCAAAGGTATCGCGCACGATGGCGTGCTGGGCGCCCAGCTCGGCAAGCATGCCGAGGGACTGCGAACCTTGACCGGGGAATACGAAGGCGAGGGATGCGGACATTGCAACAGTTCCCTTTTTGTCTGTGTCGTCAAATGGATATCGCCAGCGGAAGCCTGGCGTATTGAACTGACAGTTGGATGACGGTCTGGCGACCGCGGTCACACATTAGAGCAGATGTTCCAGCCGGCCATGCAGCCGTTGAGGCAGATTCTCACGAACTTCGAGCAATGCCCGACGCAACGCACTCTGAATCCCCTCCTCCTTCGCACTGCCATGACTCTTCACCACGATGCCCTGCAGACCCAGGAAACTCGCACCATTGTGCTGCGACGGCGTGAGATCGCCGCGCAGCCGGCGGAGGAACGGCATGGCCATCAGCCCCACCGCCTTGGCCGGCAGACTGGAATTGAACAATTCCTCGAGACGGGCCGCGACCATCGCCGCCAACCCCTCGCTGGACTTGAGCAGGATGTTGCCGACGAAACCGTCGCACACCACCACATCGGCCAGCCCGCGATACAGGCCATCGCCCTCGATGTAGCCGATATAGTTCACCCCGCGCGCCTGCTGCAGCAGACTGGCCGCCAGCTTCACCTGCTGGTTGCCCTTGATGTCCTCGGTACCGACATTCAGCAGCGCCACTCTGGGATTCTGTTTGCCCAGCGTCTCCGCCGCGACGGCGCCCATGACAGCGAACTGATAAAGATGCTCCGCACTGCAATCGACGTTGGCGCCCAGATCGAGCAGATGGCAGTGACCGGTCTGCGTCGGCACGGCGGTAACCATCGCCGGGCGATCGATGCCGGGCAGGGTCTTCAGCAGGTAGCGGGACAGCGCCATCAGCGCACCGGTATTGCCGGCACTGACGCAGGCATGGGCCTTGCCATCCCGAACCAGTTCGAGGGCAACACGCATGGAGGAATCGGGCTTGCCGCGCAATGCCTGGGACGGACGCTCGTCCATCGTGACGACTTCGCTGGCGTGGTGAATGTGAAGGCGCTGGCGCTCGACCGGGGAAAGATCGCGCAAGTGCTCTTCGATCAGAGGAGCCTGGCCGACAAGGACCAGTTGCAGAGAGGCGTACTCGGCCAGAAAGGAAATGCAGGCCGGAACAATGCAGTGGGGACCGTAGTCCCCACCCATTGCATCAATCGCGATGATTGGTGCGGACAAGGATTACTCGTCAGAGCCCTTGTCTACGACCTTACGGCCGCGATAGAAACCGTCCGGGGAGACGTGGTGACGCAGGTGAACTTCACCGGTGCTCTTTTCTACGGACAGAGCGTTCGCGTCCAGGGCATCGTGGGAACGACGCATGTCACGAGCGGAACGGGATTTTTTGTTCTGCTGAACAGCCATGATTGATTAACTCCTAAACGTTTGGGTCACGCTTCAACTGCGCCAGTACGCTGAACGGGTTGGGCCGCTCTTCCACGTTCTCGCTCGGTTCGGGCGCTGTAGCGTATCCCACCGGCTGCTGGCAATCCTCAGGATCATGGACCGGCACGATGGGCAAGGCGAGCAGCAACTCGTCCTCGGCCAGCGAGGTCAGGTCGATGGGGTCATCCCCCACTTCCAGCGCATCGTAGCCACTGGGCAGATCCTCGATCGACTTGCCTTCCGGGATGATGACGTAATCGTACTCACCACCCACATGGAAGTTGGCCGCTTCGAGACAGCGCTGGCATACCATGCTCACCTCGGCGTCGAGTTCGACGTGCATGACCGCCAGCTTCTGCTCGTCACGGAAGAAGGAAAACTTCGCGTGAACATTGCCTTCACTGCTGGTCAGTTGCTCGTTGAGACGTGGCATCTTGGCGATCGGCAGCACACCTTCGAGGGTGGCAGCGCGCTCTACCAGTTTGCGCGGATCAACGTGAGGTGGTATCGGTCCATTCAACATAAGCGCGCCATTATAGGGATGCACCCGGAGCTGTCAAAGGAAATTAGCCATAAACCGCTGTATGGACAGCCCTTTTCGCTAGAATCGCAGCGACGCTCCAAAGGAATCTTCCATGCTCCCCCTGATCCTTGCCTCCGGCTCACCCTACCGCCGCGAATTGTTGCAACGCCTGCGCCTGCCGTTCGAATGCGCAAGCCCCGACATCGACGAAAGCCCGCTTCCCGGCGAAAGCGCCGAGCAACTGGTTAAGCGCTTGGCGGAAAGTAAAGCGCGCGCCCTGAGCCAGCACTACCCCGACCACCTGATCATCGGCTCCGACCAGGCCGCGGTGAACGGCAGCCAGATCCTTGGCAAACCCCACACCATCGAGCGCGCCACGGAACAACTGAAAGCCGCCAGCAGCAAGAGCGTCAGCTTCCTCACCGGACTCTGCCTGCTGAACAGCCAGAGCGGCCGTAGCCAGGTCGATTGCGTGCCATTCACCGTGCACTTCCGCGACCTCGACGACGCGCGCATCCGCCGCTACCTGGAAGCCGAGCAACCCTTCGATTGCGCCGGCAGCTTCAAGGCCGAAGGGCTGGGCGTCAGCCTGTTCCGCTCCACCGAAGGAGAAGACGCCACCAGCCTGATCGGCCTGCCACTGATCCGCCTGGTGGACATGCTGCTGGCCGAGCAAGTGCCCATCCCCTGAAACAGAAAGCCTGAAATGCAGAAAGCCCGGCAATTGCCGGGCCCTCTATATATAGAGAGGAAGGAAATCAACGCAGCGCCGGCCCCTGCCACCCCATCCACAGCGCCAGGCGCTCGGCGACACTGGCACCCAGCTTCTTGGCGAATCGATCGAAGGGGGTTTCCTGGACGGTATAGTCCACCAATTCCTTCTCCTTGATGATCTCGCGCGCCACATAGCTGGTGCTGCCCAGACCATCGATCAACCCCAGCTGCAGCGCCTGCTCGCCGGACCAGATCAGCCCGGAGAACAGCTCGGGATGTTCCTTGTCCTTCAGACGATCGCCACGCCCCTTCTTCACGCTGTCGATGAACTGCTTGTGCGTGGTGTCCAGCACCCGCTGCCAGAACGCTGTTTCATCCGGCTTCTGCGGCTGGAACGGATCGAGGAAGGCCTTGTGCTCGCCCGAGGTGTAGACACGGCGATCCACCCCCAGCTTCTCCATGGTGCCGACGAAACCGAAAGTCGCCGCCGTCACACCAATGGAACCCACCAGGCTGGCCTTGTCGGCATAGATCTGGTCGGCGGCACTGGCAATGTAGTAGGCACCGGAGGCGCCGAGATCACTGATCACAGCATAAAGCTTGATATCCGGATGTTCGCCACGCAGGCGCTTGATTTCATCGTAGATATAGCCGGACTGCACCGGACTGCCGCCCGGGCTATTGATGCGCAGGACGATACCCTTGGTACCGGCATCCTCGAACGCCGAACGCAAGGCACCAACGACATTGTCGGCACTGGCCGGCTCGTCATCGGCAATCATGCCCTTCACTTCGATGAGCGCCGTATGACTGGCACTGCGCGAGGCGGACTTGGACAGACCGCCGAACGGACTGAACAGCGCCAGGGCGACAAACAGATAAAGGAAGGTCAGCAGCTTGAAGAAAATGCCCCAGCGGCGCGATCGACGCTGCTCCTGAACCCCCGCCAGCACTGCCTTCTCCAGCAGCTTCCAGCTCTTGTCGTCACCTGCCCTGGCTTCCGCAGCCTTGCCTTCTTCAGCCTTGCCTTCTTCAGCCTTCCATTCATCCGACATCGTTGCCTACCTCGAGCACCGGCCTTACCGAGCGCCCGGCCAGCCAGGCGCGCAATTCATTGAAATGTTCCACTTCCAGCGCCGGAGCATACTCTCGCAGAGTTTCCAGCGACTGCGCACCATAACCCACCGCAACCGAATCCATTCCGGCACGGCGCGCCATTTCCAGATCGAAAGGCGAATCCCCCACCATCAGCGCATCGCGCGCATCCGCCCGGCAATGCCGAAGGATTTCATGCAGCATGCGCGGATCAGGCTTGCTTGCCGACTCATCGGCAGCGCGGGTGATATCGAAGAAATCGGTCCAACCCTGCCCCGCCAGCACGCGATCCAGCCCCCGGCGATTCTTGCCGGTAGCCACCGCCAACTGGTAACCCGCACGACGAAACTCGACCATCGCCTCAGCAACACCCGGGAACAGCGGCGAAGGCTGCACCTCAAGGCTGAGATAGTGCTCGCCGTAGTCGCGACGGAAGCGCTCCAGCGACTCACCCTCCCCCACTTCGGGATAGAGCGTCTGGATCGCCTCGGGCAGACCGAGACCGATGATGCCCTTGATCGCGTCATCGCTGCGCGCAGGCAGGCCGGAATTGACCGCCGCGACGCGCATCGACTCGACGATACGACCGATGGAATCCACCAGCGTACCATCCCAATCGAAGATCAGCAGGGAGTACTCACGCATCCAGGCGCTCCAGGGTGCGCTGCCAGACCTCATCCACCGGCGCCTCCAGCTCCAGCACCGAACCATCGGGCAGCGGCACGCGCAGGTACGCGGAATGCAGGAACAGACGCTTGCCGCCCAGCTCGCGGATTTCGCGGGAGAAGTCTTCGTCGCCGTACTTGGGGTCACCGGCGATGGAATGCCCGGCATGCTTGGCGTGCACGCGAATCTGGTGGGTACGACCAGTGATCGGGCGCGCCTCCACCAGGGTGGCGAAGTCACCGAAGCGGCGCAGCACCTTGAACTCGGTCAGCGCCTCCTTGCCTTCGGGATTCACTTCCACCACGCGCTCGCCGGAGCGCAGGTTGTTCTTCAGCAGCGGCACGGCGATCTGCTTCTTCGCCGCCGGCCAGTTGCCGCGCACCAGGGCGTGGTAGCGCTTGTCCACTACCCGCTCGCCACGCAGGGCGTCATGCAAATGGCGCAGCATGCTGCGCTTCTTGGCGATCATCAGCAGACCCGACGTATCACGATCCAGGCGATGCACCAACTCCAGATCCTTGCACTCCGGGCGCAGCTGACGGAAAGCCTCGATGACGCCGTAGTTCAGCCCACTACCGCCATGGACGGCGATGCCGGTGGGCTTGTTCACCACGATCAGCGCCTTGTCTTCGAAGACGATGGCGGCTTCCAGGCGCTCCAGCAGCCCCTGCGCCAGCGGCACAGGCTCGTCGCGCTCGGCCAGGCGTAGCGGCGGCACGCGCACCACGTCGCCGGCCTGCAGCTTGTACTCGGGCTTGATGCGACCTTTATTGACCCGCACCTCACCCTTGCGAAGGATGCGGTAGATCAGGGTCTTGGGCACGCCCTTGAGCTGGGTGCGGAGGAAATTGTCGATACGTTGGCCGGCATACTCCGGCGCGACCTCAAGCAGCTGAACGCCGGAAGTCGGAGGGGCGGGATTAGTCATCCGGACATAATAACAATTTTTCATTCAATTGAAGCACTTAATCATTGCTGCTATATTCGGGAGGCCGCCAAAAGTGGCCAGGCCCGCGGATGATCGCGTAATCGCCGTCCCCAACCGCCTGCAAACACATTGAACGGACACGAGGCAGTCCCCTGAAGCGTTGCAACGGCATGAGCGATTCGCCCGCCGACAGCGCCTCGAAATCCAGGCCTTAAGACATGACCACGGCCACCAAGGTAGTCGTGATAAAAGCCAACCCCGCTCCCGGATTCTGCGAGCGGCACCCGGCTCTTAGGGAAATGTGCAGGGCGGAGATGCACAACTGTCGGATTGCGTTGCTTTCATGCCTTGAACGTAGACGCCTTCATCGTCCGCATCTGACAGTCGATTCCTCCTCCTGGTGAGTGCTTGTTCTTACTCGACAAGCAGGAAACGTAGTCGCGGCACAGCAGATTTCTCCTGCTGCCGCTGGACACGGGAATGGTCCGCCATTCCTGAGTACGTGCCTTAGCACCGACCGTGAGAGTCGTGTGTGCCGATCGCCGTTTCCGGTGGCCCCGGAAACCATTGGTACTACATGAAAAGAATGCTGATTAACGCAACTCAACCCGAAGAGTTGCGTGTAGCGCTGGTAGACGGCCAACGCCTGTTCGACCTGGACATCGAGTCCGGTGCGCGCGAACAGAAGAAGGCCAACATCTATAAAGGGCGCATCACCCGCATCGAACCCAGCCTCGAAGCCGCCTTCGTCGACTTCGGCGCCGAGCGCCACGGCTTCCTCCCCCTCAAAGAAATCTCCCGCGAATACTTCAAGAAGAACCCCGAAGGTCGCATCAACATCAAGGATGTGCTCAGCGAGGGCCAGGAAGTCATCGTCCAGGTCGAGAAAGAGGAGCGTGGCAACAAGGGCGCAGCCCTGACCACCTTCATCAGCCTCGCCGGTCGTTACCTGGTGCTGATGCCGAACAACCCGCGCGCCGGCGGCATCTCCCGTCGCATCGAAGGCGAAGAGCGCAACGAGCTGCGCGAAGCCCTGAACGGCCTGAACGTTCCCGGCGACATGGGCCTGATCGTCCGCACCGCTGGCCTGGGCCGCAGCTCCGAAGAGCTGCAGTGGGACCTGGACTACCTGCTGCAACTGTGGGGCGCCATCAAAGAAGCCTCCGGCGAGCGCAGCGGTCCGTTCCTGATCTACCAGGAAAGCAACGTCATCATCCGCGCCATCCGCGACTACCTGCGCCAGGACATCGGCGAAGTGCTGATCGACAGCATCGACGCCCAGGAAGAAGCCCTGAACTTCATCCAGCAGGTCATGCCGCAGTACGCCAGCAAGGTGAAGCTGTACCAGGACAGCGTTCCGCTGTTCAACCGCTTCCAGATCGAGAGCCAGATCGAAACCGCCTTCCAGCGCGAAGTGAAACTGCCGTCGGGCGGTTCCATCGTCATCGACCCGACCGAAGCCCTGGTGTCCATCGACATCAACTCGGCGCGCGCCACCAAAGGCGGCGACATCGAGGAAACCGCGCTGCAGACCAACCTGGAAGCGGCCGAGGAAATCGCCCGCCAGCTGCGCCTGCGTGACATCGGTGGCCTGATCGTCATCGACTTCATCGACATGACCCCGGCGAAGAACCAGCGCGCCGTGGAAGAGCGCGTGCGCGAAGCCCTGGAAGCCGACCGCGCCCGCGTCCAGGTTGGCCGCATCTCCCGCTTCGGCCTGCTGGAAATGTCCCGTCAGCGCCTGCGTCCGTCCCTGGGCGAGACCAGCGGCATCGTCTGCCCGCGCTGCAACGGCCAAGGCATCATCCGCGACGTGGAGTCCCTGTCGCTGGCGATCCTGCGCCTGATCGAGGAAGAAGCCCTGAAGGACCGCACCGCTGAAGTTCGCGCGCGCGTGCCGTTCCAGGTTGCCGCCTTCCTGCTCAACGAGAAGCGCAACGCCATCACCAAGATCGAACTGCGCACCCGCGCGCGCATCTTCATCCTGCCGGACGACCACCTGGAAACCCCGCACTTCGAAGTACAGCGCCTGCGCGACGACAGCCCCGAACTGCTGGCCGGCCAGTCCAGCTACGAGATGGCCCACGTCGAGCACGAGGAAGTCCAGCCGATCAGCTCCACCCGCACCCTGGTCCGCCAGGAAGCCGCGGTGAAGACTGTTTCCCCGCAGACCCCTGCCCCGCAGCAAGCCGCCGCAGCCGCCCCCGCACCGGTTATCGAAGCTCCCAAGCCGATGCCGGAGCCGAGCCTGTTCCAGGGTCTGGTGAAGTCGCTGGTCAGCCTGTTCGCCGGCAGCAAGCCGGAGCAACCGCAACCGGCCGCCGCCGAGAAGCCGGCTGCCGAGCGCAGCGAAGGCCAGGGCGAACGCCGTAACGGTCGCCAGCAGAACCGTCGCCGTGACGGCCGCGATGGCGGCCGTCGCGATGACGAGCGCAAAGAGCGTGGCGAGCGTCGCCGCGACGAGCGTGGCGAACGCGCCGAGCGTCCTGCCCGCGAAGAGCGTCAGCCGCGTGAAGAGCGCGCCGAGCGCCAGCCCCGCGAGGAGCGCCAGCCGCGTGAAGAGCGCGCCGAGCGTCAGCCGCGCGAGGAGCGTCAGCCCCGCGAAGAGCGTGCCGAGCGTCAACCCCGTGAAGAGCGCCAACCGCGTGAAGAGCGCGCCGAGCGCCAGCCGCGCGAAGAGCGTCAACCCCGCGAGGAGCGCGCCGAGCGCCAGCCGCGCGAGGAGCGTCAGCCCCGTGAAGAGCGTGCCGAGCGTCAACCGCGTGAAGAGCGCCAGCCCCGCGAAGAGCGTGGCGAGCGTCCGGCCCGCGAAGAGCGTCAGCCACGCCCTGAGCGTCAGCCCCGTGAAGAGCGCCAGCCGCGCGAGGAGCGTCAGGCCAGCGACGCCGCTGCCCTGGAATCCGAAGAGCTGCTGAACGAGGAACTGCTGGACCAGCAGGACGACCAGGAAGGCGCCGACGGTGAGCGTCCGCGTCGCCGTTCCCGTGGCCAGCGCCGCCGCAGCAACCGCCGCGAGCGTCAGCGCGAAGCCGGTGTCGATGGCGTAGAAGGCGCCGAAGAAGCCGGCGAGCAAGCTGCCGGCGAAGCGCCGAGCGCCGCTCCCGTGATTGCCGCCGCTGTCACTGCCGCCGTCGCTGCCGAAGTTGCCGAAGTTGCCACCGAGCAGCAGCCGGCCGCCGAGGCACCGACCGAAGCCGCTCAGCCGGTGGAGTCCGTCGTGGTCGAGGCCGTGCGCACCGAAAGCGCCCTGGAGCAGACCATCGACTTCCTGACCAAACCCAGCGAGTCCTTCGAGCAGGCTGAAGCCAGCGAAAGCGCAGTCGTGGAAACCGCCCCGGTCGTTGAAGCCCACTCGGAAGAGGTCGTCCAGGCCGCTGTCGAGGCCCAGCCTGAGCCTGCAATCGAAGCTCCGGTCGAAGCTCCGGAAGCCGATACCGCAGTTCCGGCCAACGCCACCGGCCGCGCCTCCAACGACCCGCGCGAGCGTCGTCGCCTGGAGCGCCTGGCCCGCGAAGCTGCCGCAGCTGCTCCGCAGGTCGAAGAGGCACCGGCCGCCATCGTGGTCGAAGAGACCGCGGCTGTGGAAGCCGAAGTCGTGGCCGAGCCGGCTGCCGCCGAAGCTGTCGTGACGGAAGTGGCGAGCGAAGCTCAGGCCGTCGAGCAGACCGAGCAATCGGCTGCCGAGCAGGCTGAAGGCGAAATAGCCGAGAAAACCGAGAAAACCGAGGAAGAAGAAGGCAACGTGGTAGAAAAACACCACAACTGATAGCTTCCTGGTCTGAAAAAGGGGATGCAATTGCATCCCCTTTTTTTATTCCCCGATCGGCAAGGCGATCCGTCTTGCCTGTAGGAGCGAGCTTGCTCGCGAACAACCACAAGACTCCGGAGCCAGGCAATTCGCGAGCAAGCTCGCTCCTACAAAAAGCGCTAACGCCTCCCGGCTCTTCTCAGGAAGCAGACACAAAAAAGGGGATGCCAAGGCATCCCCTTTTTCCCGCGTCCGGAGTGATCTCAGTAGAGATTCGGCTCCATCTCCAGCTCCACACCGAAACGCTGCTGGATGTCGTCACGAATGCGCCCTGCCAACGCATACAACTGCGCGCCGGTCGCCCCGCCGTAATTGACCAGCACCAGCGCCTGCTGCGCATGCACGCCGGCCGCGCCGTCACGGAAGCCCTTCCACCCCGCCTTGTCGATCAACCAGCCTGCTGCCAGCTTCACCAGGCCATCACCTTGCGGATAGGCCACGAGGTCGCTGAAGCGCGCACGCAGCCCGTCCGCCTGGACGGCGGAGACCACAGGATTCTTGAAGAAGCTGCCGGCATTGCCGAGCACCGCCGGGTCGGGCAGCTTTTCGCGGCGGATGGCACAGATCACCCGCGAGACATCAGCCGGTGTCGGCGCGGTAACCCCCTCCTCCACCAGGCGCTGGCGTACCGGACCGTAGTCCAGGTGCAGCTGCGCCGAGCGGCTCAAGGCAAAGCGCACCCGCAGGATCAACCAGCGGCCCGACTCGCGCTTGAAGCGGCTGTCGCGGTAGGCGAAGGCACAGTCCTCCAGGCCGAACTCACGCAGCTCGCCGCTTTCGCGATCCAACGCGGTCAGGCCGGCGAATACGTCCTTGATCTCGACACCGTAGGCACCGATGTTCTGCATGGGCGCGGCGCCCACGGTGCCGGGAATCAGGCTGAGGTTTTCCAGTCCGCCGAAGCCCTGCTCCAGGGTCCAGCGCACGAAGTCGTCCCAGACCTCGCCGGCCTCCGCCTCGACCACCACGCGATCGCCGTCGTCGCTGAGGACGCGAACGCCACGGGAGGCCATGCGCAGCACCAGCGCTTCGACATCACGGGTCAGCAGCAGGTTGCTGCCGCCACCGATCACCATCAGCGGCAGGACCTTTTCGGCAGCGGCGGCGATGCCTTCGCGCACCTCGGCGTCGTCATGGGCCTGGGCGAACCAGCGCGCGGCAACCTCGACGCCGAAAGTGTTATAGGGCTTGAGGGACAGGTTTTCTTGCAATTGCAGCGTCACAGGCGCCTCTTCACTTCCATGAGCAGGCCGTCGCAGGCCCGTTCCACCAGGTCCAACACCTGCTCGAAACCGTCCTCGCCGCCATAGTACGGATCGGGGACCTCATCGATTTCCAGATCGTAGCGGCGCAGGAACAGGTCCAGCTCCGCCTTGCCACCACCGTTGCGCAGACGCGTCAGATCGCGCAGGTTGGCGTTGTCCATGGCGAGGACCAGGTCGTAGCGGGAGAAATCCGCGACGCTGACCTGCCGCGCCCGCAGGCTCGACAGGTCATAGCCCCGGCGCAGCGCGGCGGCACGGGTGCGCGCGTCCGGCGCCTTGCCGATATGCCAGTCGCCAGTGCCGGCCGAGTCGATCTCGATACGATCCTCAAGGCCCGCCTCGCGGACCTTGTGGCGGAACACGCCCTCGGCGGTGGGCGAGCGGCAGATATTACCGAGGCAGACGAACAGGACCTTCATCAGGCCCCCAGGATGCGCCGTACGCGCTCCAGGTCTTCCGGGGTATCGACGCCGGCCTGCGGGGCTTCCAGGGCATCGGCCACGTGGATGCGCACACCGTGCCAGAGCGCACGCAGCTGCTCCAGGCACTCGGTGTCTTCCAGCCAGCACGGGCCCCAGGCCACGAAGTCGCGCAGGAAGCGCGCCCGATAGGCGTAGATGCCAATGTGACGGCGGTAAGGCACGTTGGCCGGCAGGCTTTCGCGATCCACCGCAAAGGCGTCACGCGCCCAGGGCAGCGTGGCGCGACTGAAGGTCAGTGCCAGGCCGTTCTTGTCGCTGACCACCTTGACGATGTTCGGGTTGAACAGCGCAGCCGGGTCGTGGATTTCCTCGCACAGGGTGGCGATGCCCGCCTCCGGGTGCGCAGCGAGGTTGGCGGCCACCTGGTCGATGATCGACGGAGGTACCAGCGGCTCATCGCCCTGCACGTTGACCACGATGGCGTCGTCGGCCAGGCCCAGCGCGTCGGCCACTTCCGCCAGGCGATCGGTGCCGGAGTTGTGGTCGGCACGGGTCAGCACCACCTCGGCACCGAAGCCCTGGCAGGCATCGAAGATGCGCGCATCGTCGGTGGCGACCACCACCTGGGTGGCCGAGCTTTTGCCGGCCTGCGCCCAGACGTGCTGGATCATCGGCTTGCCGGCGATGTCCTGCAGCGGCTTGCCGGGCAGGCGGGTGGATGCGTAGCGGGCGGGAATGACGACGGTGTAGGCCTGGCTCATGGAATCACTTGTCCAGACGTTCGTCGACGTTCAGGGTGCGTGCCTCGCCTTCGAGCATCACCGGGATGCCATCGCGCACCGGGTAGGCCAGGCCGTCGGCCTTGCAGATCAGCTCGGACTTGTCGTCGGTGAGCTTGAGCGGGCCCTTGCACAGCGGACAGGCGAGGATATCGAGGAGTTTCGGGTCCATGGTGCGTTCCTTGAGCTTGAACAGTTTGAATGCGGGCGGCGCAGGTGCGACGACGGATCAGCGGGCGACGAGGCGCTCGAGCTGGGCGTCGAACCAGGCGACGAAAGCCGGCGAGGGCTGCGCTTCGACGGCGAGATACCACCAGTCGGGCGCGGCGAAGGACCGACATTTCACCGCGTCCTTCTCTGTCATGACCAGCGGCAGTTCCGGCGTGAAGCGCAGCTGCTCGGCGGTATAGGCCGCATGGTCGGGGAAGGGATGCGGAATCGGCCGCCAGTTTAGCGCCTCGAGCGTCTTGAAGAAACGCTGCGGGTTGCCGATCCCGGCCAGTGCATGCAGCGCCTGACCAGCGGGGAAATGCTCGACCCCACGGCGCTCGGCGCTGGCCAGGTTGACCAGGGCAGAAGGTCGCAGGACGAAGGAGAAGGCGCCCGTCGGGTCGGACGGCGCGCCGTTGTGCAGCACAGCGTCCACTTCCTGCAGACGCTCGGCCGGCTCGCGCAGCGGGCCCGCGGGCAGGCAGCAGCCGTTGCCCAGGCCCCGTGCGGCGTCGATCAGCACCAGTTCCAGGTCGCGGGCCAGGCGGTAGTGCTGCAGGCCGTCGTCGCAGAGGATCAGGTCCAGCGGCTCCTCGGCGAGCAGTGCACGTACGGCGCTGGAGCGGTCCGGGTCGATCATCAGCGGCACGCCGCTGCGGCGCACGATCATAAGCGGCTCGTCGCCCGCTTCCGCCGCCGACTGCTCGACGCGCACGCGCCAGGGCGTCTGCGGCGGCTTGGCGCCATAGCCACGACTGACCACGCCGACCTTCAGGCCACGGGCGCGGCAGTGTTCGATCAGCCAGAGGATCATCGGCGTCTTGCCGGTACCACCGACCGTGATGTTGCCGACCACGATGATCGGCACCGGCGCGCGGTAGGCCGGCTTGGCGCCGGAGAGGAAGTCCTGCCGGCGGCCGCGGGCGACGCGCCGGTAGAGCAACTCGAGCGGCTTGAGCAGGGCAAGGGCCGGGTGGCCCTTGTACCAGGCGTCGAGCAGGCGGTCGGAGAACGCCATCAGCGCTTCTTGTCCGCCTGGGCCTCGATGGTGGTGATGCGCAGGTGGGTGAAGCCCAGCTTGCCTGCGGCATCCATCGCGGTGACCACGGACTGGTAGTTCACCTTGCCGTCGGCGGTGATCACCACCGGCAGGCTGTTGTCGCCGGCGGACTCACGCTGCATGGCGTTCATCAGGTTTTCCAGGTCGTCGCGCGCCAGGCTCTGGCCGTTCAGGGCGTAGTGGCCCTCGACGCTGATGGAGATTTCCAGTTGCTTGATCTCGGTGGCTTCCGGCGGCGTGCCGCTGACCGCCTCGGGCAGTTCGACCTTGAGCTGAGCCGGCTTGGTGAACGAGGTGCTGACCACGAAGAACAGCAGCAGCACGAAGATCACATCGATCAGCGACGCCAGGTTGATGAAGACGTCCTCGCGGGCCGCTCCGCCCGCTCTGCGGCGGAACTTCACGCTTTGCCTTCCTCGGCGAAATCGACTTCGCGATCGCCCTGGATCACTTCCACCAGCTTGATGGCTTCCTGCTCCATGGCGACGACCAGCTCATCGACGCGGCGCAGCAGGTAGCGGTGGAAGAACACCGCCGGAATCGCCACGATCAGGCCCGAAGCGGTGGTGATCAGGGCCTTGGAGATACCACCGGCGAGCATCGGCGCGTTGGCCATGCCGTCGCCCATGAAGGCGCTGAAGATCTGGATCATGCCGAATACTGTGCCCAGCAGGCCGAGCAGCGGGGCCATGGCGGCGATGGTGCCCAGCGCATTGAGGTAGCGCTCCAGTTCGTGGATGACGCGGGACGCGGCTTCCTCGATGCACTCCTTCATGATCTCGCGACCGTGCTTGGAGTTGGCCAGGCCAGCGGCCAGGATTTCACCCAGCGGGGACGACGCGCGCAGGTCCTTCAGGGCCTGGCTGTTCATCTTCTTGTCCTTGATCTGCTTCCACACCTGGCCGAGCAGTTGCGGTGGGGCCACGCGACTCTTGCGCAGGGTCCAGAGACGTTCAGCGACGATCGCCATGGCAGCGATGGAGCTCAGCAAGATCGGCAGCATCATCCAGCCGCCAGCTTTGACCAGTTCCCACACAGTGGTGAATCCCCTGAAAAAAAGTGGCGCCACTCTAGCACAGGGGCTGTTATGAGCCGACCGCCCCTGTCTCATTTTTCCTGCCAGAAATGTGCGCCTTCCCGCACTCCCCGGAGCTCGCCATGGGCCCCGAGCGTCAGGGCCAGCGCGCCCTCCTGCGCCGTATCGTGAATCGGGATGCCCAATGCACGGAAGCGCTCGACGACCGACGGATGGGGATGGCCATAGGGGTTGTTGGCGCCTCGGGAAATGATTGCGGCGGACGGTGTTACAGCCCTTATGAAGGCGGGTCCGGAAGAACTTCGGCTACCGTGGTGGCCGGCCAGCAACCAGTCGACATGGGCATCCGGGTGCGCGGCCAACCAGGCCAGTTCGCCGGGTTGCGGCAGGTCGCCGGTCAGCAGCAGGCGCTCGTCGTTGGCTTCGATCAGGAGGACGCAGGAGCGATCGTTGCTCTCCCGGGCAACTTCCCAGGCCCAGGCCTCGAAGCTCACGCCGTCGATGGCCCAGCGTTGTCTCCGGCACGACCGGGCTCCCAGGTCGGGAGACAGGCGATCCGGCTCGCCGCTGATCACCTGCGCCGGCCGCAGCGACTTCTTCACCGCCAGGGCACCACCGGCGTGGTCATTGTCGGCGTGGCTGAGCATCAGCAAGTCGAGATGGCCGATTCCCAGGCTGCGCAACGTCGGCACGACCACGCGCTCGCCAATATCGAAGTCTCCGTTGCGCGCACCGGTGTCATACAGCCAGGTCTGGCTGCGGGTACGGATCAACACTGACAGGCCCTGCCCCACATCCAGCACCCGGACCTCGGCCTGCCCCGGCGGCGGCAGCGCAATCGACGGCCAGAACACCGGCAGGAACAGCGCCACCCCGAGCGCGCGCAGCGGCACCCCCGCCGGCGCCAGCAACACCAGCGCGCCGAGCATCGCCAGCAGCAGCGCCCAGGCCGGCGCGGCGACGGGCTGCCAGGCGGGCGCCAGGGCGGCCATCCAACCCAGCAGGCGGAACAGCCACTCCAGCAACCCGCCGGACACCCAGAGCAGTGCCTCGCCCAGCCAGGGAATGCCCAACGCCAGGCTGCCCAGCAAGGCCAGGGGCACGACCAGCATTTCCACCCAGGGCACGGCGATCAGGTTGGCGACCACCCCGGAAATGCTCAGCGGCAGCCCGAGCGCGATGGAAGCAGGCAGCAAGCCGATCGCCATCAGCCACTGTGCGCGCAGCCAGGTGCGCCAGGCCGTCCAGTGCCCCAAGCGCCCGGAAAAGCCGAGGATGAGCAGCGCCACCGCCGCATAGGACAACCAGAAGCCGGGCAGGAGCACAACCAGCGGCTCGGCCAGCAGCACCGCCAGCAAGGCACCGAGCAGCGGCGTCCACAAACCGCGGTGGCGGTAGCGCAGGCGCCACAGCAGGACGATCGAGACCATGATGCAGGCGCGTTGCAGCGGCACCTCGAACCCCGCCATAAAGCTGTAGGCCCAGGCCCCGAGTGCAGCCAGCAGGCAGGCGCAGGGTAGCCAGGGCAAGCGCGGGGGCCAGACGCCGAAACGTGCCAGCCCGGCGACCAGGGCATAGAGCAGACCGGCCAGAAGAGAAATGTGCGAACCGGAAATCACCATCAGGTGCAGGGTTCCGGTGTCCTGCAATACCTGCCAGTCCGCCGTGGTCAGGCCGGACGCATCCCCCAGTACCAGCGCCGCCAGGGCACCGGAGCGGCCATGGGCGTCCACCGCCAGCAAGCGTTGCCGCCAGGCTTCGCGCCAGGCCGGTGGACCGCTGGCCGACTCCAGCCGCTGCCCGTCCTTCACGCTGCCGGTGGCGCCGATACGCTGCGCGGTGAGCCATGCCTCGTAGTCGAAGCCGGCGCCATTGACCATGCCGTGGGGGCGCTTGAGTTTCACCGCCAGGCGCCAACGTTCGCCGCCCTCCACCGGCGGGCCGTCGAACCAGGACAAGCGCAAGGTCCCAGGCACCCGCGCACGCGGGCTGGAGACATCTGAAAGCATGAAGCGCACCGAAGGCCCGGAGCGATCCGGCAGCCCCTCTACCCTGCCCTCCAGCCACAGCGTGCGGCCGTCGAGCGCCCTGTCCAGCCGGTCGTCCAGCGCCCACTGGGCAGACTGGCAGGCCCAGGCGAACCCCAGCAGGAACAGGCCGATGAAATAACCACGGGTGAACAGCAAGGGCACCGCCAGCGCCGCCAGCAGCAACAGCACCCAAGAAGACGGAAGCACCGACAACCAGCGCAGCGCCAGCAGGCCAAGGGCCAGCGCGAGCATCCCTGAACGAGGCAACGGACTCCTCCCTGGAGCCAGTGTGCGACCGCTGGTCAGACCGATCCGCGATCGAGCCGCCACGGTTACACACGGACATACTTGGCAACGAATGACTGTCACCTAGCTAGGCATAATGGGCCGTCGTCCGTCTGCCAGAGATTTCCTTCATGCCGCGCCGAATCTTCAAGCGCTACATGCCGGATCCGGAAAGCATCAGAAGCCACAAGGGCCTGCGCTTTCTCGGACCGCTGATCCAGTCGCCCAACCTCTGGCACCTGAATCGCCGCTCCGTATCCCGCGCCATGGGCATGGGACTGTTCGCCGCCTTCATCCCCATTCCGCTGCAGATGCTGCTGGCCGCCTCCCTGGCGGTGTGGGTGCGGGCCAACCTGCCGATCTCGGTCGGGCTGGTCTGGCTGACCAACCCCATCACCATGCCGCCGGTGTTCTATTGCACCTACAAGATGGGCGCCTGGGTCATGGGAGTTCCCGCGCGCACCCTGCCCGACCACCTGACGTGGGAATGGATCAGCGGCGAGCTGGCTATGCTCTGGCAGCCGTTCCTGCTCGGTTCGGTGATCTGCGGGATTCTGGTGGGCATCCTCGGCTACCTGGCCACTGAGGGTTACTGGCGCTGGTGGATCGGCCGCAGCTGGCGGCGGCGCCAAGCGCTGCGCAATGTGCAGAGCGGAATGTAGGGCGTATAGCGCTCCGCGTTATACGCCGATTGGCCTTGGCCAATACCTGCGCAGGAGTACGCTTGAGCACAGCTGCCCCGTCTCGACGATGGAGTTGACGATACGTCAGGTGTAACGGCGTACAACCGCGAACGGTTGTACGCCCTACGCCAGACACAGCGCACTCCATAACGAAAAAGCCGCCCCTTGGGGCGGCTTTTTCATGGGCCGGTTAATCACTCGTACCGCAGCGACTCCGCCGGCTGGGTCGACGCCGCGCGCCAGGCCGGGTACAGCGTGGCCAGGAAACTCATCGACAGCGCCGCGACGCAGATCAGGACGATATCCAGCACCTGCGGATCGGACGGCAGGTAGTTGATGAAATAGATGTCCGAGTTGAACACGTGGGTACCGGCGACGCGCTCCAGGGCAGCGACGATGGTGGTCACGTTGTACGCCGCCAGGACGCCCAGCACGCAACCGATGACGGTGCCGATCAGGCCGATCACCGTGCCCTGCACCATGAAGATCGCCATGATCTGCCTGGGGGTCGCGCCCAGGGTACGGAGGATGGCAATGTCCGCGCGCTTGTCGGCCACCACCATGATCAGGGTGGCGATGATGTTGAAGGCGGCGACGGCGACGATCAGCAACAGCAGCAGGCCGATCATGGTCTTTTCCATCTTCATCGCGCTGAACAGGCTGCCCTGGGTATGGGTCCAGTCCACCGAGCGGTAGCCGTCGCCCAGCTGTTTGGCGATAGCCGCGCCGATATCCGGCGCCTGGAACAGGTCCTTCAGGGCGATGCGCACGCTCTGCACCTGGCCCGGCTGCCAGCGCATCAGACTGGCGGCATCGTCCACATGGATGAGCGCCAGCGAACTGTCAAGCTCGGCGCCAACCTTGAACACGCCGACGATGTTCAGGCGTTGCATGCGCGGGGTGATGCCGCCGGGCGCGGTGCTAGGCTCGGGGACGATCAGCAGCAGGCTGTCGCCAACGCTGACGTGGAAGCGCCGCGCGGTGATCTCGCCGATGACAACACCGAACTCGCCAGCCTTCAGGTCGTCGAAACGGCCCTGGACCATGTGCTGACCGATGATCGACACCTGGGTTTCCAGCGCCGGGTCGACGCCATCCACCTCGATGGGCTGCATCAGGCCCTTGTACGAGAGCATGCCGTCGACTTCGGTGTAGGGCACCGCGCCGACCACCTGCGGGTTCTTCTTCGCCGCGTCGGCCACGCGCTGCCAGTCGTCCAGCGGGCCGCTGACCGGCTGCAGCACGGCATGCGGAACCATGCCGAGGATGCGCGAGCGCATTTCCTTCTGGAAACCGTTCATCACCGAGAGCACCACGATCATCGCCAGCACGCCCAAGGCGAGGCCGATCATCGAGGTCAGGGAGATGAACGAGATGTAGTGGTTGCGCCGCTTGGCCCGGGTGTAGCGGGTGCCGATGAAGACGGATAGGGGTCTGAACATGGGCGTATTCTCAGGCGGCGACCAGCCGGCCCTCCTCCAGGCGCAGCACACGGTCCATCTGCTGGGCGAGGTGGGTGTCGTGGGTCACCACCAGGAAGGCGGTGCGCAGGGACTGCGACAGTTCCAGCATCAGCTCCTGGATACCGTGGGCGGTATGCTGGTCGAGGTTGCCGGTGGGTTCGTCGAGCAGCACCAGCTGCGGCGTGTTCACCAGGGCTCGGGCAATGGCGACGCGCTGGCGCTCACCGCCGGACAGCTCGGCCGGCTTGTGGCTCAGGCGGTGCCCCAGGCCCACGCGCTCCAGCAGCGCGGTGGCGCGCTGGCGCGCCTCGGGGATCGGCGTCTTGCCGATCAGCAGCGGCATGCAGACGTTCTCCAGCGCGGTGAACTCCGGCAGCAGGTGGTGGAACTGGTAGACGAAACCCAGCGCGCGGTTGCGCAGCAGGCCGCGCTGCTTCTCGTTCAGCGCCGACAGCTGCTCGCCGGCCAGCCAGACGCTGCCGGAGCTGGGCGTGTCGAGGCCGCCGAGCATGTTCAGCAGGGTGCTCTTGCCCGAGCCGGAGCTGCCGACGATGGCGACGCGCTCACCCGGCAGAAGCTCAAGCTGCACGCCGGAGAGGACCTCGACCGACTGCGGGCCCTCCTCGTAGCGCTTGCCAAGGTCGCGGCAGCTAAGGACGGCCAGGTCGTGGTGGGTCGGCTTACTCATAACGCAATGCCTCCGCGGGCTGGGTGCGCGCCGCACGCCAGGCCGGATACAGGGTGGCGAAGAAACTCAGGATCAGCGCGGCGCTGCACACCAGGATCACGTCCTCGCTCATCAGCTGCGAGGGCAGGTAATCGATGAAGTAGACGTCCGCGTTGAGGAATTTGTGGCCCAGCAGGCGCTCCAGCAAGGCGATGGCGCCACTGACGTTGAGTGCCGCGAGGATGCCCAGCACGCCGCCGATCAGGGTGCCGATCACACCGATCACCGTGCCCTGGACCATGAAGGTCGCCATGATCTGCCCCGGCGTGGCGCCCAGGGTGCGCAGGATGGCGATGTCGGCCTTTTTGTCGGTAACGACCATGACCAGGGTGGAAATGATGTTGAACGCAGCAACCGCGACGATCAGCAGCAACAACAGGCCGATCATGGATTTCTCCATGCGGATGGCCTGGTAGAGGTTGCCGTGGCTGCGGGTCCAGTCGCGGGCGAAGTAGTCGTTGCCTTTCAGGGTACGGGCGATTTCCCAGGCGGTGCGCGGCGCCTGGAACAGGTCGTCGAGCTTCAGGCGCAGGCCTTCGACCTGGCCGTCCTTGAGGCGGCGCATGCGCGCGGCATCGTCGATGTGGACCATGGCCACGTAGCCGTCCAGCTCGCCGGCACCGACGTGGAAGGTGCCCACCACAGTGAAGCGTTTCATGCGCGGGAACATGCCGGCCGGGGTGACCGAGACTTCCGGGGCGATGAAGGTGACCTTGTCACCCAGCTTCACGCCGAGGTTCTTCGCCGCCTTGTCGCCGATCAGGATGCCGAACTCGCCGGGCTTGAGGCTCTGCAACGAACCTTCCTGGAAGAACTGGTCAATGATCGAGACCTTGCTCTCCTCGCTCGGGTCCACCGCGTTGATCAGCACCTTCTGCACCGTGCCGCCGGCGCTGAGCAGGCCCTGCATCTGGATGAAGGGCGCGACCTCCAGCACGTTGGGGTGCTGCTGCTTGATCTGCCCGGCGATGCCGCGCCAGTCCTCGATGGGCTGGTACGACTCGACCGTGGCGTGGGGCACCATGCCCAGCACGCGGGTACGCATCTCGTGGTCGAAGCCGTTCATGACCGAGAGCACGACGATCATCACCACCACGCCCAGCGCAAGGCCGATCATGGAGGTGAGCGAAATGAAGGAAACGAAATGACTGCGGCGTTTGGCGCGGGTGTAGCGCGTTCCGATGTAGACGGAAAGGGGTCTGAACATGTGGGGCCGATTGAGAAGATGAAGTGTGCGTCGGGCGCCGGTTCCCTCTGGCGTTCGACTTCCGTGTGGCGAGGCTCGGCAGGCGGCTTTACACTCAGACCATCACTGCCGCCGTGGGTTCGCCATGTCCACTCCAGACGCGGATGACCGCCGCGAATACTATCGTATTGAAGACACGCTCGCATTGGAATTTCGCCCGCTGCGCGAGGACGAGATCCAGTCTGGAGAAGTGCTTCAGGATGATTCCGCGCTGTTCAACCTGCTCAGCGACCTGCACCTGACCGACTTCGAGTCGCAGCACCTGTTGCGCCATATCAACGAGCGCGACCGCCCGTTGGCCAGCTACCTGAAGGTGATCAACAAGCGCATCGACCTGATCGCCCAGGCCCTGACCCAGAGCCTGCTGCGCGAGATCGGTCCGGCCCGGCAGGTCACGCTGTCGGAAGGCGGCATCGACTTTCGCGATGAGCAGCCCCTTCCGGTCGGCCAGGGCCTGGCACTGAAGATCGTCCTGCTGCCCCAGGGCCTGGGCCTGCTGCTGCGTGCCAAGGTCACCCACTGCCGGCAGGATTCCGAGGGCGGCTACGAGATCGGCACGGAATTCGAGACACTCAGCGATGCTCAGCGCCAACTGCTGGCCCGTCACATCCTCCAGCGCCAGGCGCTGGAGCGCCGCTTGGCCAAGGCCCGCGGCGAATGAACAAAGGGAACTCCATGCGCCACCTGCTTCTGTTGCTCTGCCTTGCCACACCCCTGCCACTGATGGCCGATACCCTGGAAATCCCGGTGGGCGACCAGGGCGATCCGCATATCGTCCTGCCGGCCCGCGGGGAGAGCCAGAACGCCGTGCTGGAGCGCTTCGGCCTGCCGGACAACGAGCATCCACCGGTAGGCAAGCCGCCGATCACCCGCTGGGACTACCGTGAATTCAGCGTCTATTTCGAGAGCGGCCGCGTCATCGATGCGGTGCGCCAGCACCACGCACACCCCCTTACGTCTCCCCAGAATCCGTCTCCCAAGGAGCCCCAGTGACTCTGATCTATGGACATCGCGGCGCCAAAGGCGAAGCACCGGAAAACACCCTGACCAGTTTCCAGCGCTGCCTGGAGCACAACGTGAAACGCTGCGAGCTGGACCTGCACCTGTCCCGCGACGGCGAACTGATGGTCATCCACGACTCGACGCTCAAGCGCACCACCGGCCGGCGCGGCAAGGTCTCCGAGCAACTGGCGGACGACCTGGTGACCATGGACGCCCGCGAAGGCGGCCCAGGCTGGGTGCGCCCCTGCCCTATCCCGCGCCTGGCGGAGCTGTTCGAGCGCTGCGAGTTCGAGCACTGGCAACTGGAAGTCAAGAGCGCCTCGAAGGATCGCGCCGGTCGCACGGTGCAGGCGATCCATCACCTGGTGGGCCGTTTCGGCCTGCGTGACCGGATTACCGTGACCTCAAGTTCCCGTACGGTACTGCGCGCCCTGGAAGAGCTGGCGCCGGAGCTGTCCCGCGGGCTGGTGGCCGAGTACGCCTGGCTCGACCCGTTGAAGGTCGCCGCGCACTACCGCTGCGATCTGCTGGCGCTGAACTGGATGCTGTGCACCCCGGAGCGTCTGCTGAAAGCGCAGAAGCAGGGGCTCCATGTGTCTGTATGGACGGTCAACGAGCCGGCCCTGATGCGCCGGCTCGCTGATTTTGGCGTGGATAGCCTGATTACAGACTTTCCCGGTTTGGCCACTGCCACGATCGGGAATCGCTGAGCAGGTTCCCCCCGACCGGCTCAGGCCGCCGGTCAGGGTATTTCAAAAAATCCGGTTCAGGCCGTCGAACGCCGCTACGCGGTAGGCTTCGGCCATGGTCGGATAGTTGAAGGTGGTGTTGACGAAATACTTCAGGGTATTGAGCTCGCCCGGCTGGTTCATGATCGCCTGGCCGATGTGGACGATCTCCGAGGCCTGGTCGCCGAAGCAGTGCACGCCGAGGATTTCCAGGGTTTCGCGGTGGAACAGGATCTTCAGCATGCCCACCGGCTCGTTGGAGATCTGCGCGCGAGCCATGCCCTTGAAGAATGCCTTGCCCACTTCGTAGGGGATCTTCGCGGCGGTCAGCTCGTGCTCGTTCTTGCCGATGGAGCTGATCTCCGGAATGGTGTAGATGCCGGTCGGCACGTCGTTCACGAAGCGCCAGCCGTCGTGCTCGACGATGTTGCCAGCGGCCGAACGGCCCTGGTCGTAGGCGGCGCTGGCCAGGCTCGGCCAACCGATCACATCGCCCGCGGCATAGATGTTCGACACCGAGGTGCGGTAGTTCTCGTCCACCTCGATCTGGCCACGGCTGTTGACCTTGATGCCAATGTTCTCCAGGCCCAGGCGGTCGGTGTTGCCGGTACGGCCGTTGCACCACAGCAGGGCGTCAGCCTTGATCTTCTTGCCCGACTTCAGGTGCAGGATCACACCGTTGTCCAGGCCTTCCACGCGCTCGTATTCCTCGTTGTGACGGATCAGCACGTTGTTGTTGCGCAGGTGGTAGCTCAGCGCATCGGAGATTTCGTCGTCGAGGAAGCTCAGCAGCTGGTCACGGGTGTCAACCAGGTCCACCAGCACGCCCAGGCCGCTGAAGATCGAGGCGTACTCACAGCCGATCACGCCGGCTCCGTAGATGATCAGGCGGCGCGGGGTGTGGCTCAGGGAGAGGATGGTGTCGCTGTCGTAGACGCGCGGGTGGTTGAAGTTGATGTCCGACGGGCGATACGGGCGCGAACCGGTGGCGATGACGAACTGGTCGGCCACCAGGCGCTCCACGGCGCCGCTGGGAGTCACCACTTCAACGGTGCGCTCGTCGACGAAGCTGGCGGTGCCATTGAACATGTCGATGCGGTTGCGCGCGTAGTAGCCGGTGCGCGAGGCAACCTGTTTGGTGATGACCTTCTCGGCGCTTTTCAGCACGTCCGGGAAGGAGAACCAGCGCGGCTCGCCGATCTGGCGGAACATCGGATTGGTGTTGAACTCGATGATCTGCTTCACCGAGTGACGCAGTGCCTTGGACGGGATGGTGCCCAGGTGCGTGCAGTTGCCGCCGACCACGCGACGGCTGTCCACCACCGCCAGCTTGCGCCCGTACTTGGAGGCGTTCATTGCCGCCCCCTCGCCCGCCGGGCCCGTGCCGAGAATCACCACGTCGTAGTTGTAGACAGCCATGCGTACTCCTTCAGAACAGGCCGGGGCGCCCGCGTGGCGCTCCCGGCGAAGCCCCGGCACCACATGCGCCGAGGCGGATCGAAATCATTGGCGCAGCTTAGCCCTGCGGCAAAAGGCTGCACATTAGCGGTTGGTCGGCAGGTAGGCGAATTTTGCCTCCACTACATGCCGGCACCGCACCATCATGCCCGGCGAAGCTTTCATTCAGGCGTCGGAAACAGCGCTTCGAAGCGTGGCGTCACGCGGGTGACGAAGCCCTCGCCCTGGCGCACGATGAAAAACGCCGCCAGACCGTGCTGCTCGGCAAAGGTATAGCCCTCCTCCGGCCCCAGCACCATCAGCAGGGTCGACAGGCCATCGGCGTTCAAGACCTGCGCATCGGCTACAGTGACCGCCGCCAGCGCATGCCTGACCGGCGCGCCGCTGCGCGCATCGAGGGTGTGCGAGTAGCGCTGCCCACCTTCCTCGAAATAGTTGCGGTAGTCGCCGGAGGTGGACAGCCCGAAGCCATCCAGCGCCACCGAGCGCTCCACCTGCCGCTCGCGCTCGCCATTGGGCACTTCCAGGGCGATGCGCCAGGGCGTGCCGTCCGGCTTGCGCCCCACGGCCTTGAGCTCGCCGGTGATCTCCACCAGGTAGTCCGTAAGCCCGAGCTCGGACAGGTGCGCACTGACCTTGTCCACCGCGTAGCCGGCGACGATGCTGTCGAAGTCCAGCTGCGCGTTGACGTCCTTGCAGAGCTGTTCGCCATTCAGATGCAGATGCTGATGGCCGACGCGGGCGCGCTCGCGCTCCAGATCGGCGGCCGCCGGCACCCGCTCGGTGCGCGACTGCGGGCCGAAGCCCCAGAGGTTCATCAGCGGCTCGACGGTGAGGTCGAAGGCGCCGCCGCTCTGCTGCGAAAGCGCCTCGCCGTAGCGCCAGAGCGCCAGCATGTCCGCCGGCAACGCCATGCACGCGCCGGCCGGCAAGGCGTTGAAGCGCGACACCACGGAATCGTCACGGTAGGTGGAGAACTGCTCGTCCAGGCCGCTCAGGATCGTCTCGACCTCGGTCTTGAGCTTCGCGGCATCCGGCGACTGGCCGGCCGGCACGTACTGCACCGTGTAGCTGCTGCCCATGGTCGGGCCACCGAAGCGCTCGACGGACTGCCCGCAACCGCCCAGGCCTGCAAACAGAGGCGCGGCAATCAACAGCACGATCAGCAGTCTTGCACGGGACAAGGTTCTCTCCTTCGCCGCCAGGCGCGCGGCGCCGGGCATTCTACCGCAAGCACCCCGCGCCACTGTTTCCGCTGCGGCAAAGGTGCATTACCAAAAGAAAACGGGAGCCGAAGCTCCCGTTTCTCAACCGGCTCAGGCGTTGGCCTTGGCCGGGGACTTGCGCTTGAACAGGTAGCACGCCCCCATCAGCACGATCCACACCGGGATCGCGTACACCGACACGTCGATGCCCGGGATCTGCAGCATGATGCCGAGGATGAACACCACGAAGGCCAGGCACAGCCAGTTGCCGAAGGGGTACCACAGCGCGCGGAAGAACGGCTGCACGCCCTTGGCCACCATGGCCTTGCGGAACTTCATGTGGGCCAGGCTGATCATCGCCCAGTTGATCACCAGGGCGGCGACCACCAGGGACATCAGCAGCTCCAGCGCCTGGTGCGGGATCACGTAGTTGACCACCACGCAGGCCAGGGTGATGAAGGCCGAGACGCCAATGGCCAACAGCGGTACGCCACGATCATCGACCTTGGCGAAGGCGCGCGGGGCGTCGCCCTGCTCGGCCAGGCCGAAGAGCATGCGGCTGTTGCAGTACACGCAGCTGTTGTAGACCGACAGCGCGGCGGTCAGCACCACGAAGTTCAGGATGTTGGCCGCGATGTCACTGCCCAGCAACGAGAAGACCTTCACGAACGGGCTGCCGCTGTAGGGATCGCCGGCGCTGCTGATGCTCTGCAGCAGGGCATCCCAGGGATACAGCGAAAGCAGCACGGCCAGGGCGCCGATGTAGAAGATCAGGATCCGGTAGATGACCTGGTTGATCGCCTTGGGGATCACCTTCTTCGGCTCGGCGGCTTCGGCGGCAGTGATGCCGACCAGCTCCAGGCCACCGAAGGAGAACATGATGATCGCCAGGACCATGATCAGCCCCTTCCAGCCATTGGGGAAGAAGCCGCCGTGGGCCCACAGGTTGCTCACCGAGGCCTGCGGACCGCCGGTGCCGCTGACCAGCAGCCAGACGCCGAGCAGGATCATGCCGATGATCGCAACGACCTTGATGATCGCGAACCAGAACTCGGTCTCGCCAAAAGCCTTCACGTTGAACAGGTTGATGGCGTTGATCAGAACGAAGAACACCGCCGCGGTCGCCCAGGTGGGGAAGTCCGGCCACCAGAACTGGATGTACTTGCCGACCGCGGTAAGCTCCGACATACCCACCAGGATGTACAGCACCCAGTAGTTCCAGCCGGACATGAAGCCGGCGAAACCGCCCCAGTACTTGTGCGCGAAATGGCTGAAGGAACCGGCGACAGGCTCCTCGACGATCATTTCACCGAGCTGGCGCATGATCAGGAAGGCGATGAAGCCGCCGATGGCGTAGCCGAGGATCATCGACGGGCCGGCGGATTGCAGGACGCCGGCAGAGCCCAGGAAAAGGCCGGTACCGATGGCGCCGCCGAGGGCGATCAGCTGGATGTGGCGGTTCTTCAGGCCGCGCTTCAGCTCGCCTTCATGCAGATGATGTCCATCCATTTGAAGTCTTTCCACGTTCAGGGATTGGCAGATTTTATCGTTGGTATCGGGTGCCACTAACGAAAAACGGGAGCCCGAGAGCTCCCGTTTCCCTATTGCGCCTTACTCAGTGCGGGAAAGCCGGCGGGTTGACGCCAGCCATCTCTTCCATCACGCGGACGACCTGGCAGCTGTAGCCGAACTCGTTGTCGTACCACACGTACAGGACGACGCGGTTGTCGTTGGCGATGGTCGCCTCGGCATCGACGACGCCCGCATGGCGGGAACCGACGAAATCGCTGGAGACCACTTCCTGGGAGGAGACGAAGTCGATCTGCTTCTGCAGGTCCGAGTGCATGGCCATCTGGCGCAGGTACTCGTTGATCTCTTCGCGGTTGGTGGCCTTTTCCAGGTTCAGGTTCAGGATCGCCATGGAAACGTTCGGCGTCGGAACGCGGATGGCGTTGCCGGTCAGCTTGCCCTTCAGAACCGGCAGGGCCTTGGCGGCTGCAGTGGCGGCACCGGTCTCGGTGATCACCATGTTCAGCGGCGCGGCGCGGCCACGACGGCTGCCCTTGTGGAAGTTGTCGATCAGGTTCTGGTCGTTGGTGAACGAGTGAACGGTTTCGACGTGGCCGTTGACGATGCCGTACTGGTCGTTCACGGCTTTCAGCACCGGCACGATGGCGTTGGTGGTGCAGGAAGCGGCGGAAACGATCTTGTCGTCAGCAGTGATGTCGCCATGGTTGATGCCATGCACGATGTTCTTCAGCGCGCCCTTGCCCGGAGCGGTCAGGATCACGCGGTCGACACCCGGGCACTTCAGGTGCTGGCCCAGGCCTTCGGCGTCACGCCACTTGCCGGTGTTGTCGACCAGCAGGGCGTTCTTGATGCCGTACTGGGTGTAGTCGATCGACGCCGGGTCGTTGGAGTAGATCACCTGGATCAGGTTGCCGTTGGCGGTGATGGTGTTGTGTTCTTCATCGATGGTGATGGTGCCTTCGAACGGACCATGCACGGAGTCGCGGCGCAGCAGGCTGGCGCGCTTGACCAGGTCGTTCTCGGCGCCTTTGCGGACGACGATGGCGCGCAGGCGCAGGCCGTCGCCGCCACCGGTCTTCTCAATGAGGATGCGCGCCAGCAGGCGGCCGATGCGGCCGAAGCCGTACAGCACGACGTCGGTGCCTTCGCGGGCGCCGCCGTTCTGCTTGCCGACCACGTCGGCCAGCTCGTCCTTGGTGAACTGCTCGATGCTGCGGCCGTTACCTTCGGCCTTGAACTTGGCAACCATCTTGCCCAGGTCGACGGAAGCGGCGCCCAGCTTGAGCTCGCTCATCGCCTTGAGGATCGGGAAGGTGTCGTGTACCGACAGGCCGCCTTCGGCCAGGCGGTGACGGGCGAAACGGTGCGCTTTGAGGATAGCGATCACCGAACGGTTGATCAGGCCACGGCCGTAGATCGAGGTCACCACGTTGTTGTTACGGTAGAGTTGGCCGATCAGCGGAATCATGGCTTCCGCGAGGGCTTCACGATCGATCCACTCACCGAGACACTGGTCGGGCTTCTGGGTCACGGGCAATACCTTCCACATGTAGGAGAAGAAAAAAGGGGCTACATTATGACGGCGTGAATCTTCTCCGGCAATCCGCGACCGTCGCATGACTGACATCCGTCAATCGGGATAGTTACAATCCGACCGGTCAAATTCCTCGACCGGAGCCACGAACGCCCGTGTCCGTACTGCGCATTCCTTCGCTGCCGACCAGTGCCGGCAAGCAATCCTGGGGCAACCTGCCGGGCGCCGCCCTGAGCCTTGCCATTGCCGAAGCCTCGGCGTCCGCCAATCGTTTCACCCTGCTCTTGACCGCCGACAGCCAGAGCGCCGAGCGCCTGGAGCAGGAGCTGCGCTTCTTCGCGCCGGACCTGCCGGTGCTGCAGCTGCCGGACTGGGAAACCCTGCCCTACGACGTGTTCTCGCCGCACCAGGACATCATTTCCCAGCGCGTCGCCGCCCTGTACCAGCTGCCCGAGCTGCGTCGCGGTGTACTAGTGGTGCCCATCACCACCGCCCTGCACCGCCTGGCGCCGGCCAAGTTCCTGCTCGGCAGCAGCCTGGTGCTGGATGTCGGCCAGAAGCTCGACGTCGAGCAGATGCGCAGCCGCTTCGAGGCCGCCGGCTACCGCTACGTCGATACCGTCTACGAACACGGCGAATTCACCGTGCGCGGCGCGCTGATCGACCTGTTCCCGATGGGCAGCGAGCTGCCCTACCGCATCGACCTGTTCGACGACGAAATCGAGACGCTGCGCACCTTCGACCCGGAAACCCAGCGTTCCATCGACAAGGTGGAAAGCATCCGCCTGCTGCCGGCCCGCGAATTCCCGCTGCGCAAGGAGGCGGTAACCGGTTTCCGTGGCCGCTTCCGCGAGCGCTTCGACGTCGACTACCGCCGCTGTCCGATCTACCAGGACCTGGCCAGCGGCCTGACACCCGCCGGCATCGAGTACTACATCCCGCTGTTCTTCGAAGATGGTGAGACTTCGACGCTGTTCGACTACCTGCCGCAGGACACCCAGGTGTTCTCCCTGCCGGGCATCGAGACCGCCGCCGAGCAGTTCTGGACCGACGTGCGCAACCGCTACGAAGACCGCCGCTACGACCCGGAACGTCCGCTGCTGCCGCCGGCTGAAGTCTTCCTGCCGGTAGAGGACTGCTTCGCCCGCCTGAAGAACTGGCCACGCGTGGTGGTCAGCGCCGACCCCATCGAGTCGGGCGTCGGCCGCGAGCGTTTCCCCGCGCAGCCGCTGCCGGAACTGGCCATCGAGGCCAAGGCCAACGAGCCGCTGGCCCGCCTGCGCCAGTTCATCGAGCAGTTCGACGGGCGCATCCTGTTCACCGCCGAATCCGCCGGCCGCCGCGAGGTGCTGCTGGAACTGCTGGCACGACTGAAGCTGCGCCCGGTGGAAGTTGAAGGCTGGCCGGGCTTCCTGAGCCACAAGGACCGCCTGGCGATCACCATCGCGCCGCTGGACGAAGGCCTGTTGCTGGAAGCGCAGAAGAGTCAGCCGGGCATCGCCCTGATCGCCGAAAGCCCGCTGTTCGGCCAGCGCGTCATGCAGCGCCGCCGCCGCGAGAAGACCCGCGACGGTGGCGAGAACGTCATCAAGAACCTCACCGAACTGCGCGAAGGCGCACCGGTGGTGCACATCGACCACGGCGTCGGCCGCTATATGGGCCTGATCACCCTGGAGATCGACGGCCAGCATGCCGAATTCCTGGCCCTGGCATACGCCGAAGAAGCCAAGCTCTACGTGCCGGTGGCCAGCCTGCATCTGATCGCCCGCTACACCGGCAGCGACGACGCCCTGGCGCCGCTGCACCGGCTGGGCTCGGAAACCTGGCAGAAGGCCAAGCGCAAGGCGGCCGAACAGGTCCGCGACGTCGCCGCCGAGCTGCTGGACATCTACGCCCGTCGCGCCGCGCGCAAGGGCTACGCGTTCAAGGACCCGCAGGCCGACTACGCCACCTTCTCCGCCGGCTTCCCCTTCGAGGAAACCCCGGACCAGCAGACCGCCATCGAATCGGTGGTGGCCGACATGCTCGCCGACAAGCCGATGGACCGCCTGGTCTGCGGCGACGTGGGCTTCGGCAAGACCGAAGTGGCCATGCGCGCGGCCTTCGTCGCGGTGCACAGCGGCAAGCAGGTCGCCGTGCTGGTGCCCACTACCCTCCTCGCCCAGCAGCACTACAACAGCTTCCGCGACCGCTTCGCCGACTGGCCGGTGACGGTCGAGGTGATGAGCCGCTTCAAGTCGGCCAAGGAAGTCGAAGGCGCCGTCGAGCAACTGGCCGAAGGCAAGGTGGACATCGTCATCGGCACCCACAAGCTGCTGCAGGACGACGTCAAGTTCAAGAACCTGGGCCTGGTGATCATCGACGAGGAACACCGTTTCGGCGTGCGCCAGAAGGAACAGCTCAAGGCCCTGCGCAGCGAAGTGGACATCCTCACCCTCACCGCCACGCCGATCCCGCGCACCCTGAACATGGCCGTGGCCGGCATGCGCGACCTGTCGATCATCGCCACGCCGCCGGCACGCCGCCTCTCCGTGCGCACCTTCGTCATGGAAGAGCAGAAGTCGGTGATCAAGGAAGCCCTGCTGCGCGAACTGCTGCGCGGCGGCCAGGTGTACTTCCTGCACAACGAGGTGAAGACCATCGAGAAGTGCGCCCGCGACCTGGCCGAGCTGGTCCCCGAGGCGCGCATCGGCATCGGCCACGGGCAGATGAACGAGCGCGAACTGGAACGGGTGATGAGCGACTTCTACCACAAGCGCTTCAACGTGCTGGTGGCCTCGACCATCATCGAAACCGGCATCGACGTGCCCAGCGCCAACACCATCCTCATCGAGCGCGCCGACAAGTTCGGCCTGGCCCAGTTGCACCAGCTGCGCGGCCGCGTCGGCCGCAGCCACCACCAGGCCTACGCCTACCTGCTCACCCCGCCGCGCAAGCAGATGACCCCGGATGCCGAGAAGCGCCTGGAGGCCATCGCCAACGCCCAAGACCTGGGCGCCGGCTTCGTGCTGGCCACCCATGACCTGGAAATCCGCGGCGCCGGCGAACTGCTCGGCGAAGGCCAGAGCGGGCAGATCCAGGCAGTGGGCTTCACCCTCTACATGGAAATGCTCGAACGCGCGGTGAAGGCCATTCGCAAGGGCGAGCAGCCGAACCTGGAGCAGCCCCTGGGCGGCGGCCCGGACATCAACCTGCGGGTGCCGGCGCTGATCCCCGAGGACTACCTGCCGGACGTCCACGGCCGCCTGATCCTCTACAAGCGCATCGCCAACGCCCTCGACGAAGACGGCCTGCGCGAGCTGCAGGTGGAAATGATCGACCGCTTCGGCCTGCTGCCGGAGCCGGCGAAGAACCTGATGCGTCTGACTTTGCTGAAACTGCAGGCAGAAAAGCTCGGTATCGTGAAGGTAGATGCCGGCCCCCAGGGAGGCCGGGTAGAATTCGCCGCCGATACCTGCGTCGACCCGCTGGTACTGATCAAGATGATCCAGAGCCAGCCCAATCGGTACAAATTCGAAGGGGCCACCCTCTTCAAGTTCCAGGTGCCCATGGAGCGCCCGGAAGAACGCTTCAACACGCTGGAGGCGCTGCTCGAGCGCCTCACGCCACAGACTCACTAAGGACCCCGTGCAATGCGCCTGTTCCAACCCCTGCTGCTGTCCCTGGCACTGCTCTCGCCGGCGGCCTTCGCCGAGCCCTACCAGGTGGAGCTGATTCTCTTCCAGCAGTCCGGCGACGCCGTGTTCGCCAGCCGTCCCGCTCCCGATGACTGGGCCAAGGGCGCGCAGCCGCCGGGCCCGGACAGCTCGCGCCCCACTGCGATGGACGCGCAGGTCGCCAAGCTCAAGCAGAACGAGGGCTTCCAGGTCCTGATGCACAAGGCCTGGCGCCAGGAGATCGATGCCAACCCGGTGAAGATTTCCCTGACCGAAGGCCAGAAGCGGGACGGCCACTTCCCGGTGGAAGGTAGCGTCACCCTGAGCCAGCAGCGCTTCGTGAACACCCAGACCGACTTCTGGATCAACCAGTTCAGCGCCGACGGCCTGCTCTCTGCCAGCCAGCACATGGTCCAGGAAGCCAGCCTGAAGAACAGCGTGCTGACCTACCTCGACCACCCGAGCCTGGGTATGCTGATCAAGGTCAGCCCGCTCAATGCGCGTCCCGCCTCCCCGCCGCCGCCCGGCATGGAAGACGAAGCGCCGACCGGCCCCGACGCACCTCAGCAGCCCGCGCCGGCCGCACCGGCTGACGGCGGCTTCGACGCTCCGCCACCGACACAGCCCAGCCAGCAATAAGGCCCCGAAAAAGGCCGCGCCATGGTCCCCTTCGCCGAGCATCTGCAACGCATACCCTGGCGCCGCCTCTTCCCCGCGGTCACCCTGGTACGTGGCGAAGCCTACGCACGGGAAGGCCGGGCAAGCATCCTGCGCCTCGCCGAGCGCTCGCTGGAGGGCTTGTGCCGGGGATCGGACAACAGCCGGCATCGCCAGCGAATCAGCTTCTCCAGAAGCGGCGACACCCTCGACTGCCAATGCGACTGCCCGGTCGGCTTCGACTGCAAGCATTGCGTCGCCGTGTTGCTGCATCTGCTGGATGAGCAGGACGCCAGCCTCGGCAGCGCGCCAAATCCCGTTGCTATACCCGCCCCAGCCCCCATCAACAGCCTGTCTCCCGACCTGCAGACCTGGCTGAAGAATGCCCCGACAGCGATCAAGGAACGGCCCGAGAGCAGGACAGCCTGCAGCACGCCTCTGTTTTACCAACTGAGCCGGAACGGTCGGGTTTTCATCCACACGCCCCTGCGCAGCGAGAACGGCCAGCTCCAGGGTTACCCGCGCATCGCCTCCATCGCCCTTGCCCTGGGCCAAGGTGTCACCGAGCAGGACCAGCGCATCCTGCTGCGTGCACTCGGCGTGACGGGCGTACAGCCCCATGCCAACGAAGTGATCCTGCAAGGCAGCGACGGAGCAGAACTGCTGGAGTTGATCCTGCGAGACGGGCAACTGTTTCTGGAGCTCGATGACCCTTCCAGCCAATTGCACGCCGGGCCGGTACTGCCCGCCCGGCTTGCCTGGCATACCCGTGACGACGGCTACTACATCGCCAGTTGGACAACCGACGCAAACCCCAAGCCGCAGTTGCTGACCCAACTGATTCCGCCATGGTACGTCGATCGCCACGCCCTGCGCGCCGGCCCAGTGCACCACGATCTACCGGAGGGGCTGGCCAGCTACCTGTCGAGTGCGCCGCCGGTGGCGCCGCAGGAGGCCGCGCTGTTCGGCCTGCAACTCAAGGCCCTGGCCCCGCAGGCACCGCTGCCAACACCCGTCGAGGAGCGGCGGCTGGACGCCCAACCCGTACCGCATCTGCGGCTGAGCACCCTGCGCGACGACAGTTGCAGTGGTGAAGACGAGCACCAGGCCTGCCTGACCTTCGCCTATGGCAAGGAATTCACCCACGGCCCGGCGCGCAGCGGCGAGGCGATCCGCTACCTGGAGGGCAGGACCTTCGTTGTCGTCGAGCGGCAACCCCAGGTCGAGCAGGCCCTGCGCAAGACGCTGCAGAAACTCGGCCTGAAGAAACTCGACAGGTCCTCCACGCCCGATGAACTACGCGACCGCTACGAAAGCTACCGGCCCGCCGAGGAAGCACACTGGGTACAGCTCGTCCGCCAGTTGCCCACGCTCCGCGCTCAGGGCTGGATGATCGAGATCGACGAAGACTTCCCCTTCGACTTCAGCGAAGTCGAAGACTGGTACGCCCACATCGACGAGGAACCCGGCCATGCCTGGTTCGACCTGGAACTGGGGATAGTGGTCGATGGCCAGCAGGTCAGCCTGCTGAACCCGCTCCTGGAACTGATCCGGAAGAGCCCGCCAGCACTGCGCGACGGCCCCGGCGACGGCGAACTCCCCGTCCGCCTCGACGCCCGGCGCCAGGAGGATGGCAGGCCGCTGACCGTGAGCCTGCCCGTGGCCCGGGTGCGAGCCATGCTCCAGCTGCTGCAAGGGCTGCTGCTGGGCAGCCTGCAACGTGACGGCACCCGCCTGCGGGTCCCCAGCGGCGATGCCGGCCAGTTGACCCGACTCGACGAATTCCCGCTGCGCTGGCAAGGCGGCGAACACCTGCTGCGCCTTGCCCGGCGTCTGCGCGACTATCATCAGCAGCCCTGCGTGACACCGGACGGCCTGCGGGCAGAGTTGCGTCCCTACCAGCTGCAGGGCCTCGCCTGGATGCAGGCGCTGCGCGAGCTGGGGCTCGGCGCAATCCTCGGGGACGACATGGGCCTGGGCAAGACCCTGCAGGTGCTGGCCCACATCCTCACGGAAAAGCGCGCCGGACGCCTGGACCTTCCCGCCCTGGTGCTGATGCCCACCAGCCTGGTGGCCAACTGGCAGGACGAGATCGCGCGCTTCGCTCCGGAGCTGCGCGTACTCACCCTGCATGGAAGCGAGCGCCACCGGCACTTCGACGACCTGGCGCAATACGACCTGCTGCTCAGTACCTATGCATTGCTCCCCCGGGACATCGGGGAACTGGCCAGGCAACCGCTGCATCTGGTGGTATTCGACGAAGCGCAATACCTGAAGAACGCCGGCAGCAAATCCGCCCAGGCCGCCGCCCGCCTCGATGCCAGGCAACGCCTGTGCCTGACCGGCACGCCGCTGGAAAACCACCTGGGCGAACTGTGGTCACTGTTCAACCTGATGATGCCGGGCTGGCTGGGGGATGCGCGCCATTTCGCGCGCCTCTACCGCCATCCCATCGAAAAGGCCGGTGACAGCCAGCGCCTGGCGCACCTGAACGCGCGCATCAAGCCCTACCTGCTGCGTCGCCGCAAGGACCAGGTCGCCACCGAACTGCCGCCCAAGAGCGAAATCACCCACCGGGTGGAGCTGGACGAGCGTCAGCGCGATCTCTACGAGACCGTGCGCCTGGCGATGGACCGCAAGGTCCGCGAGGAAATACGCCAGAAAGGGCTGGCGAGCAGCCAGATCGTCGTGCTCGATGCCTTGCTCAAGCTACGCCAGGTCTGCTGCGACCCGCGCCTGCTGCAGGCGGATGTGCCAGCGAAACATTCGGGCAAGCTGAGCGCCCTGCTGGAGATGCTCGACGAACTGCTCGCGGAAGGACGTCGCGTCCTGCTCTTCTCGCAGTTCACCTCGATGCTCGAACTGATCCAGGCGCAGTTGCAGGCACGGGGCATTCCTTACGCGCTGCTCACCGGCGAAACCCGCGACCGTCGCCAGCCGGTGGAGGCCTTCCAGCAGGGACGCGTCCCGCTGTTCCTGATCAGCCTGAAGGCGGGCGGCACCGGCCTGAACCTCACCGCCGCCGACACCGTGATCCACTACGACCCCTGGTGGAACCCGGCCGTGGAGCAGCAGGCCACCGACCGCGCCTACCGCATCGGCCAGGACAAGCCGGTGTTCGTCTACAAGCTGATCGCCCGCGGCACCCTGGAAGAAAAGATCCAGCAATTGCAGGCACGCAAGGCGGCATTGGCCGCCGGTGTACTGGAGGATGGCAAGAACACTGGCCTGCAATTGCAGGAGAGCGATATCGACGCCCTTTTCGCGCCCCTGCCGAAACCGTAGGGCGTACAACCATTCGCGGTTATACGCCGACACACCGGACCTCGAATCCGCACCGTGGCTGAGCTTAGCGCCCTGTAGGAGCGGACCTTGTCCGCGAAAGCCCGAGGTTCCGGAACGACTCAGCTCACCAAAACCCGTCCCAGCACTTCACGCACCTTGCCGATACCTTCGTGCAGCGCCTGCTCGATCTCGGCCATGGTGATGATCCCGCTGGACTTGCCGGCCGCCGGGTTCACCACCAGCGACAGGCACGCATAGGGCAGTTCCAGCTCACGGGCCAGTGCCGCCTCGGGCATGCCGGTCATGCCGACGATGTCGCAGCCGTCACGCTCCAGCTTGGCGATTTCCGCCACGGTTTCCAGGCGCGGCCCCTGGGTCGCGGCATAGACGCCGTGGCTGCTGTGCGGATAGCCCAGCGCCTGCAGCGCGGCGATCAGCTTCTGGCGCAGCGGCTCGTCATAGGGATGGCTGAAATCGATGTGGGTGACGTGATCGATATCGCCGGCGAAGTAGGTGTGCTCACGGCCCCAGGTGTAATCGACGATCTGGTGCGGCACACAGAGGTGGCCGCTGCCCATGGCGGCATGGATACCGCCCACCGCATTGACCGCCAACACTGCCTCGGCGCCGGCCTGCTGCAACGCCCAGAGGTTGGCGCGGTAGTTCACCTGGTGCGGCGGGAATCGATGCGGATGGCCATGGCGCGCCAGGAACAGCACCTCGCGGCCGGCGAACTCGCCGCGCTGGATGGCTGCCGAGGGCGCGCCGTAGGGCGTATCCAGGGAGACGGAGTCCTTCAGGGTCAGGCCTTCCAATTGGGTCAGGCCGGTGCCGCCGATGATGGCGTAGACAGTCATGGCAGTTCCTTAATCGATCAGTTGTGCGGCGCGCAGTTCGCCGACGGCCTGCTGCCAGCGCGGCAGCTGCTTGTATTCGGTGCCCGGCCAGGCCTTGGCGCGCATGCGTTGCAGGCGCTGCGGCGCAGTGACCTTGAGGCGCTGCAAGGCGCTCAGGGCGAGTTCCGCGGAGGCGCGGTCGTTGCACACCAGCCCCATGTCACAGCCCGCCGTCAGCGCAGCCTCGATGCGGTTGGCGGCATCGCCCACCACATGAGCGCCGGCCATGGACAGGTCGTCGCTGAAGATCACCCCGTCGAAACCCAGTTCGCCGCGCAGGATGTCCTGCAGCCAGCGGCGGGAGAAGCCAGCGGGATTCGGATCGACCTGCGGATAGATCACGTGGGCCGGCATCAGTGCGTCCAACTCGCCGGACAGGCGCTGGAACGGAACCAGGTCCACCGCGCGGATCTGCTCCAGCGTGCGTTCGTCTTCCGGAATGCCCACGTGGGAATCCACTTCCGCCCAGCCGTGACCGGGGAAGTGCTTGCCGGTGGCGGCCATGCCGGCGCCATGCATGCCGCGAATGAACGCACCGGCCAGCGCGACCGCGCGCTCCGGATTGCCCTCGAAGGCGCGACTGCCGACCACGGCGCTGCGCTGGTGATCCAGGTCCAGCACCGGGGCGAAGCTGAGGTCCAGGCCTACCGCCAGCACCTCGGTCGCCATCAGCCAGCCGCACTGTTCGGCCAGGCGTTCGGCATTGGGGTTGTCGGCGATGGCACGCATCGCCGGCAAGCGCAGGAAGCCCTGGCGCAGGCGCTGCACGCGACCGCCTTCCTGGTCCACCGCCAGCAGCAAGTCAGGACGCACCGCGCGAATGGCCGCGCAGAGCTCGCGCACCTGACGTGGCGACTCAATGTTGCGGGCAAAGATGATCAGGCCACCCACTTCCGGGTGGCGCAGGATCTGACGGTCCTCGGCGGTCAGCCAGGTACCGCCGATGTCGAGCATCAGGGAGCCTTGCATGTGCATTCCTTAAATAATCTGTGCCGCCTGCCACTGCGGGCAGGCGGCCTCTTCGATACGGACCCGGCAATGGAGGGGAACCCGGGGAAAGAGTTCCAGCAGATCGTCATTGCGCAGGCGGATACAGCCATGGGACAGCGGCGTGCCCATGGGTTCGCAGTCGGGCGTGCCGTGCAGGTAGATGTAACGGCGGAAAGTGTCGACCTCGCCCATCCGGTTATGCCCCGGCACGCAGCCGCTGAGCCAGAGGATGCGCGTGAGAATCCAGTCGCGGCCGGGAAATTCATCGTGCAGCGCCGGGCTCCAGACTTCGCCGGTCCAACGCCGGCCCTTGAGCACCGCGCCCCTGGGCAGCCCGTCGCCGATGCGCGCGCGAACCTGATGCAGGCCGCGCGGCGTGCAACCGGAGCCGCTGCGCTCGCCAGCGCCATTGGCCGCCGTGGACACCGGCAGGCGCACGCGCAGTTGCTCCGCGGCAAAGCCGTAGAGCATCTGATCGGACAGGGATATATGGAGGAGATCGAGGTCAGCCATGGCCGGCTACTTTAGCCGATCAGGCCTGCACCGCCCAGCGCGCCGCCGGGCGTCTTTCAGACTTTGGCCGGCGCGGCGCTCGACTTGCTGCGCGGCTTGAGCTGCGCACCGGCAAGCGAAGGATCGCTGACGCCGCTGTCGGCGCGCATCCCGGCGGCAAGGAACGGCACCATCAGGCGCATCACCTGCTCGATGGAGGTGTTCACGCCGAAGTCGTTCTCGGCCATGGCGCGCAGCGCCTTGATGCCGGACATGCTGAACACCGCGGTACCCAGCATGAAGTGCACGCGCCAGAACAGCTCCAGCGGCGGCAGACGCGGCGCGGCTTCGTGCACCAGCAGCATGTAGCGACGGAACACCTTGCCGTAGACTTCTTCGAGATACTTGCGCAGATGGCCCTGGCTCTGGCTGAAGGCGAGGCCCAGCAGACGCATGAAGATGGACAGGTCGTTGCCACTGCGCGGTTTCACCGCCATGGCCTGGACGACCAGCAGCTCGAGCAGCTCTTCCAGGGTGGCGCGCGGCGCGTCAGGCTTGGCCTGGCGACGGTCCAGTTCCTTTTCGAGACTGATGCAGAACGGTCCGAGGAAGCGCGAGAAGACCGCCTGGATCAGCGCCTTCTTCGAGCCGAAGTGATAGTTCACCGCCGCGAGATTCACCCCCGCCTTGCTGGTGATCAGACGCAAAGAGGTCTCAGCGAAGCCTTTCTCCGCGAACAGCTGTTCCGCAGCATCCAGGATGCGTTCGACGGTTTCCGACTGGGCCATGGCTACTCCGCCTGACAAACACTTGTTTGAAACATACGTTTCAGCCTCTCGCATTGTCAAGCAAAGCGCGACCAATTGTTAACAAAAACATGGTCAAAGCGACAAGGTGACTTCGATTACAGCAAGACGCTTGCCAGCCTGCACAGGTTACATCCCCAGGCACCGCACCGACAGCCGCACGAAATTAGGCATTGCCAGAGCGCCTTCACTGTATATAATTCCAGTCACTGTATAAAAAGCCAGAGTATGGACATGCTGAAGCTGACGCCGCGCCAAGCCGAGATCCTCGCCTTCATCAAACGCTGCCTGGAAGACAACGGCTATCCGCCCACCCGCGCGGAAATCGCCCAGGAACTCGGCTTCAAATCGCCCAACGCCGCCGAGGAACATCTCAAGGCCCTCGCCCGAAAAGGCGCCATCGAGATGACTCCGGGCGCTTCCCGTGGCATCCGCATCCCCGGCTTCGAACCCAAGGCCGCCACCAACGAGGACGAACTGCCGATCATCGGCCGCGTCGCCGCCGGTGCGCCGATCCTTGCCGAGCAGAACGTCGACGACACCTGCCGCATCAACCCCACCTTCTTCAACCCGCCGGCGGACTACCTGCTGCGCGTGCGCGGGCAGAGCATGAAGGACGTCGGCATTCTCGATGGCGACCTGCTCGCCGTGCACATCACCCGCGAAGCGCGCAATGGCCAGATAGTGGTCGCCCGCCTCGGCGAGGAAGTGACCGTGAAGCGCTTCAAGCGCGAAGGCAGCAAGGTCTGGCTGATCGCCGAGAACCCCGAGTTCGCCCCCATCGAGGTCGACCTCAAGGAACAGGAACTGATCATCGAAGGCTTGAGCGTCGGTGTAATCCGTCGCTGAACAGGAGACATCCATGCAGTACCCGCAGCCGCTGAACCTGCCGCAACTCCCGCTGTTCCAGGAAGCACTCTGGGCGAGCGGTACTGCTCCTTTGCTTCCGGAGCTGATGGAAGACGAACCTGCCGACGACGAAAGCGCCTTCAGCGAGATCGCCCTGCGCGGCCTCCCCGGCCAGTGCCTGACACTGCTGGCGCCGATGCTCCGCGAGCTGAGCGAGGAAAGCGACTCGCGCTGGCTGACGTTGATCGCCCCGCCCACCAGCCTGACCCCGGACTGGCTGCGCAAGGCCGGCCTGAACCGCGAACGCATCCTGCTGCTGCCGGCACGCGACCAGGCCGCCGCCCAAGCCTTGGCCTGCGAGGCGCTGCGCCTGGGCAACAGTCATACGGTAGTGAGCTGGTTGAATCTCAACGCCAAGGCGCGCGCGCAGCTATCCCGTGCCGCTGTTACCGGTCAGGCGCAGAGTCTGAATATTCGTCTGGGCTGAAGCAGAAGCTTCGCCGCGAGCGCGGCGAAGCGGCAAAACTCAGTGCAGGACGCGCGGACCTTCGTCGTCCATGCCCATGTCACCACCTTCGGCGAGACGACCGGCCATCTGCACACCGACATTGAACATCGCCTTGGCGATTTCGATGTGCTGGCCCTGCAGGAAGCCTTTGGCGTCAGCGGAGAACTCCAGGGTCACCAGCGACTCCTCATCGTCCGCGCGACGCAGCACGATACGCCCGTCAGGCAGTTCTACGATTTCCAGAAATGAGGTTGGCATAGCGAAGGTTCTCCACAGCAGAACCGGTAGTGTAACAGTCACATCCGCTACACCCTAGCGCAACCTTTCACCAACCGACCGGATGGTCGCAGCTCTGCGTATCAGAGCACCAATCAGAGCTCGGTCAGCGATGCACGGAAGCGCAGCACCAGCTCCTTCAGGGACTTGCGCCAGGCTTCGAGCTCTTCGTTGCTCAGCTCGGCCGGCACCTCTTCGTCGACATTCACCGCCTGGATCAGCGGCTGGGTCGGGTCAACCTTGGCCTTCTTCGGCTCGCTGGGCGGCTGGAACAATGCGGCGTAGGCAGCCAGCAGCCGCCCCAGCCAGGCTTCCGGCGATTGCGCCAGCTCGACCATTTCCGCCAGTTCAGGGCTCGGGGCGGCGGCCAGCACTTCGGCGTTCAGCAGCAGGTCGACACGCGGCGCACCGGCCTGGGGCAGGCGGTAGTATCCGGCGATCTCATGGGCCACGCCAAGCACCGCGCCGTAAAGGTGGAACAGCGCCGCTTCGCGCTCGGCCTGAATTCGCGCCTGGGCGTTCATCGCGCGCGCCGACTCAGCAGCACGCCAGGCTTCCAGGGCGAGACCGGCGAAGAACAGCTTCTGGTTGGTACGGGTATAGAGTTCGTGCGCCATGGCCAAGCCCTCTCGCAATCCACGTCGGCAGTATAAGCGCGCCCCACCTCAGCGGGGCGCGCCTTCCATCAGCGCTTGTCTTCGACCTTCCACTTGCCACCGTCGAAGAAGGCGCGCCAACCGGTGGGCTTGCCTTCGACCTCGGACTGCACGTACTGCTCCTTGGTCTTGCGGCTGAAGCGGATCACCGCCGGGCGGCCATCCGGGTCTTTCGCCGGAGCGGCGAGCAGGAAGTGGTACTTCGGATCCAGCTCTTCCTTGTGCGGCACCAGCTCGCTGACCAGCGGAGCACGGGTCTCGCGGTTCTTCGGGAACTGGCTGGCAGCCAGGAACAGGCCGGACGCGCCGTCACGCAGTACGTAGACGTCGTCCACCTTCTCGCACTTGAGCTCCGGCATGCGGATGGCGTCCATCTTCGGCGGCGCGGGCTCGCCGTTCTTGAGTAGCTTGCGGGTGTTCTTGCAGGTCGCATTGGTGCAACCGAAGAACTTGCCGAAGCGGCCGGTCTTGAGCTGCATCTCGCTGCCGCACTTGTCGCACTCCAGGCTCGGACCTTCGTAGCCCTTGATGCGGTACTGGCCTTCCTCGATCTCGTAGCCGGCGCAGTCCGGGTTGTTGCCACAGATGTGCAGCTTGCGTTTCTCGTCGACCAGGTAGGCGTCCATCGCCGTGCTGCAGATAGGGCAGCGGTGCTTGCCACGCAGCACGCGGGATTCGGATTCACCTTCGTCATCCGCGGCGATTTCATCACCCGGAATCAGATTGACCGTGGCCTTGCAGCGCTCTTTCGGCGGCAGGCTGTAGCCCGAGCAACCGAGGAACACGCCAGTGGAGGCAGTACGGATCATCATCGGCCGGCCGCATTCGCGGCAGGGGATGTCGGTCAGGGTCGGCTGGTTGGCGCGCATGCCGTCATTGGCGGCTTCGGCCAGGTCGAGCTTCTTGCGGAAGTCGCCGTAGAACTCGTCCAGCAGGTGCTTCCAGTCGCGCTCGCCCTGGGCCACGTCATCGAGGTGCTCTTCCATGCCGGCGGTGAAGCCGTAGTCCATCAGGTTGGAGAAGCTCTCGTTGAGGCGGTCGGTGACGATGTCGCCCATCTTTTCCGCATAGAAACGGCGGTTGTGGGTGGTGACGTAGCCACGCTCCTGGATGGTGGAGATGATCGCCGCGTAGGTGGACGGCCGGCCGATGCCACGCTTTTCCAGTTCCTTGACCAGACTGGCTTCGGAGAAGCGCGCCGGCGGCTTGGTGAAGTGCTGGCTCGGATCGAGCTTGAGCAGCTTCATGGTTTCGCCCTGGTTCATCTCCGGCAGGACGTCGTCCTCGCCCGGTTTGCTCTGCTGCGGCAGCACCTTGGTGTAGCCGTCGAACTTGAGGATGCGGCCCTTGGCGCGCAGCTCGAAGTCACCGGCGGCGACGCTGACGGTGGTGGACAGGTATTCGGCCGGCGGCATCTGGCAGGCCACGAACTGGCGCCAGATCAGATCGTACAGGCGCTCGGCGTCGCGCTCCATGCCCGACAGCTGGGTCGGACGCAGGTTGACGTCGGACGGACGAATCGCTTCGTGCGCTTCCTGGGCGCCTTCCTTGCTGGAGTAGAAGTTGGGCTTGGCCGGCAGGTATTTCTTGCCGAACTCGCTGTCGATGAAGCCACGCACCATGTCGATGGCGTCGGCCGACAGGTTGGTCGAGTCGGTACGCATATAGGTGATGTAGCCCGCCTCGTAGAGACGCTGGGCCATCATCATGGTCTTCTTCACCCCGAAGCCCAGGCGGTTGCTCGCGGCCTGCTGCAGGGTGGAAGTGATGAACGGGGCCGAGGGCTTGCTGGAGGTCGGCTTGTCCTCGCGCTTGGCGACGCTGTAGGTGGACGCCTTGAGCTTCTCAAGAGCGGCCATGGCCTGGGCTTCATTCAGCGGCTTGAAGGCTTCGCCCTTCTCACGCACCACTTCGAAGCGGACCTTGTCGTTCTTCGGCGTGCCGAGGTCGGCATGCACTTCCCAGTATTCTTCCGGGACGAAGGCGCGGATTTCACGCTCGCGCTCCACCACCAGCTTCACCGCCACCGACTGTACGCGGCCGGCGGACAGGCCACGGGCGATCTTGGCCCACAGCAGCGGCGAGACCATGTAGCCCACCACGCGGTCGAGGAAGCGGCGCGCCTGCTGGGCATTCACACGGTTGATGTCCAGCTCGCCGGGCTGGGAGAAGGCCTCCTGGATGGCCTTCTTGGTGATTTCGTTGAAGACCACGCGCTTGTAGCGCGAGTCATCGCCGCCGATGGCCTCGCGCAGGTGCCAGGCAATGGCCTCCCCTTCGCGGTCCAAGTCGGTTGCGAGATAGATGGTGTCGGCATCCTTGGCCAGGCGGCGCAGTTCGTCGATCACCTTTTCCTTGCCGGGCAGGATCTCGTACTTGGCCTTCCAGCCGTGCTCCGGGTCGACGCCCATGCGGGTGAAGAGCTGGCGCTTGGCCTTCTCCTTCGGCGACAGGGCCGGTGCCTCGGCAGCGGTCTTGCGCCCTTTGGCCGCAGGCTCCTTCGAAGCGGAAGAGCCGCTGGTGGGCAGGTCGCGGATGTGGCCGATGCTCGACTTCACCACGTACTGGTTGCCCAGGTACTTGTTGATGGTCTTGGCCTTGGCCGGTGATTCCACGATGACCAGCGATTTACCCATGGATCGGAAGATTCCTGCGTCGAAAAGATGAATTAATAAGGAGGGAGGCGCTTGGAGCGGCACCGCTATATATAGTGGCGGTCACGCCGAGGTCAAGCTTGGGTTTCGCTGGACAGGCCGCCCTGAAGACCCAGCGGATCGTTTTCCGCGCTGACCAGGGCGAAGCGCGGAACCCGCTCTCCGTTCACTTCCACCGCCTCGGTGAACATGCTCAGCGGACGCACCCAGAGGCCGAATTCACCGTACAACGCCTGGTAGATCACCAGCGTTTCCTCGGTCTCGGAATGCCGTGCCACGCCCAGCACACGGTACTGCTGGCCCTTGTAGTGTCGATACAGTCCGGTCTGCAGTTGCATGGGTCGTCCTCTTGCGGCTGGCAGAAAAAAGGCCGCGATTGTCCATGTTGCCCTCGTCCCCGGCAACTCCCACCGAGCAGGGCTGAAAAACGAAAGCCGGGGCACAGGGCCCCGGCTCGTCCATCTTCGACAGCTTAGACGGGATCGTCAGATGCGTTCGAAGACGGTGGTGATGCCCTGGCCGAGGCCCACGCACATGGTGGACACGCCCAGGGTACCGCCGTTCTGCTTCATCACGTTCAGCAGGGTGCCGGAGATACGCGCACCGGAGCAGCCGAACGGGTGACCCAGGGCGATGGCGCCGCCGTGCAGGTTGACCTTCTCTTCCATCTTGTCGAGGAGCTTGAGGTCCTTCAGCACCGGCAGGGCCTGTGCGGCGAAGGCTTCGTTGAGCTCGACGAAGTCGATGTCGTTGATGGTCAGGCCGGCGCGCTTGAGCGCCTTGTTGGTCGACGGAACCGGGCCGTAGCCCATGATCGCCGGATCAACGCCCGCAACGGCCATGGCGCGAACCACGGCCATCGGCTGCACGCCGAGGTCCTGGGCGCGCTGGGCGCTCATGACGATCATGCAGGAAGCGCCGTCGGTGATCTGCGAGGAAGTACCCGCGGTCACGGTGCCGCCCTTGGGGTTGAACGCAGGCTTGAGGGCAGCCAGGCTTTCCAGGGTGGTTTCCGGACGGATGGTTTCGTCGAAGTCGAAGACCTTCAGGAAGCCGTTCTCGTCGTAGCCTTCCATCGGGATGATTTCGTCTTTGAACTTGCCTTCCTGGGTCGCTTTCCAGGCCAGCTGGTGCGAACGCACGCCGAACTTGTCCTGCGCCTCGCGGGTGATGCCGTGCATCTTGCCCAGCATCTCGGCGGTCAGGCCCATCATGCCCGACGCCTTGGCAGCGTAGAGGGACATGTGCGGGTTCGGATCGACGCCGTGCATCATGCCGACGTGGCCCATGTGCTCCACGCCGCCGATGACGAAGACGTCACCGTTGCCGGTCTGGATCGCCTGCACGGCGGTGTGCAGGGCGCTCATGGACGAGCCGCACAGGCGGCTGACGGTCTGGCCGGCGCTGGTGTGCGGGATCTGGGTCATCAGCGACGCCATGCGCGCGATGTTCCAGCCTTGCTCCAGGGTCTGGTTCACACAGCCCCAGATCACGTCCTCGACTTCCGCCGGGTCGATCTTCGGGTTGCGTTCCAGAAGCTTGCTGATCAGGTGCGCGGACATGTTCTCCGCACGGGTGTTGCGGTGCATGCCACCCTTCGAACGGCCCATCGGGGTGCGGCCGAAGTCGACAATGACGGCGTCTCTCGGATTCAGGCTCATAAATTCACTCTCGCTCTATTCGTTGCGCACTCAACCGAAGAACTTCTGGCCGTTCTTGGCCATTTCACGCAGCTTCGCGGTCGGGTGGTACAGCGCACCCAGATCGGCGTACTTGTCGGCCAGGGCGACGAATTCGGCCACACCGATGGAGTCGATGTAACGCAGGGCACCGCCACGGAAGGGAGGGAAGCCAATGCCGTAGATCAGGCCCATGTCGGCCTCGGCAGCGGATTCGACGATGCCGTCTTCCAGGCAACGCACGGTTTCCAGGCACAGCGGGATCATCATGTAGTTGATGATGTCCTCGTCGGTCAGCTCGCGCTCTTCGACGACGATGGACTTCAGCAGCTCATAAGCCTGCGGGTCGGAGACTTTCTTCGGCTTGCCGCGCTTGTCGGTCTCGTAGGCGTAGAAGCCCTTGCCGTTCTTCTGGCCAAGGCGGTTGGCTTCGTACATCACGTCGACGGCGGTCTTGCCTTCCACGGCCATGCGGTCCGGGAAGCCCTCAGCCATCACGTCGCGGCCGTGGTGGCCGGTGTCGATGCCGACCACGTCGGACAGGTAGGCCGGGCCCATGGGCCAGCCGAACTTCTCCATGATCTTGTCGATGCGCACGAAGTCCACGCCGAAGCCCAGCAGCTTGGAGAAGCCGCCGAAGTACGGGAACAGTACGCGGTTGACCAGGAAGCCGGGGCAGTCATTCACCACGATGGGGTTCTTGCCCATCTTCTTGGCGTAGGCCACGGTGGTGGCGACGGCAACGTCGCTGGACTTCTCGCCGCGAATAACCTCAACCAGAGGCATCATATGCACCGGGTTGAAGAAGTGCATGCCGACGAAGTTTTCCGGACGCTTCAGCGCCTTGGCCAGCAGGTTGATGGAGATGGTGGAAGTGTTGGACGCGAGAACCGCATCTTCCTTCACCACGCCTTCAACTTCAGCCAGAACGATCTGCTTGACCTTCGGATTCTCGACCACGGCTTCGACGACGATGTCGACGTTGCCGAAATCGCCGTAGGACATGGTCGGGCGAATGGCGTTCAGGGCCTCGGCCATCTTGGCCGGGGTCATGCGGCCTTTTTCGACGCGCTTGCCCAGCAGCTTCGAGGCTTCGTTCAGACCCATCTGGATACCCTCTTCGCGGATATCCTTCATCAGGATCGGAGTGCCCTTGGAAGCGGACTGGTAGGCGATGCCGCCACCCATGATGCCGGCGCCCAGTACGGCAGCCAGTTTCACGTCCTTGGCGATCTCGTCGTACTGCTTGGCCTTCTTCTTCAGGTCCTGGTCGTTGAGGAACAGGCCGATCAGGCTTTGCGCGACCGAGGTCTTGGCCAGTTTCACGAAGCCCTGGGCTTCGATTTCCAGCGCCTTGTCACGGCCGAAGTTGGCGGCCTTCTGGATCGACTTGATGGCTTCGACCGGGGCCGGGTAGTTCGGGCCGGCTTGGCCCGCGACAAAGCCCTTGGCGGTTTCGAAGGCCATCATCTGCTCGATGGCGTTCAGCTTGAGCTTTTCCAGCTTCGGCTGACGGCGGGCCTTGTGATCCAGCTCGCCGGCGATGGCGCGCTTGACCAGGTCCAGGGCGGCGGCTTGCAGCTGCTCAGGAGCCACAACGGCGTCGACGGCGCCGACTTTCAGCGCGTCTTCCGCCTTGTTTTCCTTGCCCGAGGCGATCCACTCGACCGCGTTGTCGCAGCCGATGATGCGCGGCAGGCGAACGGTGCCGCCGAAGCCCGGGTAGATGCCCAGCTTCACTTCCGGCAGGCCGACCTTGGCGGTGGCGCTCATGACACGGAAGTCGGCCGCCAGGCACATTTCCAGACCGCCGCCCAGGGCGATGCCGTTGATCGCGGCTACGGTCGGAACGTTCAGCTCTTCGAAGTCGCTGAAGATCTTGTTGGCTTCGAGGTTGCCGGCCAGCAGCTCTTCGTCGGGCAGCTTGAAGTTGTCGACGAACTCGGTGATGTCGGCACCGACGATGAACACCGCCTTGCCGCTGGTCACGATCACGCCCTTGACGGACGCATCGGCCTTGATGGTATCGACTGCTTGGCGCAGTTCATTCAGGGTGAGTCGGTTGAACTTGTTGACGGACTCGCCCTTGAGGTCGAAATTCAGCTCGACGATGCCGCTCTCAAGAGCCTTAACCGTGATGGCTTTACCTTGGTAAATCATCAACTGATCTCCACGCTAGGGAAGCTTGAAATCACACGTCGGACGCCGTGTATCGAGACCGCCCGGCAGTCGCCGAGGATAGTCCCAAAGCTGGCGGCACACCCGCCGACGCGATAGCCGGGGCGTTCTGTCCGAGTCTTCGCACATGGCAAACGCTCGATTCATACGCCCGTTTGATTTGGGTGCGCCCACCTTCTAGGAAAAGCCGTTGCTTGTCAATCGGCGAGACGCAACAGTCGCGAAGCGGCCGGGACGTCTGGGCCGGAGCATTCAGCAAGCTCACCCTCCTCTATTCACCACGCCTATCGTGACAATTTGCATCTGGCACCTGCGTGCCGGAAAAACCGGTATACAACTGTTCAAACGCAGGAGCGCACGTTAGAGTCCGACAGCAATGGCGATCTGCCTGCTGCTGTCGGAAGGAAGGACTCCGCCCGCCGCGCAGCCGGACCGCCTGGAACCTGTGGAACACAACAACAAGAAGCCCATGGCTCCAAGGAGATGGAACGATGACAAGCCGTTCGCTTGTACGTCTGTTGTCTGCGCTCGTGCTCACCACCCTTCCCCTCTTCGCCGCGGCCGATGCCGCCAGCGACTTGCTCAGCCTCCACCAGATGCGCCTGGCCGCCCAGCGCAGCCTCGGTGATTTCTTCATGTTCAATGCGATGGAAGGCGACCAGAAGTACTCCAGGCTGGTCGAGGCCTCGTCGCAGAATGCGGGCGAGGCGCTGGGCAAGCTGGGAACGATGCCCGGCAACGAATCCACGAAACTCAAGGCCCAACTGCAGGATCAGTGGAAAGGCTATGCGGCCCAACTGCGGACACTGACCGGGGCACTGGACAAGAGCGGATATACCGACCTGCAGCCGGTGTCCGACCTCGCCACGCAGAACCGCAAGCTGCTGGAGACCGCCGACCAGCTCTACGCCCGGATTCAGGAAGAAAGCGGCAGCAAGGTCCCGCCGCTGACCCAGCAGACCCGCGAGCAGAGCCTGCTGATGCAGGACATCGCGGTGGACTATGCCTCGCGCAACGCTTCGGTCGGCGCGAGCTTCTTCGGCGGCGGCGAAGAGCGTCCGCTGGATGACCTGGCCAACCGCTTCGCGATCAACCTGGTGAAGCTGCAGCAGGCGCCGCAGACCACGCCGGAGATCGGCAAGGCGCTGCGCTCAGTGGCGATCAAGTGGCACTACATCGAGAAGTCGTTGCAGAACTACAACCAGAACAGCGTGCCGTTCCTGATCAACAAGTATTCCGACCGCATCATCGAAGACCTGGAAGCCGTCTCCAGCCTCTACGCCGCGCAGCAGAGCTGATCGCGTCAGGCATGCTGCTTGAGGAAATCGGCGACCCGTTGCAGGTCGTCGCTGCCGCCCCGCTCGCCCCAGTACAGCGCCAGGAACTGGGGCGTCGCCTCGACCATGTAGACATCCTTCGGCAGGCCGGCCAGGGCCTCGGCCAGCTCGCCCTGGGCGCTCGCCTCGCGCCAGCGGTCCAGCCACACGCCCGGCTCGCTCTGCCAGTAGCACCAGACATCCCGATTCCTGCCACGGGCGCGGTGGTACTGCGCGCACTGACGCGGCGGCTGCCGCTCCATCCAGTGCGGCCACTCCTGGCGCGCGATCTGCATGGCCAGCCCCAGGCGCCGCGCCTGCAGGCGCATGTCCATCTGCCCACGCTGACCGCGCGAGGGAATCAGCCAGGTCAGCGGGCTGAGCACCAACGCAATGAGCAGGATCACCATCCAAACGGTCATATCGGGTATACCGGTCAAACATGGCCTGTCAGGCCATACTGATACTAACAAGTCCCCCGGAGGAGACGCTCATGCTCTACCAACACATTCTGGTCGCCGTCGACCTTACCGAAGAGTGCGACCCCGTGATGAAACGAGCCGTCGCCCTTGTCGGCAGCACCCAGGCCCGGCTTTCGGTGGTGCATGTCGTGGAGCCCATGGCCATGGCCTTCGGTGGCGACGTGCCAATGGACCTGTCGATGCTGCAACAGCAGCAGTTCGACCAGGCCAAGGAGCGCCTGCACCAGTTCACCCTTACCTACTCGGAAATCACCAGCTCCCAGTGCCATCTGGTCTATGGCCAGCCGCGCCAGGAAATCCACCGCCTCGCCGCTGAACAGGACTGCGACCTGATCATCGTCGGCAGCCACGGCCGGCATGGCCTGGCCCTGCTGCTGGGCTCCACCGCCAACGACGTGTTGCACGGTGCGCCCTGCGACGTACTCGCCGTCCGCCTGCAGAAAACCAGCTGATCGATGCGGCGGGCCCTATCGGGTCCGCCGCGCTCCACCTCAGAGCATATCGCCGCTCATCAGCAGTGGACGTACCTTCTGCAGCTGCGCCTCCAGCGAATAGCTCATGCTCGACGCCATGGAGAAGAAGCTGAGGAAAGCCTTCAGGTTCGAGTCGCTCTCGCAGGTTTCGTGAATGCGTTGCCAGAACGCCTGGTTCACCAGCTGCAATTGCTGGAACTGCTTCACCAACCCCTTCAGCTCCCAATCCGCATGACGCCCCTCGCGGAAGTTGAAGTACTGCCGCATCAGGTACAGCGACACCGCGCGCAGGATGAACTCCTGGTTGCTGGCGAACGGCAGGTGCTGCTGCGCCATGGGCTTGAGCTTGCTCAGCAGCGGGCAGGCGCTGGTCGCCATGATCACCCCGAGCAGCGCGCGCAAGCCCTCTTCCAGGCCCACGTGCTTGATGTACTCACGCTCGGGCGTACGCACCTGCACCGAGGCCTTCTTGAAGGCCGGCAGGCCGCGGAAGTCCTCGATCACCCGGTGCAGGTCCACCGCAGCGGGGCAATGGCTGCACTGCTGCGCGCTCAGCGGGCAGTTGCTGCACTGGTTGTAATCCAGGCGCGTCCAGCGTGGAGCCTGGGCGGCGGCCTCCTTGTCGTAACCTCGATCCAGTTCGATGCGGTAGCTGAACTCGTGCTCATCATCCAGGGTGATGCGGTACTCGATTGCCATTCGGCCATCCCTAACAGTCTTTGATCAGCGATACGCACGGGCACATCGCCGGACCGAACGGATCACTCTTCCAGTTCGGCCCAGCGCTCGATCAGCCGGTCCAGCTCTTCCTGCAGTGAGCTCAGGCGCGCCAGGGCGGCCTGGGCTTCGCTCTGCGGACGCTGGTAGAAGTCCGGCGACGCGGTTTCTTCCTGCAGTGCCGCCAGTTCTGCCTCCAGGGCGTCGATCTGCCCGGGGATGGCTTCCAGCTCGCGCTGCAGCTTGTAACTGAGTTTCTTTTTCGGCGCCGCCGCTTCAACCGGTGCGCTGGGCGCTGCTGCCGGCTGCGCGGGGGCGGGTTCGGCGGCGGGCTTGTCGCCCTTCTCCTCACCCACGCCCAGCAACTTGGGCGAACCGCCCTGGCGCAGCCAGTCCTGGTAGCCACCGACGAATTCGCGCACGCGCCCTTCGCCTTCGAACACCAGGGTGCTGGTCACCACGTTGTCCAGGAAGGCCCGGTCGTGGCTGACCATCAGCACGGTGCCGTCGAAGGTCAGCAGCACTTCTTCCAGCAGTTCCAGGGTTTCCACGTCCAGGTCGTTGGTCGGTTCGTCCAGCACCAGCAGGTTGGCCGGCTTGCTGAACAGTTTCGCCAGCAACAGGCGTGCCCGTTCGCCTCCCGAAAGCGCCTTCACCGGAGTGCGGGCGCGCTGCGGGGAGAACAGGAAGTCGCCCAGGTAGCTGAGTACGTGGCGGTTCTGCCCGTTGATGGTGATGAATTCGCGGCCTTCGGAAATGTTGTCGATGACGGTCTTTTCCGGCTCCAACTGGTGACGCAACTGGTCGAAATAGGCCACTTCCAGTCGGGTGCCTTCCTTGACGCTGCCGGAAGTCGGCTGCAGGTCGCCCAGCAGCAGCTTGAGCAGGGTGGTCTTGCCGGTGCCGTTGGCGCCCAGCAGGCCGATGCGGTCGCCGCGCTGCAGAACCAGGGAGAAATCACGGATCAGCGCCGGGCCGCCAGGATGAGCGAAGCCGGCATTCTCGACGACGATCACCTGCTTGCCGGACTTCTCCGCGGTCTCCAGCTGGAAGCTGGCCTTGCCCTGGCGCTCGCGGCGCTCGGCGCGCTCGTTGCGCATGGCCTTCAGCGCGCGCACGCGGCCTTCGTTACGGGTACGACGGGCCTTGATGCCCTGGCGAATCCACACCTCCTCCTGGGCCAGGCGCTTGTCGAACAGCGCGTTGGCCGCCTCTTCCGCTGCCAGTTCCTGCTCTTTATGCACCAGGAAGCTGGCGTAGTCGCCGTTCCAGTCGATCAGGTGACCGCGGTCCAGTTCGAGGATGCGGGTGGCCACGGCCTGCAGGAAGGCGCGGTCGTGGGTGATGAACAGTACGGCGCCGGGGAAGTCTGCCAGGGCGTTTTCCAGCCAGGCGATGGCGCCGATGTCCAGGTGGTTGGTCGGCTCGTCCAGCAGCAGCAGGTCGGGTTCGGCGACCAGCGCCTGGGCCAGCAGCACGCGGCGGCGCCAGCCACCGGAGAGCTCGGCGAGGGTCTTGTCGGCCGGCAGTTGCAGGCGGCTCAGGGTGGTGTCCACCAGCTGACCGAGGCGCCAGCCGTCGCGCGCCTCCAGCTCCTGCTGGACGCGGGCCAGCTTGGCCAGGTCGTCCTCGTTCTCGATGTGCATGCTCAGGTGGTGATAGCGCGCCAGCAGCTCGCCGACTTCGGCCAGGCCTTCGGCGACCACGTCATAGACGGTACGGTCGTCGGCGCGCGGCAGCTCCTGGGGCAGTTCACCGATCTTCAGCGCCGGAGCGCGCCAGATATCGCCGTCGTCGGGCTTCTGCTCGCCCTTGACCAGCTTGAGCATGCTCGACTTGCCGGTGCCGTTGCGGCCGATGACGCAGACCCGCTCACCCCGGGCGATCTGCCAGGACACCTTGTCCAATAAAGGCGTAGTGCCAAAGGCAAGGGACACATCGGTGAACTTCAGCAGGGTCATGGGGCATCTCCACAAGCAGGGCGCGCAGTTTACGGGAAAGCGCGGAAAAGTCAGAGGGTTGCGCGTATTCGTCGACTGCCGCTCAGCAGCTTTGGATGGCGCTTTCACCACCCCGGCGCAACGGCTAAGCTACCGGCAGCGGCGCGAGCCATCGCCGCCCTCCGATCATCATCACGGAAGTGCCATGCGCGGTCGTCTTTTCACACTGTTTTCCTGCCTGTTCCTCAGCCTGTCCGCCCAGACGGCCAACGCAGCGTCCCTGTCCCAGCAGCGCCAGATGTACGACGAGGCGCAGAAAGCCCTCGCCCGCAATGACAGCGGCCCCTACTTCCGCTACCAGTCGGCGCTCGCCGATTATCCGCTGGAACCCTACCTGGCCTACGACGAGCTGACCAACCGTCTGAAAAGCGCGAGCAACAGCGAGATCGAGCGCTTCATCAGCGAGCACGGCGACCTGCCGCAGATCAACTGGCTGAAACTGCGCTGGATGCGCCAGCTGGCCGACCGCGGCGACTGGAGCACCTTCGTCACCTATTACGACCCGAAGATGAATTTCACCGAGCTGGATTGCCTCTACGGCCAGTACCAGCTCGGCCACGGCACGAAGGCCGAGGGCTACGCCATCACCGAGAAGCTCTGGCTGGTGGGCAAGCCGCAGCCCGACGCCTGCGACACCACCTTCGCCATGTGGCAGGCCGACGGCCAGCTCACCGAGGATAAGGTCTGGAAGCGCCTGAAGCTGGCCGCCGAGGCCCGCAACTATGGCCTGGCCACCGTCCTGTCGAAACGCCTGCCGACCCTCGGCAACCAGGGCGCGCTGATGGTCAGCGTGGCGCAGAACCCCACGCAGGTGAGCCAGACTACTCGCTTCACCTCCCGCGACCATGCCACCGCCGACGTGGTCGGCCTGGGCCTGCGCCGCCTGGCCAAGCAGGACCCGGAGAAGGCCATCGGCCTGCTCGACTACTACAGCTCGGTACTGCCCTTCTCCAGCGACGAGAAAGTCTCCATCGCCCGCGAGATCGGTCTGAGCCTGGCGCGCAGCTACGATCCGCGCGCCCTGCCGCTGATGGAGAAATACGACCCGCAGCTGCGCGATAACACCGTCAGCGAATGGCGTCTGCGCCTGCTGCTGCGCCTGGGGCGCTGGGAAGACGCCTACGAGCTGACCCGCGCGCTACCGCCGGATCTGGCCGGGACCAGCCGCTGGAAATACTGGCAAGCGCGCTCGCTGCAACTGGCGCAGCCGCAGAACCAGCAGGCCATCAGCCTGTACCGGCCGGTGGCGGATGAGCGCGACTTCTATGGTTTCCTCGCCGCCGACCGGATCAACGCGCCCTACCATCTGAACAACCGCCCCGTCTCGCCCGACGCCGGCACCCTGCTGCGCGTGCGCAACGCGCCGTGTACCCGCCGCGCCCTGGAGTTCTATGCCCGCGGCGAGATCATCAACGCGCGCCGCGAGTGGTACCACGCCGCCCGCCACCTGAGCCACGACGAGCTGCTGGCCCAGGCGAAGATCGCCTATGACATGCAGTGGTACTTCCCGGCGATCCGCGCCATCAGCCAGGCCAAGTACTGGGACGACCTGGACATCCGCTTCCCCATGGCGCACCGCAACACCCTGGTGCGCGAGGCGCGCAACCGCGGCCTGCATTCCAGCTGGGTGTTCGCCATCACCCGCCAGGAAAGCGCCTTCATGTCCGATGCGCGCTCGGGCGTTGGCGCCACCGGCCTGATGCAGCTGATGCCGGGCACCGCCAAGGAAACCGCGAAGCGATTCGGCATCCCGCTGGCCTCGCCGCAGCAACTGATCCTGCCGGATGTGAACATCCAGCTGGGCGCCGCCTACCTCAGCCAGGTGCACGCCCAGTTCAACGGCAACCGCGTGCTGGCCACTGCCGCCTACAACGCAGGCCCGGGGCGCGTGCGCCAGTGGTTGAAGGATGCACGCCACCTGGCTTTCGACGTCTGGGTGGAAACCATCCCGTTCGACGAAACCCGCACCTACGTGCAGAACGTGCTGTCCTATGCGGTGATTTACGGGCAGAAGCTCAACGCGCCGCAGCCCATCGTCGACTGGCACGAGCGCTTCTTCGACGAACTCTGATCCACTTCCCGCCCGGCACCCTCCGGGCGGTTTTCATCCCCTCAAGGAAAAGGAAATTCCCATGCGCAAGACCGTACTGTCCGTCACCGTCCTGGCCGCTGGCCTGCTTTGCGCCGACCTGGCCCTGGCGGCCTGCGAGAAGCCGCGCAACGCCTTCGACAGCGTCTACTGCCTGAGCACCGAATACGCCCAGGTCGACCGCGAGCTGAACCAGGAATTCGGCACCCTGCGCAAACAGCTCAACGATGGCCAGAAGGCCGCGCTGAAGAAGAGCCAGCTCGCCTAGATCAAGGACCGTGACGCCCAGTGCAGCTATGAGCGCGACGGCGGCTACTTCGTCAATCTGCAGTGCGCGGTGGACAAGACCCAGGAGCGCCTGGGCGTGCTGCGCGAGCGGGAGCGCGAGTGCCAGAGCACCGGTTGCATCGAGGCCAAGCTGTAAGACAAGAACCGTCAGCCACGCTTGACCATGGTGTTGGCGATGGCATCGGTTTTCCGGCATACAACCGCGAACGGCTGTACGCCCTACGCCAAGGCTGACCTGTGCGTAGGGCGTATAACGCTCCGCGTTATACGCCGCCAGGCCTTGGCCACTCCCCGCTCGGAATTCGCCTGAGCGCCGTTGACCAGACTGAACCCCGGCATTGGCGACCGCATCGGTGTAACGGCGTACAACCGCGAACGGTTGTACGCCCTACTCCAGGACTTCCACGTCCATGCCCACGCGCAGCTCGCCGCTGTTCAGGGCGATCAGGTTCTGGCCGAACAGCGCCTCGCCGTCGACATTGCGGTACTGGAGCAGCGTCGCCAGCGGCTGGCGATCCGGGTCACGCTCGCCAGTCAGCGGGTCGATGGTGGTGAGAATGCAGCGCGCGCAAGGCTTGGCCACCTTGAAGGTGACGTTGCCGATGCGGATGCGCTTCCAGCCATCCTCGGCGAAGGGTTCGGCGCCCGCCACCACCAGGTTCGGACGAAAGCGCAGCATCTCCAGCGGGCGACCGACCTTCGCGGAAAGATCGTCCAGGGAGCCCTGGCCGATCAGCAGCAGCGGGAACCCATCGGCGAAATGCACCTGCTCGCCCGGCTCGGCGTAGGCGGTATCCACCTGACGCGCGCGCTGCTCGGGGATCTGCACCAGGCGCACTTCACGGCCGAGGAAGGTGCTCAGCCACTGGGCGGCGGCATCGCCGGCGTCCGGCACCTGCAACATGTCGCGCCAGATAACCACGCCACGCAGGTTGTCATCGCGGCCCGGCACGTTCACCAGCAGGTCGTCCATGCCCGGCGCGCGCAGGCGCAGCGCCTGGAAGTCATCCTGCCAGCGCGCCTCGATGCGGCCCATTTGCGGCAGCAGGCGCTGGGTCAGGAAGCGGCCATTGGCGGCCTCGACCACCATCCAGCGGCGGTCGCCCTCCAGACCGAGCGCGTCCAGGCGGATCGACTGCAAGGGCTCGTTGGCGGTGGATTTGACCGGGTAGCGGTAGAGCTCGCTGAGCGTGAACATCGGAGGCTTCCTTTCAGACGACGAAAGCGACCTTATACGGGTTGGGACGGGCGTCTAGCAATGCCGTCGGCGACGACGCGATAGCCACGCGGACGCCAAGGTCGGGAGTATGCCCACGACAACGGACTCATCCGACATGGATTTCGCGGACGAGGTCCGCTCCTGCAAGAGCCCCTCACCCTAACCCTCTCCCAGGGGGAGAGGGGACCGTTCGGTGCAGGATGAAACGTTAGCGTCAGCCGGCACGCACTGCTCCCTCTCCCTGAGGGAGAGGGTTGGGGTGAGGGGGAGCGCAGGCACAGGCTGTCCAGAAGAAGACAGTTGCTTCAGGGAGAGCCGCGACCAGCTCGACCCGTAGGAGCGGACCTTGTCCGCGAAGCGCCGGCAGGGCCGGCGGTAAACCAGGTCCGCGAGCTAGGGCTGAGCGCTCCCCTCGCTCCCGCAAGAAGAAGCCCTGTTACGCCGGGACCTTCTGTAAACGCCGGCGAACCACTTCCACCAGCTGGTCCGGCTGGAACTTGGAGAGGAAGTCGTCGCAACCGACCTTCTTCACCATGGCATCGTTGAAGCTGCCCGACAGCGAGGTGTGCAGCACCACGTAGAGGTCGCGCAGGCGTGGATCGTTGCGGATCTCCGTGGTCAGCCGATAACCATCCATTTCCGGCATCTCGGCATCGGTGAAGACCATCAGCAGCTTCTCCTCCATGTCCTGCCCCTCGTCCGCCCAGCGCTTGAGCTGCTGGAGCGCGCGCAGGCCGTCGGTGGCCACGTGCAGGCGCAGGCCGAGCTGGCCCAGTGTGTCGCGCAGTTGCGCAATGGCCACGCTGGAGTCGTCCACCACCAGCACCTCACGGCCACGGGTGCGTTCGAGCAGATCGTCATCCAGGCGATCGGCGGAAACGCGAGTGTTCATCGGCACGATCTCGGCCAGCACCTTCTCCACGTCGATGATCTCCACCAGGCGGTCGTCCACCTTGGTGATGGCGGTCAGGTAGTGCTGCCGTCCGGCGCCACCGGGCGGCGGCTGTACCGCCTCCCAGTTGAGGTTGAGGATGCGCTCCACCCCGCCGACCAGGAACGCCTGCACCGAACGGTTGTACTCGGTGACGATGATGGTGCTGCTGGCATCCGGCACCAGCGCGCGCATGCCGATGGCGCGGGACAGGTCGATCACCGGCAGCGTCTGGCCGCGCAGGTTGATCACCCCGCAGATCATCGCGTGACGTTGCGGTATCAGGGTCAGGCGCGGCAGCTGCAGGACTTCCTGCACCTTGAACACGTTGATCGCGAACTGCTGCCGCCCGGCCAGGCGGAAGACCAGGATTTCCAGGCGGTTCTGGCCCACCAGCTGGGTGCGTGAATCGACGCTGTCGAGAATACCGGCCATGCCTGCTCCTGGTGCGAAAGGGATAGTGCGTAAAGCTATCGGCCAGTCATCCGGATACAGGATAATGGCTCCGCGCCATCATGCCCGACTCTTTCGCATGCCACTAGTGTGCGTCAGCGGATCGGCAGCGCCTTCGCCAGCAGCGGCGAATCCTCCGGCAGGTGCATGGACAGCGCCGCCGGTCGTACCGCGAAGCGCAGATGGCGCCCTTCCAGGGGCTCGCCGTCGAGGTTCACGTCCAGCCCTTCGGCCGCGTCCACCACCAGCCACGGCAGGCGGGCGCGGACGAACAGCTCCTGGCCACCCAGACCGCTGCCGAGCAGGGCGCCCAGCGCATCGACCATGTCCTGCGGTGCGGGCAGGATGCTGACATCCAGCAAGCCGTCATCCACCCGTGCCTCCGGGCACAGCACATGCCCGCCACCAGCCTGCCGGCCGTTGCCGATGCCCAGGGCGAGAAATTCACCTTCCCAGTGAAAGTTCGGGCCACGGAAGCGCCCCCGCGCGGTGTGCACTTCGGAGAAGCGCGTCAGGCCGGTCAACAGGTAGGCGGCGCCGCCCAGCAGCTTTTTCAGCTCCTCGGGCGTATTGGCGGTGACCTTCGAACCGAAACCGCCGGTGGCCATGTTGAGAAACAGGTGACTGCCCATCTCGCCGATATCCACCGGGCGCGGCGGAACCTCCAGCAGCGCCAGCGCCTCCTCCGGCTCCAGCGGCACTCCCGCGGCGCGGGCGAAGTCATTGGCGGTGCCCAGCGGCAGGATCGCCAGGCTGGCTTTGCCGCCACGCTGGGCGAGCGCCTCGGCCACATCGCGCACGGTGCCATCGCCACCGCCGGCGACGAGGGTCGTATAACCGGCGGCGAGCGCTTCCTCGACCAGCCGCCGGGCATCCCCGCCCTCCCAGGTCACCCGCACGTCCAGCACGCGCCCGGCGCTGCGCGTGGCCTTGACCGCCTCGCGCACCGCGTCGTTGGTCGCCTGCTTGCCATGCAGGATGAGCATGGCCCTGGGTTGCGTCATGGTCGGTCTCCTCCCGATGCCTCCAGTGACTGTGCCCCCAGAGTAGCGGACGGGACTTGCGCCAACCTTAATCCACCCGCTTCAGGCCGGATAACCGGTGATCTCGCGGATGCTCTGGTACAGCGGCTTCAGTTGCTTGTACATGCGCTGATAGACCTCGCTGTACAGCCGCTCATAGGTGCGCTGCGCCTCCGGACGCGGCTCGAAGACATCGCCGACGCGCGTCATGGCGGCGATGGCGCTGGCGAAGTCCGGATAGAGCTTGAGCCCCACCGCGCAATCGATCGCCGCGCCCAGGCCGGAGGCCTCGTAGACATGCGGGCGCTCCGCCGGCAGGCCGAAGATATCGGCGGTGAGCTGCATCGCCGCGTCGCTCTGGGAGCCGCCGCCCGCTACGCGCAGGCGCTCGATGCGGGTGCCGGAGCGCTTCTCGATGCGCTCCTTGCCCTGGCGCAACGCGTAGGCCAGGCCTTCGAGGATGGCGCGGTAGATGTGCGCGCGGGTGTGCACATCGCCGAAACCGATGATCGAGCCCTTGGCCTCCAGCCCCGGCTCGCGGATGCCGGGCGTCCAGTAGGGTTGCAGCATCAGGCCCATGGAGCCGGCGGGCACGCTGTTGACCAGTTCGTCGAACAGTTTTTCCGGCTCGACACCCAGCTCGGCGGCACGCTGCATCTCGCGCAGACCGAACTCGCGCTTGAACCAGCTGACCATCCAGAAGCCGCGGTAGATCATCACCTCGGTGTTGAAGTGGTCGGGAATCGCCGCCGGGTACGGCGGGATCAGCGGGATGGTTTCCAGGTAGCGCGAGCGGGTGGTGTTGATGGTCGCCGTGGTGCCATAGGACAGGCAGGCGATGCGCGGATCGATGGCGCCGGCGCCGAGCACTTCGCAAGCCTTGTCCGCGCCCGCCGCGATCAGCGGCAGTCCCTCGGGAATACCGGTGTGACGGCTGGCCTCGGCGGTGATCTCGCCCAGCCGCTCGCCGGGCTTGAGCAGGTCCGGCAATTGTTCGCGGCGTACCTCCAGCGCCTGCCATTTCCAGTCGCGCGGCGCGGCCCACTGCAGGCGTTTGTAGTCGAACGGCAGGTAGGCCACGCTGGAGGCCACCGAGTCCACGTAGCGGCCGCACAGGCGCTGGGTGAGGAAGCCCGAGAGCAGCAGCACCTTGTGGGTGCGCCGTTGGATGTCCGGCTGTCGCTGGGCCACCCAGTTCACCTCGGCCTGGGTGCGGAAATAGTCCACCGCGCCCTGCGCGCCCACCAGCTTGAACAGCCAACCCCAGGGCCCCTTGATCGGATCGCCCAGTTCGGCGCGACGCTGGTCCAGCCAGATGATCGCCGGACGCAGCGCCCGGCCCGCCTCATCGACATGGATCACCGTGCCGCGCTGGGTGGTCAGGGAGACGCCACGGATGCGGCTGCGGTCGATATCGACGCTGGCCCACAGGCGCCGACAGGCCTCGCCCAGCTGTTCCCAGTAATACTCCGGGTGTTGCTCGGCCCAGCCGGGGTTGTCGGAGAAATAGGCTTCCAGCTCCACCTTGCCCTTGCCGACCAGGTTGCCCTCCAGGTCGAAAAGCAGTGCGCGCACGCTCTGGGTGCCGTTGTCGATGGCCAGCAGGTAGTTCTGTTCGCTCAAGGTGCGATCCTTCTTGTTCTTGATGTGGGCGCGCTCGCTCAGCGCACCTCAGGCAGGCTGTAGCTGCGCCGCCAGAGCGCCAGGTAGTCCTGTTCTTCACGTTTCCAGCGGGCGTCGTCCCAGCCCAGGCGCGGCTGGCACAGCGCGCGAATCTTCGGCAGCTCATGGACTGCCCCCTCGGCCAGCAGCAAACCGATGCGGGTACGGCGCAGCAGCAGGTCGTCCAAATACAGCACCAACTCGCCCTCCGCCGCCCAGGCCAGTTCGGCCCAGAGGCAATCGGTGTCGCCTATGCGTGCATTGCCGACTTCCTTCAGCAGCCGTGCCAACTCCGGTAAGGCGCGGCCATGACGCCCCGCCAGGCGGCGCTGCTGAGTCGGTGTCAAACCAGGAAGCGAGATGGTTTCGCTCGGGCTGAAGACGTTGTCTCCAGCCGACTCCAGCGGCCGCTCCAGCATCGGTGCGCAGGCTGCCAGCACCTCCAGCGCCAACAGGCGGAAGGTGGTGAGCTTGCCGCCGGCCAGCGTCACGCAACCGGGCTCGACCCACAGCGCATGCTCGCGTTTCTCGTCCGAGGGCTTGAGCGTTGGGGCGCCATCGCTGACCACCGGGCGCACGCCGGCCCAGGTGGAGCGCACGTCCTGCGCGGTGATCCGCGCAAACGGGAACTGCTGGGCGCAGGCGGCCAGCAGGTAGTCCAGTTCTTCGCGGCTGATCGCCGCATCGTCATCCAGCGTGTCGCGGTGATCGATGTCCGTGGTGCCGACCACGGTCGCACCTTCCCAGGGGAAGACGAACACCGGCCGCTTGTCCTCGCCATGCATGAAGCTGAAGGCGTGGGCCACGGGCAGGCGCCAGGCCGGCAGCAGCAAGTGGCTGCCGCGCAACGGGCGAATGTGCTCGCTGCCCTGCTTCTGCCGCAGCGCGTCGGCCCAGGCGCCGGTGGCCAGCGCCACGGCGCGGCTGCGGAAGCCAAAGCGCCGGCCGCTCTCGCGATCCTCGGCGACCAGCCCATGCACGCGGCCGTCGCGGCGCTCCAGTTCGATCACCCGCAGGCCGTTCAGCGCTTCGGCGCCATCGGCCCGCGCTTCGCCCAGCACGCGCATCACCAGCCGCGCGTCGTCGGTCACCGCATCCTGGAAACGGGTGCCGCCCAGCAGGCGCTCTTCCTTCAGGCCCGGTGCCAGGTAGCGCAGCTCTTCCAGGCGATAGAACAGATGATTGCGTCGCCCGGCCAGGGCGTCGTACAGCGACAGCAGGGTGCCGAACACCCGCGGACCGGGGAAGCCGCCCTGGTAGTGCGGCATGATGAAGCTCAGCGGATCGACCAGCCCCGGAGCCTCGCCCAGCAGGCGCTGGCGTTCGCGCACCGAGTCGCGGGTCAGGCCGAACTGGCCCTTGGCGATGTAGCGCAGGCCGCCGTGAACCATCTTCGAGGAGCGGCTGGAAGTACCCCAGGCGAAGTCGCGCTGCTCGATCAGCAGGCAACGCCAGCCGCGCCGCGCGGCCTCGCGCAGGATGCCGGCGCCGCTGATGCCGCCGCCGACCACGATCAGGTCCCAGTCGCGCGTTGCCAGCTCCGACAGCGCCGTGGCGCGCCACGCGGCATTCCAGGCGGACATGCCGTCAGTCCTGCAGCAGGGTGCCGGGGTTCATCCGGCTGGACGGATCGAAATGCCCGGCCAGCGCCTTCAGCGCCGCCATGCCCAGCGGGCCCTTCTCCACCGGCAGGTAGGGCGCGTGGTCCTTGCCCACGCCGTGCTGGTGGCTGATGGTGCCGCGGTTCTGCACGATGGCCTGGCTTGCCGCGTGCTTGAGCTTGCGCCAGCGCTCATGGGTTTGCGCGTAGCTGTTCGCCGGGCGGAACACATAGGTGGTGTAGATGCTCGAGCCTTCGCCGTAGACGTGGGACAGGTGGGTGAACACGTGCACGCGCTCGCCCTCGGCAGCCAGGCCGTCGCGCAGGCTGGCTTCGATGCGGTTCAGCAGGTTGTCGACGTTGGACCAGTCGGTGGCGGTTTCCAGGGTGTCGACCACGTAGCCGTTCTCCCACAGCGCCTCACGCAGGTAGGGGAAGCGGAAGCGGTTCTGCGCCCACTTCTTGCCCAGCAGGGTGCCGGTGAACACGCCACCGAAGCCCTTGAGCAGGCGCCGCGCGGCGCGCAGCGAAGTGGCGTTCTGCGCGCGGTCGCCGGTGACGCCGAAGGTCAGCATGCACTTGCCCTCCGCCGCGCCGCGCATCTTCAGGTAGCGCTCCAGCCAGGCGATCTGCCCCGGATGGCCGGCCAGGGCCAGTTGGGTCTGGGTCTCGATGGCGTTGGACAGGCGCAGCATGGACAGCGGCACCCGCGCCTGCACCAGCGTGCGGATGCCTTCCAGCGCCTGCTCCCAGGACGGCAGGAAGACGGCATAGAAGCGTTCGTCGTCGGCGATGCGCGTGACGCGCACCTTCACCGAGGAGAGGATGCCGAAGCGGCCTTCAGAGCCCATCACCATCTCGCGCAGATCGGGCCCCGCCGAGGAGGCCGGGAAGGTGGGGATTTCCAGGGTGCCGGCGAAGGTTTCCAGCGATCCGCCGGCGAACAGCTGCTCGATGCGCCCATAGCGCAGCGATTGCTGGCCGCTGGAGCGGCTGACCACCCAGCCGCCGAGGGTGGACAGTTCCCAGGACTGCGGGAAGTGCCCGAGGGTGTAGCCACGGGCGCGCAGCTGGCTTTCCACCTGCGGACCATTGGCGCCGGGGCCGAAGGTGGCGATCAGACTCTGTTCGTCCAGCTCCAGCAGGCGGTTCATGTGCTCCAGGGAGACGGTGAGCACTGCCTTGTCCGATTGCGGCGGGTTGATGTGGCCGGCCACCGAGGTGCCGCCGCCGTAGGGGATCACCAGGCAGTCCCAGAGTTCGGCGAAGCGCAGCAGTTCGCGGATCTGCTCGGCGGTCTGCGGGTAGGCGACGCCATCGGGGAACACGCCGAACTCGCCTTCGCGCATCGCCAGCCAGTCCGGCAGGCTCTGGCCGCGGGCGTGCAGCAGGCGGTCGCGGGCCTCGCGCACCACCAGCGGGTGCTCGGGCAGGCGCGAGGCCGGCACCTTGGCCAGCACCTGTTCCAGGGTCGCATCCGGCAGCGTCAGGCCGGGCCCGACCAGCTCGGCGAGAAAACCGCGCCCGTTCTCGGGGAGTTCCACTACCGTCGTTTCCTCACCCCAGCCGTTCCAGCGTCGCATGCCCGCTCCTTTTATTCAGGGTCTCTGTTGGCTCTTCAGATTGCTATTTCGGTGCCACTTGATGGCTGCCTATACTAGCCAGCCGCCCTGCCCTGTCACTGTCGGATCAAGACAGGCGCAGTTGCCGATCGAGACACCAGAACAAGAACGAACGCCATGCATTCCCTCGGCTATACCTCCGTCCCCGCACTGCTGAAATACCTGCGCCACGCCGAGTCCCTCGGTATGGACCTGGATGCGGCCCTGGCGGCTGCGGGCCTTGAGCGCTCGCAGCTGAACGACAACAGCCAGCGCCTGCCCAGCGAGGCTCACGAGCGCCTGCTGCAATACCTCTGCGCGCATTCCGGCGACCCGCTGTTCGGGCTGCACTCGGCGCGTTTCGTCCAGCCCGGTTCCTGGAGCGTGCTCGGCTACATCACCATGAACTGCGCCAACCTCGGCGAAGCCATGGGCCGGATCATTCCGTACGAAAAGCTGGTGGGCGACATGGGTACCAGCCAGCTGGAGCCGGCCGACGACCATGTGAAGCTGATCTGGAACTGCCGCCACGATGCGGCGCTGATCCGCCGGCACATGGTGGAGAACGTGCTGGCCTCCTGGCTGCTGTACGCCCGCTGGATCGCCGACACCAATGGCTCGCCGAAGGAGGTCTGGTTCCAGCACGCGCAACCTGACGGCGCCGAGCTGGCCGACTATGAGCAGCTGTTCTGCTGCCCGGTGCGCTTCGAGCAACCCTGCAGCGCGCTGCTGGTGCCGCTGCCGCTGCTGGCCTACCCACTGCGCCAGGCCGACGCCAACCTGCTGCGCACCCTGGAAGAACACGCCCTGGCGCTGATGGCCGAACTGGATGACGACGAGCCGCTGCCGCTGCGGGTGAAGAACGCGCTGCGCCTGCTGCTCAAGGACGGCCTGCCGCGCAAGGAACGCGTCGCCGAGCGCTTCGAGATGACCGTGCGCACCCTGCAGCGCCACCTGCAGCAGGCCGGCGCCAGCTACCAGCAGATCCTCGACGAGCTGCGCCAGGAGTTGGCCGAGCACTACCTGGTGCACAGCGACCTGCCGATCCAGGACATCGCCCAGTACCTGGGCTTCACCGAATCGCGCTCGTTCCACCGCAGCTTCAAGGGCTGGACCGGACAGACGCCCGGCGAGTACCGCCAGCAGCAAAAGAAAACGCCGGTCTGAGACCGGCGTTTTTCATTACTACCCAAATCCGCTTCCGCCGGCCTTGCTTTCGGACATCGCCATTTCCCCCGCCCGCGCCTCGGCTTCGGGATGCATCGAGCCCAGTGTCTTTCAGCGCAAGTGACCGGGTGACGCCGGCCTGTTAAAGGCAAGGTGATGCCCCTCCGCTCCCCCACCCATCCCCGGCAACCTGCCAACCACCACCTTGCAGTGGCGGTATCCGTCAGCGTGTCTGGCGCTTGGATATTGACGATTTTCACCGCTTGTCGGATCACCCCCTGCATTTCGTCAACTATCCGTCCTTTCGACGGGTGTGCTAATGGCATTGAGCTACCTTCCAACGGGAGTACCAATCCGCATCAGGTGTAAAGCCAGAGAAACGTAAAGACAGGCAATCGAGTTATTGAGCTCATGACGCTTATATCGATTGCTTGTTGGCGATACGGACTCTCGATGGGCCTGTACGGGTTGGAACCGAGCGGAGAATCAAGAAACCAATGACCTGATGGATGCATGGATGGGAGGTTTCAGTGAGCGTTGCCACCGTACAGTGCGCAGTTTTCTGGGGCGACGAACAATCGACCTGCACTGACCTCAGCGCTCAGCATGCTTGCCGCCCCTTTGGCGGCTCGAAAGGCTCCCCCACCCCCAAATCTGCAGGATCCCAACTCAGGGATTGATTGGCCGCGAGCTTGAAACAGAGGTTGTCCGAGGCATTTCAGCTTTGATGTGAGGGAAGGATCATGGGCGAGTCTTATCAGTGGGACTTCGGGTCGGCCGCGTCTGGCCTGCAATTCAAGGTCGTTTTCGATGGCACCAGCTTCACGGTGACCTGTACATCCGGATATCTGGATCTCAATGCGCTCTGGTTCTCGGATGGCGACAAGCTCGTTGAGGGCGTGGTCACGCTGGCCAAGTCCGACAACAGCCTCAACATGAATGGGACCGGCATTACCTGGGACGACTACTACAAGGTTTCCAGCACGGGGCTCGGATCGGCGGGCGTGAACAAGGCCAGCTTCCTCACCGCCGGCGAGTCGATGTCGTTCTCGTTGAATACGCTCGACCTGCCGTCGGCGATTACTTCCTTGCTGGCGAGCGACCCGAGGCTCCTGACCCTGGGTGTGCGGGTGACCAGCGACAGTTCGCTCAGCGGTGAGGGCAAGTACGTCGATACCAGCGGCACGCTGATCTCGACCGTCAACCACGCGCCGACACTGAATACCGTAAGCGGCGGCACGGTGACCGACACCGCCAACGACGACAGCTATCCCGATGTGACCGGCACCCTGCACGGCAGCGACTCCGACGGTAATACAGTGAGCTTCAAGCTGGCAGGCTCCGTCGCCGCGAGCGGAACCGGAGTCAGCGCAGGCTTCGACGTGCAGAAGAGCACGGCCTACGGCACCTTCTACCTGAACGTCACGAGCGGCGCCTACAAGTTCGTCGCCAACGATGCGGCGGTGGAAGGCCTGAAGACCACCCAGGCGCTCGACTTCGTGGTCAGCGCCACCGATGGCACGGCCGACAGCACCACCCAGACCATCAGCATCAGCCTGAACGGCGTCAACGATACCCCCGGGCTTAACGCCTCGCTGACCGCCCATACCTATGTCGATACGTCGGCGAACGACACCTTCGGCAGCGTGACCGGCAACCTCACGACGGTGGAGCGCGATGCCGGCGATTCGGCGACCTACGCAATTAACGGCGCCGGTGTGGCAACCGGGTCGTTCGATGTAAACGGGCACACCTACCAGCAGAAGCTGGTCGGCAGCTTCGGCACGCTCTATCTGGATACCAGCGGCGCTTATGAATACGTCCCCAACGACGGCGCCATCGAAGCGCTCAAGACGAACACCAGCGAAGGCTTCACGCTCAAGGTAACCGACGGCTCGAATGCGACCGATACCAAGACCCTGACCATCAACCTGACCGGCGCAAACGATACGCCCGAGCTCTCCGCCTCGCTGACGGCACGTACCTACACCGATACGGCAAGTGACGACACCTTCGGCAGCGCGACCGGCAACCTCTCGACGGTGGACCGTGATGCCGGCGATTCGGCGACCTACGCAATCAACGGCGCTGGCGTGGCAACCGGGTCGTTCGATGTAAACGGGCACACCTACCAGCAAAAACTGGTCGGCAGCTTTGGCACGCTTTATCTGGACGCCAGCGGCGCCTATGAATACGTCCCCAACGATGGCGCCATCGAGGCGCTCGAGTCGAACACCAGCGAAAGCTTCACGCTTAAAGTGACCGACGGCTCGAATGCGACCGGCACTGCCACCCTCACAATCAACCTCACTGGCGCTGAAGATGCGCCAGTGGTCACCGCAGTGGTGGCGGGCTACACCGATACGGCAGCGGACGACAGCTTCGCCGACACCACCGGCACCCTGAGCGTCAGCAGCCGTGACGGCGATACCAGCTTCACCTTTGCCCTCGCCGGCAGCAGCGCGACGGGGCAACTGGACTATGACCTGCAGGACAGCAGCAGCTCCTTTGGCACGCTGTACCTGAACAGCAGCACCGGTGCCTACAAGTTCGTTGCCAACGACGCGGCTATCGAGGCGCTGGAGGCTGGCAATAACCCGAGCGCGATTTACCACGTCACCGCTGCGGCGGACGGCGCGACCTCGGCCAGCCAGACCATCACCATCAACCTGACCGGCGCTGAAGATGCACCGGTGGTCACGGCGGTGGTCGCGGGCTACACCGACACGGCAGCCGACGACACCTTCACCGACACCACCGGCACCCTGAGCGTCAGCAGCCGCGACGGCGATACCAGCTTCACCTTCGCCCTGGCCGGCAGCAGTGCAACGGGACAACTGGACTACGACCTGCAGGACACCAGCAGCTCCTTCGGCACGCTGTACCTGAACAGCAGCACCGGCGCCTACAAATTCGTCGCCAACGACGCGGCCATCGAGGCCCTGGAAGGCGGCAATAACCCGAGTGCGGTGTTCCACGTCACCGCCGCAGCGGACGGCGCGACTTCGGCCAGCCAGACCATCACCATCAACCTCACCGGTGCTGAAGACGCACCGGTGGTCACAGCGGTGGTGGCGGGCTACACCGATACCGCGGCGGACGACAGCTTTGCCGACACCACCGGCACCCTGAGCGTCAGCAGCCGCGACGGCGATACCAGCTTCACCTTCGCCCTGGCCGGCAGCAGTGCAACGGGACAACTGGACTACGACCTGCAGGACACCAGCAGCTCCTTCGGCACGCTGTACCTGAACAGCAGCACCGGCGCCTACAAATTCGTCGCCAACGACGCGGCCATCGAGGCCCTGGAAGGCGGCAATAACCCGAGTGCGGTGTTCCACGTCACCGCCGCAGCGGACGGCGCGACTTCGGCCAGCCAGACCATCACCATCAACCTCACCGGTGCTGAAGACGCACCGGTGGTCACGGCGGTGGTGGCGGGCTACACCGATACCGCGGCGGACGACAGCTTCGCCGACACCACCGGCACCCTGAGCGTCAGCAGCCGCGACGGCGATACCAGCTTCGCCTTTGCCCTCGACAACAGCAGCGCCTCCGCCGTAACCGGCTATGACCTGCAGAACACCAGCAGCACCTTCGGCACCCTGTACCTCAACAGCAGTACCGGCGCCTACAAGTTCGTCGCCAACGACGCGGCCATCGAAGCCCTGGAGGCTGGCAATAACCCGAGTGCCGTGTTCCATGTCACCGCTGCGGCAGACGGCGCGACTTCGGCCAGCCAGACCATCACCATCAACCTGACCGGTGCTGAAGATGCACCAGTAGTGACAGCAGTGGTGGCGGGCTACACCGATACGGCAGCCGACGACACCTTCGCCGACACCACCGGCACCCTGAGCGTCAGCAGCCGCGACGGCGATACCAGCTTCACCTTTGCCCTCGACAACAGCAGCGCCTCCGCCGTAACCGGCTATGACCTGCAGAACACCAGCAGCGACTACGGCACCCTGTACCTGAACAGCACCACTGGCGCCTACAAGTTCGTTGCCAACGATGCCGCCATCGAGGCCCTGGAAGGCGGCAATAACCCGAGCGCGGTGTTCCACGTCACCGCTGCGGCGGACGGGGCGACTTCGGCCAGCCAGACCATCACCATCAACCTCACTGGTGCCGAAGACGCGCCGGTGGTCACGGCAGTGGTGGCGGGCTACACCGATACGGCAGCCGACGACAGCTTCGCCGACACCACCGGCACCCTGAGCGTCAGCAGCCGCGACGGCGATACCAGCTTCACCTTTGCTCTGGCCGGCAGCAGCGCAACGGGACAACTGGACTACGACCTGAAGGACGCCAGCAGTTCCTTTGGCACGCTGTATCTGAACAGCAGTACCGGCGCCTACAAGTTCGTTGCCAACGATGCCGCGATCGAAGCCCTGGAAGCTGGCAATAACCCGAGCGCGGTGTTCCACGTCACCGCTGCGGCGGACGGCGCCACCTCCGCCAGCCAGACCATCACCATCAACCTGACCGGTGCTGAAGATGCACCAGTAGTGACAGCAGTGGTGGCGGGCTACACCGATACCGCGGCGGACGACAGCTTCGCCGACACCACCGGCACCCTGAGTGTCAGCAGCCGCGACGGCGACACCAGCTTCACCTTCGCCCTCGCCGGCAGCAGTGCGACCGGACAAGTGGACTACGACCTGCAGGACGCCAGCAGCTCCTTTGGCACGCTGTATCTGAACAGCAGTACCGGCGCCTACAAGTTCGTCGCCAACGATGCCGCCATCGAGGCCCTGGAAGGCGGCAATAACCCGAGCGCGGTGTTCCACGTCACCGCTGCGGCGGACGGGGCGACTTCGGCCAGCCAGACCATCACCATCAACCTCACTGGTGCCGAAGACGCGCCGGTGGTCACGGCAGTGGTGGCGGGCTACACCGACACGGCAGCCGACGACAGCTTCGCCGACACCACCGGCACCCTGAGCGTGAGCAGCCGCGACGGTGACACCAGCTTCACCTTTGCCCTGGACAACAGCAGCGCCTCCGCCGTAACCGGCTATGACCTGCAGAACACCAGCAGCACCTTCGGCACCCTGTACCTGAACAGCAGCACCGGCGCCTACAAATTCGTCGCCAACGATGCCGCCATCGAGGCCCTGGAAGGCGGCAATAACCCGAGCGCGGTGTTCCACGTCACCGCTGCGGCGGACGGCGCCACCTCCGCCAGCCAGACCATCACCATCAACCTGGCCGGCGCTGAAGATGCACCGGTAGTGACAGCAGTGGTGGCGGGCTACACCGATACGGCAGCCGACGACAGCTTCGCCGACACCACCGGCACCCTGAGCGTGAGCAGCCGCGACGGTGACACCAGCTTCACCTTTGCTCTGGCCGGCAGCAGTGCAACGGGACAAGTGGACTACGACCTGCAGGACGCCAGCAGCAACTACGGCACGCTGTACCTGAACAGCACCTCGGGCGCCTACAAGTTCGTTGCCAACGATGCCGCCATCGAAGCGCTGGAGAGCGGCAGCAACCCGAGCGCGGTGTTCCACGTCACCGCTGCGGCGGACGGCGCCACCTCCGCCAGCCAAACCATCACCATCAACCTCACCGGGGCTGAAGATGCACCGGTAGTGACAGCAGTGGTGGCGGGCTACACCGATACCGCTGCCGACGACAGCTTCGCCGATACCACCGGCACCCTGAGTGTCAGCAGCCGCGACGGCGACACCAGCTTCAGCTTTGCTCTGGCCGGCAGCAGTGCGTCGCTAATGTCGGGCTACGATCGGCAGGACACCAGCAGTAGCTACGGCACGCTGTATCTGAACAGCACCTCGGGCGCCTACAAGTTCGTCGCCAATGACGGTGCCATCGAGGCCCTGGAGGGTGGCGCCCATCCGAGCGCGGTGTACCACGTGACCGCTGCGGCCGACGGTGCCACTTCGGCCAGCCAGACCATCACCATCAACCTGACGGGGGCTGAGGACGCACCGGTAGTGGCACCGGTCGTCGCCTCCTACACCGACACCTCTGCCGACAACACCTTCGCCGACACGGTCGGCACCCTGAGCGTAAGCAGCCGCGACGGCGATACCAGCTTCGCCTTCGCCCTAGCCGGCAGCAGTGCGTCGCTAATGTCGGGCTACGACCGGCAGGACACCAGCAGCACCTACGGCACGCTGTACCTGAACAGCACCTCGGGCGCCTACAAGTTCGTCGCCAATGACGGTGCCATCGAGGCCCTGGAGGCTGGCAATAACCCGAGTGCCGTGTTCCATGTCACCGCTGCGGCAGACGGTGCGACTTCGGCCAGCCAGACCATCACCATCAACCTGACCGGCGCCGAGGATGCGCCAGTGGTCACGCCAGTCGTCGCGTCCTACACCGATACGGCGGCCGACGACATCTTCACCGACACAGTCGGAACCTTGGGCGTGAGCAGCCGCGACGGCGACACCAGCTTCACCTTCGCCCTAGCCGGCAGCAGCGCGTCGGGAGTGCTGGGCTACGACCTGCAGAACACCAGCAGCGGCTACGGCACGCTGTACCTGAACAGCACCAGCGGCGCCTACAAGTTCGTCGCCAATGACGGTGCCATCGAAGCGTTGCAGTCGGGCAACAATCCGAGCCTGGTGTACGGCGTGACGGCCACGGCTGACGGCGTGACCTCAGCCAGCCAGAGCATCACCATCGGCATTACCGGTGGCAACGATGCGCCGCGCGACCTGGCGATGACAGCGGTTTCCTTCGCCTCCGGCAACGGCATTCCCAGTTCCGGCAATACCATCGGAACCCTCAGCGTACCGACCGGTGCCGACCCGGACGCTGGCGGGAGTTACTCCTACAGTCTCGCCAGCGCCAAGGTCGGAGCCCTGGGCGCTGCGAGCATCACCACCGATGCGAGCGCACAGTTCGCGGTCAGCACCGCAGGCGTGCTCAGCACCACGACGGGGCTTGCCGGCGGCAACATCTACGAGGTGACGGTCAAGGTAAGCCAGGGCGCGGGGGCCACACTGGCCACCTACAACGAAACCTTCAGCCTCGTTACCGGTACCAATGCCGGGACGGAAACGTTGCCCGGAGGAGGTTACGATTTCAGCTCCGGCGACGATGTCATCTACGGGCGGCAGGGCGTCGACATCATCCTGGCAGGATCGGGCAACGACACTGTGTTCGGGCAGGACGACAACGACGAGATCTATGGCGGCACCGGCATCGACGTGCTGTATGGCGGCAAGGACAACGACACCTTCGTGTTTTCCTCCGGCGACACCGGCATCACCCTGGCCACCGCGGACACCATCGGCGACTTCAAATCGTCGGACGACACCATCGCCACCTCGCTGACAGCGGGCAACGTGACCATCGCCAATGGCACGGCGCTGAGCGACTTCAATGCCTTCGTCACTGCCGCAAACACCGCGCTGGCGAACGTTGCTGGCAACCACGATGCCTACATGGCCTGGAACGCAGCGGGCTCCGGCAACGGCTGGCTGGTCGTCGACGAGAACAACAGCGGTGCCGTCGACGCTGGCGACAGCCTGATCGTGCTGGTCGGGGTGAACGCGGCGAATGCCTTCGCGACGACCGATATCGCCTGAGCCTTCTTGATACAGCAAGCAAAAGCAAACGGGGCCGCATAGTGCGGCCCCGTTTTTTTCGCAGCTTGAACCGGCGCATTGGAACGATGCCGTGTTCGCGAGCAAGCTCGCTCCTACAAAGCAGCTACGGGCTGATCAATCGAGCAATTCGCTGAGCGGAATGAAGATCAACGAATCACCCTCGACCAGCGTCGTCCCTTCGCGCACTTCCGCCAACCCTTCGGCCCAGGCTGCGCTGCGCAGCACACCGGAACTCTGGTTGGCATAGGGCACCGCGCGGCCATTCTCCAGGCGCGCGCGCAGGTACTCGCGGCGGTTGCCCGGCTTGGTCCAGTTGAACCCGGCGGGCACCTGCAAACGCAGCGGCTCGACCTTCTGCATGCCGAGGCGGCGCATCAGGTAAGGCCGCGCCAGCAGCGCGAAGGTCACCAGGGTCGAGGCCGGATTGCCCGGCAGGCCGATCACCGGCACCTGCTGGTATTGCCCTACAGTGAGCGGCTTGCCCGGCTTGATCGCCAGCTTCCACAGCGCCAGCTCGCCCGCCTCGCGCAGGGCCGCACCGAGGAAGTCCGCTTCGCCGACGGACACGCCGCCGGTGGAAAGAATCAGGTCCACCTGGGACAAACCGGCCAGCGCGTTGCGGGTACGTTCGAGATCGTCCGGCAGGATACCCGCATCCACCACCTCGCAGCCGAAGCGCTGCAGCCAGGTACGCAGCAGGTGGCGATTGCTGTTGTAGATCTGCCCGAGCGCCAGCGGCGCGCCCGGCTCGACCAGCTCATCACCAGTGGACAGCAGCGCCACGCGCGGGCGACGACGCACCTTCAGCTCGGCGTGACCGAGCGAGGCCGCCAGGCCGATTTCGATCGGTCCCAGGCGCGTACCGGCCGGCAACACACAGTCGCCCTTGCGGGTTTCCTGGCCTTGCGGGCGCACGTGCTGGCCAGGCTTGAGCGCCTCGAGGAAACGCACACGGCCATCGTCCAGCACCTCGACGTTTTCCTGCATCTCCACGCAGTCGGCACCCTCCGGCACCGGCGCGCCGGTGAAGATGCGCGCGCAGGTGCCCAATTGCAGCGGCTCGCCTGCCTGGCCAGCGAAAATCTTCTGGCTCACCGGCAGCGCCTCGCCCTGCCAGTCGGCCAGGCGCAACGCGTAACCGTCCATGGCACTGTTGGGCCACGGCGGCAGGTCCAGTCCGGCCACCAGCGGTTCGGCCAGCACGCGGCCATCCGCTTCGGCCAGTGGCAAGGTTTCGCTCTCGGTGATCGGGGATTGCTCGGCCAGGGTCAACAGACGGGCCAGGGCATCCTCGACCGGCAGCAGGCCGGGCTTGTCGCAGCAGCTCATCCGCGGCCCTCGCAGGGCGCCGCCTTCTTCAGGTGCGGCACGAAGTTGCACGGGCGATGGCTGGCGTTGAGCTGCTCGCCGAGGATGCCATCCCAGGCGGTGCGGCAGGCGTTGGTGGAGCCCGGCAGGCAGCAGACCAGGGTGCCATTGGACAGGCCGGCCAGCGCGCGGGACTGCACGGTGGAGGTGCCGATATCGGCCACGGAAATCTGCCGGAACAGCTCGCCGAAGCCGTCCACCACTTTATCCAGCAGGCAGGTCACGGCTTCCGGGGTGCTGTCGCGGCCGGTGAAGCCGGTGCCACCGGTGATCAGCACGACCTGCACTTCATCCTCGGCAATCCAGGTCGCGACCTGGGCGCGGATGCGGTAGAGGTCGTCCTTGAGCAGAACGCGGGCCGCGAGGTTGTGCCCGGCGGCCTTCAGACGGTCGACGAACAACTGGCCGGAGGTATCGGTTTCCAGGGTGCGGGTGTCGCTGACGGTGAGGACGGCGATGTTCAGCGGGACGAATGGCTGCTCGGCCTTGTGGCTCATGATGAGGGCCCTTGCTTGTGAGGTTGGATTGCGCGGTGTTATATCACAGGCCCGCCCTGGAGACCCTGACATGCCACACGCCTCGCTGCCGCCCTGTTCCGTGCTGATCCTCGCCGGAGGCCGCGGGCAACGCATGGGCGGGCAGGACAAGGGCCTGCTGCCCTGGCAGGGCCGCCCGCTGGTGAGCTATGCCGCCGCCCTCGCCCGCCCGCTGAGCGACGACCTGATCATTTCCTGCAACCGCAATCCGGACGAATACGCGCCCTACGCGGACCGCCTGGTGCACGACGACAGTCCCGACTTCCCCGGTCCGCTGGCCGGTATCCGCGCCGGCCTCGCCGTGGCGCGGCATGCACACCTGCTGGTGCTGCCCTGCGACGCCCCACGGCTGGACGGCGAATTGCTGGAGCGGCTGCTTCAGGCTTCGGCCGTATCGCCAAACCAGGTGCAGATGCTGCGCTGCGCCGATCAGTGGGAGCCGCTGTTCTGCGTGATCCCCGTCGCCCTGCGGCCGCAGATAGAAGAGGCCTGGCAGCGCGGCGACCGCAGTCCGCGCCATGTTTTCTCACATCTGGGCCTGCAAGCGGTGGACTGCCCCGCCAATGACCCGCGCCTGGCCAATCTGAATACGCCTGAACTGCTCTACGACGCCCGATAGCGACGATCTCGAAAAGATTCCGGGAACTTTGGCGGAAAAATCTCTGTCCGAATCGTCGTACATTTTAGTTCGCTCATCAGGAGATTCACCCATGACCAACCGGATGCTTCCCGCCTTCCTGCTTGCCCTGGGCATTGGCGTGCTTGCAGGTTGCTCCACACCGTCTGTCATCACGCTGAACGACGGCCGCGAGATTCAATCCGTCGACAAGCCCAAGTACGACGATGAATCCGGCTTCTATGAGTTCGAACAGCTGGACGGCAAAGCCATCCGTGTGAACAAGGATCAGGTGCGGACCGTCAAGGAGCTCTAAGCTTCCTCCGCATGACAACGCCCCGCAGGCCCTGGCCGGTCTGCGGGGCGTTTGCCATTTACGGGGGGCGAAAAAAATTTCTGAAAAATTTTTCGCTAACCCCTTGTGCATCAAAAGTTTTTCGGTAGAATGCGCGCCATCAAACGGAGCGTAGCGCAGCTTGGTAGCGCGTCTCGTTCGGGACGAGAAGGTCGCTGGTTCGAATCCAGTCGCTCCGACCAAATCCCGAAAAACCCGCCTAACGGCGGGTTTTTTATTGCCTGCGATTTTTCATCCCAGGAAGAGTCCGCAGGCTCAACGAAAAAGCCCGTCCACTGGACGGGCTTTTTTCATGGGCGGATCAGAGCTGCCCGGATTTGCACATCGACACCTGCGACAACGCAACTCAGCAACCGAGAAAGCTGGCGACCTGCTCGGTGTCGAAGGGCCAGTTGAGCTCGGCGCCGCTATCGCAGCGACGCAGCACGGGGATGGTCAGGCCGTAGCGCTCGACCCACTCCTCACGGTCGGCGATGTCCACCAGTTCGACCAGCAGGCCGTGTTCGACGAAGGGCATCAGCACCGCTTCGGCCACTTCGCACAGATGACAACCCAGGGTGCCGAAGAGCTGGCATTCAGGGGGCATGTTCGACTCCATGTGTTCAGACTCCGGCGTACCGCAACAGCACATCGGCCGCCGCGCGGGCTTCCAGGGCCTGGCTCGCCGGCCCCTGCATGTGCGCCATCACTAACACGCCTTCCAACAGGTATTGCAGTTGCCGCGCCAGCACCTGCGGCTGCGCAACCCCCAACCGCTCCAGTTGGGTGACGTAATAGCGCTCGATGAACGCCTTGTGTTCGGCGGCCTGGCGGTGGATCGGGTGATCGCGGTCGTGGAACTCGCCGGCGGCGTGGATGAAGGCGCAGCCGCAGAAGTCCTCGGCGGCGAGAAAGTCCTGCAGGGCCTCGAAGGTCACCAGGATCGCCGCGCGGGGCTCCATGTGCCGTTCGGCGACACTCATGCGCTCGGCCATCCGGGCGTGGCGCCCTTCCAGCGCGGCCATGATCAGCTCGTCCTTCGACTTGAAGTGCTTGTACAGGGTCATCTTCGCCACGCCCGACTCCGCGAGGATGCGGTCGATGCCGGTGGCGTGGTAGCCCTCGCGGTAGAACAGGTCCTGGGCGGTGCTGAGCAGCAGATCGCGTTTGCTGGATGCCATGGAAATACCTCCTGACCCGACATTATGCGCGAGCCTTGTGCCCGTGGCGCGACCGGCGGGCAATCTTTCCGCTTGAACTATACAGACCTGTCTGTCTAATATCCATTCCGCAGTCCCCACAACAAACAACGCAAAGGAACTCGCCATGAAACTGCACGACGTCCCGCTCTCCGGTAATTGCTACAAGGTGCGCCTGTTCCTCGGACTGATCGGCCAGCAGGCCGAACTGGTGCCGGTCGACCTGGTCGCTGGCGCGCAGAAGCGCCCGGCTTTCCTGGCGATCAACCCGCGCGGCCAGGTGCCTGCACTGGAGGATGGCGAACTGCGCCTGGGCGACTCCCACGCCATCCTCACCTACCTCGCCCGGCAATATGCCGAGCCGCGCTGGAACCCGCAGGACGCGGTGACCCAGGGCCGCATCGCCCACTGGCTGAGCTTTTCCGCCAACGAGGTCCAGCATGGCCTCGCCCTGGCGCGGGTGATCCTGCTGTTCAAGCGCCCCGGCGACCTGCCGGCAGCCCAGGCCAAGGGCCGCCAGGCCCTGGAACTGCTCGATGCCACCCTCGCCGAGCACCGCTGGCTGGCGCAGACCGATGAGCCGACCATCGCCGACATTGCCGTCTATCCCTATGTGACGCTCGCGGAGGAAGGCGGCCTGGAGCTTTCCGGCTATCCCTATGTACAGGACTGGCTCGCCCGCGTCCGCGCGCTGCCCGGCTACGTACCGCAACCTCGGCTGTAAGGCCCGGAGGTCACTGATGGACACGCCCTTCCACCCCGGTGAACTGGCGATTCAGGAACAGGCCGGCGTTCGCGAGCAGGTCGCCGAATTCGGCAGCCGGGCGATCCGCAGCTTCATGCCGGAGCAGCACCGCGCATTCTTCGCCTTGCTGCCCTGGCTGCTGGTCGGCAGCGTCGATCCCGATGGGCAGCCCCAGGCCTCCGTGCTCTGGGGCTCGCCCGGGTTCGCCCACTCCCCGGAGCCGGAGCGCTTGCGCATCGACGCGCTGGCCGAAGCGGACGACCCGCTGCACGCCAACCTGCAGGATGGTGCCCTGCTGGGGCTGCTCGGGCTCGAACTGCCGACCCGGCGGCGCAACCGCCTCAATGGCCGCGTGGAAGCTCTGGATGGCGAAGGCTTCAGCGTCCGTGCGCTGCAGTCCTTCGGCAATTGCCCGAAGTACATCCAGTCGCGCCACTGGCAAGCCCTGCCTCGCACCCCAGAGCCCAGCGTGAGCGGCGTCGGCCTCGACCCACGCTGGGTGGAGCTGGCGATGCGCAGCGACACCCTGTTCATCGCCAGCCGGCATGCCGGCGAGAACGGTGGCGTCGACATCTCCCACCGCGGCGGTCCACCGGGCTTCCTGCGGCTCGGTGACGATGGCCTGCTCTGGCTGCCCGACTACGCCGGCAACAACCTGTTCAACACCCTCGGCAACCTGATGCTGGAGCCGCGTTGTGCCCTGCTGCTGATCGATTTCGACAGCGGCGACCTGCTGCACCTGCAGGCAACCGCACGCATCCATTGGCCGCAGGATGGTGCGCCGAACTGGGCACCCGGCGCCCAACGCATGCTCAGCCTGCGACCCGGCGCCTGGTGCCTGCGGCGCGCACGTCTGCCCCTGGGCTTCTCCGAACTGCAGTACTCCCCCTTCCTGCCGACCGCTGACTGAAAAGGAATCCGTCCCATGCGTCTGTTCTCCCTGCTGCTGGCCGGGGCGCTCGCCCTCGCCAGCCTGAATGCCACCGCAGCCGATCTGCGCTTCGCGCTGGTCCGCACCGCCGGCGTGACCACCCTGGAGGCCTTCACCGTCGCCGGCGGCGACTGGACCCGCCCGGTACCGGTCAACCACACAGCCGTGCTGATCCAGCACCATGCCGCGACGCTGCTGTTCGACACCGGCCTGGGCAGCCAGGCGGACGCGCAGTTCAAGCAGGACATGCCCTGGTGGGACAAGCCACTCTTCCGCTATGAGGGGCTGAACCCGGTTCGCGATCAGTTGCAGGGCAGCGGCATCCGCATCGACCGCATCCTGCTGTCCCATGCGCATTGGGACCATGCTTCCGGCCTGTCGGACTTCCCCGACGTACCGGTCTGGGCGCCCTATGAGGAGATCAACTACGCCCATATCGCCCAGCCGCCGGCCGTTTTCCCCAGCCAGTTCCGCCACCCGGTGAAGTGGGTGCCCTATCAGTTCGAGCCGAAGCCCTTCATGGGCTATGACGAGAGCCTCGACCTGTTCGGCGACGGCAGCCTGGTGCTGGTGCCCATGCGCGGCCATACGCCCGGTGCGGCAGGCCTGTTCATCACCCTGGACGACGGGCGGCGCTTCTTCTTCACCGGCGACACCACCTGGCGGCTCTCCGGCTTCACCGGGCCCCACGAGAAGTTCTGGATCAGCAGCAAGCTGGTGGATAACGACCGCGAGCGCACCCTGGCGGAAGTGGCGCATGTGCACCTGCTGATGCGTTCGCACCCGGAACTGACCGTCATTCCCGCCCACGACGCCCAGGTGCAGGACCGCCTCGGCTACTACCCGCACTGGATCGAGGCAAACCCGCACCAGTCGCCGTCCGGCGCTTCAATAGCCAGCTCACTAATCAACGACTAAGGTCTAAGAGTCGTCAACATTTCGTAATGATTTAGTAGGTAGGCTGTAACAGTTCGACATGCCGACCCCATCCGGCATCACCGACCTGCCCAAAGCGCTCGAGGAGACAATAACAATGAGCAAGACCCCGATCGCCCGTGCCGTGGCCCTGGCCACGCTGGGTACCAGCGTTACCGTTCCGACCATTGCCCATGCTGACTTCATCAAGGACAGCAAAGCCAGCGTTGAATTGCGCAACTTCTACTTCAACCGCGACTTCCGCACCTCCACTCCAGCCCAGCAGAACAAAGCCGAGGAATGGGCGCAGGGCTTCATCCTGCGTTACGAGTCCGGCTATACCGAAGGCACCATCGGTGTAGGCCTCGACGCCATCGGCATGCTGGGCCTGAAGCTGGACTCCAGCCCGGACCGCACCGGCACCGGCCTGCTGCCCAAACAAGCCGACGGCTCCGCGCCGGATGACTACAGCAAGCTCGGCGCCACCGCCAAGTTTCGCTACGAGAAGAACGTGCTGAAGACCGGCACCCTGATTCCGAAGCTGCCGGTCATCGTGGCCAACGACAGCCGCCTGCTGCCGCAAGTCTTCCTGGGTACCGGCGTCAACTCGACCCAGCTCGACGGCCTGACCTTCGACGCCGGCCGCCTGAACCAGACCAACCTGCGTGACTCCTCCGACTACCAGGAGATGAACCTCACCACCGGTGGCAAGAAGAACATCGCCGTCACCAAGGGCCTGACCAGCAATGAGTTCTACTACGGTGGCGGCACCTACAACTGGACCAAGGACTTCAGCACCGGCTACCACTACGGCCAGCTGAGCGACTTCTACAAGCAGCACTTCGTGACTCTCGGCTGGACCCTGCCGATCACCGACGGCCAGTCGCTGAAGACCGATCTGCGCTACGCCAAGTCCACCGACGACGGCGGCAGCAACGTCGACAACAAGGCCATCAACGGCATGGTCACCTACAACCTGGGCTACAACGCCTTCGGCCTGGGCTTCCAGAAGATGAGCGGAGACACCGGCTTCGCCTACATCAACGGCACCGATCCCTACCTGGTCAACTACGTGCAGATCCTGGACTTCGCCAACAAGGACGAGAAGTCCTGGCAGGCCCGCTACGACTACAACTTCGCCGGCCTCGGCATCCCCGGCCTGACCTTCATGACCCGTTACGTGAAGGGCACCGATATCGATCGCCTGAACACCAACGACGAAGGCCGCGAGTGGGAACGCGATACCGACATCGCCTACGTGTTCCAGGACGGCGCACTGAAGGGCCTCGGCGTCAAATGGCGTAATGCGACCACCCGCAGCAACTATGCCGCCAACACCGCGTCGAGCAACGCCGTGGACGAAAACCGCCTGATCGTCAGCTACACCATGCCGCTCTGGTAACCCAGGCGGCGGAACGAAAAAAGCCCGGCACATGCCGGGCTTTTTTCTTTACTACGCGATCTAGTCCTGGTTGATCGCACCGATCTTGTGGATCGACAGGTCGGCGCCGTAGTACTCCTGCTCCTGGCTCAGGCGAATGCCCACCAGGCTCTTGATCAGGCCGTAGACCAGCAGGCCACCGGCGAACGCCAGGATCACCCCGCTCAAGGTTCCGACGAGCTGGCTGGCCAGGCTCACGCCGCCGATGCCACCCAGCGCCGACTGGCCGAAGATGCCGCAAGCGATGCCACCCCAGGCGCCGCAGAGGCCGTGCAGCGGCCAGACACCGAGCACATCGTCGATCTTCCAGCGCACCTGGGTAGCGGTGAACGCCCAGACGAACAGCGCACCCGCCACCATGCCGGTCACCAGCGCACCGATCGGGTGCATCAGGTCGGAACCGGCGCAGACCGCGACCAGTCCGGCCAGCGGGCCGTTATGCAGGAAGCCGGGGTCATTGCGGCCCACCAGCAACGCCGCCACGGTGCCGCCAACCATCGCCAGCAGCGAGTTGACCGCCACCAGCCCGCTGGCGCCGACCAGGGTCTGCGCACTCATCACGTTGAAGCCGAACCAGCCGACGATAAGCACCCAGGAACCCGCCGCCAGGAACGGAATGTTCGACGGCGCGAAAGCCACCAACCGCCCCTCGCGGTAACGGCCATTGCGCCGTCCCAGCAACAGCACCGCCGCCAGCGCCAGCCAGCCGCCGAAAGCATGCACCACGACGGAGCCGGCGAAATCGTGGAAGGTCGCGCCGAACTCGGCCTTCAACCAATCCTGGAAGCGGAAGTTGGCGTTCCACACCAGCCCCTCGAAGAAGGGATAGAGGAAGGCCACGACCAGTGCCGTGGCGCACAGCTGCGGACCGAACCGGGCACGCTCGGCGATGCCGCCGGAGATGATCGCGGGAATCGCCGCGGCGAAGGTCAGCAGGAAGAAGAACTTCACCAAGGCATAGCCATTCTCCGTCGCCAGGCTCGCGGCGGGCTGCAGGAAGTTCACGCCGTAGGCGACCCAGTAGCCAACGAAGAAATAGGCCAGGGTCGAGATGGCGAAGTCCGAGAGAATCTTCGACAACGCATTGACCTGGTTCTTCAGGCGCACTGTCCCGACTTCGAGGAACGCGAAGCCGGCATGCATGGCCAGCACCATGACCGCGCCCATCAGGATGAACAGCGTGTTGGAGCCGTGGACAAGGGTTTCCACGGCGCTATTGAGGTTTTCCATCGCTACAGGCAGCCCCGAAGGTCAAGGGGAAAGCACCAAAACGGCCCGCGACCACCGCCGCTCGCACCACCCTGAAGCAGCAGCGCACCAAGCGGGGGCCGACTGCTGCCCCGGATTCGCTCACAGGCGATTGGGCCAGCACGGCTGTTTTCTGTACTTCCTTTGGTTTTTCAGTGTGTTGAGCGGATTCCACCGGCTTTTCACCGCTCCGGAAGCGCCCCGCGACGGGGCACTCCACTCTCCTTGCGCACCAGCGAAATGCAAGCGGCATACCACCCACCCGGAAAATCAGCGGCTAGGCTTTACCCCGTGGCTTCGGCAACGCGGGGTGAGCAACTTATGAGAAACTTCCCCGGCCCACGGGGCTCGAAAATTAGGAACCTCAACCCGACCAAGGAGCATCACATGCCTCGCAAGACCGCAGTGAACGCAGCCAGGGAAGAACTCCTGGCGGAATTCCAGGCCCTCGTCAGCGACACCGAGAAACTCCTGCAGAGCTCTGCCGAACTGGCCGGCGCCGAAGCCGACCAGATGCGCGATCAGATCAACTCCAGCCTCAAGCGCGCCCGTGAAGCCCTCTACTCCACCAAGGATGCCGTACGCGACCAGAGCAAGGCCGCGGCGGATGCCACCGAGGAATACGTCAACGAGCACCCCTGGCAGGCCGTGGGCATCGCCGCGGGCATCGGTTTCCTGCTCGGCCTGCTGGTGAGCCGGCGCTGATCCATGAGCGACGGAATGGATGCCGAGAAGGCCAACTCCCCCTCCCTGCGGCGCCTGGGCGCCGCATTCCTCGGACTGTTGCACGGGCACGTCGAGCTGCTGGGCATCGAACTGCAGGAGCAGAAGACGCGCACCGTGCAGATCTTGCTGCTGGCGGGGCTTGCCCTGGTGTTCGCGCTGCTCCTGGTGATCGGCCTGTCGACGCTTGTCCTGCTGCTGTTCTGGGACAGCTATCGGCTGCAGGCGGCCATCGGCCTCTGCCTCTTCTATATCGCCGGCAGCGCCCTGTGCGCCTGGCGCCTGTACCAATTGCTCAGCGACGAGAGTTCACCCTTCAGCGCGACACTCGACGAGCTGGCCCGAGACCGGGAGCGCCTGCTGCCATGAGCGAACTGCCGGAATCCGCACGCAACCTGTCGCGAGCCGAGTTGCGCAAGGCCATCGTGCGGCTGCGCCTGGAGATGCAGCGCCAGCAGCTCAAGCGCGAGAGCGACCTGCTGCTGCGCCCCCTGAAGCATGCCCGCGACCTTGGCCAGAGTCTGCCCGGTAGCCCCTCGCTGTGGGCCGGTGCCGGCGGCGCTGCCGCACTGGCACTACTGCTCGGCAAACGCCGGTGGATTCGCCTGCTGCGCATCGGCATCGCCCTGGCGCCATTGCTGCTGCAACTGCGCAAACCGCCAAGCGAAACGCCACCGCCGCCCTGAGTGGCCACATTCTTGCTACATGACAGCGAACCGCGCCGCCGGCGCTTGCTGTCACACCACTAAGGATGTGCCCCGTGACCGAAGGACAACCGATCGCCTGCTTCCAACCCTTCATCGACACCGCGACCGGCCTGGTCGCGGGCGTCGAGGCCCTGGGGCGCCTGCGCCAGGACAACGGAGAACTGCTTTCGGTCGGCCCGCTGTTCTTCAACCCGCGAGTGAGCCTGAGCGAACTGCGCCGGCTCGACCGGCAGATCCGCGATGCCGCCCTGGCGCGCATCCACGAAGCACCGTCGGACTGGTTCCTCAGCCTGAACATCTCGCCGCGCTGGATCAGTCGCCTGCGCCCGAACCAACCGCTGCCCAGCCTCAAGCAACTTCAGCAGCAAGGGGTTCCCCCCAAGCGCGTGGTCTTCGAGATCACCGAACTGGGCGGCGGCAACCAGCGCTTGCCGGAAGTGGTCGCGCGCTACCGCGAGGCCGGCGCACGCATCGCCATCGATGACTTCGGCGCCGGCTACTCGCAGCTCGACCGTGTACTGGCGCTGCAGCCAGACATCCTCAAGCTCGACATGCGCCTGTTCCAGGCGGCTGCCCGCGGCGGGCCCAGCGGTGACGTGGTTAAAGCCCTGGCGCAGATGGCCGAGAAGACCGGCTGCTGGATCATCGCCGAGGGCGTGGAGACCGAAGAGGAAATGGACTTCGCCCTGGAGTGTGGCGCGCGTTACGTGCAGGGCTTCCTGTTCGCCAAGCCCGCACTGGAATTCCCATCCAGTACCGCCTTCCGCGAAGCCTTCGCCCAACACCGTGATCGCTACGTGCGCCGCAAACTGCAGGAACGCGCCAACCTCATCCAACTGCGCCAGCAACTCGCCGAGCTGATGGACATGCTGCGCCCCTGGGCCGAGAGCGGCGCCATCCTCAGCAGCCTCCCCGCGGCACCCGAATCCTTCACCCGCCTGCTGCGCATCTACCAGTGCGACCGGCACGGCACCCAGACCTCACCCAACCTGGAGTGGAACGGGCTGTTCTGGAAAGAAGACCGGCGCTATCTGGGGCACAACTGGTCCTGGCGCCCGTATTTCTACCAACTGCTGGCCGAGGGTTGGGAGGAGCGCCGCCTGATGCTGTCCAACACTTACCGCGACGCCACCACCAACCAGTACTGCATGACCGCCGGACAGTTCATCGACCAGGGCCGACGCCTTCTCCTCATCGACATCGACGCCGAGGGCCTGTAGCCCCGCGATTGAGATTGCCGGCGCGAACGGCTAGCGTTGCCGGTAACTCTCCAAGATTGCGGAACCACGAATGGACTGGCACACCCTGCTCCCCCGAGAACGTCTCGGCAAACCGGTACACAGCAGCGCCGAACTTGGTCGCAGCGCCTTCCACAAGGACCACGACCGCATCATCTTCTCCGGCGCCTTCCGCCGGCTGGGCCGCAAGACCCAGGTACACCCGGTTTCGAGCAACGACCACATCCACACGCGCCTGACCCACTCGCTGGAAGTCGGCTGCGTCGGCCGCTCGCTAGGCATGCGGGTGGGCGAAATTCTTCGCGACCGCCTGCCGGAATGGTGCGACCCAGCGGACATGGGCGTGATCGTGCAGTCCGCCTGCCTGGCCCACGACATCGGCAACCCGCCTTTCGGCCACTCCGGCGAAGACGCCATCCGCCACTGGTTCCAGCAGGCCGCCGGACGCGGCTGGCTGGACGACATGAATGACGAGGAGCGCTCCGACTTCCTGCATTTCGAAGGCAACGCCCAGGGCTTCCGCGTACTCACCCAGCTCGAATATCACCAGTTCGACGGTGGTACCCGCCTGACCTATGCGACGCTCGGCACCTACCTGAAATACCCCTGGACCGCCCGCCATGCCGACTCGCTCGGCTACAAGAAGCACAAGTTCGGCTGCTACCGCAGCGAGCTGCCGCTGCTGGAGCAGATCACCCAGAAACTGGGCATGCCGCAGCTGGAAGCCGAACGCTGGGCTCGCCATCCGCTGGTCTATCTGATGGAGGCAGCGGACGACATCTGCTACGGCCTAATCGATCTCGAAGACGGCCTGGAGATGGAGCTTCTCGACTACGCCGAAGTCGAAGCGCTGCTGCTCGACCTGGTCGATGACGATCTACCGGAAACCTACCGCCAGCTCGGCCCCAATGACTCGCGCCGGCGCAAGCTGGCGATCCTTCGCGGCAAGGCCATCGAGCACCTGACCAACGCCGCGGCGCGGGCCTTCGTCGAGCAGGAACCGGCTCTGCTTGCCGGGCAGTTGACCGGCGACCTGGTGGAGCACATGCACGGCCCCGCCAAGCGCTGCGTGCAACGGGCCAAGGCCATGGCGCGGGAAAAGATCTTCCAGGACAAACGCAAGACGCTCCATGAAATCGGCGCCTACACCACCCTGGAAATCCTGCTCAACTCCTTCTGCGGCGCAGCCCTGGAGCAGCATGGCGGACGAACGCCGTCGTTCAAGCACCGGCGAATCCTCGACCTGCTCGGACAGAACGCACCGGACCCGAGCTGGCCGCTGTACCGCTCCTTCCTGCGGATCATCGATTTCATTGCCGGCATGACGGACAGCTATGCCACGGAACTGGCGCGGGAAATGACCGGGCGCTCCAGCCCGAGCTGAGCCTTACGCCACCCGCCCGGACCTCGCCAGTTGTTCGCTGAGCCCCTGCTGCAGATCGGCCATCGCGGAGACGACAAACGACGCCTTCGCGCGGACCTCCAGCGGGTCCGGATGATCGCGACAAACTGCCTCCAGCTCGACGCAGGCGTCCTGCAGGACACCTGCATTCACCAGGCGGGCGGCGCCCTTCATACGATGCGCGAGGTCCCCCAGCTGTTTCCAGTCTTGCGCTTCCAGCAACGGCTCGACCTGCCCGATATCGATGTCATTGCTGCTGTGCAACTCTTCCAGCAGCCGCCGGATCAAGGTGGGGCTCCCCTCCGTCATTTCCACCAGCAACTTGAGATCGACGCCTTGCACCGCGTCACGCTCGGTCTCAGCCACAATACGGGGCACGGACTCCAAGCGCTGGCGCAGATTCTCAAGGCCGATGGGTTTGAACAGGCAATCGTTCATACCGGCACGGCGGCAGTTTTCCACCTCATCCGGCTGGGCATTGGCGGTGAAGCCGAAAATCACACAAGGCTCCACGTCCATTTCCACTTCCAGATCGCGAATACGGCGCGCCAGCTCATAGCCGGTGAGCACCGGCATGTTGCAGTCGGTAATCACCAGGTCGAAATCACCGGGATGCCAGACCTGCAGTGCCTGGGCCCCATCGGATGCCACCTCCACCCGGTGCCCGAGGTGCTCGAGCTGCTGCGTCAACAGCAGTCGGTTGGCGGCATGATCGTCCACCACCAGCACCTGGAGCGACGTGCCGCGGGCCCGAGGTTCCGCCTTGGTGGCGGGTCTCTCTTCAGGCAAGGGCTCCAGCGCCTGCAACAGCAGGTTCACAGTGACCCGCGTACCCCGCCCCAGCTGGCTTTCCAGGTGAACGCTGCCACCCATCATTTCCGCCAGCTTGCGGCAGATGGTGAGCCCCAGCCCGGTACCACCACGGGAGGCCTGGCTGTTCTGCGATGCCTGACTGAACGGCTCGAAGAGCTGGGTCTGATCGCTGACGGATATCCCGATACCGCTGTCTTCAACGGCAACACTCAGCGCGATGCGGTCCCCGGCGAGTCGCTCCCCACCCACCTGAATCCGTACCTGGCCCTTGTCGGTGAACTTGATGGCATTGCTGACCAGGTTCGACAGTATCTGTTTGAAGCGCAGCGGGTCGATGAGAACCTCGCAGGCGGCGTCGGCCTCTATCTCGACCTTGAGTTCCAGCCCCTTCTGCCGCGCAAGGCCATCGAACACCCGCGCGATGGACTCGACCAGTTCACGCAGCCGGGCACGCTCCGGCATCAGGGTCAGGCGCCCGGACTCGATCTTGGCAACGTCGAGAATATCGCCGATCAGCGTCAGCAGGGACTTGGCCGAGTCATAGGCGACCTCGACCGGCTCGCGCTCCCAATGTCCCCGATCGGCACGAGTCAGCGCCAGTTCGAGCATGCCGATTACCGCATTCATCGGGGTACGGATTTCGTGGCTCATGGTCGCCAGGAAGGTGCTCTTCGCCCGGTTGGCCTCCTCGGCCTGATCCTTGGCGGCCTGCAACTGATGATGCAGGCGCTCGCGCTCGGTAACGTCGAGCCAGCCGCTCACCAATCCCAGCACCTCGCCCTTTGCTCCCCGATAAGGCGTCGCCCAGTGGTAAACCTCTAATTCATTGCCGCGTAACCGGAACACCCGGTCCGCCGTCAACGCCATGCCCTGCTCCATGGCCTGCAGAAGCTCTTCGTGCAGCGCCCGAGCCTCCTCGACCGGCAACCAATCGCAATCGATGAGGCGGCTGCCCTGAGCGGCTTCACGGGTCATGCCCGTCACCTCGAGGAAGCTGCGATTACAGGTGATCAGCCGCCCCTCCCTGTCCCGTACGGCAACAGGATGGGGAATTCCGTCGATCATCGCGCGCTTGAACCCCAGCCGATAACTGAGCTCCTTCTCCGACAACCGACGGCGGCGGACCTTCACCTGCAAGTGCCAGTTCCACAGCAGCACGGCAACGAGCAGCACGATGCCCACCGAGAGCAGTTCCACGATCTGGGCCCGATAACCATCCCAAATGCTATCGGGATTTTCCGCACTCGCCGCCCAGCGACTGATGACGTTGGCCATGTCATCCGGAGAGATCGCCAGTATTGCCTTGTTCAGGATGCTCAACAGCTCAGGGTCCGCCTGGGACACCGCAATGGAGAACTGGCCGGGCTCCCGGTCCAGGGATGCCGCCACACGCAGGTCGCGGTAATAACGCGAGATCAGGTAGCTCGCCGACGTCGACAGGTGGATGCCCGCATCCACCTTGCCCTCGCTGATCATCGGCAGGTCGTCGACGTTGTTTTCCACTGGCACGAGCTGCACCTCCGGATGCTGCTCACGCATGAAGCTCTCCAGAACCGACCCCCTGGGCACGGCCACACGCCGCCCACCAAGATCGGCCAGGGAATGGAACCAGTCCGCGTTCTTCCCTACCACGACCACAAAGGACGCCGTCATGTACGGGCGGGTAAACGTCAACCACTCCTCCCTCTCCTGGGTCGGAGTCAGAGCGCCAACCGCCTTCGTCTTGCCGGCGCGGACATCGTCCAGCATCGCGGAAACACCCGCCTCGGGCCGTACCTCGAAGCTGAGCCCCGTCCGCGCGTGGATCAGGTCCAGCAGGTCCGCGGTGATCCCCCGGAAATTCTGCTGCGAATCGAAGAAGGAAATCGGTGCCAACGCTCGATCGACCACAAGCACCGGGTGCGGATTGCGCTCCATCCAGCGCTGCTCCTGGGGGGTGAGGATCAGTCGCTGGTTGGCGATGGAATAAGCTCCTCCCGGACTCCAGCGCCGCCGGATGGTGTTGTCGACCTGCTGCGGGGTGGCTGCCAGCGCGTGATCGAGGATTCTCAACAAGGGGTCGTCGGAGCTCCTGACGGCGAAGCTGAATCCCGCGCCGTTGAAGCTGGCGAAGTTGAGCGGCTTGAGATTGGCCAGATAACCCTGGCTGATCAGGTACTGCGCGCTGAATGAGTCCCCCACGAACAGATCCGCCTGGCCGAATGCCACCGCCTCGAGCGCCTGGCGCACGGACTGGGAAGGCATGATCGTGGCCTGGGGGAAATACCTGGCGATCTCCTCGCTGGAGAAGTAATCGCTGACCACCGAAATCCGCTTGCCCTGCAACTGCTCCCCGCTGTCCAGACGCATGCCCTGAGGCCCGACGACAATCGGCTGGTTGGTGAAGTAGGGTTGGGAAAGGCTGACCCCGGGTGCGCTCGACTCATAGTGGGTCGCACGGCTCAACAGGTCTATCTCGCCATGCTGGAGCGCGTCGATCGCGGAATTTCTATCGGCATACCGACGCACTTCGACACGTACATTGAGCGCCTCGGCAAGCACTCCCATGTAGTCGGCGGTGACACCTTCCAGATCCGTACCACTGGCGGTGATATCGAACGGGGCATAATCAGGCGCGGTCACCCCCAATACGAGGGTGCGCTTGTTCCGCAGCCACTGCCAGTCCGCCTCATCCAAATGAACCTTGACCGGTACGTCCAACGACCGGGCCAGCAGGTTCATCGGGGACCAGGATGGCAATTCCGCTCCCACGGCACCCAGGCAACCCAGCAGCAATACTGCCCCGAGAGCCAAACGAAGGTGCCTACGCCAGTTGAACATCACCCACCTCAGACCAAGGCGTTACGCTTGGCGAATTCGATCAGATCGACCAGGGAATGAGCATTCAGCTTCAGCAGCAGTCGGGTCTTGTAGGTACTGACCGTCTTGTTGCTGATGAACATCTGCTCGGAGATCTCCTTGTTCGAATAGCCATTCGCCAGGTACTGGAGCACGGCCATTTCGCGGTCGGAGAGGCGCTGGATGAGCTCCTGGTCATCCATCTGTCCGCTGTTTCTGCGTGTCTGCCGGATAGCCGTGCTGGGGAAGTAGTTGTATCCCGCTACCACGGCGCTGACAGCGCTGACCAGTTCAGCCAGCCCACCCTGCTTGCAGACGAAGCCCGAGGCGCCGGCCTGCATGCAGCGCATGGCGAACAGCGAGGCGCTCTGCCCGGTCAGCACCAGGATTTTCAGCGGCAGGTCGAAGGCGGAGATTCGACTGATGACTTCCAGGCCATCCAGGCGGGGGATTCCGATGTCCAGGACAACCAGATCCGGGACCAGGTCCTTGACCAGGGAGAGAGCGTCCACGCCGTTGTCCGTCTCGCCTACGACGACATGGCCTTCTTTTTCGAGCAATACCCGCATTGCCATGCGGATTACCGGGTGGTCATCGACAATAAGTACCTTGCTCACGGAATCCCTCCGACAGTTTTCATCAAGTGAAATATCTGCCGGTAAGATATCTTCTGAGTTTGCTCTGTCGAGATACTTTCCCCTCGATATTCATCATCAAGGGAAATTCCTACACAACAAGCGTAGAACTCTTACAAAACACCTAAAGTCTCGAGCACCCATTCTCCCAAAAATACCAATCGCAATCTCTTTATCCGACCACCCAGCAGAATCTTCCGACATCAAAAAAACAAAATACCGACATCGCTCCCCCGACAAGAGCAGCACTATCGAAAGCGTCCCGCCCCTAACGGATGTCCAAGATGAGCGCCTCTCAGTTGATGATCCTGAAGAGTCACCTGACTCTCAGGCTGTCCGCCGTGCCCACCTTGAGAGCATTCCGCTTTGGGGACATTCGGACGCCGCCGAATGGATGGGAGGCATCGCAGCACCTGCGCCAGAGCGCAGGTGTCGGCAACGCCATACCTAGAGTCCGAAGGCCGAAAATGGATGACTTGACCTTCCTGCGACCGGTCGTACAGGAGAGCCGGATCAAGGTCATGATGCGGGTGAGCGCGAATTCCTCGAAACTGTGCCAGGCAACATTACATCTGACTGTCCCGCACAAACCTCAGATACTGGGGAGCGTTGAAAAATCGATCCATCTATTGATATTGGAAGAGAAAGTCAGCAGCTACATACATGCGGATATCGCCTCCATAAGCTCATCACTTAACTGAACTTCAATTGAAGAAGCCCACCAAGCCCCTTCACATCCAGAGTTTGAAGCACACTACCGACCAAAGATAAAACTGACCACTAACCTGCAACTCGAACCAACCGCACTCGCACACGGAAGTTCATTGGAATCTATTGCAAGAGACCGCTCCGCCTGCCAGTTCCATAGTGTTCCATCAACTTTGAAATAACCGATCTGCAACTTCCCGAACGGGTCAGCCATATCGAGGCCAGGATCAGGCACTACGGGATTCCGGCCAGCGCCCTGCCGCTGGGAATCACCCAGAACGATCTGGACCCATCCCCCGCGAATCCATCGCCAGCCCGGACACCCCATCCCCCAGGAGAAACTGCCATGCAGGACCCGAAGCTCGCCATCCTGGTCGTCGAAGATCATCCCTTTCAATTGATCGCCATGCAGATGCATCTCAACCGGATGGGATTCTTCTACCTGACGCCTGCGCTGGACGCCGAGGAGGCGCGAGACGCTTGCAAACGGCGCGGAGAGCCTTTCGACCTGCTGCTGTGCGACATCAATCTCCCGGGCACCAGCGGCATAGAGCTGTTCAGCGAACTGGCCAGCAATGGCGGTATCCGGCAGGCGATACTGTTCAGTTGCAAGGAGGAAGACGAACTGCAATCGCTTGAGCAAGACCTCAAAAGCCGAGGCCTCCCCCTCCTCGCCTGCCTGTCCAAACCCCTGGACCAGCAGACGTTGCTGCAATCCCTGGGCAAGAAAAGCGCGTGACGGCCCGGATGCATCGCCGCCATCAGCGGCGCGTGCATCTCGAGTACGCCGCTACTAGGCCTTGGCGTTGATGGGCTGATCCGGATACCAGGCGTCCATCAACGGCCCCGCCGTGTAGCCGGCAAGCTCCGGCTGCTGCTTGAGCCAGCCGTCGACCGTGGCGCGCTGCTCCTCGCTGACCGAGCCACGGTGCGCCAGGCAGATGAATCCGTATTCGTCGCAGCCGCCATACACCATGTCATTGGGTTCCACAGCATCGGCGGCGAAGCGCTTCATGAACGCCACAACAGCGGCTTCATCCAGCCCATCCTTGTATTGGAAGCTCAATTCGAATCCCAACTCCTGGAATTCATCAACACACAACTTCTTGCGCAAGCGACGGGAGCGATTGGTGGCCATCTGAAAATCTCCGGCGGATAAGGCGACAATTCGACCTCATCGTGATTACTCCAACTGCCCGGCACGACCCGGACAGGCCATCCACAACTTTAACAGCTCCAGCGCCGTCGCCCATGACAACTGGCACGTGTTGCCCAGCGCAACACGCCTCGGCTTGCGGCATAATGTCCGCAGCTCCGGGGGAACAAGGAGCGTTCATTCGTATTGTTGCGTTTCATCTTTTCATTTTTTCATGTCAATGCCCGACCACTGGGATGTCGCCTTTCCTATGTTCAAATCGCTGCGAGTTCTCGCCTTCGCCACATTGCTGCCCTTCACCCTACCGGCCCTGGCCCAGATCAACACCACCCTGCCCGACCGCGTCGAGAAGGCCCTGAAGGCCAGTAAACTGACCAATGACGCGCTGTCGCTGGTGATGATTCCTCTCGAGGGCCCCGGCAACGCCACTTATTTCAATTCCGACGTTTCGGTGAATCCGGCTTCGACCATGAAGCTGTTCACCACCTACGCCGCCTTGGAAATGCTCGGCCCTACCTACAAGTGGCAGACCGAGTTCTACACCGACGGCCAGCTCAAGGACGGCGTGCTCAACGGCAACCTCTACCTCAAGGGCGGCGGCGATCCCAAGCTGAACATGGAGAAGCTCTGGCTGCTCATGCGCGACCTGCGCGCCAATGGCGTCAGCAAGGTCACCGGTGACCTGGTGCTGGACCGCAGCTACTTCAACATCCCGCAACTGCCGGTGTTCAACGACGACGGCGGCGACGACAACAAACCCTTCCTGGTCGGCCCCGACTCCCTGCTGGTCAACCTCAAGAGCGTGCGCCTGGTCGTGCGTTCCGATGGCGGCAAGGCCAGCGTGCTGATGGACCCGCCACTGGCCAACGTACGCATCGACAATCAGGTTCAGGTGAGCAAGGCCGAGCCCTGCCCGGCGTGGCCGAAGCTGCGCTTCAGCCCCGTCACCCAGTTCGATGGCACCTCGCTGGTAGCGACCGGCCAGATTCCCCTGGGCTGCAGCGCGCAGACCTACATGTCGCTGCTCGATCACCCGGGCTACACCGCCGGCGCGGTTCGCGGCATCTGGCAGGAACTGGGCGGCACCATCATGGGCAAGGACCGCGAAGGCAACGTGCCCAAGAGCGCCAAACTGGTTGCCCGCGCCGAATCGCCGGATGTGGTGGAAGTCATCCGCGACATCAACAAGTACAGCAACAACACCATGGCGCGCCAACTGTTCCTCTCCCTGGGTGCGCATTTCCGCAACAGTGCCGACGCCGATGACGCCCAGGCCGCGCAGCGGGTGATTCGCCAATGGCTGGCTCGCAAGGGCATCACCGCCACTCACCTGGTGATGGAGAATGGCTCCGGCCTGTCCCGCGACGAGCGCGTCAGCGCCCGCGAGATGGCCGCGATGCTGCAAGCCGCCTGGCACAGCCCATATGCCGCCGAATACATCTCCTCGCTGCCGATCGTGGCGAAGGACGGCACCATGCGCAAACGCCTGCGCGGCACCCCGATGGCCGGTGAGGCGCACGTCAAGACCGGCACCCTGAACACCGTACGCGCCCTGGCTGGCTTCAGCCGCGATGCCAACGGGCGCACCTGGGTGGTGGTGGCGATCCTCAACAGCAACCGGCCGTGGGGCGCATCGTCCATCCTCGACCAGGTGCTGCTGGACCTCTACAGCACCACCAAGCGCGCCGGAGAGTGATGGACAAGGGCCCCGGCGCCCGCCGGGGCCCTTAATCGTCTGCCCGCTCCAGGCGATCGCGGCCCTGCCGCTTCGCCCGGTAGACCGCCCGGTCCACCTTGCACATCAGGTCGTCAGCCGTCTCGCCGACGCGCCAGCCAGCCACCCCGAAGCTGGCGGTCACCACACCCACGCCGTCCATGGGTTGGCTACGCAGTGCCTGCCACAGTGCTTCGGCCAGCTGCATGGCCTGCTCCACGGAGCTGCCCGGGCACAGCACCACCAGTTCCTCTCCACCCAAGCGGCAGAACACGTCGGCCTTGCGCAAGCGCTGGGCGACCCTCTGGCACAGCGTGACCAGAACGGTGTCGCCGGTCTCATGGCCGAAACGATCATTGATGCTTTTGAAGTGATCGACGTCGAACATCACCAGCGACAGTGGCTCGCCGCTGCGTGAGCAGCGCGCCATGCTCAGCTCCAACTGCTCCTTGAAGTAGCGCCGGTTGTGCACGCCGGTCAGGGCATCGGTCACCGAGAGCCGCCGCAACTCCAGCTCCGCTTCCTTGCGCCGGGTGATGTCGGTCGCAATGCCCAAGTAGCCGGTCATCACACCCGACGAATCCCGTACACCGGTGATGATCAGGTTGATCTTCAGCTTCTGGCCGTCGCGGCGAACGCAGGTCCACTCGTGCTCCTCGTGCCCTTCGCCAACCACCGCGCCGACCACTTCGAACCCTCGGATCTCGCGCCCCAGCACCATCGACAGGTCATGCGCCCGGCGGCGTATTTCCTCCTTGACGAAGATGCTCTCCGGCACCGGCCGGCCCAGCACCTCGCGCGCGCTGTAGCCGAACAGGCGTTCCGCGCCGACGTTGAAGCTGCGGACGAAACCTCGTAGGTCGGTGGACACTATGGCCACCTGGGTCGCCGCATCGAGCAGCCCGTGCAGACGATTGTTGACCTCGCCCAGCTCCAGCTCCACCGCCTTGCGCGAGCTGATATCGGTCTGCGTACCGATCATGCGGCGCGCAGAACCATCGCTGCTCCGCTCCACCACCTGTCCCCGGTCCAGCACCCACAGCCAGCGGCCGCTCTTGCAGCGCAAGCGATGCTCGCTCTGGTACAGCGACGTCTCGCCGCGCAGGTGTCGCTGCAGCGCCTCGCTGCGCGCGGCCTGATCATCAGGATGAACCCGGCGCGAGCACTCGTCGGGACTCGCGCCGACTTCTGCATCGCGGAACCCCAGCATGGCCTTCCAGGCGTGGGAGTAGAACACCTTGCCCAGGTCGACATTCCAGTCCCACACGCCATGGCCGGCGCTGTCCATGGCGAAGTGCAGGCGCGCCTGGTTCTCCTGCAGCTCCAACTGGTTGGCCCGCAGCTCGGCGGTGCGCTCCTCCACTAACTGCAGGGCCCTCTGGCGCTGCCCCAGCAGCGCCAGCACGTAGCCGGCCAGCAACAACGAAGTCAGCAATCCACCCAGCACCACCCACAGCTGCGGATGCCCCTCGTTGCGTTGCAGAAAGTCACGGGACGGCTCGATACGGACGAGGTAGTCCCGCCCAGCGAAGTCCAGGTTCCGCTCCATCACCAGTCCGGAGCCCTGCGCAGCCGTCACTGCACTGCGATACATCGGCACTTCCGGGCTCCGCTCGGCGTTATCGCGCAGCGTAATCGCCAGTTGCGCCAGGCTATCCACATCCATGCCCTGCTCGATCAGCAGCCGATAGCTGATGGCGGCCACCAGCATGCCTTGCAGGCCGCCCAGGTTCTCCTCCCCCGGGCTGGTCGTCACGTTGCCCCTGTGGAATGGCGCGGCCAGCAGGACGCCGGCCGCGTCCTCCGCCGGCGCACCGGGCAGGATCACCGGCATCGACGCGGTCAGCTGTCGACCGGTGAGCACACGCTGCGTCAGCTCGCGCCCCGGCAGGGTGGAACTCAGGTCGAGCCCCAGCGGCAACTCCTGCAGATACTCGGACGCCCCGTAGAGCACGGGAAAATAGCGCTCGCGGACCTGCGCGGGTACCGGGTGGCCCTGAGGATCGAGGTCATGGATCAGATAGTCGAGCATCCCGGAAGCCTGGACCTGCTCCTCGAACGCCGCGCGCGCGTTCTGCTCGATTCTGGGCAACCAGGCATACCCGAGGGTGTCCACCAGCAAGGGGCTGACGAAATGCTCGAACTCCTCGCGCGATACCTCGTTGGAGTTCTCGAAGAAGCGCTGGATGGACTCCAGTTCGCTGCGCTGCAACACCAGTCGTTCGCGCACCCGATCGACCCGCTCGTTGGCCGCCAGGGCGAACTGTTGTTCCAGCGCCGTGCGCGCGTTGCGCCAGACATTCCAGCCCAACAGCCCGGTCAGCAGAACCCCCGCCGCGAGCACCAGGCCGGCTGCGCGTAACGCCTTCTTTTGGCGAACGATTCCCTGAGCGGCGGGCAATTGCTCATAGGCCGGCAACTGAGTCATGGGGACTCCCGCGTCAGAGCTGCGGAAAGGGTACCCAGTTCTTATAGCAGATGATGGCAGATTGCCCAGAAACCACTCGACGCACGGCCTGCAAGGCCGTGCGCCAGTTGGCATCAGCGCACGCTAATGCGCCAGGCGCGGTGGATCTTGCTGTTGCGAGCGAAGTCCTGATCCAGCGTCTGGGCGCTGATTTCCTCGACCTGATAACGCGCCGCCAGCCCTTCATCCAGCTCGAACTTGCGGAAGTTGTTGGAGAAGTACAGCACCCCGCCCTTGGCCAGGCGAGCCATGGCCAAGTCGATCAGCTCGATATGGTCGCGCTGCACGTCGAACACGCCTTCCATGCGCTTGGAGTTGGAGAAGGTTGGCGGATCGATGAAGACCAGGTCGTACTCACCGCGATCCTCGCGCAGCCATTCCATCACGTCGCTCTGCACCAGTCGCTGCTTGTCGGAGAAACCGTTGAGCGACAGGTTGCGCCGCGCCCAGTCGAGATAGGTCTTCGACAGGTCGACGCTGGTGGTGCTGCGCGCATCGCCCTTGGCGGCATGCACGGTAGCGGTGGCGGTGTAGCAGAACAGGTTGAGGAAGCGCTTGCCCTGTGCCTCGCGCTGGATGCGCAGGCGCATCGGGCGGTGGTCGAGGAACAGGCCGGTATCGAGGTAATCGGTCAGGTTGACCAGCAGCTTGACGCCGCCCTCTTCCACTTCCATGAAGCGACCTTCGGCGCTCTGCCGCTCGTACTGCTTCTTGCCGGCCTGGCGCTCGCGACGCTTGATCACGATGCGCTCGGTGGGAATGCCCAGGGACTGCGGCAGCGCGGCCAGCGCATCGAGCAGACGGGCCTGGGCCTTGGCCGGATCGATGGACTTTGGCGCGGCGTACTCCTGCACATGCGCCCAGTCGCGGTACAGGTCGACGGCCAGGGCGTACTCGGGCATGTCCGCGTCATACACGCGGTAGCACTCGATCTTTTCCTTGCGCGCCCACTTACCCAGCGTCTTGAGGTTCTTCTGCAGGCGGTTGGCGAACATCTGCCCGCCTTCGCTCAGGCGCGCCTGCTCGATCACCGCGACCCCCTGGGTCGGCGCCGATTCACTGCGCTCGCCGCGATCACCGGTCACGAACTGGCGCGGCTCCACATCGAGCATGATCAGCTTGCACGGCAAGGCGCCGTTGAAGAAGGCGTACTGCTTGTGGCTGCGAATGCCCATGCGCTTGCCCAACTCCGGCGCACCGGTGAACACCCCGGCACTCCAGCCCAGGCAGCTCTGGCGCAAACGCTCGCCCAGGTGCTGGTAGAGGTACAGCAGACTGGCTTCGTCCCCAAGTCGCTCACCGTAGGGCGGGTTGCAGATGATCAGGCCCTTCTGGCCCTTGTCAGGACGGGGCTCGAAAGTCGCCAGTTCACCCTGGTAGATCTTCACCCATTCGGCCAGGCCGGAGCGTTCGATGTTGTTGCGCGCGGGCTGGATCAGGCGCGGATCGGCCTCGTAGCCGCGAATCCACAGCGGAGTCTTCGAAAGGCCGACGTCAGCCCGGCGCTGGGCTTCCTCGACCAGCTTCTTCCAGATCGCCGGGACGTGGCCCAGCCAGTTGCTGAAGCCCCAGCGCTCGCGCTTGAGGTTCGGTGCGATGTCGGCGGCGATCAGGCCAGCCTCGATCAGGAAGGTGCCGACACCGCACATCGGGTCGGACAGCGCGCCGCCTTCGGCGGCGATCTTCGGCCAACCAGCACGGATCAGAACGGCGGCGGCGAGGTTTTCCTTCAGCGGCGCGGCGCCCTGCTGCAGGCGGTAGCCTCGCTGGTGCAGGCTATGGCCGGAGAGGTCCAGCGAGAGCACGGCCTGGCCACGATCCAGATGCAGGTGCACGCGGATGTCCGGATTGACCTTGTCCACCGTCGGCCGCTTGCCGAACTCGGCACGCAGGTTATCGACGATGGCGTCTTTCACCTTCAGCGCGCCGAAGTGGGTATTGTCGATGCCCGAGCCCTTACCGCTGAACTCCACGGCGAGGCTGCCGCCGGCGTCCAGGTGATCGCTCCATTGAACGGCATTGACGCCCATGTACAGGTCTTCGGCATTGCTCACCGGGAAACGCGAAAGTACCAGCAACACCCGGTTCGCCAGGCGCGACCACAGGCACAGGCGATAGGCCGTCTCCAGGTCGCCCTGCCCGCGTACCGCCGACACCTGGGCGCGTGCCTCCTCAAGGCCCAGCGCCTGGGCCTCGTCCAGCAACAGGCCATCGAGCCCCTTGGGGCAGGTCAGGAAAAGTTCGTAGTGTTCCGCCATGTCAATCTTCCCGGGCCGCAGCCCTCTCTTTTTAATGAAGCTCCTCCAGGGAGCCTCGTCGGCCATCCGCGCAGTTGTTTTTCCGCGAACAGCAATCGGTGTTCATTTTCGGGGACGGACCTTCAATACGTCTGCGACCTCGAGTCGCACATTACCGGCCCGCTCGTCGGAATGAGAGAAAGTCGCAATTAGACACACTTTCCCCTTGACCCGATACAACCCCGCGCCCCTGGTGGGTTACGCGATGATGGCACTTTCCAACCAGGCAAATTCTTATGGCTTGATTCCATAAGAGTTAAGTCTTTATGACAAATTGGTTGTTCACAGCCCCATAGGCATTGGTTAGAACTCAGCTTAATCCGTTATCGCAATGATGACGGGCGGGGCGCGTCACGCCGGCAATGCGCCCCATTGGCGGAAATTTCCGCCCGGCCTCCCTGGGGGGCCAACGGGACATAACAGTCAACAAGTGAGGGCAACACCCTATGAGAAGACTTAAGCGTGATCCGTTGGAAAGAGCCTTTTTGCGCGGTTATCAGCACGGCATTACTGGAAAATCTCGCGACCTCTGTCCGTTTACTCATCCCACTGCCCGGCAATCCTGGCTCAATGGCTGGCGTGAGGGCCGTGGCGACAACTGGGATGGTTTGACCGGCACCGCCGGTATTCAACGTCTGAACCAGATGCAGCACGCGAGCGGCTGAATCTACGAATCACACCGACTTCCCCAAGCCGCCCCATCCGGGCGGAAGGGCGCAAGCCCGAGGGCTCCGATAAGGAGCCCTTTTTATTTCCCCGCTGTTCTCAGCCGCGCTTGGCCGCGGCAATCGCATCTACCGCCTCGCGGATCAGCGCCGGGCCCTTGTAGATGAAGCCCGAATAGATCTGCACCAGGCTGGCGCCAGCGGCGATCTTCTCCGCCGCATGGATGCCTTCGGTGATACCGCCCGCGGCGATGATCGGCAGACGCCCGCCCAGTTCACCGGCCAGCACCTTGACAATGTGGGTGCTCTTCTCACGCACCGGCGCACCGGACAGGCCGCCCGCCTCATTGCCGAACGGCAGGTTCTCGACGCCCTCGCGGCCCAGGGTGGTGTTGGTGGCGATCACCGCATCCATGCCCGACTCGATCAGCGCGGCGGCAACCATGGCGGTTTCCTCGTCGCTCATGTCCGGAGCGATCTTGATCGCCAGCGGCACACGGCGGCCATGCTGGGTGGCCAGGTCTTCCTGGCGCTGGCGCAGGGCTTCGAGCAGCTGCTTGAGCGAATCGCCGAACTGCAGGCTGCGCAGGCCGGGCGTGTTGGGCGAGCTGACGTTGACCGTCACATAGCTGGCGTGGGCGTACACCTTGTCCAGGCAGATCAGGTAGTCGTCCACCGCGCGCTCGACCGGGGTGTCGAAGTTCTTGCCGATGTTGATGCCCAGCACGCCACGGTACTTCGCCGCCTTGACCCGTTCGATCAGGTGGTCAACGCCATGATTGTTGAAGCCCATGCGGTTGATGATGGCGGTGGCCTGCGGCAGGCGGAACAGACGCGGTTTGGGGTTGCCGGGCTGGGGACGCGGGGTGACGGTGCCGATCTCGACGAAACCAAAGCCCAGCTGCGCGAAGCCATCGATGGCGTCGCCGTTCTTGTCCAGGCCGGCTGCCAGCCCCACCGGGTTGGCGAACTCCAGGCCCATCACCGTCACAGGCAGGCTGGCCGGTGCCTTGGTGACCAGACCATTGAGACCGAGACGGCCACCGGCACCGATCAGGTCGATGGACAATTCGTGGGAAGTTTCCGGGGAAAGCTTGAACAGGAGCTCACGGGCCAGGCTGTACATGGTCGGGCATCGGTCGGCAAAATGGGGCGTTATTATAGCCGGCCGCACCTCGCTCAGGCGAGGCGACGCAGCGCCAGTAACCGCCCGGCGTCGTCAAATTCCAACTCGAAGCTGCCCTGCACACCCGAGTGGGTGACGAAAGGGCGCAGATGATGGGCCGGCAGGTTGATCCGGCGACCGTCGCGGCTGAGTACCAGCACGCGATTGGCGTCCCCGCGGTAGACTGCCTGCAGTCTGTCCACCGGCAGGCAGATGTCCAGCACCACGCAAGCCATGGAGGCCTCCCCGAGTGAAGGGAAGAATTTTGCCACAATGCATGCGCCAAACGGCGTCAGGGTTTTCTATGCTTAGGGCAATTCGCCGTGCATCCTCTCCGGCGCTTCCTGCACTGACCGTCCGGCCATCGGGAGTCTTGCGTCGCACATGAGCCAGCCCCCTCGTCACCGCAGCATGACCAGCCGCCTGGCCAACCTTGCCCAGCGCCTGGGGCTTGGCGGCGCCGACTCCCATAACGTCGCGCAGCGCAGCCGCACCCTGTCCCTGCCGTTCAAGGCCCTCGAAGCCTGCGCCAGCGGCATCGGCTGGCAGTCCGGAACACCGTTCCATCGCCTGATCGACCTGCCGCGTGGCGCCTTGTCCGGCCCGGTGCAGGAAGACAAGGCGCGCATTCACGCGGTACTCAAGCGTCTGGTCGGCAGCCGCCGTGACGAACAACCATCCCTCGACCTGCGTGCGCTCGACGGCCTGTGCCAGCGCGCCCTGCAGGACAGCCCCCTGGCGACGCTGGAAGAGCTGGCGCAGAGCGACAACTGCCGCAAGGTTCGGATCATCAGCTACAACGACTTCGCCCGGGTGCTCGGCCAGGCACTGCCAGGCTTCGAGCGCAAGGCCACCCTGCAGTTGCGGCGCTCCAGCTGGCATGGCGACCGGCTGTTCTGGGATGACGAAAATCACGCCTGCGAGATGGCCTGCGCCGTGGTTTATGCCCGGCGGCGCGGACTGGAGATCACCCTGCCGGCGGTCATTCAGTGCTTCGAGCTGCGCGCAGCGGTGCTGGATGAACTGGATCAGGGCTTCCACATGCTGGCGATGCCGGCGCGGGCCTGGAGCGACCCGGCCTTCATGGGCCTGCTGCTGGATACCGGCATGCCCTATGCGCGCTTCGGCCTGTTCAATACGGAAACCCCGGAAAGCCTGTTGCTGCCCAAGGACCATCCGCAGTCCGACGCCTTCGGCCAGGGCCTGCGCGAGGCGGGGGCTCCGGACGTCGTCGACTATCTGCGGCACACCGGCCAGGCGAACTGAAACGCCGCGCTACTCTTCAGCGTCTTCCTCGCTCAGCCGCCGCTCTTCCTCGCAGAGGCTTTCCAGTACCTCACGGTGACGTTCCTGCCACTCATCCAGGCTCAGATTGCTGCTGGCGAGCAACTGCGGATGGCGCTTGACCAGATACACCGCCGCACGCTGGGCGGAATCGGCGACCTTCCAGGTCACTTCGGTGGAGTCGATCGGCCCCTCGTAGGTAATCCAGCGGCTGAAATCCTCGTACTCGCTGCAGACTTTCTGGAAGTCCTCGTCACGCATGCGCTGGTTGCCGTACTCGATGTTCTCCACATCTTTCTCTTTCATACCGACTGTTTCGGCAAATGCGCGGCGCGACAGGCCAGTCAGCGAACGAAGCGCCCGTAGTCTTTCTCCTGCAGTGAACAGGAAACGTTTCTTTACCATGTGTCATCCGTGTCCGAGACCGCAGAGCCCGGCTATAAATTCCTAACAATCAGGATAAATTCCCGCATCAGCAGGGGCTCGAACCCATGGTTTCGAGCGATTTCCGATGGTGCAGGATGCAGCATGAAAGTGGAAGAATCGTTCTCCCCGGACCTCTTCGAGGGCAGGTACTACCTGACACCCGAGCGCTTTGCGCAGTTGATCGGCATGGGCGACCGGCTGGCCGTGGTGCAGCGATGGATCGACCTCGGCGAAGTGCCTTCACGCATCATCGGCGGCCATCTCCTGGTGGACCTGAGCGCGATGCTCAAGCGCACCGATCCACAACGATGAGCCTGCCCCTGCTGCCACGAATCTGCCTGCACGCGGCCGACCTGGCGCGCGGCAGACAGGTGTTGCTCGCGCGGGAGGAGTGCCATGCCTTGCGGGAGCTCCAGCGCATCGGCCTGCTGCACATGCAGGCGCCCGAGTTCGACCGGCAGGCAACGCTCTGCACCTGCCGGCATCCCCGCTTGTTCGCCTTCCACTTCTATTACCGCTGGCTGCCGGCCCACATCGACAACTTTCGTCCCTCAGGCAAGGATTTTGATCACTCCTGAGCGGCTTCCTGCGCAGCCTCCAGCGCCGGCGCCGCGGGAATGCCAATCTCCACGCAAAGCGCCATGACCCGCTCAAGGTCCTGGCGGTAGACCAGCACGCACTGCAGTTCGTCATCCAGCGGCTCACTGAAGTCCACCAGGACATAGCCACCCTTTTCGGGATAGAGCGCGCCCAGCTGGGTCTGGATGCGGTTCAGCGCGGCGAGGGGTTCGGTCTTGCGCAGCTGCTTGGCCTGCAGGACGAAGTTGACGCTCGGATCGAAGGACGCGCGAATCTCTCCGAACAGTTCCTCAAAGCTGTCGCCCTGGAACAGCACGATTTCCGGCAGGCTGCCCACCACCACCCACTCACCCAGGGGAATCGGGAAGCTGTCGTCGTAGTTGATGTCCGGGTTGGCCATGTGGAAGGCCTCCGGATCGGCATAGGCCTGGGCGGCCTCGTCGGCGATCTGCTCGATCTCCGCCTCGCCCAGGCAGCCCGAGCTGATCAGTGTGAGGAGTTCGACGAGTTGCGCTTTCATGGGGAAGTCCTGAGAAGAGATGAACAGCCGCGAAGGATATCCGCAATCATTAGAAAACGCCGCAGGAAGGGAACCTTCTGACAGGTCCATGAGTCGGAAGTCGCCATAACGATACTCACTATCAAACGGGATGATTTCTGCTCGATCCACGTGATTGCTAGCCTGACATCCGTCCCGAACCTCCCTGCGTGCATAAAACCATGAACCGTGCCCTCGCCCTCCTCATCCTCGCCGCGCCCCTCTGGCTGGCAGGCTGCAGCAGCCAGCCGGCGCCGCAGCAGCAGCCCTACAGCGATACCGAAGTGAAATCCTTCGCACTGAAGATCCTGGGCGCCAGCAACATGTCCGACGATCTCTATGCCAAATACCGCCGTGCGCTGACCGAGCCGCACAACGATGGGCGTAGCGGAAGCTGAACAACCAGCATCGGTACCCCTCGACCGCGAGCGCCTGCCTGTTCAGGAGCCCGGACCTGCGCATAAAAAAATCCGATGCCCGTTCAGGCATCGGATTTTGACTTCCTGCGGATAACCTCAAGCCAGGGAAACTCGACCGGCTGGCATCAGCCGCAACTGGCCCCTTCGTACTTCTGACGATATCGGACTATTGGCTGTAGACCGTTTTGCCGCGGAACACCGTCTGCGTGACCTGGGTTTCGGCGATCTTTTCCGGAGTGCCCTGCTGGACCAGATCGAACAGGTTTCGGTCCAGGACGATGAAGTCGGCGGACTTGCCGGGCTCGATCGAACCCATGAGTTTTTCCTGGCGCACGGCGCGAGCACCGTTGATGGTGTAGGCGTCCAGCATCTGCTCCAGTGTGGCACTCTGCTCGGGGTTGTAGGCCGGCTTGCCGGGGATGGCGCGCGTGATGCCGGCCGCGATGTTCATGAACGGCCGCGGATCGCGAGTGTCCACCGGCGCATCGCTACCCGCCACCAGTACAGCGCCGGCCTTGGCGGTATTACCGACTGGGTAAACGGCATTCCAGGTGTAATTCCTGGGGTTGTAGAGCAGGTCGTTGATGTCCTGGCCTTTCTTGCTGGGCTCGAGGAACGGGGTGATCAGTACGTCGTACTCGGGTTGCTCGTTGATCCAGGCATAGGTGTAGGTGAGGTAGGTGCCCAGTTCACCGAGACGTTTCTGGTCGTCCGGGTGGACCATTTGCAGGTGGGCGATGGTATGCGGGATATGGCGATCGCCATTGCGCTGGCGGGCCGCCTCCAGTGCATCGATCGTCACACGGGTGGCGCGGTCGCCGACGCTGTGGACATGGATGCTGAAGCCATCAGCATCCAGTGCGGTGGCGTAATTCTTGAAGTCTTCTTCCTTGTAATTGACGATGCCGTTGTTCTTCGTCTCCTCGCTGTCCTGGGTGACGGTGACCACGCCGGTCTCTTCATCCTGCTTGAGGTGGGGCTTCTGGTAATGGTGCAGCATGCCGGCGTTGGGCGAGAACGGCGGCTTGCTGAAGGGGTCGCCTTCGAGCACGCCGTCGGCAAAGATCTTCACCGCATCCGCCTTGATCAGCGGATTGCCGGCGAACTCGGCGCGCACTTCCCGGGCCTTCTTCAGGTGCCCGGCGATATCCACCTTGCCCTTGTAGTCATCGGAGATGAAACAGGTGGCGGCCGTGACGTGCATGTTAAGCAGGTTCTGCTGCTGCATCTTCACCAGCTGCTCGCGGATGAAGTCGTTGGCGCAGGCATCCTGGATGCTGGTGATGCCACTTTGCGCCATGACTTTCGCGACCTTCGGCAGGATGGCGCCGTAAATGGCCTCGCCACGCGGGTCGCCCACCTCCTGGGCGAACATGTCGAAGCTGCCGACCGGAATCTTCTCCTTGGCCGCGTCGCGGACCACCCCGCTGTCCAGGCTGACGTAGGGCGCGAGCTCGGCGAACACGCCACCCTTGCCCAGAGTCTTGGCGTCGAAGCCAACCGTCTTGCCGCTATCGTCCTGGGCCATGCTCAAGGCTTTCGAGTTGTAGGCGCTGGCATGGCCGTCCACCCCGGAAAGGACGATCGGATGACCGTCAGCCACCGCATCCAGCGCCTGGCGGATGGTTTTGTAGTTATCGGTCGGCTCGTTGTTTTCATAGGGCACCCACTGCTCGATCTTCAGCCAGGCGCCCGGCTCACTGGCGTAGCGCGGCAGGCACTCCTTCACTTTGCTGGCCAGCTGATCGAGGTTGACGCTCTGGCCCGCCAGGTCGCAGACATCCAGGGGGACGACACCCATGACATGGATGTGGTTGTCGTGCAGGCCGGGCAGGACCATCTTGCCGCCCAGGTCGACCACGCGATAACCCTGGCTGATGTAGCCTTCCGCGCCCTCCCGGTTGCCGGCATAGACGAACTTGTCGTTCGACACGGCGATGGCTTCGACCTTCCGGCGCTGGGCGTCCTGGGTATAGATCTGGCCGTTCAGGTACACCGTGTTGTCACCGGCGTCGATGCCCGGGGCCGGCATCTGGCTGCATCCGGCGAGCCCGGAGAGCAGGACGAGGGAGGATAGCGTCAGGTGTTGTTTTGGTTTGAGCCGCATAAAATCTCCGATTAAATTACAGTAATTACTGTACTTTACACTTCTACCAGTGCCGCCTCGAAGCGTCAATTGCCCGGTTTGACTCCGTCGGGCCGGTCAATGTGAAATGCGCGGCAATGAACGATGAGGCTGGGCATTGGATGATTCCGCAAGACTTGAAAATGCGCCGTGAGCCGCGCCAGCAGCGCACCCTGGAAATCGTCAGGAAGATCGAGCAGGCGACGCTGGCGTTACTCAAGGAGGGTGGCATGACCCTGCTGAACACCAATGCCATTGCCGAACGCTCCGGCATCGACATCAGTTCGCTCTACCGCTTTTTCCCGAACAAGGAGGCGATCGTGTATCGCCTGGGGCAACAATGGCTGGATGCCATCCGTAGCCGGGAGAGGGCGATATTCGAGGGCGGGCTGGGCCTGATCGAAACCTGGGATGCGCTGGGTGAAATGATCGACGAGATCGAGCAGGAGTTCTCCGGCTACGGCGCCCTCTGGCAGGCCATGGACGTGATTCCGGAGCTGTGCGACCTGGAGGCGGAGCATGAGGCCTTTCAACTCGACCACATGCGGGTACTGCTGAGAAAGCACGGCTGCCAGTGGCCGGAGAAAGAACTCGTGGAGCTGCTGCGCTACCTGTATCGCACCTGGGATGTGGTCAAGCAGGGCAGTATCGAGCAGGGCGAAGCGCGCGGGCTGATGTGGCGTGCGCATCAGAAATGGCAGTACCGGCTGCTGCTGTTGGCGGTCAGCACCCCGGGGGCGGCCGAGTTCGAGCGCGAACTGCAGGTGTGAGCACTCCCTCCTGACTCGGCGACTCGCGCCCGCAGAAACGGTACCGAGCATTGCGGTAAGCCCATAAAAAAAGCCCCGCACTAGGCGGGGCTGGAGCATTGAAACGTCAACGGGTGGTGCGCATCAGGGGATGCACACGCCCTGATGGTTGCTTTGCGCGAGGTCGAGCAGCTCCCGGTTGGCGACGGCGTACATCGCATAGTCGGTGCTGTTGGATGCACGCAGCTCGGCGAGCATGGTGCGCCAGCGCTCGACCATGGGCGCGTGCTGCGCCAGCCAGAGAAGCACACGGGCGTCGATCTCCGCCGGGCCGTCCTGCATCTGCAGAACCGACACGGTGATCGCCCGCTGCTGCCAGTCCAGATCGTCACGGAAGGCCTCGCGAGCCAGCGCCTGCCAGTTGTTCTCCACCGGCAGGGAGCTGATCTGCTGCAGGTACCAGGTGAGTTCCAGCTCACTGCCCAGGGAGAAGTAGGCGCGCGCCACGTCGGCCGGGTCGCGGCCGGTGACGTCCGCCGCCTCGATGATCGGCAGCAGGGTGTAGAGGTGGCTGGTACCGGCGACCATGCGCGCCAGCAGCTCCGGCACGCCGGCATCGACGTAACCCTGGTAGCGCGCCTGCCACAGCTCGCGGGTCGGGCCTTCGAGCAGTTCGTTGAGCTTGAGGCCGAGGGCGGCGATGCGCGGACCGAAGTGCGCCACGTCGCGGGCGGCATCCTGCTCGTTGCGGCGGCTGCGCAGGAACCAGCGGGTCGCGCGGCGCCCCAGGCGCATCAACTCGTCCATCAGGGTCAGCTGTACTTCCGCCGACACCTGGTAATCCAGTTGCTCGATCTGTCGGAACCAGTGCGGCAGGTGGAAGACATCGCGCACGATCACGTAGGCGCCCGCCACATTCGCCGGCGTCATGCCGGTGGACTCCTTCAGACGCTGCACGAAGGTGATGCCCATGTGGTTGATCAGGTCGTTGGCGATCTGCGTGCTGACGATCTCGCGCTTCAGGCGGTGCTTGCGCATGGCCGGGGCGAAGGTTTCGACCAGGGTCTGCGGGAAGGCCGTCTCCATGTCGCGGGTCAGGTAGTCGTCGTCCGGCACCAGTGAGCCCAGCAGTTGCTCCTTCAGATCGATCTTGCTGTAGGAGATCAGCACGGACAGTTCCGCACGGGTCAGCCCCTGTCCGGCAGCGATGCGCTCGGCCAGGGCGTCGTCGGTGGGCAGGAATTCCAGCGCCCGGTCCAGCTTGCCGCGGCCTTCCAGGTCGCTCATCAGACGCTTGTACTCGGCGATGCGCTCGCGGGCACGGCGCTCGGCCAGGGACAGCGCCTGGGTCTGCTTGTAGTTGTTGCCCAGCACCAGGCCGGAGACCTGCTCGGTCATTTCCGCCAGCAGCTTGTTGCGCTGCTTGCTGGTCATGTCGCCGGCGGCCACCACCTCGTTGAGCAGGATCTTGATGTTCACCTCGTGGTCGGAGCAGTCCACACCACCGGCGTTGTCGATGAAGTCGGTGTTGCAGGCGCCGCCGTTGAGGCCGAATTCGACCCGCGCCAGCTGCGTCATGCCGAGGTTGCCACCCTCGCCCACCACCTTCACCCGCAGGTCGCGGCCGTCCACGCGCAGGCCGTCGTTGGCCTTGTCGCCGACGTCGGCGTGGGACTCCTTGCTGGATTTCACGTAGGTGCCGATGCCGCCGTTCCACAGCAGGTCCACCGGCGCCTTGAGCAGCGCGTGGATCAGCTCGGTGGGCGTCAGGCGCTCGGCGTCGATGTCGAAGCGCGCGCGCACTTCCGGCGTCAGGGTGATGCTCTTGGCGCTGCGCAGGAAGATGCCGCCGCCGGCGGAGATCAGCGAGGCGTCGTAGTCGGCCCAACTGGAGCGCGGCAGGTTGAACATGCGCTGGCGCTCGGCGAAGCTCGCCGCCGGGTCCGGATTCGGGTCGAGGAAGATGTGCATATGGTTGAAGGCCGCAACCATCTGCAGCTTGTCCGACATCAGCAGGCCGTTGCCGAATACGTCGCCGGCCATGTCGCCGATGCCGATGACGGTGACGCTGTCCTTCTGCACGTCGATGCCGCGCTCGCGGAAGTGACGCTGTACCGACACCCAGCCGCCGCGGGCGGTGATGCCCATGCCCTTGTGGTCGTAGCCGGCGGAGCCGCCGGAGGCGAAGGCGTCGCCCAGCCAGAAGTCGTACTCGGCGGAGATGCCGTTGGCGATGTCGGAGAAGGTTGCGGTGCCCTTGTCGGCCGCCACCACCAGGTAGGGATCGTCCGGGTCGTGGCGCACCACGTTGGCTGGCGGTACGACCTTGCCTTCCTTGAGGTTGTCGGTGACGTCCAGCAGACCGGAAATGAAGATGCGGTAGCAGGCGATGGCCTCGGCCTGGATTTCATCGCGGCTGCCACCCACCGGCAGGCGGCGCGGGATGAAGCCGCCCTTGGCGCCCGTGGGCACGATGACTGCGTTCTTCACCTGCTGCGCCTTCACCAGGCCCAGCACTTCGGTGCGGAAGTCTTCCTCGCGGTCGGACCAGCGCAGGCCACCACGGGCCACGTCGCCAAAGCGCAGGTGCACACCTTCCACGCGCGGGCAGTAGACGAAGATTTCGAACTTCGGCGTCGGGCGCGGAATCTCTGGAATGGCCTTGGGGTTGAACTTGAAGCTGAAGTAGCTCTTGTTCTGCCCGGCCGCGTCCGGCTGGTAGAAGTTAGTGCGCAGGGTCGCCTTGATCAGGTCGAGGTAGCGCCGCAGGATGCGGTCTTCGTTGAGCACCTGGACGTCGTCCAGTGCCGTGAGGATCGCCTGCTCCAGCTTCTGCTGCTTGTCGTCCAGGTCCTCGGCGGTGAGCTTGCGCGCCAGGTAGAAGCGGGTCTTGAACAGGCGCACCAGTTCGCGGGCGATGTCCACGTGGGCGTTCAGCGCGCTGGCGATGTAGCCCAGGTCGAAGCCCAGGCGGATCTGCTTGAGGTAGCGGGCGTAGGCGCGCAGCAGCGCCACGTCGCGCCACGGCAGGCCGGCGGTCAGCACCAGGCGGTTGAAGGCGTCGTTCTCGGCGTCGCCGCTGACGATGTGGACGAAGGCGTCCTGCAGGGTTTCATTGAGTTCCTGGATGTTGACGTCCAGGCCTTCGGCATAGGTGAAGGCGAAGTCATGGATCCAGTACTCGCGGCCATTGGTGTGGCGCAGGCGATAGGGGAACTCGCCGAGCACGCGCAGGCCAAGGTTTTCCAGGATCGGCAGGACGTCGGACAGGGCCAGCGGCGAATCGGCGTGGTACAGCTTGCAGTGCAGCTGCTGCTCGCCCTGGGCCAGCGGCTGGTAGAAGCTCATCACCAGCGGACGGCTGTCGGAGAGGCTCGACAGGTGCTGCAGGTCCACCACCGCGAAGTGCGGGGCGAAGCGTTCGCGGTAGCCGGCCGGGAAGCCTTTCGGGAAGTCTTCCAGCAGGTTGTTGCCCTGGCCTTCGCCAAAGTTCTCCAGCACCAGCGCGGCGTAGTCGTCCTGCCAGGAACGGCAGGCCTGGATGGCTTCCTGCTCAAGCTGGGCGGCGTCGACGTCTATGCGGTTCTTCGGATCGACGCGCAGGATGAACTGCACGCGCGCCAGGGTGGACTCGGAGAAGAAGGTCCAGAACTCGCAGTCGCTGGCCTTCAGGCGATCACGCAGGACCTGCTCGATCTTGATGCGCGTCTCGGTGGAATAGATGTCGCGCGGCACGTACGCCAGGCAGTAGGCGAAGCGGCCATAGGGGTCCTTGCGCAGGAACAGGCGGATCTTGTTGCGTTCCTGGATCTGCACGATGGACATGGCGGTGGCGAACAGCTCGTCCACCGAGGTCTGGAACAGGTCGTCGCGCGGCAGCACTTCCAGCACCTGGGCCAGTTCCTTGCCCAGGTGGGCATTGGCATCGAAGCCGGAGCGGCGCTCGACCTCGATCACCTTGCCGCGGATCGACGGGATCTGGGTCACGCTGTCGTTGTAGACCGAGGAGGTGAACAGGCCCATGAAGCGGAACTCGCGCAGCACCTTGCCCTTGGCATCGATCTCGCGGAGCGATACGTAATCCGGGTAGGCCGGGCGATGCACGCGGCTGGGGTGCGAGGCCTTGGCGAAGGACAGCAGCAGCGGCTCACGCAGGTAGGCCACCGCATAGTCTTCGATGTGCAGCTCCTGCTGGCTGAGACCGGTGCGCAGCAGCTTGGTCACGCCGAGGAAGGACTTCTCGTCGTAGATCATGCGACCGCCGTCGGTTTCGTCGACAACGGTGAACTCCTCGTAACCGAGGAAGGTGAAGTGGTTGTCCAGCAGCCACTCGAGGAAGGCGCGCACCTCGGCGGTCTCCTCCGCGCGCGCCTTGGACTTGGACTTGCCCAGCCAGGCCAGCAGGTCTTCGGCCTTGGCGCGCATGTCCGGGAAGTCGGCCACCGCCAGGCGAACCTCGCCGAGCACTTCGAGCAGGGATTTCTCCAGGGTCCGCAGCTCACCGATGTGGGAGCAGCGGTCGATCTCCAGGTACATCAGCGATTCCTGATGCACATCCTTGCCATGGGTGCCCTTGGGCAGGATCTCCACCAGCTCGCCCTTGCCATTGCGACGCACGCTCAACACGTTGGTCTGCAGGGTGTGGATGCTGTAGCCACGGCGGTTCAGTTCCATGCGCACCGAATCGACCAGGAACGGCTGGTCCGGATGCAGCACCTGCACGGCGGTGTGGGTGGACTGCCAACCGTGCTTCTCGTAATCGGGGTTGTACACCTGCACCTCGGGCTGGGCCGGGTCGAACCGCTCCAGCATGCGCCAGGACGACAGGGTGCAACCGACCAGGTCGGACAGCCTGCGCTGGGTCAATTCGTCGAGGGCGATGAAACCGAAGAACTGTTCGGCGAACAGGGCCACTTGTGGCATGCCCTTGTCGTCGACGTGCTGCGCCAGGGCCGTCTGCAGTTGTTGCTGGAAGTCGGCTTTGCTGGCTGCGGTGAAGAACGCCATGGTGTTACTCCGCTGGGCTCGAATTATTGGATTGAGCGTAGTTCGCTTGTGCGTCTTGGGGGATCACAGATGTAATCGGGCAGTGTGACCCTCGATTGACCATCCCGACCGGGCGGTCATCGGTTCGCCGAGCTTATCGGGAGTCGGCTACCGTCCGCTTACGGGGCTGCGACATATTCGTTCAACGGCTTGCTCCGAATGGACGCCAGCTCGCCCGTTCGGCAATAACCGAAACATTTGTACGACCGAACCGGAACAGACGCGGGAAATATCAAAGCGCTATCATGGCGCTCCCACGCCTGGAACGGATGCCATGCAACGCCGCCCGCCCCTGCACCGCCCCCTGTTGCGCCACCTGGACAACCTGCTGGTCACCTTGCTCGGCGTTGCACTGGTCGCCCTGGCCTGGCTGTTCCTGCCGCTGGCGATCCACCCGCTGCTGCTGGGCGCCTTGCCGGTCTACCTGGGCGTGCTGCTGCCGCGCTGCATCGGTCGCCGTGAGCGCCTGCGCCGGGTCGCCGCGGCCCGCCAACGCTCGATCGAGCAATGGGGCTTCTGCAGCCGCGACCGCAGCGGGCCATGGATCAACTACATCGACTTCCCCCTGGTGCGCGAGGACGCGACCTTCAAGGGCCGCTTCTTCTATAGCGAGTGGCTGGTGGTGCACGACGGCCGCATCATCATCAACCCCGGCCCGGCCACCGTGGACCGGGGTGCCGGCACCGTGAGCTACGACCTCTCCTGCCAGCGCACCTACGCCTGGGATGGCTGCTCGCCCAAGGTGCCCTTCTACTGGTTCGCCACCTTCGGCACGCCCGACTGGTGGGATCACCTGGAGCCCGTGCAGTACCTGTGCCACGGCCAGCAGAAGCAGCGCCTGATGTTCTGGCCGCTGGCCCACCACGCAAGCCTGGTGCACGACGCGCTGTACCAGTTTCTCAACGTCGCCCCGGTGACCAAGACCGAGGCGGATGAGCTGTTCCACCGCATGCTGCTGGAGGCCGGCATGCCGCGTCTGGTCGCCTGGGTCTACCGTTTCGCCGTGATCCATGGCGGCGCCCGCGACATGCGCCAGGTGCGCAATCCCAACGGCGCGCTGCGCTGCCTGACGCCACTGCCCGGCGACTCAAGGTCGCAGGCGCAGGCCGTCCTGCCAGAGGTGAGAACCTCGGCGCTCCCCGAGCAACTGCCGATGCAGTAAAGTATGGGCCCCGACACAGCCCCACCCTCGTCCAGGAACCCCACGCGATGGAACATCGTGAGTCGCTGCTTGCGCTGCGCCAGTACCTCTCCAGCCAGATCCTCGGCCAGGAAAAGCTCATCGAGCGCCTGCTCATTGCCCTGATCGCCGACGGCCACCTGCTGGTGGAAGGTGCGCCGGGCCTGGCCAAGACCAAGGCGATCAAGGATCTGGCCGAAGGCCTGGAAGCCGAGTTCCACCGCATCCAGTTCACCCCCGACCTGCTCCCGGCGGACATCACCGGCACCGAGATCTATCGCCCGGAGAACGGCACCTTCGTGTTCCAGCAGGGGCCGATCTTCCACCACCTGGTGCTGGCCGACGAAATCAACCGCGCCCCGGCCAAGGTGCAATCGGCGCTGCTCGAAGCCATGGCCGAGCGCCAGGTCAGCGTGGGCCGCACCACCTACGACCTGCCGCCGCTGTTCCTGGTGATGGCGACGCAGAACCCCATCGAGCAGGAGGGCACCTACCCGCTGCCCGAAGCCCAGCTCGACCGTTTCCTGATGCACGTGAAGATCGGCTACCCCGAGGCCTCCGTGGAGCGCCGCATCCTCCAGCAGGCCCGCGGTGAGGCGCTGCACGGCGAGACCCGGCCCGAGCGCCGGGTGACCCAGGAATCCATCTTCGCCGCCCGCCAGGAAATCCTCGGCCTGTACATGGCCGACGCGGTGGAGGAGTACCTGGTGCAACTGATCATGGCCACCCGCAACCCGGCCAAGTACGACACCGAGCTGGCCGAGTGGCTGTCCTACGGGGCGAGTCCGCGCGGCTCCATCGCCCTCGACCGTTGCGCGCGCGCCCATGCCTGGCTGGCTGGCCGCGACTTCGTCAGCCCCGAAGACATCCAGGCGATGCTGTTCGACGTGCTGCGCCACCGCCTGATCCTGTCCTTCGAGGCGGAAGCCGCCGGGATCGACCAGGACCGCGTGGTCCAGCGCATCCTCGACGTGGTCGCCGTCGCCTGACATGCACAACGTCCTGGCGCCCGGCGTGGCCGTCTCGCTCGGCGAGCTGATCGAGATGCGCCACCGCCTGCGCGAAGTCCAGCTGTTCTCCACACCGTCGCGGCGCAGCCCGTTGATCGGCCTGCACCACTCGCGCCTGCGCGGGCGCGGCGTGGACTTCGACCAGGTGCGCGTCTACCAGGCCGGCGACGACGTGCGCACCATCGACTGGCGCGTCACCGCGCGCACCCAGGAGCCGCACACCAAGCTGTTCCATGAGGAGCGCGAACGTCCGGTGTACGTCCTGGTCGAACAGAGCGCGCGGTTGTTCTTCGGCTCCGGGCTGTGCCTCAAGTCAGTGCTCGCCGCCCGCGCCGCGGCGTTCATCGGCTGGTCCGCGCTGGCGCACAACGACCGCATCGGCGGGCTGGTGTTCACCGACAGCGAATGCCACGAGATCAAGCCCCGCCGCAGCAAGCAAAGCCTGCTGCAGTTGCTCAACCTGGTGGTGCGCGCCAACCACGGATTGCTGACCAGCTCCGGCGTCAGCCACGGCGGCGACGGCTTCAGCATGGCGCTGCGCCGCGCCCGTGAAGTGCTGCGCCCGGGCAGCCTGATCCTGGTGGTGTGCGACGAGCGCGCGCTGGGCGATCTGGCCGAGCAGCAATTGGCGCTGCTGGCGCGTCACACCGACCTGGTGTTGCTGCCGGTATCCGACCCGCTCGATCACGCCCTGCCGGCGGCCGGGTTGCTGAGGTTCGCGGAAGGACAGGCGCAGCTCGAACTGGACACCCACATCGACGAACAGCGCCTGGCCTACCGCGCCCTGGGCCAGGCCCGCTGCGAACGCTGGACGCGCCTGGCCCAGCGCCTGGGCGTGCCGCTGCTGCCGCTGTCCACCCAGGAGGAACTGGTGGAACAGTTGCGCGACCTGCTGGAACAGCACCAGCCGGGGTACGCGCCATGAACCCGCTCGACCAGCTGGAACCGCTGATCGCACCCGCGCCAATCGCCTGGTGGCCGCCCGCGCCCGGCTGGTGGGTGGTTGCCGCCTTGATTCCGATAGCCCTGTGGGTGCTCTGGCTGACGCGCCAGCACTGGCTGCCGCGTCGCAAACCGAAGCAGGTCGCCGAGGCGCCGCTCGATCCCTTGCGCCAGGCGGCGCTGGAAGAGCTCGCCCGGCTGCCGCGCCCCTACGACCGCGCCCCGGCCGGTCCCTGGCTGCAGGCGCTCAACGGCCTGCTCAAGCGCGTCTCGCGGGCGCGCTGGCCCGACAGCCACAGCCATACCCTGAGCGGCCGCGCCTGGCTGGCCTTCCTCGACAACCGCTGCCCGGCCGCTGGCCTGACCCGCTGGATGATCCTGGTCGAAGGCGGCTACCGCGCCGAATGCCAGCTCGACGACAAAGCCATCAACGGCCTCGCCGCCGCCGTGGAAACCTGGGTGCGCAAGCATGTTTGAGTTCGCCTGGCCCTGGGTCTTCCTGCTCGCGCCCCTGCCCTGGGTGATGCGCCTCATCCTGCCGCCCGCGGACAGCGGCGAGGCGGCGCTCAAGGTCAGCTTCCTCCAGGAGCTCGAAGGCCTCGCCGGCCGCCGCGCCCGCGCCCGCCTGCCGGCCTGGCGCCAGCAGGCGCCCTTCGCCCTGCTCTGGCTCTGCCTGCTGATGGCGGCAGCGCGCCCGCAGTGGGTGGGCGATCCGCTGCCGATTCCCGCCAGCGGCCGCGACCTGCTGCTCGCCGTGGATGTCTCCGGCTCCATGGACTACGCCGACATGCGCTGGGAAGACGAGCAGATCAGCCGTGTCGAGCTGGTGAAAAAGCTCTTTGGCGGCTTCATCGAATCGCGCCGTGGCGATCGCGTCGGCCTGATCCTCTTCGGCACCCGCGCCTACCTGCAGGCGCCGCTGACCTTCGACCGCAACACCGTACGCGTCTGGCTCGACGAGGCGATGATCGGCATCGCCGGCAAGGACACCGCGCTGGGCGACGCCATTGGCCTGGCGGTCAAGCGCCTGCGCGAGCGCCCGGCACAGAGCCGCGTGCTGGTGCTGATCACCGACGGCGCCAACACCGCCGGCGAGATCGATCCGCAGACCGCCGCCCGCCTCGCTGCCGAGGAACGGGTGAAGGTCTACACCATCGGCATCGGCGCCGATCCTCAGCAGGGCGGCGTGAAAGGCCTGTTCGGCCTGAATCCGGGCCTGGACCTGGACGAGCCGACGCTCAAGGCGATCGCCGAAACCACCGGTGGCGAATACTTCCGCGCCCGCAACGGTGAAGAGCTGCAACGCATCTCCGACAGCCTCGATGCGCTGGAGCCCGTGGAACAGAAACCCACCCAGGCACGCCCTGCCCTCGCCCTCTACAGCTGGCCGCTGCTGGTGGCGCTGCTGATCAGCGTGACGCTGGTGGTCCGTGAACTCTGGCCGCCGGAGGACTGGCGCTGGCCGGCTCGCCCCGCCTGGCTGGCGCGGCTGCGCCGGGAGCGGCAGCCATGAGCGCCCTCTGGCCCCACCTGCTGCGCCCCTGGTCGCTGCTCCTGCTGCCGCTGCTCGGCTGGCTGCTGTGGAAGCTCTGGCACCGCCAGCGCCGCGCCGGTCGCTGGCAACTGCTGCTGCCGGCGGCCTTCCACCCCTGGATGCTGTCCGGCGGGCATGGCCGTCACGAGCGGCGCCCCTGGATTTTCCTCGGCCTGGCCTGGCTGCTGGCAGTGCTCGCGCTGCTCGGCCCGAGCTGGCAGTACCTGGAACAACCGGCGATGGAGCGCAGCGATCCGCTGGTGGTGGTTCTGGAGCTGACACCTGAAATGCTCGCCACCGACCTACCGCCCAGCCGTCTTGAGCAAGCGCGGCGCAAGGTGCTCGACCTGCTGCAATCGCGCAGCGACGCGCAGACCGCCATCGTCGTCTACGCAGGCAGCGCACACACCCTGGTGCCCCTGTCCAACGACCTGGGCACTGCGCGCAATCTGCTGGACGCACTCAAGCCATCGATCATGCCGGCGCCGGGCCGCCGCGCCGACCTCGCCGTCGAGCAGGCACGCCAGTTGCTGAAGCACGGCTCCGAGGGCAAGGGCCACATCCTGCTGATCACCAGCGCCCTGGATGCCCAGGAACGCCAGGGCATCCGCAAGGCGCTCAAAGGCAAGGGCAAGGACCTGCTGCTGCTCGCCATCGGCACCGCCGGCGGCGCGCCGATCGCCCAGGAGGACGGCACTTTCCTCAAGGATGAGCAAGGCAACATCCTGGTGCCGCGGCTGGACGAGAGCGCCCTGCGCCAGTTCGCCACCGACCTCGACGGACGCTTCCAGCGCCTGCGCCAGGGCAACGCCGACCTGCGTGCGCTGGGCCTGCTGAACAACACCCAGGGCCTGCAGCTCAGCGAGGAGGACGCCCTCCTGCGCCTGCAACGCTGGGCCGACCAGGGTTACTGGCTGCTCCTGCCCCTGCTGCTGCTCGCCGCCTGCGCCGGTCGCCGGGGCTGGTTGTTCAGCCTGCCGCTACTGCTGCCGCTGCTGTGGTCGCCGCCGCAGACCGCCAACGCCTTCGAGCTCGCCGATCTCTGGCTGACCCACGACCAGCAGGGCCAGCGCCTGCTCGATGCCCAGCGACCCGCCGAAGCCGCAGAGCGCTTCGAGGACTTCCGCTGGCGCGGCCTGGCGCTCTATGAAGCCGGCGACTATGCCGACGCCGCGCAAGCCTTCGCCCTCGGCGACAGCGCCGCCGACCATTACAACCGTGGCAACGCCCTGGCCCGGCAGAACGAACTGGAAGCCGCTATCGACGCCTACGAGCAGGCCCTGGAGCGCGCCCCCGACCTGGCTGCCGCACAACGCAACAAGGCGCTGCTGGAAGACCTGTTGCGCCAGCGGCAGAAGGCCTCCGGCGACGAGGAAAACCACGCCTCCCCGCAGCAGAATCCGTCCCACGGCGAAACCAGCGAATCCCAGCCGGCACAGCCCAAGGATTCGAAGCCCCAGGAGGGACAGTCCGAAGAGCAGGATTCGCAGCCCACCCCGTCGGCCCAGACGCCGGAACAGCGTGATGCCGACAAGCCCGCCGCCAGCCAGAGCAACACGCCGCAGGCGACCCAGGGCGAAGCAGGCGAAACCAACCTGGCGACCACCGGTCCATTGACTGACGAGCGCCGCCAGGCCCTGGAACAATGGTTGCGCCAGATTCCCGACGACCCATCCGAACTGCTGCGCCGCAAGTTCTGGTACCAGCAACAGCAGCAGCGCCAGGAACCCACGCAATGAAAAGGCTGATCTGCCTGACCCTGCTCTGCCTCGCCGCCGTCCGGGCCGAGGCCAGCTTCACCGCCAGCGTCGACCGCACAAGCCTGAACCAGGGCGAAAGCATCGACCTGACGCTGGAGTCCGACGACCCGACCCTGTTCGGCAAGCCGGACCTCAAGCCCCTGGACGAGCAGTTCGTGGTGCTCGGCACCCGCCAGGTCAACCGCCTCACCACCCTGAACGGCAAGACCCAGGCCACCACCCGCTGGATCGTCACCCTGCAGCCGCGCAACGAAGGCACCGTGGAGATTCCGCCGATCCACCTGGGCGGCAACGCTACCGAGTCCATCAGCCTGCATGTACTCAAGGCCGAGGAAAGCACCAGCAGCCAGAAGCTCGCCCCGGTGTTCATCGACGCCAGCGTCGACCAGGAGGAAAGCTATGTGCAGGCGCAGGTGATCCTGACCTTGCGCATCTATCACTCGGTGTCGCTGTACGACGACAGCAGCCTCACGCCCCTGCAGATCGCCGATGCCCGCGTCGAACCGCTGGGCGAGGCACGCACCTACGAGAAGGAAATCAACGGCGTGCGCCATGGGGTCATCGAAGTTCGCTACGCGATCTTCCCGCAGAAGAGCGGCCCCCTGGAAATCCCCGGCCAGACCTTCAACGCCACCCAGGCGGCCCAGCAGCGCAGCCCCGATGACAGCCCCTTCGGCCCGCCGCCGGGCAAGCAGATCCGGGTCGTCTCCCCGACCATTCCGCTACAGATCAAACCCAAGCCCGCCGACTATCCCAAGGACGCCCCCTGGCTGCCGGCCCGCTCGCTGAGCCTCAGCGAAACCTGGAGCCCGCAGCCGGAGCAGGCCCGTGCCGGCGAGGCGTTGACCCGCAACATCATGCTGCGCGTGGAGGGGCTCTCCAGCGCCCAGCTGCCGCCGCTGCCGCAGACGTTGCCGGGCAACCTGCGCCACTACCCCGACCAGCCGCAGCTGGCCAACCAGGGCACCGAACAGGGCGTGATCGGCAGCCGCGAAGAGCGCGAGGCGCTGATTGCCGACCGTGCCGGACAGGTGCAACTGCCCCCCGTCGAGGTGGTCTGGTGGAACACCCGGGACAATCGCGTCGAGCGCACCAGCCTGCCGGCGCGCACACTGGAGGTCGCCGCCAACCCGCAACTGGAAAACCCGGCCGATACCTCCGCTGTCCCCTCCACCGACGCCCTGCTGCAACCCCAGGCCCGCCTGTGGCCCTGGCAGCTGGCCTGCGCCATTCTCGCCTTCACCACGCTGCTGGGCTTCGGCCTGTGGTGGCGGGCGCGCCGGCTGCCCGCGGTGATCCGCGCCGCGGTCGCCGGCCCCAGTGCCCGCACCCTGCTCGATGAACTGCGCCGCGCCTGCCAGGCCAACGATTCACATGCCACGCGCCAGGCGCTGGACGCCTGGGCGCGCCAGCAACCGGAAACCCTGGCGGACATGGCGGCGCGCTTCGTGCCGCTGTCCGACGCCCTGGACAGCCTAAACGGCGCGCTCTACAGCGACAGCGAAGGCGGCCGCAACTGGCAAGGCGAGGACCTCTGGCGCGCCGTCCGCAGCCTGCCGGGCGCCGATCCGGAAGCCGCGCCCCCGACCGACCCGGGCAGCCTGCCGCCGCTCTACCCGCGCTGACGCAACGACGGGGCTATGCTTGCTGGCGAGCCCCGCCAAGAGGCGCAGCAATGCCCCGCGTTCGCACTCCGAGATACCTCCCGGCACTGATCGCCGGCCTGCTGCTGACCCCTATCCTGCGCGCCGAACCGGCCCTGCCTCCGACGCAACCGCTACAGGGGCCCGGCGGCTCGGGCTACAGCCACGCCGACGTGCAGCAATGGCATTTCAACGCCGACGGCAACGAGTACTGGGTCTTCACCCCCACCCGCCCACAACCGCAAAGCGCGCCGCTGGTGGTATTCACCCACGGTTGGAGCGTGATGCAGCCGGACCTGTACCGGGCCTGGATCGAACATATCGTCCGGCGCGGCGCGATCCTCATCTATCCGCGCTACCAGGCCAACCTGAAGACACCGGCAGCGGATTTCCTGCCCAATGCCGCCGCTTCGGTTCACCGCGCCATCGGCGACCTGCAGGCGGGCAAGCTCGGAGTGACGCCGGAGCTTGGCCATGTGGCTTACGTCGGACACTCCGCCGGCGGCCTGATCGCCAGCGGACTTGCCGCCTCCTGGCTACGCCTGGGCGTGCCGAAACCGCGCGCGCTGATGGCCGTGGAGCCGGGCAAAAGCAGCGGTCCTCGCTGGCGCCAGGTGCCCGTGGAGCCGCTGTCGAACATCCCCGCTGGAATCTTGCTGCTGGCCGTCTGCGGCGATGAAGACGAGCGCGTCGGCTGCGATGACGCACGACGCATCTACCAGGAAAGCACCCAGGTCGCCGCGCAGGACAAGGACCTGCTGCTCCTGCACAGCGACCGCCACGGCAGCCCGCCCCTGCTGGCCAATCATGCAGCGCCGACCGCGCCACGCTTCGACCCCCGCTATCCGCCCAGCGACTCATCCAGCTGGCTGCTCAACCGCGTGCAGGAACGGGTGCGCCAGCGCCTAAAGCAGGGCCAGCCATCCGTCCATAATGCGCTGGCCACCGATGCACTGGACTGGTACGCCACCTGGAAGCTGTTCGACGCGCTGTGCGACGCAGCCTTCTACGACCAGGACCGCGACTACGCGCTGGGCGGCGGTGCCGCGCAATTGTCCATGGGGCGCTGGAGCGACGGGACGCCGGTAAAGGTAATCGAGCGGTTATCGGCACCAGGCCCCTGAGAGCCCGTCGTCGGCCTGGGTTCGCGAGCAAGCTCGCTCCTACGAGGATCTGTACACTGCTCCCTGTAGGAACGAGTTTGCTCGCGAATAAGAGCCCCCAGCCGCGGGGGTCCCTCAGCCACTGACCTCCATCACCGCACCCTTGAACACATCGTCCAGCGGCACCTGGTAGCCGATGGCGAGGCGGTTGGTCTCGTTGGCCATGGCCACTATCGCCAGCAGCTCGCCGAGCATCCCGTCGTCCATCCCTGCCTTGCGCGCCGCGGCACCGTGGGAGCCGATGCAGTAGTTGCAGTTGTTGGTGACGCTGACGGCGACGTAGATCAGCTCCTTCACCAGTGGGTCGAGCCGGCCCGGCCCCATCACTTCCTTGAGGCTTTCCCAGGTGCGCTTGAGGGTCTGTGGATGGTTGGCCAGGGCCTTCCAGAAGTTGTTCACCCAATCGATCTTGCGGGTCGCCATGATGTCGTCATAGACGGCGCGGACTTCGGGGCTGGCGTCGGCATATTCGATGAGCTGAAAGGACATGGTCACTCCTGATTCATTCTTTTGAATAACAAGACGGAATAAGAAAAGCAGAATTCGGCATTGGAAGGTGGGGCTGGCGCTGGAGAAAGATAAGGCGCGCCATCCCATCCCCGTCAAGGAATCAGACACATGCGCCACCTGCCCGCCCTGCTCTTCTCCGCCGCCCTGCTGCCCCTTCTCGCTCAACAGCCTGCCCAGGCGGCCCAACCCGGACTGTGGGACACCTACGCCAGACTCAAGCAGCACACCTGGGTCGACCTGACCCACTCTTTCGATAACGACACGCCACACTGGAAAGGCTTCGAGCCCATGGGCCGCAAGACGCTCTACACCGTGGACAAGGACGGTTTCCAAGTGGAGCTCTACAGCCACGTCGGCCAGTGGGGCACCCATGTCGATCCGCCGGTGCACTTCCACAAGGGCCTGCGCAGCGTCGACCAGCTGGAGGTGAAGGAGCAGTTCCTGCCGCTGGTGGTGTTCGACATCCACCAGCAGGTGGCGAAGAACCCCGACTACGTGCTGAGCCTGGCTGACGTGAAGGCCTGGGAAGCCAAGCACGGCCCGGTGCCCGAAGGTGCCTTCGCCGCCCTGCGCACCGATTGGTCCAAGCGCTGGCCGGACCAGGCGAAGATGCAGAACCAGGATGCCAAGGGCGTGGCGCACTATCCGGGCTGGAGCAAGGAGGCGCTGGTGTATCTCTACGAGACGCGCAGGATCACCGCGTCCGGCCACGAGACCACCGACACCGATCCGGGCATCGCCACCAGCAAGGACGACTACTCGCTGGAGTCCTACATCCTGGGCACCAACCACTACCAGATCGAACTGCTCGCCAATCTCGACCAGGTGCCGGAGGCCGGCGCGCTGGCAGTGGTGAGCTTCCCGAAGATCGCCCAAGGCACGGGCTTCCCGGCGCGGGTGTTCGCAATCCTGCCTTGAGCCGGGACCTCTGGTTCTCACCGGATGTTCTAGCGCAAGCGTCGAGACTGATCGCGGACGTTGCCAGTCCTGACCGACCCCAAAAAAAACCGCGGCCCAAGAGCCGCGGTTTTCATTTGTCGCTCAGCTGCCGATCAGTGAACCAGGATCGACGCCTTCTTCTGACGCACCTTCTCCGGGTTGATCAGGAAGCGCGCCAGCGCCGGCAGCAGCCACAGGGCGCCGAACATGTTCCACAGGAGCATGAAGGTCAGCATCAGGCCCATGTCGGCCTGGAACTTGATCGCCGAGAAGATCCAGGTGGCGACGCCGATGGCCAGGCACAGACCGGTGAACAGTACCGCCTTGCCGGTGGACTTCAGGGTCTCGTAGTAGGCCTCCTGCAGGGACAGGCCTTGGCGCAGGAAGGACTCCAGGCGGGTGTAGATGTAGATGCCGTAGTCCACGCCGATGCCCACGCCCAGTGCGATCACCGGCAGGGTCGCCACCTTCACGCCGATGCCGAGCATGGCCATCAGCGCGTTGCCCAGCACCGAGGTGAGGATCAGCGGCAGCACGATGCACAGGGTCGCGGCGAAGGAGCGGAAGGTGATCAGGCACATCACCGCCACGCAGATGTACACCAGGATCAGGATGGTCAGCTCGGACTGCTTGATCACCTCGTTGGTGGCCGCTTCGATACCGGCGTTGCCGGCGGCGAGCTTGAACTTCAGGTCATCCTGGTTGTTGGCCTTGGCGAACTCCTGGATCACCCCGACCGCGCGGTCGAGGGTCTCGGCCTTGTGGTCGTTGAGGAACACCAGCAGGGGCGCCAGCGAGCAGTTGCTGTTGAACAGGCCTTCGGCGCGGCTGATGGAGTTGTTCAGCACGTCCTGGTTGCGCGACAGCGACTCCCACTTCAGGTTGCCCTCGTTCATGCCCTTGATCATCTGCTTGGAGACGGTGACCAGGGAGATGGCCGATTGCACGCCCTCGGTGTTTTCCAGGCGCCAGGCGAGTTCGTCGATGGCGGCCATGGTCTTGTGGGTGGAGCAGCCTTCGGAGGCGGATTCCACCATCACCACCAGCACGTCGGAGCTGGTCGAGTAGTTGCGGATGATGAAGTCGTTGTCCAGGTTGTAGCGCGAGTCCGGACGCAGTTCCGGCGCGCCCTGGTCGAGGTCGCCGATCTTCAGGTGATGGCCTTCCCACATGCCGGCGGCGAACATCGCCAGGGCGATGACCACGGAAATGGGCGCCACGGTGGGGCTGGCGAAGTTGGACAGCGCGCGCCAGAACGGATGGTCGCGTACTGCGTCTTCCTTGCTGCGCTGTACCGCCTTCTTGCTGATGCCGATGTAGGAGATGGCGACCGGCAGCAGGATCAGGTTGGTGAACACGATCACCGCCACGCCGACGGAGGCGCCAATGGCCAGTTCACGGATCACGCCGATGTCGATCACCAGCAGGGTGATGAAGCCGACGGCGTCCGCGAGGATGGCGATCATGCCTGGCAGGAACAGCTGGCGGAAGGTGCGACGGGCGGCCAGCAGCGGGGTTTCCGCATCGCTGGACTGCAGGGCGATACCGTTGATCTTCTGCACGCCGTGGGAAATACCGATGGCGAAGATCAGGAACGGCACCAGCATCGAGTACGGGTCCAGCCCGAAGCCGATGGAGTGCAGCAGGCCGAGCTGCCAGATCACCGCCACCAGCGTGGTGGAGAGTACGGCGATGGTCGAGCGCACGCACTTGGTGAACCACAGCAGCAGCACCAGGGTGATCACGAAGCAGATGCCGAAGAAGCCGACCACCAGCAGCAGGCCGTCGATCAGGTCGCCGACCTTCTTGGCGAAGCCGGTGATGTGCACCTTCACGTTGGGGTTCTGCAGCTGGTACTTGTCGCGGATCTTCTCTTCCAGCTCATGGGAGAACTGGCGGTAGTCCAGCTTCATCAGCTTGCCCTGGTCCTTCGGGTCCGGGTAGACCTCCAGCAGCGGCACGTCGACGATGCTCGACTTGAAGTTGTTGGCCACCAGGCGGCCGATCTGGCCGGACTTCAGCACGTTGTTGCGCAGTAGTTCCAGCGCCTTGGGCGAGCCGTCGTAGGTCTGCGGAATCACTTCGCCGCCGGCGAAGCCTTCTTCGGTCACCTCGGTCCAGCGCACGCTGGGGCTCCACAGCGACTTCATGCCGGAGCGGTCGACGCCGGGAATGTAGAAGACCTCGTCGTGGATCTTCTGCAGCGTCTCCATGTACTCCTTGGTGAAGATGTCGCCGTTCACCGCTTCCACCGAGATGCGCACGGTGTTGCCGAGGTTGGCCAGGTCGTTGCGGTGCTCCAGCATGTTCTGGATGAACGGGTGCTGCAGCGGAATCATCTTCTCGAAGCTGGTAGACGGGCGCACCTGGGTCGCCTGGTAGCCCAGGAAAATGGTCACCAGCAGGCAGGCGATGATCACGAACGGCCGGTGGGTGAAGATGATGCGTTCCAGGAAAGTCGCCTTGTCCTGTTGATGCTTGCTGATAGCGTTCATGCAGGCTCCCCGGCTTATTGTTGTTCTGTCAGCTCGGCGCCGGTCGCCGAAGCCAAGTGGATACCGCCCTGGCCGACCAGCACCAGGTTGCCGTTGCCGGCGCCGCTCACGCCCGCCAGGGACAGGCGGTCGGGACGGTTGTAGACCTTGAAGCTCTGGCCATCGTCCTTGCTTTCCAGGACGCTGCCGCCATGCCCGACGATCACCACGGTGCCGTCCGCCAGCAGCGAACCTTCGGAGAGGCCGAACTCGAGTTCGCCACCGTTGGCGGTGGGCAGGTCGACCTGCTTCCAGCTGTCGCCGAAGTCGGTGGTGCGGAACAGGTGGCCACGCAGACCGTAGACCAGCGCGGTGCCCGCCTGGCGGGTACCGACCGCGCCGAACAGCGAACCTTCGTACGGGCCTTCGAGTTTCTCCCAGGTCTGGCCCCAGTCCTTGGAACGGAAGATGCTGCCGGCCTCGCCGACCACCAGCAGGCCGGAATCCTTCACCGCGGCGATGGAGTTGAGGTGGTACTGGTCTTCGTTGTCCAGGCGGTCGCTGGCGTCTTCCCAGTGCTGGCCACCGTCGGTGGTTTCCAGCAGCGCACCATAGGCGCCCACGGCCATGCCGTGGTTGTCGTCCTGGAACCAGATGTCCAGCAGCGGCGCTTCGCGCTTGAGGTCTTCGAACTGGCGGGTCCAGGTGGCGCCGCCATCGGTGGTGACGAGGATCTGCGCGTCGTGGCCGACGGCCCAGCCCTTCTTGTCATTGAGGAAGAACACCGAGGTCAGCAACTGGCGGGTCGGCACCTTGGCCTGGGTCCAGCTCTTGCCGTCATCGTCGGAGTAAAGGATATGCCCGTGATCCCCTACCGCCACCAGGCGCTTGCCGGCCTGGGCGACACTCAGCAGCAGGCTGCTGGCGGCTTTGGCCGAAGGGATGGAGCTGGCGTCGCTGGCCGCTTCGGTTGCCGCGACGGCGGGCAAGGGAGCGACGGACAGCATCAGGAAGGAAAGTGCGCCGAGCAGGGAAATCGATTTGCGCGACATCGGGAAGGAGCGCGGAGTCTCCGACACGGACTGCTCGCTCGTAGTGCGCCACTGGGGCTCACGCATATGCCTTTACCTCTTTGTTCTTATTGCAGGCGGTATCGAGTGTGGTCGCTATATAGCCAGCCTTTTCGGGGGCTGACAATTAACGGCACGTTATCTTTTGTTAAGCGGCGACCACCTCACCCAAAAGGATGATTGCACATAGCCATGAACGCTGTAAGGCGCGCCGCAGAGGGCTTTCAGTGGGGCGAGAGGTAACACATTGGTCCTGCCGCCGGTCGGAAGCAGGCAAGAAAAAGCCCGCCGGAGGGGCGGGCTTTTCCGAACGCGGGACGAACTCAGCGGGTGCCGCGGCGACGCAGTGCAGACGGACTGAAGTAGGAGTCGTCCGGTACGGCCTGGCCGAAGTCGATGGTGGTCGGTTCTTCGTTGTCCAGGTTCTGCACGTGGTAGCGGCGGGCCTGCAGGTCGTGGAAGGTATCCAGGGCGGTCCAGGTGGTGGGCAGCTCGTAGTAGTTCTTCAGGTAGGCCAGCGAGACGCGCCACAGTTCGCCACGGCCATCGTACTGGTCGACCTCGGCGGCGCCCCAACTGTCCTCGTCGAGGAACAGCACGCGCTTGGAGTAGATGTGGCGTGCGCCCGGCTTCAGGGTGCCCTCGACGACCCACACGCGGTGCAGTTCGTAGCGGGTGTATTTCGGGTTCAGGTGACTCGGGGTCAGCAGGTCCTTGTACTTAACGTCCGGGCTGGAGACCTTGTAGTTGTTGTACGGGATGTACATTTCCTTCTTGCCCACCAGCTTCCAGTCGTAGCGGTCCGGCGAGCCGTTGAACATGTCGGTGTCGTCGGCGGTACGCAGGCCGTCGGCGGCGGCGATCGGGGTGTCGTAGGCGAGGTTCGGAGCACGGCGCACGCGGCGCTGGCCGGCGTTATAGCCCCAGGCCTGGCGCGGCTCCTTCACCTGGTCCAGCGTCTCGTGTACCAGCGCGGCACCACCGGCCAGGCGCGCCGGGCTCTTGGTGAAGGACAGGTAGTAGAACAGCAGGTTGTTCAGGTCGGCGAAGCTGCTGCCCTGGATGTAGTACTTGAACAGCGCTTCCTGCTGCGAGGTCACCAGGGAGTAGTCGCCGTTGCGCTGCAGCGCGACTTCCGAGGCGCGGCGCACGACGAAGGTGCCACGGTAGCGGGCGATGTGGTTCCACAGCGCTTCCACGCCGCTCTGCGGGATCGGGAAGGGAATGCCGCCGAAGGCATCGACGAAGCCGTTGCCGCCCTCGGCCAGCTTGGCGCTGGTGGCATTCTTGAAGGTGTTGTCATACACCCACTGCGGCGCCGAACCACTGCGGCGGCTCGGGTACACCGGCATCTGGAAGGTGTCCGGGTAGGTGGCGAACAGCGCCAGGGTGCCCGGGGTCAGGTTGGCCTTGTACTGGTCCAGGTTGGCCTTGGTGATGGTGTACAGCGGCTTGTCCGAGGCGAACGGGTCGATGTGGTGCTGGCCCGGCTTGTAGCCGGCCGGCGCCTGGGTGATGCCACCGGTCCAGGCCGGGATGGTGCCGGCGGCGTTGCCGGCCTTTTCCGCGCCCAGCGGGGTCAGGGACGATTGCAGCTTGGCCGCGTCCTGCGGGGAAACCGCTGCCAGGGCGCTGCCGGCGGACAGGGCAAGGGCCACCGCCGCGCCGATCAGGGTACGCATGTTGCGCATGGTGATTCTCCGTGAGGTTCACGCGCCGGGCGCTTCAGGCGCCCGGTGCGTGCTTGTCGTTAGAAGGAGTACTTGACGTTGAAGCCGACGTTGTCGCGGTCGCGGCTGGCGTTGTTCTTGCCGGCACCGTAGAACTCGGTGTACTGCAGTTCGGTTTCCAGGGCGTTCAGGTAGGTGGCCTTGACGCCCAGGGTGTAGGCCTTGCGGCCTTCGATGAAGTTGCCGGTCTGGTAGGAGTTGCCTTCGAAGTCATCCTTGTAGACGGCGTACGGCGAGACGTTCACGCCGGCGAACACGTCGTTCCAGGTACCCGAGAGCAGCAGGGTGTAGCCGTAGGCGTTCTTGTTCACCTGATCGTCGCGGTCGTAGCCGGAGACGTAGGCGCCGTTGCCACGGCCGGAGTAGTAGCGGGTGGTGCCATCGTAGGCGGTGTACTGCAAGCTGCTGCCGCGCAGGTGCTCGGAGGCCAGTTCCGCCACGCCCATCAGCGAGTCGAAGGACAGCTGCGGACCGAAGTTGTAGATGGTGCCCAGCGAGGTGTTGAAGGCCTCGACGCGCTCGTAGTTGTGAATCTGGTCGGTGATCGCCACCGGGCGGCCGCCGATGTTCACGGTGTTCCCGCTGGCCAGCTGCGGCGCCTGGACGAGCAGGTCGCCGAGCAGGTCGTTGGTGGTGGCGATGCCGATCGGCAGGTTCGGACGGTAGGCCAGTTCACCGAACACCGAGGCGTCGCCCACGGTGGTGTTGAAGCTGAAGCCGTACATGCGGATGTTCTCGACGTACTCGCGACGGGCATTGACCTGGTTGGCCACGTCCACCGCCGCCGCGCCGTTGACCAGCCCCAGCACCTGCCCGGCCATGGCGTTGCCGCTGCCGGCGGCGGCCATCAGCTGGTCATAGGAGGAGAAGCCGCCCAGGCCGGCCAGCTGGTCCATGTCCAGACCGGCGTAGCTGCTGTTCAGGTCGGCGTAGATGGTCGGTTCCTTGGCGTGGTAGTTGACGAAGTAGAAGCCGAACTCGGTGGAGTTCAATTCCTCGGCAATGTAGTGGAAGGCCACGCCGAACTGGCCGTCGTTCTTGGCATTGATGTCCTTGCCGACGTTGGCGACCTTGAACACGCCGTTGGAGTCCAGGTACTGGGTGCCCTGCAGGCCGCCGACATGGGCCGCCGAAAGCTGCGGATAGAGGCTCTGGAACAGCGGGTTGGCCAGCGCACCGACGGTGGTGTAGGCGGTGTTGCCGCCATCGGCGAACAGGTCGGTTTCGGAGAAGTAGGTGCCGACCGGGTCGAGACGGGTCTCCTTCCAGTTCCACTGGTAGAAGGTGTCCATCGACAGGTTGTCGGTCAGGCCGATGTTGAAGCTCAGCGCCTCCACCGGCATCAGCACTTCCTTGAGCTCGGAGCCCGGCAGGCGGAACTTGGCGGCGTCCACCGGGTTGGTGGTGTTCACACCCCCGCGGTAGAAGATGCCCTCGCCCCAGTTGAACACCTGGCGGCCCAGGCGACCGGTCACCGGATGCTCGGCCACGTCCCAGTTGCCATAGACGTAGGCGTCGAGGATTTCCGCGCGGCTGCCGGCGGTATCACGGGTCTCGCTGGTGAAGTGGTCGTTGTTGGGGTAGCTCTGGCTCGGCTGCGGCGGCTGGTTGTGGTCGTAGTAGTCGTTGCGCTTGTCCATGATCTGGGTGTCATAGAAAGCCGAACCGCGTACGAACATGCCGTAGTTCTTGTAGGTCGCTTCCAGGTCGGAGGTGATCTTGTACACCTCGGAAACCAGGCCGGTATCGAAGTTGCGGTTGCCGTCGTTGCCGTTGATGTCGTTGTTGCTCTTGTCCTGCCCCTGCACACGCCACAGGGTGCCGTAGGAGACAGTGGTATCCAGCGAGCCACTCACCTCGCTGTCGAGGAAGCTGAACTCGACGGCAGCAACCGGAACCGACATCAGCAGAGGCAGGACACCTGCCAGGGCAAAACCCGCACGAGCGGGTGCGAAACGCAAGACGCTCTTGCGAACCGGGATTTCCATTAGGACTCACTCCATGGACTGATCATTCTGTAAGGGCGCCGCCACTGCGGGCGGTTCGCCTTGTCAGCCGTTATTCCACGGCCTTGTTGTCGTCGATCTGAAGGAAACTCCCCCAAGGTGCTCGACACGCCCCCCGACCCAATGGCCAGGCAAAGGCTAAGCGGGATCGGCCGGTGCAACGCCGATGCCAATTGCGATAAACGTGCGGAATCTACTTACAAAATTTAAAGATATGGCCCGCTACTTTTTGTGACTGATCATCCACTGATCAAACCCACTGACCGATTGCGCCATCGACCTCACGAAATGGCGCAATCCGCCCCTGGAAGGCCCGACGCAGACAGGGCGGCACCCTGGCGCCAATTCACCCCAGCGATAAGGCGACCATCGTTTAATTTCGATAAGTAACAAAAAGGTGTTACCAGCCAATACTGGTAACACCTTCAGCGAGGCGGGCGGCGCCCCGGACGGAGCGCCGGAGGGAGGATCAGGCGAGACTCTTGCTGACCACCTCGAAGACATCACTGGACAGCTCGCCGGACGCCAGGATGCGCTCCAGCTCGGCACGCATCAGCGCCTGGCGCTCGGGCGCGTACTTGCGCCAGCGGGTCAGCGGGGTGAGCAGGCGCGAGGCGATCTGCGGGTTCAGCGCGTTGAGGGTGATGATCTGGTCGGCGAGGAAGCGGTAGCCGGCGCCATCCGCGCGGTGGAAGTTCACCGCGTTCTGGTTGGCGAAGGCGCCGATCAGTGCGCGGATCTTGTTCGGGTTCTTCAGGGTGAAGGCCGAATGCCTCGTCAGCTCCTGTACCCGCTCCAGTCCGCCCGGCAGGGTGCAGCCGGCCTGGACGCTGAACCACTGGTCCATCACCAGCGGGTCGTCCTTGAAGTAGTCGGCGAACATCGCCAGCGCCTCGGCCTTCTCGCTGTCGAAGGCAGAATTGACCAGGACCGCCAGGGCGGTCAGGCGCTCGGTCATGTTGTCGCAATCCTTGTACTGCTCCTGGCAGGCGGCGAGCACCTCGGCCTTGCCGCTCTGCATGAGGTAGGACAGGGAAATATTCTGCAGGCTGCGGCGGGCGATGTGAGTCGCCTCCGCCACGTAAGCTGTCTCGCGGGACTGCTTACGGTTGGCCTGGTAACGCTCCCACAACTGCTCGTGCAGCGCCGCGCCTATCTGCTGGCGGGCGAACTCGCGGGCAGCGTGGATGGCGTCGACGTCGGCCACTTCGCTGATCTCGGTGAGGTAGGCCTCGCTCGGCAGCGAGAGCATCTCGGCGACCATGGCCTGGTCCAGGCCGGTGTCCAGCAACAGGGTGCGGAAGGCGGTGATCAGGCGCTGGTCGAGCACCAGTTTCTCGCCACGCTGGTGCTGGCCGATCAGTTCCTGCAGGACCTGCACGGAAAGCTGCTGGCCGGCCTCCCAGCGGTTGAAGCCGTCCTCGTCGTGCTGCATGAGGAACATCAGCTGGTCGCGGTCGTAGGGGAAGCTCAGCTTCACCGGCGCGGAGAAACCACGCAGCAGCGACGGCAGGGGCTTCTCGGCCAGGCCGACGAAGGTGAAGGACTGCTCGGCCTCGGTGACCTGCAGCACGCGGTCGCTGCCGTGGGCGTGCTCTTCGCCCTGCAGGCGCAACGACAGGGCATTGCCCAGCTTGTCGATCAGGCCCATCTGCACCGGGATGAGGAAGGGCTGCTTCTCGCTCTGCCCCGGCGTGGCCGGGCAGCTCTGGCGGAAGGTCAGGGTGTAGCTCTGCGCGGCGGCGTCGAAGCTCTCCTCCACCGCCAGGCGCGGGGTGCCGGACTGGCTGTACCAGCGCTTGAACTGGGTGAGGTCGACGCCATTGGCGTCTTCCATGGCCTTGACGAAGTCGTCGCAGGTCACGGCCTGGCCGTCATGGCGCTCGAAGTACAGGTCGGTGCCCTTGCGGAAGCCGTCGGCGCCCAGCAGGGTGTGGATCATGCGCACCACTTCCGAACCCTTCTCGTAGACGGTCAGGGTGTAGAAGTTGGAAATCTCGATGAAGGAATCCGGGCGCACCGGGTGCGCCATGGGGCCGGCGTCCTCGGCGAACTGGTTGGTGCGCAGGAAGGCCACGTCCTCGACGCGCTTGACGGTGCGCGAGTTCATGTCGGCGGAGAACTCGCTGTCGCGGAACACGGTGAAGCCTTCCTTGAGCGACAGCTGGAACCAGTCGCGGCAGGTCACGCGGTTGCCCGACCAGTTGTGGAAGTATTCGTGGGCGACCACGCCCTCAACGCGCTGGTGCGCGGCGTCGGTGGCGGTCTCGGCCTTGGCCAGCACGCAGCTGGAGTTGAAGATGTTGAGGCCCTTGTTCTCCATGGCGCCCATGTTGAAGTCGTTGACCGCGACGATCATGAAGATGTCCAGGTCGTACTCGCGGCCGTAGACCTTCTCGTCCCAGCGCATGGAGTTCTTCAGGCTGTCCATGGCGTGCTGGACCTTGTCGATGTTCTCCGGCTCGACGTAGATGCGCAGGGTGACTTCGCGCTCGCTCATGGTGGAGAACTGGTCTTCCACGCACCAGAGGTCACCGGCGACCAGGGCGAACAGGTAGGCCGGCTTCTTGAACGGGTCCTGCCAGGTCGCCCAGTGGCGGCCGCCGTCTTCCGAGCCGCTGGCCACCGGGTTGCCGTTGGACAGGAGCACCGGGTACTTGTGCTGCTCGGCCGACAGCGTGGTGGTGAAGCTGCTCATCACGTCCGGGCGGTCGAGATAATAGGTGATCTTGCGGAAGCCTTCGGCCTCGCACTGGGTGCAGAACATCTTGCCGGACTTGTACAGGCCTTCCAGTGCGGTGTTGCTTTCCGGGTGGATGCGCACGGTGCTGTCAACGGTGAAGGTCTTCGCCGTCGGCTGCAGGGTCAGGTGGTTCTCGTCGAGCTGGTACTGGCCGGCTTCGAGGGTGTTGTCGTCCAGCGCCACCGACAGCAGCTCCAGCTGCTGGCCGTCGAGCACCAGCGGCGGCAGGCCGTCGCCGCGCTCCGGGTTGCGGCGCATCACCAGTTGGGCGTGGACCAGGGTGTGGTCCTCGTACAGCTCGAAGGTCAGGTTGGTCTCGTCGATCAGGTACTCGGGCGCCTGATAATCCTTGAGGTAGATGACTTTCGGTTGCTCGGTACGCATGGCTTTTGGCCCCTTGGAAAGCGGCAGGCGGGATGGACCGGCCGGAGGAATACTGACTCTAGCGATTGAGAGCGGCGCGGGCGAGTCGCAAGACGCATCTATCCCTAGATGCGTGTCTCTCTAGATGCGAGCTCTGGGCCGGAAATTCAATGCAGGTTCGATCAGGCACTGATGGCCAGCTGGTACGCGGTAAATTTGCGTACGTTGATCACGCCGGTATCGAAGATCAGGTACTGGCCCTTGATACCCTGCAGGGTACCTTCTACCACAGGCGTCTTGTCCAGATCGAAGCTGGTGATCTTGGCCAGATAGGCCTCCACCGGGTAGCTGATCTCGATGGGATCCATGTCGATCACCGGCTGGATCGCCTGCAGGCCGAAGCGCTGCTGCAGGGCGACGATGCCCTCGGCACAGGCGTCGAAGATCTGCTCGCGGATGGCGACCAGGTCCAGCGGCTCGGCCTCGCCCTTGAGCAGCGCGCGCCAGTTGGTGCGGTCGGTGACCTGGCTGCGCAGCAGGTCCTCGACGAAACCGGACTGCTGGCGGGTGGCCACGCGCATGATCGGCAGCGCCTGGCGCGCACCCTGGTCGATCCAGCGGGTCGGCACCTGGCTGGCGCGGGTGATGCCCACCTTCACGCCCGAGGAGTTGGCCAGGTAGACCACGTGGTCGGTCATGCAGAAGCGCTCGCCCCACTCCGGCTCGCGGCACGAACCGTCTTCGTAGTGGCACTTCTCCGGGCTCATGATGCAGCTGTCGCACTGCGCCAGCTTGGTGAAGCAGGGGTAGCAGTAGCCCTGGCTGAAACTCTTCTTGGTCTTGCGCCCGCAGTGGCAGCAGAAGATTTCGCCCAGGTACTCCAGGCGCAGGGTCTTGCCGATCAGCGGGTTTACCGGGACCTCCGCCTCGCCGAGGCGGAAGGCGTATTGCACGGGGCTTTCCAGGCGCGCCGACATCTTGCTCAGGGCGCCGCGTCCAAGCTCTACCATCAGAAAGCAGCCATCAATGCAGGGTATTGGTCGAGAACAGGATGTTCGGGATCGGCTCGGCGTGGGACTCGCATTCCTGCGGGCCCATGTAGCCAGTGCGCTGGTCTTCGGGCAGGTTCTTCAGCTCCCAGGCGATCACGGCCTGCAGCGACAACTCCTTCTGCTCCTGGGACAGCTTGCGGCCGTCGGGCCACTTGCCGATCTCCACGGCCAGCTTGAGGCTCTCGTAGAGCTCGGGGGTGATGTTCTGGATCATTTCGGCGAAGGACGACATGGGCCGGTTCCTGCTGGGGGCAAACGAAGCCGGCATTCTACCGGGCCTAAGGCTTTGGCGCACGAACGCTGGTCACTTGGAGCCATAGACGTAGGGCGTATAACGCTCCGCGTTATACGCCGCTTGGCCGTGATTGCCTGTCCATGCGGATGCGAACCGGGATGCGTTTGCCAGGCTCGGCCATGGAGTTGGCGGTGGACAAGGTGAAACGGCGTGCAACCGCGAACGGCTGTACGCCCTATGTCGCCTCAGTGCCCGGCGCGTCGCGCCAGCAATCCGCCGATCATCCCGCTCAGGCAACCCGCCAGCAGCCCGCCCACGTGCGCGCCGTTGGCGATGGAGCCGAAGCCGAGCAGGTCGATCACCCCGGACAGGCATACCAGCAGCCAGATCAGCATCATCGCCACCACGCCCTTGGGCAGCTGGTAAGCTGGGGTTGGCGCCATGCGCTGGAAGATCCAGCAGTGACCAAGCAAGCCGTAGAGCACGCCGGACAGGCCGCCGAACAGGCTCGACCCGCTGACGCCGTACTGCACGACGTTGGAAACCAGGCCGAAGCCCAGGCTCAGGCCCAGCAGCATCCCGGCGCCTTGGCGGTACTCGATGCGTCGCCCCAGCTCCCAGTACCACATGCCGTTCATCGCCAGGTGCAGCCAGCCGAAGTGCAACAGCATCGGCGTGATCAGCCGCCACCATTGCCCGGACGCCAGCGTCTCGGGCAGCGGCACGAACACCAGGCGGTCCTCGCCGACCATGCGGAAATCCTGGAAGGTCAGCCAGCGCAAGGTCTCCGGGTAGGTGCCGAGCAGGGTCACGGCGGCGACCACGCAGGTCACCAGCAGCACCGTGGCGGTCATCCAGCTCAGCTTCAGTTGTTCCAGCAGCCCCGGCCCACCGCGCCGGCGCTCGGCCTGCACGCTGAACTGCGGGTCACCCTGCGGATAACGCTCGTACAGCGTGCGCACTTGCTCGGCCAGCTGGGCATTGGGCACCCAGAGCACCTGCTCGCCCGACTCCTCGCTGACCCGGAAGGGTACGTTCAGGCGCCGCAGCAGGTTGACGAACTCCCCCAGGTCGACCGCCGCCGGCAACCGTATCGCTTCAACCACGCTCACGCATCGCCCTCCGGACGCTTCACGTCCACCCACACGAACTTGCTGCGCTCCAGCCGGGTTTCGTCGTCCAGCCGATAGGCCGCGAGTTTCCCGTACATCACCGCGCTGTAATCCAGACAGGCCAGGTTGGGCCGGATCGGCGCGGGCGTGCCGCGCCGCCAGTAGTGACCGACGAACAGCAGCGGCTCGTCGGCGCCATAGGTCAAAAGGCGCGACTTCTGCTCTTCGCTCAGACGCTCGCTGGCCACTTCGTCAGGCAGCGCATCGGGCTGGAACACGATGTCGCCGTAGGTTTCCGGCGCGCGGTCCTCCTCCCAGAACTTGGTACGGAAGAACGAACGGGTGAAACCGTCGCTGCCGGTCAGGGTCAGGCCGTTGGGCAGGCGCATGTCGGTGCCGCGCAGCAGACGGTCGCAAGCCTGCTGGGCGAAGCTGCCCGGCTCGGCAGTGGCCTTGAGGAAGGCCTCGTCGATGCGGCCGTCGTGGAACTGCTGGCGCAGCGCATCGATCACGTCGTGGTCCCAGCAGGCGTGGACCATGCGGAAGCGCCCGGCGTCGAGGAACAGCGGCATGGCCTGGAACCAGCCGAGGAAATCCCGCCAGTCCGCCGGATGGCCTTCGAACTGGTCCAGGGTTTCCTTGATCAGCCTGGCATGGCGCGGCGTGTGCTCGCGCACGTACTGCCGGCCACTGCCGGGGGCCGCCGGGGTGGACCAGCCAAGGGCGTTGAACTCGTGGTTGCCCATGATGCACAGCGCTTCGCCGGCAGCGACCATGTCGTGCACCCGGTGCAGCGCCTCGCGAATGCGCGGCCCTCGGTCGATGATGTCGCCCAGGAACAGTGCCTGCCGCCGCGCATGCCGCCAGACACCGCCCTGCAGCCGGTAGCCGAGGCGCTCCAGCAGGTAATCCAGGGTATTGGCGCAGCCGTGGATGTCGCCGATCAGGTCAAAGCCGCGTGAGGGGTCGAGTTCCATCACTCGCTGCTCCCGAGGCGGCTGCCCCAGCCCAGCTTGGTCCGGCAGACCTCGTAGTAGTTGTGGTCGATCGGGTGGATCAGGCGCAGCTTCTGCGGCTTCTTGCTCACCGTGACGGTGTCGCCGGGCGCGCAGGTGAAGTGGTTCTGGCCGTCACAGGACACCTGCGGGTAGATCTGCATGTTCGGCGAGACGACGATCTTCAGCTCGCTGTTGCCGTCGACCACGATGGGCCGGCCCGACAAGGTGTGCGGATACATCGGCACCACGACGATGGCGTCGAGCTTGGGGTGCATGATCGGCCCGCCAGCGGACAGCGCGTAGGCGGTGGAGCCGGTCGGGGTGGCGACGATCAGGCCGTCGGCCTTCTGGCTGCAGACGAACTGGCCGTCGATGTGCAGCTCGAACTCGATCATCCGCGTGGACTTGCCGGGGTGCAGCACCACGTCGTTCAGCGCATCGCCCTGGCCGATGGACTCGCCGTGGCGGCGCACCTGGGCGTCGAGCAGGAAGCGGCTCTCGACGATGTACTGGCCACCGAGCACTTCGGCGACCTTGGTTTCCAGCTCGTCCGGACGGATGTCGGTGAGGAAGCCCAGGCTGCCACGGTTGATCCCCAGCACCGGCACCTTGTGCCGCGCCAGGGCGCGCGCCGCGCCGAGCATGCTGCCGTCACCGCCGACCACGATCACCAGGTCGCAGATCTCGCCCATGATCTTCCGTGAGCAGGTCTGCAGGCCGTGGCCGGGTAGCACCTCGGAGATGGTGTCCTCGAGGATCACATGCAGGTGGCGCTCGATGAGGAAGCGCTTCAGCCGACGGATGGTTTCCAGGACCTGGGTACTGCCCAGGCGGCCGATGATGCCGATGTTGCGAAAGGGTTCCATGGGACTCCGGGCGGCTTTGCGGTGCGGGAATGACGGAATTATGGGCGAAACGCCGAAGCAGCGGCAAACCGCAGCACGACCCGAACGGCTAGGCTAGAGGAATGAGCGCTCTCACTCCCCTGCTGAACGAACTGTTGACCGAGCTGCGCCAGCCGCAGGTCCGCGATCTGGCCTGGACGCTGCTCTCCCCGCCGCTGCTCAATCCGGGCAGCCCGGCCCTGCGCCACCCGCTGGCGGCCAGCCGCTGGCTTGCCGAACCGGCGCGCCTGGCCGACTGGCTGCGGGCGCAGGAGCACTCGCCCGCCGCGCTGCTGGAGCAATTGGACACCACGCCCCACCAGCGCCTGGGCCGCTACTACGAACGCCTTTGGCAATACGCCCTGGAGCAGGCGCCCGACCTGCGCCTGCTGGCCGCCAACCTGCCGGTGCGCGACAACGGCCATACCCTGGGTGAGCTGGACCTGTTGCTGGAAGACGATGACGGCCTGCATCACCTGGAACTGGCCATCAAGCTCTACCTCGGTCCCAGTGAAGATGGACCGAACGCCTGGCTCGGCCCCGGCGCGGAAGACCATCTGCTGCGCAAGATCGAACACTTCTACCAGCACCAGTTGCCGCTCTCGGCCACGCTGGAGGGCATGTGCGTGGTGCGCGAGTTCAGCGAGGCCACGCCCTCGGCCGGACTCTGGCTCGGCGGCTACCTGTTCTACCCCTGGCCAACGCGCTGCCCGCCACCCGCGGGCGCCAGCGACCATCACCTGCACGGTCGCTGGCTGCACCGCCATGAGTGGCCGCGCTACCAGGAAGTGCATCCCGAGGGCTGGCAGGCGCTGTCGCGAAAACGCTGGCTGGCGCCGGCGGCATGCGATGCCGATGAGCGCTGGACCGCCGAGCAGTTCGCCGACTGGCTGGCGGAGCTGCCGGAGGACGGTTTCCCGCAACTGCTGGTCCGCCTGGCGTTCCAGGACGGGCGCTGGCGCGAACAGGAACGGCTGTTCCTGGTGGGCGACCGCTGGCCCAGGGTGCACAGCGGCTATTCGCGCTGAGCGGCCAGCGCCTGGAGGCGCTCCTGCATGGCACGCCGCCCCTGCAGGCCACCGGTGTGGACGCCGACGATGCGACTACCGTGCGCAATCCGCCCGGCCAGGATCTCATCGTGCAGCGCCAGCAGCAGCTTGCCGGTGTACAACGGCTCCAGCGGCACGCCGCACTCGGCTTCGGTGTCCAGGATGAAGCGCGCCAAGGCCGGGTCGATCCGCGCGAAACCGCCTCGGCTGGCGTCGATCAGTCGGTAGCCGCAATCCTCGACACCCACCTCCGCCAATAACTCTGGCACCTGTGCCTCAACGCCATGCCCCGGCGGCACCGCCAATGCCCCCACCACCGGATGCGCGCCGTTCTCGCCCAGTACCAGGCCGGCCAGTGTCGTACCGGTGCCGCAGGCGACCCACAGCTGCTGATAATCGCGCCAGCCAATGCCTGCCAACTGCTCGCGAATCATTGCCACCAGCGACACGCAGCCCCGTGCGCCGGGCAGACCGCCGCCGCCCTCGCCCACCGGGAGCAGGTCGGGATAGCGTTCGCGCCAGGGCGTCCAGAAGTCCGGCTCATGGCGCTGGCGATAACCGCCGTAGCCCAGCCAGTGCAGTTGCATGCCGAGCTGGCGCAGGTCAGAGACCGTGGGGTTGTCCTGCTTTTCGCCGCGCAGCAGACCGACGGTACGGAAACCGAAGCGGGCGCCGGCTGCCGCCAGGGCGTGAAGGTGATTGGAGTGGGCGCCACCCAGGCTCATCAGGCCGTCGAGACCGAGATCGGCGGCCTGCTTCAGGTAGGGCGCGAGCTTGAACCATTTGTTGCCGCTGACGAGGGTGTCGACCTGGTCCAGACGCAACAGCGCCAGCTCGACGCCGGCACGTTCCAGCCAACTCAGGTGAACGGGTTGCAGCGGGGCGACGGGGCGCCAGTCAGGGTACTGCAAAGCGTCCGCTTAGGCCGTGGTCACGCTGCGCAGGCGGCCAGCGGTCTTGTGGCGGGTGCAGCAGTTGCTGTCGCCTTCGATGAAGCGTCCGGGTGTCTCCACGCGGTCGATCGGTAGGGCGCAGCGGTCGCCGTTGGACAGCCGGCCCTCGCAGGTCGGCTGCTGGTAGTGTGCCAGCCACTGGCGGTACTGGTCCTCGGAGACGAAGCACTTGGCGGCGGCGAAGGCCATCGGGTTTTCCTGATAGCGGGTGAGATCCGCAAGCGACAGGGTCAGGTGACCGGCGCCGGGGTGATAGACCACGAAAACCACGCCCTGACCCGCCAGGCGCTCCAACATCGAACCGTCCGCCGCCTTGGCCGACTGCACAGCCAGCTCCTGGCGCAGGTTCTCGACGCTTTGTTGCAACTGCTCGGCCTGTAGGGCCTGCTCACGCAGTTGCACGTTCTCCTGGCATAGCTGCGTACTTTCCTGACGCAGTTGCTCCATGTCCCGGCCCAGCCGATCGAGTGCCTGACGCTGCTGTTCGGCCTCTCGGCGCTGCTTCTGGTTTTCCTGCTGAAGCTGCTGGTTCTCCTGCTGCAACTGCTGGTCCAGCTCATTGCGGTAGCCCAGCTCCGCGTCGCGGATGGAAACCTGCTCCTGGTATTGAGCCTCCAGCGCGGCGATACGGGCCTTGGCCTCGTCTTCGATCTGCTGGCGCAGTTGATCCATCTCGTCACGGCCACTCTGCTCGATCTGCCGCAGCTGGGCGGTCAGCTCCTCCCGGCCGCGCTGGAACCCGCTGACCTGCCCGTCCAGTTCGCGACGCAGGTCGGCGTTGATCTCCTCTTCGCGCTTGAGCCCCTCGCGCAGCGCCGAAACCTCGGCCTGCAGCACCTTGACCTGCTCCTGGGCGCCGAGCTTCAGGCGATTGAGCTCCTGCTCGTGCTCCTGGCTGATCTGCGACAGGCGGGTTTCGTGCTGGTCGAGCAGTTCGGCAGTCTTCTGCTGGTGCTCATGGAGCATCTCCCGCGCGAGCTTTTCGGCGGTTTCCCGGGACTCCTCCTCGGAGGGGGCATACCACTGGTGCTCGGCGGCCATCTGCAGTCGCTGGGGCTCGACGGCCGCCGGTTCCTCTTCGGCCAGCACGCCCAGGTTGTTGCGCTTCGCTGCAGCACGCAGCTGCGCCAGGTGATTGTTCTCAGCTTCAAGATCAGGGTCCCACAGGTGCATCTGCAGCCAGGACACCGGGCACTGGCTGCGGCAGGCCATGCGGATGGGGCCGGCGCCCAGGTCCGGGCCACGGCCGGCGCGCTCGGCCAGGTTGCGCAGGGGCAGGTTCCAGCCGCGGTCGGCCTCGCCCTTCTCGTCGAAGTCCAGGTAGAAGAACACTGCCGACTTGACCTGCAGGCGCGGGTTGATCAGCACATAGGCCAGACGCACCTGCTGCTCGGCGAGATCCGGCATCTGCACGACGTTGTCGAGCAGCGCCTCGAATTCGGGGTAGAGCATTTCCTTGCAAACGCCACGGTCATTGAAGAAGACCACGGCTTCCACCATCTGAGGCTTCTTCTGCATGCTCATCGATTGACCTCTGGGCCTGTGCGGGAGGAAGTCTGGGAAATGATGCCGTAGGAAAGTGGCACCCTGATGGCAGGAATGCCCTGACATCCGGACCAGTCTAGGGGAAAAAATGTCGCAGGCAATGTGACTGGGTTGGCACCCGACCTGCCGGTCAGGTTAAGCGGGTGAGCGGCGAGATGAATCTGTGATGCAGTTTGTCATTCCGTAAAAAACACAGGCCCCGGAGGAACTTTCCGGGGCCTGCTGTGAACGGGCTTGCGGCTCAGAGCTTGTTCACGATCCCGCGAGCTAGAGCAGAACAAGGCAAAAACAGGCGAGGACGCGGAGTTTACGAGCTGTAAATGAGCAGTACTCGCTTCGCTCGCCCCTTCGGGGCCGCACTGAAGTGCGTTAGCCGCAAGCGGCTTCCGAGCCTGTTTTTAACGCAGTTATGCCGACGCGCAGCCGATCGTGGACAGGCTCTCAGAGCTCGGCGGCGAGACGCGAGCCCTGATTGATGGCGCGCTTGGCGTCCAGCTCGGCGGCGACATCAGCACCACCGATCAGGTGCACGCGCTGGCCGGCGGCCACCAGGCCGTCATGTAGCTCGCGCAGCGGCTCCTGGCCGGCGCAGACGACCACGGTGTCCACCGGCAGCACCTGCGGCTCGCCGCCGGCGACGCTGATGTGCAGGCCATCGTTGTCGACCTTGAGGTACTCGACGCTATTGAGCATCTGCACCTGCTTGTTCTTCAGCCCGGTGCGGTGAATCCAGCCGGTGGTCTTGCCCAGGCCGTCGCCGACCTTGGACTTCTTGCGCTGCAGCAGGAACACCTGGCGCGCCGCCGCGTGCGGGTGCGGCTTGATGCCGGCGACGCCGCCACGGGCTTCCAGGTTCTCGTCGATGCCCCATTCCTTCCAGAAGGCGTGGCGATCGAGGCTGGTGGATTCACCGGCGTGGGTGATGTATTCGGAGACGTCGAAGCCGATGCCGCCGGCGCCGATCACCGCCACGCGGTTACCCACCGGCTTGCGCTCGAGGATGGCATCCAGGTAGCTGATCACTTTGGCGTTGTCGATACCCGGAATGGCCGGGGTACGCGGAACGATGCCGGTGGCGAGGATGATCTCGTCGAAGCCGCCCCTGGCCAGGTCATCGACGCTGACGCGGGTGTTCAGGCGCAGATCGACGCCGGTGGTTTCCAGCTTGCGCTTGAAGTAGCGCAGGGTCTCGTAGAACTCTTCCTTGCCCGGCACGCGCTTGGCGACGTTGAACTGGCCGCCGATTTCGCCGGCGGCGTCGAACAGGGTCACCTCGTGGCCACGCTCGGCGGCGACGGTGGCAGCCGAGAGGCCGGCCGGGCCAGCGCCGACCACGGCGATCTTCTTCACATGGGTGGTCGGGATGTAGTTCAGCTCGGTCTCGTGGCAGGCGCGCGGGTTCACCAGGCAGCTGGTCAGCTTGCCGCCGAAGGTGTGGTCCAGGCAGGCCTGGTTGCAGCCGATGCAGGTGTTGATCTCGTCGGCGCGGCCTTCGGCGGCCTTGTTGACGAAGTCCGGGTCGGCGAGGAACGGACGGGCCATGGACACCATGTCGGCGTCGCCCTCGGCCAGCACCTGTTCGGCGACTTCCGGGGTATTGATGCGGTTGGTGGTGATCAGCGGAATGCCGATCTCGCCGCGCAGCTTGGCGGTGACCTTGGTGAAGGCCGCGCGCGGCACCTTGGTGGCGATGGTCGGGATACGCGCTTCGTGCCAGCCGATGCCGGTGTTGATGATGGTGGCGCCGGCCTTCTCGATGGCCTTGGCCAGCAGGACGATCTCGTCCCAGGTGCTGCCGCCTTCCACCAGGTCGAGCATCGACAGGCGATAGATGATGATGAAGTTCGGACCCACCGCCTCGCGCACGCGGCGGACGATCTCCACCGGCAGGCGCATGCGGTTCTCGTAGCTGCCGCCCCAGCGGTCGGTACGGTGGTTGGTATGGGCGACCAGGAACTGGTTGATGAAGTAGCCTTCCGAACCCATGATCTCGACGCCGTCGTAACCGGCCACCTGGGCCAGGCTCGAGCAATTGACGAAGTCGGCGATCTGCTTCTCGATGCCCTCTTCATCCAGCTCGCGCGGCTTGAACGGGTTGATCGGCGCCTGGATGGCGCTGGGCGCCACGGACTTGGGGCTGTAGGCATAACGGCCAGCGTGGAGGATCTGCATGCAGATCTTGCCGCCCGCCTCGTGCACCGCCTGGGTGACGACCTTGTGCTTCTCGGCCTCTTCCGGGGTGCTCAGCTTGGCCGCGCCGGAATACACGCCACCCTCTTCGTTCGGGCCGATGCCGCCGGTGACCATCAGGCCGACGCCACCACGGGCGCGCTCGGCGAAGTAGGCCGCCATGCGCTCGAAGCCCTGCGGTTTCTCCTCCAGGCCGGTGTGCATGGAGCCCATCAGGGTGCGGTTGCGCAGCGTGGTGAAGCCCAGGTCCAGGGGAGCGAGCAGGTGCGGATAAGGGGCGGTCATACGTCCTCCAGCAGTCACGGTGGCGCCGCCCCCTCGGCTCGCTCGTGGAACGGGCGGCACGGGGTGCGGTCGGTATGGGGCAGACTCTAAGGAGCCACCCCGCCCCACTCAATGATCAAAAGTAACAACTTACTGATCGAAGATGACACGGCGACTTGGCAACTACCGGCCTAACCCCTACCCTGTGGGGCATCTACCGAGTACTCGTTCCCCATGCGCAAGCTGATCTTCCTCATCCTGGTGATCCTGTTCGCCGGCTATGCCGGTTGGGCGGAGCGTCGCCCGGTGGGCCACTACCTCTCCGACCTGCGCAGCCAGGTCGCGCTCAACCAGGGCGAACCGTCCGAACGCGGCAACCTGCTGGGTGTGCAGCCGGAGCTCTTCACCCAGGACTACCAGAGCGTCGAGCGTCTGCGCCTGAAATTCCACGCCTACCTGACCAAGGCCCGTGATGAGGGCCTGATCAACCCGCGCACCGTGGTGGTCTTCCCCGAGCACATCGGCACCTGGCTGGTGGCCGCCGGCGAGAAGCCCGAGGTCTACCAGACCGAGCACCTGGCCGAAGCCATGGAGTGGATGGTCGCCAGCAACCCGCTGAAAGTGGCGCGTGGCTGGCTCGGTGCCAAGAGCGAGGACCGCATGGCCGATGCCCTGTTCCGCATGAAGGCGGTGGACATGGCCCACGACTACCAGACCCTGTTCGGCGGCCTGGCCCGGGAGTTCGGCGTGACCATAGTCGCCGGCTCCATCGTCCTGCCCAACCCGCAGATCGTCGAAGGGCAGATCCGCACCGGCAACGGCCGCCTCTACAACGTCAGCCAGGTCTTCGGCAGCGACGGCCTGCCGCTGGGCAAGCCGCAACGCAAGCTGTTCCCCATCGACGAAGAGAAACGCTTTACCCGCGGCGCCGACGCCGATGACCTGCAAGTCCTGCAGACCCCCGCCGGGCGCCTGGGCGTGCTGATCTGCGCCGACAGCTGGTACCCGGCGGGCTACGCCGCGCTGGCGCCGAACAAGCCGGACTTCATCGCGGTCCCGGCCTTCCTCACCGGCAATGGCAACTGGAGCAAGCCCTGGAAGGGCTACAACGGCGCCGCTACGCCGAGCGACGTACAGCTCAAACCTGGCGAGCTGAGCGAAGGTGAAGCCTGGGAGCGCCTGGCCCTGGCCGGTCGCATTGGCGAAAGTGGCGCGCATGCCGGCATCACCGTATTCCTGCGCGGCCATCTCTGGGACCTGGGCAGCGACGGCCGCAGCCTGGTGGTCAGCGGCGACAGCCACACCCTGGCGCCGGATGGCCCGGGCGCCCGCCTGATCAATCTCTGGCTATGAGCCGTCCGACCATGCGTCTTGGCGATTTGTCCGTGGGCTTCGTCCACAGTCTCGCCGACGCACTGGCGGAAAGCGGCGTCGCGCCACAGCCGCTGCTGGAACAATACGGACTGGATGCTGCACGCCTCGGCGAGCCCGGCGCACGCCTGTCCATTCCCCGCTACATGCGCCTGGGCCACGCCGCCATCCAGCAGAGCGGCGACCCCGCTCTGGGCCTGCGCATGGGCCAACTGAGCCGCCCAAGCCAGAGCGGCCTGGCCGGCGTCACCGCGGCGCAGGCGCCCAACGTCCGCGCCGCCGCTCGCGCCTTGATCCGCTTCGAGACGCTCTACGCCCAGAACTACCGTGGCCATAGCAGCTTCATCGAGGACGCCAGCGGCGCCTGGCTGCGCTTCTACTCCATCAGCCCGTACAACGCCTACAACCGCTTCGTGGTGGATTCGGTGCTGTCCGGCTGGGTAAGCATGCTCGGCAGCATCGGCGCGCAGCCGCTGCGACCGCAGAAGGTCGAGATCGAGTATCCGGCGCCTGCCTGGGCGTCGCGCTTCGAAGAGATGCTCGGCTGCCCGGTGGAGTTCGGCGCGCAGCACAACCAGCTGCGCCTGGACCAGGCGGCGCTGGCGCGCAGCAATCCGGAGCACTGCCCGAGCACCTGGCGGCAATTGGTGGAAATCTGCGAGAAGGAACTGGAGCAGATGACCCGCACGCGCAGCTTGCGCGAGCGCGTCGCCCAGTTGCTGGGACCGATGCTCAACGGCCGCGAGCCGGACCTGGAGGAAGTCGCCGCGCGCCTCAAGCTGCCGACCTGGACGCTGCGCCGCAAGCTGGCCGAGGAAGGCACGCAGTTCCGCAGCATCCTCAACGACACCCGCCGCGACCTGGCGATGATCTACATCCGCGACACGGACCTGGCCTTCGGCGAAATCGCCTACCTGCTCGGTTTCGCCTCGGCCGAGGCCTTCCAGCGCGCCTTCAAGCGCTGGAGCGGGCAGACACCGGGGGAATTCCGTCGCGCCCAGCGCCACAGCGCCTGATCACATCTCCGTGGCGTCGTCGGCCGGCTCCGGCAGATCCTGTTCCACGGCGTGCAGTTCCAGCAGTTCTTCCTGATAGTCGTCCATTGGCTTTCTCCTGACCGTTTGATCCGGTTTTAGCAAAGACCATGGGGAAAAAGCTAGACGCGGAAGGTGTCTGACCTGTGACAGTGTCTTACAGAACGATGACGAGGACTTTTCCGAGCGCAACGAAAAAGCCCTCAGGTATTGCTACCTGAGGGCTTTCGAATATGGCGCAGCGGACGGGACTCGAACCCGCGACCCCCGGCGTGACAGGCCGGTATTCTAACCGACTGAACTACCGCTGCGTGTCGGTTGGACTTGCGTCCGGTACAGCAACCTCCTAGCGCCTGGAGTGAATCACTCGACAAGCTGGTTCGGGGTAGGAACCAAGGAGGGGGGAAATGGCGCAGCGGACGGGACTCGAACCCGCGACCCCCGGCGTGACAGGCCGGTATTCTAACCGACTGAACTACCGCTGCGCGTAACTTGCGAGAGTGGTGGGTGATGACGGGATCGAACCGCCGACCCTCTGCTTGTAAGGCAGATGCTCTCCCAGCTGAGCTAATCACCCTTCGTCTCGAAGTGGGGCGCATTCTACAGTCGGCATTTCCTAAGTCAATGCCCTGATTGAACTTTTTTTCATTTTTCCGAAAAAAGATGGGTACGCCGATCCGCGCCCCGGTGTCAGCCGGGGTTCGTGAGCTAGCTCGCTCCTACAGGTCGATGCCTGCTCTTGTGGGAGCGAGCTTGCTCGCGAACAGCCCGGCAACCGACCTCCGGAAACGAAAAAGGGCGACCCTCGGGCCGCCCTCTTCTTCCACACCCGACACTCAGTCGAGGTAGATCATCTTGCGCGTCATGCCGCCGTCGATCACCAACTCCTGGCCGGTGACGAAGCCGGCACTGTCACCGATCAGCCAGGACACCGCCGAGGCGATGTCTTCCACCGTACCAACGCGGCCGACCAGGTGCTGGTCATGGTCCAGCTCGGTCAGCGGCTCGGCCTCGCGCTCGCGCAGGTCGCGGGCGTCGATCCAACCGGGGGAAATCGCATTGACGCGAATCTCCGGCCCGAGGCTGCTGGCCAGGGCGTGGGTCAGCGACAGCAGGCCGCCCTTGCTCGCCGCGTAGGCTTCGGAGTTCGGCTCAGACTGGTGCGCGCGGGTCGACGCAATGTTGACGATGCTGCCGCTGTGCGCGCGCAGGTACGGCGCACAGTGCTTGGCCAGCAGCATCGGGCCGGTGAGATTCACCGCCAGGGCGCGGTTCCACTCGTTCAGACCCAGGCCTTCCAGGGGTGTGTTGTGCGGTCGGGCGATGGCGGCATTACTCACCAGCGCATCGAGTCGGCCGTACTGGCCGATTACCTCGGCGACCGCCGCCGCCACCTGCGCCTCGCTGGCCACGTCCAGCGCCACGAAGCCGGCGCGCTCGCCCAAGGCCTGAGCGATCTTCGGTCCGCGCTCGCGGTCAATGTCCGCCAGCACCACTTGCCAGCCTTCGGCGATCAGCCAGGCGCTGACGCCCAGGCCGATGCCGCGCGCCGCACCCGTTACCAGGGCGACGCGGCCATTGCCGAAGAGTTCCGTCGCGCTCACAGGGCAGCCAGGCCCCGCGCCAGGTCGGCCGTGATGTCAGCGACATCCTCCAGGCCCACGGCAACGCGGATCAGGTTGTCACGGATGCCAGCGTTCGCGCGCTCCTGCGGCGACAGACGACCGTGGGAGGTGGTCGCCGGGTGGGCGATGGTGGTCTTGGTGTCGCCCAGGTTGGTGGTGATGGAGATCATCCGGGTGGCGTCGATGCAGCGCCAGGCCGCGGCCTTGTCACCCTTCACCTCGAAGCTCACCACAGCGCCGAAGCCTTTCTGCTGACGCTTGGCCAGTTCGTGCTGCGGATGGCTGGGCAGGCCCGCGTAGTACACGCGCTCCACGCCCGGCTGCTGCTCCAGCCACTCGGCGACCTGCTGGGCCGAGGCGCTGTGAGCCTGCATGCGCACACGCAGGGTTTCCAGGCCCTTGATGAAGATCCAGGCATTGAACGGACTCAAGGTCGGACCGGCGGTACGCAGGAAGCCGACGACGGGCTCCATCTGCGCGCGGCGACCGGCGACCACGCCGCCCATGGTGCGACCCTGGCCGTCGATGTACTTGGTCGCCGAATGGATCACCACGTCCGCGCCCAGTTTCAGCGGCTGCTGCAGCGCCGGGGTGCAGAAGCAGTTGTCCACCGCCAGCAGCGCGCCCTTGGCGTGGGCGATATCGGCCAGAGCGGCGATATCCACCAGCTCGGCCAGCGGGTTGGACGGCGATTCGACGAAGAACAGCTTGGTGTTCGGCTTGCAGGCCGCTTCCCAGGCCGCAAGATCGCTCAGCGGCGGGTAGTCCACTTCGATACCGAAGCGCTTGAAGTACTTTTCGAACAGGCTGATGGTCGAGCCGAACACGCTGCGCGAGACCAGCACGTGGTCACCGGCGCTGCACAGGCTCATCACCAGGGAAAGGATGGCCGACATGCCGGTGGAAGTAGCCACCGCCTGCTCGGCGCCTTCCAGCGCGGCGATGCGCTCCTCGAAGGTGCGTACCGTGGGGTTGGTATAGCGCGAGTAGACGTTGCCCGGCACTTCACCGGCGAAACGCGCGGCCGCATCGGCGGCGCTGCGGAACACGTAGCTGGAGGTGGTGAACAGGCCTTCGCCGTGCTCCGCCTCCGGGGTGCGACGCTGGCCGGCCCGCACCGCGAGAGTGTCGAAGCCGACACCCTCCAGGTCGCTGTCCAGCCGGCCGGCTTCCCATTCCTGAGCCATGCCCTGCTCTCCCTAATCGTTTGAATCAGTCGTTGTACAGATCGATGATGGCGCTGACCGCGTTGGCCTTGCTCTTGGTCGCGTCGTTGCGCGCCTGCTCGATCCTGTTCAGATAGGCCTCGTTGACGTCGCCGGTGACGTATTCGCCGTCAAACACCGCGCAGTCAAAGTGCTCGATCTTGACCTTGCCGCCGCCAACCGCATCGATCAGGTCCGGCAGGTCCTGATAGACCAGCCAGTCGGCGCCGAGCAACTCGCACACCTGCTCGGTGCTGCGATCGTGGGCGATCAGTTCATGGGCGCTCGGCATGTCGATGCCGTAGACATTGGGATAACGCACGGCCGGCGCGGCGGAGCAGAAATACACGTTCTTCGCGCCGGCCTCGCGGGCCATCTGGATAATCTGCTTGCTGGTGGTGCCGCGGACGATGGAGTCGTCCACCAGCATCACATTCTTGCCGCGGAATTCCAGCTCGATGGCGTTGAGCTTCTGGCGTACCGACTTCTTGCGCGCGGCCTGGCCGGGCATGATGAAGGTACGGCCGATGTAGCGGTTCTTCACGAAGCCTTCGCGGAACTTCACGCCCAGGCGGTTGGCCAACTCCAGTGCGGCGGTGCGGCTGGTGTCCGGAATCGGGATGACCACGTCGATGTCGTGATCCGGGCGCTCGCGCAGGATCTTGTCGGCCAGCTTCTCCCCCATGCGCAGGCGCGCCTTGTAGACCGAGACGCCGTCCATGATGGAGTCCGGACGCGCCAGGTAGACGTGCTCGAAGATGCACGGGGCATACAGCGGGTTGGCCGCGCACTGACGGGTATGGAGCTTGCCGTCTTCGGTGATGTACACCGCTTCGCCCGGCGCCAGGTCGCGAATCAGGGTGAAGCCGAGGACGTCCAAGGCCACGCTTTCCGAGGCGATCATGTATTCCACGCCGTTCTCGGTGTGGCGCTGGCCGAAGACGATCGGGCGGATCGCGTGCGGATCGCGGAAGCCGACGATGCCATAGCCGGTGATCATCGCCACCACGGCGTAGCCGCCGACGCAGCGGGCGTGCACGCCGGCCACGGCGGCGAAGACGTCTTCCTCGGTGGGCTGCAGCTTGTTGCGCACCGCCAGCTCATGGGCGAACACGTTGAGCAGCACTTCCGAGTCGGAGTTGGTGTTCACGTGGCGCAGGTCGGATTCGTAGATTTCCTTGGCCAGCTGCTCGACGTTGGTCAGGTTGCCGTTGTGCGCCAGGGTGATGCCGTAGGGCGAGTTCACGTAGAACGGCTGCGCTTCGGCCGAGCTGGAGCTGCCCGCGGTGGGGTAGCGCACATGGCCGATGCCGATCTTGCCGACCAGGCGCTGCATGTGGCGCTGCTGGAAGACGTCACGGACCAGGCCGTTGTCCTTGCGCAGGTACAGGCGGTCATCCTGACAGGTGACGATCCCCGCAGCGTCCTGGCCACGATGCTGGAGAACGGTGAGCGCGTCATAGAGCGCCTGATTGACGTTCGACTTGCCCACGATACCGACGATGCCACACATGCGACGCAACCCCTAGTTGGTTTCAGGCTAAAACAATCCGTTACTCGGCAGTATCCACCGGACCTGCCGTTACGGCGACGGCTTCCCGTCGCCTCCACCCGCCCCTCACTGGGCCGGCAGCAAAGTACCCGCTCCGGACGGCGGAGCGATGGTAACGCCGGACATCCAATGCCCGGCAAAAGTCAGAATGGTGTTCTTCGACCAATCGGCGACGATCAGGAAGTGCGGCAGCAGCACCGATTGCTGCCACCACGGATCCTGCTGCACCGGCGCCAGGCTCAGCAGCCCGACCAGCAGCACCACCAGCAGCACGCCACGGGCGCCACCGAACACCATGCCGAGCACGCGGTCGGTGCCGGACATGCCGGTCACGCGCACCAGCTCGCTGATGAGAAAATTGACGAGTGCGCCCAGCAGCAGCGTGACGACGAAAAGAATGGCGCACGCGGCGATGACGCGCCCGGAGGGCAGCTGGATGTAGGGTGCGAGATGCTCGGCCAGCGCGCCGCCGAACATCCAGGCGACCGCACCGGCTACGATCCAGGTGACCAGCGACAGGGCTTCCTTGACGAAACCACGGCTCAAGCTGATCAGGCTGGAAATGACGATGATGCCGATCATCGTCCAATCGACCCAGGTAAATGCCACGTTGCGGCCCAGAAACGGAAAGGCCCCGCATTTTAGCAGAGCCCTTCGATTTAGCGGAGCCCCAGTTTGACATGGGGCCGATTGAGTGGAGCTAACGAACCGCCTCAGCCACGCTCAGGCTGGAAGCGCACCACGAAGCCGTTGAGCTTCTGCTGCTTGCCCAGCTGGTCGCGCAGGCGATCGGCTTCGGCGCGTTCCACCACGGGGCCGACGAACACCCGGTTCATCCCGTCGAAGCTGCGCACATAAGCGTTGTAGCCCTGGCTGCGCAGCTGCTTCTGCAACTCGTCGGCGCGGGAGCGGTTGGACAGGCTGGCCAGTTGCACCGACCAACTGACCGGCAGATTGCTGGCGTCCAGGCGCTGGGCAGGAGCCGGAGCGGGAGCCGGGGCCACTGCTGGCGCCTTGGGCGCGGCGCTGACCTGGGTCTGCGCAGGCTGCGGAGCGGGAGCGGCAGGCTTGGGCGCTGGTGCGACCGGAGCCGTCTGCGCGGGAAGACTGGCAATCGGCGCGGCAGGCGCGGGAGCAGTTGGCGCAGGGGCTGCTTCCGCCTGCGGAATCGCCTCGGCTTCTTCCGCCTGCGGTTCCGGCACCTCGGTGGGCTGCACCTCGACGCTCGGCATGGCCGGCGGCTTGGGCATTACCGGCGCCTCGACCACGACCTGACGCATCTCGTCCTCGCGGGTAAACAGCATCGGCAGGAAGATGATGGCCAGCGCCAACAACACCAGCGCGCCGACAACCCTCTGCTTGAGCCCCTTATCGAGCAAGGCCATGGATCACTCCCCTTTTCCTTATCGAGCAGCCCTGACGAGCCACTCCAGGGCATCCGCCACGCTGTAGAACGAACCGAACACCAGAATCTCGTCGTCCGCCGAAGCCGCATTGCACTGCGCTTCGAGCGCCGCGGCGATGTCCGCGTGACGACTGACGCTCGCGCCACGGGCACGCAGCGCAGCTTCCAGCTCTTCCGCCGGCCGACTGCGACCGGTGGGCAGCGGCGCGACGGCCCAATCCTGCACCAAGCCGAGCAGCGGTTCCAGTACGCCGTCCAGATCCTTGTCCGCCAGCAGGCCGAAAACGGCACGGCGTACACCTTTGGGCGGCGCAGAACGCAGACGGCCGGCCAGGTACTGCGCGGCATGCGGATTGTGCCCGACATCCAGCAGCAGATGGCGCTCTTCACCGCGCCATTGCACGCTGCGACGATCCAGGCGCCCGGTTACCCGGGTGCGCTGCAGGGCGGCGGCCAGTTGCTCGGGCTGCCACGGCAAGTCCAACAGGGCATACACCTGCAAGGCCAGCGCGGCGTTCTCCATCGGCAGATCGAGTTGCGGCAGGTTATGCAGGGTCAGGGCTTCCCCGGCGGCATTACGACCGCGCCAGTGCCAGTCGCCCTCGCCCAGCGCCAGGTCGAAATCACGACCGCGCAGCAGCAGCGGCGAACCCAGGCTGCGTGCCTGCTCCAGCAAAGGCGCCGGAGGCTCCAGGTCACCGCACACGGCCAGCTTGCCGGCACGGAAGATACCGGCCTTTTCGAAGGCCACGCTTTCGCGGGTGTCGCCCAGCCAGTCGGCATGATCGATGCCGATACTGGTGACCACGGCGACATCGGAGTCGACCAGGTTCACCGCATCCAGGCGGCCACCCAGGCCGACTTCCAGCACCACGGCGTCCAGGCCCGCGCGCTCGAATAGCCAGAAGGCCGCGAGGGTGCCCATTTCGAAGTAGGTCAGGGAAATTTCACCGCGCGCCGCCTCGACGGCGGCGAAGGCCTCGCAGAGCGCCTCATCGCTGGCTTCGACGCCCGCGATGAGCACGCGTTCGTTGTAGCGCAGCAGGTGCGGCGAGCTGTACACGCCGACGCGCAGGCCCTGCTCGCCGAGCATCGCGGCGAGGAAGGCGCAGGTGGAGCCCTTGCCGTTGGTGCCGGTGACGGTCACCACGCGGGGCGCGGGACGCCCCAGCCCAAGCCGGCCAGCCACCTCACGGGAGCGGTCCAGCCCCATGTCGATCGCAGTGGGGTGGAGTCGTTCGAGATAGCTGAGCCAGTCGGCAAGGGTACGTTGGGTCATCCTGCGAGCGCGGCACTTGGAGTGTGGGTGAACTTGGCCAGCAGCTTGGCAAGCCGCTCGCGCATTTCGGAACGATGGATGATCATGTCGATGGCGCCGTGCTCCAGCAGGAACTCGCTGCGCTGGAAGCCTTCGGGCAGCTTCTCGCGCACGGTCTGCTCGATCACGCGCGGGCCGGCGAAGCCGATCAGGGCGCGCGGTTCGCCGACGATCACGTCGCCAAGCATCGCAAGGCTCGCGGATACGCCGCCGTAGACCGGATCGGTCAGCACGGAAACGAACGGAATACCTTCTTCGCGCAGGCGGGCCAGCGCGGCGGAGGTCTTGGCCATCTGCATCAGGGATATCAGCGCTTCCTGCATGCGCGCACCGCCCGAGGCGGAGAAGCAGATCATCGGGCAGCGATGCTCCAGGGCGTAGTTGGCGGCACGGACGAAGCGCTCGCCGACGATGGAACCCATGGAGCCGCCCATGAAGGAGAACTCGAAGGCACTGGCCACCACCGGCATGCCCATCAGCTTGCCACTCATGGAGATCAGCGCATCCTTCTCGCCGGTGTCTTTCTGCGCGGCGGTCAGGCGGTCCTTGTACTTCTTGCTGTCGCGGAACTTCAGGCGATCCAACGGTTCCAGCTCGGCGCCCAGCTCAGCGCGACCCTCTTCATCGAGGAAGATATCCAGACGGGCGCGGGCGCCAATGCGCATGTGGTGATCGCACTTCGGGCAGACGTCCAGGGTCTTTTCCAGCTCGGGACGGTACAGCACCGCTTCGCAGGACGGGCACTTGTGCCACAGGCCTTCCGGAACCGAGCTCTTCTTCGCCTCGGAACGCATGATGGAAGGGATCAGCTTGTCTACCAGCCAGTTGCTCATGCTCTCGTCTCCAGTGCAGGGGCACGGCGCGATGGGCTGCGCCTGCCTCTGAGCAAATTCATCGTCGCGGTTCCGACCTCAAGGCCGGAACCCCTCGCAATCAAAGGCGCCGCCAGGGGCGTCGCCACGAATACACCACTCGATGCGGAGCGCCAGCATTGAACACTGACGACTCCCAGCGCTGCCAGGCAGCGATTGGGTAGTGGACGGCGGCAGCCCGCACGTCGTCACATGAAGATTCCGCGTCACGCCACCGACCGGCACTGGGCGATGAAGTCACGGATCTTCTGCGCGTCCTTGATGCCCTTGCTGGCCTCTACCCCGCCGCTGACATCCACGGCGTACGGGCGCACCTGGGCGATGGCAGCAGCCACGTTCTCCGGCGTCAGGCCGCCAGCCAGGATCAGTGGCCGCTTCACGCCCTTCGGTACCAGTGACCAGTCGAACACCTGGCCGGTTCCGCCGGGGACGCCATCGACGTAGGTGTCCAGCAGGAATCCGCTGGCCTGCGGGTACTTGGCGATCTGCGCCGCCACGTCGTCGCCCGGCTTGACCCGCAGCGCCTTCAGGTACGGCCGATGCCAGCCGGAGCAGGCTTCAGGTGTCTCGTCACCGTGGAACTGCAGGATGTCCAGCGGCACCGCATCGAGGATTTCCCCCAACTCGCAGCGGCTGGCGTCGACGAACAGGCCGACCGTGCTGACGAAGGGCGGCAGCGCGGCGATGATCGTCCGCGCCTGCTGGATGCTGACCGCGCGCGGGCTCTTGGCGTAGAACACCAGCCCGACCGCGTCGGCGCCCGCCTCGGCGGCGGCCAGGGCATCCTCGACTCGGGTAATACCGCAGATTTTGATGCGAACGGCGGACAAGATGCAGCAACCTTCAGGCAAGTGATCGATCGATGGTAGCAAATGCCCCTGGCATCGTCAGCCAAGGATATCGGGCAAACTTGAAAGGAAATGTGGCCCCAGATAGCGCTCGGGCAACTCGAACTCCTCCGGGTACTCCACACGCACCAGGTACAACCCGTACGGGTGCGCGGTGACGCCGCCAGCACGGCGATCGCGCGCCGCCAGTACTTCCCCCGCCCACTCCACCGGGCGCTCGCCGGCGCCGATGGTCATCAGTACACCTGCGAAGTTGCGCACCATGTGGTGCAGGAAGGCGTTGGCGCGAATATCCAGCACGATGAAGCGACCGTGCTCGATCACCTCCAGGTGATGCACGGTCTTCACCGGCGACTTGGCCTGGCACTGCACGGCGCGGAACGAGGTGAAGTCATGGGTGCCGACCAGGGCGCGAGCCGCTTCACGCATGCGCGCGACGTCCAGCGGACGGTGGTTCCAAGTGACTTCCTCGGACTGGTGCGCCGGGCGAATCTGGTCGTTGTAGATCACGTAGCGGTAGCGCCGCGCCATGGCGGTGAAGCGCGCATGGAAATGCGCCGGCATCACTTTCGCCCAGGTCACGCTGATGTCGGCCGGCAGGTTGGCATTGCTGCCCATGATCCAGGCCTTCAGCGGGCGCTCGACAGCGGTATCGAAATGCACGACCTGTCCGCTGGCGTGCACGGCGGCATCGGTGCGACCCGCGCAGATGACCGACACGGGCTCATCGGCCACTTTCGACAGGGCCTTCTCCAACGCCGCCTGTACCGACGGCACGCCGTCTTCCTGGCGTTGCCAGCCGCGATAGCGGGCACCTTTGTATTCGACGCCCAGGGCAATCCTGGAAACGCCAGCGGCAGCCACTTCGGCTGCCGCTTGGGGTATTGCTTCACTCATCTATCTAGAGCCTTCCGGCTCAGGCGATACGCCCGAGCAGTTCACGCGCTTCCTGCTGCTGATTGTCGTTACCCTCGGCGAGCACTTCGTCGAGGATGTCGCGGGCACCTTCGGTGTCGCCCATGTCGATGTAGGCACGCGCCAGGTCGAGCTTGGTAGCGGCCTCATCGGCACCGGAGAGGAAGTCGAACTCGTCATCGTCCTCTGCACTCTCGCCAGGCGCGTCGAGATCATCCATCGCGAAGCTCGCCTCGGGCGCGGCTACCGGCGCCTTGGGCTCGTCGACGTCGCCCGCCAGGCGATCCAGCTCTGCGCTCACCTCGTCGAGCTGGGCGGAGAAGCTGTCGTCAGCCTTGACCGGTTCGGGCTCCTCGCCCGGCAGGGAGAGATCGAAGTCATCCGGCAGGTCGGCCAGGGACTGCGTCACGCCATGATCCTTGTCGAGGGAGAACTCTTCCGCACTGACACCGGACAGCGACGCCATGTCATCGTCCAGGCCCAGCAGGAAGTTCTCTTCCACGGAGGCAGGAGCATCCTCTTTTTCCAGGTCGAGAGCAAAGTCTGCCAGGTCATCGGACAGCGATGCATCCGCAGGCTTGGCAGCCGGCTCCTCGTTCAGGTCGAGGTCGAAGGCGAAGTCGTCATCCGCCTTGGCCGGCTCGGCGGCAGGCGCATCGAATGCCAGGTCGTCGTCCAGGTCGAAGGTGCTCGGCGACAGGTCGTCGCTCTTGCTCTCGACCGGCGCCGCAGGCTTGTCGTCTTCCAGCTCGAGGTCATCCAGCGCCAGGTCGAAGGCATCATCGAAATCACCGACCAAGGGAGCCGATTCGGCGACGGGTTCCGGCTGGGCGGGCGAATCCAGGTGCAGATCATCCAGGCTGAAGCTGCCGAGCTCGTCGGCAGCCGCCACGACGGCGACACCCGCCGCACCCACGGCAGCCAGCGCAACCATGCCCGGATAACGGGACTTCAGCTGCTCGACCTGGGCGTCGGCACCACCCATTTCGCGCAATTCGTTCTCCTGACGGGCGAAGCCTTCACGATCACCGATCTCGGCATACACCTCCATCAGCTTGAGGCGCAGGTCGGAGCGCTGCGGCTCGTCGTAGATGGCGCCCTGCAGGAGTTCGGCAGCCTGATTGAAGCGGCCGTAGGCAATGTAGATGTCCGCCTCGCTCAGGGCATCGCTGGTCTGTGCCGCAACACGCTCGGGCGCCGACGCCGCCGGAGCGGCCACTTCGGCAGCCTGCGGAACGTCGAGGGAATCCAGATCGCCGTCACCCAGGTCGAGATCACCACCCAGGTCATGCTCGTCCGCCTCGGACGCGGCATCCAGCTGCTCGCGCTCCTTGGCGGCCCGGCGGCGCGAAATCACCATCAACAGCACCAGCAGCGCCAGCACGGCGCTACCGCCGATAGCCCCCAGCCAGACAGGATTGGCCAGGACTTCATCGACGAAGCTCTCCGAGACAGGCTCGACAGGAGCGGAAGCCGGGACGGGTGCCGGTTTCACTTCAGCCGGCTTGGCCGCCTCGGGTGCCGGAGCGGGCTGCGCAGCCGGAGCCGCAGGAGCATTGGCCTCGGGCGCTGTGGGCGCGACGGGCGCCGCCGGCTCGCTCGACTGAGCGGAGGCGGCAGGCGCGGCCGGCTGAGCGGGTTGAGCCGGAGCGGCAGATTGTTCGGGTGCTGCGGGCTGAGGCGCAGCAGGAGCGGGAGCGGGAGCAGCAGGAGCGACAGCGGAAGCATCCGCCGCCGGCGCCTGGGCTGCGCCTTGCGGCGCATTGCCGAGCTGGCTCTGCAGCTTCGCCAGTTGGGCATCCTTCAGCTCGATGAGTTTCTGCAGCTTGTCCATCTGGCTTTTCAGATCGCCCATGCGACTCTGCAGTTCTTCATTTTCGCGGCGAGTGGTATCCAGGCTTTCCTGGGTAACGGCCAGCTTGTCGGCAATGGCTTTGCCGTCCTTGCTGCCCTTGTCACCACCCTTGGCCTTGCCGTTCTCGCCGGAAACAAGGCGCAGATTGTCCTTTTCCTCGGCTTGCGACGGCGCGGCGCCAGCATTGGCACGCTGCGTGGCATCCAGTTGGCGAGCACCACCGGCAGGCAGGCTGCGCCCTTCGCGCCAGGCGGTGTACTGCTGAGTAACTTCAGTAGCGGCATCGGGCTGGGTGCGGGATTTGATCTGTTCCGCATCCGGCAGGCGCAGCACCTGGCCACTCTTCAGGCGGTTGATGTTGCCGCCGAGAAAGGCATCGGGATTGAGGTCCTGGATCGCCAGCATGGTCTGCTGGACCGAAACGCTGCTATTCGGGCGCGCACGCGCTGCGATTTCCCACAGGGTGTCATTGCGACCGGTACGGTATTCGTTGCCTTCCAGGCGGCGCGAAGACGGTGCGGCAGCCGCTGCGGGACGCGGGGACGGCGCGGCAGCCGGGCGCGGCGCGACCGGGGCGGGCTGACGGGCGATCGGCGCAGGCGCCGCCATGGGCGCGCGCGGCGCGGCGGCAGCGGCGACCTGTGGGGAATACAGCGGCGGATCGAGCAGCACGGTGTATTCGCGCAGCACACGACCACTGGGCCAGACCACCTCGACCAGGAAGTTCAGGTAGGGCTCCTGGACCGGGCGATCCGAGGTCACCCGAATGACGCTCTTGCCGTTCGGCTTGATGATCGGGGTGAACTTGAGACCGGTGAGGAAGTACTGGCGGTCGACACCCGCCTTGTTGAAGTCTTCCGGCGACGCCAGCTTGGGGATTACCTCACCCTGGGCAAGATCACGAACTTCGACCAGGTCGATCTCGGCATCCAGCGGCTGGTTCAGAGCCGAACGCAGGTGGATGTCTCCCAACCCCAGTGCATGCGCCATGCCCGTGGTCAATGCCGAAGCTGCCGCGATTGCCTGCACCAGTTTACGAAGCCGGATCATAATTTAATCCCTTGTTTTAATAGCTTTTTCTGGATTAGAACGAAGTCTATTAGGTTGTCGCCGCCCACGATGCCCGCCGTTTTCACGGCTGGACTTCCCCCTGCCAGCGTCAATCCCAGCCAGTATTGCCAAGCTAGAATACTTCTTCAAATATTCGGTAAGTATCTTTTACAGATAGTGTTTTATCAACAATTCGCCCAAGTTCACAGCATTCAGGGCTGCGCCTTTTCGCACATTATCTGACGCAATCCACAAATTCAGTTTGCGCGGATTTGTCAGACCCAGGCGTAGGCGACCGACATAAACACTATCCTGCCCCTGTGCATCACCGATGACGGTCGGGTAATCGTCTTCGACCCGCTCGATGCCGGGTGCGTCATCCAGGGCAGCCAGCACCGCATCCAGCGAAACCGGCGCGACAGCGGTGATCGACAGCATCAGCGCATCGCCGAAGAACACCGGCGCCATGGCACAGGTGATATCCAGCGCGCCCTCCAGCGCCGGGAACAGCGCGGACAGCTCCGCGACCATGCGTCGCTCCAGGGCCGAATGCCCCTGTTCATCCACCGCGCCGACCTGGGCAAGCATGTTGAAGGCGTATTGCCGATCAACCAGCCTGGGCTCCAGCGGGCGTGCATTGAGCAGTTCGGCGGTTTGCCGCGCCAGCTCCTGAACCCCCTCGCGCCCCAGCACAGAGGCGGAAAGGCAGGCGGTGACACTCAACTGGCTGACTTCCAGCACTTCTCGCAGCGCGGCGAGCACTTCGGCAATTTCCGCCGCCGGCGCACAGGGCGCCGCAATCCGCAGCGGCAGGCCAGCCTGCTCCAGCACCTCGCCGTTAGCCGCCGGCAATACAACCAGGGGCTCCTCGGCCAGTGCCGCACCGCTCAGATCGATCACACTGCAACCGGCCGCCAGCGCCTGGGTGGAGCATTCATGGGCGGCATCGGCGGTGGTGGAAAGGAAGGCCAGGCGGACCTTGGCGAAGTCGAAGTCGGACAGCTTGCCGACGCGCAGGTTGCGCCCGCGGAACGCCACCGATTTGCCGGCGGATTCGCCCGTGGCCAGCAGATAAAGGGTGCCTACGGGAAAGTCCCGCTCTTCCAGCAGCTCGACCAGTGCCTCGCCCACAAGTCCGGTGGCGCCTACTACGGCGATGTCGATGGTTTCAGGCATCCAGTGTCTCGCGATATCAGGGAAGTAAACTGCGCTGCACTTTACTTGCCCCCCAACGGCGAGGCAATCGAGGGCCTCGCCACCTATCGCGGCAGGACGGGTTACGGATGCGCGGCGCTGTCCAACGCCTGGGCAGCGATGACCGGCTCACCCTGGGCCGGGGCCGAAACCGCCGCAGCACCCGCCGTCGCCGGCTGAGTGCCCACCACGGAAGCGTCGGCCGGCTTGGCCGCCCGGTCCTGTTCCGCCAGCCGGGCAATCAGCCCGGCGATCTGCGCATCCTTCAGTTCGACCAGCTTGTTCAGCTTCTCCATCTGGCTCTGCAGGTCGGCGATCCGGCTGCGCATTTCATCGCCTTCACGGCGGGCGCTGTCGAGCCCTTCCTGCAGCACGGCGAGCTGCTCGGCGTCGGCCTTGTCCTTCTGATTGGCGGAGCGACCCGAAACCAGGCGCAGGTTATCGCGAGCCTCGGCACTGACCGGCGCCGCTCCCGCTTCTGTCCGTTTCGTCGCGTCCAGCTGCCGACCTTGCGGCGGCGCGACCTGGCGGCGCGCCTGCCACTCACCGTTCTGCGCTCCGATCCGCGCCACGGCCTGCGCATGGCTCTGCGCCCGCACCTGTTGCTCATCGGGCAGGCGCAGCACCTGCCCCACCTTCAGCCGATTGGCGTTGCCATCGACGAACGCATCCGGGTTCATCTGCTGGATCGCCAGCATGGTCTGCATCACCGACACGCTGGACGAGGGGCGATTGCGCGAGGCGATTTCCCACAGGGCATCGTTGCGCTGGATGCGATAGCTGTCCGACGGCGCCGCTGCAACTGACGGTGCCAGCGCCGGCGCTGGCGCAGCCTGGCGGGCAGGTGCGGCAGCCGGGCGAGGCGCAATGACCGCCGGCGGGATCACTGGCGTAGCGACATAGCTCGGCGGATCGAGCAGCAGCGTGAATTCACGCACCAGGCGCCCCTGCGGCCACACCACCTGCAGCACGAAGTTGACGTAGGGCTCCTGGATCGGGCGCTGCGAAGTGACATGGATGACACCGCGACCGTTCTTGCCGATATCCGAACTGAAGCGCAGACCGGTCACCAGTTGGCCGCGGTCGACGCCCAGGCGGTCGAAGTCCTGCTGGGAGGCGAGGCTGACTACCACCTCCTCCGCACTCAGGTCGCCCACGCCGCGCAGCTCAATGTTCGCCGTCAGGGTCTGCCCAAGGACCGCGCGCGATGAAATCTCCCCCAGCTCCAGCGCACTGGCGGCACCAGGCAGGAAGGCCGAGGCGATGGCCGCCGCCAACAAGAATCCGTGAAACCGAGACATCCTCTCCCCCGCAGCAAGTATCCGATTGGCCGGCACGAAAGGGCGCGCCGAAACCTGGGCTGCGAGGATAGCGAGTGGTTCTTCACTGCTTTTCCGGGTCCGTCACAGAACACTGCAAAATCAAGGGAGAACCCCGCCAGCACCCCGGACTTCGAGCATTTTTGTGCGCAAGATCACTTGCTGCAGAAAGCACGACGCCGGCACAAGGCCGGCGTCGTGGGTATCGCTCAGGAGCGGATCAACGCTCGAGCAGGATGCGCAGCATGCGGCGCAGCGGCTCGGCGGCGCCCCACAGCAGCTGGTCACCGACGGTGAAGGCGCCCAGGTACTGCGAGCCCATGTTGAGCTTGCGCAGACGGCCAACCGGAACGCTCAGGGTGCCGGTGACGGCCGCCGGAGTCAGTTCGCGCATGCTGATGTCGCGCTGGTTGGGAACCAGCTTGACCCAGGGGTTGTGCTGGCTGATCAGGCCTTCGATGTCGGCCATCGGCACATCCTTGTTCAGCTTGATGGTCAGCGCCTGACTGTGGCAGCGCATGGCACCGATGCGCACGCAGATGCCGTCCACCGGGATCGGGCTCTTGAAGCGGCCGAGGATCTTGTTGGTCTCCGCCTGGCCTTTCCACTCTTCGCGGCTCTGGCCGTTGGGCAGCTCCTTGTCGATCCACGGGATCAGGCTGCCGGCCAGCGGCACGCCAAAGTTCTCGGTCGGCATGGCATCGCTGCGGATGGCCTCAGCGACCTTGCGATCGATGTCGAGGATGGCGCTGGACGGGTTGGCCAGGTCATCGGCGACGGAGGCGTTGATGGCGCCCATCTGCTTGATCAGCTCGCGCATGTTCTGCGCGCCGGCACCGGAGGCCGCCTGGTAGGTCATGGCGCTCATCCACTCGACCAGACCGGCTTCGAACAGGCCGCCCAGGGCCATCAGCATCAGGCTGACGGTGCAGTTGCCGCCGATGTAGTTCTTGGTGCCGGCGTCCAGCGACTGGTCGATGACCTTGCGGTTCACCGGATCGAGGACGATCACCGCGTCATCCTGCATGCGCAGGCTGGAGGCGGCGTCGATCCAGTAGCCCTGCCAGCCCGCTTCGCGCAGCTTGGGGAAGACTTCGTTGGTGTAGTCGCCGCCCTGGCAGGTCAGGATGACGTCGAGGGTTTTCAGTTCCTCGATGCTGTAGGCGTCTTTCAGGGGGGCAATGTCCTTGCCAATGGACGGACCTTCGCCACCCACGTTGGAGGTGGTGAAGAACACCGGCTCGATCAGGTCGAAGTCCCTCTCTTCCAGCATCCGCTGCATGAGCACCGAACCGACCATGCCACGCCAACCGATCAGACCTACACGCTTCATCGCTACTACACCTTCAAATATTTAGAGGGCCGTCGCTCCCATTTCCTACAAGGGGCCGGGAGCGAGCGAGCCGGAGAGATTACAGATTCCGCAGGGCCGCGACTACCGCATCACCCATTTCACGGGTACCGACTTTGGTGCAGCCTTCGGACCAGATGTCACCGGTGCGCAGGCCCTGGTCCAGCACCAGGCTCACAGCCTTCTCGATGGCGTCGGCAGCGGCGCCCTCGTTGAAGGTGTAACGCAGCATCATCGAGACCGAGAGGATGGTCGCCAGGGGGTTGGCGATGCCTTTGCCTGCGATATCCGGCGCGGAACCGTGGCACGGCTCGTACATGCCCTTGTTGTTCGAATCCAGCGACGCAGAAGGCAGCATGCCGATGGAGCCGGTGAGCATGGAAGCCTCATCCGACAGGATGTCGCCGAACATGTTGTCGGTGACCATCACGTCGAACTGCTTGGGCGCGCGGACCAGTTGCATGGCGGCGTTGTCGACGTACATGTGCGACAGCTCGACGTCCGGGTAGTCCTTGGCGACTTCCTCGACCACTTCGCGCCACAGCTGGCTGGAGGCCAGGACGTTGGCCTTGTCCACCGAGCACAGCTTCTTGCCGCGTACTCGGGCCATGTCGAAGCCGACACGGGCGATGCGGCGGATTTCGCTTTCGCTGTACGGCAGGGTGTCGTACGCCTGGCGCTCGCCGTTCTCCAGCACGCGCTGCTCGCGCGGCGAGCCGAAATAGATGCCGCCAGTCAGTTCGCGGACGATGAGGATGTCCAGGCCGGCGACCACTTCCGGCTTCAGGCTGGAGGCGCCAGCCAGTTGCGGATAGAGGATGGCCGGGCGCAGGTTGCCGAACAGGCCCAGTTGCGATCGGAGCTTGAGCAGGCCGCGTTCGGGGCGGATGTCACGCTCGATCTTGTCCCACTTCGGACCGCCCACGGCGCCCAGCAGGATGGCGTCGGAGTTGCGCGCGCGCTCCAGGGTCTCGTCGGCCAGCGGCACGCCGTACTTGTCGATGGCGGCGCCGCCCAGGTCGTCCTGGGTCAGTTCGAAGCCCAGCTGGAACTTGTCGCTGGCCAGCTCCAGGACCTTGATCGCTTCGGCCATGATCTCCGGGCCGATACCGTCGCCGGGCAGAACCAGAATCTGTTTGCTCATCTCTTTGCTCTCTTATCTAAAGACGCTTGGCAAATAACGTATCGCCCCGGGTGGCTCGCACTACCCGGAGCGCTCAAAAAATCTTCAGCGCTGCGCCCAGAGCACCAGCACGTCGGTACTGAAGGAGCCCTCGGCGTCGATTTCGAAATACTCGCGCACCTCATCGCCCACCGAAAGCTGCAGGGCGCGAATGGCCTGGCGCATCACCTCGGGCGTACGCATGCGCTCGACCCAGGAGGTGAATTCCAGGCGCAGACGCTGGCGCTTGGCGGCGGTCACTGCAAGGCCCGCCTCGCCGACCAGACGCGCCCACTCCGACGGGGAGTAATCGCGCACGTGGCTGGTGTCGCGCAGGACCTCGACAGTCTGCAGATGGGTGTCCAGCAGAGGCAAGCCCGGCGCCACCACATCGATGAAGCAGGCCACGCCCTCCGGCTTGAGCACCCGGCGCACTTCCCGCAGCGCCTGGCCGACATCGCGCCAGTGGTGCGCCGAATAGCGGCTGAAGACGAAGTCGAACTCACCATCCTTGAACGGCAGCTGCTCGGCGGCCCCGCAGCGGGTGGAGATATTGCCCAGCCCGCGCTCGGCGGCGGCCGCAGCCACCACGTCGAGCATCTGCTGCGACAGATCGTAGGCCACCACTTCGCCAGCCAGCGGCGCGACGTTGAAGCTCACGTGCCCTGCCCCGCAACCCAGGTCCAGTACACGCGCCCCGGTGGTCGCCGACAGTCGCTCGCGCAGCTGGGCGAATTCCTCACCCTGGGCGTGTACGGCGCTGGTCAGGTAAGCGTTGGCCTGGGCGCCGAACTGGCGCTGGACCACTTGCTCGTGGCGACTCTCGGTCATGACTGTCTCCTTGACTTGCGGTGCTGCGACGCCATCAGGCGTCGCGGAACAACCAGGGTTGCTGTTGCTTGTAACCGGTTTCGAAACTGCGGATGGCGTCGGCGTCCTGCAGGGTCAGGCCGATGTCGTCCAGGCCGTTGAGCAGGCAGTGCTTACGGAAGGCATCCACTTCGAAGCTGTACTGCTTGCCGTCCGGACGGGTCACGGTCTGCGCGGCGAGGTCGACGGTCAGCTGGTAACCCTCGGCGGCTTCGCACTGGGCGAACAGTTCGTCCATCTCTTCATCTTTCAGGATGATCGGCAGCAGGCCGTTCTTGAAACTGTTGTTGAAGAAGATGTCGGCGAAGCTCGGAGCGATCACGGCACGGAAGCCGTACTCGTCCAGCGCCCACGGCGCGTGCTCGCGGGAGGAGCCGCAACCGAAGTTCTCGCGGGCCAACAGCACGCTGGCGCCCTCGTAGCGCGGGAAGTTCAGCACGAAGTCCTTGTTCACCGGACGCTTGGAGTTGTCCTGGTTCGGCTGCCCCACGTCGTGGTAGCGCCACTCGTCGAACAGGTTCGGGCCGAAGCCGGTGCGCTTGATCGACTTGAGGAATTGCTTGGGGATGATCTGGTCGGTGTCGACGTTGGCACGGTCGAGCGGCGCGACGAGACCGGTGTGCTGAGTAAAGGCTTTCATTTATAGGTCTCCTCAGGCCTGCATCAATTCACGTACGTCGATGAAACGACCGGTCACGGCAGCCGCGGCAGCCATCGCCGGGCTCACCAGGTGGGTACGACCACCGGCACCCTGGCGGCCTTCGAAGTTGCGGTTGGAGGTGGAAGCGCAATGCTCGCCGCTCTCCAGGCGGTCCGGGTTCATCGCCAGGCACATGGAGCAGCCCGGTTCACGCCATTCGAAGCCGGCTTCGATGAAGATCTTGTCCAGGCCTTCCCGTTCAGCCTGGGCTTTCACCAGGCCCGAGCCCGGCACCACCAGCGCCTGCTTGACAGTGGCGGCGACCTTGCGGCCCTTGGCCACGGCGGCAGCGGCGCGCAGGTCTTCGATGCGCGAGTTGGTGCAGGAACCGATGAACACGCGGTCCAGCTGGATATCGGTGATCGCCTGGTTGGCGTTCAGGCCCATGTACTTGAGCGCGCGGACGATGGAGTCGCGCTTGACCGGGTCGGCTTCCACGGCCGGGTCCGGCACGTTCTGGTCGACGGCCAGGACCATTTCCGGGGAAGTGCCCCAGCTGACCTGCGGCTTGATGTCCTCGGCACGCAGCTCGACGATGGTGTCGAAGTGCGCGTCGGCGTCGGAAACCAGGTCGCTCCAGGCTTCCACGGCCTTGTTCCAGTCGCCGCCCTGCGGCGCGAACGGACGGCCCTTCACGTATGCGATGGTTTTCTCGTCGCACGCCACCATGCCGACGCGGGCGCCCGCTTCGATGGACATGTTGCAGATGGTCATGCGGCCTTCCATGGACAGGTCGCGGATGGCGCTGCCGGCGAACTCCAGGGCATGGCCGTTGCCGCCCGCGGTGCCGATCTTGCCGATCACCGCGAGGACGATGTCCTTGGCAGTCACGCCGAAGGGCAGTTTGCCTTCCACGCGGACCTGCATGTTCTTCATCTTCTTGGCGACCAGGCACTGGGTGGCCAGCACGTGCTCCACCTCGGAGGTGCCGATGCCGTGGGCCAGCGCACCGAAGGCGCCGTGGGTCGAAGTGTGCGAGTCGCCGCAGACCACGGTCATGCCCGGCAGGGTGGCGCCCTGCTCCGGGCCGACCACGTGGACGATGCCCTGGCGGATGTCGTTCATCTTGAATTCGAGGATACCGAAGTCATCGCAGTTCTCGTCCAGGGTCTGGACCTGGATACGCGACACTTCGTCGGCGATGGCATCGATGCCGCCCTTGCGCTCGGCCTGGGTGGTCGGCACGTTGTGGTCCGGGGTCGCGATGTTCGCGTCGATGCGCCACGGCTTGCGGCCGGCCAGGCGCAGGCCTTCGAAGGCCTGCGGCGAGGTCACTTCGTGAAGGATGTGGCGATCGATATAGATGAGCGACGAACCATCGTCACGGCGCTTCACCTCGTGCATTTCCCAGAGCTTGTCGTACAGCGTCTTGCCGGCCATCAGAGAATCCTCATCAGCGTCTTTCTATGCCCCTTGGGCTTGTGGGGATGATGCTATGGAAAGGAGCCGAATAACTCAAATTCATATTTTTTATCCAAAGGATTCCCAGAAGGAATACAGGTGCGTTATAAGAGTCGGGCGCCGTTTCCAGCCCTAACAGGGAGTCGACATGGACCTGACCAGCCTCAACACCTTCCTCGCCATCGCCGAGTCCGGCAGCTTCTCCGAAGCCGGCGAGCGCCTGCACCTGACCCAGCCGGCGGTGAGCAAACGCATCGCCGCCCTGGAGAGCCAACTGGGCGTGCGCCTGTTCGACCGCGTCGGTCGCGAAGTGACCCTGACCGAGTCCGGCCGCGCCCTGCTGCCGCGCGCCTACCAGATCCTCAGCGTGCTGGACGACACCCGCCGCGCCCTGACCAATCTCAATGGCGAAGTCAGCGGCCGGCTGGTCCTGGCGACCAGCCACCACATCGGCCTGCACCGCCTGCCGCCGCTGCTGCGCGCCTTCACCAAGGCCCACCCGCAGGTCGCGCTGGACATCCAGTTCTGCGATTCGGAAGTGGCCTATGAAGAGATTCTCCATGGCCGGGCCGAGCTGGCCGTGATCACCCTCGCCCCGGAAACCGCAGAACCCGTGCGCGCCGTGCCGGTGTGGGACGACCCGCTGGACTTCGTCGCCGCCCCCGAGCACCCACTGTCGGTGCAAGGCCCGGTATTCCTCGCCGACGTGGCGCGGCACCCTGCGGTGTTCCCCGGCGGCAATACCTTCACCCACCACATCGTGCGGCGCATGTTCGAGGCCGAGGGTCTGACGCCGAACATCGGCATGAGCACCAACTATATGGAGACCATCAAGATGATGGTCTCCATCGGCCTGGCCTGGAGCGTGCTGCCGCGCACCATGCTCGACGACAGCGTCGTGCGCCTGCCGCTGCAGGACATCCAGCTCAGCCGTCAGCTGGGCTACATCCTGCATACCGAACGCACGCTGTCCAACGCCGCGCGCGCCTTCATGCGCCTGCTCGACGCCCAGGCGGCGGGGCTTGCGCCTGTCGCGGCCTAACCTCTATTGTTCTGGCAGAACTAGAAGAACAAGGGGCCCGAATGCCCGTCCGCACGCCATTTCGCAACCGCCTTGTGAGCGGTCTCGGTTTCTTGCCGAGGAGCGATGCATGACCCGACACTCCTCATCCTCCCTGCCTGAATCCGAAAGCCAGGATCAGTTCGCCAAGGCTTTTCATACCGGCCCCGACGCCATGGTCATCACCGACCGGGACAGCGGGTGTTTCCGCGAGATCAACGCCAGCTTCACCGAACGCTTCGGCTGGAGCCGCGACGAAGCCATCGGCCGGACCTCGCTGCAGCTGGGCATCTGGCGCAGCCTGGATGAACGCCAGCGGATGCTCGACACCTTCGACGCCGAGCAACGCATCGACGGCTTCGAAGTCACCCTGCTCACCCGCGCAGGCGAAGCGCGCAGCGCCCGTGTCTACGGCTGCCAGATCGAACTGCAGGGCCGCAACTGCCTGGTCCTGACCATCCGCGACGTCACCCGCCTGCGCGCCCAGGAACAGGCCCTGCGCGACAGCCAGGAGCGCCTCGACCTGGCGCTGGACTCCGCACAGCTGGGCATCTGGGACTGGCACATCCCCTCCGGGATGATCTACGGCTCCACCCGCGCCGCCGTGCTCCACGAACTGCCGGCGCGGGACTTCCACGGCCCCTTCGGCGAATTCTTCGCCTGCGTCGACGAAGCCGATCGCCGGCGCATGCGCCAGGCCTACGCGCGCCTGGCCAAGGGTCCGGACAACGACTACCAGTTCACCTACCGCGCCCAGCTGCAATCCGGCGAAGTGCGCTACCTGGAGAGCCGCGCCCGGCTCTACCGGAACACCGAAGGCAAGCCGCTGCGCATGGCCGGCACCTTGCTCGACATCACCGAGCAGGTGGTGCGCGAACGCAACCTGGAAGCCTCCGAGGAAAAGTTCGCCAGCCTGTTCCAGGGCAGCCCCGACCCGATCTGCGTGTCGCGGGTGCGCGACGGCGAGTTCATCGAAATCAATCCGAGCTTCTGCAGTACCTTTGGCTGGCGCGCCGAGGAGATCATCGGCCAATCGTCGCACCTGATCGCCTTCTGGGCGGACAACCAACTGCGCGAGCGACTGTTCGAGCAACTGATGCGCGACCATTCGCTCCAGAACATCGAGGTGCAGTTCCTCACCCGCGAGGGCAAACCCATCACCTGCATGGTCGCCAGCCGGCTGATCTGGGTCGACCGCCAACTGTGCATCCTCTCAACCTTCCGCGACGTCACCGGGCGCCTGCAGGCGGAGGCGGAGCTCAAGGCCAGCCAGGAGAAATTCTACAAGGCGTTCCACTCCAGCCCCGACGCCATCACCATCACCGAGCGCGACAGCGGCCGCTACATCGAGGTCAACGAAGGCTTCCATCGCCTGACCGGGTATCGGCCGGACGAGGTGATCGGCCAGACCGCGATGGGCATCAACATCTGGGCCGACCCCAACGAACGCCAGGACATGCTTGCCGCGCTGAAACGCGACGGCTTCGTACACCACCTGGAAATGCTCGGCCGCCACCGCGACGGCACGGTCAAGACGGTGGACGTCTCGGTTGAGCAGATCGACCTGGGCGGCACCGCCTGCCTGCTGCTGACCGCCCGCGACACCAGCGAGCTGCGCGAGGCGGAAGCGCGCATCCAGCACCTGGCCTACCACGACGCCCTGACCGACCTGCCCAACCGCGCCCTGCTGATGGACCGCCTCAAGCAGCAGATCGCCCTGCTGCAGCGGCACGACCTGCGCGGCGCGCTGCTGTTCCTCGACCTGGACCACTTCAAGCACATCAATGACTCGCTGGGGCACTCGGTGGGCGATGCCATCCTGCAGATGGTCACCGCGCGCCTGGAAGCCAGCGTGCGCCAGGAAGACACGGTGGCGCGGCTGGGCGGTGACGAGTTCGTGATCCTGCTGACCGGTATCGACGGCAGCCGCCTGGAAACCGCGCGCCGGGTGCGCCAACTGGCGGAGAAACTGCGCGACCTGCTGGCCGAACCCATGCTGCTGGACGGGCACCGCCTGCAGATCACCCCGAGCATCGGCATCGCCCTGATACCCGACGACGGCGCGACGCCCGAGGACCTGCTCAAGCGCGCCGACATCGCCATGTACCGCGCCAAGGACGCCGGTCGCAATACCGTGCAGCTGTTCCACGCCTCCATGCAGAAAGCCGCCAGCGAGCGCCTGCGCCTGGAGAGCGGCCTGCGCATGGCCATCGCCCGTCGCGAGTTCAGCCTGCACTACCAGCCGCAGATCGACTCCCGCGGCTCGCGCATCGTCGGCGCCGAAGCGCTGTTGCGCTGGGACCACCCGACCCAGGGACCACAATCGCCGGCCAGCTTCATCCGCGTACTGGAAGACAGCGGGCTGATCATCGAAGTCGGCCGCTGGGTCATCGAGGAGGCCTGCCGCACCTGCGCGCGCCTGCTCGCCGAAGGACGGATCGACATCGATGACTTCTGCCTCAGCGTGAACATCAGCCCGCGGCAGTTCCGCCAGAACGACTTCGTCGAGCGCGTCCTCGACAGCCTGCACAAGGCCGGACTGCCGGCCAGTCTGCTGAAACTGGAGATCACCGAAGGGATCGTGATCCAGCAACTGGAGGACACCATCGCGCGGATGCAGCGCCTGCGCCAGGCCGGGGTGCGTTTCGCCATGGACGACTTCGGCACCGGCTACTCCTCACTCACCTACCTCAAGCGCCTGCCGGTGGACAGCCTGAAGATCGACCAGAGCTTCGTCCGCGACGCCCCCAGTAACAGCAACGACGCGGAGATCGTCCGCGCCATCATCGCCATGGGGCACAGCCTGGGCCTGGAGCTGATCGCCGAAGGCGTGGAAACCCCGGAGCAGCTTGCCTTGCTGGAAGAACAGGGCTGCCACCTGTACCAGGGCTACCTGTTCAGCCGGCCCGTGCCGCTGCAGGCCTTCATCGACCTGCTGCCGCGCCGGGACATGCACGGGGCGCCCTGACGCGCACCGCCCGGTCAGTCGGCCGGGCGCAACTCCGACATCACCACCATCACCTGCGCCTCGTCCGCCTCGCCGTCATTCAGGTAGAGGTGGCCGACGCTGCTGTCGAAGTAGGCCGTCTCGCGCGGGCCGATGCTCACCGACTCGCCCGTCTCGAACTGGATGCGCACACGTCCGGACACCACCAGAGCGAACTCCTGGCCGGGGTGGCGGACGAAATCGTCGAAGTCCCCCACCTCGCGGGCGAAGATGCGCGCATACAGTGGCGTCATGCTGCGCTGCGGGAAGTCGCCGGCAATCGGGTAGTACTCGTAACCGCCGGTATCGTAGCCGGCGGCCTCATCGACGCGGGTCTTCACGAAGGTTTTCAGCCCGGCCTGGGCGCCGACGGACGGTAGCGGGCGGAACAACTGGGCGATATCCACCTGCAGCGCGCGAGCCGCCGCCGCCAGCTTGTCATAGCTCACCGCAACCTGCGCCAGCTCCATCTTCGACAGCGTGGAAACCGCCACGCCAGACAGGTCGGAGAGCTGTTTCAAGGTCAGTTTCCGCTGCTTGCGCACCGCCCTCAGGCGCGCGCCGACTTCATTCCGATCCAGTTGCTGCGGCTTGGGCTGGGCTTGGGCGGATTCGCTCATGAGGCATCTCGAAAGGGGATGCGGAAAGTTTACCGGGCCTTGCCTTTGTCGCAAAAATTCTCATATCTTAGATTTCTCACATAAGAGAAAACCTGCAGAAGGTCCTTGCCGTGAATCCATTCGACATCGTCATCATCGGCGCCGGCATCGCTGGCGCATCCCTCGCCTACCGGCTGAGCGAGACCCATCGGGTACTGGTGCTGGAGCGGGAAGAACAGCCCGGCTACCACTCCACCGGACGCTCCGCCGCCATGTTCATGGAGGCCTACGGCACCCCGCAGATCCAGGCGCTGACCCGTGCCAGCCGGGCCTTCTACGAAAACCCGCCGGCCGGTTTCAGCGAGCACCCAATCCTCACCCCGCGCGGCTGCCTGTATGTCGGCGGTCCCGAGCAGGTCGACCTGCTCAAGCAGGCCGAAGCCACACCGGGAGTGCGGCGCATCAGCACCGAACAGGCGCTGGAATTCCTGCCGTACCTGCGCGCCGACGCCATCGCCGGTGCGCTGTACGAACCCGATGCCCGCGATCTCGACGTGCACGCACTGCACCAGGGCTACCTGCGTGGCCTGCGGCAGCGCGATGGCGAACTGCGCTGCAACCGCGAGCTGCTGTCGGCCCGGCACGAAGACGGCCTGTGGACGCTGCAGCTCAGCCAGGGCGAAACGGTGCAGGCCAGGCAACTGGTGAACGCCGCCGGCGCCTGGGCCGATCACGTGGCCGAGCGCTGCGGCATCCGTCCGGTCGGCCTGCAGCCCTGCCGCCGCACCGCCTTCACCTTCCCAGTCCCGGACGGCGTCGACATCAGCCACTGGCCCACCGTGATCGGCATCGACGAGAGCTTCTACTTCAAGCCCGACGCCGGCCAGTTGCTCGGCTCGCCCGCCAACGCCGACCCGGTACAGGCGCAGGACGTGCAGCCCGAAGAGCTGGACATCGCCCTGGGTGTGCACCACATCGAAGAACACACCACCCTGACGATCCGTCGCCCGAGCCATAGCTGGGCCGGCCTGCGCTCCTTCGTCGCCGACGGCGACCTGGTGATCGGCCAGGACGAGCAGAACCCCGCGTTCTTCTGGCTGGCCGCCCAGGGCGGCTATGGCATCCAGTCGGCCGATGGCGTGTCGCGCCTGGCCCAGTCGCTGCTGCTCGGCCAGCCGCTTCCCGAATCCCTGCGCCAGGAAGGCGTGGATCCCCTGCGCCTGAGCCCGGCGCGCTTGCGTTGAGTCCTACCGGAGGCACTCCCATGAGCGATATCCAGCGTTATCCCAGCACCCTGCCCTTCCCCTTCTCCCGCGCGGTCAAGGCCGGCGGCTTCCTGTTCCTTTCCGGGCAGATCCCGATGACGGCGGATGGCCAGGTGGTGAATGGCGACATCCAGACCCAGACCGAAGCGGTGATGACCCGTATCGCCGAGAGCCTGGAAGCCTGCGGCGCGAACTACTCCCAGGTGGTGAAGGCCACCGTGTGGCTGTCGGACATGGCGCATTTCGCCGGCTTCAACGAGGTGTACAAGCGCTACTTCGACCAGGGCCTGCCGGTGCGTTCCTGCGTGGCCTCCGCCCTGGCGCTGGGCGTGGACGTCGAAGTGGAAGTCCAGGCCTACGTCGGCGAAGCGTGATCCTTCCTCCGGCCTCGCCCCAGGCGCGGCCGCCCCAATAACAACAATAGGGTTTCGATCATGAATACCAGTCTCAAGCTCGGTGGTGCCTACATAGGCCTGGTGGTCGGCGTCGGTTTCGCCTCGGGCCAGGAGATCCTCCAGTTCTTCGGCAGCTTCGGCATCATGGGCCTGGCCGGCGCCGTGGTGGCGCTGGCGCTGTTCGCCTTCCTGCTGATGAACCTCTACCAGATCGGCAGCCGCCTGCAGACGCAGTCGCACAAAGAAGCGATGGAGTTCATCTGCGGCAAGCCGCTGGGCCGCGTCGTCGACCTGATGCTGACCTTCTTCCTGTTCGGCACCATGGTGGTGATGTTCGCCGGCGCCAACTCCTCCTTCGAACAGCAACTGGGCATCGGCCACAACATCGGCGGCATCGTGCTGGGCGTGCTGACCATCATCACGGTGTGCCTGGGCCTGAAGCGGGTGATCACCCTGATGAGCCTGATCACCCCGGTGCTGATGATCATCGTGGCGATCATCGCCATCTACGCCCTGACGCACATCCAGAAGCCGCTCGCCGAACTGGAACAGATCGCCCTCGCCCTGCCGCATCCGGCGCCCAACTGGCTGCTCAGCGCCTTCCTCTATGTTTCCTACAACGTCGCCGCCACCGCGGCTGCCGTGGTGGTGATGGGCAGCAGCGTGGCCAACCTGCGCAAGGCCGGGCTGGGCGGCATGATCGGCGGGGCCGGCGTCGGCGTGCTGATCCTGGCCATGGCCCTGGTGATGCTGGTGCAGATCGACGTGATCGGCGACAGCGCCATTCCCACCCTGCTGCTGAGCAACCACATCGCCCCCTGGTTCGGCGACGTGATGCTCGCGCTGCTGCTGGTGAAGCTGTACTGCACCACCAGCGGCTTCGCCTACACCCTGGCCGCGCGCTGCGCCGCCTATGGCGTGCCGTTCCGCGTGGCCACAGTGGCCGCGGTGGTGCTCGCCTTCATCGGTAGCCAGGTCGGCTTCGTCAAGCTGGTGGGGATCGTCTACCCGATCATGGGCTACCTGGGCTTCGTCCTGATGGTGGCAATCGTCATCGCCTGGTGGCGCAATCGCTCGGCGCCAATGCCGGAGCGGCAGAGCGCCTGACCGACGTAGAAACGAAAACGCCCGCCTCTTTCGAGGCGGGCGTTTTGCTTTGCGGCTACGGCTCGGTCAGTGCCGAGGCGATGCTCAGCCTTCGATGGCCGGGCGCTGGCCGTTGATGGCGATCCGCTTGGGCTTGGCTTCTTCCGGGATGATGCGCACCAGTTCGATGCTCAACAGGCCGTTCTTCAGCGACGCGCCCTGGACCTCGATGTGGTCGGCCAGGCGGAAGGACAGCTTGAAGGCACGCTGGGCGATGCCCTGGTGCAGGTAGGTGACGCTCTCGGAAGTCTTTTCGCGCTTGCCGCCGTTAACGGTCAGCACGCCGCGCTCCACCTGCAATTCCAGGTCTTCCTCCTGCAGGCCGGCGGCGGCGATGACGATGCGGTACTGGTCGTCACCATGCTTCTCGACGTTGTAGGGCGGGTAGGAACTGCCGCTTTCGCTGCGCAGTGCGGATTCGAACAGATCGTTGAAGCGGTCGAAACCGATGGACTGGCGGAACAGCGGGGCGAGGGAAAGGACGTTGCTCATGCGAATCTCCTGAAAATTTCAGCAAGGTATGATCTGGAGCCTGACTTCAGAACTCCGGTGCGGGACCCGTCTTCGGCCTCCCGCAGGAACATAGATTGGGCTGCTCGAATCCATTTCAAGCCCCCTTCGCAACGGGAAGATTTTCCATGGACAAGGTCATGCTGATCACCGGCGCCAGTCGCGGCATCGGTGCCGCCACCGCCCTCCTCGCCGCCGAACGCGGCTACCGGGTGGCGATCAACTATCGCCGCGAACGCGAGACCGCCGAGGCGCTGGTGGCACGGATCACCGCTGCCGGCGGAACGGCTCGGGCGTTCGCCGCCGACGTATCGAACGAGGAGGACGTGCTGCGCCTGTTCCGCGAAGTGGACGACGCGTTCGGCCGCCTCGACGTGCTGGTGAACAACGCCGGCATCCTGGAGCGCCAGATGCGCCTGGAAGACATGGACGTGGCACGCCTGCAGCGGGTGTTCGCGGTGAACGTCACCGGCACCTTCCTCTGCTGCCGCGAGGCGCTGAAGCGCATGGCGCGCAAGCACGGCGGCAACGGCGGGAGCATCGTCAACGTCTCGTCCATGGCCTCGCGCCTGGGCTCGCCCAACGAGTACATCGACTACGCGGCGGCCAAGGGCGCGGTGGACAGCCTGACCATCGGCCTGGCGAAGGAAGTGGCCGGCGAAGGCATCCGAGTCAATGCGGTGCGGCCGGGACTGATCAGGACCGAGATCCACGCCAGCGGCGGCGAGCCGGGGCGTGTCGAGCGCCTGCAATCGGCGATTCCCCTGGGCCGGGGTGGCGAGGCGGAGGAAGTGGCGCGGGCGATTCTATTCCTGGCCTCGGACGAGTCCAGCTACAGCACCGGCGGGTTCGTCGACGTCAGCGGCGGGCGCTGATCGGACCTCACGGATACGGCGCTAGCGCGCCGGACTTACCTGTAGGAGCGAGCTTGCTCGCGAACCACCCAAGTACCGAATCCAGCCGGCCAACCCGTTCGCGAGCAAGCTCGCTCCTACGAAAATCAAGAGCCGGCTCAGGCCGCTTCTTCGATCTCGACCTGCATCATCCGGTCGATCAGCTCGCAGTCATGCTCGCGGCGCACCTGGGTGAACAGCTCTACGGCTTCGGGATAGCTGCGGGTGAGCATCCCCAGCCACTGCTTCAGCCGCCCCGGCGCATAACGCGGCGCCAGCTTGCGCCGCGCCTGGCGCCAGAAATCGTCGAGCAGCACGCGCACTTCCGACCAGGGCATCGGCACCACTTCGCGACCGTCACGCCAGGCTGCAATCTGCCGCGCAAGGTCCGGACGGGAGACCAGTCCGCGCCCGAGCATGATGTCCGCCACGCCGCTGATGGAACGGCAGCGGTGATAGTCATCCAGGGTCCAGACTTCGCCATTGGCGAACACCGGCACCTTCACCGCATCCGCCACCCTGGCCACCCACTCCCAGTGCGCCGGCGGCTTGTAGCCGTCCACCTTGGTCCGCGCGTGCACCACCACATGGGCGGAGCCGGCGTCGGCCAGGGCTCGGGCACAGTCGATAGCGCCGTCCGGGCTGTCGTAGCCCAGGCGCATCTTCGAGGTGACCGGGATGTGCGCCGGCACGGCGCGGCGCACCGTCTCGATGATGCTGAACATCAGCTCGGGCTCTTTGAGCAGCACCGCGCCGCCACGGGAGCGGTTCACGGTCTTCGCCGGGCAGCCGAAATTCAGGTCGATCACCGGCGCGCCCAGCTCGCAGGCCTGCACGGCGTTCTCCGCCAGGCACTGCGGATCGGAGCCGAGCAGTTGTACGCGCATCGGCACGCCGGCGCGGGTGCGGCTGCCGTGTTCCAGCTCCGGGGCGAGCGCCAGGAAGGCCGACGGCGGCAGCAGCCGGTCATTGATGCGGATGAATTCGGTGACGCACCAGTCGATGCCGCCGACACGGGTCAGCACATCGCGGAGGATGTCATCTACCAGCCCTTCCATCGGGGCCAGGGCGATCTGCACGACAGGCGAGCCTTGAGTAATTGCGGGGCGGCGGATTGTAGGGAATGCGCCGCGCCGGGAAAAGCGCGGCGCGACGGATCACGCGCCGGCGGCCACGGCTTCCGGAGAGAGCAAGGCGCGGCCGTAGCCTTCGATGAACTCCGCCGGCATGCGCTTGGGCTTGCCGGTGGACAGTTCGATGCAGACGAAGGTGGTCTGCGCGCGCAGCAGGGTCACTGCGTCTTCCGGGCGCACCAGCTGGAAGTGACGGGTCATCTTCAGGCGCTGATCGGACTCGACGATCCAGGTCGCCAGTTGCAGCTGGTCGCCTTCGTAGGCGGCCGCCAGGTAGTCCACCTCGTGGCGCACCACGGCCATGGCGCGGTCCAGCCGGCGGTACTCGGCCAGATCCAGGCCGAGCCGCTGGGAGTGGCGCCAGGCGCAACGCTCCAGCCAGCTGACGTAGACGGCATTGTTGGCATGACCGAGACCGTCGATGTCTTCAGCCTTGACCTCGATGTCGATGACGAAGGGATCGGGCAACTGCCAACTCATGAGGAATGCTCCAGGCTTGCGGCCAGTTCGCGTGCTTCGACGGCCAATTGAGTGATCTGGTCCCAGGCACGGGCGCGCACCAGGCTCGGCGGTGCGATCCAGGTGCCGCCGACACAGGCGACGTTGGGCAGGCGCAGGACGTTGAGCAGGTTTTCCTGGGTGATGCCGCCGGTCGGGCAGAAGCGGATGCCGGTGAAGGGCTCCTTCAGGCTCTTGAGCATCCGGATCGCCGCATTGCCGTCGGCGGGGAACAGCTTCAGCGAGCGGTAGCCGTATTCCAGCGCCACCAGCACTTCCGAAGGCGTCATCACGCCGGGCAGGAACGGCAATTTCGCATCATCGGCGGCGGCCACCAGACGTGGCGTGCAGCCGGGGCTGATGGCGAACTGCGCGCCGGCATCGCGGGCCTCCTGGAACTGCTCGGTGTGGATCAGTGTGCCGGCGCCGAGGATCATCTCGGGCAGCTCGCGGCGGATCTCCGCGAGGGCATCCAGCGCCTGCGGCGTGCGCAGGGTCACTTCGAGCACCCGCACACCACCGTCATACAACGCGCGGGCCAGATCACCGGCCAGCGCCACATCCTCGATCACCAACACCGGCATGACCGGGCGCGCCTGCTGCAGCACCCAGTCCAGCGACAGATTCATGCGTTTCCCCCAATCGGCCACCCGCATGCGCAAGACCTCGCGCCCAGGCCGGGGCAGCCGGAAATGCCCGGAAGTCTACGCCAGCGCGCGGGGCCTGACGACCCGCAACGGGCCATCATGAAACGATAACGGCGGCCTGTAGCCACCGTTATCAATGTAGTGAATGACTCAGGAAACCAGTGCCAGGGGCAGGGGCTCCTCGACCTCTTCCAGCAGCTCCAGGACCGCATCGATGACCGCCGGATCCGCCAGCACCCGGTGATGTCCGCCATCGGTCAGGCGCAGCAGCCGGCTCTGCGGCCAGGCCTCGTGAATGGCCGTGGCCTCGCTCACCCGAACGTAACGATCATCCTCGGCGTGCACCACCAGACCGGGAAAGTCCAACTCGTAGCGCGCGACGTCCAGTTGCTTGGCCGCGATGCCCGAACGACTTTCGATCATCCGGATGAAGCGCGAGCGCGCCACCGGCGGCAAGCCGACCACTTTGGAGAAACCGCGCAGAACGCCGAGCACATTACTCGGTGCTCCGATGGTCACCAGGGTTTCGGTACGCAAACCCATCTGGGTAGCCAGCAAAGCGCTGGCGCCGCCCATGGAATGGCCGATCACCGCGCGCAGCGGCGGCAACTCACCGGCCGCTTCCAGGAGAGCACGGGCAAACAGCACGATGTCCGCTTCCTGGCCGGGCGACCGGCCGTGTCCAGGCCCGTCGAGGGCGATCACCCCGTATCCGGCACCCACCAGATTCTCGATCAGCGTAGCGAACTGGGTGGGCCGCCCTTCCCAGCCATGCATCAGCAGCACTGCCGGCCCTTCCCCCCAGCGCAGCGCGGACAGGCCGAAACGCAGGGTGACGCGCTCGGAGCTGGCCAGCAACGGCAACTCCCAGTCTCGCGGCGCGTGCTCGTTGGGCGTCACGAACAGCTGACGCATGCGCTCCGCCGCCCATTGCGGCGCAACGCGGCCCAGGGTGGAGTTGATTCCTCGAACCCAGCTCAGACTGCTCATTTCCGTACCTCCCTCAGATCACCGCTTTCTTCGCGGCACGCAGGACACGATCGGACAGGTCGCCCTTGCCCAGGGCACGGGCCAGCGCCAATCCGCCAATCATCAGGGCCATGTCGCTGAGCACCGCGTCGATTTCCTCCGGACGTTCAGCAAGGCTCGCCACCATCAGCTCCACGTGCTCCTCCAGCGCCTCACGGAAGCCTTCCGGGAGGTGCGCCACTTCGCTCAGGGAGCTGGGAATCGGACAGCCTTCGTCCTCGGTATCGCGGTGCTTGCGCGACAGGTAGAATTGCGCCGCCAGGGCCCGGCGCTCGGCAAAACTCATTTGCGGATCGAACATCTTCAGCCCGGCCCGACGCTTGCTCAGCAGTTGGCGGAACGCCTCCAGCATCAGCGCGTCCTTGCTCTCGAAATGCGCGTAGAAGCCGCCCACGGTCAGCCCCGCCGCCGACATCACCTCGCCCACACTGGGATCGACCGGACCGCGCTTGAGCAGCGCGCTGGTGGCAGCGGACAGGATGCGTTCGCGGGTCTGGGCCTTCTTGTCGCTCATGGCATCGCTCCAAAAATATTATGATCAGAATATTATTCTCATAATAAAAATCGGCAAGCAGAATGCGCGACCGCTGGTCGGGAGAAAATCTTTCAGGAGGGAGAAAAACAAAAGGGCCACTGAAAGTCTCAGTGGCCCTATAGGCATCGCAGAGCGATAAAAATGGCGTCCCCTAGGGGACTCGAACCCCTGTTACCGCCGTGAAAGGGCGGTGTCCTAGGCCACTAGACGAAGGGGACATATCCTTCGAAGAAACCCACCAGGCGGTGGATTCTGGCTTCATCCCGATTGGGAAATTGGTGGAGCTAGACGGGATCGAACCGTCGACCTCTTGCATGCCATGCAAGCGCTCTCCCAGCTGAGCTATAGCCCCAGATCACTCTGGCTGACGACGCGAACGCATCGTCGCTGGATAGTGGCGTCCCCTAGGGGACTCGAACCCCTGTTACCGCCGTGAAAGGGCGGTGTCCTAGGCCACTAGACGAAGGGGACGCAAAACCTTCGATTTCGGTCTTGCCAGGACAGACAAGACTTACTGGTAATTTGGTGGAGCTAGACGGGATCGAACCGTCGACCTCTTGCATGCCATGCAAGCGCTCTCCCAGCTGAGCTATAGCCCCAAAGTACCGCTGGATCTACCGTTCCGCTTCGCTCTGTCATTCAGTTCGTCGCTGGAACGGGGCGCATCTTAGGGGCGAGACGAAACCCTGTCAACAAGATTTTTTCAGATTTCTAATTTTTTTCTCCCAAAGAACAATCACTTATGTGACCGCCCCGAATCCAGGCCAACGGAATAAGCAGCCCGCCTGCCCTCCTCCAGCCATGCCAAACGCGCTGCGCAGACCTAAAAAAGGCCGGGCACCTGACGGCGACCGGCCTTCTCCAGAGTAGGAAAGATCTTAGGCGCCGATGGCGTCGCGAATCTTCTCCCACTCCTTGGCTTCTTTCTTCGACGCACCGCCCAGCAGCTCCAGCGCCTGGCGCAGGCGATAGCGCGACAGGTCGGCGCCGAGGATTTCCATGGCGTCGAGCACCGACACCGAGCTGGCCTGGCCGGTGATGGCCGGGAACATCAGCGGCATCACGTCACGCAGCTTCAGCCCCAGGTGCTCGGCCACGGCCTGGATGGTCGCGGTGATCCTGTCCTTCTCCCACTGACGCAGCGCTTCGAGCTTCCACAGCACCAGTTGCAGCACCTGGCGAACCTGGGTGGCGTCGAGCTTCTTGTGCTCGAACAGCTTGGCGTCCAGTTGCACGCCGCCGCTGAAGAAGAAGCCGGCCAGCGGGGCGATCTGGCTGAAGTTCTCCACACGGCCTTGCACGTGCGGGGCGATCTTCATCAGGTACTCGGGGTTGAGCGCCCACTTCTGCACTTCCTTGGCGAAGTCCTCGACGGACAGTTCGCGAATCCACTGACCGTTCAGCCAGGAGAGCTTCTCGATGTCGAAGATCGGGCCGCCCAGCGATACGCGGGACAGGTCGAAGTGCTCGATCATCTCCGCCAGGCTGAACTTCTCGCGCTCATCCGGCATGGACCAGCCCATGCGGCCGAGGTAGTTCAACAGGGCCTGGGGCAGCAGGCCCATGCGCTCGTAGAAGGTAATGGAGGTGGGGTTCTTGCGCTTGGACAGCTTGCTCTTGTCCGGGTTGCGCAGCAGCGGCATGTAGCAGAGCACCGGCTGCTCCCAGCCGAAGTACTCGTACAGCTTGATCAGCTTGGGCGCCGAGGGCAGCCACTCCTCGCCACGCAGAACGTGGGTGATGCCCATCAGGTGGTCGTCGACCACGTTGGCCAGGAAGTAGGTGGGCAGGCCGTCGGCCTTCATCAGCACCTGCATGTCCATGCGGTCCCACGGGATTTCCACGTCGCCACGGAGCATGTCCGGCACCACGCAGACGCCCTCGGTCGGCACCTTCATGCGCACCACGTGGGATTCGCCGGCGGCGATGCGCTTGGCCGACTCTTCCTTGGTCAGGTGCATGCAGTGGCCGTCGTAGCGCGGGGTTTCCTTGCGCGCCTGCTGCTCGGCGCGCAGCGTGTCGAGGCGCTCGGCGGAGCAGAAGCAGGGGAAGGCGTGGCCTTTTTCCACCAGCTCGTCGCTGTACTGCTTATAGATGGCGCCGCGCTCGCTCTGCCGGTACGGGCCGTGCGGACCACCGACGTCCGGACCTTCGTCCCACTCGATGCCCAACCAGCGCAGCGCGTCGAAGATCTGCTGTTCCGATTCGCGGGTGGAGCGCAGCTGGTCGGTATCCTCGATACGCAGGATGAACTGGCCGCCGTGCTGACGGGCGAAGCAGAGGTTGAACAGCGCGATATAAGCGGTGCCGACGTGCGGATCACCGGTGGGGGACGGCGCGATACGGGTGCGGACAGTGGTCATGAAGGCTCTCATGTGAATCGGTGAGGACAGCGCGGGCCAGGACACGCGCTCATGGACGCGATGTTATCAGGCGGGCCGCCCCCGGCTCCAGCCAACGCTCCGCATCAATGGGCAGGTTATTGATCAGGAAGTCGAGGAAGGCCTTCACCTTCATCGCCTGGAAGCGCCGTGACGGGTAAACCGCGTAGAGCTCGCCGACCGGCAACTGCACCTGCGGCAGGACGCGCACCAGGCTGCCGTTGGCCAGTTGTCCGTCGACGATCAGTTCCGGCAGCGATGCGATCCCGGCGCCGGCCAGCACCGCCTCGCGGGCGAAGGTGATGTTGTTGCACGACAACACCCGATGGCAGGGGATGCTCTCGCCGCTCAGCGGCCAGTAGCGCTGGGAATCCGCTTGCAGCAGCACGGCGCGATGGCCGGCTAGCTCCTCGACCTGCTGCGGCTGGCCATGCAAGGCCAGGTATTCCGGGCTGGCGCACAGGCAGCGGTTGGTGATCAGCATGCGCCGGGCGATCAGGGTGGAGTCTTCCGGCTGGCCGACCATGATGACGATGTCCACGCCCTCCTCCAGCGGATCGACGCTGCGTGAGGTCAGCTCGACTTCGGCGGCGATCTGCGGGTAGAGCCGCATGAAATCGCCCAGTACCTTGCCCAGGTACATCTGGCCGAACTCGATGGGCGCAGTGATACGCAACAGTCCCGACGGCGCCTGCTGCAACTGCATCACCGCCTGCTCGGCCTCGGCGAAGTCGTGCATGATCTGCCGGCAGCGGTCGTAGTAGGCCTGCCCCACTTCGGTCAGGCGCAACTTGCGGGTGGTGCGGTTGATCAGGCGCACGCCCAGGCGCTCTTCGAGCAGGACGATGCGCCGGCTCACCGTGGACTTCTGCATGCCCAGGCTCTGCGCGGCCTGGGTGAAACTGTGCAGTTCCACGACGCGGGTGAAGATCAGCGCATCATCCAGCCCCATGATTGTTCCTTATAAGCAACAAAGTTTCCGAAGTGTAGCGGCTACGTGCCGTCACGGAACACTGTTACATTGGCAAACATTTTTCCGTCAACCAAACGCTCGTTTAACTATGCCTGCCCAACTGCAACGTCGCCTGACCGTGTTCCTGGCCATCCTCGTGGTGGTCGCCCTCGCCTTCCTGGCGCGCTGGTATTTCATCGGTCGCTTCGTCGAGACGACCGATAACGCCTACGTGCAGGGCGAGATCACCCGTATCGCCAGCCAGCTCGGCGCGCGCATCGACGAAGTGCTGGTGCAGGACAACCAGCACGTGGAGAAGGGCCAGTTGCTAGTCAAGCTCGAAGCCGACGACTTCAAGCTCGCCCTGGACCGCGCCAAGGCCACCCTGGCCACCCGCGAGGCGGAGCTGGAGCAGGCTCGCAGCAAGCTCAAGGGGCAGTCGAGCACCATCGCCGCCAGCGAAGCCGACGTGAACGCCAGCCAGGCGACCCTCGGCCGCGCCGAAGTCGACCTGGGCCGCGCCCAGGCGCTGCGGGGGCCGGGGTACGTCTCGGAAGAGCGCGTCACCACCCTTACCGCCGACTCCCGCGTCGCACGTTCCCAGGTCGCCAAGGCCCAGGCCGACCTGCAGGCCCAGCGCGTCCAGCGCGCCACCCTCGGCACCGATGTCCAGCGCCTGCAAGCGCAGATCGAGAGCGCCCGCGCCGACATCGCCCAGGCCGAGCTCAACCTGGCCCGTACCGAAATCCGCGCACCGGTGAGCGGCCTGGTCGGCCAGCGCAACGCCCGCATCGGCCAGTACGTGCAGGTCGGCACCCAGCTGCTGTCGCTGGTGCCGGACGACGGCATCTGGATCCAGGCCAACTTCAAGGAAACCCAGATCGGCAAGATGCGTCCGGGACAGAAGGCACGCCTGGTGTTCGACTCCTTCCCCGACACCCCCATCGACGGCGAAGTGCAGAGCCTGTTCGCTGCCTCCGGCGCGCAGTTCAGCCTGCTGCCGCCGGACAACGCCACCGGCAACTTCACCAAGGTGGTGCAGCGCATTCCGGTCAAGATCACCTTCGCCGATGACAACCCGCTCAAGGGCCTGATCCGCCCGGGCATGTCGGTCGATGCCGAGGTCGAGTTGCGTGTCCGCTGATGCCCTGGTGCGGCCGGCCGGGGAGCCGACCCGCCGCGACTGGATCGCCGTGTTCAGCGCCATGCTCGGCGCCTTCATGGCGGTGCTCGACATCCAGATCACCAACTCCTCGCTGAAGGACATCCAGGGCGCGCTGGCCGCCACCCTGGAGGAAGGCTCGTGGATTTCCACTTCCTACCTGGTGGCGGAAATCATCATGATCCCGCTCACCGCCTGGCTGGTGCAACTGCTCTCGGCACGGCGGCTGGCCTGGATGATTTCCACCGGTTTCCTGTTCTCCTCCCTGCTTTGCTCCTTCGCCTGGAATCTGGAGAGCATGATCGTGTTCCGCGCCATGCAGGGCTTCACCGGCGGCGCGCTGATCCCGCTGGCCTTCACCCTGGCGCTGATCAAGCTGCCGGAACACCACCGCCCCAAGGGCATGGCGCTGTTCGCCATCACCGCCACCTTCGCGCCCTCCATCGGCCCGACCCTGGGCGGTTGGCTGACCGAGAACTTCGGCTGGGAATACATCTTCTACATCAATATCCCGCCGGGCCTGTTGATGATCGCCGGCCTGCTCTACGGCCTAGAGAAGAAGCCGCCGCACTGGGAACTGCTGAAGAGCACCGACTACGCCGGCATCGTCACCATGGCCATCGGCCTGGGCTGCCTGCAGGTGTTCCTGGAAGAAGGCCACCGCAAGGACTGGCTGGAATCCAACCTGATCGTCGGCCTGGGCAGCATCGCCCTGGTCAGCCTGATCCTCTTCGTGATCCTGCAGACCTCGCGGCCCAACCCGCTGATCAACCTGGGCATTCTGCGCAACCGCAACTTCGGCCTGTCGAGCATTTCCAGCATCGGCCTGGGGATGGGGCTGTACGGCTCGATCTACGTGCTGCCGCTGTACCTGGCACAGATCCAGGGCTACAACGCCATGCAGATCGGCGAGGTGATCATGTGGATGGGCATACCGCAGCTGTTCCTCATTCCGCTGATTCCCAAGCTGATGAAGATCGTCGAGCCGCGTCTGCTCTGCGCCCTGGGCTTCGGCCTGTTCGGTCTGGCCAGCTTCTGTTCCGGCGTGCTCAATCCGGACTTCGCCGGCCCGCAGTTCAACCAGATCCAGCTGCTGCGCGCCCTCGGCCAGCCAATGGTGATGGTCACCATCTCACTGATCGCCACCGTCTACCTGCAACCGCAGGACGCCGGCTCCGCCTCCAGCCTGTTCAACATCCTGCGCAACCTCGGCGGCGCCATCGGCATCGCCCTGCTGGCTACGCTGCTGGATAGCCGCGCCAAGGTCTACTACGACTACCTGCGTGAAGCAGTGGTGCCAGTGAATGGCGCGGTGGACGAACGTCTGGCGCAACTGACTTCGCAGCTGGGCACCCAGCAGGCGGCGCTGGGCAAGATCAGCGAGATCGTCCACCAGCAGGCGGCGATCATGGCCTACAACGACGCCTTCCACGCCATCGGCGTCGTCCTGGCGGTCAGCATGGTGGCGGTGCTGCTGACCCGTCCACTGCCGGCCGGCGTGGGTGCTGGGGCGGGAGCCGGGGCGCACTGAGCGGCCAGATCGATCGTTCGGCCTTGCTTCGGGACCAGCCCAAAAGCCCCTCACCCCAGCCCTCTCCCAGAGGGAGAGGGAGCCGTTCGGCATCTGTGGCAAAACGGAGTTATCCGGCGAGCACCAGACTACCAGCCCACTCAGGACAGTCCCCTCTCCCTCCGGGAGAGGGTCAGGGTGAGGGCCTGAATTGGCACAGGCCATCGGGGCGGCGGTCGCTCAGCCCATCGCCACCATACGGTCGCGCAACTTGCCGATCTCGTCGCGCACCCCGGCAGCGGCCTCGAACTCCAGGTCCCGCGCCAACTGGTACATGCGCTCTTCCAGCTGCTTGATGCGCTTGGCGATCTCGTCCGGCGTACGCAGCTCGTTCTCGTAGCGCCCGCTCTCCTCCGCCACCTTCGCCAGGCTGCGGCGCTTGCCCTTGGCGCCCGGCACTACGGCACCCTCGAGGATGTCCTTGATGTCCTTCTTCACGCCCTTGGGCACGATGCCGTGCTTGGCGTTGAACTCCAGCTGCTTGGCGCGGCGGCGCTCGGTCTCGTTGATCGCCCGCTGCATCGAGCCGGTGATGTTGTCGGCATAGAGGATCGCCTTGCCGTGCAGGTTCCGCGCGGCGCGGCCGATGGTCTGGATCAGCGAGCGTTCGGAACGCAGGAAGCCTTCCTTGTCCGCATCGAGGATCGCCACCAGCGCCACCTCGGGCATGTCCAGGCCCTCGCGCAGCAGGTTGATCCCCACCAGCACGTCGAAGGCGCCAGCACGCAGATCGCGGATGATCTCCACTCGCTCCACGGTGTCGATATCGGAGTGCAGGTAGCGCACCCGCACGTCGTGGTCGCCCAGGTAGTCGGTGAGGTCCTCGGCCATGCGCTTGGTCAGGGTGGTGACCAGCACGCGCTGGTCCTCCGCCACGCGTAGGCGGATCTCCGAGAGCAGGTCGTCCACCTGGGTGGTCGCCGGGCGGATTTCCACTTCCGGGTCGACCAGGCCGGTGGGGCGCACCACCTGCTCGATCACCCGGCCGGCGTGCTGATCCTCATAAGGGCCCGGGGTCGCCGAGACGAAGATGGTCTGCGGGCTGATCGCCTCCCACTCCTCGAAGCGCAGCGGCCGGTTGTCCAGCGCCGAGGGCAGGCGGAAGCCGTATTCCACCAGGGTTTCCTTGCGCGAACGGTCGCCCTTGTACATGGCGCCGACCTGGGGAACGCTGACGTGGGATTCATCGATCACCAGCAGGGAGTTGGCCGGCAGGTAGTCGTAAAGGGTCGGCGGCGGTTCGCCAGGACCGCGCCCGGAGAGGTAGCGCGAGTAGTTCTCGATGCCGTTGCAGTAGCCCAACTCGAGGATCATCTCCAGGTCGAAACGGGTGCGTTGCTCCAGGCGCTGGGCTTCCACCAGCTTGTTGTTACTGCGCAGGTATTCCAGGCGCACCTTGAGTTCGGCCTTGATCTGCTCCACCGCCTCCAGCAGCGTTTCCCGCGGGGTCACGTAGTGGCTCTTGGGGTAGAAGGTGAAGCGCGGCAACTTGGTGATCACTTCGCCGGTCAGCGGGTCGAAGGCTGCGATGTTCTCCACCTCGTCGTCGAACAGCTCGACGCGGATGGCTTCCAGGTCCGATTCCGCCGGGAAGATGTCGATGACGTCGCCACGCACTCGGAAGGTGGCGCGGGCGAAGTCCATGTCGTTGCGGGTGTACTGCAGGCTGGTCAGGCGGCGCAGCAGCTCGCGCTGGTCCATTTTGTCGCCACGATCCAGGTGCAGGACCATCTTCAGGTAGGACGCCGGGTCGCCCAGGCCATAGATCGACGACACGGTGCAGACGATGATGGCGTCCTCGCGCTCCAGCAGCGCCTTGGTCGCCGACAGCCGCATCTGCTCGATGTGGTCGTTGATCGAGGAATCCTTCTCGATATAGGTATCGGAGGACGGCACGTAGGCTTCGGGCTGGTAGTAGTCGTAGTAGGAGACGAAGTACTCCACCGCGTTGTTCGGGAAGAAGGTCTTGAACTCGCCGTAGAGCTGCGCGGCCAGGGTCTTGTTCGGCGCCAGGATCATGGTCGGGCGCTGCACCTGGGCGATGACGTTGGCGATGCTGAAGGTCTTGCCGGAGCCGGTTACCCCCAGCAGCGTCTGGTGCGACAGGCCCGCTTCCAGCCCTTCCACCATCTGTCGGATGGCTTCCGGCTGATCGCCGGCGGGCTTGAAGCGCGAATCGAGCTGGAATAACGACATGGGAACCTCGCATTGGCGTGTGACGCTTCGGTCGCCAAAGCGTCATACCAGTCGAAAAGCATGCGCGATAACTCGCCGCCTGCCATAGAGGCCTATATAATACCGGCCCGTCGACGCAACCCCCAGCGCCGTGAGCGGGGGGTTGTAATTGCACTTCACTCCCGCCTTAGAGCTGCTGCCAAAATGAGTCTGTTCTCCGCTGTCGAAATGGCCCCTCGTGACCCCATCCTGGGCCTGAACGAAGCTTTCAACGCCGATACCCGTCCGGGCAAGATCAACCTGGGCGTTGGCGTGTACTACAACGAGGAAGGTCGCCTCCCGTTGCTGCGCGCCGTCCAGGCCGCGGAGAAGGCCCGCATCGAAGCCCACGCTCCGCGCGGCTACCTGCCGATCGAAGGCATCGCCGCCTACGATTCGGGCGTGCAGAAGCTGCTGTTCGGTGCTGACTCCGAGCTGCTGGCCGAAGGCCGCGTGGTGACCACCCAGGCCGTCGGCGGTACCGGCGCGCTGAAGACCGGCGCCGACTTCCTCAAGCGCCTGCTGCCCAACGCCACCGTCGCCATCAGCGACCCGAGCTGGGAAAACCACCGCGCCCTGTTCGAAGCCGCCGGTTTCCCGGTGCAGAACTACCGCTACTACGACGCCACCACCCAGGGCGTTAACCGTGCCGGCCTGCTGGAAGACCTGAACGCCCTGCCGTCGCAGTCCATCGTTGTGCTGCACGCCTGCTGCCACAACCCAACCGGCGTCGACCTGAGCATGGACGACTGGAAACAGGTTCTGGACGTGCTCAAGGCCAAGGGCCACGTGCCGTTCCTCGACATCGCCTACCAGGGCTTCGGTGACGGCATCGACGAAGACGCCTCCGCCGTGCGCCTGTTCGCCAAGTCGGGTCTGAACTTCTTCGTGTCCAGCTCATTCTCCAAGTCGTTCTCGCTGTATGGCGAGCGCGTCGGCGCACTGTCGGTGGTGACCAACAGCCGCGAGGAATCGGCCCGCGTCCTGTCCCAGGTCAAGCGCGTGATCCGCACCAACTACTCCAACCCGCCGACCCACGGCGCCAGCGTCGTCGCTTCCGTGCTGAACAGCCCGGAACTGCGTGCCGTCTGGGAAGAAGAACTGGGCGAAATGCGCACCCGCATCCGCGCCATGCGCGAAGCCATGGTTCAGCAGCTGGCCGCCCTGGGCGCCAAGCGTGACTTCGGCTTCGTTGCCCAGCAGCGCGGCATGTTCTCCTACTCCGGCCTGACCGCCGAGCAGGTAGAACGCCTGAAGAACGAGTTCGGCATCTACGCGGTCGGCACCGGCCGTATCTGCGTCGCCGCGCTGAACAACGGCAACCTGGACACCGTGACCCGCGCCATCGTCCAGGTGCTGTAAAAAATTAAGGGGAAGTCGTCGGGGCGATGTTGACTTCCCCTTTTTAATCAGTAAGATACGCCCCGTTGTTCCGCGATAGCTCAGTCGGTAGAGCAAATGACTGTTAATCATTGGGTCCCTGGTTCGAGTCCAGGTCGCGGAGCCAAATTCGAAGCCCTCGGCACATGCCGGGGGCTTTTTCTTTGTGCCGCTGGACTCTCTCCAGGGACTGCGTCCCAGGTGATTCCTCCTTCGGGGCCGCGCTGAAGCGCGTTCGGCTGACGCCGTCGAGTCCAGGTCGCGGAGCCAAATTCAAAGCCCTCGGCACATGCCGGGGGCTTTTTCTTTGTGCCGCTGGACTCTCTCCTGGGACTGCGTCCCAGGTGATTCCCCCTTCGGGGGCGCGCTGAAGCGCGTTCGGCTGACGCCGTCGAGTCCAGGTCGCGGAGCCAAAATTCAAAGCCCTCGGCACATGCCGGGGGCTTTTTTTTGTGCCGCTGGACTCTCTCCAGGGACTGCGTCCCAGGTGATTCCCCTTCGGGGCCGCGCTGAAGCGCGTTCGGCTGACGCCGTCGAGCCCAGGTCGCGGAGCCAAATTCGAAGCCCTCGGCACACGCCGAGGGCTTTTTTCATTGGGGCACGAAAAACCGGCAAGCATCCCTGCCCCTGCGCCCCTAATAAAAAAGCCGGTCATCGACCGGCTTTCCTTTTACCAGGCAAGGCTCAGAGCGAAATCCTGTCCCGATTCTTGTCCAGGGTGCCCTTGCCAATCCCTTTCACTTCCAGGAGCTGGTCGACGCTCGTGAACGGGCCATTGGCCGTACGGTAATCGACGATCGCCTGGGCCTTGACCTTGCCGATGCCCTTCAGCGACTTCTGCAACTCTTCCACGGTCGCGGAATTGATGTTCACGGTGTCGGCCTGCGCAACCGGCGCCTTGCCGGCGGGAGCGGTGGATTCGACCGCAGGAGTCGTAACGGGCTGAGCCTTGGTGGCGGTGGCGGCATTGGTGACGCCAGTGAAGGAAAGGCAGGCCAGCAGGATGATGCTTGCGACGGAAAGCAGACTCTTCTTCATGGATCATTCCTTGATGTTTCAGGTTTCGAGGCGGGCGCCATTGCGCCGCCCGGAAAACATATCGCCAGGAATGCCCTTGAAAACGCTGGTTTAAAGAGTCGGCGGCAGATTCCGCTGCCGCCGACAGATTGCAAGGAAAGGACTGACAGTGCTCGCAGATGCGGTTCTTCCGGTTTCTGCTAGGAGCCCGCGATCAAGGCTCCATGCGTCGATGCTGGTGGATGAGGTCGACGATGTCGCCTTCCGGGCAATAGCCATTGACTGTTTCACGCAGCAACTGCCGCACCCGCGCATAGTTGCCCTGGTCAACCGCCTTGAGCAGGTCGACCAGCACCAGCTTGAAGCCCTCCCAGGGCATCAGCTCTTCGTTGGCCTTCATGATCATGGGGTGCTCGGTGGCGCTGACGTCGTCGCCGATCAGCAACTCCTCGTACAGTTTCTCGCCCGGCCGCAAGCCGCTGAACTCGATGGAGATATCACCGTGGGGCGTCCGTTCGGAGCGCACGCTCAGGCCGGACAGGTGAATCATCCGCTCGGCCAGTTCGAGAATCTTCACCGGCTGCCCCATGTCGAGCACGAACACGTCGCCGCCGCGCCCCATCGAACCCGCCTGGATCACCAACTGGGCAGCCTCGGGAATCGTCATGAAATAGCGGGTGATGCCGGGATGGGTGACCGTCACCGGCCCCCCGCGCTTGATCTGCTCCCGGAACAGCGGAATCACCGAACCGGACGAACCCAGCACGTTGCCGAAGCGAACCATGGTGAAACGGGTCTTGTTGACCTGATGCACACCGGACTTGTCACCGAACAGCACCGGCGCCGATTCCTGGCTCAGCGCCTGCAGGATCATCTCCGCCAGACGCTTGGTACTGCCCATGACGTTGGTGGGGCGCACCGCCTTGTCGGTGGAGATCAGCACGAAATTCTGGACCCCGGCCTGCACCGCCACCTGGGCCGTATGGAGCGTGCCGAGGACGTTGTTGAGCACGCCCTCGGAAATGTTGTGCTCGACGATCGGCACATGCTTGTAGGCCGCCGCATGATAGACGGTGGCCACCTTCCAGGTCCGCATGACGTCGAGCAGCCGCTCGGGGCTGCGCACGGAGCCCAGGATCGGCACCAACTGGACCGCCAGGGACTCGCGCCTGACGCGCATATCCAGTTCCTGGTGGACACGGTAGAGGTTGTACTCACTGTGCTCGAACAGGACCAGCACCGTCGGCGAGGAAGCCAGGATCTGACGACAGAGCTCCGAGCCGATGGAGCCCCCCGCGCCCGTCACCATGACCGCCTGACCACGGATACAGTGCTCGAACAACTCCTTGCGCGGCTCGACCGCATCCCGCCCGAGCAGGTCGGCGATGTCCACTTCCTGGATGTCGTCCACCCGCACCCGGCCGTTGGCCAGGTCGATGAAGCCGGGAACACTGCGCACATGCAGCGGATAGGGTTCCAGCAAACCCAGGATCTCGCGACGGCGCGCACGCGATGCGGACGGAATCGCCAGCAGCACTTCCTGCGCGCCGGTCTCCTCGATCAGTTGCTGGATGTGTTTGGGCTTGTACACGCGAAGGCCGGCGATGATCCGGTTGGCGATCTCGTCGTCGTCATCGATGAAGGCCACCGGTCGCATGGCCCGTCCCAGACGCAAGGCGGCGACCAGTTGGTTGCCTGCCGAGCCCGCCCCGTACACGACCACCTTCGGCAGGCCGTCCTGCTTGTTGAAGAACGGCACCGCCTGAACGGCGCTGTACCAATCGCCCATGAAGTACTGGCGCATGGCCAGACGCAAGCCACCGAGCATCAGCAGGCTGAGCCACCAGTAATTGAATACCAGCGAACGCGGCACCGCTTCTTCGACCGAGCGATTCCAGTACACCACCAGCGACAGCAGCAACGCAGACAGCGTCACCGCCTTCCAGATGGCAATCAGCGCGTCATTGCCCAGATAGCGCATCACCGCCCGGTACATCCCGAAACGGATGAACAGCGGAATCGCCACCAGCGGCGCAGCGATGAACAGCCAGCCATGCACGCGCAACGGATACGACAGATCCTCCGTCCCCAGGCGCACGATGAACGCCATCCAGAGCGCGAACCAGACCAGAATGATGTCAGTGACGACCTGCAAGAGTCGCTTGTACCGTCGCGGAAGCCTTAGCAGGCGTTCTCGGAGCATTTGCGCTTGTCCTTCATCGAGAGCGGGGATAAAACGCCCCCGCTACATTGACCACCATTTCCAATGGAGTTCAGCTCACATCCTGATCATCCGGACGACCTGCACCCAGACGAGCTACGACAAGCACCAAAGGAGCATAGGCCACAATCAGTGCCAACAAACCTGGAACCCGGCCCAGGCTGACCAGAACCGCCAGCGGCATCAACCAGCACAGGTTGATGCCGGTAATCGCCAGCGACACCCGCAGGTGGCTGCCGCAGCGCCGCGAGGCACGCTGATAGGCATGGCTTCGATGCGCCTCATAGACCCGCTCACCGCGAATCAGGCGATGGAGCAAGGTGTAGCTCGCATCCACCACGAACACCCCGAGCAGGATCAGCCAACTCCACAGCAGCGGCGGTGATACCCACCCCGCCTGGAGCGCCATCCCCCCCAGCACGACCCCGAGAAAACCGCTGCCGGCATCCCCCATGAAAATACGCGCCGGGGGGAAATTCCATACCAGAAACCCCGCGGTCGCCATGGCCAGGATCAATGGAAGCCACGCCTGCGAGGCCGCCCCGACCAACCAGTAGCACAGAGCCCCGGCCAGACAGACGCTGATAGCCTCCAGGCTGGCGATGCCATCGATGCCATCCATGAAGTTGTACAGGTTGAGCAGCCAGACCAGGAATACCAAGGCTAGCAGATCTCCTGCCAGACCCAGGTCAATCTCACCCCACGGCACGGACAGCACCGGCAGGCCGCCCACCCAGTACATCAACCATCCGGCCCCGGCGAAATGCCCAAGCAGGCGCCAACGGGCCGGAATATGCCGATGATCATCCAGGAAACCAATGACAGCCACCCAGGCGCCAGCAGGCAACAAAGCCACCAGGCTGCGAACGTCCACCGCTCCCAGAACAGCCGCCAGAGCCAGGCAGCCGAGGAAACCCACCACGATGGCGACACCGCCGCCCCGGGGCGTCGGAATCTGGTGCGAGCTGCGAGCATTGGGGATATCCATGATGCTCCGCGCCAGCGCATAGCGCCGCATCCCCCAGGTCATCGCCAAGGACGCCAGGAAGACCGCCGCCAACAATACTTCCATGCTCATTGACCTCGACGCTCCCTGTACCATTGCGCGGTTTCCCGGATAGCCTGCTTCACCGGCACCGGAGGCTGCCAATCCAGAACCTGGCGGGTGCTGGAGATATCCACCTGCAGCGAGCCGAGCAGGCGCTGCACCTGCTGGCTGCGACCGCTAAGCAGCCCGAGCGTTCGCAGGGCCAGGGCCGGCACCGGCAGCAAGCGCGGGTGCACGCCCAACGCCTCGCTCAGTTCGCGGCACAATTGCGCCGTGGACAGATCCTGCCCGTCGCTGGCCAGGAACACCCGGCCGGCCGCCGCGGGATGACGTGCGCACAGCAGCAGCAGATCGACCAGATTGTCCCGCGCCACCAGGCTGCGACGATTGTCGATGGCCGCGAAGGGCAATGGCAGCCGCCGTTGCAGCGCCCCCATCAGACTGGCGAAATTGGCCTTGACGCCCGGCCCATAGACCAGCGGCGGCCGAACCACCACCACCTCGAGGCCGGTCTCTTCTGCCAACGCGAACAGCATCTGCTCCGCTTCGAGCTTGGACTGGCCGTATGGGTCCTGCGGATTCGCGACCGAATCAGCACGGTACGGCTGTCCCGGCTCGGTTTCCTCACCGTTGACCTTGATGGAGCTGACGTAGACGAAGCGCTTCACGCCCACCGCGACCGCCTGTCGCGCCAGCTCGCGAGTCGCCTCGACGTTCACCGCGCGGAACTCGGTCAGCGGATCGGCGGCGCGCTCGTCCATGACATGCACTCGCGCGGCGGCATGAATCACCACGTCGATCCCGCGCACGGCCTCCTCCCAGCACTGGGAAGCACTCAGGCCTTCGATATGCACACACTCGATGCCGCCCGGCAGCTCATCCGGCAGCCGCCGCACGGCGATGCGCACACCCACGCCCGGCTCCGCGCACAAAAGCGCCAGCATGCCTCGACCGACAAAACCTGTCGCACCCGTCAGTAAAACCTTCAATCCTGTACCTGTAGAATCTGACGCCCACGGCGTCATCCAGAGAGTCGTGCGAACTCGCGCTAGAGGGGCGAGATGACCGGCCGCAGCGCATTCCAGGCATGGCAGCTCGGGCACTGCCAGTGCAGCTCCCGCCCAGCGAAACCACAGCGGCTGCAGCGATAGCGCGGCATTGTCCTATACAAGCCGATGATAATTGGAGCAATTTTTTCGATGCCAGAAGGATTGCCGTCCGCCGTGCCCAGCCCACCCAGGAATTCGCCCACGCCCTGCCAGGAGGGGCGCTGCTCGACACGCCGCAACAGGCTGTCGCGCCAGTACGTCGAAGCGCCGTCGTCCTCGGTCTCGGCCAGGACCGCCAGAATCAACGGCGGCACCTCTTCGGACTCCGCCAGGCTGCGGAGGAACTCTCGAACCAGCGGCACACCCAGGCAATCGTAACGTCGCAACAGCGGCACGATCTCCCCAACGAAAGCCTTGGCGTCACGCGCCAGCTCCCCCATGGTGGCGACGGCCGCGGGATGATCCTGCCGCCACAGCTCGCAGCCCAGGCGCATCAACAGCGCCCGCACGCAATGACGATCCACCCGTCGGGCTTCGCGCAGAAGTTCCTGCATGCCGCTGCGGTCGCCACTTCGGCCCTTCTCCTGGGCCAGCTCACAGTAGTAATTGGCCAGCGCCGCCACCAGTTCAGGCCGGCTGGGCACCAGTTGGGCCGCCAGCTCGATCGCTCGGGACCAATCCTTCTCCCGTTCGCAGATCAGCCGTTGCTCGTCGAGCGCTTCGAGGGAAATCGGCTCCCCCTGCTGGTGGACCAGTTCATCCAGCAGCTCCTCGGCACTGCCGAGCAGCCCACCGGCGATGAAGTCCCGCGCCAGCTCGAGGCGCACCTGGGAGGCCAGCGAAACATCCTCGCCAGCGCGCCCGAGAAGGTCCTGGTGAATATGAATGGCTTTTTCGATATCGCCCCGCCGGCGGAACAGATTGCCGACGTGCAAATGACTTTCCAGCGTTTCCGGGCTCAGCACCAGGCCTTGGGAAAGATTTTCCAGCGCATCGTCGGAGTGACGCTCCAGCAGGTTGTGCATGCTGTGGATGCGCGAGCGCAGGTCATTGCCTTCGCCGGGAACGGGCTGCAAACGCGAACGTCGCCCCATCCACCAACCGATGGCCAGGGCACAGAAGAAGAACAGCGTGGCAAGGACGCTAGGCATGATCCGTCAGCGACTTGTCACGCAGCGCGTCGTTCTCCTTGCGGAAGCGGGTGATTTCAGAGCGCATGCCGGCCATGCGGACGCGTGCCCGGGCGCGGACGGGAATGCTCAGCAGCAGGCCGATCAGCCCGCCGAGGATGAACGCCAGGGAGACGAAGACGACCAGCGGCCACTGAGGCGACTGCCAGCCAAGGAAGGTCAGTTGCACCCTCTGGAGGTTCTCCAGGACGAAAACCACCACCACGGCGGCCAGCACGACCAGCGCCAGGATGAACAGGAAACGCTTTACCCGAAGCATGGAAACTCCTTCAAAACGGATGCCCCAGGCTCACTCGGGCTCATTGACGCGGTCGCGCAGCTCCTTGCCGGGCTTGAAGTGCGGAACGAACTTGCCGTCCAGGCGCACGGACTCACCGGTCTTCGGATTACGGCCGGTGCGTGGGGCGCGATAATGCAACGAGAAACTGCCGAAACCCCGGATTTCGATGCGATCCCCAGTCGCCAGCGCCTGGGACATTTGCTCAAGCATGGTCTTGATCGCCAGCTCCACATCCTTTGCGGAAAGCTGCCCCTGATGGGTGACGATTCTCTCGATCAACTCCGACTTGGTCATGGTTTTCCCTTCTTTTTCAAGCGGCTAGATCAGCTCAAGGTTCTTTTAGCATGCTGATCAGACTTTGAACAGCCCGAAGGGAAAGGATGTGATCGCTCCCCCGCGGGGCCAGCATCGGGAATAAAAAATGGCCGGCCTCCGGGGGAAGGAGGTCGGCCACGGTCGCACCCAGGAGCGAAAGGGTGCGCAAGGGAAAAGCGGATCAGGCGACGGCGGCGAGCTGAGCCTTGGCCTTGGACAGGCCCTTCTCGGCGAATTCGGCGCCCATGTTCAGGCCTTCGGCGTGGATGAAGGTGACGTCATGGATACCGACGAAGCCCAGTGCCTGACGCAGGTAGGGTTCCTGGTGGTCCAGCGCGCCACCGGCGTAGACGCCGCCGCGGCTGGTCAGCACGAAGGCGCGCTTGCCGGTCAGCAGGCCCTGCGGGCCGGTCTCGGTGTACTTGAAGGTGACGCCGGCGCGCAGCACATGGTCCAGCCAGGATTTCAGGGTGCTGGGAATGGCGAAGTTGTACATCGGCGCGGCCAGCACCAGCACGTCGGCGGCCTGCAACTCGGCGGTCAGCAGGTTGGAGCGCTCGAGCGCCGCCCGTTCGATTTCGGTCTGCTCCTGCTCAGGCTTCATCCAGCCACCCAGCAGGTTGGCATCCAGGTGCGGCACCTGCTCGACAGCCAGGTCGCGAACCTGGATCTCGTCCGCCGGATGGGCGGCCTGCCATTGAGCGATGAATTCGCGGGTCAGCTGACGGGATACGGAACCTTGCTGACGGGCACTGCTTTCGATAACCAGAACGCGGGACATGGATTCGACCTCCATCGGTCATAACTGGGCGATGGAATGAATCCTACAGATGGATAACTCGATAAAAAAACGGAAATAATCGCTACTAACTATCGAATAAATTGATTTTCAATCGAACTGCTTCTATCTTGAATCGGTACCCGGATACCGTCAGGACGGCGTGCAGGTGAGCTTGATACGCAGCTTGATGACGGAGCGGCTGAAGCTGGTAGCCATGTTGGCGTCCTTGCCCGGCTCCAGGGTGGCCTTGCGCACATGGGGCGTTTCCGGGCCATTGACGAACACCGCGGTGCAGGTCACCGGCTGCTGGCCGTTGTTGCGCAGGAGGATAGCCCCCATCCGGTCGCCGATGTCCTGGGTGTCATAGCTGACTTCAGTGCCATTGAGCTTCTTCTCGACCTCGATGGGATAGGCCAGAGCCGTCAACGGCAGCAAGGCCAGTACGGCACAGCAGATTTTTTTCATGGCGGTCTCTCCCTGGTTTTCTCCGGACCGCCAGATTAGACAAGAGGAGGCGAGGATGAAAGCGCCCCGCGTTACCCTGGATCAGTGGAGAACCCTGCAGGCCGTGGTCGATCACGGCGGCTTCGCCCAGGCGGCGGAAGCCATGCACCGTTCGCAGTCGTCGATCAGCTACACCGTGGCGCGGATGCAGGAGCAGCTCGGCGTGCCGCTGCTGCGCATCGACGGGCGCAAGGCGGTGCTCACCGAGGCCGGCGAGGTGCTGCTGCGACGCTCCCGCCAACTGGTGAAATCCGCCGGCCAGTTGGAAGAACTGGCCCACCATATGGAACAGGGCTGGGAGCCGGAAGTCCGGCTGGTGGTGGACGCCGCCTACCCCACCGTGCGCCTGGTCCGCGCGCTCTCAGCGTTCATGCCGCAAAGCCGCGGCTGCCGGGTACTGCTGCGTGAAGAAGTGCTCTCCGGCGTGGAAGAAGCCCTGGTGCAGGGCCATGCGGATCTGGCCATCAGCGGCCTGAATATCGCCGGCCACCTGGGCGCCGACCTGAGCATGGTGGACTTCGTCGCCGTCGCACACCCCGACCACCCGCTGCACCGCCTGCAACGCGAAGTCACTCATCAGGACCTGGAAACCCAGATGCAGGTGGTGATCCGCGACTCCGGCCGCCTTCAGCCGCGCGATATCGGCTGGCTCGGCGCCGAGCAACGCTGGACGGTGGGCAGCCTGGCCACCGCCGCCACCTTCGTCAGCAACGGCCTGGGCTTCGCCTGGCTGCCGCGGCACATGATCGAGCGCGAACTCAAGGACGGCCTGCTCAAGCCGCTACCGCTCACTCAGGGCGGCGTGCGCGAGAGTCGCTTCTACCTTTACCCAAGCAAGGAGAAGCCGCTGGGTCCCGCCACGCAGATTCTCGTCGAGCTGCTGACCACCTTCGCCAGCGTCCCGCTGGACGCGCACTTCGCCGCCCCCGAGAGCCCGGCCTGAGAACCAGCCCCCAGAGCAACAGCAAGGAGCTCGCCATGCCCTTCTTCGACCACGCCGGCCACCGTCTGCATTACGAGGAAAGCGGATTCGGTACCCCGGTGCTGCTGGTGCATGGCCTGGGCTCCAGCACCCGCGACTGGGAATACCAGGTGCCGGAACTGGAAAAGCGCCATCGGGTAATCGCTCTCGACGTACGTGGCCACGGCCAGTCGGACAAGCCACGCGAACGCTACAGCATCGCCGCCTTCGCCGAGGACGTGATCGCCCTGCTCGACCACCTGCACCTGGGCCGCGTGCACCTCGTCGGCATCAGCATGGGCGGCATGATCGGCTTCGAGCTGGCCACCCGCTGGCCGGAGCGGCTGAACAGCCTGACCATCGTCAACAGTGCACCAGAGGTGAAACCCCGGACCCTGCGCGAATACATGGACGTGGCGCGCCGCCTGTTCCTCGCCCACGTGCTGGGGCTCGACACCGTGGGCAAGGCCCTGGGCAAGCTGCTGTTCCCCAAGCCCGAGCAGGCCGACCTGCGCCGCAAGATCCAGCAGCGCTGGCCGCAGAACGACAAACGCGCTTACCTTTCCAGCCTGCACGCCATCATCGGCTGGGGTGTGCAGGAACGCCTGGCGCGCATAACCTGTCCCACACTGGTGATCAGCGCCGACCGCGACTACACCCCGGTCTCGCTCAAGCAGGCCTACGTCGGGCACCTGCCCAACGCCCGCCTGGTGGTGATCGAGGACTCGCGCCACGCCACCCCGCTGGACCAACCGGAACGCTTCAACACCACCCTGCTCGAATTCCTCGAGCAGGTCGACCATCCCTAGAACCTAACGGAAACATCCGCCAAATGACTCTGTTCAAACGCTTCGTGCTCGCTGCCTGCTCCCTGGTCCTGGCCGGTTCGGCCTTCGCCGCCGACGCCAACAAGCCGCATGTGCTGCTGTCCACCACCCAGGGTGAAATCGAAATCGAGCTGTACGCCGACAAGGCGCCCATTTCTGTGAAGAACTACCTGTCCTACGTCGACAGCGGCTTCTACAACGGAACCATCTTCCACCGCGTGATTCCCAACTTCATGATCCAGGGCGGCGGCTTCACCGAAGCCATGAAGGAGAAAGACACCCAGGCGCCGATCAAGAACGAAGCCGACAACGGCCTGCTCAACGAGCGCGGCACCCTGGCCATGGCCCGCACCAGCGCCGTGGACTCGGCCACCAGCCAGTTCTTCATCAACCTGACCGGCAACGACTTCCTCAACCACGGCGCCCGCGACTTCGGCTACGCCGTGTTCGGCAAGGTGGTGCGCGGCATGGGCGTGGTCGACCAGATCGCCCAGGTCCAGACCGGCAACCACGGCATGTTCCAGGACGTCCCCAAGACCCCGGTCGTCATCCTCTCCGCCAAGCGCCTGTGATGTCCCGCGCACACGCCTGACGGAGGCCATGTTCAGCGGGTCCAGGATGGACCCGCTACCAACCCGAGAAGAATCATGCTTTACCGTCGTTTCGAACGTCTGATCGATCCCTTCCGCGACGTCCCCGAGCGCATGCCGCCGTCCGACGTCATCCGCTTCTACGTCTATTACCTGCGCCAGGTCTGGCCGGTATTCCTCGCCCTGCTCTTCGTCGGCCTGATCGTCGCGCTGATCGAAGTCGCCCTGTTCAGCTACCTCGGGCGTATCGTCGACCTCGCGCAAGGCAGCGCACCCGCCGACTTTTTCTCCCTGCACGGCCGGGAACTGATCTGGATGGCGGTCGTCGCGCTGATCCTGCGCCCGCTGTTCAACGGCCTGCACGACATGCTGGTGCACCAGAGCATCAACCCCAGCATGACCAACCTGATCCGCTGGCAGAACCACCGCTACGTGCTCAAGCAGAGCCTGGGCTTCTTCCAGAACGACTTCGCCGGACGCATCGCCCAGCGCATCATGCAGACCGGCAACTCCCTGCGCGACTCGGCAGTGCAGGTGGTGGACGCCATCTGGCACGTGGTCATCTACACCCTCAGCGCCCTGGTGCTGTTCGCCGAGGCCGACTGGCGCCTGATGATCCCGCTGGTGCTCTGGGTGATCGGCTACGTCGGCGCGCTGGGCTACTTCGTGCCGCAGGTGAAGCGCCGCTCGGTGGCCGCCTCGGATTCGCGCTCCAAGCTCATGGGGCGCATCGTCGACGGCTACACCAACATCACCACCCTCAAGCTGTTCGCCCACACGCGCCAGGAAGAGGACTACGCCCGCGAAGCCATCGACGACCAGACCCGCAAGGCCCAGCGCGCCGGGCGCGTGGTCACCTCCATGGACGTCACCATCACCATCTTCAACGGCATGCTGATCGCCGGCACCACCGGCCTTGCCCTGTGGCTGTGGAGCCAGTCGCTGATCTCGGTGGGCGCCATCGCCCTGGCCACCGGCCTGGTCATCCGCATCAACAACATGTCCGGCTGGATCATGTGGGTGGTCGGAGGCATCTTCGAGAACGTCGGCCAGGTACAGGACGGCATGCAGACCATCGCCCTGCCCCGCCAGGTGAACGACAAACCCGATGCCCGGCCGCTGGCGGTGAGCCGTGGCGAGGTGCGCTTCGAGCAGGTGTCGTTCAGCTATGGCAAGGGCGGCGGCCTGATCGACGGCCTCGACCTGGTGGTACGCCCCGGCGAGAAGATCGGCCTGGTCGGCCCCTCCGGCGCCGGCAAGTCGACCCTGGTCAACCTGCTGCTGCGCCTGTATGACCTGGAAGGCGGACGCATCCTGATCGACGACCAGGACATCGCCGGCGTAACCCAGGAAAGCCTGCGCGCGCAGATCGGCATGGTTACCCAGGACACCTCGCTGCTGCACCGCTCGATCCGCTCCAACCTGCTCTACGGCCGTCCGGATGCCGGCGAGGACGAGTTGCAGGACGCCATCCAGAAGGCCCGTGCCTCGGAATTCATCCCGCAGCTGAGCGATGCCGAGGGCCGCCTTGGCCTCGACGCCCATGTCGGCGAGCGCGGCGTGAAGCTATCCGGCGGCCAGCGCCAGCGCATCGCGATCACCCGCGTGCTGCTCAAGGACGCGCCGATCCTGATCCTCGACGAGGCCACCTCGGCGCTGGACTCGGAAGTGGAAGCGGCGATCCAGGAAAGCCTGGAGACCCTGATGCAGGGCAAGACGGTGATCGCCATCGCCCACCGCCTCTCCACCATCGCGCGCATGGACCGCCTGGTGGTGCTGGAGCACGGCCGCATCGTCGAGAGCGGCAGCCATGCCGAGCTACTGGCCCACGGCGGGCTTTACGCGCGGTTGTGGCGGCATCAGACGGGGGGGTTCGTCGGAGTGGATTGAGCCGCGCGCCGAGCTGTCCGCTTCCTGTAGGAGCGAGCTTGCTCGCGAACGGATTTCCCGGCGACGCCGATGCGCAGCTGTTCGCGAGCAAGCTCGCTCCTACGAAGAGCAATCCGCACAAATCCATCGCCAATAAAAAAGCCCGGCACAAGGCCGGGCATGTCCAAACCGGGACAGCTCAGTGTGTGTCCAGCAGCGCCAGCGCCTCACGGCTCAGGCGCTCGACCGTGGCCCAGTCACCGCTGTCGATGGCGGCCTTGGGCAGCATCCAGCTGCCGCCCACGCACATCACGTTGGCCAGCCGGTAATAGTCGTTGAGGTTGTCCGGGCCGACACCACCGGTGGGGCAGAAACGCACCTCCGGGAACGGCCCGCCGAAGGCCTTGAGCGCCTCCACGCCGCCGCACACCTTCGCCGGGAACAGCTTGAAGCGGCGCAGGCCATGGCGATACGCAGCCATGATTTCCGAAGCGGTGGCCACGCCCGGCAGCAACGGCACCGGGCGAGTCACGGCGTACTGCAGCAGCTCCTCGGTGCAGCCCGGCGTGACGATGAACTTCGCCCCCGCCTCTTCCGCCTGGCGGAAGGTCTGCGGGTCGAGCACGGTACCAGCACCGACCAGCAGCTCCGGACGCTGTTCGCTCAGCTGGCGGATCGCGGTGAGCCCCAGCGAGGTCCGCAACGTCACTTCCAGAACGGTGATACCGCCGGCGGCAAGAGCGTCCGCCATGGGCAGGATGTCCGCCTCGCGGTCGATGGTGATCACCGGCAGGATGCGCGCGCGCTGCGCCAGGGCATCGATCTGCTGGATGTGTTGTTCAGACATTGCGGTAACTCCGTGCCTCAGGGGCACCAATGGATCGAAAGGGGCGCGCGCAGGAACGCATTGACCGGCATGCGCTGGTCGTCGTTGTCGCTAAGCGCCTGGCTCAGGGTGGCCAGCTTGGCCTCGCCCTGGATCGCCAGCAGTTGCACCCGCGCGCCCTGCAGCACGGCGCGAGTCAGGGTCAGGCGCTGGCGCGGCACGCTCGGCGCCCACATCGGCAGGCAGCGGCGCATAGACGCCGGGTCGAGCGCTTCGGCCAACCCGGCGCTGCCGGGGAACAGCGAGGCGGTATGGCCGTCGTCGCCCATGCCGAGCACCAGCACGTCGATGGGCAGGCCCAGCTCATGCAGGAAACGGTCGGCCTTGTCCGCCGCCTCTTCCAGCGAGGCCGCCGGCTGGTACAGGCCGATGAAGTGCGCGCTGGCCGCAGCCCCCTTGAGCAGATGACGGCGCAACAGGCCGGCATTGCTGTCCGGATGCGACTCGGGCACCCAGCGTTCGTCGGCGAGGCTGACGGACACCTTCGCCCAGTCCAGCTCGGCGCCGCTCAGCGCTTCGAGGAAGGCGATCGGACTACGCCCGCCGGACACCACCAGCAACGCCCGGCCACGTTCGGCCAGCGCTGCGCGCAGTGCATCAGCCACGGTAGCGGCCAGTCCTTCTGCCTGCTCGGCGGCGTCGTTCCAGGTTTTCCAGGCCATGCCTTCAGCCAGTTTCGGTTCAGTGATCGCCATACCAGTCCCTCCCATCGCGTGCGATCAGGGCAACAGCCGCCTGTGGCCCCCAACTGCCCGCCGGGTATGGCTTGGGCTCCTCGCCCAGGCGGCCCCAGCCGGCGATCAGGTGGTCACACCATTTCCAGGCGAACTCCACCTCGTCCTTGCGCACGAACAGGTACTGATTGCCTTGCGTGACTTCCAGCAGCAGTCGCTCGTAGGCGTCCGGCGTACGGGCAGTATGGAAGGTCTCGGAGAAATTCAGTTGCAGCGGCCCGGTGCGCAGTTGCATGCCCTTGCCCAGGCCCTGGTCCTTGGTCATCACCTGCAGGGATATGCCCTCGTCCGGCTGCAGGCGGATGATCAGGCGGTTGCTGATCAGCGAGCGCTGCTCCGGGGCGAAGATGTAGTGCGGCGGTTCCTTGAAGTGGATGACGATCTGCGACAGCTTCTGCGGCATGCGCTTGCCGGTACGCAAGTAGAACGGCACGCCGGACCAGCGCCAGTTGCGGATGTCCACGCGCAAGGCGACGAAGGTCTCGGCGTCGCTGTTGGGGTTGGCATTTTCCTCGGCGAGGTAGCCGGGCACCGCCTTGCCGTCGATGAAGCCGGCCGTGTACTGCCCACGCACCACGCGGGTGGCCAGTTGCTCCGGCGCGATGGGTTCGAGTGCACGCAGCACCTTCACCTTCTCGTCGCGGATGCTGTCGGCGGTCAGGTCAGCCGGCGGGTCCATGGCGATCAGGCAGAGCAGTTGCAGCAGGTGGTTCTGCACCATGTCGCGCAACTGGCCGGCCTTGTCGAAGTAACCCCAGCGGCCTTCGATACCGACCATCTCGGCCACGGTAATCTCCACGTGGGAGATGTGATTCTGGTTCCACTGGGTCTCGAACAGGCTGTTGGCGAAGCGCAGCGCGATGAGGTTCTGCACCGTCTCCTTGCCCAGATAGTGGTCGATCCGGTAGATGCGGTTTTCCGGGAAGAAGCGCGCCACCGCGTCGTTCACCGCCCGGGAGGACTCCAGGTCGTGGCCGATGGGCTTCTCCAGCACCACCCGGGTACGCTCGGCGAGGCCGACGGCGGCGAGGTTCTCGCAGATGCCGCCAAATACCGAGGCGGCAGTGGCGAAGTAAGCGACCAGGGTCCGCTCGTCACCGACCTTCTCGGCCAGCGCCGTGTAGGAGCCGGCATCGAGGAAGTCCATGCTCAGGTGAGTCAGCCGCGCGCGGAAGCGCGTCCACACCGATTCGTCCCACTCCTTCGCCGGCACCGCCTGGCGCAGGCGTTGTTCGATGATGGCCAACGGGGCTTCGCCTGTGCCCTCATCGCGGGCCAGGGTGAGAATGCGGGTATCGCCGTGCAGCAGACTCTCACGATCGAGCTGGTACAGCGCCGGGAGCAGCTTGCGCAGGGCGAGATCACCCAGGGCGCCGAACAGCGCCAGGGTGCAGGGCAGAACGCGGACTTCAGGCATTTGTTGTTACCAACCAAATTTTGAACGATAGTTAGCCTTCCACACCGGCATTAAGACAAATATGTAGTAATTAAACAACATATTTTTACCCTTTCGCGCCGTTGTTGGTCGCCTGCCGGCCTGACGTTAGGATAGCGCCGCTGGCCGCCCCTACCCGGCCAACCGTCGATTGCCCAAGGAGCACGGATGAAAAACCTGCTGGAGCAGATCCAGAGCCGTCTGGAACAGCTGAACAAGGCCGAGCGCAAGGTCGCTGAAGTGATACTGCGCGACCCGCAACAGGCCACGCGCTTCAGCATCGCCGCGCTGGCCCAGGCGTCCAGCGTCAGCGAGCCGACGGTGAACCGTTTCTGCCGCTCCTTTGGCATGAGCGGCTACCCGGAACTGAAGATCCAGCTGGCCCAGAGCCTGGCCAGCGGCGCGGCCTTCGTCACCCAGGCGGTGGCCGAGGACGACGGCCCCGAGGCCTACACCCGGAAGATCTTCAGCAGCACCATCGCCTCGCTGGACAGCGCCTACAAACTGCTCGACCCGAAGGTGATCGACCGCGCCGTGGACCTGCTGATCCAAGCCCGGCAGATCCACTTCTTCGGTCTCGGCGCCTCCAGCTCCGTGGCGCTGGATGCACAGCACAAGTTCTTCCGCTTCAACCTGGCGGTGTCGGCCCACAGCGACGTGCTGATGCAGCGGATGATCGCCTCGGTGGCGCACACCGGCGACCTGTTCGTGGTGATTTCCTACACCGGGCGCACCCGAGAACTGGTGGAAGTGGCGCACCTGGCGCGGCAAAACGGTGCCTCGGTGCTCGGTCTGACCGCAGCCGACTCCCCGCTGGCCCGCGCCAGTACCCTGAGCCTGGACGTCCCGCTGCCGGAAGACACCGACATCTACATGCCGATGACCTCGCGGATCATCCAGCTCACCGTGCTCGACGTGCTCGCCACCGGCGTGACCCTGCGCCGCGGCGTGGACTTCCAGCCGCACCTGCGGCGGATCAAGGAGAGCCTGGTACCGACGCGCTACCAGCTCGATGAGGAAGACTGAGACGCGCGCGACTCGCGGGGGAATTTGCCTTTCGTAGGAGCGGAGCTTCTCCGCGATGCTCTTGTGCAAGGCTGACTCTTCGCGGACAAGGGCTAGGCGCCCCCGTCGCTCCTACGGGAGCAATCTGTGCCCGCAAGCAAACTCGGACGTTGCTCTCACAAGGCCTGCACGCCCCGTCACTCCCACGGTCAGCCTCGACCCGCCTTTTATAGGAGCGAGCTTGCTCGCGAGCAGACTCGCCGGAGGGTACGGAGCCAAGCGATTCGCGAGCAAGCTCGCTCCTACAACTCAGCCCACCCACGAAGCTCAGACGATCAGACCAGCCCCGCCCGCAGGTTCAGCAGCATCCGCTCGCCCTGCGCCAGGATCAGCCCGCCGGCGCGATAGCCGGCGGCACCAATGCACAGGAAGCGATCCGCCTCGGCCGCCGCCACCTGTTCCACCGTGCGACTGCCGGGATGCCAGATGACGCTGCCGGCGCCGACGTTCTTGTCGATGCGCAGGCGGCGTTGCCAGCCGGCATCTTCCAGCACCAGGGCGCCGGTGTTGTAGAGCACCTGCTTGACCGCCCCGCGCGGGGCCCAGGTGTTCGGCAGGCCGCTGGCCTTGCCGTCCAGCTCCATCCCGTGGACCACCGAGCGACGCAGCGAACCCACGCGCCAGTAGGGTTGCAGGGCGAAGCTGAAGAGACAGTCGCTGTCATCTTCGTGATAGCTGGAGAGCTCGATGTCCAGGTCCTGGCCCAGGCGCGCTTCCAGGCGCACATGCCAGTCCTCGACGTCCAGTTGCCAGCTGACCACCACCCTGCTGTCGTCGGCCCAGGCATCCAGCATCCGCCACTCGCGCTGGCGTGCCCAGCCGTGCTGGGGCCAGTCCGGCTCGACCGGATGGCTACCGAACCAGGGCCAGCAGACCGGGATGCCGCCACGGATCGGCGCGGTGCTCAGGCTCGGCCACTGGCTGGAACACCACAGCAGCGGGCGTGCATCACGCGGCTGGAAATGCAGCAACTGCGCACCCTGGCGGCTGAACACCGCCTGGCACTGCGGATGGTCGATCAGCAGCAGGTCGCGACGCTGGAAGCGCACCCAGTCGAAGGGGCGCTTGGCCCGCATGGAATGAAAAAAGCGCTGCAGCGGATGCTCGAGCATTATCCGGATGTCCTGATCCAATCCCTGCCCGGACACTCCGGGGCGTGAAGATCTCTGTAGTTTCACTACATTCGATGAAAGGCGGCGATTCTACCCGCAAAGCCTAGTCACGCGCAGCGCCCACGCCAACGAAATGCTCATCCGCAAGCGCCAGCCCTGCCGGCGCGGCTCAGGCTTCGGCGCGCAGGGCCTGCTCCAGCGCAACGCCAGCGCCGAACAGCCCCGGATACTCCGCCGTCATCACCCACACCGGCACCTGATCCAGGTAGGGTCCGCTGGTCTTGCCGCGCGCCGAGAAGGCCGCGGCGAAACCGCTGCGCTGGAAACGTTCGAGGAAGCGCGGAACGATGCCGCCGGTGATGTACACGCCGCCCAGCGCGCCCACCGTCAGCGCCGCGTTGCCGGCAACCCGCGCCAGCCACAGGAAGAAGTGCTCCAGCACAGCATCGGCGTAGGCATCGCCGGTCATGGCGCGCTCGCCGATCTGCGCGGCGCTGGCGCACTGCGGTTCGACGCCATCGAGTTGGCAACTCATGCGGTAAAGGTTTTCCAGGCCGCTGCCGGAGAGAACGCGCTCGGCCGACACGTGTCCGTACTTCTCGCGCAGCAGTTGCCAGAGGGCGAAATCGCGCTCGGAGGTCACCGGCAGGTCGACGTGGCCGCCTTCGCAGGGCAGCACTTCCCAACCGCCGGCCGGCAGCGGCATCAGGCTGGCGACGCCCAGGCCGGTGCCGGGGCCGATGATCAGTTTCGCGCGGCCTTCCAGCGCAGTACCTGGACGCACCTGCACCAGACGCTCTTCCGACAGCCGCGAAGCCGCCCAGGCCATGGTGCTGAAATCGTTGACCAGCAGCAGATGGCTCAGCCCCAGCGCGGCGCGGAAGGCGTCGCGCTTGATCACCCAATGGTTGTTGGTGAAACGGAAGTCGCCGGCGCCCACCGGCCCGGCACAGGCCAGACAGACGTTGTGGATGGCCGACAGCGGCTGACCGATGCGCTGCAGGTAGTCGCGCACGGCATCTTCCGGGCGCGGGTAATCGGCGCAGGCCAGGACCTGGATGGACTCGAGGACTTCACCGCGCCACAGGGCGAAGCGGGCGTTGGTGCCACCGATGTCGCCGACCAGGGCGAAAGCGTTCTGGGCGTTGCTGGAATTCATGGCGAGCTCGGCCTGGAAGTTGGAAAAAGGGCTCATGCCAGCATAGGACATCGACTCGAGCTTCCCACGCGACGAACAGGCATCGCGTGGGCGGCTCGTGTCTCAGAGCGAACCGTTGAGTTCGGCGGTGAAACTGCAGGCCCCCTGCTCCGCCGGGCTGAAGGCCTGGCGCATGAAGGCAAACAGTTCGCGGCCCATGCCAAGGTTATCGATGGCCGGGGTTTCGACCAGCGGGCGGGCGTCCCATTCCACCGCATCCACCAGCACGCGCAGCTCGCCGGTGGTGCCGTCGACGCGCACCACGTCGCCGTCGCGCAGCCTGGCCAGCGGGCCGCCATTGAGGGCTTCAGGCGACACATGGATGGCCGCCGGCACCTTGCCGGATGCGCCGGACATGCGCCCGTCGGTCACCAGCGCCACCTTGTAGCCACGGTCCTGCAGTACGCCGAGGAACGGCGTGAGCTTGTGCAGCTCCGGCATGCCGTTGGCGCGCGGCCCCTGGAAGCGCACCACGGCAACCAGGTCACGTTCCAGCTCGCCGGCCTTGAAGGCGGCGGCCAGGCTGTTCTGGTCGTGGAAGATGCGTACCGGCGCTTCGACGATCTGGTGTTCCGCCGCCACGGCAGACACCTTCATCACGCCACGGCCGAGGTTGCCTTCCATCAGGCGCAGCCCCCCCTCGGGGGAGAAGGGTTTGTCGATAGGCCGCAGGATGTTCTCGTCCAGGCTCGCCGCCGGGCCTTCGCGCCACACCAGCTTGCCGTCGTCGAGGAAAGGCTCCTGGATGTATCGGCGCAGCCCCTTGCCGACCACGGTCTGTACGTCTTCATGCAGCAGGCCGCCGTCGAGCAGCTGGCGGATCAGGAAGGACATGCCGCCCGCCGCCTGGAAGTGGTTGATGTCCGCCTGGCCGTTCGGGTAAATGCGCGCCAGGGTCGGCACCACCTCGGAGAGGTCGGCCATGTCCTGCCAGGTCAGCTGGATGCCGGCGGCCTGGGCGATGGCCAGCAGGTGCAGGGTGTGGTTGGTCGAGCCGCCAGTGGCCAGCAGCGCCACCACGGAGTTGACCATGGCCTTCTCGTCGACGATCTCCGCCATGGGCACGAACTGGCCGTTCTCCGGGGTCAGACGCGCGGCCTGGCGGGCGGCTTCGCGGGTCAGCTCATCGCGCAGCGGGGTGTTCGGATTGACGAAGGAGGCGCCCGGCAGGTGCAGGCCCATCACCTCCACCAGCAACTGGTTGGTGTTGGCGGTGCCATAGAAGGTGCAGGTGCCCGGCGCGTGATAGGAGGCCATCTCCGAGGCCAGCAGTTCCTCGCGGGTGGCCTTGCCTTCGGCAAACAGCTGGCGCACCGCGGCCTTCTCCTTGTTGGAGATACCGGTGGGCATGGGGCCGGCCGGCACGAACACCACCGGCAGGTGGCCGAAACGCAGCGAACCGATCAGCAGGCCGGGGACAATCTTGTCGCACACGCCCAGGCACAGCGCGGCGTCGAACATGTTGTGCGACAGCGCGATGGCGGTGCCCATGGCGATCACGTCGCGGCTGGCCAGGGACAGTTCCATCCCCGGCTCACCCTGGGTCACGCCGTCGCACATGGCCGGCACGCCGCCGGCGAACTGGCCGACCGAGCCGATCTGCCGCAGGGCGTCCTTGATCAGCACTGGGAAGCGCTCCAGCGGCTGGTGCGCGGAAAGCATGTCGTTGTAGGCGGAGACGATGGCGACGTTGGCCTGGTTCATCAGCCGCAGCGCCTGCTTGTCCGACTCGCCACAGGCCGCTACGCCGTGGGCGAGATTGCCGCAGGGCAGCGTGCCGCGGTGCGGGCCCTTGGTGGCGGCTGCCTTGACCAGGTCGAGATAGCGCTGGCGGGTCGCCGCGCTGCGGGCCTGGATGCGCTGGGTGACTTCGAGCACACGGGGGTGCATGGCAGCATTCTCCTAAAGACTAACAGTTGTTGTTTTTACAACATAATCTTCGATTACAAAGCGTTTACTTTTCTTCGAAGCAGAAATTTAATGTTTTTTACCACAACAAAAGAAAAGAGACGACCTTCATGACTATACGCCTGGCTATCAACGGATTCGGCCGCATCGGCAGGAACGTCCTCCGCGCACTCTACTCGGGCCCCTATCGCCAGCACCTGCAAGTGGTGGCGATCAATGACCTGGGCGATGCGGCGATCAACGCTCACCTGCTGCAGTACGACAGCGTGCATGGGCGCTTCCCACGCCAGGTAGAGCATGACGCGGAAAGCCTCAGCGTAGAGGGCGACCGCATCGCCGTCACGGCCGTCCGCAACCCGGCGGAGCTGCCTTGGAGGGCGCTGGAAGTGGACATCGTGCTGGAATGCACCGGTCTCTTCACCGCCCGCGACAAGGCCGCCGCGCACCTCGACGCCGGCGCGCGCCAGGTGCTGGTCTCGGCGCCGGGCCAGGGCATGGACGCCACGGTGGTCTACGGCGTCAACGAACACATCCTGCGGCCGACGCACCGCATTGTCTCCAACGCCTCCTGCACCACCAACTGCCTGGCGCCGGTGGTCCAGGTGCTGCATCGTGAGCTGGGCATCGAACATGGGCTGATGACCACCATCCACGCCTACACCAACGACCAGAACCTTTCCGACGTCTACCACAGCGACCCGTACCGGGCGCGCTCGGCCACCCAGTCGATGATCCCCACGCGCACCGGCGCCGCCGACGCGGTGGGCCTGGTGCTGCCGGAGCTGGCCGGCAAGCTGACCGGTCTGGCGGTGCGGGTGCCGGTGATCAATGTGTCGCTGGTGGACCTCACGGTGCAGGTCGCCCGCGCGGCCCGTGTCGAGGAGGTCAACGCAATGTTCGAGCGCGCCAGCCAGGAGTCGGCGATCCTCGGCTTCAACCGCCAGCCGCTGGTCTCGGTGGACTTCAACCATGATCCGCACTCCGCCATCTTCGATGCGAGCCACACGCGAGTCAGCGGCCGGCTGGTCAAGGTGATGGCCTGGTACGACAACGAGTGGGGCTTCTCCAACCGCATGCTGGATACGGCGCGGGCGATGTGGGTCGCGCGAGGCTGACGTAGGGCGTACAACCGTTCGCGGTTGTACGCCGATACACTGCGCGCATCGCTGGCGCCCCAATCGAACCTGGATCGCTCTGAAATCAAGGCCAATCGGCGTATAACGCGGAGCGTTATACGCCCTACGAACACAAATCCACCGTCCCCATGCTCGCCCTCAAGCTCACCCTGGTTCCGCTGTTCCTGTTGTTGATCTCGCTCTCCGGACGCTGGTGGGGCCCCGCCGTCGCCGGCTGCCTCGCCACCCTGCCCGCGATCACCGGGCCGATCCTCTATCTGATCACCCTCGAGCACGGCCGCGACTTCGGCGCCCAGGCCGCGCTGCTGGCGCTGGCCGCGATCTTCGCGTCGGAGGCGTTCAACTTCACCTATGCCTGGATCTGCCGGCGCCACCCATGGCCGCCGGCGCTGTGCGGCGCGATGCTGGCCTGGCTGATCGCCGCCTGGGGACTGACGCAACTGCCCACCCTGCCCGGCTGGGCCCTGGGCGCGGCGGCGTTGGGCACACTGACCAGCCAGCTGTTCATGCCGCGGGCGGAGCTGCCAGCAACCCTCTCGCCCATCGGACGCTTCGAGCTCGGCCTGCGCATGCTCGCCGGTGCCTTGCTGACGCTCTCCGTCACCGCCCTCGCCGGCTGGGCCGGGCCGAGCTGGAGCGGTCTGCTGGCGGTGTTCCCGCTGCTCTCCATCGTGCTCTGCGTGTCGTCGCAGCGGCTTAATGGCTCAGGCTTCGTCATCGTACTGCTGCGTGGCATGGTGACCGGGCGGCCGGCCTTTGGCGCCTTCTGCCTGTGGCTGGCGTTGCGGCTGCCCCAGGTCGACACCCTGCAAAGCTTCGCCGAAGCGGCGCTGCTGTCGGTGCTGGTGCAGGGTGCGTTGCGCTGGATGATCGGGCGCCGGGCCAGAAAGCTGGCGAACACGGCGACCTGAAAAGAAAACGCCACGGCTCATCGAGCCGTGGCGTTTTCTTTTGTGGCGCGAGTGGCGATTAGAGCAGCGTGAAGCTCTGCTCCTTCACGTTGTCCGAATCCAGGCCGACGTAGACCTTGAACTCGCCCGGCTCCGAGGCGTAGCGCAGCTGGCTGTCGTAGAAGCGCAGGTCCTCCTCGCGGATCGGGAACTGCACCACCTTCGACTCACCCGGCTGCAGCATGATCTTGCTGAAGCCCTTGAGCTCCTTCACCGGACGGCTGATGGAAGCGGCGACGTCGCGCAGGTAGAGCTGCACCACGGTCTCGCCGGCGACCTTGCCGGTGTTCTTCACCGTCACGCTGGCGGTCAGCTGGTCACCCTTCTTCAGCTTGCTGGCCGACATCTTCACGTCCGAGACGCTGAAGTCGGTGTAGCTCAGGCCGAAGCCGAAGGGGTACAGCGGGCCGTTCTGCGAGTCGAAGTAGCGCGAGGTGTACTTGTTCGGGTGCTCGTGGTCGAACGGGCGGCCGGTGTTCAGGTGGTTGTAATAGATCGGCACCTGGCCCACCGAGCGCGGGAAGGTCATGCTCAGCTTGCCCGCCGGGTTGTAGTCGCCGAACAGCACGTCGGCGATGGCGTTGCCACCCTCGGTGCCGCTGAACCAGGTTTCCAGGATGGCGTCCGCGTTGGCGCTTTCCCAGCGCAGGTCCAGCGGGCGGCCGTTCATCAGCACCAGCACCAGCGGCTTGCCGGTGGCCTTGAGGGCCTTGAGCAGCTCGATCTGGCTTTGCGCGATGTGCAGGTTGGTCTTGCTCGATGCCTCGTGGGCCATGCCCTGGGCCTCGCCGACCACGGCAACCACCACGTCGGCCTGCTTGGCCTTGGCCACGGCCTCGTCGATCATCGCCTTCGGGCTGCGGGAGTCGACCTTGACGTCCTCGCTGTACTCGTTGAGGTACTTGATGATCTCTGCGTCGTCGGTGACGTTGGCGCCTTTGGCATAAAGCAGCGCGGCCTTGCCGCGGGTCGCCGTGCCCATGCCTTCGAGCACGGTCACCGCCTGGAAGGCCTTGCCGGCGGCGGACCAGCTGCCCATCACGTCGCGCTTGCTGTCGGCCAGCGGGCCGACCAGGGCGATCACGCCGTCACGCTTGAGCGGCAGTACGCCACCCTCGTTCTTCAGCAGGACCATGCCCTTGCGCGCGATCTCGCGGGCGTCGGCACGGTGCAGGCGCGACTCGGCGTCGGTATTCACCGGGTCGGAGCCCTGCAGGTAGCGGTACGGGTCCTTGAACAGGCCCATGTCCCACTTGGCGGCGAGCACGTCGCGGCAGGCGCGGTCGATCTCGGCCTGGCTGATCAGCCCGGCCTTGAGCAGCTCGGGCATGTGCTTGCCGTAGAGGTCGTCGTTCATGTTCATTTCGACGCCGGCGTTGATCGCCAGGCGGGTGGCGTCGCGCTCATTGGCGGCCACGCCGTGCTTGATCAGCTCGCCCACCGCGCCGTGGTCGCTCAGGGTCAGGCCCTTGTAGCCCCACTGGCCGCGCAGCAGGTCCTGCAGCAGCCAGGTGTTGGCGGTGGCGGGCACGCCGTTGACGCTGTTCAGCGAGACCATCACCGCGCCGGCGCCGGCATCGATGGCGGCGCGGTACGGCGGCAGGTAGTCCTGGAACATGCGCTGCGGGCTCATGTCCACGGTATTGTAGTCGCGGCCGCCTTCACCGGCGCCGTACAGGGCGAAGTGCTTGACCCCGGCCATGATGGTTTCCGGCTGGTTCAGGCCCTTGCCCTGGTAGCCCTTGACCACTGCGGCGGCGACCTTGCTGGTCAGCCAGGCGTCTTCGCCGAAGCCTTCGGAGACGCGCCCCCAGCGCGGATCGCGAGCGATATCGACGGTGGGCGAATAGGTCAGGTTGAGGCCGTCGGCGCTGGCCTCGATGGCCGAGACGCGGGCGCTGCGCTCGATGGACGCCAGGTCCCAGCTCGCCGCCAGGCCCAGGCCGATGGGGAACACGGTGCGATGGCCGTGGACCACGTCATAGGCGAAGAACAGCGGGATCTTCAGCCGGCTCTTCATGGCCGCATCCTGCAGATCGCGGATGCCCGGACGCACCACGGTGTTGAACACCGCGCCAGTGGTGCCGGCGGCGATCTCTTCCAGCAGCACCGGCTTGGGATGGTCCGGACCGACGCTGACCAGGCGCAGCTGGCCGATCTTCTCTTCCTGCGTCATGCGCTGCATCAGGCTGTCGATGAAGGCGTCCTTCGACTGGCCAGGCAGCGGCACGGCGGGCGCTACGGCAGGAGCCTGGGCTGCGGAAAGCGAAGCGCTGCTCAGGCCCAGCAGGAGGCCGAGCCAGGAGATACGGCTGATTGGTGTTGTTTTCATATGGGTACTCAGCAGCCTGCGCGAAACGCCAGGTCACTGTGGAATGTTGTCGAGAGACGTCGTCAGGGCGGTTGATCGGGCGGCATCCCCGGGTGTTGCCGCCAGCGCCTTGCGAACGCGGCACATAAGGTCGTCGCGGCGAAGACGGAAGTCAATCACCGGGCGGCTGGAAATCGCTGAAGATCGCGCATCAATGGTCGCGATTGCGCGCGTTGAACTCCATTTCCTCGCGCATGGCTTCGCGCAGGGCGCGCTCTTCGTCCCATTCGTCCTCTTCCGCTACAGACGGCGCAGGCGCAGGCGCCGGCGGCTGCGGCGCGGGCGCCTGGGCCTCGACATCGGTCTCACCCTCGGCGGTCGCTTGCGCCTCGTCCGGCGACTCGACCTCGGGCAGCGCGTGCACGCCACTGAAATCGGCGTCCACGCCACTGTCCTCTGCGTCCACCGGCGGCAGGTCGATGAGGTCGTCGAAATCGGTCTTCAGGCCCTGTTCCATCTCGTCCAGCTCGGCGAGCAGGCTGCGGAAGCTGGTTTCTTCCTTCGGCTCCTCCGGCGGTGCCGGTTCCGGCTCTTCGCCGACATCGCGCAGCGCCTGGTCGGCCAGCGCCTGCAGCGACGGCGGAACGTAGTCCTCGTCGTACTCCTCGGGGCTTGGCAGGCTGACCGTCGGCGCCATGTCCTCGAGGATCGGCTGGGGCTCGGGCTCCATCAGCTTCAGCTCGGCCAGCGGCGGCAGCTCTTCCAGACTCTTCAGGTTGAAGTAGTCGAGGAAGGTCCGGGTGGTCGCCAGCATCGCCGGGCGGCCAGGCACCTCGCGATAGCCGACGATGCGAATCCACTCGCGCTCCATCAGCGTCTTGACGATCTGGGTGTTCACCGCGACGCCACGGATCTCCTCGATCTCGCCCCGGGTGATCGGCTGGCGGTAGGCGATCAGCGCCAGGGTCTCCAGCAGGGCGCGGGAATAGCGCTGCGGGCGCTCCTCCCACAAGCGGCCGACCCAGGGCGCAAGCTTCTCGCGCACCTGCAGGCGGTAGCCGGTGGCCACTTCCTTGAGCTCGAAAGCCCGGCCGGCGCAGGACAGCGACAGCACTGCCAGCGCATCGCGGAACTGTTGCGGCTCAGGACGCTCGGCCTCCTCGAACAGCTCGCCGAGGCGCTCCAGCGACAGCGGCTTGCCGGCCGCCAGGAGGATGCCTTCGAGCAGGGTCGCCAGTTCTTTGGGGTCGGACAGGTTCATCGAGTCGCTCAGTGGGTCAGCCGAAACGGGTGAAGGCCGGGTGGTAGGCCACCTCGCCGCGCACCGTCTGTGCCTCAGCGGTCAGACGCAGGCATTGGCAGTACTGGGCGGGGATGCCGGGGAAAACCAGGGTGTCATCGGCGACGAAGCCGAAGCGCGCATAGTAAGCCGGATCGCCCACCAGCACACAGCCGGCCACGCCGTCGGCGCGCAGGCGCTGCAGGCAGGCTTTGGCGAGCGCGGCGCCAATGCCGGCCTTCTGCCGCGCCGGCAGCACCGCCAGCGGGCCCATGCCCAGCCAGCCGATGGCTCGGCCGTCGAGGGTCACCGGCGAGGCGGCCAGGTAGCCGACCACTTCGCCGGCCTCTTCGGCTACCAGCGCCAGGCTGAGTGCGCCCTCCTCGCGCAGGGCCTGCACCAGCAGGTGCTCGGTCTGCCGGCTGTGCGGATGGTCGGCGAACGCCGCGCGCAACAGGGCGTCGATGGCGGCGTGGTCGCCAGGCTGTTCAGAGCGAATCTTCAAGGTCATCGAATGTCGGCTCCGGAGGCACTGCCTCCTCGGGTTCGAAGGCCCCCTCGCCTTCCTCCTGCACGGCTTCGGCGGACGGGGCGCCTTCCGTGCTCTCAGCACGGGCGCGCACGTGGATCGGTGCAAAGGCGGCAGTCTGCACCAGCTCCACCAGTTGCTCCTTCACCAGTTCGAGCACGGCCATGAAGGTCACCACCACGCCGAGCTTGCCCTCCTCGACGCGGAACAGGGTGATGAAGGGCACGAAGCCCTCGCCCTTGAGGCGCTCAAGGATTTCGGCCATGCGCTCGCGAGTGGAAAGCATCTCGCGGGTGACCTGATGGCTCTCGAACAGGTCGGCGCGACGCAGCACCTCGGCCATGCACAGCATCAGCTCCTGCATGTCGACATCGGGCAGCAGCTTGCGCGCCCGCGCATCCGGCGCGGCGACCGAGGGCAGGATGATGTCGCGGCCCAGGCGTGGCAGGGTGTCGAGGTCCTCGGCGGCCTTCTTGAAGCGCTCGTATTCCTGCAGCCGTCGGATCAGCTCGGCGCGCGGGTCATCCTCTTCCTCCTCGGCCTCGGCCGAGCGCGGCAGCAACATGCGCGACTTGATCTCGGCGAGCATGGCGGCCATCACCAGATACTCGGCGGCCAGTTCCAGGCGCACCGACTTCATCAGCTCGACGTAGCCCATGTACTGGCGGGTGATTTCCGCCACCGGGATGTCGAGGATGTTGATGTTCTGCTTGCGGATCAGGTAAAGCAGCAGGTCGAGCGGACCTTCGAAGGCTTCGAGGAAGACTTCCAGGGCGTCCGGCGGGATGTACAGGTCCTGCGGCAGCTCGGTCAGGGCCTCGCCGTAGACCAGCGCCAGCTGTACCGGGGCCCGGTATTCAGTGGCGCTGGAAGGATCGTCCGGCTCGGTCAGGTCACTCATCGGCCACTCGTCAGGCTCTGGGGGATACAGGCGGCATTATCCCTGCTTTTACCCGCCGTGGGTGGGGGAAATGGCGGAAGGAATGGACGGTGTCACATCGCATCGTGCGGTGCAGGGGATTCCCGTAGGAGCGAGCTTGCTCGCGAACCGGACTCTGCGACGGGGCTTTTTCGCGAGCAAGCTCGCTCCTACGAAAGCGTATATCAGCGGTAGGACAACCCCATGGCATGCCGCACCTCCACCAGCGTCTCGCGGGCAGTCTCGCGGGCATGTTCGGCGCCCTCGGCGAGGATGCTGCGCACCAGCTCCGGGTTGTCCTCGTAGTCCAGCGCGCGCTCCTGGATCGGCCTCAGTTCCTGCTGGATCGACTCGATCAGCGGTCGCTTGCAGTCCAGACAGCCGATCCCGGCGCTGCGGCAACCCTCCTGCACCCACTGCTGGCAACCGGAGTCGGAGTAGATCAGATGCCACTGCCACACCGGGCAGCGCTCGGGGTCGCCCGGATCGTTGCGGTGCACCCGCGCAGGGTCGGTGGGCATCCGCGCGATCTTTTCCTCCACCTCCGCCGGGCTGTCGCGCAGGGCGACGGTATTGCCGTGGGACTTGGACATCTTGTGACCATCCAGCCCCGGCATCTTCGGGGCGTGGCTGACCAGGGTCTGCGGTTCGGGCAACAACAGCCGGCTGCTGCCTTCGAGATAGCCGAACAAGCGCTCGCGGTCGCCCAGGGTCAGGCTCTGCTGCTCCTTGAGCAGCGCCCGCGCGGTCTCCAGGGCCTCGGCGTCGCCCTGCTCCTGCCAGGTGCGGCGCAGGCTGGAATAGAGCTTGCCGGTCTTCTTGCCCAGGCGGCCGATGGCGGTCTGCACCCGCTCCTCGAAGTCGTCCTCGCCGCCGTACAGATGGTTGAAGCGGCGGGCGATCTCGCGGCTGAACTCGACGTGGGCGAACTGATCGGAACCCACCGGCACCCAGCCGGCGCGGTAGATCAGGATGTCCGCCGCCTGCAGCAGCGGATAGCCCAGGAAGCCATAGGTGGAGAGGTCCTTGTGGCTGAGCTTTTCCTGCAGCTCCTTGTAGGTCGGCACCCGCTCCAGCCAGGACAGCGGGCATATCATCGACAGCAGCAGGTGCAGCTCGGCGTGCTCAGGCACCTGGGACTGGATGAACATCGTCGCCGCGCTGGGGCTGACGCCCACTGCCAGCCAGTCGATGGCCATGTCGCGCACATGCTGGCGGATGTTATGGGTTTCGTCGTACTCGGTGGTCAGGGCGTGCCAGTCGACGATGGAGAAGAAACATTCATATTCGTGCTGCAGCTTCACCCAGTTCTGCAGCACGCCGTGGTAATGCCCCAGGTGCAGGCGCCCGGTGGGGCGCATGCCGGACAGCACGCGGCGCTCGGAATCGACACTGGCCAAAGATCAACCTCGCGGAATCGGCGAATGGAGAGCCCAGTATAGGTTCAGGCGCTGACCATGAAGGGTTCCGGATCGCCGCAGCCGACGCGTACCACCACCGGGTCCTCGTCGGTCAGCGCGATCACCGTGGAGGCTTCGCCGCCGCCGTAACCGCCATCGATGATCAGGTCCACCTGGTGTTGCAGCAGGTCGCGCATCTCGTACGGGTCGTTCATCGGCTCGGTCTGCCCCGGCAAAATCAGGCTGACGCTCATCAGCGGCTCACCCAGTTCCTCCAGCAGCGCCAGGGCGATGGGGCAGGCCGGCACGCGCAGGCCGATGGTGCGGCGCTTGGGGTGCAGCAGCATGCGCGGCACCTCGCGGGTGGCGTTGAGGATGAAGGTGTAAGGCCCCGGGGTATGCGCCTTGAGCAGGCGGAACAGGCCGGTGTCGACCTTGGCGTAGAGCCCCAGTTCGGAGAGGTCGCGGCAGACCAGGGTGAAGTTGTGCTTGTCGTCCAGCCGGCGAATGTGGCGGATGCGCTCCACCGCTGACTTCTCGCCGATCCGGCAGCCCAGCGCATAGGAGGAGTCGGTGGGATAGGCAATCACGCCACCCTGCCGGACGATCTCCACCGCCTGCTTGATCAGGCGCGACTGGGGGTTTTCCGGGTGGACCTGAAAGAACTGGCTCATTGAATCTCCTTGTTCCCTGGAACGTTGTCCGCACGAGCGAATCGCGGCCAGAGCGGCGGCAGGTCATCCGGCACCGCGCGGTACAGGCCCAGCTCGGACCAGTCGCTGGGACCGTGGAAGTCGCTGCCGGCGGTGACCATCAGGCCGAACTCGCGGGCGAGGATACTGAGCACGCCGACCTGTTCCGCCGGCTGCGGACCATTGACCACTTCGATGGCATGGCCACCGGCGGCGATGAAGTCGGCGACCAGCTTGCGCCGCTTGGTGCGCGTGAAATCGTATTGGTAGGGATGCGCCAGGCTGATCCAGGCGCCGGCGTCACGCAGAGTGCCAACCGCGTCGGCCAGCGAAGGCCAGTGCTGCTTGACGTCGCCCAGCTTGCCGGCGCCCAGCCACTTGCGGAAGGCTTCGGCACGGTCCTTGACGTAGCCCTGGCGCAGCAGGAACTCGGCGAAGTGCGGGCGCGCCGGGGCATTCTCGCTGTCGCCCAGCTCGCCCTGTACCGCCCGCGCGCCTTCGAAGGCGCCGGGCATGCCCTTGGCCTCCAGGCGCCGGCCGATCTCCTCGGCGCGGGTCCAGCGGGCGCGGTGCAGGTCGTCCAGCGCCTTGACCAGCGACTCGGCGAGCGGATCGAAGCCATAGCCCAGCACATGGATGGTCGCCCCGCCCCAGGTGCATGACAGTTCCACTCCATCGACCAGCTCCATGCCCAACTGACGTGCGGCTTCGCGGGCCTCGGGGAGGCCGTCGAGGGTGTCGTGGTCGGTCAGCGCCAGCACATGCACGCCGCGCCCATGGGCGCGCTCGACCAGGGCCGTCGGGCTGAGAAGTCCGTCGGACGCGGTGCTGTGGCAGTGCAGGTCAACTCGCATGCAGGGGTTCCGTAGGCTGGGGGCGGTTTATTTCTGTATAGACGCTTATGCGCGCCCGCTCTCCCGGTAATCGATTGAAACCATGAGCGGGTGCGGCGTTGGGCGGATGAGGCTTTCAGTTCACCGGCAGGTTGGTATTATGCCGGCTCTACCAGGCTCTGGCTGACGTAATGAAGCAATTCATCGATTTCATCCCCCTCATTCTGTTCTTCTTCGTCTACAAGCTCGACCCGCGCAACGTCGAATTCGCCGGCCAGAGCTTCTCGGTCGGCGGCATCTACAGCGCCACCGCCGTGCTGATCGCCGCCTCCGTGGTGGTCTACGGCGTCCTGCTGATCAAGCAGCGCAAGCTGGACAAGGGCCAGTGGGTCACCCTCGCCGCCTGCCTGCTGTTCGGCGGCATGACCCTGGCCTTCCACAGCGAAACCTTCCTCAAATGGAAGGCGCCGGTGGTGAACTGGCTGTTCGCCCTGGCCTTCGCCGGCAGCCATTTCATCGGCGGCCAACCGCTGATCCAGCGGATCATGGGCCACGCGGTGCAGCTCACCGATTCCCTCTGGGCGAAACTGAACGTCGCCTGGGTGCTGTTCTTCCTGATCTGCGGCTGTGTCCAGCTGTTCGTCGCCTTCACCTTCCAGAGCATCTGGGTGGACTTCAAGGTGTTCGGCAGCCTGGGCATGACCCTGCTGTTCCTGATCGGCCAGGGCGTGTTCCTGGCCCGCCACATGCACGACGAACCTACCGGCGAAAAACCCAAGGACTGACATGCTCTACGCGATCATTGCCCGTGATATCACCGCTTCCCAAGAACGTCGCCTGGCCGCTCGCCCCGCGCACATCGCCCGCCTGGAGCAGCTGAAGGAAGAAGGCCGCCTGGTACTGGCCGGCCCGCACCCGGCGATCGACAGCAACGACCCGGGCGCCGCCGGCTTCACCGGCAGCCTGATCGTCGCCGAGTTCGACTCCCTGGCCGCAGCGCAAGCCTGGGCCGACGCCGACCCCTACCGCGCCGCCGGCGTCTATGCCGAGGTCGTGGTCAAGCCGTTCAAGAAAGTCCTGCCGTAACCGCATCCCCCGTTGCAGCCCCGCGGCAAGGACGTTCGCGGGGAATCGCAGCCGGACACCGCCGGGACGGCCGTGTACGGCGGACCATCATCGAACAAGGAGTCCCGATGCGCCGTCTGCCTCTGCTCGTCTGTCTCGCCCTGCCCCTGGTGGCCCAGGCCGAAGACCCCACTCCGGAACAGCCGCCGGCCGCCGCTGTCGAAGTCATCGACGCGGCGAGCACCAGCGCCCATAGCGACCTCGAACGCCGCCTGGCCGAGAGCGAGCAGCAACGCCAGGCGCTGGCGGCCCGACTGAGTGCCCAGTCCGCAGATCGGGACAACCGGCAGGACGAAGCCGCCATCGGCCGTCTGCGCCAGGAGAACCAGCGGCTGAAGCTGCAACTGCGCGAAACCCAGTCGCAACAGCCGCCGCGCCTGCTGACCGAGCAGCAGACCTGGTACGTCACCGGTGGCGCCACCGCCATGCTCGCCTTCCTCCTCGGCGCGCTGAGCCGTGGCAGTCGCCGCCGGCAACGCCGCGAATGGATCAACTGAAAGAACCGATTTCATGAGTGAACTGCTGCTGATCGACGACGACCGCGAGCTCTGCGAGCTGCTCGGCACCTGGCTGGTCCAGGAAGGCTTCAGCATCCGCGCCGCCCATGACGGCGCACAAGCTCGCGCCGCGCTGGCCAGTCGCGCCCCGGACGCGGTCGTGCTCGACGTGATGCTGCCCGACGGCAGCGGGCTGGAGCTGCTCAAGCAATTGCGCGGCGAGCACCCGGACCTGCCGGTGCTGATGCTCTCCGCCCGCGGCGAACCGCTGGACCGCATCCTCGGCCTGGAACTGGGCGCCGACGACTACCTGGCCAAACCCTGCGACCCGCGCGAACTCACCGCCCGCCTGCGCGCCGTATTGCGCCGCAGCCACCCCGCGCAGCCCAGCGCCCAGCTGGAACTGGGCGACCTGGCGCTGAATCTGTCACGCGGCGTGGCCACCATCGGCACGGAAGAGATCAGCCTCACCCTCTCCGAGAGCCGCATCCTCGAAGCCCTGCTGCGCCAGCCGGGCGAGCCGCTGGACAAGCAGGCCCTGGCGCAGCTCGCGCTGGGCCGCAAGCTGACCTTGTACGACCGCAGCCTCGACATGCACGTCAGCAACCTGCGCAAGAAGCTCGGCGGCCACCACGACGGCCGCCCGCGCATCCTCGCCCTGCGCGGCCGCGGGTATTTCTACGCGCCCTGAAGCGCCCCGAAGCGCCCCGGCGGGAGCTTTCGTAAAGTTCGTAGCGACACCTCACGTAATCTTTACCGAAGCTTTACCTGTGACTGACCGCCCTTGACCTTGCCGACCCTAGACTGGGCCCATCCGGTAACGACCGGTCCCTGAAAGGAGAAACACCATGCGCAAGACCCTGACCGCCCTGCTGATCGCCGCCGCCCTGCCGACCGTCGCACTGGCGGCCACTCCCGCGCCGACCGACGCTCCGCCGCCGGCCCCGTACATGAAAGACCATGAACACGGCATGATGCGTGGCGAACGCGGCGGTATGTTCCGCGAACTGAACCTGACCCAGGACCAGCGCCAGCAGATCGGCAAGCTGATGGGCGACTCCATGAAGAATCGCCACGAGATCACCGAGAAGTACTGGAACAAGCTGCCCGAAGCCGACCGCAAGGCCATGCAGGAAGAGCTCAAGGCCAACCGCGAAAAGTCTGAAGCCAGCATCCGCGGCCTGCTGACGCCCGACCAGCAGAAGAAGTTCGACGAACTGAAACAGCAACGCGAGCAGCGCCACGCCGAATGGGAGAAATCCCAGAAAGGCGCCACGACCAACTGATCGTCCAGCCAAGGCACAGGCGCCGGGATATTCCCGGCGTCCTGCTGTCGATGGCGCCCCTAAGAGTCTGCTCACGATCTCGCGAGCTAGAGCAGAACAAGGCAAAAACAGGCGAGGAAGCGGAGTTTACGAATTGTAAATGAGCATTCCGAGCCTGTTTTTAACGCAGTTATGCCGACGCGCAGCAGATCGCGAACAGGCTCTTACGGATACCCCATGCGGCTGAACAGGAAAACCATGCGCTCACTCTTCTGGCGGATCCTCGCTGCCTTCTGGCTCGCCCTGCTGCTGGTGGCCGGACTGTCGATCCTGCTGGGCCGCGCCCTCAACCAGGACACCTGGGTCATCGCCCGCTACCCCGGCCTGCATGACCTCGCCCGGCAATGGACCCTGCTCTACGAGACGCAAGGTCCGGGCGCCGCGCAGCAATTGCTGGAGAGCCGCCGGCAGCAGTACGAACTCTCGGTGCAGGTGCTCGACGAGAGTGGCCAGCGCCTGGTCAACGGCACCTACCTGCCGCGCCCGCCCCGACCGGATGGCTCGTTCAACCGGGAAAACCTGCCACGCTTCCCCTGGCGCCAACTGAGCCAGGAATACGTCAGCCCGCGCACCGACCAGACCTTCCTGTTCATCTACCGCATTCCCCACCCGGCATTGCAGGCCTGGCATCGCAGCAGCCTGCTCTGGCCGCTCAGCGCGCTGGGCATCGCCCTGGTGGTGCTGACCGTGTTCAGCCTGCTGCTGACGCTCTCCATCACCCGCCCGCTGAACCGCCTGCGCCGCGCCGTGCATGACCTCGGCCAGACCGCCTACCAACAGGACAGCCTCGCCCGCCTGTCGCGCCGTGGCGACGAACTGGGCGTGCTGGCGCGCGACTTCAACCGCATGGGCGCCCGCCTGCAGCGCCTGATCAGCAGCCAGCGCCAATTGCTGCGCGACGTTTCCCACGAGTTGCGCTCGCCGCTGGCGCGCTTGCGCATCGCCCTGGCCCTGGCCGAGCGCGCCACGCCCGAGGAGCGCGCCAACATGTGGCCGCGCCTGGAACAGGAATGCGATCGCCTCGAGGCACTGATCAGCGAAATCCTCGCCCTCGCCCGCCTTGACGCCGACCCCGGTCCGGCCAGCCGGATCGACGTGCTGCCGCTGTTCGAACGCCTGCGCGACGATGCCCAGCTGCTTTACCCGGACCAGCGGATCCAACTGGATATCGCGCCGGACCTGGCGCTGGACGGCTGGCCCGACATGCTCGAACGCGCCCTCGACAACCTGCTGCGCAATGCCCTGCGCTTCAATCCCGCCGAGCGGCCGCTGGAGGTGCACGCCCAGGTCGACGGCGAACGCCTGCACATCAACCTGCGTGACCACGGCCCCGGCGCCAGCGAGGAGCACCTGGCGCAGCTGGGCGAGCCCTTCTTCCGCGCGCCCAACCAGAGCAGCCCCGGCCATGGCCTGGGCCTGGCCATCGCCCGCCGCGCCATCGAACGCCACGGCGGCCGGCTGCGCCTGGGCAATCATCCCGACGGCGGCTTCCAGGCCAGCCTCGACCTGCCTCTTCACCGGCCTGCCGCCTGAGCGACACCCCGATTTCCGGAGACCCAGCATGAGCTTTCCCGCCCTGGCTACCCCGTTCCCGCAAGCCCCCGTGCCGCCCGTCGCGCGGCCATTCGGCGCCCCGCCGGACGACCCGCAGAGCCTGGTACTGGCCGTTGAACTGGCGCGCCTGGCCGCGCAGTGGCGCGAGCGCTGGCCCGGCCTGCGCCTGAACCTGCCGCAATCGGGCACCTGGCCACTGGAAAGCTGGCCCGAGGCCCTGCGCGGGGCACTGGACGCGCTGTTGCAGGCCGCGCTGCAGCGACGGCCGAACGCCGCGCTGGAGCTGACGCTCAGCTCAACGCGGGGGCTCTTGAGAGTGGATCTGCAGGGCCACGACCCGCAGGCGCGGGCCTGGCTGCCGGACGCCCTGCGCCCGGCTCAGCGCCTTGCCGTCTGGCAGGGCGGACGCCTGCTGTGGCGCGCCCACGGCAAGGGCTGGAAGATTCGCCTGGGGCTGCCGCTCAGCCCTGCCAGGCGCTGACGAAGGCCGCCGGGTCGAGCGGTGTCGGCCGGCGCAGCTCGCCGATCGGCGTGCCCAGGTAGATGAAGCCGACGATGCGCTCGTTGGCCGCCAGCCCCAAGCCTTCCCGCACGAACGGATCGAACGCCATGGCGCCGGTGCGCCACATCGCGCCCAGCCCCTGCGCATAGGCAGCCTCGACGATGCCGTAGGCGGCACAGCCGGCGGCCAGCCACTGCTCGATTTCCGGCACCTTCGGGTGCTCCTGCAGGCGCGCCACGGCAACCACCAGGGTCGGCGCGCGCATCGGCATGGCCCGCGCCTTGGCCAGCGCCTCGGGTGCCGCGTCAGGCTGCTCCGCCTGCAACGCACGGGCGAACAACTCGCCCAGGCGCGCGCGCGCATCCCCTTCCACGGTCAGGAAGCGCCAGGGGCGCAGCTGGCCGTGGTCCGGCGCACGCAGCGCGGCACGGAACAGGCCATCCAGCTGTTCGGCGGACGGCGCCGGCTCACCCAGGCGAGCGTGGGATACACGGTTGTGCAACGCGTCGAGAGCCTCCATGGGCTACCTCCAGACAAACTCGAAAGGCGCCATTGTAGACGCAAAGGGTTCGCATTTTCCCAGCGCTCGATGCGCCATCAGGCTACCCGGTCCGGCGACAGTGTCGGCATCACCGGCGGCGTCAGCGGCGGCAACCCGTAGGCGGCGCGGGCGGCATCGCAGTTGGGGTTGTGGACGCCATCGGTCCAGGACGCTTCGAATTCCCGGCAGGTCGAGGAGCGCTGCTCGTACATCGTGCAGCGTACGCCGCAGCCGACGTCGCCGAGCAGGCCGACACAACGCACCGGGCGAACTTCGGTGCCGCGCATGGCGACCATGTGGGGGCTGACCTGGACGACCTGATCATCCGGCACGACGCCACCGGAGGATTGGCACTCGCCAAAATAGAAGGACACACGGAAATGCGCGCAGCAGGCGCCGCAATTCAGACACGGATTGTTATTGGACATGGATGCGGATGCACCAGAGAAACCGGCGAGCGCCGGCGGGCTGCGCAAGATTCTATCCATCCCGTTGCGCTTGTGAAGAGGGCAGATTCACTCGGTTTACACTTGCCCGACGGCAGGTAGAATGGCCGGTTCCCCCGACACCCGAGCTCCGCCGCATGGCCCTGCCGACACTACGCACCCTAGGATTCATCATCGGCATCTTCGTGATCACCCTGGCCGTCGCCATGCTGATCCCGATGGCCACCCTGCTCTACTACGGGCGCGGCAGCGAACTGCATCCCTACATCTGGTCCGCGATCATCACGTTCACCTGCGGACTGGGCATGGTCCTCCCCGGCCGCCCGGAGCAAGTGCACCTGCGCCCGCGGGACATGTACATGCTCACGGTGTCGAGCTGGGTGATCGTCTGCTTCTTCTCCGCCCTGCCCTTCATGTTCGCCCGGCACATCAGCTTCACCGACGCGATCTTCGAGAGCATGTCCGGCATCACCGCCACCGGCTCCACCGTGCTCAGCGGGCTGGACAGCATGTCGCCGGGCATCCTGATCTGGCGCTCGCTGCTGCACTGGCTGGGCGGCATCGGCTTCATCGGCATGGCGGTGGCGATCCTGCCGATGCTGCGCATCGGTGGCATGCGCCTGTTCCAGACCGAGTCCTCGGACCGCTCCGACAAGGTCATGCCGCGCTCGCACATGGTGGCCAAGTACATCGTCGGGGTGTACGTGGGCATCACCATCCTCGGCGCACTGGCCCTTTGGTGGGCCGGCATGGGCCTGTTCGACGCGGTGAACCACGCCATGTCGGCGATCTCCACCGGAGGCTTCTCCACCTCCGACCAGTCGCTGGCCAAGTGGCACCAGCCGGCGGTGCACTGGGTGGCGGTGGTGATCATGATCCTCGGCAGCCTTCCCTTCGTGCTCTACGTGGCCACCCTGCGCGGCCACCGCAAGGCGCTGCTCAAGGACCACCAGGTCCATGGCTTCCTCGCGATACTGCTGTTCACCTGGCTGGTGATGGGCACCTGGTATGCGGTGAACTCCGACCTGGCCTGGCAGGACGCCTTCCGCATCGTCGCGGTGAACGTCACCTCGGTGATGACCACCACCGGCTTCGCCCTGGGCGACTACAGCCTGTGGGGGCATTTCTCGATCATGCTGTTCTTCTACCTGGGCTTCATCGGTGGCTGCTCCGGCTCCACCGCCGGCGGCATCAAGATCTTCCGCTTCCAGGTCGCCTTCACCCTGCTGCGCGCCAGCCTCTACCAGCTGATCCACCCGCGCGCGGTGATCAAGCAGAGCTACAACGGCCACCGCCTGGACGAAGAGATCGTCCGCTCGATCCTGACCTTCTCGTTCTTCTTCGGCGGCACCGTCGGCATGCTTGCACTGGGCCTGTCGTTCCTCGGCCTGGACTGGATGACCGCGCTGACCGGCGCGGCCAGCACCGTGGCCGGCGTGGGGCCGGGCATGGGGCCGATCATCGGCCCGTCGGGCAACTTCGCGCCGCTGCCGGATGCCGCCAAATGGCTGCTCAGCGCCGGCATGCTGTTCGGCCGGCTGGAGATCATCACCGTGCTGGTGCTGTTCACCCCGGCGTTCTGGCGGCACTGAGTTCTGGGAACCCACGCGTAGGGCGTACAACCGTTCGCGGTTGTACGCCGATACACCTGATGCCATCGCTGGTGCCAAGACCAGGCTCGGAGCGCCTTGGGACCAGGGTCAATCGGCGTATAGCGTCGAACGTTATACGCCCTACGCTCTTCCCTACCGGCGCCTAAAGCCCCTCCCGGTACTCCCCCGGCGTCATCCCGAACCAGCGGCGGAACGCCCGGAAGAAATTGCTCGGCTCGGAAAACCCCAGCAGGTACGCGATCTCCAGCAGCGTCATGCGCGGCGTGGCCAGGTACTGCTGGGCCAGTTCGCGGCGGGTATCGTCGAGCAGTTGCTGGTAGCTGGTGCCCTCCTCCTGCAGGCGCCGCTGCAAGGTGCGCTCGGACAGGTACAGCGCCTGCGCCACGCTCTCGCGCCTGGGCTCGCCCTGGGGCAGCAGGCGGCACAGCACCTGGCGGGTCTGGTGGCTGAAGCGGCTGCTGACGAAGCGGGCCAGGTACTCCCCGGCGAATCGGTCGTGCAGGCGCGCCAGCTCCTCGTTGGCGGTAGGCAGCGGCGCGCCCATGTCCTCGTGGGAGAACAGCATGGCGCAGTGCGTGTGGCCGAAAACCAGCGGCGCCTGGAACAGCTCGCGATAAGGCGCGGCATCCCGCGGCGGCTCGCCGGCCAGGTGGACTTCCAGTGGTTTGATCGGGCGCCCGGTGATCCAGCGCAGCATGCTGATCAGGCTGGCCAGCGCACACTCGGCGCTCTGCCTGGGCACCGGCAGGCGGTCGCCATGCACCACGATGCGGTACAGGCAGCCTTCGGGCAGGCGGCGGAAGGTCAGGTCGGCGCCCTCGGCGATGATCCGCTGGTAGCGCTCCAGGCGTTCGAAGCCCTCGCCCAGGTTGCGGCTGGACATCAGCGCATAACCCACCACCGGAAACGCCGGGGTGTGCACGCGGGCGATGTTCAGGCCGATGGCCGGGTTGCCGGACAGCTCCACCGCGCGGTTCCACAGGCGGCTCATGGCGTCCTGCGGGTAGCGTGCATCGGGGTCGTCGAGGGCGGTGAAATCCAGCCCCAGCTCGGCGAACAACGCACGGCTATCCAGGCCTTCCAGCTCCAGCGACTGGACAATCCCCCGCACCCAGCTCGACAGGGTTGTACGCTCAGGCATGCTCGATTCTTCTAGTTATGCTGATGACTCGCGCCAGAGGCGCGGCGTAGCGGGATACTAAACTGGCCCCCTATGTCATCCGCAAGTCCGCAGGCCCGCGCCTACACTGGGCCACCACAACAACAGGAGGTGCGCCATGAGCACCCGGACCGCCGATCGCTTCCAGAGCTTTGCCGAGTTCTACCCCTACTACCTGCAGGAGCACAGCAACCCGACCTGCCGCCGCCTGCACTACGTGGGCAGCCTGCTGGTGCTGTCCCTGCTCGCCTACGCCATCGTCAGCGGGCAATGGCTGTGGCTGCTGGCTTTGCCGTTTGCCGGCTACGGCTTCGCCTGGGTCGGGCATTTCGTGTTCGAGAAGAACCGCCCGGCCACTTTCAAGTACCCGCTGTGGTCCCTCATGGGTGACTGGGTGATGCTCAAGGACGCCTTCACCGGGCGCATCCGCTTCTGAGAACCTGCTTACGATCTGCTGCGCGTCGGCATAACTGCGTTGGAATCGGTCTCGGAGCCGCTTGCGGCTAACGCACTTCAGTGCGGCCCCGAAGGGGCGAGCGAGTCATGCTCATTTACTGCGAGTAAACTCCGCTCCCTCAACCGATTGACTCGCTACGCTCGCCCTTCGGGCCAGCCTAAAGGCTGTTACTCCCGTTAGTCATTGCGCCTTGTTCTGCTCTAGCTCGCGAGATCGTAAACAGGTTCTGAGCCGCTGGTGAGTCCTCAGCGCGCGGCGTTACGCTGCCCCGTGCGCTCGAACAGCATCGCCTGCACTTCCCCGCCGGCATGCTGCGCCACCCGCCGCCAGTTGGCCGGCACGTCGGGAATCTCGTTGTCGTCGTAGCGGCTCATTACCAGCCAGACCCGCCCCTCGTCCTGCGGCAGATCGGCCAGGCGATCGACGAAGGAATGCCGCCGATCGTCGATCAGCGAGCCGAAGCCGTAGTGGGTCGGGCGCCCGGAGGAGCCATCGTCCGCCGGCGCGGTGTACAGCAGCGGCTCGCTGCCGGTGTGGTTGTAATAACGGAAGGCCAGGTACCAGAGGATGTCGTCCACCACGATGCGGTCACCGCCGCGATAGTGCGTGTTGACGTAGGCGACCATACCATCGAACTGCTCGTCCGGGTCGGCGTCGTAGAGACGCCCAAGCCCCGAGCATTCCAGGCCCAGCACCGTCACCAGCAGTGCCGCGCCCAAGACCTGGCGCGATGCCAGCAGGCGGTCCAGCCCCAGCGCCAGGAGCAGCGGCAGGCCGAGGGCGAAGGCCGTCAGATAGCGCTCGACGAACACCGACGAGACGAACGACACGCCATACAGCATCAGCAGCGGCAGGCCGCAGTAGAGCGCCGCCAGCACGCCGACGCGCTGGCGGCTGCGATCTCGGCGCAGCACCAGCAGCATCATCGCCACGAGCAAAACGGGCACGCCCAGCAGCAAGGGCCAGGGCAGTTCGTTGCCATCCGATTGCGCCAGCCATTGCCAGAGCATGGAGGGCACCGACAACGCGTCCACCGGCGGCTCCCAGCCCACGTCACCACCCGCCACCAGATCGGCCATGTGCCGGGCCAGGTCGAGCATCCCCGGGAGCCAGGGCAGGAACAGCGCGGCTACGGCCAGGTTGGCCAGCCACCAGTCGCGCCGCCGCAGCGGGCTGTCCGGCAGCGACGCCAGCCAGAGCCAGTGCACCAGCAGCCCGAACACACTGAAGTAATGGGTGTAGAACGCCGCCGCCATCAGCAGCACATAGGCCACCAGGTAACGCCGCCGCTCCGTGTCCAGCCAGTAGAGCAACGCCAGGGTCGCCGCCAGCAGCCAGCACCCCAGCAGCGAATACATGCGCACTTCCTGGCTGTAGCGCACCGCAGTGGGCAGCAGCGCCAGCAGCAAGGTGGCGAGGAAGGCCGCGCGGCGGCTGGCAAGCCGCCAGGCCAGCCAGCCGCCGAGGAATACCGCCAGCGAGCCGAACACCGCGCTCAGCAGGCGCAACGCCAGCACGCCCTCGCCCAGCACCTGCACCCACAGGTGCAGCAGGAAGAAGTACAGCGGCGGGTGCACGTCGTGGGCGGCGTGATGCCAGAGTTCCAACGGCGAATAGAGGGCCAGGAGCAGGCTGGAGCTTTCATCGCCCCAGATCGCCGATGCGGTCAGCTCGTGAAGGCGCAGGACAGTGGCGAGCACCAGCAGTGGCACAAACCACCATTGGCGCAACAAAGCGGGCAGATTCGGCGGCTCGCGGGACGACATCGCAGTCTCATCGAAAAGAAGTTCCTGTCGCTGAGTGTAAGCCAGCCTCGGCCCGGTTACCGACGGATCAGCAACTCCCGCGCCCGCGCCTGGTCTTCCGGCGCCAACTCCGCCAGCAACTCCACCTCGCCGGCGATCAGCGCGCCCACCGGCACACCCTCGCGGTAGAGCACCCGGTTGCCGGCCAACGCCGGCACCTTGCGCCCCGGCAGCAGGGTGCCGGACAGGTTCAGCGGGTCCACCGCCGAGACCACCACCCACTCACCGCTGGCCCCGCGGCGACGCACCTCGCGCAGCAGGCCGACGGCCTCGGGCAGGGCGAACTGCTCGCCGGTAAGCCCGGCAACGAAGCGCCCACCACGGATTTCCCCGCGCGCCTCCAGGCGGTGATAGACCCGCAGCAGGTCGCGCCACGGCGGCAGCCAGTCGGCCTCGCGGTCGAGCAGGCGCCAGCAGACCACTCCATAGCGGCGCAGCAGGGTCATGGCGACGTGCTCAAGGGTCTCCGCCGGCAGCCGTGCGCCCGGCTCCAGCGTGGTTCGGCGCAACAACGCCCAGCGCCCTGCATCGGCCATGCCGAACAGCGGCGTGCGCGAGCGCCGTTGCGAGTGGCGCCGCGCGGCCGGCATCAGCAGCGCACGCAGGCCGGCAAAGCTGTCGGCATTCACCCGCCCGGCCGCCACCAGTTCACCCAGCACGGTTTCCAGCTCGGTGCGCAGCAGGTGGCTGTCGCTGGCCAGTTCGTCGAAGAAGGACGCGCCGTGCTCCTTGAGCACCTCCAGCACCTTGTTGGCCTTGGCGGACAGCTCGGCCTCCGGCTGCGCCGCGCCCAGTGAACTCCACAGCGCCATCTGCGCGCGCGGCAGCAGGACGATGGGTGTGCTCTTGAGCGGCCCGCTCCGGCCACGGGCCGAACTGCGGCTGGGCAGGCGCGCCCAGACCAGCCGACCGGCGCGGCACAGGTCATCCAGCCAGTTGATGCCGTAATCCGCCACGCGGCTGGGCAGGATGTCGCTCTCCCAGGCGCCGGCGGCGGCCTGGAAGCCCTCCAACTGGCTCAGCACGCCGGCCAGGGACTCCGCGCCACGCACCCGCGAGCCGCTGGAGACGCGTTGCCAGTCGAACAGGAAACGCATGAAATCGGCGCGCTGCACCGGCTCGATCTCCCGGCGCAGGCGCTTGACCGTGTAGCGATGGATGCGCGCCAGCAGGTGACGCTCGCACCACTCCTCCTCGCGCGCCCCCGGCGTGAAGCGTCCGCGCAGCACGTAGCCTTCGCGCTCCAGGCTGGCCAGGGCGAAGCCGGTAGCGCCGCTGGCAATGCCCAGGTCGTCGGCCAACTCGCGCAGCAGACGCGGACCGAAGCCGGTGAGCCGCGCGCGCACCAGTTCGACCTGCGCTTCGTCCGCCGCGCAGGTCTCGCGCAGTGTCGGCGGCAGATCGAGCACAGGCGTCATGGCCACCTGTGGGTGCAACGCCTGCCACTGGCTGAGCCGCTCCGCCGCCACCCAAACCTCTCCAACCGGCAATGACAGACGTGTCGCCCTGCCCACCTTGACCAGCGCCTTGAGCAACTGGGGCCAGCCCTCGTTGGCCTGCGCCTCGCTATCACGGATGCCACCCAGTCCGGTCAGCGCCTCGTGCATCTCGTCGGCATCGCGGGCTTCCGGCCAGGCTTCGGCGCGCACCGCGGCAATGGCTTCCGCATCCAGCGCACCCAGGTCATCGGCGCTCTCCGGATCGGTCCAGCGGCGGCTCTGTACGGCCTGGGTACGACGCTCCTCCAGCGGCGCGTCGTCGAGGAAGGCGTAGGGGCTGGCCGACAGCACTTCCGCCGCCAGCGGCGAAGGCGCCGGCAGGTCGCGCGCCAGTAAGGTCACCTCGCCGCGCTCCATGCGCCGCAGCAGGGCCAGCCAGCCTTCGCAGTCCATCGCCTCGTGCAGGCAGTCATCGAGGGTCTGCGCCACCAGCGGATGATCGGGAATCTCGCGCTCGCCGACGATGTTCTCCAGGCAGGCCACCTGGTCGGGGAACACCGAGGCCAGCAGGTCCTCGCTGCGCATGCGTTGCAATTGCGGGGCGACCTTGCGCCCGCCGCTGTAGCGCGGCAGGGCCAGTGCCGTGGTGGCGTTCCAGCGCCAGCGCACGCCGAACAGCGGTGCATCGAGCAGCGCCTGGATCAGCACCTGTTCGGCGCTGTTGGCGTGCAGGTAGCGCCAGACTTCCTCCAGCGGGAAGCTGTGGCTGGTGGACAGCGACAGGATGATGGCGTTTTCGGTGGCAGCAGCCTGCAACTCGAAATTGAAGGTGCGGCAGAAGCGCTTGCGCAGCGCCAGGCCCCAGGCGCGATTGAGACGGCTGCCGAAAGGCGAATGGATCACCAGCTGCATGCCGCCGGATTCGTCGAAGAAGCGTTCGAGGATCAGCGTCTGCTGGGTCGGCAGTGCGCCGAGGGCGTAGCGGGCGCGGGCCAGGTACTCCACCAGTTGGCGGGCCACGCCTTCGTCCAGCTGCAGTTCGTCCTGCAACCAATCCATGGCCAGAGCCAAGGGCTTGGCATCGCCCTCGCCCTGGGTGAGCAGCTCATCCAGCCGTGCTCGCAGGCGTGCGACGCTGAACGACAGTTCATCGCTGCGGCCGGGCGCCTCGCCGAGCCAGAAGGGAATGTTCGGCGGCTGGCCCTGGGCATCCTCGACGCGCACCCGGCCCGGCTCGATGCGCAGGATGCGGTAGGAGATATTGCCCAGCTGGAACACATCGCCGGCCAGGCTTTCCACGGCGAAATCCTCGTTCACCGTGCCTACGGTCAGGCCCTGGGGCTCCAGCAGCACGGCGTAGTCACCGGTATCGGGGATGGTGCCGCCGGAGGTCACCGCCGTCAGCTTGGCGCCGCGCCGGCCGCGCAGACGCTGGTGCACGGCGTCGCGATGCAGGTAGGCGCCGCGCTGGCCGATGCGGCTGGCGTAGCCCTCGGCGAGGGTACGCAGCAGGGCGTCGAACTGTTTGCGGGTCAGACCGGCATAGGGTTGGGCGGCGGTGAACAGCTCGAACAGCGCGTCCTCGCCCCACTCGCGGCAGGCCACTTCGGCGACGATCTGCTGCGCCAGCACATCCAGCGGCGCGCGCGGAATCGTCAGCGCGTCCAGCTCGTCGCGGCGCACGCTGTCGAGCAGCGCCACGCACTCGATCAGGTCATCCCGCGAAGCCGGGAACAGCCTTCCCTTGGGCGTGCCGCCGACGCTGTGCCCGGAACGCCCGACGCGCTGCAGGAAGGCGGCGATGGAACGCGGCGAACCGAGCTGGCAGACCAGTTCGACCTCACCGATGTCGATGCCCAGCTCCAGCGACGCGGTGGCCACCAGCACCCTCAGCTGGCCGGCCTTGAGCCGCCGCTCGGCGCCCAGGCGCAGCTCCTTGGACAGGCTGCCGTGGTGCGCCGCCACCCAGCCGGCGCCGATGCGCTCGGCCAGGTGCCGGGTGACCCGCTCGGCCTGGCGCCGGGTGTTGACGAACACCAGGGTGGTGCGGTGTTCCTCGGCCAATTCGGCGAGCCGGTCGTAGACCTTGTCCCAGACATCGTGGGACATCACCGCCTCCAGCGGCGCTGGCGGCACTTCCAGGTTCAGGTCGCGCTGGCGGCTGTAGCCGATGTCGATGATCCGGCAGGCCGCATGGCGCCCGACCAGGAATGCCGCCACCGCCGAGAGGGGTTTCTGCGTGGCGGACAGGCCGATGCGCACCGGCGGTGCATCGCACAGTGCCTGCAAACGCTCCAGAGACAATGCCAGGTGGCTGCCGCGCTTGCTCGCCGCCAGGGCGTGGATTTCGTCGACGATCACGCTGCGCGCGCCGGCCAGCATGGCGCGGCCGGAGTCGGAGCCGAGCAGCACGTAGAGCGATTCCGGGGTGGTGACCAGGATGTGCGGCACCTGCCGGCGCATCGCCTCGCGTTCGCTGGAGGGGGTGTCGCCGGTGCGCACGGCGGTGCGGATGTCCACCTCCGGCAGCCTCTGCTCGCGCAAGGCGGCGCGGATGCCGGCCAGCGGCTCCTCCAGGTTGATGCGGATGTCGTTGGACAGTGCCTTGAGCGGCGAGACGTAGACCACGGTGGTACGGTCCGGCAGCGCGCCGCCGTTGGCCAGCCCTTCGCGCACCAGCGCATCGATGGCGGCGAGGAAGGCGGTAAGCGTCTTGCCCGAGCCGGTGGGCGCGGCCACCAGGGTCGAATCGCCGGCCTGGATCGCCGGCCACGCCAACACCTGCGCCTGGGTCGGCGCGGCGAAATGGGCGCGGAACCAGGCGGCCACCGCCGGGTGGAAGGCGGCCAGCGCGTCGTCCCGGCGGCGCGAGGAAAGCGAGGTGGAGGTCATGGCCTCACTATGGTGGCGCGCGAAGCCGCTCACAAGGACCGCCGATCGTGGCTCGCCGCCGACCGCGCTTCCCGCTACGCTGCGCAGAACGGCACCCGGACAGACTGACATGAGCGAAAAAGACCGCGACTGGTACTGGCAGCAGGTCAAGCAACAGAACCAGAAACAGGCCCAGCAGGAAGAGCGTCAACGGCGCAACTGGCGCCAGTGGGTCAGGCCGCTGCTCTGGCTGCTCATCCCGCTGCTGCTCATCGCTGCGGGTACCGCGCTCTGGCGTAACCCTGCCAGCCAGCTCTGGCTGCAGGAGCGCTGGGTGCTGCTGCAAAGCCGCCTGGGCCTGGCCAGCACGACTGAAAGCACCGCCCCCGCCCCGTCTCGCTATACCGACAGCCCGCGCACGCTGGCGCAGTGCATCAAGCCGGGCAATGTGATCGATGACGAGGTGCGGGCCTGCGTGAAGGGGTATCGGCCGAAGACCTGGTGACCGACTTCGGCATGCTTTTGTAGGAGCGGAGCTTGTCCGCGATTTTCCCCTGAAGAAAAGTATCGCGACGGAACTCCAGCCGACCGGTCAACACCTCGCATCGCGCCCGCTGGGGGAGTTAATCCTTCAACACGGGAATGGCGGTGGGACTTCGCGGACAAGGTCCGCTCCTACGAGATACATCTGCGCTGGGGGGCGACCCTCACCCCAGCCCTCTCCCAGGGGGAGAGGGGACTTTTCGGTGCAGGAGAATGCCTTGGCGTCAGCCGGCTCGGACGGCTCCCTCTCCCTCCGGGAGAGGGCTGGGGTGAGGGGAAGCCCCAGGCACACGATCCCCAGCGGACGCTCGCTACGCCCTCTCACCACCTGATTTAGGACTCCTCGCTCTGCCCCAGCCCATGCTGGCGCAGCTTGTTGGCGATGGTGGTGTGCGACACCCCCAGCCGCTTGCCCAGCTGCCGGCTGCTCGGGTGCTCGCGATAGAGGCGCTCCAGCACGGCCTTCTCGAAACGGCCGACGATGACGTCCAGCCCGCCTTCCAGCGAGAAGTCACCCAACGGGTGCGGCGCGCCGTAGTCCGGCAGGCGGATGTGCTCGGACTTGATGGTGCCGCCCTCGCACAGCGAGACCGCCTGGAACAGCACGTTCTCCAGTTGCCGCACGTTGCCCGGCCAGTGATAGCGGCCAAGGCGGTCCAGCGCCTGGGGCGCGAGCTTAGGCAAGGCACAGCCGATCTGCCGGCTGGCCTGGTCGAGGAAGTGCTCCACCAGCGGCTCCAGGCCGTCGAGGCATTCGCGCAAGGGCGGGATTTGCAGCGATAGCACGTTGAGGCGGTGGTAAAGGTCCTGGCGGAATTCGCCCTTGGTGCAGAGCTCGGACAGGTCGACCTGGGTCGCGCAGATCACCCGCACGTCGAGGTACACCTCTTCGTCGCTGCCCACCCGGCGGAAGCAGCCGTCCTGCAGGAAGCGCAGCAGTTTGGCCTGCAGGCGCGGGCTCATCTCACCCACGCCATCGAGGAACAGCGTGCCGCCGGCGGTCAGCTCCAGCAGGCCGAGCTTGCCCTCCGGGCGCGCGCCCTCGAAGGCGCCGGGGCCGTAGCCGAACAGCTCGGTCTCGGCCATGGATTCGGGCAGGCCGGCGCAGTTCAGCGCCATGAATGGCGACTGCCCGCGCGGGCTGGCCAGGTGGCAGGCGCGGGCCAGCAGTTCCTTGCCGGTGCCGGTCTCGCCCTCGATCAGCAGCGGCGCGTCCAGCGGCGCCATGCGCCGCGCCTCGCGCACCACGGCGGCCATCACCCGCGAGCTCTGGAAGATACTGTCGAAGCCGCGCAACTCCAGGCGCCGCACGTTGTAGATGCGCTCGCCGACGCGGTCGGCGCGGTGCAGGGTCAGCACGGCGCCGGCCAGCGCCTCGCTCTCGTCATGTTCGGATTGCAGCGGCGCGATATCGGCCAGGAACACGTCACCCTTCACCTTTACCCGCAGGCCGTTGATGCGCGCCTTGTTGGCCCGCACCAGCTCCGGCAGGTCGAGGTCTTCCACGTAACGCGACAGCGGGATGCCTGGCACCTCGTCGACGCGCACGCCCAGCAATTGCGCGGCCGCGCGATTGCCCGCGACGATCTGCCCGGCCATGTCGATCGACAGCACCGGAAAATCCAGCGCCGCCAGCAGCGCGTTCAGCTCCAGGTGACGGCGCTCGCTGGGCATCAGGCCGACGCGCTTGACGCCGAATACGCCGGGCACCGCTTCGAACTTGGGCTTGAGCGACTGGAACTGGAGATTGATGAGGTTCGGGCAGAGCAAGTAGATGGCGTTGCCCTGCTCGCCGCCGACTTCGCCGCGGTTGACGTTGATGCCGTAGTCGACCAGCAGGTTGAGGATGTCGCGCAGGATGCCGACGCGGTTCTGGCAGTGCACTTTGATACGCATGGCGGGCCCGTGATTGTGGTTCTGATGGGCGTTCCGGCACGGATTTTCGCAAGGCTGCCGGAAATTCCCGTCAAGAATATGTGACACATTGACGCGTCTTCAAGCCGTGGCCGGGTGCTTTCACGCCGAAGCGTAATCATTTCTTTACGGAATTAGCAGTTATCCGGGCCGCCAGGGCTCTATCCGGGGGCTGTGCGCCGACATCGCTCGCGCTATTTCTTAGTCCATCACAACAACAAAGGCCTCGATGCCGGAGGACTCATGAAAGCAACGCAGTACGTGGCCCGCCAACCTGACGAACACGGTTTCATCGACTACCCGGAAGCCGAACACCAGGTCTGGAACACCCTGATCACCCGCCAGTTGAAGGTGGTCGAAGGCCGCGCGTGCCAGGAGTACCTGGACGGCATCGAACAACTTGGCCTGCCCCACGACCGCATCCCGCAACTGGGCGAAATCAACCAGGTGCTGCAAGCCACCACCGGTTGGCGCGTGGCGCGGGTGCCGGCGCTGATTCCCTTCCAGACCTTCTTCGAACTGCTGGCCAGCCAGCAGTTCCCGGTGGCCACCTTCATCCGCACCCCGGAAGAACTGGACTACCTGCAGGAGCCCGACATCTTCCACGAGATCTTCGGCCACTGCCCGCTGCTGACCAATCCCTGGTTCGCCGAGTTCACCCACACCTACGGCAAGCTCGGCCTGGCCGCCAGCAAGGAGGAACGCGTGTTCCTCGCCCGCCTGTACTGGATGACCATCGAATTCGGCCTGCTCGACACCTCCCAGGGCGTGCGCATCTACGGTGGCGGCATCCTCTCCTCGCCCAAGGAGACCGTCTACAGCCTCTCCGATGAGCCCGAGCGCCAGGCCTTCGACCCGCTGGAGTGCATGCGCACCCCGTACCGCATCGACATCCTGCAGCCGCTGTACTTCGTCCTGCCCGAACTCAAGCGCCTGTTCGAACTGGCCCATCAGGACATCATGGCGCTGGTGCGCGAGGCCATGCGCCTGGGCCTGCACGCGCCGAAATTTCCGCCCAAGCAGGCGGCCTGATCCGCTGCATTTACCCCCATCTGTGCCTAGGATGAGACGTGCCCGCGAGCCTAAGATGGTTCGCGAGCCGACTCCTATGCCTCAAACAAGGCCCCCATTCAGGAGAACCCCATGACCGCACTCACCCAAGCCCATTGCGAAGCCTGCCGTGCCGACGCCCCGAAGGTATCCGACGAGGAGCTGGCGGTACTGATCAAGCAGATTCCGGACTGGAACATTGAAGTCCGCGACGGCCACATGGAGCTGGAACGGGTCTTCCTGTTCAAGAACTTCCGCCACGCCCTGGCCTTCACCAACGCCATCGGCGCCATCGCCGAGGAAGAAGGCCACCACCCCGACCTGCTGACCCAGTGGGGCAAGGTCACCGTCACCTGGTGGAGCCATGAGCTCAAGGGCCTGCACCGCAACGACTTCATCATGGCCGCCCGCACCGACGAGATCGCTGCGAAGGCAGAGGGACGCAAATGAGTCATTTCGCCAAGGTCACCCGCGTGCCGGGCGACCCGATCCTGGGCCTGCTCGACGCCTACCGGGCCGACCCGAACCCGGCGCGGCTCGACCTTGGCGTGGGCGTCTACAAGGATGCCCAGGGCCTGACGCCGATCCCCCGCGCGGTGAAGATCGCCGAGCAGCGCCTGGTGGAGACCGAGACCACCAAGAGCTACGTAGGCGGCCACGGTGACGCACTGTTCGCCGCCCGCCTGTGCGAGCTGGTGCTGGGCACCGACTCGCGCCTGCTGGCCACCCAGCGCGCCGACGCCACCCAGACCCCGGGCGGCACCGGCGCCCTGCGCCTGGCGGCGGATTTCATCGCCCGCTGCCTGCCCGGCAGAAGCATCTGGCTGAGCGACCCGACCTGGCCGATCCATGAAAGCCTGTTCGCCGCCGCCGGTGTGCGCGTATCGCACTACCCCTACGTCGACGCCGACAACCGTCTCGACGTGGAAGCCATGATCAGCGCCCTGGAGCGCGTGCCCCATGGCGACGTGGTACTGCTGCACGCCTGCTGCCACAACCCCACCGGCTTCGACCTGGCCTACAACGACTGGCAGCGCGTGCTGGACGTGGTGCGCCGCCGCGAGCTGCTGCCGTTGCTGGACTTCGCATACCAGGGGCTGGGCGACGGGTTGGAAGAGGACGCCCGCGCCGTGCGGCTGTTCGCCGACAACCTGTCGGAACTGCTGATCACCAGTTCCTGCTCGAAGAATTTCGGACTCTATCGCGACCGCACCGGCGCACTGATCGTCTGCGCCGGCAGCGCCGCCAAGCTCACCGACGTGCGTAGCCAGCTGGCGCTGATGGCCCGCAATCTCTGGTCCACCCCGCCCGCCCACGGCGCCGAAGTGGTCGCCACCATCCTCGGTGATATCGACCTCAAGGCACTCTGGCTGGACGAACTGGACGGCATGCGCGCGCGCATCGCCGACCTGCGCCTGGGGCTGGTGGAGGCGCTGCGGCCGCACGGCCTGGCCGAGCGCTTCGCGCACATCGCCATCCAGCGCGGAATGTTCTCCTACACCGGCCTGACGCCGGAACAGGTGCGTCGCCTGCGCGAAGAGCACAGCGTGTACATGGTCGGCAGCGGCCGCGCCAACATCGCCGGGCTCGACGCCGAGCGCCTGGGCGACCTGGCGATGGCCATCGCCAGCGTCTGCCGCTGAAACCGCTTTCTTCCCCCTCGACCGGCCCTTTGGCCGGTCTTTTTTTGCCTGTCGGCAGACCTCCAGGGCGACCTTTTCGGTGAGCCGGAATCCCTCTCCGAATGGCACAGAGACGTAGGGCGTATAACGTTCGACGTTATACGCCGATTGACCTTGGCCATACCCCGCTCGGGTTCGATCTGGGAATCATTGGCCACGTTCAGCCACGAAGTTGGCGATGAGACAGGTGTAACGGCGTACAACCGCGAACGGTTGTACGCCCTACGATGCCGAGACCGTCTGCGACAGCTCAATCGGCGGCGGGCCTTTCAGCCGAATCATCAGGCCGGCGGCAGCGCAGCACCCCGGCGTTTCCAGCGCCCCGGCGTCTGCCCCGTCCAGCGCTGGAACGCGCGGGAGAAACTGGCCGCCTCGGCATAGCCCAGGCACTGGGCAATCTCCTGCAGGTCCATGCGCGACTCCCGCAGCAGACGCTCGGCGAGCCGCTGCTTGATGCCGTCGTTGAGCGCCTGCAGGCTCTGCCCCTCCTCCGCCAGGCGGCGCTGCAGGGTGCGCTCGGACAGGCCCAGCCGCCCGGCCACCTGACCGCCGCCCAGCAGACTGGCGGACTCGCGCAGCAGCAATTGCTGCACCAGGCGCGCGGTAGGCGTGGCGGCGAGGGTCAGCGCCAGCTCGCCGCACAACTGCTCGCACAACTGCTCGCCACTATCGCGAGCGCTGATGTGTGCCTGCGGCAGCGGCGAAAGCAGATCCTGCCGGGCGAACAGCATGGCGTTGCGTGGCGCAGCGAAGCGCGGAACCAGCCCGAACAACTCGCGGAACGGCGTGACATCCGCGGGCTGTGCGCCCTTCAGCTCGATGACCAATGGTTGCAGCGGACGCTGCAGCAGCTCCCGGGACAATTGCAGGCACCCGGCGATGCCACGCTCCACCACGAAAGGCCGCGCATCCTCGGGCAGCACCGTGTCGTCGTAGACCAGCCAGACGCCGCGCGCCTCGGGCTCGCTGCTCACCGGGCAGAGGGTCAGCGCCAGGCTCTGGAAGCGCCCGAAGGTCTCGAACGCTTCCTGCAACGTGCGACTGGCGAGCATGGTGAAGCCCAGGTGGCCGAGGGAGGTCAGGTGATAGCGCTGGCCGGCGACCAGCCCCAGGCCGGGGCAGCCGATGTGCTGCAGCACATTGCGGATCACCGCCAGCTCCTGCCATGCCTGGATGCGTACCGCACGCGACTGCAGATCGGCCAGCGCGATGGCGCTGCCCACCAGGCAGGCCTCCGGCGCCAGCCCGCTTTCGCGGGCGGTATCGAGCAGGTAACGCACCCCGGTGATCTCTCGGACCTGACGCCAATCCATCGCGGACTCCTCGGCTGCACTCGCTGGCGGCTCTCGTTGGCGGAGAAAATCAATTTTTGGCGCTGATCATCATGGAAGAAAGCGCGCATGCTGACCATCCTTGAGTGGCCAATAACACCCACAAGAGGCTTCCCCATGTTCGAGTTCTTCTACGCCTTGCCGAGCCAGAACCGAGCGGCCGAGTACCGCCACTTCGGCATCGTCCCCGCCACCGGCGCCATCGGCGCGGACGTCACCGGCGTCGATCTCCGGCAACTGGGCGAGGACGGTTTCGCCGAACTGCGCCAGGCGCTGCTGGCGCACAAGGTGCTGTTCATCCGCGGCCAGTCGCTCAGCGTGGAAGACCTCGAAGCCGTCACCCTGCACTTCGGCGAGTTCGGCCGGGAACCCTACGTGGTCGGCATGGACGACCACCCCCACGTGGTGCGCGTGGTCAAGGAGGCCAACGAGAAGACGACGGTGGTGTTCGGCGGTGCCTGGCACACTGACTGGTCCTTCCAGGAGCGTCCGCCGGCCTTCACCCTGCTCTACGGTCACGACATTCCACCCTTTGGCGGCGACACCCTCTACGCCAACCTGGCACTGGCCTACGAATGGCTGTCGCCCAAGCTGCGCGCCCAACTGGAAACCCTCGACGCCATCCACAGCCCGGAGCGCGCCTACGGCGCCGAGGCCAAGCACAACGACCTGATGGAAAACATGGCGGTGCGCTACGGCAGCCACGACGGCGAAGTGCGCTCCCACCCGCTGGTCACCCGCCATCCGGAAACCGGCAAGAAAGTCCTCTTCATCAATCCTGCCTACACCAGCGGCATCAAGGGGATGCGCCCCGCCGAGTCGCAGCCGCTGCTGGATTACCTGTTCGGCATCGCCACGCAGCCCGCCTTCACCTGCCGCATGCGCTGGACCCAGGGTACCCTGGCGATCTGGGACAACCGCAGCACCTGGCACTACCCGGTGTCGGACTACCACGGCATGCGCCGCGAGATGTACCGCACCACCGTGGTCGGTGACATCCCTTGCCGCTGAGGAGACGCGCCATGAGCACCGACAACCACCACGCCGCCGCCCGCGCTCTGGCCGACGCACGGGCCAGCCGAACGCCCATCGCCGCGCCGGCGGCCACCTACGCCCTGGCCGGGCTGGACGACGCCTACCGCGTGCAGGCACTGGGCATCGACCTGGCGCTGGCCGCCGGTCAACGCCTGGCGGGCGCCAAGGCCGGGTTGATCTCACCGGTGATGCAGGCCGCACTGAAGGTCGACGAGCCGGTCTACGGCCGGCTGCTCGCCGACCTGCGCTGCCCGAGCGGCGCGCGCATCTCCCGCGAGCGCCTGCTGCAGCCGCGCATCGAAGCGGAAATCGCCCTGCTGGTGGGCCGCGACCTGCCCCTGGGAGAGCCGGACCTCGCCACCCTGCGCGCTTGCCTCGACGGCGCCGTCCCGGCCCTGGAGATCAACGACACCGCCGTGACCAACTGGCAGATCGGCCTGCTCGACTCGGTCGCCGACAACCTCTGCGCGGGCCTCTATCTCACCGGTAGCCAGCCGATCGCGCTGGAGAAGCTGCAAGGTGCGGCGCTGGCGGTGCAACTGCTGCGCAATGGCGCCCCCGCCTTCCCGCCGACCCAGACGAACATCGCGGCGGTGCTCGCTATCGCCCTCTGGCTGGCTCGGCGCATGGCGCGCCTGGGAGCGCCGCTGAAGGCTGGCGATGTCCTGTTGTGCGGGGCGTTGGCGCCGATGTCGCAGGTTGCGCCGGGGGATGTCTTTGAGCTGGAGATCGAGGGGCTCGGGCGGGTGGGTTGCAGCTTCGATGCGTGAAGACTTTCGCCAGCAGGTTCGCCTCTACGAAGTGCGACAGCGCATGACGTAGGGCGAATGATGTTCAGCGTTCTCCGCTGATTGACCGGGCTGCGTACGGAGAATCTCCACACTTCTCACAACCCGTCACACCTCAATAATCCACCTTTCCCCGCCCCGCCTTGATCGTCCCACGCTTGCTCTTGCCGTCGAGACGGCGGGTCTTGGAGCCCAGCGTCGGCTTGGTCGGGCGACGTTTCTTCTCCACCTTCGCGACGCTTCGGATCAGCTCCGCCAGGCGGTTCAGCGCATCCTCGCGATTCTGCTCCTGGGTGCGGTGCTGCTGGGCCTTGATCACCACCACGCCGTCGCTGCTGATGCGCTGGTCGCTCAGGGCGAGCAGGCGCTCCTTGTAGAACTCCGGCAAGGACGATGCGCGGATGTCGAAGCGCAGGTGCACGGCGCTGGACACCTTGTTGACGTTCTGCCCGCCGGCGCCCTGGGCGCGGATGGCGTTCAGCTCGATCTCGGCGTCGGGGATCTGCACGGCGTTGGAAATCTGCAGCATGGCGGGGGTTCTGGCTGGAAATGTTTGCAGCATATCGCGCCTGGGCAGATCTGTCCCCGGACTATCCAGGCCGCCGCGCAAGGCCCGTTCCTGACTTCCGGATCAACTTTTGTATACGAAATTGTGCACAAGTTTTTCTTGCAATGTCCTCAATTCACCATTAGAACCCTCTCCTGTCACCGGCCGCAGCGCGAACTGCGGCACGCGGGCCCCATAACAAAAACAAGATGAGGTGCAGCATGTTTCCAACCGTGTTGGCGCCAGCGGCCACTGATGCCGCCCGCCTCCAACCGCGTTCCAGTCGCCGCCTGAGCAACGGCCGCTGGTTCGCCCTCGGCACCGCGCTGATCGTCGCTCCCTGGGGCGCGGCGCAGGCCGATGATGGTCGTATCTTCGAGTGGACCAGCAACACCCTCGGGTACCGCTACGGCAAGGACTTCACCAACCCGAACAACCCGAACGACATCAGCAAGAACATCTACAGCTTCAGCCACGCAGACGGTTACCGCTACGGCAGCAACTTCTTCCACCTGGACGTGCTGGAGTCCGACAACAACGACCCACGCAAAGGCACCAACGAGGGCAGCAGCGAGGTCTACGGGGTATTCCGCAGCCAGCTGTTCGCCTCGCGGGTGTTCGACCTGCCGCAGGGCAAGGGACTGGTGAAGGATCACGCCTTCACCTTCGGCTTCGACGCCAGCCGCAACAACAACCGCGCTTCGGCGAAGAAGCGCGCGCTGGTGTTCGGCCCCACCGTCAAGTTCAACGGGCCCGGCGTGCTGGACCTCTCGCTGTTCTACTACCGCGAGAAGAACCACTCCGGCATTCCCAACGTGAAACACCCGGACCACACCTTCGACGCCACCTACATGGTCAACCTGACCTGGCTGCGGCCCTTCCAGCTGGGCGACCACGGGGCGAAGTTCCAGGGCTTCCTGAACTACACCGGGGAAAAGGGCGAGGACTACAACGACAACGACACCGCGCCGGAAACGCTGGTGCGCACCTCGCTGATGTTCGCCACCCTGCCGGGCACCAAGCGTCAGCCGAACTTCTGGGTCGGCGTGGGTTACGAGTACTGGCACAACAAGTTCGGCGTGGACGGTGGCCGCGGCAGCCGCACCTCGACGCCGACGGTGAACCTGGAGTTCACCTTCTAGCTTTGAGGACGAGGGTGGTTCGCGAGCAAGCTCACTCCTACGAAAAGCGAACCCAGCGCGGGCCGGCTCATGTAGGAGCGAGCTTGCTCGCGAACCTGCCCGACACCAATCCCAGCGCCAAAATGCACAAGAAAAAGCCCGGCAAATGCCGGGCTTTTTCATTCGTGCGTCGCGTGGAGAATCAGTTCTCCTTGCAGGCCACACCGTCGGCGGGCTCACCGCCCTTCCAGTCCTTGTACAGGGTGGCGTCCTGGCCCTTGGTCCACCACACGTACTGGCCGGCGGCGTACTTGGCGCCGGAGGCTGAGATGACGTTGGCGAACACCAGGGTCGAGGCGTCGGTCACCGGCACCACAGCCAGGCTGTTGTCGCCCTTGTTCAGGTACTGGACGCCAAACTTGCGGCCGTCCTCGCACTTGTACGAGACGCTGCGCGAATCCAGCTTGGCATCGCCGGGCAGGACCAGCGCGTCGACCTGCGGCGCCTTCTTCTCCTCGCCGCCGCAGGCGACGAGCAGGACCGGCACGGCGGCCGCGAGCAGCCAAAGTGCTTTTTTCATGAGTATCCCTCTGACGAAAAATGGCCCGGTCACTCTAGGAAAGGTCGGTCCGCGCGGTCAATCGAGCGCAACCCGACCCACCGTAGGATCAGGCCGTTGCGTCAGTCGGCCAATACCGCACCGTGCTCGCCACGCGGCGCCGGCTGGCGCTTGAGGCGATAGCAGCCGTACATCACCAGCAGCCATACCGGAATGGCGTAGACCGATACCTGGATGCCCGGGGTAAGCAGCATGACGCCGAGGATGAACACCACGAAGCCCAGGCACAGCCAGTTGCCCAGCGGATAGCACACGGCGCGGAAGGCGGTGCGCTTGCCCTCGTCATCCATGCGCGCGCGGAACTTCAGGTGCGCCAGGCTGATCATCGCCCAATTGATCACCAGCGCAGCCACCACAAGGGACATCAGCAGCTCCAGGGCGCGGGCCGGCACCAGGTAGTTCACCAGCACGGCGAGGAAGGTCACCGCCGCCGAGACCACCAGCGAGCGCACCGGCACACCACGGCTGTCCACCTTGGCCAGCGCGCGCGGGGCATCTCCCTGCTCGGCCAGGCCCACCAGCATGCGGCCGTTGCAGTAGGTGCCGCTGTTGTAGACCGACAGCGCGGCGGTGAGCACCACGAAGTTGAGGACGTGGGCGGCGGTGCTGCTGCCGATCATCGAGAAGATCTGCACGAAGGGGCTGCCGCTGTAGGCGTCGCCGGAGGCGTTGAGGGTCTGCAGCAGGCTGTCCCAGGGGGTCAGCGAGAGCAGCACGGTGAGCGCGCCGATGTAGAAGATCAGGATGCGGTAGATGACCTGGTTGATCGCCTTGGGGATCACCGTCTTCGGCTGGTCGGCCTCGGCCGCGGTGAAGCCGAGCATTTCCAGGCCACCGAAGGAGAACATGATGATCGCCATGGCCATCACCAGCCCGCTGATGCCGTTGGGGAAGAAGCCGCCATGACTCCACAGGTTGCTCACCGCCGCCTGCTCGCCGCCCGAACCGCTGGCCAGCAGGTAGCAGCCCAGGGCGATCATGCCGACGATGGCGGCGACCTTGATGATGGCGAACCAGAACTCCGCCTCGCCGAAGGCCTTCACATTGAACAGGTTGATGGCGTTGACCACGACGAAGAACATCGCGGCGGTGGCCCAGGTCGGCACGTCAGGCCACCAGTAGTGGATGTACTTGCCCACCGCGGTGAGCTCCGACATGCCCACCAGGATGTACAGCACCCAGCAGTTCCAGCCGGAGAGGAAGCCGGCGAAGCCGCCCCAGTATTTGTGCGCGAAGTGGCTGAAGGAGCCGGCAACGGGCTCCTCGACGATCATTTCGCCGAGCTGGCGCATGATCAGGAAGGCGATGAAACCGGCGATGGCATAGCCGAGGATCATCGACGGCCCGGCGGACTTGAGCACGCCGGCGGAACCGAGGAACAGCCCGGTACCGATGGCGCCGCCGAGGGCGATCAGCTGGATATGGCGATTCTTCAGGCCGCGCTGGAGCTGGCCTGCGTGTTGAGTTTCACGCGTCATGCGTCACCTGTTGTTTTTATCTGTGACGTGAATCGGCCGCCCGGCTCGTGGCTGGGCGGTGCGGGCAAGGCAAGGCTAAAGAGCGGTGGATCGAGGGGTTACTGGGCGTCCGGCTGCACCTCCGGGGCGGCCTGCTGGAAGGCTTCGAGGGATTCGCAGCGCGCGGCGATGGCGAGCAGGCGTGGGCAACCGGAGAGGTCGCAGTCGAAGCGGCGTGCGTTGTACAGCTGGGGAATCAGGCAGGCCTCGAAGTAGCCGGGGCGCTCGCCGAGGGACAGCGGGTCGCTCCAGCCGGAGACGCCCTCTTCCACCGCGTGCAGGCCGGTCTCGACCCAGTGGCGAATCCAGGCATTCTTCGCTTCGTCCGCCACACCCAGCGGACCACTGAGGTACTGCAGCACGCGCAGGTTGTTCAGCGGGTGGATGTCACAGGCGATGTGCAGGGAAAGCGCGCGGACCTGGGCGCGTTGCAGCGCATCGCGCGGCAGCAGGCTCGGCTGCGGGTGGGTTTCTTCGAGGTATTCGAGAATGGCCAGCGACTGGGCGATGCGCGCCTCCCCGTCCACCAGCAGCGGCACCAGTTCCTGCGGGTTGAGCGCCTTGTAGGCGTCGGCGTGCTGCTGGCCGCCGTCCTTCACCAGGTGCACCGGCACCTGGCGGTAGGCCAGGCCCTTGAGACCGAGGGCGATGCGCACCCGGTAGGCGGCGCTGGAACGCCAGTAGGAATAGAGGGTCAGCATGACGGCTCTCCGGCGCCGACCGCGAATGGAGGCGGTCGGCGCACGTGACGGTTCACTTGGTCTCGGAGATCACGCCACGGCGAATCTGGTCTTCCTCGATGGATTCGAACAGGGCCTTGAAGTTGCCCTCGCCGAAGCCCTGGTTGCCCTTGCGCTGGATGATCTCGAAGAAGATCGGGCCGATCACCGTGTTGGTGAAGATCTGCAGCAGGATGCCGTCGTCGCCCGGTGCGCCGTCGATCAGGATGTTCAGCTCGCGCAAGTCCTTCAGCGATTCGCCGTGGCCGGCGACGCGGGTGTCGACCTTCTCGTAGTAGGTGTCCGGGGTGGTCATGAAGTCCACGCCGTTGGCGCGCAGCTTGCGCACGGTTTCGTAGATGTCGTTGGTGGACAGGGCGATGTGCTGGATGCCTTCACCGTGGTACTCGCGGATGAACTCCTCGATCTGCGACTTGTCGTCCGCCGACTCGTTGATCGGGATGCGGATCTTGCCGCAGGGCGCGGTCATGGCGCGGGACAGCAGGCCGGTGAGCTTGCCTTCGATGTCGAAGTAGCGGATCTCGCGGAAGTTGGCGATGCGCTCGTAGAAGCCGGACCAGACGTCCATCTGGCCGCGCTTGACGTTGTGGGTCAGGTGGTCGATTGCCATGAGGCCGACGGCATTGTCGTTGGCACTGCGGCCTTCGATGAACTCGAAGTCGACGTCATAGATGCTCTTGTCGCCATAACGGTCCACGAGGTACAGCAGCGAGCCGCCGATGCCTTCGACGCAGGGGATGTTCAGCTCGCCGAAGTTGGCGTGGCTGCCCACCAGCTTGGCGCCCTGGGACTCGACGTAGGCGGCGGCCTGGGCGGCGTTCTTCACCCGGAAGGCCATGGCGCAGGCGCTCGGGCCGTGCTTCTTGGCGAACTCATGGACGTGGCCGGTGGGGCTGCCGTTGAGCACGATGTTGATGTCGTTCTGCTGGAACAGGAAGACTTCCTTGGAACGGTGCTTGGCGGTCTCGGTGAAGCCCATGCCGGTGAACAGCTGGCGCAGTTGCTCGATGCCCTGGGCGTCGGGGGCGGTGAATTCGACGAACTCGAAGCCGTCGGTACCGATGGGGTTGTGCTGCTCGATCTTGGACACGGCGTTCATCCGGCCTCCTCATTGTCGTTATCGGCTGTACGGCGCGGGGCCGTCCAGGCGTCTGGAATGCCTTCATCTCAACCGCCCGCGCCGTTGTGGACAAGCCATCCCCCAACCGCGCCGCCCGGCCTCACCCGGGTTACGCGGCAAGAAAACCTTACGCAGGGCAAAGCCCCCTGCGGCGGGCTGCCGCACCGTAAAATTTTCGTTACAAGGCGGTGCGCCAGCGTGCCACCGCATGCGGCCCGGCTCGCCAGCGGGCGCGGCCAGCGGCTACCATGCGGCGCATCTCCGACGCCGAATCCCGCCATGGCCCGCGCCGCTCCCCCCGACTTCGACGCCACCAACGCGTCCCTCCGCGCCCTGGCCCGCAGCTACCCGCGCGGCCTGCACATCGAGCCGCACTCCCACGACTGGGGGCAGGTGCTCTATGCGATGTCCGGGGTGATGTGGGTGGAGACCCCGCAGGAAGCGCTGCTGGTGCCGCCCAACCGCGCCGTCTGGCTGCCGCCGCAGGTACCCCACGGCATCCGGGTGGTCAGCGAGCTGCAGATGCGCAATATCTACCTGCGCCCCGGCACCGCCGACTCGCTGGGCGAGCAGGTGCAGGCCTTCGAGGTCGGCGGCCTGCTGCGCGAGCTGATCGTGAATCTGGTGGAGCACGAGCGCGAACCGGACACCGACTACTATCAGGCGCTGTCGCAACTGGCCGTGCTGGAGTTGCAACGGGCGCGCAGCTTGCTGCTGCGGGTGCCGCTGCCGGACGAGTCCGACCGTCGTCTGCTCAATCTCTGCCATGCGGTGATGGCCGAGCCGTCCCAGGAAATCCCCTTCGAGCAGCACGCCGCCGACGCCGGCGCCAGTGTGCGCACCCTCGCCCGCCTGTTCCAGCGCAGCCTGGGCATGGGCTTCGCCCAGTGGCGCCGGCAGGTGCAGCTGGCCACCGCCGTGGCGCAGCTGAGCGAGGGCGTCCCGGTGAACCAGATCGCCCACGCCCTGGGCTACCAGCCGGGAAGTTTCAGCGAGATGTTCCGGCGGGAGTTGGGGATGGCGCCGTCGGAGTATTGCGCCAGGTAACGCCGCTCTTCGTAGGAGCGGACTCTGTCCGCGATGCTTTTGGGTTTGGGGGTTTCTGCGCCGCTTCGGCGTGCTCGGATGTCTTCTGTTTCGCCCCCTCGGGCGAGTCCCGTTTGTCAAACGTCGGATAGCCGCCCTCACAAAAGGAACCAAAAGGTCTTGCCCCTGCATCCGGGTCCCGCTTCGCGGGACTCCCCTCGTTCCATCGAAGTTTCAGGGACACGCGTCGACGGGCCATCCCTGGCCCAACGACGCTCTCGCGGCATCCATGCCGCTCAACCCCTGAAACTCCGATTCCACTCGGCCTCCTGAAGGGGCGCTCGGAGTGCGCGGATATTTCTCTGGAAGTCCTCAAGAGCCAAAGCAGAGCGACTTATCCCGAGCCGGCTCTGCTCTCGTAGGAGCGGAGCTTCTCCGCCATCCGCCGGCAGGGCCGGCGGATGGCGGGTTCGCGAGCAAGAACTAGGCGTCCCCCTCGATCCTACGAAGAACCATTCAGCATGAAGCAGCCAGAGTCGCAGGCGCGCGCAGAGTCCCGTCAGGAGGCCGAGTGGAGGTATTGCGCAGAGGGGCGAGCGGCATGGATGCCGCGAGAGGCATAGAGGGCCAGGGATGGCCCTTCTACGCCGACCCTCGGAGCAATACCGGAAGGAGGGAAGTCTGAGCGAAGCGAAGACCCGGATGCCGGGACGAGCCCTTTGGGTTCCTTTTGGGGCCCCAAAAGGGACTCGCCCGAGGGGGCGAAACAAAATCTTTCAGCACATGCCGAAGCGGCGCAGAAACGCCGTACGAGACGGCGGATAACGCTACGCGTTATTCGCCCTACAAGAGCATCGCGGACGGAGTCCGCTCCTACGGGAGCCAGTGAGCCAACCCCGTCCATTTCCACCGCACATCTGTCCGATATTCCGAAGCCGATGACCGACGCCAGCCGGTCCCCCGCCCTAGACTTCACTCATCCCACTTCAACCGCCGAGCCTCGCGCGGAGGACTCCATGAGCTACCTAATCTCCCTGGCCATCGGCGTCGCCGTCGGCCTGGCCTACCACTTCCTCGATTTCCGTTCGCCAGCACCGCCGCTGGTGGCGCTGGTCGGCCTGCTCGGCATGCAGCTCGGCGAGAACGCCCTGCCGCTGCTCAGCCGCTGGCTGCACTGACTCGACCTTCCACTCACAGTTACGGACCCGCGCCATGAAAGCCCTGCAATTCGACCGTACCGGCGACCTCGCCGCCCTGAGCTTCACCGAACTGCCCGACCCGGTGCCCGCCGCCGATGAGGTGCTGGTGGAAGTCCACGCCGCCGGCCTCAACCCCAGCGACGTGAAGAACGTACTGGGCCGCTTCCCCTACACCACCCTGCCGCGCGTGCCGGGCCGCGATTTCGCCGGCACCGTGGTGAAAGGCCCGGCCGAGCTGCTCGGCAAGTCCGTCTGGGGCACCGGCAAAGGGCTGGGCTTTACCCGCAATGGCAGCCATGCGCAGTTGATGAGCGTACCGGCCGGCGGCGTGGCGCTGATGCCCGAGCGCATGAGCTTCGCCCAGGCCGCCAGCTGTGGCGTGCCCTACACCACCGCCTGGGACGCACTGGAGCGCAGCCAGGTGACCGCCGGTACGCGCCTGCTGGTGATCGGCTCCGGCGCCGTCGGCGCGGCGGCGATCGCCCTGGCCAAGGCCCGTGGCGCCGAGGTGCTGGGCGCGGTGCGCCGCGCCGAGTCGCTGGCGGAGTTGCAGGCGCAAGGCGTTCCAAGCATTCTTCTGGGCGCTGCCGACGCCCTGGCCGCGCAGGTGGAAGCGCACTTCCCCGGCGGTGCCGAGGTGATCTTCGACACCACCGGTTTCTGGCTGCCCGCCGCCGTCGCCGCGCTGGCCACCTTCGGCCGCATCGCGATCATCGCCGCCCCCGTGGACGGCCACGTGCATTTGCCGGCACTGGCGCTGTACCGCCGCGGCGGCACGGTGGTCGGGGTCAATTCGCTGCTCTACGACCCGGTGGCCTGCGCCAGCATGCTGCGCGCGTTCGGCCAGTGGTTCGACGACGGCAAGCTGCCGTTGCCCGGTGGCCTGCGCGAGGTGCCGTTGAGCGAGGGCGTGCAGCGCTATCGGGAGATCAACGAGGGGAGCAGCGAGAAGATCATCCTGATGCCTTGAAGGGTCTGTAGATCCAGAGCCCCCTCACCCCAGCCCTCTCCTGGAGGGAGAGGGGGCTGATCGGCGCGCGAGGTCGACTCAAGTACCTGCCGGGCAGTGCCAATCGAGCGCTGTCAGCGAGGCACCAGGAGTTCGCCGACCTCGCCGTCCACTGCGGACGGCCCCCTCTCCCCCTGGGAGAGGGTTGGGGTGAGGGCAAGCCCCGCACCGAACCATCCCACGACGTGCACCAGCCGCTCTGAATCGCCCCACTAAATCCAAGCCCCCTCAAGCCTGCTGGCCGTGGCGGACAAGAAAATAAATCAGATAATTCGATCCGGACGGCAACCGCATGGACGTGCGAGGCCGAACGACGCCAAAAGACGGGGGAACGCCGAAAAGCCCTCCCCGCGCCGAACCTACCCCGCCGCCTGCATCGGCCGCCGCCGCGAGCCGCTCTGCGCCTGCTCCAGCGCCATGCAGTGGTCGAGGAACATGCGCATGTAGGCGAAGCTCTTGCAGACCGCCTCTCGTAGCGCCAGACAACGCGGCATGGCGAGCTGCGGGCCGTAGAGGGTGCAGATGATCTCCAGCGCCTCCCACGGGTGATCGTCGTCGTAGCGGGCGTGCACCTTCAGCCAGCGCATCGCGTCCTTGCGGCAGCCCGCCGGCAGGGTGCGCTCGTAGGTGTCGGCGGAGCACACCAGCGCCGCCCACTCGCCGGTGACGCCCTCGATGGCGTAGTTGGTGGCCGCCATGGCCAGCGCCAGCTCATCGCTGGAGCAGGTGTGCCAGCACCAGTGGCCGAGGGCATGCAGCTCGCCCGGCACCAGTTGGGTCTTGAGTTCGGCCAGGGTCACGCCGTAGCTCTCGGCCCAGCGCAGCCAATAGTCGGCATGGTTGAGTTCGACGCGGATGTTGCGCATCAGCCAGCGTCGCGCCATGTCCTCGCCGGGACTGCGGCCGAAGCGGGTCTTGAGCAGATTCTGCGACATGTACAGGGGGAACTGCTCCACCACCGGCCAGCCGCCTATGAGGAAGGCGCGCAGGGTCTGGCGGCTGAGCTGGCCATCCCGCATGCGTGCGTAGAAGGGGTGGCCGACCACCGCCAGGCGACTGCTCTCGCAGTCCTGCACCAGGCGCTGGGCCCAGAGGGGGTAACTGGAAAGCTCCTTGAGCGGCCCACTACGAACAAAGGTCTCGTTCATCCAAGGCTCCGTTGCCGGTCGATCCATGCAAGCACCGGTAAAACTGGCCTCAGATTAGTCCTCCGCGCGCCCGCCGTCACCGTCCGGAGGTTGTGTTCGCCCCAGCGGTCGCCATTTCCGCCTCGCGCAGGAAGCTGCGGTTGAATGGTTGAGGCCGGGCCAGGCCATAGCCTTGAGCATAGTCGACGCCGATTTCGCGCAAGACTTCGAGAATTTCCAGCGATTCGACGAACTCGGCCACCGTGCGCTTGCCCATGACGTGGCCGATCTGGTTGATCACCTGGACCATGGCCCGGTCGATGGGGTCTTCGAGCATATCCTTGATGAAGCTGCCGTCGATCTTCAGGTAGTCCACCGGCAGGTGCTTGAGGTAGACGAAGGAGGACATGCCGGCGCAGAAGTCGTCGAGGGAGAAGCGGTAGCCCAGGGCCTTGAGCTCCTGGATGAAGCGCGTCGCGTTGACCAGGTTGGCGATCGCGCTGGTTTCGGTGACCTCGAAGCAGATGCTCGCCGGGGCGATGCCGTAGCGCGGCTGCAGGTCACGCAGGAAGTCGAGGAAGGTGTCGTCGCCGATGGTCGCCCCGGACAGGTTGATCGCGCAGGTATGGATCGGCTCGTAGTCCCCTTCCAGGGCACGGGCGGCCAGGGTCTTGAAGGCGCTCTCGACCACCCAGCGGTCGATTTCCGGCATCAGGCCGTAGCGCTCCGCGGCGGGGATGAAGTTGATCGGCGCCACCAGCCGGCCGCATTCGTCGTTCAGGCGCAGCAGCAACTCGACATGGGCGCCCTCCTGCGCGTGCGGGTCGACCGGGAAGATCGCTTGCGCGTAGAGACAGAAGCGCTCCTCGTCCAGCGCCAGGCGGATGCGCTGGACCCACGCCATCTCGCCCACCCGGGTAGACAGCTCGGTATCGTCGGGACGGAACACCTGGGCGCGGTTGCGGCCCTTCTCCTTGGCCATGTAGCAGGCCATGTCGGCGCAGCGCAGCGCCTCCTCCACGGACACCAGCATCGACGACACATGCACCACACCGATGCTGACGGTGATGTTGAAGGGCCGGGTTTCCCAGATGAAATGCAGGCCCTGGACCGTCAGGCGGATACGCTCGCTGATCTGTTCCGCCATTTCCGGCGGGCAGTTCTCCAGCAGGATGCCGAACTCGTCGCCGCCCAGCCGCGCCAGGGTGTCGCCGTCGCGCAGGCACTGTTGCAGCACCGAGCACACCTGGCGCAGCAGTTCGTCGCCGGCGGCGTGGCCGCAGGTGTCGTTGACCAGCTTGAACTGGTCCAGATCCAGATACATCAGCGCGTGACGCTCATCCAGATGCACCGAGCGCTCCATCGCCTGCTTGAGGCGGAATTCGAACTCGCGGCGGTTGGTCAGCCCGGTCAGCGCGTCGTGGGTCGCCTGCCACGACAGGCTGGCCATGTACTGGCGCTCACGGGTCATGTCGTGCATCACCAGCACCACGCCGACCACGCTGCCGTCGGCATGGATCGGCGTGCCCACCAGCGTCACCGCCACGCTGGTGCCGTCCAGGCGCTGGATCAGCTTGCTCGACTCACTGCCGCCGTCCACCTCGCCACGCAGGATCTGCCCCACCAGCGGCAGGCCTTCCTCCTGGCTGGACTCGTCGAATACCCGCAGCAACGAGCGCAGCGGCAGGCCGACCGCCATGGCGCTGTCCCAGCCGACCAAGCGCTCGGCGGCCGGGTTGAAATAAGCGATGCACTCCTGGGCGTCGAGGGTCACCACGCCGTCACCGATCGCCGCCAGGGTGGTCTGGGCGCGCTCCTTCTCGGTATCCAGGGCGCTTTCGAAGACCCGCTGCTGACGCACCAGCTTGAGGGTGCGCCAGATCGCCAGGAGGATCAGCGCCAGCCCCGCCAGGCAGTTGACCCCCAGCAGCACCCACATCAGCATCCGCGAGCCCTTGCCCAGGGCGGCGGAGAAGGCCATGGCAGCCGGCGTCACGCCGTCGTTGATGCCCTGGATGCGGCTGTTCCAGTAGCTCAGGTCGCCGGGATTGACGGTGCCGGCACGGATGCTGGCGTGCATCTCGTCGGCCACCTGCAGGAGCTGGTCCAGGTAGGTGTCGCCGACGATCCAGCGCTTCACCGCCTCGTCGAAGAAGCTGTATTCGTGGAAGTAGCGATACAGCCAGATCAGGCTGTTGACGTCATCCGGGTGGTTGCCGCCGTCCAGCGCGCCGCGCCGCGCCTGCTCGATATCCGGCGGGTCCTGGTCGAGGGCCGCGCGGAAGGTGCGGTCGCCCAGCGGAATGGCGATGGCCGCCTGGTAGCGGCGGTAGTCTTCCGGGTCACGGGTCTGGCCATAGCGCTGCAGGTAGTGGATGGCGTCCTTCTGCCCCTTCGACCATAGGCTCTCGCCGCCCACATACGCCCGCACGCCGGAGAGGATGTACAGGCTGCCCGCACCGATCAGCGCCTGCAGCACCACCACAGCCATGAACGGCCATATCAGCCGCAGCAGCCGGGTTCTTCGACGGATCGGCAAAAGTCCCAAGGCATCCATAACGTGCTTCGACTTCCTTCTTCTAGATCCCTGGCAAGCCGCACCGGGCGGTTCAGGCTCGCGCCGCCGAAGGGAATTTCTGCGTTACTACCCTTTACTCATAGCCGATCACGGAAAATCCTCAAACCGCAGAGCAGGGCCCTTGGTCGGCTGACGAAGCGTAATCCCGGCGAAACACTGATGGCACGATGCCATTTTCTGCCCTCTCCGGCCATTCGCCGGGAGTCCTGCGCCTGACCAGCGGCCAGCCACGGCGCGCCTTCCCAGCGCCTTGCGCGAACGGGGGCGATGAGCCATACCTCAGCCCATCGTGCAATCTGCAAGCCCGGAGCGAGCCCATGCAGAGTCGGGATATGGACGTGCTTTACGACCAGTTGGTGGGGCTTTCCTACGAATGCGTGCTTGACGAGAGCGCCTGGCTGCCCCTGCTCTCCGGCCTGATCGACGCCACCGGCCGCCAGCAGGGCGCCCTGCTGTTCTGGGACCAGACCCAGGACGGCGCCCTGGCCAGCGAGATCAACCTGTGCGACCCCGGCGCCATCGAGCTGTACAACCGCGACTACTGCACCATCGACCCGTCCAAGGGCTTCATGCTCCACCGCCCGGTGGGCAACTGGTACCACGACTTGGTGGAGTTCGGCCCGGAGCGCATCCGCCGCGACCCCTACTATCAGGAATTCCAGCTGCCCAACGACATGCTCAACGTGTCCTGCCTGAAGCTCAACGAGCAGTCCAGCGCCGGCATCTACCTGTCGGTGCTGACCAGCGTCGGCGCGCGCTATCCCACGCCCGACGAGCAGGCCCTGCTGAACCGCCTGAGCCAGCACCTGATCCGCGCGGCGCGGATGTTCGAAAGGATCGGCGAGATGCGCCAGGAGCTGGCCAAGCGCGACCTGATGCTCGACCAGCATCCCACGCCGCTCTGGCTGCTCGACGGCGACACCCGGGTGCTCTATGCCAATCAGGCCGCGCAGCAACAGTTGGGGCAGCACAAGGCGGCGTTCTACGAGGTCTTTGGCCGCCTGCACTGCCGCCAGCACAATGCCCGCCTGCAGGCACTGGTGCGCCACGCCGCACCGCGCCAGGGCAAGGGAAAGGCGGGTTGGCTGCCGCTGAGCGATGGCAGCGCCCTGGAGCTGCTGGTCACCCCGGTGCCGGCCGAAGCCGGTTTCAACCAGAACTTCCAGCGCCCACTGGCCCTGCTCGCCCTGCTCGACCCGCAGCGCCAGAGCCGCTTGCTCAGCGAGCTGTTCGGCCTCACTCCGGCCGAGCAGCGCCTGGGCGACCTGCTGGTGCGCGGGCTGTCGCCGGAACAATGCACCGAGCACCTGGGCACCTCCATCAACACCGTGCGCAGCCAGTTGCGCGCGCTGTTCCGCAAGACCCACACCAGCCGCCAGGCCGAACTGGTCAGCTTGCTGGTGCGCCTGGGGCAGCGCTGATCCCCCTTTCATCATTCATTCAGATGATGGACTGGAGCGGAGTCCCCCCTAACGTGGTGACTGGAGCACCGGCCCGGTAAGGGTCGGCCACGCAATCGCCCCCCAGGTGGACGGCAATGGACAATCGGACCCAGCAGAATCCGGACTCGATCACACAGGCCATCGAAGAACTCGAACGGCAACTGCGCCGCATCAAGGACAGCAACTCCGAGTTGCTGGCGCTGGCCACCGGCCAGTCAGTGCCTCTGGAGCAATCCCGGGTACTGCCCTTCCCCCGCCGGCGGGAACGGCCAATGGGCGAAGGCGCCGGCAATGCCGTGCTGATGGATTACCTCTACGGCATCGAAAGCACCTTGCCCGCGCTGCTGCCCGACGGGCCCACCGACGAGCTGTTCCGCTACGCCAGCTCCGCGCCAGCCGCGCGGGCCCTGCGCTCGCGCCGCCAATTGCTGGCACGGGAGATCGACCGCACCTGCGAGCAGCTCAGCGGCCAGGCGCGCATCCTCTGCGTGGGCTGCGGTCACCTGCGCGAGGCGGACCTTTCGCGGGCCCTGCGCGACGGGCACTTCCGCGAGTTCGTGGCCCTCGACACCCATCTGCAGTCGCTGCAGACCGTGGAGTCCTGCTACGCCTCGCAAGGCGTACGCGCCTTGCAATGCTGTCTCGACGAGCTGTTCTACAGCCGGACCGACCTGCGTCATTTCGATCTGATCTACTGCGCCGGGCTCTATGAAGTCCTCAACGACCAGGACGCCAGCGACCTCACCCGCAACCTGTTCGCCCGACTGCTGCCGGGCGGGCGCCTGCTGCTGAGCAACTTCCTGCCGGGAATACCGGATATCGCCTACCTGGAAGCACTGCTGGACTGGGAGCCGCACTACCGCAGCGACACCGAGCTGCTCGAGTTGTTGCAGGGGATCGCCTACAACGACATCAGCCACACGCGGGCCTTCCACGACCTGGGCAACTGCGTAGGCTTCCTCGAAGCCACCCGCTACGGCTGATCAGTTCTGCTGCAGATGGCCATACAGACGGGCATAGAGCCCGCCTTCGGCGATCAGCTGCTGATGGTCGCCATCCTCGGCGATACGCCCGCCATCGAACACCAGCACCCGGTCAGCCTGCTTAACCGCCGACAGGCGGTGGGCGATGATCAGCGTGGTGCGCCCCTCGAGGAAACGCCCCAGTGCCTGGTGCAAGGCGTACTCGGTGGCCGCGTCCAGTGCCGAGGTCGCCTCGTCGAGGATCACCACCTTGGGCTCGGCCAGCACCATGCGGGCGATGGCCAGGCGCTGCCGCTGGCCGCCGGAGAGACGCACGCCGGAGCGGCCCACCACACTGTCCAGCCCTTGCGGCAGAATGCGGATGGTGTCTGCCAGCTGCGCGACTTCCAGCGCGCGCCAGCAGGCTTCGTCGCTGCGTTCGCGGCCCATGGTCAGGTTGGCGCGCACCGTGTCGTTGAACAGCGCCGGGTGCTGCAGCACCACAGCCACATGCTCGCGCACGCACTCCAGGCCGATCTCCTCCAGCGCCACGCCGCCGTAGCGGATGCTGCCGGACTGTGGCTGGTAGAGGCCGAGCAGCAACTGCACCAGGGTGCTCTTGCCGCCGCCACTGGCGCCGACGATGGCGACCTTCTCGCCGGCGACGATGTCCAGGTCCAAGCCATCGAGCACGGGTTCGTCGCGGTAGGCGAAGCTCAGGTCACGCACCTGGATGCCGACGGTGCCCTGACCGACGAAGGGATCGCGGCGCGGCGGGTACTGCGGCTCGTCGGCGCGGGCCAGCAGCTCGTTGATGCGGGTCAGCGCGCCGCCGGCGGCGTAGAAGGCGTACTGCAGGTTCAACAGCTGCTCCACCGGGCCGATCATGAACCAGAGGTAGCTGAACACCGCCAGCATCTCGCCGATGGAGAGGTCGGAGAACAACACCGTGAGCATCGCGGCGGCGCGGAACAGGTCGATGCCGAACTGGAACAGCAGCCCGCTGGCGCGCCCGGCGGCGTCGCTCTTCCACTGCGAGGCGACGGCGTAGTCGCGCACCTCGCGGGCAGACACGCCGAGGCGGCCGAGGAAGAAGCCCTGGCGGTTGCCGGCGCGCACTTCCTGGATCGCTTCGAGGGTTTCGGTGAGGGCCTGGGTGAAGCGCGCGGTGCTGTCGTTCTCCAGCTTCTTCAGGTGCTTCACGCGCTTGCCCAGCTGCACCGTGGCGAAGATCACCAGCGGGTTGAACAGCAGGATCAGCAGCGCCAGCTGCCAGTGCATCCAGATCAGGATGGCGGCGGTGCCGCAGAGGGTCAGCAGCGCCACCAGGAAGCGGCTCAGGGTGTCGCCGACGAACTTGTCGAGGGTGTCCAGATCGGTCACCAGGTGCGCGCTGACCGAGCCGCCGCCGAGGGTCTCGTACTCGCTCAGGGCGATGCGCTTCAAGCGCTCGATCAGGCGCAGGCGGATGCGGTACACAAGGTCCTTGGACAGCCGCGCGAACAGGCGCGCCTGCAGCACGTTGAAGACCAGCGCGCAGCTTCGCAGCGCCAGGGTCGCCAGCAGCATCAGGCCGATGTAGCCGGCCGGCTTGTGCCAGGCCTGCGGCAGCCACTGGTTCATCACCCGCAGCGCGGCGTCGCCCTTGCCCAGCAGCACTTCGTCCACCAGCAACGGCAGCAGCAACGGGATGGGTACGCTGCAGGCGGTGGCCAGCACGGCGACGAGGTTGGCGAGGAGCAGGGCCTTGCGGTGATGGAAAGCGAGCCGGCGAATCTCCACCCAGCTCAGGCGGTCAGCGGACAGCTCAGGCATGCCGCCCGCGCTCCAGCCAGCGCTCCAGCAACGGCGCCAGTTCACTCAGCGGCTGGTAGCCGTTGGTCAGCAGGGCCAGCTGGCCATCGCGCTCGGCCAGTAGCGTGGGGAAGCCGGCGATGCCCAGGTCACGTGCCCAGGAGAAATCGGCGAGGGTCGCCAGGTGGTTTTCCTGGCTGTCGAAGGCTTCGGCGAACTCGATGCGCGGCAGGCCGACGCGCTCGGCCAGCTCGGTGAGCACGCTGGCCTGGGTCACGTCGCGGCCTTGGGCGTAGAACGCCTGCTGGATCTCGCCGACCAGCGCCCAGGCGCAGTCTTCGTCGAGGCGGCGGGCGGTAACCACCGCCCGGCAGGCCGGCTCGGTGTCGTAGACGAAACCATCGGGTAGCGCGCCTTCGAAGCGGAACGGCTGGCCGGTGGCGTCATGCACCGCGTGCCAGTGTTCGAGGATGTAGCGCTTGGTGGCCGGCTCCAGGGCCGCGCCCTGGCCGGTGCGCAGCCCGCCCATCACCAGCGCCAGCGGCACGCCGGCGGCGCGCGCCTGCTCCACCAGCTCCCGCGCAACCGGAGCGAAGCCCCAGCACCAGGAGCACATCGGGTCCATCACATAGAGCAGGCGGCTGGTCATGGATCAGTTCTCCGCGCGGGGGTCACGGCCAATCGGGTGCGGCTGGTTGCGCTCGCGCGCCAGCTCGATCTGCTTTTGCCGCTCACGGGCGCTGGCACGGGTCTTCTCCGGCAGCGAATCCCAGCAGTGCGGGCAGCTGATGCCCGGCGCGTAGTGCTCGGAGGCACGGTCCTCGACGGAGATCGGGTTGCGGCAGGCATGACACTGATCGTAGTCGCCTTCGGAGAGGTCATGGCGCACGGTCACGCGGTTGTCGAAGACGAAGCAGTCGCCGCGCCAGAGGGTCTCGGCCTCGGGCACCTCTTCCAGGTACTTGAGGATGCCGCCCTTGAGGTGGAACACCTCCTCGAAGCCTTCGCTGAGCATGTAGCTGGAGGCCTTCTCGCAACGGATACCGCCGGTGCAGAACATGGCGACCTTCTTGTGCCTGGCCGGGTCGTAATGCTCGCGGATGTAGTCGGGGAATTCGCGGAACGACTTGGTCTTCGGGTCGATGGCGCCTTCGAAGGTGCCGATGGCCACTTCGTAGTCGTTGCGGGTGTCGATCAGCAGCACTTCAGGATCGGAAATCAGCGCGTTCCAGTCCTTGGGTTCGACGTAGGTGCCGACCTTGGAGTTGGGGTCCACGCCCGGTACGCCGAGGGTGACGATTTCCTTCTTCAGCTTCACCTTGGTGCGGTAGAAGGGTTGCTCGTCGCAGTAGGACTCCTTGTGGTCCACGTCGGCCAGGCGCGGGTCGTTGCGCATCCAGGCCAGCAGGCCGTCGATGCCGGCGCGGGTGCCGGAGACGGTGCCGTTGATGCCCTCTTCGGCGAGCAGCAGAGTGCCCTTCACGCCGTTGTCCAGCAGGCTCTGCAGCAGGGGCTCGCGCAGGGCGACGTAGTCGGGCAGGGAGACGAACTTGTACAGCGCCGCGACGACGATTCTTTCGGTGGTCATGCATCACTCCAGTGGTCGCCCGCGTAAAGGGCGGACCGGCTTCTTTGAAACGACAACAAAAAAACTGAAAACGACAGCGCCGGCAAAGGCCGGCGCTGGGTGTAGCATTCTACCGGAGCGGGACGAGGCCCGCATCCTGCCGCCGATCAGAGCGGCGCGTAGTCAATGCAGATCGTGCTTGCTGCCGCCACGGCAGGTCGGCGACTCCGGTGCCGCGCCCTGCCCGGCCCACTCCTCGGGGGTGTAGGTGTGCAGGGCCAGGGCATGGAACTGCCCCATCAGGTCGCCGAGGGTGGCGTAGACCTTCTGGTGCCGCTTCACCGCGTTCAGCCCGGCGAACACCGGGCTGACGATCACGGCCTTGTAGTGCGTTTCCTGCCCGCGGCTGTGCATGTGGCTCTCGTCGAGCACCTCCAGGTGCTGTGGTTCGAGGGCGCCCAGGGCGGATTGGATACGGTCACGCATGCTCATGTCGGGTCTCGCTGGCAATCAGGCAGTCAATACAGGTCGGGATGATCAGGGCTTCTTGGCCGGAGCGGCCGGGGCTTTCACGCCCAGTTCCTTGTCCATGTCAGCCATCAGCTTGTTCACCGGCTCCACGGCGGTCTGCAGCTTGGCCTGGGTCAGCTGGGCGGATTCGGCGGTCAGGCGCGGCATCTTCTCCAGCATCTTGCGGCCCACCGGCGAGGCGTAGAAGTCGTTGATCTGCTTGAGCTCGGACTCGCTGAAGTTGCTGGTGTAGAGCTTGACCAGCTCAGGCTTGAGCTTGTCCCAGCCCACCGCGCGATCGAGCTCGGCATTGGCCTTGGCCTGATAACGCTCCAGCACCGGCTTCTTGCTCTCGGGGGCGTTGGACTGGGCGAAACGCTGGGCGAGCATCTGCTGGACCTGCGCATAGACCGGCACGGTGAGCTTGTCGGCGTGAACCTGCTTGAGGAATTTCTCCGCCTCGGTGTTGGCGTCGGCCAGGGCGATAGAGCTGAAGCCCACCAGTAGAGCTGCGGTGCAGAGAGTACGAAGAGCGGTCATGGGGCAGTCCTTGAGTCTGAAAGTGTGTCCGGGTGGGACCCGCCATTCTGCGCCTAAGTTCGGAAAGTGCTCAAGAGACCGCCGAACTGCACGGAAGTGACCCTCATCCCTTGTCGACTATTCGGCAAACCGGCATGCTGCATCGCGTTGCCACATGGATGTGTCCAATGAATACCTTTACCTACGTGCCGCCGTACGCGAACTCGCCGCCCCTGTGCGATCCACGGGGCCGCCTGAACGACGCCGCCATCGGCTGGTCGAGCCGACCGCAGACGGTCTGCAGCCTGCCGGGCAATCCGGGACGCCGCAAACGCTGGAACCACTGGTGCATCAACGCACCGGGCTGGATGCTCTCGCTGACCATCGCCGACCTCGATTACCTGGGCTACGGCGCCATCTACTTCCTGGACCTGGAAACCGGCCGCTCGGTGCACCGCACCCAGATCACGCTGCTGGGCCGCGGCTGCACGCTGCCCGACGTGCCCAACCAGAGCCACAGCTTCCAGCATGGCGACTTGCGCCTGAGCTTCGTCGAGCAACCCGGCCAGCTGCGTATCACCGCCAGCGCCCCCGACCTCGGCGGCCAGCCGCTGGACCTGGCGCTGGAAGTCCAGCGCCCCGCCCACCTGGAGTCGGTCAATCTGGTCGTGCCCATGGCCGGCCAGTGCTTCCACGCCTGCAGCCGACAGATGGGCCTGCCGGTGCGCGGCAGCCTGCAGCTCGGCCGTCGCGTATACCCGTGCAGCGCCGGCGAGAGCTTCGCCGCCCTGGATTTCGGCCGTGGCGTGTGGCCCTTCCGCACCCACTGGACACGCGCCGCCTTCGCCGGCCCCGGCGGCATCGCCGGCAACTTCGGCAGCGGCTGGACGGATCACACCCCGCTCAAGGAAAACGCACTGTGGTTCGGCGGCGAGCTGCAGCGCCTGGAGCACGACGTCGAGATCCACCAGGCGCCCCACGATCCCCTGGCGCCGTGGCGCCTGCGCAGCCCCTGCCAGCGGGTCGACCTCACCTTCACGCCGCGCAAGCTGCACCGCGCCTGCCCACGCCTGGGGCCGCTGTTCGCCGAGACCAGCCAGTGGTTCGGCCACTTCGACGGCTCCCTGCGCAGCCTGGACGGCGAGCATGTGCCGGTGCGCGAAGCGCTGGGCTGGGTCGGCGCAACCCAGGCACGCTGGTGAAACCCCTCTATCACGGCAATTGAACAGGGGCTGTTGATGTTTTGACGCGAGCCGCGTTGCCGCGACAAATCACGCCAGGCTAGACGTGGGACGACGGCAATGGCATTCCCTTGTCTAGTCCCGCAACGACGCATGGCGTGATTTGCCGCGCAACCCGAAGGGACGGGCCGCATTTTGCGCAGCGCTTCGTTGCTCATCATTCATTTGGAATGACCAAACCACACGATTCGCGCCTCGCCCTGCGCAAAATGTGGCGCCGTCGCGGCCGCGTCAAAACATCAACAGCCCCTGATTCGGAACCCGGAGCGCCGACAACGGCCTAAACTGGCCGAGTCATTCCAGGAGGATCGCACCATGAGCCGCACCGAAACCGACAGCCTCGGTCCCATCGACGTCCCCGACGATGCCTATTGGGGGGCGCAGACCCAGCGTTCGCTGGAAAACTTCGCTATCGGCGGGCAACGCATGCCACTGGCCGTGGTGCATGCCCTGGCGTTGGTGAAAAAGGCCGCGGCCCGCGTGAACGCACAGCTGGGCGAGCTGCCGGAGAACATCACCAGCCTGATCGAAGAGGCCGCCGATGAAGTCCTCGCCGGTGAGCATGACGACCAGTTCCCGCTGGTGGTCTGGCAGACCGGCAGCGGCACCCAGAGCAACATGAACGTCAACGAAGTGATCGCCGGGCGCGCCAACGAGATCGCCGGCAACGGCCGTGGCGGCAAGAAGCCGGTGCACCCCAACGACCACGTCAACCGCGCGCAAAGCTCCAACGACAGCTTCCCCACCGCCATGCACCTCGCCGCCGCCCGCGTCGTGCATGACGACCTGCTGCCGGCCATCGCCGAGCTCAGCGGCGGCCTGGCCCAGCAGGCCGTGCGCCACGCGACCCTGGTGAAGACCGGCCGCACCCACCTGATGGATGCCACGCCCGTCACCTTCGGCCAGGAGCTTTCCGCCTTCGTCGCCCAGTTGGATTACGCCGACCGCGCCATCCGCGCGGCCCTGCCGGCCGTCTACGAGCTGGCCCAGGGCGGTACCGCCGTCGGCACCGGGCTGAATGCGCCGAAGGAGTTCGCCGACGCCATCGCCGCCGAGCTGGCCGACCTCACCGGCCTGCCCTTCGTCTCCGCGCCGAACAAGTTCGCCGCCCTCGCCGGCCACGAGCCGCTGGTGATCCTCTCCGGCGCCCTGAAGGCCCTGGCCACCGCGTTGATGAAGATCGCCAACGACCTGCGCCTGCTCGGCTCCGGCCCGCGCGCGGGCTTCGCCGAGGTGAAGCTGCCGGCCAACGAGCCGGGCTCCTCGATCATGCCCGGCAAGGTCAACCCGACCCAGTGCGAGGCCCTGTCGATGCTCGCCTGCCAGGTGTTCGGCAACGACGCGACCATCACCTTCGCCGCCAGCCAGGGCCACCTGCAGCTGAACGTGTTCAAGCCGGTGATCATCCACAACCTGCTCGAATCGGTGCGCCTGCTCGCCGACGGCTGCCGCAACTTCAACAGCCACTGCGTGGCCGGCATGGAGCCGGATGCGGCGAAGATGCGCGAGCACCTGGAGCGCGGCCTGATGCTGGTCACCGCGCTGAACCCGCACATCGGCTACGACAAAGCCGCCGAGATTGCCAAGAAGGCCTACGCCGAAGGCAAGACCCTGCGCGAAGCGGCGTTGGAGCTGGGCTGCCTGACCGATGCCGAGTTCGACCAGTGGGTACGCCCGGAAACCATGCTGGAGGCGGGGCAGAATGGTTGATGTGGCCAAGTCCGGGGCTACGCCCATCGAGGGCGACGGCAAGCGCGTGTTGTTGGTGCTCGGCTCGCCAAAGCCCGGCGGCTTCTGTCATGCAGTGGCGGAAGCTTACGCCCAGGGCGCCCGCGCCAAGGGCCATGTGGTGCACACCCTGAAGCTCGGCGAGCTGAACTTCGACCCCGTGTTGCGCGGCGGCTACGAGCAGGGCCAGAACCTGGAACCCGACGTGCTCGAAGCGCAACGGCAGATCCATTGGGCGCAGCACCTGGCGTTCATCTATCCGGTCTGGTGGGGTGGCCTGCCGGCGCTGTTGCAGGGCTTCTTCGACCGCGTGCTGCAACCGGGCTTCGCCTTCCGCTACCGCTCGGCCGAATCCCGCGAGTTCGAACCGCTGCTGGGCGGGCGCAGCGCCGACCTGCTGGTCAGCCACGACCAGACCCACTGGCACTACCGCCTGCGCCAGGGCGCCCCGGCGCATCGCCAGATGACCCGCTGCATCCTCGCGCCCTGCGGTATCGAGCTGCACCATCTGGAGGAGTTCAGCCCAATCCGCGGCTCCAGCGAGGAGCAGCGCCAGACCTGGCTGCGTCGGGCGGAGCAGTTGGGCACGCAGGCCTGAATCGCAGGAGGGCGGTCCGCCGCCCTCCACTTCGGCGCCATCAGTTTTTTTCCGACGGTATTCGGAAATCACCTACACCCTCACCTTCAACCGCTTCCCTAGCATGCGCACTCCCCAATTCCGGGGCCTTTCTTGCCTCTGGAGGCAGCATGCTTCGCAAACTTTCCGCCGAAATGATCGGCACTTTCTGGCTGGTTTTTGGTGGCTGCGGCAGCGCCATCTTCGCCGCCCACGCCATTGGCGTACTGGGCGTTGCCCTGGCCTTCGGCCTGACCGTGGTCACCATGGCCTATGCCATCGGACCGATATCCGGTTGTCACCTCAACCCCGCCGTCAGCCTCGGCCTGTGGGCCGGCGGTCGTTTTCGCACCGCTGAGCTGATCCCCTACATCGTTGCCCAGGTGATCGGCGCGATCGTTGCCGGCGCCGTGCTGTACTACATCGCCAGCGGCAAGCCGGGCTTCGACGCCCTGGCCGGTTTCGCCGCCAACGGCTTCGGCGAAGGCTCGCCGACCGGCTACAGCATGGTTTCGGCGCTGGTGACTGAAGTGCTGCTGACCGCGTTCTTCCTGTTCGTGATCATGGGCGCCACCGACAGCAAGCTAGCCCCGGCGGGCTTCGCGCCGATCGCCATCGGCCTGACCCTGACGCTGATCCACCTGATCAGCATCCCGATCGACAACACCTCGGTGAACCCGGCGCGCAGCCTGGGCGTGGCGCTGTTCGCCGACCCGCTGTTCATGAAGCAGCTGTGGCTGTTCTGGGTCGGCCCGCTGGTGGGCGGCGTGATCGGTGCGCTGGTCTACCGCATGGTGCGTCCGGCGGCCTGAGGCACCGAGATCATCTGAATACGAGACTGGCGCCTGACGGCGCCCGTTTTCGTTGGCGGTTACCGAGCCCCAAAGGCGTAGGGCGTATAACGCTCCGCGTTATACGCCGTTTGACCGTGGCCCCAGTGTGCTTCGAGCTCATCTCCGGCGCGCCGGCAAGCCGAGGAGTAACGGCGTACAACCGCGAACGGTTGTACGCCCTACGGATGCGCCTACCAACGGTCCGTGGTTCAGGAAACTCAGGTATCCGCCAGGCGCTGCCGGCGGGCCCGGTAACTGCGCAGCAGCGAGGGTGCCAGGGCGGTCAGCGCCGAGCCGCTCACTACCAGCAGCGCGCCGGCGTAGGCCAGGCGGTTGAGGTTTTCCGGGTGCACGTAGTCGGGCCACAGCGAAGCCGCCAGCGCCACCGAGGCGAAGGTCACCAGCGGTGTGATGGCGAGCGTGGCGCTGACGCGGGACGCCTCCCAATGCGCCAGGGCCTCGGCGAAGGCGCCATAGGCGACCAGGGTGTTCAGGCAGCAGGCCAGCAGCAGCCAGCCCTGCAACGGGCTCAGCTGCAACGCCTCCAGCGGATGCGCCCAGGGCGTGAGCAACGCGGCGCAGCCCAGGTAGATGACCATCATCACCTGCACCGAGGTCCACTGCGTCAGCAACTGCTTCTGCGCCAGGCCATAGGCGGTCCAGATGAACGCGGCGAACACCACGATCAGCACGCCGGTGGTGTAGTTGCCCAGCGAGCCGAACAGCTCCGCCAGGCGCTGGTTGAAGAACAGCCCGAAACCCAGCAGCAGCACCGCAAGCCCGAGGCCCTGGCCGACGCTGAAACTTTCCTTGAACACAAACAGGCTGCCCAGCAGCAGGAGGATCGGCGCGATCTGGATCACCAATTGCGTGGTGCCGGGCGTGAGCATGCGCAGGCCGATCAGGTAGAACACATAGTTGCCGGTCAGGCCGAGAATGGCCGCCAGCACCAGCCCCGCGCCGCGCCGGCCGATGGGGCGCAACGCCGGCAACTGGCGGGTCAGCGTCAGGTAGACGAGCAGCACGCCGCCGGAGACCACCAGGCGATACCAGGTCACGGTGACCGGGTCCATGGTCTTCAGGACTTCCTTGAGCTTGATCGGCAGGATGCCCCAGAGCACGGCGGTGATCAGGGCGAGAAACAGGCCGAATTGCCAGCGGCCGGAGGAAACGTGCATGGGAGCCTCGACGCGTGTGCGGTTCGCCATGCTAAGTCATGGCGGTATCACGCCATAGGAACAGTTGCGCTACGCAACTGTTCCGGTCGCCCGGCGACAACGCCGCGTCGCTCCCGGTCAAGGCGCTAGATCAGCGTAGACAGTCGCAGCAGCCACCAGATCAGGATCAGCAACTGGACGAAGAACCCGGCAAAGCGAATCCACACCGCCAGCGCCGAGGTGCTGATCAGGTGCACCACCGACTGCGCGATGCGCGCGCCCAGCAGGGCCGGAGCCAACGGATCGGTCACCAGGGTCTGGCCGGTGACCATCGCGTAGAGCAGCACGGCGGCGAACAGCGGCACATTCTCCACGCAATTGGCGTGGGCCCGCGCCAGGCGCTGGCCGAAAGCGCCGGGGGTATTGCTGCCGTCGGCGGCGAAGGCGTTGACCGCCATGCGCCCGGACATCACCAGCAGGCCGCGCTGGTTGACCAGCAGCAGGACCAGCAGCACGGTCCAGGCGACCAGGCCGAGCAGGGTGAAGGCGGAGGAACTCAGGGGCATGCGGGACTCCTTTTTTTTGTTGGTTTGCGCGGGAGTCTAGGGAAAGTGGAGCAATTGCTCTAGCCAATGCTTACAGGTCCAAAGGTGAGCCAGTTGATGTAGGAGCGAGCTTGCTCGCGAACATGCCCAACTCCAGAGCTGCCGGGGAATGTGTTCGCGAGCAAGCTCGCTCCTACGAAGAGCTCAAATGAAAACGGGCAGCCCGTCGCCGGACTGCCCGCCCTCCTCTGCCGCCGCATTCAGAGCTTGGCGATGGACACCTCGGTGGACTTCACGAAGGCAATCACCTCGCTGCCGATGCCGAGTTCCAGCTCGCGCACGGAACGGGTGGTGATCACCGAAGTGACGATGCCGGCGGCGGTCTGCACGTCGATTTCCGACAGTACCGGGCCTTCGATGATTTCCTTGATGGTGCCTTTGAACTGGTTGCGGACGTTGATGGCTTTGATGGTCATGGCATTTCTCCTTGGGGAATGGCGTTACACGATTGGACGTTGGATCAGAGCGCCCAGCGCAGTTGCGTGGGCAGTGGGGATACGGGGTCCGGTTCGGGCGGCTGCGCCGGCAGCGACAGCACGCGTTCGAGCACCTCGACTTCCAGCGCGGCCAGGCGCGCCGAGCCACGGGCGCGCGGCCGAGACAGTTCGACGTTGAGGTCCAGGCCGATCTCGCCGTCCTCGATGAGGATCACCCGGTCGGCGACGGCCACGGCCTCGCTGACGTCGTGGGTGACCAGCAGCACGGTGAAGCCATGCTGCTGCCAGAGGCGCTCGATCAACTGCTGCATCTCGATGCGGGTCAGGGCATCCAGCGCACCCAGCGGCTCGTCGAGCAGCAGCAGGCGCGGCTGGTGGATCAGGGCGCGGGCCAGGGCCACGCGCTGCTTCTGGCCACCGGACAAACTGGCCGGCCACTCGTTGGCGCGGTCGGCCAGGCCCACGGCCTCCAGCGCGTCCAATGCCTGCTTGCGCCAGTCGCCTTTCAGGCCGAGGCCAACGTTGTCGATCACCCGCTTCCAGGGCAGCAGGCGCGAATCCTGGAACATCAGGCGAGTTTCCTCGCGGGCGCTCTCCAGCGGCGCCGCGCCGGCCAGCAATTGGCCGGCGCTGGCGTTGTCGAGCCCGGCCAGCAGGCGCAGCAAGGTGCTCTTGCCGCAGCCGCTGCGGCCGACGATGGCGACGAACTGGCCGGCGGGAATGCGCAGGTCGATGCCCTTGAGCACCTCGCGCTCGCCGAAGCGCTTGACCACGCATTCCACCACCAGCGGAATGCCTTTCTTGAGTTGCTGAGGCAGCTGCTTTTGAGACAGAGAGTTCACGGCGTTCATGCCGCACCTCCCTTGCTCTGGTAAGCCGGGTGCCAGCGCAGCCAGATGCGTTCCAGGCCACGGGCGGCGAGGTCGGCGAGCTTGCCGAGCACGGCGTACAGGAGGATCGCCAGCACCACCACGTCGGTCTGCAGGAACTCCCGGGCGTTCATCGCCAGGTAGCCGATGCCGGAGTTGGCGGAGATGGTCTCGGCGACGATCAGGGTCAGCCACATGAAGCCCAGGGCGAAGCGCACGCCGACCAGGATCGAGGGCAGCGCGCCGGGCAGGATCACCTGGCGGAACAGCGCGAAGCCGGACAGCCCGTAGCTGCGCGACATTTCCAGCAGGCCCGGATCGATGTTGCGGATGCCGTGGTAGGTGTTGAGGTAGATCGGGAACAGGGTGCCGAGGGCGACCAGGAAGATCTTCGCCGACTCGTCGATGCCGAACCACAGGATCACCAGCGGGATCAGCGCCAGGTGCGGCACGTTGCGGATCATTTGTACCGAGCTGTCGAGGAAGCGCTCGCCCCATTTCGACAGGCCGGTGATCAGCCCCAGCACCAGGCCGATGCTGCCGCCGATGACAAAGCCGACGGCGGCGCGCCAGGTGCTGATCGCCAGGTGCTGCCACAGCTCACCGCTGACCACCAGGTGATAGCCGGCTTCGGCCACGGCGCTGGGCGCCGGCAGGATGCGGCTGGACAGCCAGCCGGTCGCCACGGCCAGTTGCCAGATCAGCACGAGGGCCACCGGCAGGGCCCAGGGCGCGAGGCGCTGGGCGAGGTTGTTGGTAACGCTCATCTCTTCTCTCCGAATGCTTCGTAGGGCGCATGAAGCGGCACGCTTCATCCGCCGTTCAGGATCGACGGCGGATAACGCTGCGCGTTATTCGCCCTACGGTCTTGTCAGCTCGCCGACGCGGCCTTCGGCAGGATGTCGTTGGCCACCATCTCGCCGAACGGGCTGACGTAGCCGCGCGCCTGCGGTTGCTGCGGCTGGGCGAGGTCCAGGTGCGGGAAGAGCAGCTCGGCGACCCGGTAGGACTCTTCCAGGTGCGGGTATCCGGAGAAGATGAAGGTGTCGATCCCCAGGTCCGCGTATTCCTGCACGCGCGCCGCCACGGTCGGGCCATCGCCGACCAGCGCCGTGCCAGCCCCCCCGCGCACCAGACCGACGCCGGCCCAGAGGTTGGGGCTGACTTCCAGCTTGTCCTTGCTGCCGCCGTGCAAGGCGGCCATGCGCTGCTGGCCGACGGAATCGAAGCGCGCCAGGGACGCCTGGGCGCGGTCGATGGTGTCCTGGTCCAGGTGGGAGATCAGGCGGTCAGCGGCCTGCCAGGCTTCCTCGTTGGTCTCGCGGACAATGACGTGCAGGCGAATGCCGAAGCGCACGCTGCGGCCCTGCTTGGCGGCTTTCTCGCGCACCTGGGCAATCTTCTCGGCAACGGCGGCGGGCGGCTCGCCCCAGGTCAGGTACAGCTCGACCTGCTCGGCGGCGAGGTCCTGGGCGGCATCGGAAGAGCCACCGAAATACAGCGGCGGACGCGGCTGCTGGATCGGCGGATAGAGCAGCTTGGCGCCCTTCACTTGCAGGTGCTTGCCGTCATAGTCGACGGTCTCGCCTTCCAGCACGCGGCGCCAGATGCGGGTGAATTCGACCGAGGCTTCGTAGCGCTCGGCGTGGCTCAGGTGCAGGCCGTCGCCGGCCAGCTCGTCCGGGTCGCCGCCGGTCACCAGGTTGAACAGCGCGCGCCCGCCGGAGAGCCGGTCGAGGGTGGCGGCCTGGCGGGCGGCCACGGTCGGGGAAATGATGCCCGGGCGCAGGGCGACCAGGAATTTCAGGCGCTGGGTCACCGGGATCAGCGAGGCGGCGACCAGCCAGGAATCCTCGCAGGAGCGGCCGGTGGGGATCAGCACGCCGCCGAAACCGAGACGGTCGGCGGCCTGGGCGACCTGGTGCAGATAACCGTGGTCCACGGCGCGGGCACCTTCGGCGGTGCCCAGGTAGTGGCCGTCGCCGTGGGTCGGCAGGAACCAGAAGATGTCGAGACTCATCGCTGTAACTCCAGATAAGCGCGCCGGCGTGGCGTAGCCGCGCGATGAAGGGATTCGTGTACGTCTTGATGCTGTTCTTCGTAGGAGCGAGCTTGCTCGCGAACAGATTCCCCGGCAGCTCTGGAGCTGGGCGGGTTCGCGAGCAAGCTCGCTCCTACAAAAAGCGGATCAGTTGCTGGTGGCGACCTTGGCCGGCGCCGTCCACACCACATCCTTGATGCTCAGCTTTTTGGGGATCAGCTTCAGGTCGGTGAAGGTGTCGGCGATCTTCTGTTGCGCGGCGGTGACGTCCGGGGTGATCGGCTGGGCGCCATAGCCCTGGCGTTTCACCGCGGTGAGGGTGATGTCCGCCGGCAGGCCGAGCAGAGGCGCCACCTGGTCGGTGACTTGTTGCGGGTTGTGCTGCGACCACTCGCCCACCTGGCGCACTTCGTCGATCAGGGTGGTGATCACCTGCGGATGGTTGTTCGCGTACGGGCGGGCGGCGAGGTAGAACTGGTGGTTGTCCACAAGGCCGGTGCCATCCACCAGGGTGCGGGCAGAGAGCTGCTTCTCGGCGGCGGCCTGGTACGGGTCCCAGATCACCCAGGCGTCGACGCTGCCGCGCTCGAAGGCGGCGCGGGCATCGGCCGGCGGCAAGTACACGGGCTGGATGTCGGTGTATTTCAGGCCGGCTTTCTCCAGCGCGCGCACCAGCAGGTAGTGCACGTTGGAGCCTTTGTTCAGGGCGACTTTCTTGCCCTTGAGTTCGGCGACGGATTTGATCGGCGAGTCCTTGGGCAACAGGATCGCTTCGCTGGTCGGAGCCGGCGGCTCGTGGGCGACGTAGACCAGGTCGGCGCCGGCAGCCTGGGCGAATACCGGCGGGGTTTCGCCGGTGACGCCGAAGTCGATGCTGCCGACGTTCAGGCCTTCCAGCAGCTGAGGGCCGCCGGGGAATTCGGTCCATTGCACCTTGACGCCCTGCTCGGCCAGGCGCTTCTCCAGCGTGCCGCGGGCCTTGAGCAGCACCAGGGTGCCGTACTTCTGGTAACCGATACGCAGGGTACCGGGTTGTTCGTCTGCCTGGGCGTTGTAGGACAGGGCCGCGATCAGCAGGGCCGCCAGTCCACTACGCAAAGTGAGGGTCCGCATGGGAGTGCTCCTTCGTCGAGTGTGCTTGCCGGACCTGCGGTCCCGTTGACGGGACGGTGAGGGCCTTGTCGTGTCGTTCGGAAGTCGTCGCCTGCCGGGTCGGGGCTTGGCGGTCGGCTCCCTGGAATGCGTGGGTTCAGATGCTCCAGCGGGCGTTGATCAGCCGTTCGTTGAGCAAGTTCGGGTCGATGGGTCCGGGGCGACGCGCCAGGGCGCCGTGGAACTGTTCCAGAGCGTCCAGCAGGCGATGTTCCAGGGTCGGCTCCAGGCGTGCCGGCGTGTTGCCTTCGGCGTACTGCACCTGGTTGTCTTCGGCGAACACGCCGTGCAGGGTCTCCTGGGCCTTGAGCGCAGCGAGCACCGGCTTGAGCGCGTAATCCACCGCCAGCATGTGGGCGTTGCTGCCGCCGGTGGCCAGGGGCAACACCACCTTGTGACTCAGTGCCCGCTCCGGCAGCAGGTCCAGCAGGACCTTCAGGGCACCGGCGATAGAGGCCTTGTAGACGGGCGTGGCGATGACCAGGCCATCGGCGCGGGCCACCTGCTCGATCAGCTCGATCACCCGCGGGCTGTCGAAGCGCGCATGCAGCAGGTCCTCGGCCGGGAAGTCGCGCACCCCGTAGGAACGCACTTCGGCGCCACGCTCGTGCAACCAGTTCCGTGCGACCTCCAGAAGGACGCCGGAACGGGAACGCTGGCTCGGGCTGCCGGCAAGGGTGACTACGTACATTTACGCGATTCCTTATAACGATAAGAGTGATTCATGCATCACCCTGCTAACCAATGTGCATAGACCTTAACAGCCCATCTCATATTCCAATAAATGTTATTTATTCATTTAGTTATGCGATTTTGTTTTGTTCGTGAAGACGTAGGCCGTACAACCGTTCGCGGTTGTACGCCGATACACCGTGCTTCGCCGTCAGCGCCGAGGCCGAGCTGAAACCAGGGTCAATCGGCGTATAACGCGGAGCGTTATACGCCCTACGCCAGGATCGGCCGTCGTGCAGAGTCAGATGACGTGGGACTGGTGCAGCTCGGTCAGCGCTTCGCCGCGCAGGTAGGCCAGTTCCACCGCGCGGCGGTCGCGCGGGCGTTGCAGAGGCACGGGGAATTCGCGGCGCAGGCGGCTGGGGCTGCCGCCCAGCAGCAGGACGCGGTCGCTGAGGTAGAAGGCTTCGTCGAGGTCGTGGGTGACCAGCAGGATGCTGATGTCGTACTCCAGCGCCAGATCCTGGATCAGGTCCTGCAGGCGGATGCGGGTGAAGGCGTCCACCGCGCTGAAGGGTTCGTCCAGCAGCAGCACCTGCGGGCGGCCATAGAGGCCTCGGGCAATGGCCGCACGCTGGGCCATGCCGCCGGAGAGTTGCTTGGGCAGCAGGTCGCCCTTGCCCTCCAGCCCCACGTCGCGCAGCAGGTGAGCGATGCGGTGATCGTCGGCCAGCCAGCCGTCGGCGAAGCCGATGTTCTGCGCCACCGTCAGCCAGGGCAGCAGGCGCGGCTCCTGGAACACCACGCCGATGCCACCGCCGCCACGTCCGCTGTCGCCATCCGGGCCGAAGCCCAGCAGCGGGTTGCGCTCCAGTACACCGGAGAACTCATCGTCCAGCCCGGAGGCGATGCGTAGCAAGGTGCTCTTTCCGCAGCCGCTGGGGCCGAGCAGGCTGACCACCTCGCCCGGCGCAAGGCTGAGGCTGACGTCGTCCAGCACCTTCACACCGAAGAAGCTCTTGCGGATGTCCCGCAGTTCCAGCAAGGCACTCATCAGGCGTCTCCATTACCCAGGAAGGTGTCGCGCCAGGCCAGCGCGCGCTGTTCCAGCGCCTTGAGCAGGCTGTCGCTGAGCTTGCCGAGTACCGCCAGCACCAGGATGGCGGCGATGACGATGTCCGGCCGGGAGGTCTCCCGGCCGTCGCTGAGCAGGTAGCCCAGGCCGCGGGTGGCGGCAATCAGCTCGGCGGCGACGAGGAACATCCAGCTCAGGCTCAGCGCGCCGCGCAAGCCGGTGAACAGGCTCGGCAGCGCCGCCGGCAGGAGGATGCGCCGCACCAGGGCGAAGGGCGACAGGTGATAGAGCCGCCCCAGCTCCACCCACTTGCGGTCGACATTGCGCACGCCGGCCACCAGCGAGAGGTAGACGGGGAAGAACGCGCCGAGGGCGATCAGCACGATCTTCGGGGTTTCGTCGATGCCCAACCAGAGCAGCAGCAAGGGCACCCAGGCGAGGCTGGGGATGGCCCGCAACGCCTGGAAGGTCGGCTCCAGATAAGCCTCGGCACGCTGGCTGAGGCCGACCCAAGTGCCGGTCAGGATGGCCGCTGCCGCACCAATGGAGAAACCGGCGGCGACCCGCGCAAGGCTGGCCGCCACGTGTTTCCACAGCTCGCCCTGAGCCAATTGCCAGAGGGTCAGCGCGACGCTGCTGGGTGCCGGCATCTGGTGCTCGGCGAGCCAGCCGACGCGCACCGCCAGCTCCAGTGCCGCGCACAGCAGCAGCGGCAGCAGCCAGGCACGCCAACTCGGCCGTGGCCAGCGCAGCCTGGGCAAGCGGCGCTGACGGGCGAGGCGCAGGCTCTGGGTCGGCATGGATTACGGCTCCGCCTTGGCGACGGCGGGCTTGCCGATCACTTCGCCGGCCAGTTGCGGAGCGATCAGTTGATCCACCACGGCGGTGACGTCGGTCCCCGGACGCACCAGCTGTTCATCCAGCAGGATCGGTGCGGCGGCCTTCAGCGCGGCGATCTGCTCGGCGCCCGGCAGCGGGTGGCTGAAGTCGGTGCGCGAGAGCTGCAGCCTGGCCACTTCCAGCGGCAGCTTGGCTTCCTCGGCGAGCAGCTTGGCGGTCTCTTCCGGATGGGCGATGGCCCACTCTCTCGCCTCCTCGTAGGCGGCGATGACCTGCTTGATCAGCGCCGGCTGCTCCTGCTCGAACTTCTCGGTGACGCTGAGCACGCCGTAGCTGTTGAAGTCGAGGTTGCGGTACAGCAGGCGCGAACCGGCCTGCAGTTCGCTGGCGGCCATGTGCGGATCCAGGCCGGCCCAGGCATCCACCCTGCCCTGCTCCAGCGCGGTGCGGCCGTCCGGGTGCTGCAGGTGGACGATCTCCACGTCGTTCTTGTCCAGCCCGGCCTGCTGCAGGCTGCGCAGGAGGAACAGGTAGGGGTCGGTGCCCTTGGTGGCGGCGATCTTCTTGCCCTTCAGATCGGCGACGGACTTGAGCGGCGAATCCTTGGGCACCACCAACGCGGTCCATTCCGGGCGGCTGGCGATGTAGACGGTCTTCAACGGGCTGCCATTGGCGCGGCTGAGCACGGCGGCGAGCCCAGCGGTGGAGGCAAAGTCGGTGCTGCCGGCGTTGAGGTATTCCAGCGAGCGGTTGCTGCCCTGGCTGAATACCCAGCGCACCTCGGTGCCCTGCGGCTTGAGGGATTTCTCCAGCCAGCCGAAGTGCTTGAGCACCAGGCTGGTGGGCGCGTAGTAGGCGTAGTCCAGGCGCACCTCCTTGGGTGCGTCGGCGGCGTGGGCGGAACTGTTGCAGGCGCCGATCGGCAGGCTCGCGAGAAGAGCGACGGCCAGGCTGCGGCGCCAGGTGGAATGACCCATGGTCGTTCTCCTTGGCGTGGGCTGACGTCTTCTCCCCGTGTGGCGGGCGAGTCAGAGCTGGATAGAGAGCAGAACTGGAAGAAAAAAGCGCGGCGTGGTCCGCGCGTGAAAGCTGAAAAAAATGGGCCGGCGAACCGGCCCTATTACCCTGCTCGAGGTTTAAACACTGAGTGATTCCCCGGATGGGGAGCGGGGAATCACTTGTTCGGTTGCGGCGTCAGGCGCAGGTACGGCCTGACCGCGCGGTAGCCTTTGGGGAAGCGCTGCTTGATCTCGTCCTCGTCCTTGAGCGAGGGCACGATCACCACGTCGTCGCCGTCCTGCCAGTTACCCGGCGTGGCCACCTTGTGGTTGTCGGTCAGTTGCAGCGAGTCGATCACCCGCAGGATTTCATTGAAGTTGCGTCCGGTGCTCGCCGGGTAGGTGATGGTCAGGCGCACCTTTCTGTTCGGGTCGATGACGAACAGCGAACGCACGGTCAGGGTGTCGTTGGCATTCGGGTGGATCAGGTCATACAGCTCGGACACCTTGCGGTCGGCGTCGGCGATGATCGGGAAGTTGACCACGGTGTTCTGGGTCTCGTTGATGTCGTCGATCCACTTCACATGGGAGTCCACCGGGTCGACGGACAGCGCGATCGCTTTCACGCCCCTGGCGGCGAACTGCTCCTTGAGCTTGGCGGTCAGGCCCAGCTCGGTGGTGCACACCGGGGTGAAGTCGGCCGGGTGGGAGAACAGCACGCCCCAGCTGCCACCCAGCCACTCGTGGAAACGAATGCGGCCTTCGCTGGATTCCTGTTCGAAGTCGGGGGCGATGTCGCCAAGTCGCAAGCTCATGGGTCTCTCCTTGTTCATGTTGGAGCCAACTATGCACAAGGTCTTTTCGCATTAAAAAGAATATATTTTGATTTTCTTATAACAAAATTAATTACCCCAACTCAGTCCAAGCGGGCTTCGTCGCCGGCACCTCGGTAGAGTCAGGAGCGCTCGCCACCTCCCCATCAGCCTGTTTCGACGCTGACATGAAATACTGCCGTTCGTCGCAAGCGCCGTGGCGTGCAGGCTGGCCTGCATAAACTCCTAGGTAATTGATCCTTTTGTGCAGGAGGCGACTTCATGGTCGGCCAACGGTCCAACGATGCCCACGCGGCAACCCACTACCGCAGCGACCGGATCACCTCGGTCAACGGCCAGTATTTCTTCTCCACCCGGGAAGGAACTCTGGAAGGACCGTACTTCACCCGCTTCGATGCCGAACGCGAGGTAGGGAAGTACGTCGAGCGCATGAAGAAAGCCGCCGGCCTGTTCTTGCGTGCAGCGCGCTGATCCGGCGTAGCGGAAGAGGAATCACCAGGGGTTTGCCCTTGCATCCGCGCAGGCGCTTCGTTTAGCTGGAATTCGCTGTTCGCGAGCAAGCTCGCTCCTGCAGACCAACGTCGCCCGCCTCCAGATCAGTCGGCAGATGACTCCACGCGACTCTTCGCGCTGCCGGAATCCCTGCCCCACCCTCCCGAAATAAGAAAGCCCTCGGTGCATGCACCGAGGGCTTTTTCGTCGCTACAGGCCCGCTTGCGTGGAGCGGGCCGGAGGAGCGCGGTATCGACGGTGGCTCAGCGCACCGCTTCGAACAGCCCCGTGGCACCCATGCCACCGCCCACGCACATGGTGACGATGCCGTAGCGCAGGTTGCGGCGCTGCAGCTCGCGCACCAGGTGGCCGACCTGGCGCGAGCCGGTCATGCCGAAGGGGTGGCCGATGGAGATGGAGCCGCCGTTGACGTTGTACTTCTCGTTGTCGATGCCCAGGCGATCACGGGCATAGAGGCACTGGGAGGCGAAGGCTTCATTGAGCTCCCACAGGTCGATGTCGTCGATCTGCAGACCCTTGGCCTTGAGCAGCTTGGGTACCGAGAACACCGGGCCGATGCCCATTTCATCCGGCGAGCAACCGGCGACAGTGAAGCCACGGAAGAAAGCCCTGGGCTTGAGGCCCAGCTCCAGCGCCTTCTCCAGGCTCATCACCAGGGTCATGGAGGCACCGTCGGAGAGCTGCGAGGCGTTGCCGGCGGTGACCGAGCCGTCCTCGGCGAACACCGGCTTGAGGGAGTTCAGGCCTTCGAGCGTGGTGTCCGGGCGGTTGCAGTCATCGCGGTCGACCACGCCGTCGAGCACTTTCTTCTCGCCGGTGGCCTTGTCTTCCACGAGGTACTTCACGCTCATCGGCGCGATTTCGTCGTTGAACAGGCCTTCGGCCTGGGCGCGGGCGGTGCGCTGCTGGCTCTGCAGGGCGTACAGGTCCTGCGCCTCGCGGGTGACGTTGTAGCGGCGGGCGACGATCTCGGCGGTCTGGCCCATGGGGTAGTAGATGCCGGGGAAGTCCGACTCCAGGCGCGGGTTGACGAAGTTGTCGCGGTTCATCTTGCCCGCGGTCATGCTGATGGACTCGACGCCGCCGGCCACCAGGATATCGCTGCAGCCCGAGGCCACCTGGTTGGCGGCGATGGCGATGGCTTGCAGGCCCGAGGAGCAGTAGCGGTTCAGGGTCATGCCGGCGACGTGGATACCCAGGCGCGACAGCACCGCGGCGTTACGGCCGATGTTGTGGCCCTGGGCGCCTTCGTTGGAGCCGGCGCCAACCACGCAGTCGTCCACCAGCAGCGGATCGAGGTTGTTGCGCGCCAGCAGCGCGTCGATGCAATGGGCGACCATGTCGTCCGGACGGGTCATGTTGAATTTGCCCCGGAAGGACTTGGCCAGGCCGGTACGGACGCTGTCGACGATCACCACTTCGCGCATGGGAAACCTCGTTTCTGGTTGTTCGTTGGGGAGGATGTTGTGGTCCCGAGCATAGGCGGCAGTGAGGACGCACCGCGACAATCATTCACCAGCCGTATAGGCCTGCCCCCACCCTCGTTGGGCGGGCACGAACGAAACCGCCGCCCGGAGGCGGCGGTTTCACAGCACGGCGACAGCGGTCAGACGGTGTCGGTCTTGATCACGTGGTCGCCGAGCAGGCCGTTGAGCACCTGCTGGGTATCGCCCGCCGAGAGCACGCCATTGCCCGCGTGGCCGGCGTACTTGGCGGACAGGTCGACGTTGGCCAGGTCGATGGTCTGGGTCACCGGGCCGGTGCCAGTGGGCATGACGCCGATGCTGGTGGTGCCGGAGGTCACCGTGAAGTTCAGGTAGTGCGCCAAGGACGAAGCCGTGGCGGTCTCTCCCTGCAACAGGTCGGCCAGGTTCAGCGTGTCGCCTTCGGCGATGCTGAAGTCCTTGATCACATCGTGGCCGGTGTCGCCCGCCTTCCAGATGAACTCATCCGCGCCGGTACCGCCGAACATGATGTCGTCGCCGGGGCCGCCGATCAGCTTGTCGTTGCCGCCCTGGCCGAACATCAGGTCATTGCCGGCGCCCCCTTCGAGGATGTCATTGCCGCCACGGGGATCGCCGGCGACGTTGAGCTCCTGGGCATGGGCGGCGATGTAGTTGAGCAGTTGCCCGGTGGAGGGCGCCGTTCCGCCGTTGGTGGCGGTCAGATAATCCACCAGTCCCTGGAGGCCAGCACCGTTGTGCGTGCCCGCGGCATGGCCCTGCCAGCTCAGGTTGTCGGTGTTGATGGAGTCGCCGAAGATGATGTCGTTGCCGGCACCACCCACCAGGTGGTCATTCCCCACCGGCTGCGCAACTCCGCCCTTGTCCCCCACCAGCACATCGCTGCCATTGCCGCCCACGATATCGCCGCTCTTGTCGGCATCGGTCGGGTTCGGAATGGTGTGCTGGGTCGCCGAGGCGCCGCTATCGTCGGCGTTGCTACCCACCACCAGCAAGGTCGGGGTGTTCATCTCCAGGCCGAGATTCAGGTTGGCATGATCGCCATCGCCGTCAGTGACGCCAACGCCGAAGTTGAGCGCCAGATCGGGCGGCAGTACGGCACGGTCGGCGGAAACGGTCAGGACCCGGTAATCGCCACCGCTGCTGCCCAAAACCACCGTGCTGAAGCCGCTCTCGGCCAGTTGGGCAGCCGAGCCCGTGAGGAAATGCCCGTCGGTCAGCAGGTGCCAGGTCGTGCTAGCGCTCTCACCGGTCCCATTTGGCGGCACGAAGGTGCCGGTAGCCAGCACCGCCCCAGCCGAGCTCAGTACGCTCCAGGTGAGGGTGTCCTTGTCGGAAAGCTTCTGAACCTTGAAGCTCGCGGCGTAGACGGTATCGCTGAAGGCGATGTTGAGGCGCTCACCGGTATCGATCGTGTTGTTGCCGCCGACCCCCATGCCGTTGGTTGACGGGTTCACCTGGCCGTCGGGACTGGTGAAGGTTGCGTTGAGTCCGGCCGAAGTCAGGGTGAACGAGGGTTGCGGCCCGCTGGCAGAGATCGTGGTCAGGTCGTAACCCACCTCGGCAGTCGGCCGCGAGTTGACCACGTCGAAGCTGTAGCTGCCATTGGCATTGACCTGGAGCGTGAAGAACGGCTGGTTGTTCGCGTCCAGGGCAGTCAGCAGGGAGCCACCACCCGCCAGGCTGGTGACCACATAGTGCAGCCCGCTGGGCGCGGTGTTGCCGCTGAGGTCGAAGCTCCCGGGACCGTCGGCGCCGAAGTTGACGCCCAGGATGCCCTCCAGGTGGAAGCCCTTGGCATCGAAGACGTTCTGGGTGAGCGGCTGGTTCACCACCGGGCCGTCGTCCAGGAAGGTCAGCTTGCCGCCCAGATCGAGGCTGATGCTCTTCGCATCGAGATCGCCGTCGGTCACCGTGGCTGTCAGCGAGAGCGCCTTGCTGGCCAGGCTGACCGGGTCGTTCGGGTCACTGGTGTCGCCATGCCGGAGTGCCATCTGCTGGTCGAGCGTCAGGCTGCCCGTCGCCGCATCGAGGGTCACGACGAAGGCGGTCGCCCCGCTGGAATTGCCAACCCGGCCTTCCACCTGGGTGTCGCTGATCTTGACCAGGACGATGGCCGTACCATTGGTGATCGACAGGCCGCTGGGGGCGCCGTTGGTGACGGTCAGGCTGTAGCTCACGCTACCGCCGTCATTGCCGGTCGTGGCACTGAAGGCCGTGCTGAAGCTGGCCGTGGCGTTGGTCGCGAGCGCGGTTTCATCCACGGTCAGTTGGCCGTTGAAGCCAGCCGCCAGGCTGATGCTCGGACCGTCGTCGAGGAAGGTGATCTTGCTGCCCAGGTCGAGGCTGATGCTCTTCGCATCGAGATCGCCGTCGGTCACGGTGGCGGTCAGCGAGAGCACGCCATTACCCAGGTGCACCGCATCGTTCGGATCGCTGGCATTGCCATGCTTGAGCGCCATCTGCTGGTCGAGCGTCAGCTCGCCGGTCGCGGCATTGAGCGTCAGGGTGAAGGCAACCGGCCCACCGGTAGTGCCAACCCGGCCGTCGACCTGCGTGGCGCTGACCCTCACCAGCACGATGTCGGTGCCGTTGGTGGTCTGCACCCCGCTGAGATCGCCCGTGGTTGCCGTCAGGCTGTAGCTCACGCTGCCGCCGTCGGCGCCGGTCTGGGCGCTGAAGGCCGTGCTGAAATTCACCGTGGCATCGGTGCCAAAGTTGGTCTCATCCACGGTCAGTTGACCCGCGAAGCCGCCTGCCAGACTGATGCTCGGACCGTCGTCGAGGAAGGTGATCTTGCTGCCCAGGTCGAGGCTGATGCTCTTCGCATCGAGGTCACCGTCGGTCACGGTGCCGGTCAGCGAAATCACACCGCTATTCAGGTGCAGCGCATCGTTCGGATCGCTGGCATTGCCATGCTTGAGCGTCACCTGCTGGTCGAGCTTCAGCTCACCGGTCGCGGCATTGAGCGTCAGGGTGAAGGCAACCGGCCCACCGGCAGTGCCAACCCGGCCGTCGACCTGCGTGGCGCTGACCCGCACCAGCACGATGTCGGTGCCGTTGGTGGTCTGCACACCGCTGAGGTCGCCGGTGTTCGCCGTCAGGCTGTAGCTCACGCTGCCGCCGTCATTGCCGGTCGTGGCGTTGAAGGCCGTGCTGAAGTTGGCAGTATCGTCGGTAGCGAGGGTGGTTTCGTCCACGACCAGTTGGCCATTGAAGCCCGCCGCCAGGCTGATGCTCGGACCATCGTCGTAAATGACCAGTTTGCTGCCCAGGTCGACCTGGGCGCTGTCCGAGTCACCGTCACGGTCGGTGATGGTGGCGGTCAGGGTGATCTTGCCGGCGGCCAGGCTGAGCGTTTCGTCCGGGTTGGTCGGGTCCGGATGGTAGAGCGCCAGGCGCTGGTCCAGTTCCAGTGCTCCATTATCCTCCCGGACGACGAAGGCGATGGCATTGCTGCCCTCGACGCGACCGACCACGCTGCCAGCTTCGTTGAACAGGAAGATGCGGTGGCCCGTGGCACCGTCGCGCACGCCGCTGTCGGTACCGTCCACGGTGCTCACCGCGTAGGTGATCGTGCCCGCGCCATCGGCGCCGAAGTGGGGAGTGAACAGCTGGGATACCAGGCTGGCCTCGACGCGGGCGTTGTTGTCCAGGTTGGTCTCGTCCACGACCAGCCGGATGTCGGCCCGGCTGTCCACCACGATGCTCGGACCATCGTCATCGAAGGTCACCTTGCCGCCCAGGTCGAGGCTCGTGGTGGAAGTGGCCTTGTCGCCGTCGAAGTCGGTGATGCTCGCCGTGCCTTGCAGGCTCACCAGGTTGCTGCCCAGGGAGATCTGCTGGTCATTGCCCGGCTGCGGATGGTCGAGCTCGACGTACTGCGTCAGGGTCACCTTGCCGCTGCCGTCGACGCTCAGGCCGAATACGGTGTTGCTGGCATCCACCGCGCCTTGAGTGCTGGCAGTGCTGCCCACGACCTGGTTGCCGATCTGGTACAGGAAGATGGCCTGGCCGGCGCTGGACAGCCCCGAAGCACTGCCGCCGGGAACATCCAGGTGCATGGCGTAGCTCCAGCTCACTGCCGAGGCCGGGGCGTCGGCACCGGAACTTTGCTGGATGATGCTGAAGGCCCCGGAGAAGTCGACCGTATCGCTGTCGGAAGCGTTGCCGATGGTCAGGGCGTCATGGGTTTCCAATGCATCGATCTGGGCGTTGCTCAGACCAATGCTGATGCTCGGGCCATCGTCGTCGAAGGTGACCTTGCCACCCAGATCGAGGCTCTGCGTGGAGCTGGCCTTGTCGCCGTCGAAGTCGGTGATGCTCGCCGTGCCCTGCAGGCTCACCAGGTTGCTTCCCAGGGAGATCTGCTGGTCATTGCCCGGCTGCGGATGATCGAGTTCGGCGTACTGGGTCAGGATGACCTTGCCGCTGCCGTCGACGCTCAGACCAAATACGGTATTGCTGGTATCCACTGCATCCTGGGTGCTGGCAGTGCTACCCACGACCTGATTACCAATCTGGTACAGGAAGATGGTCTGGCCACCGCTGCTCAGGCCCGAGGCAGTCCCCGCATTCACATCCAGGTGTACGGCGTAGCTCCAGCTCACGGCCGAAGCCGGAGTGTCGGCACCGGCATTTTGCTGGATGACGGTGAAGGCCCCTGAGAAGTCGGCCGAATCGTGGTCGCTGTTGGCACCAATGGTCAGGGCGTCGTGGGTTTCCAGTGCATCGATCTGAGCATTGCTGAGACCAACGCTGATGCTCGGACCATCGTCGTCGAAGGTCACCTTGTCGCCGAGGTCGAGGCTCGCGGTGGAAGTCGCCTTGTCGCCGTCGAAGTCAGTGATGCTGGCCGTGCCTTGCAGGCTCACCAGCCCGCTGCCCAGGGAGATCTGCTGGTCACTGCCCGGCTGCGGATGGTCGAGTTCGGCATACTGCGTCAGGGTCACCTTGCCGCTGCCGTCGACGCTCAAGCCGAACACGGTATTGCTGGTATCCACCGCATCCTGAGTGCTGGCAGTGCTGCCCACGACCTGATTACCGATCTGGTACAGGAAGATGGTCTGGCCGCCACTGCTCAGGCCCGAGGAAGTCCCCGCACTGACATCCAGGTGTACGGCGTAGGTCCAGCTCACCGCCGAAGCCGGAGTGTCGGCACCGGCATTTTGCTGGGTAACGGTAAAGGCCCCGGAGAAGTCGCCCGTATCATGGTCGCTGTTGGCGCCTATGGTCAGGGCATCATGGGTTTCCAGCGCATCGATCTGGGCGTTGCTCAGGCCAACGCTGATGCTCGGACCATCGTCGTCGAAGGTGACCTTGCCACCCAGATCGAGGCTCTGCGTGGAGCTGGCCTTGTCGCCGTCGAAGTCGGTGATGCTCGCCGTGCCCTGCAGGCTCACCAGGTTGCTTCCCAGGGAGATCTGCTGGTCATTGCCCGGCTGCGGATGATCGAGTTCGGCGTACTGGGTCAGGGTGACCTTGCCGCTGCCGTCGACGCTCAGGCCGAATACCGTGTTGCTGGCATCCACACCGCCCAGGGTGCTGGCAGTGCTGCCCACCACCTGATTACCGATCTGGTACAGGAAGATGGCCTGGCCGCCGCTGGACAGCCCCGAAGCACTGCCGCCGGGAACGTCCAGGTGCACGGCATAGCTCCAGCTCACCGCCGAAGCCGGGGTGTCGGCACCCGCGTTCTGCTGGGTAACGGTGAAGGCACTGGAGAAGTCGACCGAATCGCTGTCGGAAGCGTTGCCGATGGTCAGGGCGTCATGGGTTTCCAATGCATCGATCTGAGCATTGCTGAGACCGGCGCTGATGCTCGGGCCGTCGTCGTCGAAGGTGACCTTGCCACCCAGATCGAGGCTCTGCGTGGAGCTGGCCTTGTCGCCGTCGAAATCGGTGATGCTCGCGGTGCCCTGCAGGCTCACCAGGCCGCTGCCCAGGGATATCTGCTGGTCACTGCCCGGTTGCGGATGGTCGAGCTCGGCGTACTGGGTCAGGGTCACCTTGCCGCTGCCGTCGACGCTCAGGCCGAATACCGTGTTGCTGGCATCCACCGCGTCCTGGCTGCTGGCGGTGCTGCCCACGACCTGGCCGCCGATCTGGTACAGGAAGATGGTCTGGCCACCACTGCTCAGGCCCGAGGCAGTCCCCGCATCCACATCCAGGTGCACGGCGTAGCTCCAGCTCACCGCCGACGCCGGGGTGTCGGCACCCGCACTCTGCTGGGTGACGGTGAAGGCACTGGAGAAGTCGACCGTATCGTGGTCGGAATTGGCACCGATGGTCAGGGCGTCATGGGTTTCCAGCGCATCGATCTGGGCGTTGCTCAGACCAACGCTGATGCTCGGACCATCGTCATCGAAGGTCACCTTGCCGCCGAGGTCGAGACTCGCGGTGGCGGTGGCCTTGTCGCCGTCGAAATCGGTGATGCTGGCGGTGCCCTGCAGGCTCACCAGGTTGCTGTCCAGGGATATCTGCTGGTCACTGCCCGGCTGCGGATGGTCGAGCTCGGCGTACTGGGTCAGGGTGACCTTGCCGCCGCCATCGACGCTCAGGCCGAACACGGTATTGCTGGCGTCCACACCGCCCAGGGTGCTGGCGGTGCTGCCCACGACCTGATTACCGATCTGGTACAGGTAGATGGCCTGGCCACCGCTGGTGAGACCCGAGGAGGTCCCCGCGTCCACATCCAGATGCACGGCGTAGCTCCAGCTCACCGCCGAGGCCGGAGTGTCGGCACCGGCAATTTGCTGGGTGATGACGAAAGCGCCGGAGAAGTCGACCGTATCGCTGTCGGACGCATCGCCAATGGTCAGGGCGTCGTGGGTTTCCAGGCTGCGTACCTGGGCATCGCCGAGGGTGATGCTGCTGCTCGGAGTGTCGTCGTCGAAAGTGACCTTGCCACCGAGGTCGAGGCTTGCGGTGGAAGTGGCCTTGTCACCGTCGAAGTCGGTGATGCTGGCCGTGCCTTGCAGGCTCACCAGGCCGCTGCCCAGGGAAATCTGCTGGTCATGGGCGGGCTGGGTATGGTCGAGTGCGGCGTACTGGGTCAGGGTCACCTTGCCGCTGCCGTCGACGCTCAGGCCGAATACGGTGTTGCTGGCGTCCACACCGCCCAGGGTGCTGGCAGTGCTGCCCACCACCTGGTTGCCGATCTGGTACAGGAAGATGGCCTGGCCGGCGCTGGACAGCCCCGAAGCGCTGCCGCCGGGAACATCCAGATGCACGCTGTAGCTCCAGCTCACCGCCGAAGCCGGGGTGTCGGCGCCGGTGCTCTGCTGGGTGATGCTGAAGGCGCCGGAGAAGTCGGTCGTGGAAGTGTCGGAGGCGTCGCCAATGGTCAGGTGGTCGTGGGTTTCCAGAGTGCCTACCTCGGCGCCACTGAGACTGACGCTGATGCTCGGGCCATCGTCGTCGAAGGTCACCTTGCCGCCCAAGTCGAGGCTTGCGGTGGAGGTGGCCTTGTCGCCGTCGAAGTCGGTGATGCTGGCGGTGCCTTGCAGGCTCACCAGATTGCTGCCCAGGGAGATCTGCTGGTCACTGCCCGGCTGCGGATGGTCGAGTTCGGCGTACTGGGTCAAGGTCACCTTGCCGCTGCCGTCTACGCTCAGACCGAACACGGTGTTGCTGGCATCCACCGCACCCTGGGTGCTGGCAGTGCTACCAATGACCTGATTACCGATCTGGTACAGGTAGATTGTCTGGCCGGCGCTGGTCAAACCGGAAGCCGTCCCCCCACCTACATCCAGGTGCACGCTGTAGCTCCAGCTCACCGCCGAAGCCGGGGTGTCGGCGCCGGAGCTCTGCTGGGTAATGCTGAAGGCACCGGAGAAATCGGCCGTGGAGCTGTCGGAGGCCTCGCCGATGGTCAGGGCGTCATGGGTTTCCAGGCTACCCACCTGGGCGCCACTCAGGCCCACGGCAATGCTCGGACCATCGTCGTCGAAGGTCACCTTGCCGCCCAGGTCGAGGCTTGCCGATGAGGTCGCCTTGTCGCCGTCGAAGTCGATGAGGGTAGCGGTGCCCTGCAGGCTCACCAGACCGCTCTCCAGGGAGACCTGCTGGTCATGACCCGGCTGGGCGTGGTCGAGTTCGGCGAACTGGGTCAGGGTGACCTTGCCGCTGCCGTCGACGCTCAGGCCGAACACAGTGTTGCCGGCGTTCACTGCACCCAGGGTGCTGGCCGTGCTGCCAATGACCTGGTTGCCCACCTGGTACAGGAAGATGGCCTGACCACCGCTGGACAACCCGGAAGCGCTGCCACCGGGAACGTCCAGGTGCACGCTGTAGCTCCAGCTCACCGCCGATGCCGGGGTGTCGGCACCGGTGCTCTGCTGGGTAATGCTGAAGGCGCCGGAGAAGTCCGTCGTGGCGCTGTCGGCGTTGGCACCGATGGTCAGGGCGTCATGGGTTTCCAGGCTGCCCACCTGCCCCTCGCCCAGGCCGATCGTGATGCTCGGACCGTCATCGGTAAAGCTGACACGGCCACCCAGATCCAGCGTGCTGGAAGAGGTCGCGGTATCGCCGTCGCGGTCGGTGACCACCAAGGTGCCCTGCAATTGCACCAGGCCCAGATCGAGCACGCTTTGCTGGCCGGCGAAGTTGGAGTCGCTGCCCGGTAGCGCATGGTCGATCGCGCTGAACTGGGTCAGGGTGACTACGCCGGTGCTGCCGTTCACCGACAGCGAGAAGATGGTGTTCTCCGCGGTGACGCCGGCCACGCTGGCGGCGGTGGAGCCAACGATGACGCCACCCATGTTGTGCAGGAAGATGGCTGCTCCGCCGCTGGTCAATCCGGAGTTGCTGCCATCGGCGCCGACCAGATGGAGGCTGTAGCTCAGCACGGTGCTGCCGGCGCCGTCGGCGCCGTAGTTGGCGTTGACCTGGAAGGCCGAGCTGAAGTCGACGCTGTTGCTATCGGAGGCAGCGCCCAGGGTAGCCGCGTCATGGGTCTGCAACGCACCGTCCACACCGCCGCTGGCGGAAAGCGCGGCACTCGGCAGGGAGTCGACGATGCCGACCGCCAGGTTGCTGGTGCTGGTGCCCCCGGTGCCGTCCGTGATGGTGTAGGGCACGTTGAGGGTCAGGCTGTCCTGGCCCGCACCCGGATGGTCCACCGGCTGCAGCAGGGTGAGTTCGAAGGTGCCGGTGTTGATGTTGGTCAGCGTCAGGGTGAACACCGGAGTGCCGTTGGCGCTGGCGGTGAGCGTGTGGCCGTCGGCGCTGACGGTGTAGGTCAGCGGCACGCCGCCGGACGTCAGGCTGGGCAGGCCGGCCGTGCCCCAGGTGAAGCTGCCGACGCCATGGGTGCCGAAATCGTAGTTCAGGCTACTGCCCAGGGTCGCGCCAGCAGGGCCGCCCAGGGCGTTTTCACCGATGCTGATGGCACCGGGGCCGGAACTGGCCGCCTCATCGAGCGGCGCGGCAACGCGTTCTTGCGGGAACCACGGTCCCGAGGTGAGCGGGCCGGTGGGGAAACCGATCTCCGGACCGACATGCCCACCAACCTCAGTCAAAAGTACGAAGGAGTGCCCGCCACCCGGTTTGCCATTGGCACCGCCAGCGGTACCGGCGCTCGGGCCGGCAGCGGTAGCTTCGGCCGCCTTGGTCGGGTCCACACCGGCGGCGATTGCCGCTTGCAGGGCCTTAACGTCAGTGACGTCCTGCTTGCTCGGTGTTGCGGGCTGCTGAGCGACGGCCTGCTGTTGGCCGTCCTGTGCGTGGTGAGCGGCAGACTGCAGCTGCGCGGTCATGGGGAGGGAGCTGTCGCGCCCGAGGGTGATTTCGCCGCCGCCGGCTATTTTCAGCACCACCGAGCCATGGGCACCGGTGACCAGCTGTTCACCGACGAACACCTTGTCTCCCTGGCTCAACGGACGACGCGATCCATCAGCGGCTACCGCAAACACTTCGCCGACCACTTTACTGACGACACCCATCAACGTAGCCATGAGTCCTTCCTCCGCTCAACTGCCAACACCGGTTCCACCGGCATGCAGCTATCCGAAACAGGCCAAGGCACGCTTGTGTATTCGGATGTTGCGAAGAAAGTTGCGAAGGTGGCGAAAAGGACTAGTAGCGCCTCAGCATCAAAAAGCCAGCGACATTTTTTTGTCACTCTGACGACGCTTTTTCCTGTCCTTCTGCTGTAGTCCCCGCCCTAACTGCTCCAAACCGTACCTGGCTTCTATTACAAGCACCGTCCTCGCCCATACCCGGGAAATACCGGGGCTTGCAGGCTTAAACAATGTGCTGCTTTTCAGAGGCGTCATAAGACTTTTTCCGAATAAGCCTTGTGAAAAATTCTTCTGAGCTGTCTGGAAAGTTGTTCTTAGCTGTGATGTTACAGGCATGAAACGCTTGATAAGAGAAAAAAGCCAATAAATTGGCGCACGAAGAGCATCACAGGTAAGAGAACGCTAGGAGCAAAGCCATGCGCAGTCGTAACGCGGCACTATGGAGCGGTGTATTTATGGCAGCGTCATGCGCCCATGGGCAGGCCATGACGCTGACTGAGGCCATACAAAGCACACTGCAATACCACCCGGAAATCAGCCAGAGCGTGAACAGCCGCCTGACCGCGGACGAGGAACTCAAGTTTGCCAGGGGCGGCTATCTGCCAACCGTCGACCTTCTGCTCGGCTACGGCCGGGAGAATACCGACAGCCCCTCCACCCGCGCCCAGGGCGATCACCATGACGAAACCCTGAACCGCGGCGAGTCCGAAATCCGTCTGCGGCAGATGCTGTTCGACGGCTTCGGCACCCCCAACGAGGTCAAGCGCAACGAGGCCAACGTCAACTCCAAGGCCTTCCGTATCCTCGGCACCTCGGAAAACGCCGCCCTGCGCACTGTGGAGGTCTACCTCGACGTGCTCAAGCGCCGCGAGATGGTGGCCCTGGCGAAGAACAACCTGCAGGCCCACGAACGCATTGGCGACCAGATCCGCCTGCGCAGCGAGCGCGGCGTCGGCAGCACCGCCGACAACGACCAGGCCATCGCCCGTCTGGCCCTGGCACAGAACAACCTCTACACCGAAGAAGTGAACCTGGCCGACGCCGAAGCCAGCTTCTATAGCGCCACCGGACGGATGCCGGACCAGCTGGAGTCCCCCTCCACCGTCAAGGCGGAGGTACCCCCGGACCTGCTGGAAGCACGGCAAAACATGCTCAGCGACAACCCGCTGCTCAAATCCGCCCAGGCCGACGTGAACGCCGCCGAAGCCCAGTACGAGGCCGCCAAGGCGCCCTTCTATCCGCGCTTTGACGCCGAACTGGCCAAGAGCGCCAACAACAACATCGACGGTGAGGAAGGCCACTACAACCAGTGGCAAGCCCAGGTCGTGATGCGCTACAACCTGTTCAACGGCATGCGCGACAAGGCCCACCTGAATGCCACCTCCCACGAAATCAACGAGGCCCAGGATGTCCGCAACAACGCCCTGCGCCTGATCAACGAGAACCTCTCGCTGGCCTGGGACGCGATGGAGAACGCCAAGAAGCAGACCCAGCCGGCCCGCGAATACGCCGACTACACCCGCAAGGTGCGCGAGGCGTATCAGCAACAGTTCACCCTCGGCCAGCGCACCCTGCTCGACCTGCTGGACAGCGAGAACGAACTGTTCACCGCCAACCGCCGCTACACCGAGGTCCGCTACACCGAGGAGTTCTCGATGTACCGCGTGCTCGCCAGCATGGGCTACCTGCTCAAGTCCCAGCACGTGGTGGCGCCACACGAGTCTGTGGCCATCTCGGATGTGAAGAACGAGGCACGCCTGCCTGATCTGAAATAAGAAAGTCGCACACGGCCGTCCTCCGTACCCCGTGCCATCCGGCCACGGGGTGGCGGTCGTAAGGCGATACGACAGTGGGCACGGAACCGTCGTACGGCGACATGCCGGGCCCCCGCGGGGAGTGGCCGGCGATGACCCGGCCCGGGAGGAAGTAGCGTGACCATGATCATCCAGGAACGCGGCAGCCCCGCGCCCGGCGACCCACGCCTGAGCCATGACGACCCCCTGCTCGACGGCCTGTTGATCCTCTGCCGCCTGCACGGCTGCACGGTCAGCCGCAATACCCTCTCGGCCGGCCTGCCCCTGCCCGACCAGCGCCTGTCCGCCAGCCTGCTGCCCCGCGCGGCGGCCCGCGCCGGGCTGCAGGGACGCCTGCTGCGCCGCGAGCTGAAGAGCATCTCCAACCTCAACCTACCGGTGCTGCTGCTGCTCAACGACGGCCGCAGCGCGGTGCTCCGCCAATGGCGCGACGACGGCCAGGCGCTGATCCTGCCCTGCGAGACCGAAGGCGGCGAGCAGTCCGTCAGCGTCGACGAACTGGCCGCCCAATACAGCGGCCAGGCCCTGTTCGCCCGCCCGCGCCACGAACTGGAAGCCGCGCGCAAACCGCTGGTGCCCCGGGTGGAGGCCTGGTTCCGCGACACCCTCAGCCTGTCGCGCTGGCTGTATACCGACGCACTGGTGGCCAGCCTGCTGATCAACCTGCTGGGCATGCTGGTGCCGCTGTTCGTCATGCAGACCTACGACCGCGTGGTGCCCAACCAGGCGCTCTCGACGCTCTGGGTACTGGCCGCCGGCCTGCTGCTGGGGACGATGTTCGAACTGCTGCTGCGGGTGCTGCGCTCCAACCTGCTGGACATGGCCGGCAAGAAGACCGACGTGGTGCTCTCGGCGACCCTGTTCGAACGCATCACCGGCATGTCGATGGTCGCCAAGCCGGAAACCATCGGCGGCTTCGCCCAGAGCATCCACGACTTCCAGGGCCTGCGCGAATTCCTCACCGCCCTGACCCTGACCAGCCTGATCGACCTGCCCTTCTCCCTCCTGATGATCCTGGTCATCGGCCTGCTCGGCGGCTGGCTCATCGCGATTCCGCTGCTGGCCTTCCCGATCACCATCGTCTTCGCCCTGATCATCCAGAGCCGCCTGCGCGACACGGTGCAGAAGAGCCTGGCCCTGGGCGCCGAGCGCCAGGCCCTGCTGATCGAAACCCTCGGCGGCCTGGAAACCCTCAAGGCCTGCGGCGCCGAGAGCGAGCGCCAGTACCGCTGGGAAAGCACCCACGGCGCCCTCGCCCGCCTGGACAACCACGCCCGCTTCCTCTCCGCGCTGGCCACCAACGGCACCCTGTTCCTGCAGCAGTTCGCCGGCATGGCGATGATCTGCGCCGGGGTCTACAGCATCCTCGACGGCAACCTCAGCGTCGGTGCGCTGGTCGCCAGCTACATGCTCAACAGCCGCGTGCTCGCCCCGCTCGGGCAGATCGCCGGGCTGATCACCCGTTACCAGCAGGCGCGCCTGACCATGACCAGCACCGACGCGCTGATGGCCCTGCCGCAGGAGCGCCAGCCGCGCCAACGCCCGCTGGAACGCACACAACTGCATGGTGCCCTGGAAGTCCGCCAGCTCAACTTCAGCTACATGGGCCAGAACACCCCGGCGTTGAACCACGTCGGCCTGCGCCTGGCTCCGGGCGAGAAGGTCGGGATCATCGGCAAGAGCGGCTCCGGCAAGAGCACCTTCGGCCGGCTGCTGATGGGCTTCTACCAACCCGACGAAGGGCAGATCCTGCTCGACGGCCTGGACCTACGGCAGATCGACGTCGCCGACCTGCGCCAGCAAATCGGCTATGTGGCCCATGACCTGCCGCTGCTGGCCGGCAGTCTGCGTGACAACCTGACCCTCGGCGCGCGCTACATCAGCGACGCGCGGATGCTGGAAGTGGCCGACCTGACCGGCGTCAGCGAACTGGCCCGGCAACACCCACTGGGCTTCGACCGCCCGGTGGGCGAGCGCGGCCAACTGCTCTCCGGCGGCCAGCGCCAGGCCGTGCTGATGGCCCGCGCGATGCTGCTCGACCCACCGATCCTGCTGCTCGACGAACCCACCAGCGCCATGGACAACAGCAGCGAGGAAATCCTCCGCAAGCGCCTGCACGAGGCCTGCCGCGACAAGACCCTGCTGCTGGTCACCCACCGCACCTCGATGCTCAGCCTGGTCGACCGCCTGCTGGTCTTCGACAGCGGCCGCATCGTCGCTGACGGCCCGAAAGACGCGGTCATCGAAGCATTGCGCAAGGGCCACGTCGGCCCGGCAGCGGGGTAATCGCCATGCAGTTCTCCCAATCGATCCGCGACTACCTGGGTGGCAACGGTGCCCGCGACACCGAGTTCATGCCGGAGGTCCAGGGCACCCTGCTGGAAGACTCGCCCAACGCCACCCGCATCACCCTCTGGGCGGCGTTCGCCCTGCTGGTGGTAGCCATCGTCTGGGCCTACTTCGCCGATATCGAGGAAGTAACCAAGGGCGAAGGCAAGGCCATCCCCTCCTCCAAGGTGCAGACCATCCAGAACCTGGAAGGCGGCATCGTCTCGGAGATCTTCGTCCGCGAAGGCCAGGTGGTGAACAAAGGCCAGTCGTTGCTGCGTCTGGACGACACCCGTTTCGCCTCCAACAAGGGCGAGACCGAGGCCGACCGCAATTCCCTGGAAGCCCGCGTTGAGCGGCTGAGCGCGGAAGCCGAAGGCCGCGAACCGGTGTTCACCGATGCACTGAAGAAAGATGCGCCGCAGGTGGTGGAAGACCAGATGGCCCTCTACCAGACCCGCCAGCAGCGGCAGAACAGCGAGCAGAACATCCTCCAGGAACAGCTGCGGCAGAAGACCCAGGAGCTCCAGGAGTTCCGCGCCAAGGTGCAGCAATACCGCTCAAGCCTCGGCCTGGTGCAGCAGGAGATCAACATGTCCGAGCCGCTGGTGAAGAGCGGCGCCGTCTCCCCGGTGGAACTGCTGCGCCTGCGCCGCAGCGCCGTGGAAATCGGCGGCGACCTCAACGCCACCAGCCTGGCGATTCCCCGCGCCGAAGCGGCGGTGAACGAAATCCAGCGCAAGATCGAGGAGTCGAAACTCGGCTTTCGCAGCGACGCACTGAAAGAGCTCAACGAGGTACGCACCGACTTCAACAAACTCACCGCCACCAGCCGCGCCATCGACGACAAGGTCAACCGCACCCTGGTGGTCTCGCCCATGCGCGGCATCGTCAAGCAGCTCAAGGTCAACACCATCGGCGGCGTGGTGCAGCCGGGCAGCGACATGGTGGAAATCGTCCCGCTGGAGGACAACCTGCTGGTGGAGGCGCGGGTGCGCCCGCAGGACATCGCCTTCCTCCACCCGGGCCAGCAGGCGACCGTGAAGTTCACCGCCTACGACTACACCATCTACGGCGGGCTCAAGGCCAAGCTGGAACTGATCAGCGCCGACACCATCACCGACGACAAGGGCAACAGCTTCTATCTGATCCAGGTACGCACCGACAAGAACCACCTGGGCACCGACGCCAAGCCGCTGCTGATCATCCCCGGCATGGTGGCGACGGTGGACATCATCACCGGCGAGAAGAGCGTGCTGGATTACATCCTCAAGCCGGTGTTGAAGGCGCGGTGGGAGGCGTTGCGGGAGCGGTGAGTTCTGGGACGTTCAATGCTCGGGCCTTCCCCTCACCCCAACCCTCTCCCTGGGGGAGAGGGGGCAGTACGTGCCGACTGGAAAGGTGACGCTCCCTGCACCCATGGAGCCAGGCGAACTCAGTAGAAGCGCTTGACTCAGGGCGGTCCCCTCTCCCCTTGGGAGACGACTGCATGGATGCAGGAGGTAGGGCGACGCAGGATGCCCAAGCCGAGGGTTAGGGTGAGGGGCTCTTAACTCTACCGCCTCACTCCGCATCCCCCCGCCAATGCGCCCCCGGCCCCTCCTCCGCCAACCTGTCCCCCGGATTACGCAACGGGCACGCCTCCATCGACAAGCAACCACACCCAATGCAGCCATCCAGCTGATCGCGCAACAACAGCAGCTTCTCGATCCGCTCGTTCAGGTCATCCCGCCAGCGCGCCGACAAGCGCGCCCAGTCCGCCGCCGTCGGGTTGTGCCCGGTGGGCAGCGAACCCAGTGCCTCGGCGATCTCGCCCAGGGGGATGCCAACTCTTTGCGCGACCTTGATCACCGCCACCCGCCGCAGCGTATCGCGTGAATAACGGCGCTGGTTGCCGGCACTGCGCGTGCTGGCGATCAGCCCCTTGGCTTCATAAAAGTGCAGCGCGGAAACGGCCACGCCAGCGCGCTTGGCCAGCTCACCAACGCTCAGGTCGCGGTGCATCGAACAAGGAGAAGATTTCTTCATGGGCTATTGACCTCAACTTAAGTTGAGGTTTTACCCTCGCCTGGCATTCGGTTCAAGACAGGAGCCAAGAACCATGACCCAGCCCAGCCCGACCAACGCCCAGGCCTGCGTCGACAATCCGCACTTCGTCCTGCAGATCGAGATCGGCGTGACGCCGCAGCAGCGCGCGCACATCGCCGCGAAACTGGGTGATTACCTGGAGCACCTCCAGCAACTGTTCCACCTGCGCCCCGGCTACCTCGCCAGCGAACTGCACACCGAAGACGAACCGCAACGCCTGGTCGGCCGCCTGCACTGGCGCCGCCGGGAGGACTGGGAAGCCGCCTGGGATTGCCGCAGCACCGCCAGCGACCTGTTCGCCGACAGCCTGCTCAAGCTCGGTGCGCGAAGCATTCGTTTCGGCAGTGGTGACACCGGACTTTGAGCGCCACGTAGGGCGTACAACCGTTCGCGGTTGTACGCCGATACACCGCGCTCCATCGCCATCGCCGAGGCCTGCCCCGGAGTGCGCGGAGACCAAAGCCAATCGGCGTATAACGCGGAGCGTTATACGCCCTACGCCTGCACGATTCGCTCCGAAGAGCCGCTTATGCCTCGTCCGGCAGGCTCATATGCAGCAATGGGAACGGCCGTCCTTCACCGTCGGTGGGCGAACGCCCGGTCTGGACGAAACCGTAGTGCAGGTAGAACCCCACCGCCTGCGGATTCTGCTCGTTGACGTCGACGCTCAGGGAGTCGCGGGACTCACGCGCGAAGTCGAGCAGCCGGGAACCAATTCCATGCCCCCGCAACTCGGGATCGATGAAGAGCATTTCCACATGGTTCTCGTTGAGCCCGATGAACCCCAGCGGATGATCGTCGTTATCCACCGCCACCCAGACCTCGACGGCGGGCAGGTACAGGTCGCGGACCTGAGGCAGCAGATCGTCGATGTCGGACGCCTGGAGGAAGTGGTGGGTAGCGCGTACGGCGCGCAACCAGATGTCGAGCAGACGCAGATTGTCCGCGGCGATGCGTTGGCGAATGAGCATGAAATCGTCCTGATTCAGCTGATCAATAGGCAATGGCACGCCAGCCAAGGGCGGCCGTTGGAGCGTCGGCAGCGTGAATGACCGCTTCGCGAATCAACGCCTGGGCGGTACACGGCAGAGGCAGCCGGGAAGGAAGGGAAGTCGATCCTAGCCAGCCACGCCCGGCGGGTAAAGCCCTCACTCGCGGTACCAGCGCCAGGCGTCGTCCACGCACTCCAGGCGAGCCTCCAGCTCCAGCCGGGCAAGGAAGGCGTCGTCGTGGGACACCACCAGCAACGCGCCCCGATACTGCCGCAGCAGCGCCTCCAGTGCCTCGCGGGACGGCAGGTCGAGATGGTTGTCCGGCTCGTCCAGCAACAGCAGCTGCGCCGGCTGCTCCGCGTAGATCTCGCAAGCCAGCGCCGCCTTCAACCGCTCGCCGCCGCTGAGCAACCCAGTGGGCTGATCGACCCGCGCCGCCGACAGGCCCAGCTGCGCCAGCCGGGTACGCAGCACGGACTGATCCACCGCCCGATTGCGCGCCTGCAGCAACTCCAGCACCGAGCACTCCGGGACGAGCGCTCCCAGATGCTGATCCAGGTAGGCGCTGTGAACCTTCACCTCGCACAGGCCCGAAGCCGGGCTCAGCTCGCCTGCGATGACCTTGAGCAAGGTCGACTTGCCGCTGCCATTGCGACCGGTCACCGCCACTCGGCGCGGCCCTGCCAGTTGCAGATCGAGCGGCGCGGCATTGCCATAGGGCAGGCGCACACCGTCCAGCAACAGCACGCCGCGTTGCTCCGGCAGCTCGCAGTCCGGCGCGGTGAGCGTCACCTCAAGCTCCTCGCGCAATTGGCCGAAAGCCTCCCGCACCTCGCGCGCCAGCTGCTCGCGACGATCGCCGTGCTGGGTGCTCAAGCGAGCGATGCTGGTCTGGCTGCGCTCCTTCTGCCGGTCGACGAGGATCTTTGCCTGGTTGGCTTCGCGGGCGTCCTTCCGCCCTTTCGCCTGACGATGTTCCTGGCGCTCGCGCTGCTCCTGCATGGCCCGCTGCTGACGGTCGCGCTCCAGCTTGCGGCGCTGCAATTCGCGCTGCGCATTGTCCTGCTCCTGCTGGCGGAGGTCCTGGTAGGCACCGTAGCCGCCGGCGTAGCTGCGCAGCCCGGCGCAGGACAGTTCGGCGATCCGCTGCATATCGTCCAGCAGCAGGCGGTCGTGGCTGATCAGGACCAGCCCGCCGCGCCAGCGCTGCAATTGCTCGCGCAGCCCTTCGCGTCCGGCGCGGTCGAGATGGTTGCTCGGCTCGTCAAGGATCAGCCAGTCCGCCGCGCAGAGCCAGGCGCCGAGCAGCGCCACCCGAGTGCATTCGCCCCCACTCAGCTGTGCGGTCGGCGTGTCGGGCGTCAGGTGCCCGAGCCCGCTGGCAGCCAGTTCAGCGTCCAGGCGCGCATGAATATCCCACTGGCCGTCGAGGCGCTCGAAGTCGGCGGGATCGACGCTTCCCGCCTCGACTCGCGCCAGCGCATCCAGCAACGGCTGCACGCCAGCGAGGTCTGCCACGCTGCGGAACGCCTGCGGCTCGATGCGCTGCGGCAGGTAATGCGCCGGCCCGGAACGCAGGCAGCGCCCGGCGCTGGGCAGCAACTGACCGGCCATGATCCGCGCCAGCACGGACTTGCCCACGCCATTTCGCCCGACCAGCGCGGTCCGACGGTCATCGAAGGTTTCGTTGAGATCGCTCAACAGCGGCTCGCCGCTGGGCAATTGGAAAGAGACGCCTTGCAGCGCCAGGGTGAAGGGGCTCGTCATATGCCATCCAGATTGATGCCGGAAATCCCCCAGGCGAAACCTGGGACGGAAACGGGCCGTGAAACCACGGCGGCATCAGTTGCGCATCGGACGAACACCTCGCGAAGGGGAATGAGGGGCGCAGTATAACGCGCGTGCCGTCGCCCCTACGAGAGAGTTCGTGCTCGGGTCAGCCCTCACCCTAACCCACTCCCAGGGGGAGAGGAGACTGTTCGGTGCAGGATGAAGCGCTGGCGTCAGCCGGCACGAGCGGCTACCTCTCCCTATGGGAGAGGGCTGGGGTGAGGGGAATGCATTGGCACGGACTTGCCTGCAGCAGGCAGTTACTCCTAATAAAAGCGGATCAGCGGCGCGGCCCGTGGTTCCGCTGGAAGGTCTCCTCCCCCATCGCGGCTATCTGCCCCTCGATCAGCGCCTCGAACGGCCGCAGCAGCTGTGCGTGGGACTGCGGCGCATCCAGCGCGTCGAGGGCATGCACTACCGCCTCGATGGTCGACAACGCGCCCTCGGCCGGCGCCTTGCGCAGACGGTAGCGCGATGTCAGCCCGTCCGGCAGCACCACGCGGGGCAGCGAAGCCAGGCCGGGGTTGAGGTGCAGCAGCTTGCGCGCCTTGCGCCAGGTACCGTCGGGGACGACCAGCAGGCGCGGCTTATCCACAGGGCGCGCGGCCACATCGGTCAAGGCAACGGCGGATTCGCCCGGGAACAGCAGCCATGCATCCCAGGCAGACAGGTCAAGATCACTGAAATCTTCGCCGACCAGGAGCTGCGCATTGGCCAGGCCGAGCACCGCCAATCGCGCAGTGTTCAGCGCATGGCCGACCTCGCTCGGGTGCTGCAGCAGAAGCACGCGGGTGCGGTTGTCCAGGTGCGGGATCAACGCGCACAGGCAGTGCGTCAGCGGGCGCTCGCAGCGCGGGCAGCGGGCGCGGCTCATGGCGTGTTCGGCTGCGTACGCAGCAGATCGCGGAAGTTCTGGATCAGCGGTTCGCGGGTGCGCCCACGGCGCAGGATCAGGGAGAACGGCGCCTGGTAGCCGAAAGTGGTCGGAAGCAACGCACGCAGACGGCCCTGATCCACCCAGGGATGGGCGTAATGCTCGGGCAGGTAGCCGATGTAGCCGCCGGAGAGAATAAGGATCAGCTGCGCCTCCATACTCTCCACGGTGCCGGCGCTGTGCTTGAAGCCGTGCCGCGCCAGCTCCGCCTGGCTCCAGTAGCCGCGGCCGACCATACGCTGCTGGGTGATCAGCTCGGCGGGGATGCGCCGGCCATCGAACAGCGGGTGACGGTCGCTGCAGTACAGCCAGTGCTGTTCTCTATAGAGAGGCTGGTAGACCAGACCGTTCATCCGGCTGAAGAAGGAGCCGATGGCCAGGTCCAGGCGGTTGTCCAGCACCGCCAGCTGCAATTCGTAGGGGCTCTGTACCTGCAGGTGCAGGTGCACCGCCGGGTGCAGGCTGCTGAAGGCACCGATCACTTCGGCCAGCGGCAGCGCCGGGTCGCTCACGGTGGAGTCCAGCACGCCGAGGTTGAGGGTCCCGCGCAGCTCGCCCTTCAAGGTGGCGGCGTAGCGCTCGAAGCCCTCCAGCTCGCCGAGGATGCGCAGGGTCTCCTGGTAGAACAGCTCGCCCTTGCTGGTCAGCCCGAAACCACCGCGGCCCCGATGACAGAGCACGATGCCCAGGTGGTTCTCCAGCTGGCTCATGTAGGTGCTGATCGCTGAGGTCGACAGGTTCAGCTCCTGCTGGGCGGCGGCGAAGCCCTGGCTGCGCACCACGCAGGCAAAGATTCGCAGCAACTTGATGTCGGGCAGTGCACTGGCGCTCATGACGACTCCGTAAAACGGCGGCAAAGCCGCTCTAGTTCAGTACTTTCTGTACCAGCGAAACGGATGATAGTAAGCCACCTATCTATTCAAGAACCACAGGCCACGCGCCCGGCGGGCCGGACCCTGCGGCAAGGTGGCGCAGTCTAGCGACGAAGGAAAGTTTAGAAAACTCTGAACTGATTATTTGTAGCCAGCGATTTTTCTCACTACCCAACCTGATGAGAATCCGACCTCAGTATCAACAAGCCTGTTTCCACGAAGACAGCGATCAGCCTGAGGCCCTCCCCATGGACAAGAAACTTCACCAGCCCCTGGGCGGTAACGAAATGCCGCGTTTCGGCGGCATCGCCACCATGATGCGCCTGCCGCATATCCAGTCCCCCGAAGAGCTCAACAAGCTGGACGCCGCCTTCGTCGGCGTGCCCCTGGACATCGGCACTTCCCTGCGCTCCGGCACCCGTTTCGGGCCGCGCGAAATCCGCGCCGAGTCGGTGATGATCCGTCCGTACAACATGGCCACCGGCGCCGCGCCGTTCGATTCGCTGAACATCGCCGACATCGGTGACGTGGCGATCAACACCTTCAACCTGCTGGAAGCCGTACGCATCATCGAGGAAGCCTACGACGGTATCCTCGACCGCGGCATCATCCCGCTGACCCTGGGTGGCGACCACACCATCACCCTGCCGATCCTGCGTGCCATCCACAAGAAGCACGGCAAGGTCGGCCTGGTGCACATCGACGCCCACGCCGATGTGAACGATCACATGTTCGGCGAGAAGATCGCCCACGGCACCACCTTCCGCCGTGCGGTGGAAGAAGGCCTGCTGGACTGCGACCGCGTGGTGCAGATTGGCCTGCGTGCGCAGGGCTACACCGCCGAAGACTTCAACTGGAGCCGCAAACAGGGCTTCCGCGTGGTGCAGGCCGAAGAGTGCTGGCACAAGTCGCTGGCCCCGCTGATGGCCGAAGTACGCGAGAAAGTCGGCGGCGGCCCGGTTTACCTGTCCTTCGACATCGACGGTATCGACCCGGCCTGGGCACCCGGTACCGGCACCCCGGAAATCGGCGGCCTGACCACCATCCAGGCGATGGAAATCGTGCGTGGCTGCCAGGGCCTGGACATCATCGGCTGCGACCTGGTGGAAGTCTCCCCGCCCTACGACACCACCGGCAACACCTCGCTGCTCGGCGCCAACCTGCTGTACGAAATGCTCTGCATCCTCCCGGGCGTAGAGCGCCGCTGAGCGCACGAGCACACACATGAATAACGATGCCTGCGTAGCGCAGGTGCTGGAGGCTGCCCGCGATCTAGTGGCAGCCTTTGCGCGCACCGACACCGAAGCCTACTTCGCCGCCTTCAGCGAAGACGCCAGCTTCATCTTCCACACCTGGCCGCAGCCGCTGCTCTCGCGCGCGGCGTACCGCGAGGTGTGGGAAGGCTGGCTGCGTGACGATGGCTTCGAAGTCCTCGAATGCCAGTCCAGCAATACCTTTGTCAGCCTGCAAGGCGAAGACGTGGCCGTGTTCTGCCACGACGTCGCCACGCGGCTGCGCATCCAGGGAGTGGAAAGCCTGAACCACGAACGGGAGACCATCGTCTTCCGCCGTGATCCGAAACAAGGCCGTTGGCTGGCCACGCACGAGCACCTGTCACCGTCTCCGACGCCATAAAGACAGGGCATCCCGGGAGGAAGTCATGGATAACAAGAACAACGCGCACGCCATCACAACGATCGAGACATTCGGGGTCGAACAGATCCCGGATCACGAACGTAACGCTACGCCCACCGATCTGTTCCGCATGATCTTCGGTGGTTCCAACACCTTTGCCACCGCCGTGCTCGGCAGCTTCCCGGTTCTCTTCGGGCTGTCGTTCCAGGCCGGCGTCTGGGCCATCGTCCTCGGCGTGCTGGTCGGCTCGCTGATCCTTGCGCCCATGGGCCTGTTCGGCCCGCTCAACGGCACCAACAACGCGGTCTCCTCGGGCGCCCACTTCGGCGTGCACGGGCGGATCGTCGGTTCGTTCCTGTCGCTGCTCACCGCGATCGCGTTCTTCTCCCTCTCCGTCTGGAGCTCGGGCGATGCGCTGATCGGCGGCGCCAAGCGCCTGTTCGCCCTGCCGGAAACCGACCTGACCCTGGGCCTGGCCTACGGCCTGTTCGCCGTGCTGGTGCTGATCGTCTGCATCTACGGCTTCCGCTTCATGCTGCTGGTCAACAAGATCGCCGTATGGGCCGCGAGCCTGCTGTTCCTGCTCGGCGTGTTCGCCTTCGCAGGCCCGTTCGATGCCAGCTACGCCGGCACCGTGCAGATGGGCGGCGAAGGTTTCTGGGCCGCCTTCATCGGCTCCGCCCTGCTGGCCATGAGCAACCCGGTGTCCTTCGGCGCCTTCCTCGGTGACTGGGCGCGTTACATCCCGCGCGAGGCCTCGCAGAAGCGCATCATGCTGGCGGTGATCGGCTCCCAGGTGGCGACCCTGATCCCCTTCATGTTCGGCCTGACCACCGCCACCATCGTCGCGGTCAGCGCGCCGGACTACATCGCCCAGAACAACTACGTCGGCGGCCTGCTGGCGGTATCGCCGAGCTGGTTCTTCCTGCCGGTGTGCCTGATCGCAGTGATCGGCGGCATGTCCACCGGCACCACCTCGCTGTACGGCACGGGCCTGGACATGTCCAGCGTGTTCCCGCGCCTGCTCAACCGCGTACAGGCCACCCTGCTGATCGGCGTGCTGTCCATCGCCTTCATCTTCATCGGCCGCTTCGCCGCCAACCTGGTGCAGAGCGTGTCCACCTTCGCCGTGCTGATCATCACCTGCACCAGCCCCTGGATGGTGATCATGATCCTCGGCCTGGTCATCCGTCGTGGCTTCTACCACGCCGACGACCTGCAGGTGTTCACCCGTGGCCAGCAAGGCGGTGCCTACTGGTTCCACAACGGCTGGAACTGGCGCGGCATGGGCGCCTGGATTCCGAGCGCGGCGCTGGGCCTGTGCTTCGTCAACCTGCCGGGCCAGTTCGTCGGTCCGCTGGGTAACCTGGCTGGCGGTATCGACATCAGCCTGCCGGTCACCCTCGGCGTCGCTGCCCTGCTCTACATCGCCCTGCTCAGAACCTTCCCGGAACCCGCTGGCGTGTATGGCCCCCAAGGCCCGCGCTGGGTCGGCAGCCATGATCGTCCCGTACTGGGCATCAGCGAACCGACCGCCTGATCGACCGCCTGCCCGAGGCGGAGCAATACCCCAAAAGCCCCATCGGACCGACCTCCGTCGGTCCGATGAATCACCGCACGCCACAAGCGCGCGGCAACAATGACAATGCAAGTGTGAGGAGCCGTTCATGGCCTTGGATATATTCGTCGTTCTGATCTATGCCGCCGGCATGTTGGTCCTGGGCTGGTACGGCATGCGCCGTGCCAAGACCCATGAAGATTTCCTGGTGGCAGGTCGTAACCTCGGCCCGTCCTTCTACATGGGTACCATGGCTGCCACCGTGCTGGGTGGCGCGTCCACCGTGGGCACCGTGCGCCTGGGCTATGTCCACGGCATTTCCGGCTTCTGGCTGTGCGCAGCCCTGGGCGCCGGCATCATTGCGCTGAACCTGTTCCTGGCCAAGCCGCTGCTGAAGCTGCGCATCTTCACCGTGACCCAGGTGCTGGAGCGTCGCTACAACCCGATGGCCCGCCAGGCTTCCGCGGCGATCATGTTCGCCTACGCGCTGATGATCGGCGTGGTGTCCACCCTGGCCATCGGCACCGTGATGCAGGTGCTGTTCGGTCTGCCGTTCTGGGTCTCCGTCCTGCTGGGCGGCGGCGTGGTCGTGGTGTACTCCACCATCGGCGGCATGTGGTCGCTGACCCTGACCGACATCGTGCAGTTCATCATCAAGACCGTCGGCCTGATGTTCGTGCTGCTGCCGATCTGCCTGTACCGCGTGGGCGGCTGGGATGAGCTGGTAGCCAAGCTTCCGGCCAGCGCCTTCAGCTTCCACACCATCGGCTACGACACCATCATCACCTACTTCCTGATCTACTTCTTCGGCATCCTGATCGGCCAGGACATCTGGCAGCGCGTGTTCACCGCCCGCAACGAGAACGTAGCCAAGTACGCCGGCACCACCGCCGGTGTCTACTGCGTGATCTACGGCCTGGTTGGCGCCCTGATCGGCATGTGCGCCAAGGTGCTGCTGCCTGACCTGGACAACGTCAACAACGCCTTCGCCGCCATCGTCCAGTCCGCCCTGCCGGACGGCATCCGTGGCCTGGTGATCGCCGCTGCCCTGGCTGCCATGATGTCCACCGCCAGTGCCGGCCTGCTGGCCGCCTCCACCACCATCACCGAGGACCTGCTGCCCAAGCTGCGTGGCGGCAAGGAATCCAGCCTCGGCACCAGCCGTCTGTTCACCGCTCTGACCGGCCTGCTGGTACTGGCCATCGCCCTGGTGGTGAACGACGTGATCAGCGCCCTGACCCTGGCCTACAACCTGCTGGTAGGCGGCATGCTGATCCCGCTGATCGGTGCCATCTACTGGAAGCGCGCCACCACCGCCGGCGCCATCACCAGCATGGCCCTGGGCTTCATCACCGCGCTGGTGTTCATGCTCAAGGATGGTTTCGACGCCAACACCCCGATCTACTACAGTCTGGCCGTCGGCCTGGTCAGCTTCATCGTCGTCAGCCTGCTGTCGCCTCGCCCGGCGGCGGTCGCAGACGCAGCCTGATCAAGACTTGCGCTAGGCAAGAGGGCGCGGCGAGATGATCTCCGCGCCCTTTTGCATGATGAGCACTTTGCATGATCACCATGACCTCACCCACGAACTCTAAGGAACTGCCATGACCACCTGCGGCGAATTCCTCGTCAAGCAACTCGAAGCCTGGGGCGTCGACACCGTCTTCGGCATCCCCGGCGTACACACCGTCGAGCTGTACCGTGGCCTACCCCACAGCGACATCCGCCACATCACCCCGCGCCACGAACAGGGTGCCGGCTTCATGGCCGACGGCTACGCCCGCGTCACCGGCAAGCCGGGCGTGTGCTTCATCATCACCGGCCCGGGCATGACCAACATCCTCACCGCCATGGGCCAGGCGTACGCCGACTCCATCCCCATGCTGGTGATCTCCAGCGTCAACGAGCGCTCGCGCCTGGCCCACGGCAACGGCTACCTGCACGAGCTGCCGAACCAGCGCGCCATGGTTGCCGGCGTCAGCGCCTTCAGCCATACCCTTATGAGCGTCGATGAACTGCCGGCGGTGCTGGCCCGCGCCTTCGCTGTGTTCGACAGCGAACGTCCGCGCCCGGTACACATCGAGCTGCCGCTGGACATCATCACCGCCCCGGCCGACCACATGCAGGTGCGCCCGCGCGTACAGCTGGCCCGCCCTGCCCCGGCGCGCTCGCCGCTGCACGAGGCCGCCGCCAAGCTGGCCAAGGCGAAGAACCCGCTTCTGCTGCTCGGCGGCGGCTGCGTCGAAGCCCAGGCCGAAGCCCGCGCCCTGGCCATCGCCCTGGACGCGCCGACCGCACAGACCATCAACGCCAAGGGCCTGCTGCAGCCCGAGCACCCGCTGCTGATCGGCAGCAACCAGTCGCTGATTCCTGTTCGCGAGCTGGCCGAGCAGGCTGATGTGGTCCTGGCCATCGGCACCGAGTTGGGCGAGACCGACTACGACGTGGTGTTCGACGGCAACTTCAAGATCGGCGGCGAGCTGATCCGCATCGACATCGACCCGCAGCAGCTGATGCGCAACTACACCCCGAGCATCGCCATCCACAGCGACGCCCGCACCGCCATGCGCGCCCTGCTCGAACTGCTGCCGGCCCGTGAAGCCGACGCAGGCAGCCCCGGCGCCCAGCGCGCGGCCAAGGTGCGTGCGCAACTGGCCGAAGACTTCAGCGGCTGGGCGCACTACCGCGAGCTGTTCGGCAAGATCCTCGAAGTCCTGCCCGATGCCCGTTTCGTCGGCGACTCCACCCAGACCGTCTACAGCGGCAACCACCTGGTGGAACTGGACGGCGGCCGCCGCTGGTTCAACGCCTCCACCGGCTACGGCACCCTGGGCTACGGCCTGCCGGCGGCCATCGGCGCCAAGCTCGGCGAACCGGGCCGCCCGGTCATCAGCCTGATGGGCGACGGCGGCCTGCAGTTCACCATGACCGAACTGGCCAGCGCCGTGGAAGCCAAGGTGGGCATCATCGTCCTGCTGTGGAACAACTACGGCTACGGCGAGATCAAGCGCTACATGGAACGCCGCGACATCACCCCGCTGGGCGTGGACATCTACACCCCGGACTTCCTCGCCATCGCCAAGGGCTTCGGCTGCGCCGCCGAGCGCGCCCGCGACCACGCGCACCTGCAGGAACTACTGCGCAACGCCCCGAGCGACCGCCCACTGATCGTGGAAGTGATGGAAGCGGCGCCCTTCGCGCCGTAACCCCCTGTAGGAGCGAGCTTGCTCGCGAACCGCCCAGCTCGGGATTGTTCGCGAGCAAGCTCGCTCCTACCAAGAGCACCAAGCACTCCGAGCTTGGCCTTGGTGCCAATGAATGACACGGTGTATCGGCGTACAACCGCCAACGGTTGTACGCCCTACGCTCAGCTCGACAAGGCGCACACCATGAAAATCGTCACCCGCGACCGCTGGTTCGAAGTCCGCCACTGCTAAGACGGCGTCAGCCTGATCCACGAGCCCTACGTCCGCCCCTTCTACCGTTGCAACATGTGGCACATTCAGGGCCGCGACCGCGACGTGCTGGTGGATAGCGGCTCCGGCCTGGTCAGCCTGCGCGAACAACTGCCCTGGCTCACCGACCGCCCGCTGCTGGCAGTCGCCAGCCACACCCATTTCGACCATATCGCCGGCCACCACGAGTTCGACGAGCGCCTGGTGCACCCGGCGGAAGCCGACATCCTCGCCAGCCCCGACGGCGAACGTACCCTGGCCACCGCCTTCGTCGGCGACGAGATGTTCGACGCCCATCCCGACTGCCCGCTGTGCTACGCCGAATACCGGGTCAAGTCCGCGCCGGCCACCCGCACCATCGATGAAGGCGATGTGCTCGACCTGGGCGATCGCACGCTGCAGGTGCTGCATACCCCCGGTCATTCGCCGGGCGGCATCAGCCTGTGGGAAGAGAAGACGCAGACGCTGTTCTCCGGCGACATCATCTACGACGGCCCGCTGATCGAGGATGCCTACCACTCCAACCTCGACGACTATGCGAAAAGCCTCGCGCGCCTGCGCGAGTTGCCGGTGCGCACCGTGCACGGCGGGCACTTCCCGAGTTTCTCCGGGGAGCGCCTGAAGTCGATGATCGACGACTGGTTCAAGGCCCACGAATGACGGGCAAGAAAAAACCCGCCATGAGGCGGGTTTTTCTTTTCAGGTAGGGCCAGGCGCAATCAGTAGCGCCGGCGCTGCTCCATCAGGCGACGCTGCTCGTCGCTGCGGATGGGGATGGGTTGCAAACGTGGAGGCTCGATCAGTCCGAGCGTGACAGCCAGTTTCCACGCGATGCCTTGCAGCCAGACTTTCATGGGATGCCTCCTCATTCCAATTCGGGTCGGGCGGCCCGTTACCACCATGGGCCGCCCTGGGAAAGAATAGCTCGGCGTCCCACTCTCCGCCCGCGCTACTCATTCCTTGATACAAAGCCTATCGGTTACGGGCGGTCCGGCGCCTGACCTGAATCAACAGCGCGACACATCGGCCGCTCATCGACGCAGCTTGCTGCGTATCCACTGCTCGCTGCTGACCAGGGTGATGCCGGCCAGCACCAGCACCGCACCACCGACGAAGTTCAGGCTCAACGGCTCGCCCAGGATCAGCACGCCGAAGGCGATGCCGAACATCGGCGTCATGAAGGAAAACACCGACAGATTTGACGCCAGGTAACGGCGCAGCAGCCAGAACCAGCAGAAGTAGCTGAAGAACGACACTACGATGCCCTGGAACAGCACACTGCCCACGCTCATAGCGGTGAAACTGACCTCGTGGGTCTTGCCCAGCGCCAGCGCGGTAAGCGGCAGCAGCAAGGCGGCGGCGAACATCTGGTAGAACAGCGTCAGGCTCGGCGGCGCCTCGGACAGGCGCGTGGTACGCACCGCCACCGTGGTCATGCCCCAGGACAGCCCGGCGAGCACGCCCAGGGCGTCGCCCAGCAGCATGCGGCTGTCCATCCCGGCGAGATCGAAACCGCCACCGAAGCACAGCAGGATGCCCCCGAAGCACACCGCGATGCCCAGCCACTGCAAGCGCCGCAGACGCTCGCTGGGCAGCAGGAAATGCAGGGCCAGCGCGGAGAAGATTGGCGCCGTGTAGAGGAACACCGCCATGTGCGAGGCGGAGGTGTAGACCAGCCCCTGGGCGATGAAGAAGAACTCCGCGGCGCACAGCACCCCGGCCAGCAGGCCGCCCTTGAGGGTGCCCTGGCGCAGGCCTTCCCAGCCGCCGCGCCAGCACATCAGCAACGCCAGCAGCACGGCGGCGATCGCGTTGCGCCCGAAGGCCTGCATGATCGGAGCGATGTCCGGCGCCGCCAGCTTCACCGCAACCTGCTGGATGCCCCAAATCACGCACAGGCCGGTCATCGTCTGGATGGCGAACGCATCGGCGTTCTTGCGTTCGGGAATCATGGGCGCCTCCGGTTGGCGGCGCGGTCGGCAGTCGGACTGTGCATGGCAAGGCTCGTCAGTGAGAAAGGAACGTCCTGGAATAATCGGCGAAAATTAAAGTCCGCCGATTATTCCAGTTCCAGGCAGCTCACTGCCAACGGAAACCCGCTGTCCAGCCAGCCGCGAACGACATCACTTGCCCGACTTCACCTGACTCCAGGTACGGGTGCGGATGCGCTCAAGCTTCTGCGGCAGCGGCTCCACCGAATACAGGCGGGCCTGCACCTCGGCGGTCGGGTAGACGTTGGGGTTGTCGCGCAGCTCCGCCGAGATCAGCTGGTCCGCTTCCTGGTTGGGGTTGGCGTAGGCCACGTAGTCGGAGATCGGCGCCACCACTTCCGGGCGCAGCAGGTAGTTGAGGAAGGCATGGGCCTGCTCGACGTTCTTCGAGTCCTTCGGAATCGCCAGCACGTCGAACCAGGCCGCCGCGCCTTCCTTGGGAATGCGGTACTCGATCCTGATGCCGTTCTTGGCTTCCTTGGCGCGGTTGGCCGCCTGCATCGCGCCGCCGGACCAGGCCAGCGCCACGCAGACATCGCCGTTGGCGAGGTCGGTGACGAACTTCGAGGAGCTGAAGTAGGTGATGTTCGGGCGCAGCTGCATCAGCAGCGCCTCGGCCTTCTTGTAGTCCTCGGGATTGCGGCTGTTGGGCGACAGGCCCAGGTAGTGCAGGACCTGCGGGATCACCTCGGTGGGCGAGTCGAGGAAGGCCACGCCGCAGGACTTCAGCTTGGCCAGGTTCTCCGGCTTGAATACCAGGTCCCAGGAGTCCACCGGCGCGTTGTCGCCGAGCACGGCCCTGACCTTGTCGACGTTGTAGGCGATGCCATTGGTGCCCCACATGTAGGGCATCACGTACTGGTTACCCGGGTCCTTGCTCTCCAGCACTTTGAGCAGCGCGGGGTTGAGGTTCTTCCAGTTCGGCAGCTTGCTCTTGTCCAGCGGCTGGAACACGCCGGCCTTCAGGTAGTTGGGCAAAAAGCCGTCGCTGGGCACCACCACGTCATAGCCCGAATGACCGGAGAGCAGCTTGGCCTCCAGCACTTCGTTGCTGTCGTAGACGTCGTACTGCGGCTTGATGCCGGTGTCGGCCTGGAAGCCCTTCAGGGTGTCCGGGCCGATGTAGTCGAACCAGTTGTAGATGCGTACTTCGGGCCCGGCGCTGGCGGCGCAGGCAGTGGCGAGGGCGGAGGCGGCGAACAGGCCGCGCAGCGCGTTATTCTTGTTCATGTCCTTCCCCTGGTGATGCGCCCGCGCAAAGGTTCGCGAGCCCAAATGCAATCGGGCGGACTCTCGTCCGCCCGATTGTGTCTGTCAACGTGCGCGGGCCTCGAAGCCTTGCAGCACGTTCACCGCGTTGACGCCGATGGCCTCGACCGCGTAACCGCCTTCCATGATGAACAGGGTCGGGATGCCCAGGGCGGCGATGCGCTCGCCCATGCGCAGGTAGTCCGGGCTGTCCAGCTTGAACTGGGAGATCGGGTCATCCTTGTAGGTATCCACACCCAGCGAGACCACCACCGCGTCCGGCGCATAGGCGGCGATCTTGCGGCAGGCGTCTTCCAGCGCGGCGGACCAGCCGTCCCAGCCAGTGCCGTGGGCCAGCGGGTAGTTGTGGTTGTAGCCTTCACCGGCACCTTCGCCGTGCTCGTCGGCGTGGCCGAGGAAGTACGGGTACTCCACCAGCGGATCGCCGTGGATCGAGGCGAACAGCACGTCGTTGCGGCGGTAGAAGATGTCCTGGGTGCCGTTGCCGTGGTGGTAGTCCACGTCGAGGATGGCCACGCGCTTGGCGCCCTGGTCGAGGAAGGCCTGGCTGACGATGGCGGCGTTGTTCAGGAAGCAGTAGCCGCCCATGAAGTCGCTGCCGGCATGGTGACCCGGCGGACGGCACAGGCCGAAGGCCATGTTGGCGCCCTGGCGCATGTGGTCCTGGGCGGTCAGCGCGACCTGGGCCGAGCTGTAGATGGCCTGCCAGGTGCCGGCAGTGATCGGCGCCTCGGTATCGAAGCTGTAGTGACCCAGCTCGCCCATCAGCGCGGTGGGGATCGGGCCGTCACGGCGCAGGCGGCGGCCCGGGAAGGTGGTGGAAACCAGGTCGCCGGTGTGGCCTTCGGCCGCCCAGCGGGCCCATGCGCCCTTGAGGAATTCGACGTAGCGGGTGTTGTGGGTACGCAGGATCGGCTCGAGGCCGAAGTCCTTCGGCGCGATGACCTCGCCGAGGTTCTGCGACTTCACGCGGGCCAGCACGGTGTCCGCGCGGCTGGGCATTTCGAAGCAGGGCTGGAGTTTGCCGTCGACCAGTTCGGACTGGCCGAAGTGCAGGCGGTGATCGTCGCTGTAGACCGTGAGCATGGGAGTAGACCTCGCAGGATTCTTGTTCTCGGTTGGCAGGATTCTGCCCAGCCTGGGCACCGCGCAGAACAGCGTGAGCGGCCAAAAGGGGATCGATATGGCCAGAATTTGTGACCCTTAACTAACCGTATCCACCGCCAGTTCACCACGAAACCCTCCCCCGGGGCACCCCGCCTCGCTATGCTTCAGGGAATTGCCACGGCGGGAACCGGCCTACCCCCGGTACCACGCCATGACCAACGGACGGGGGGAAGATGCGTAAAACCATCGCACGGGCATGCTGTCATGCCCTGTTGGCACTGATGTTGTCGCTGGCCGGCGCCACCGCCGCGCTGGCGGGCGAAGCGAGCACGGCGCCGCCGGCCTCCGCCTTCGAGCTGCCGGACCTCCCCGACGACGCGAGCCTGGACCAGTTGAGCGAGCGTCTGGAGCTGATTCGCCAGCGCGTTTCCGCCGACAGCGACGACAGCCTGCTGGCGGCCCTGCGCCAGGCCGCGCTGCAGGTCCAGCTGCACGCGGAGCAAAGCGCGACCGCCCTGGGCACCCGCCTCGCCCGCACCGAGGACCAGCTCAAGGTGCTCGGTCCGGAAGTCACCGGCGAAGCGGACAACCTCACCCGCCAGCGCAACGATCTGCAGGTGGAGCAGAAACAGCTGGCCAATCAGGTACAGCGCATCAACCAGGTGGACAACGCCGCCCAGGACCTCGCCGCGCAGATCGTCAACCTGCGCCGCAGCCAGCTCAACTCGCAGATTGCCACACGCTCTCCGCCGCCCTTCAGTCCGCGTTTCTGGTCCAACCTTATCCGCCCTACCGACGACGACCTGGCGCGCCTGGACGCCGTCCACCGCCAGGTTGCCGGCAGCCTCGCCCAGGCCTGGCAGCCTGGGAACCGCGCGCCCTTCATCGTCTGCCTGATCACCGCCGTGCTGCTCTGGGTGCCAGGACGGCGCCTGCTGGAACGGTTGCTGACCAAGGCGATGATCCGCTGGATTCCCGTCGGCCGCCTGCGGCGCAGCGCCCTGGCCCTGTCGGTGAGCCTGGCGACCATCCTCACCCTGGGCGGCGGCGCCGCGCTGATCCGCGAAGGCCTGGACTGGCACGAACAGCTCGACGGCAACATGTCCAACCTGGCGGACCAGCTGCTCTCCCTGGTGGTCTTCTGCACCTTCACCGCCGGTCTCGGCCGTGGCCTGCTGGCCGTGCAGCGCCCGACCTGGCGCCTGCCCGACCTGCCCGATCCGGTGGCCAATGCCCTGTCGCCCTTCCCCTGGCTGATGGCCTGGCTGCTCCTGCTGCTCGGCACCCAGGAGCGCCTGAACAGCGCCAGCGGCGCCAGTCTCGCCCTGACCGCCGCGGTCAACGGCATCACCGCGCTGGCCACGGCAGTGCTGTTCGCCGCCGCACTGTATGGCTACCGTCGCAGTAGCCGCGAAACGGACTACGAAAGCTCTCCGCTCACCGGCGTGATGGTGACGGCGATCCTGCTCACGGTGCTGCTGATCCTGCTCGCCCTGTTCAGCGGTTACCTCTCGCTGGCCTATTTCCTCGCCGGCAAGCTGCTCTGGGCCAGCGTGATCTGCGCCAGCGGCTATCTGCTGACCGCGCTGTTCGGCGACCTCTGCGAAGCCCTGCTGTCGCCCAGGCACCCGATCGGCGAACGCCTGGCGCAGAACCTCGGGGTCAACCCGCAGCATCAGGCGCAATTCACCACCCTGCTGACCGGTTCGGGCCGCACCCTGCTGGTGCTGTCGACCCTGCTGGTGGCCTTCTCCACCACCGGCACCAGTCCGGGCGAACTGCTGCAGGGCCTGGTGCAACTGGTGAAAAGCGGCCAGTCGCTGGGCCGCCTGAACATCGTCCCACAGGACATCCTGCTGGCCCTGGCGACGCTCGCCGGTGGCCTGTTCGGCCTGCGCCTGCTCAAGCGCTGGCTGGCCGACGAACTGCTGCCGGAAACCAGCATGGACGTGGGCATGCGCGCCTCGCTGGTGACCCTGGTCGGCTACCTCGGCATGGTCATCCTGGTGCTGCTGGTGCTCTCGGCCCTGCGCATCAATCTCACCAGCCTGACCTGGGTGGTCAGCGCCCTGTCGGTGGGCATCGGTTTCGGCCTGCAGGCCATCGTGCAGAACTTCATCTCCGGCCTGATCCTGCTCACCGAGCGCCCGGTGAAGGTTGGCGACTGGGTCAGTCTGACCGGCGGGGTGGAAGGCGATATCCGGCGGATAAACGTGCGCGCCACGGAGATCCAGATGTCCGACCAGTCCACGGTGATCGTCCCCAACTCGCAGTTCATCTCGCAGAACGTGCGCAACGTGACCATGAGCAACGCGCTGGGGGTGGTCAGCATCAGCCTGACGCTGCCGCTGGATACCGACGTGCTGAAGGTCCGCGAGGTGCTGCTGGCGGCCTTTGCCGAGCATGAATCGATCACCGCCACGCCGGCCACCTCGGTGACCTTCAAGGAGCTCGACGCCAGCGGGCTGACCCTGGGGGTATCTGGCTACGTGAACAGCCCACGTTCAGTCACGACCACGCGCAGTGACCTGCTGTTCACCATCCTCGGGCGCCTGCGCGAGCTGGGCATCCCGCTGTCCTCGCCGCAGAGTCTGATATTGCGGCAGCCACTGCCGGCCCCGGAGCCGCCGCAGAAGAGCGATGAATAAGCCGCGACCAGAGCACGGCGGTCATGCCTGTGCAAGGTCTTACAGGGAGCCGGGCTCAGCCAGCTCCGCCGCGCACAAATCGTTCATCCACCCGTCATCACTTCGTTACAAACGCTGGCGAAACTCCCTGGCTTTCAACCTGGGGAGGTAAACCAATGTTCAACAACAAAGTGTACAAAGCCGCATCCATCGCCCTGCTCGTCGCCGGCCTGGGTGCCTGCGCCATGCAGCCGCCGGTTGCCAGCAAGGAAGTCACCCCGAACAACGATGACTGGTACCTCGTGCGCACCGACGAAACCCTCTACCTGTTCGACGACGCCACCGTCTACCGCGACTACCTGGTGACCGGCAAGACCACCTACACCAAGGAAGTGGGCGAGAAGGACAAGTTCGGCCAGAACGTGGTCCTGGTCGTACGCGCCGAAGACAAGGACAAGGACGCGAAGAAGATCGCCTCCTATCAGTTCTACAAGCAGAGCCTGCCGCCGGCAGCCGGCTTCTACGGCGAAATCCGCAAGGATGGCGTGATCTACGTGGCCCAGCGCTACGGCGACATGGTCGACATGAACGGCCTGGGCGAGCCGATCTTCCGACACACCGAGATCGCCAGCGGCCCCAACGGCGAGCGCGTGGTCTACCTGATGCAAAAGGAAGAATCCAAGCCGGTCGCCCTGATCAGCAAGTTCCAGAAGATCTACGGAATCACCCCGGCCAAGGGCTGATCCGACAGTCGCATCCGGTCCGACCGAGGGCCGGATGCGGGCTTTGCAGGGACCTAGACTCTGCCCATGGGCATCCGTGATGGAGGCAACCATGAGTGTCGAGCTGGATCACCTGCTGGTACCCGCCGCCAACAAGCTGGCCGCGGCGCAGCAACTCGCGGAACTACTGGACGTACCCTGGGCGCGTGAAGGCGTCGGCCCCTTCGTGCCGGTGTTCGTCAATTCAGGACTGACCCTGGACTTCGACCAGTGGGAAGAGCCCTTCCCCCGCCTGCACTTCTGCTTCCGGGTCAGCGAAGCGGATTTCGACGCGATCCTCGCGCGCCTGCGCGACGCCGGCATTGCCTGGCGCAGCCGAGTACACGGACCGGTGGATCATCAGGTCGACACGGATAACGGCGGACGCATCCTCTACTGGAACGAGCCGGACGGCCACCAGTGGGAAATCCTCACCGTCAGTTATGCCCGCCAGGACGGCACGGCGTGAAACGCTAGCTGGAAGGCTCCAGCTGCACGGCGATCTTCTCCGGCACCTCGATATTCCAGTCGCCGAACTGGTACCAATCCTCGCCGAGCATTTCGGCCGGGTGCATGGTGCGGTCCGCGCCGTTGCCGCAGGCCAGGTTGGTGGCCGGACAATAGCGGTCGCAGCCCCAGCAGATGCGTTCGGGGTGCGGCGGATTGAGGGGGAATTTCTTGGCCATGGTCAGGCCCTCAGGGTTTCCTTGTGGGACTCCTGAAGGCTATGCCTGCGGCGAGCCGGCACCATGACCTGCGGCAATACCACAGGGATTTTCAGGCGCGGAAGTGGCTAGGCGGCTGGCCGCTCCAGCGCTGGAAGGCATGGCGCAGGCTGGCGGTTTCGCTGAAGCCAAGCTCCTCGGCGATGCGGTAGATCGGCATGTCGCCGTCCTGCAGCAGTTCCTTGGCGCGGGCGAAGCGCAGTTCGTCGAGCAGTTGCTGGTAGCTGGTCTGCTGTTGTTGCAGGTGGCGGCGCAGGCTGCGTGACGAGCAGTTGAGGCGGCGCGCCAGTTCTTCCAGGCCCGGCGGTTCCTGCAGGCGTTCGCCGAGGATCGCGCGGACCTTGTCCAGCCAGGCGCGGCGGGCGGCCAGGTCGATGTTCTGGCGGCGGCACTGCTCCAGCATCTCGCGGTGGGTCACGGCGTCGGCCAGCGGTAGGCGCATGTCCAGCCAGGAGGCGGGGAAGCCGATGGCGCTGCGTTTGCACCCGAAGCCCAGTTGGCAGCCGAACAGGGTGGCGTAGGCGGCGCGGCGGTCCTCCGGGCCTTCATAGTCGAACTCGGCACGCACCAGCGGCAGTGGCTGGCCAAGCAGGTCGGCGCAGGCCACCTTCAGCGAACCCAGGCACAGCTCGGTGTTGAACGGCCGCATCGACTCCGTCTCGCCGTAACCGGTGGCGACCAGCCAGGCCATGTCGCCTTCCACTTCCAGCGCCAGGTGGAAATAGGTACCCAGCAGCACCGGGTAGCTCAGGCCGATGCGCAGCGCTTCGCCCAGGGTCGGCGCGGAAAGCAGCGCGTAGCCCAGCAGGCCGTAGGCGGTGATCCGCGTGCGCACACCCAGGCGCAGGCCCAGCGCGGCTTCGCCGGCGAGGTTCTGCACGTTGGCGAACACCTGCTGTTCCTGCCAGGGGCTGACCAGCCGGCGCAGGTCGAGCAGGTCGTCGCCGGTGATGCCGCTGCCTTCGAGGATCGACTCGCGGCTGTGCCCCTCCGACTCCATCAGCGCGACGGTCAGCGAGGTCATGTGCAGGGAGTTGAGCCAGGTGGAGCGGGAGAAGGTCAGCGGTGTCATGTCATGCCCAGGGTAGACGCGATGGCCCGCCCGTCGGTGTTACCGAGGCGGGTGCAGCGCAAGGGCAGGCAAGTTACGTGCCGGCCACTCGACATGGCCGGATCGATCCCCACACGACAGGGGCTTCGACGCAAAGCGGGGCGCTTGGCGCCCCGCTGGAAGGTTACCTTTACGGACACCGGGACGGCGCGTGTGCACCGTCCTGGCACGCAGAACCTGTTTACGATCTCGCGAGCTAGAGCAGAACAAGGCGCAATTGGGGTCGGGAGCGGAGTTTACACGCAGTAAATGAGCATCCCGAGACCTATTTCAACGCAGTTATGCCGACGCGCAGCAGATCGTAAATAGGTTCTCAACCGCGGGAGAGGAACCGCATACCTTCTTCCAGGCCGCTCAGGGTCAGCGGGAACATCTGCTCCTTCACCAGTTCGCGCACGAGGCCCGTGGAAGCGGTGTAGTTCCAGGTGTCCTTGGGGTACGGGTTGATCCAGATGAGCTTCTTGTACTTCTCCATGAAGCGCTGCATCCAGACGTAGCCGGCTTCCTCGTTCCAGTGCTCGACGCTGCCGCCGGCCTGGGTTATCTCGTAGGGCGCCATGGCGGCGTCGCCGACGAACACCACCTTGTAGTCCGGCCCGTACTTGTGCAGCAGGTCGAAGGTGGCGGTGCGCTCGCTGCCGCGACGCAGGTTGTTCTTCCACACAGACTCGTAGATGAAGTTGTGGAAGTAGAAGTATTCGAGATGCTTGAACTCGGTCTTGCAGGCCGAGAACAGTTCCTCGCAGACCTTCACGTGGGCGTCCATTGAGCCGCCGATATCCAGCAGCAACAGGAGCTTCACGGTGTTGCGCCGCTCCGGGCGCATCTGGATGTTGAGCAGCCCGGCATCCTTGGCGGTGTGGTCGATGGTGCCGTCGATATCCAGCTCTTCCGCCGCGCCCTCGCGGGCAAACTTGCGCAGTCGGCGCAGGGCGATCTTGATGTTGCGGGTGCCCAGCTCGACCTGGTCGTCGAGGTTCTTGTACTCGCGCTGGTCCCAGACCTTGGCCGCCTTGCCCTGGCGCTTGCCGGCGTCGCCGACGCGGATGCCCTCGGGGTTGAAGCCGCCGGAGCCGAACGGGCTGGTGCCGCCGGTGCCGATCCACTTGTTGCCGCCGGCGTGGCGTTCCTTTTGCTCTTCGAGACGCTTCTTGAACTCCTCGATGAGCTTGTCCAGGCCACCCAGGGACTGGATCTGCGCGCGCTCCTCGTCGGTCAGCAGGCGCTCGAATTCCTTGCGCAGCCACTCTTCGGGGATCAGCGCCTTGAGGTGGTCGTCGAGCTTTTCCAGGCCCTTGAAGTAGGCGCCGAAGGCCCGGTCGAACTTATCGAAATGGCGTTCGTCCTTCACCATGATGGTGCGGGCGAGGTAATAGAACTCGTCCATGTCGGCGAACACGACGCGGTGCTTGAGCGCATCGATCAGGTCGAGCAGCTCGCGCACCGACACCGGCACCTTGGCCGCGCGCATTTCGTTGAACAGGTTGAGCAGCATGGCTGCACCCTCTCATGAAGCAGGTGTCTTCGTAGGAGCGAGCTTGCTCGCGAAGCTCTTCGACCCGGTTCGCGAGCAAGCTCGCTCCTACAAAAGCGGTGATGTATCAGCGACTGGCGCGACGGCTCATGAAGGCAAGGCGTTCAAGGAGTTGAACGTCCTGCTCGTTCTTCACCAGCGCGCCGGCCAGCGGCGGGATGGCCTTGGTCGGGTCGCGCTCGCGCAGCACGGCCTCGCCGATGTTGTCGGCCATCAGCAGCTTCAGCCAGTCCACCAGTTCGGAGGTGGAAGGCTTCTTCTTCAGGCCCGGTACCTTGCGCACGTCGAAGAAGATGTCCAGTGCCTCGCTGACCAGCGTGCCGCTGATCTTCGGGTAGTGCACGTCGACGATCTTCTGCAGGGTCTCGCGGTCGGGGAAGGCGATGTAGTGGAAGAAGCAGCGGCGCAGGAAGGCGTCCGGCAGCTCCTTCTCGTTGTTCGAAGTGATGATGATGATCGGGCGCTGCTTCGCCTTGATGGTCTCGTTGGTCTCGTAAACGAAGAACTCCATCTTGTCGAGTTCCTGCAGCAGGTCGTTGGGGAACTCGATGTCGGCCTTGTCGATCTCGTCGATCAGCAGGATCACGCGCTCTTCGGCCTCGAAGGCCTCCCAGAGCTTGCCCTTCTTGATGTAGTTGCGCACGTCGTGGACCTTGTCCACGCCCAGCTGCGAGTCGCGCAGGCGGCTGACCGCGTCGTACTCGTACAGGCCCTGGTGGGCCTTGGTGGTGGACTTGATGTGCCAGGTGATCAGCTTGGCGCCGAAGGACTCCGCCAGCTGCTCGGCCAGCATGGTCTTGCCGGTGCCCGGCTCACCCTTCACCAGCAGCGGACGCTGCAGGGTGATGGCGGCGTTGACCGCGAGCTTGAGGTCGTCGGTGGCGACGTAGGACTGAGTGCCTTCGAACTTCATCGGGAAATCCTCGAACGGTAGCGGCCGGGGTCTGACCCGGGCGGAGAGGTGCGTTAGGGAGACTGCGACTATAACGCGCATGGCGCTCGACTGTGAACGCAGGACGGGCATTCAGTCACTGAATGCCCGGTCACCGCGCGGCCGACCATTTCTCACTAGCCCCGCCTCCCGGACACTCATTGAGGCCCGTCCCAGGTGCTGTGGCGACCGATCTTTCCGCCGGTTCTGCGTCTGGACTCGGAGACGGGCGGGGAATAGGCTTTCGGGTCTACTCAAGAGCGACAAGGACTCTCTCCCCATGAGCCGCATTTACGCAGACAACGCGCAGTCCATCGGCAACACGCCGCTGGTCCAGATCAATCGCATCGCACCGCGCGGAGTCACCATCCTGGCCAAGATCGAAGGGCGCAATCCCGGCTATTCGGTGAAGTGCCGGATTGGCGCCAACATGATCTGGGATGCCGAGTCGAGCGGCCGCCTCAAGTCGGGCATGACCATCGTCGAGCCGACCTCCGGTAACACCGGTATCGGCCTGGCCTTCGTCGCCGCCGCCCGTGGCTACAAGCTGGTGCTGACCATGCCCTCCTCCATGAGCCTGGAACGCCGCAAGGTGCTCAAGGCCCTGGGTGCCGAACTGGTGCTGACCGAGCCGGCCAAGGGCATGAAGGGGGCCATCGCCAAGGCCGAGGAAATCGTCGCCGGCGACCCGGCCAGGTACTTCATGCCGGCGCAGTTTGACAACCCGGCCAACCCCGCGATCCACGAGAAGACCACCGGCCCGGAAATCTGGAACGACACCGATGGCGCGGTGGATGTGCTGGTGGCCGGCGTCGGCACCGGCGGCACCATCACCGGCGTGTCGCGCTTCATCAAGAACACCAAGGGCAAGCCGATCCTCTCGGTGGCCGTGGAGCCGGTCAGCTCGCCGGTGATCAGCCAGACCCTGGCCGGTGAGGAAGTCAAACCCAGCCCGCACAAGATCCAGGGCATCGGCGCCGGCTTCGTGCCGAAGAACCTCGACCTGTCGCTGGTGGACCGCGTCGCGACCATCGCCGACGACGACGCCAAGGCCATGGCCCTGCGCCTGATGCAGGAAGAAGGCATCCTCTGCGGCATCTCCAGCGGCGCCGCCATGGCTGCCGCGGTGAAGCTGGCCGAAGAGCCGAACATGCAGGGCAAGACCATCGTGGTCATCCTGCCGGATTCGGGCGAGCGCTACCTGTCGAGCATGCTGTTCGACGGTCTGTTCGACGAGCAGGACCTGGTCCAGTAAGACCCCTCCGCCCCGCCCCGGGGCGGTTTCCCACCGCTCGTTCCGACGCGGTGCGACCCGAGTCACGCGTGGCTGTCTGCGGACCCGCAAGCAGCCACCGCCTCTCGCCATGTTCCGGCAAAACGGTTAATTCTTGCGCAGCCCGTCACAGCTTGCCGGCCGCCTGAGCGGACGGCGCCGGGCATCCCGCACCGCCGTCAGGAACACAAGAATGAAAATTTCCTCCCCGTTGCTCTCCACCCTCGCGCTTTCCCTCACCGTGTCCGCAGGCGCCACCCAGGCCGACACCGTGAAGATCTACAACTGGTCCGAATACATCGCCCCGGAAACCGTGCCGAACTTCACGAAAGAGACTGGCATCCAGGCGACCTATGACGTCTACGACAGCAACGAGACCCTCGACGGCAAGCTGATGACCGGCAAGTCCGGCTACGACGTCGTCTTCCCCTCCAACCACTTCATGGCCAAGCAGATCCAGGCCGGCGCACTGAAGAAGCTGGACAAGAGCCAACTGCCGAACTGGAAGAACCTCAACCCGGTGCTGATGAAGGCGCTGGAAGTGAACGACCCGGGCAACGAGCACGGTTTCCCCTACCTGTGGGGCACCACCGGCATCGGCTACAACCCGGCGAAGATCAAGGAAGCGCTGGGCGACAACGCGCCGGTCGATTCCTGGGACATCTTCTTCAAGCCCGAGTACATGGAGAAGCTGGCCAAGTGCGGCGTAGCAGTGCTGGACAACGGTCCGGAGCTGCTGCCGATCACCCTGAACTACCTGGGCCTGCCGCACCACAGCCAGAAGCAGGAGGACTACAAGCAGGCCGAGGCCGCGCTGATCAAAGTGCGTCCGTACATCCGCTACTTCCACTCCTCCAAGTACGTCAGCGACCTGGCCAACGGCGAAATCTGCATGGTGGTGGGCTTCTCCGGCGACATCCTGCAGGCCGCCACCCGCGCCAAGGAAGCCAAGAACGGCGTGGAAATCCAGTACTCCACTCCGAAGGAAGGCTCGCCGCTGTGGTTCGACATGGTCGCCATGCCGGCCGACGCTCCCGACGAGAAGGCCGGCTACGCCTTCATGAACTACCTGCTGCGTCCGGAAGTGATGGCTGGCGTCAGCAACTCGGTGCACTACGCCAACGGCAACCTGGCCGCCGATCCGCTGGTGGACGCGGCGATCAAGGCCGACCCGGCGATCTACCCGCCGCAGGACAAGATGGCCAAGCTGTTCGCCCTGGAGTCCATGCCGCAGAAGATCGACCGTCTGCGCACCCGCATCTGGAACACCATCAAGACCGGCAAGTAAGCCTCAACCTTGCCCCTGCAACGCGCGGCCCCTGCCGCGCGTTGTCGTTTCTGTCGCGGGAGTCGCGCTTTGCCGCGCGACTCCCGCAGGGCTCGCCTGGCGGCCTCTCGCCCGCTATAGTCAGTCCACGCAGCGCTTCGCTGTCTCACTGATACAGGTTTCCGTCAATGTCCCGATACCCGTTGCCCACTCCGGCAATCATCGCTGCAGCCTCCCCGGCCCGCGGCGCGGGTATGGGTGCGGCCTGCCCTCCCCCTCCTGTCGTCGCCATCGCGTCGCCTCCGCCTCCCGGCGCGGCCTATCCGCCGCCCGGCGTGAGCAGCTGACGCCCACGCATTACGCGTACTCCAACACCCGGTTTCCCGCGCTCAGCTGACGCGGCGTCCGGTTTGTGGCTGGCCGCCAGAAGGCCGGCCGTGATCTGCCTGACGACAGGTAAATGGCATGACCTCATTCAATCGTTCGTCCCTGGCCGCCCTGGCCAGTACCTCGCTCTTCGTGCTGCTGTGGAGCAGCGCCGCCATCATCAGCAAGTGGGGCCTGGCCCACGCCTCGCCCATGGCCTTCCTCATCGCCCGCTTCGGTACCGCGTTGGTGGCCTTGCTGATCCTCTCGCCTCTGATCGGCCTGCGCTGGCCGCGTGAACGTCGGCAGGTACGCCAGGCGGTGCTGACCGGCCTGGTGATGCTCGGCGTCTATCCGATCTTCTATCTGCTGGCGCTGGACCAGCACGTCACGCCCGGGGTCATCGCCACCGTGCTCGGCGTGCAGCCGATGCTCACCAGCTTCCTGCTGGAACGTCGGCATTCGGCCACCCGCCTGGGCGGCCTGGCGCTGGGGCTGGCCGGGTTGGTGATGGTGGTGTACCAGAGCATAGGGCTGTCCGGCCTCACCTTCGCCGGGCTGGCCTGCTGCCTGCTGGCGTTGCTGTCGATTACCGGCGGTTCGATCCTGCAGAAGAACATCCGCGAGAACCCGCTGGGCACCCTGCCCTTGCAGTACATCGCAGGCCTGACCCTGTGCCTGGCCGTAGCGCCGTTCCAGCCGCTGAATGTGGAATGGAATGCCGCGTTCCTGCTCAGTGCGCTGTGGATGGGGCTGATGGTCTCGGTGCTGGCCACCGTGCTGCTCTATCGGCTGATCGCGGCCGGTGATCTGGTCAACGTCACCAGCCTGTTCTACCTGGTGCCGGCGGTCACGGCGCTGATGGATTACCTGGTGTTCGGCAATCGCCTGTCCAGCCTCGGCCTGCTGGGCATGGGATTGATCGTGGCGGGGTTGATGCTGGTGTTTCGCAAGCCGGCTCCGGCGCGGGCTTCGAAGGCTGCGCAGGTCGTGGATAGCTGATCGACCTCTGTAACTCGGCTCCCTCACCCCAGCCCTCTCCCAAGGGGAGAGGGGGCCGTACGGAGTGAAGGGAAAACTCGGAGTTCACCGGATGCAGAGGACAGTCCCCTCTCCCTCAGGGAGAGGGTTAGGGTGAGGGAATGCCCAAGGCACGGACGCTCAAATAGGCATCCTAACCAGGCAACGAGCATCCCTCCTGTATCCCCTCAATCCGCCGTTTCCACCGCCACCTTCGGCAACGGCGCCGGCCTCAGCACCAGCCACAGCGCCACGGCGATCAGCAAACCGCCCTGCAAGTGCGCCCAGGACAACGACTCGTCCAGCAACATCGCGCCCCAGAGCACACCGAACAGCGGGATGAGGAAGGTCACCGTCATGGTCTTCAGCGGGCCGATGCTGGCGAGCAGACGGAAATACAGGACATAGGCGAAGGAGGTGCAGAGGAAGCCCAACCCGGCCAGCGCCAGCGCCACCTTCGGCTCAAGCAGCGGCGCCAGCGGCATGTCCAGACTTGTGCCGAGGAAGAACGGCAGCAGGCACAGCGTTGCGCCGGTCTGGCTGCCCAGGGCGGACACGCCGAAGTCCAGGCCACCCTGGTCGTTAATCCAGCGCTTGGTGATGAACCCGGCGAAGCCGTAGCAGGTGGTCGCCACCAGGCAGGCAGCGGCGCCCCACAGCACGGCGGCGTCCAGCGGCACCGGGCCGGCGCCGGTCAGCACCGCCACGCCCGCAAGGCCGAGCAGCACGCCCAGCGCCTTGGAGCCGGTCAGCGACTCACCGAAGAACAGCGAACCGATCAACACGCCCATCAACGGCGTGGTGGCGTTGAAGATCGCCGAATAGCCCGCCGGCAATACCCGCGCCGCCAGGCTGTACATCAACACCGGGATGCCCGAGCTGATCACCCCGATCAGCAGGATGCGCCCAAACTTGCCCCGGAAGTCCCAACGCGTACGCAGCGCCAGCAGGATCACCACCAGCCCTACGGCGGAGAGGAAGACGCGGAAGAATGCGGTCGGCATCACCCCGATGGCGGGCACCAGCTGGCGCATGAACAGGAAGCTGGCGCCCCAGATGGCGGCCAGCCCGAGCAGGTTCAAGAGTGCGGCGGGACTCATCGCGGGCGGCTCCTTGGTGTGGGAGCCACCAGACTACGCCGCTGGCGGCTCGCGTCCATCCACAGCTGACTTTCAAACTCCATGTTCAGCTCCGGCGCAGGCGCGCCATGCTCAGCGCATCGGCGAAGACGCCGTCGCGGAAGGCATAGTCTCGCAATTCGCCCTCCGCCTCGAAGCCGAACTTGCGGTACAGCGCGATGGCCGGCTGGTTGTCGGTGTAGACCATCAGCTCCACACGACGCAGGTTCATCCAGTTGTCAGCGACTTCCAGCAGTTCCGCCAGCAGCCGTGTCCCGAGTCCGCGTCCCTGCCAGGCGACCGCCACGCCCATGCCGATGGCGCCACAATGGCTGCGACGCACGCGCGGGGACTGTTCCAGGTTGGCGCTGCCGACCACTTCGTCCTGATGCAGCGCCACCAGGGTCACTTGGCGCTCGCTGTCCTGGGTCAGCCGTTTGCGCCACAGCTCCGGCGCCTGATAGGGCATCTGCAGCACCTGACGGGCCACGGCGGGGTCGTTGTAGAGGGCGGTCAAGCCGTTGATGTGCTGCTCCGTGCAGCGTTCGATGCGGATGGCGTCCATTGCGGCAGCTCCTTGCCAAGGCGTTTACCAGAGGCTCTTAATCGACAGAACCGGGTAGCCAGCATACGCAACTTCCCCCGGCGCGAGCTGTACGAATTCGCCCTTTCGCTCCCCGTTGCGCGTGGCTAAGCTCGCTCCACCACGACTCTGCAGAGGCGCTCCCATGGCTCAGCACTGGCCGGCGACCGAGATCGCGACCCTGATCCTCGAAGGCTTCGACGATTACCGCGCACGCTTCCACCAGATCACCGACGGGGCGCCAGGGCGCTTCGAGCAGGCGCTCTGGCAGGAGGCGCAACGGGCCTCGGCGGAGCGCATCAACCTGTACGAGGAAAAGGTCGCCGAAACCGTGGAGCGTCTGACCCGCGCCATGGCCCATATCGACCTGGTGGACGTGGAGCGCTGGCCCATCGCCAAGAGCGCCTACATCAGCCTGATCGACCCGCGCCTGGACGACGAGCTGGCGGAAACCTGGTTCAACTCGATCTTCTGCGGCCTGTTCAGCCACGACAACATCAGCGACGGCACCATGTTCGTGCACACCACCCGGCCGTCCCTGCGCGCCCACGCCCGCGACCCGCACACCCGCCTGTACCGCCCCGGCGGCCACCTGCGCCATAGCCTGGAGCAGATATTCGACGACTACCGCTTCGCCGTGGATTACGACGACCGCGAGCGCGACCTGGAGCGCATGGAGCACTTGCTCCACGCCAACCTGCCGGACTGGGTATGCAAGGACCCGACCCTCACCATCGAGCTGATCGGCTCAGTGTTCTACCGCAACAAGGGCGCCTACCTGGTGGGCCGGCTGTTCACTCCGGAAGAACAGTGGCCGCTGGTGTTCCCACTGGTGCACCACGAGGGACGCGGCATCCAGTTCGACACGGTGATCACCGACGAGGCGGAAGTCTCGATCATCTTCTCCTTCACCCGCTCCTACTTCATGGTCGACGCGCCGGTGCCGGCGGAGATGGTCGCCTTCCTCAAGCGCCTGCTGCCGGGCAAACACATCGCCGAGCTGTACACCTCCATCGGCTTCTACAAGCAGGGCAAGAGCGAGTTCTACCGTGCGCTGATCAACCACCTGGCGACCACCGACGACCTCTTCGTCATGGCGCCGGGTGTGCGCGGCATGGTGATGAGCGTGTTCACCCTGCCCGGCTTCAACGTGGTGTTCAAGATCATCAAGGACAACTTCAACCCGGCCAAGACCGTGGACCACGCCACGGTGATCCAGAAGTACCAGCTGGTGAAGAACCACGACCGCGTCGGCCGTCTGGCCGACACCCAGCAGTTCGCCGATTTCCGTTTCCCGGTACGCAAGTTCGACCCGGACTGCCTCGCCGAACTGCTGGACGTGGCGCCCTCCACCGTAATGCTGGAAGGCGATGTTGTGCTGATCCGCCACTGCTGGACCGAGCGCCGCATGACCCCGCTGAACCTCTACCTGGAGCACGCTACCGAGGCCCAGGTTCACGAGGCCCTGTACGACTACGGCCTGGCGATCAAGCAGCTGGCGGCGGCGAACATCTTCCCCGGCGACATGCTGCTGAAGAACTTCGGCGTCACCCGCCACGGCCGCGTGGTGTTCTATGACTACGACGAGATCAGCTACCTGACCGAGGTGAACTTCCGTCACATCCCGCCGCCGCGCTACGAGGAGGACGAGATGTCCTCCGAGCCCTGGTACTCGGTGGGGCCGATGGATGTGTTCCCGGAGGAATTCCCGCGTTTCCTGTTCGTCGACGTGAAGCAGCGCCGGCTGTTCGCCAAGCTGCACGGCAACCTGTTCGACGCCGATTACTGGAAGGGTTTGCAGGAACAGATCCTCGCCGGCAAGGTGATCGACGTGTTCCCTTACCGCCGGCACGAATCGCCGGAAGAAGCGCTGGCACGTTAGCCGCGCCAACTCACGCCCCAACAAAGAGCAAAAGCTTCGAGGATAAGATCCGCTCCTACGAAGAGCAGGCACCGCGGTTTCCGGCGACTGTAGGAGCGGACTCCGTCCGCGATTCGCCACAGAGCGGAACCTATCGCGGACGAAGTCCGCTCCTACGGAAAGCCATCAGCTCCAATGCCGGCGCGAGGCGTGGCGGTTGTCGCCCAGGCCGACCAGCGCCACCACCGATGCCATCAGCACCTCGGCAATCCACGCCAGCAGCAGACCACCGGCCAGGCCCCAGGCGATGGCCTCGGGCTCCAGCACCACCTGGTAGCGGTAGTTCGCATAGGTTTCCTGCAGCAGCTCGGCATTCGGCGCCGTGACCATGTGCCAGGCGCGCTGTGCCCAACCACCCTGCAGGGCTTTCCATTCGTTCTCGAACAGCTGGGTGCGGCGCAGCAGGTGCTCGATATTGTCGGCGTCGCGCTGGAATATGGGATCGGCGCTACCGCGATAATGCGCCACCAGCGCATTCAGGTCGCCCTTGAAGAACTGCCCGGAGGTGTCCTTGAAGCCTTGCAGCGCTTGGGCGGCCTCGATGCGATGGGCGTCGATGCGCTGGCCGTAGTCCTTGATGAAGCCCGGCACCTGTACCGCCACCATCAGGCCCAGTGCGAACAGCACCATGCGAATGTAGCTGCGCAACATGTTCTCCCCCTTCGTTCTTGTCGTATTGGAATCGTCCCGAAAGCGCCGTCGATTCTCCTCGAAGGCGCCCGCCGGGTCCGGGCCTGCGTCGCACGGATGCGCGCGGGCCGCGTCAGATGCGCCCCTGGTCGACGATTTCGCCGCGCCACCAGAGCATCCACTCGCCGCCCTGCATCAGGGTCCAGTTCTCGTTATCAGTCAGCGGCTCGGTGGCGATCACCGTCACCACGTCGTCGGGTGTGGTTTCGGACTGGAAGTCCACGGTCAGGTCGGCATCCTTCAGGCGCGCCGGGCCGAACGGCGCGCGGCGGGTAATCCAGGCCAGCTTGCTGCTGCAGAAGGTGAACAGCCAGTCGCCGTCGCTGAGCAGGCAGTTGAACACGCCCTGCTCGCGATAGGCCGCGCAGGCGCGGACCAGCGTGGGCAGCAGCACTTCCACCGGTACCGGCTCGGGGAAGGCGCGGCGCACACGGTTGAGCAGGTCGCAGAAGGCCGCCTCGCTGTCGGTGTCGCCCACCGGGCGATACAGCCCCGGCTCGGGATGGAAATCGGCGAGCTGGCCGTTGTGGGCGAAGGTCCAGTAGCGCCCGCCCATCTCGCGCACGAAGGGGTGGGTATTGGACAGGCAGACCTTACCGACGTTGGCCTGGCGGATGTGGCCGATTACCGTTTCGCTCTTGATCGGGTAGCGCTGTACCAGGCGCGCCACTTCCGAGTCGATGCTCGCCGATGGATCCTGGAACAGGCGCACTCCACGCCCCTCGTAGAACGCGATGCCCCAGCCGTCACGGTGCGGGCCGGTGCCGCCGCCACGCTGCATCAGCCCGGTAAAGCTGAACACGATGTCCGTCGGGACGTTGGCGCTCATGCCGAGCAACTCGCACATGAATCAGTACTCCTCCAACAGTGCCTCGCGCAGCTGATGAAGCTCGCGTTCCAGGCGATTGTGCATCCTGCGCCGCCCCAGCGGCAGGAAACGCGTGAACAGGCGCAGCACTATGGCCGGCAGATCGTTCAACTCACGCGGAATCAGGTGCAGGTGAAAATGCGCTACGTGCTGGTTGGCCGCGGGGCCGTCGTTGACCAGCAGGTTGATGCCGAGCCGGCCATAACCGGCCCGGCGCAATGCGCGCTGCATGCGATCGGCCAGGGGCATCAACCCCGCCTGCGCCTCTTCCGGGAGCTGGTGCAGGTACTGCGCGTGCTCCCTCGTCACCACCAGCAGGTGCGCGGGCCGGACTGGGTAGATATCCAGCAGCACGATGAATTGGTCGTCTTCGTAGAGCATATGGGCCGGCACGCGACCGGCCGCGATGGCGCAGAACACGCAGTCCATGGGAACTCCTCGAAAGGCCGTTCAGCTCATGCTGGACGCGTGTCGATCAGGACGCAAGGCGCGATTCTACAGACGCGGTTCGATGCGCATGCGGCGGTCGCCGCGCTCGTCGGTGCGGGTATCCACGTCGGGCATCAGCTCCGGCTGCATCAGTTTGCGCAGGGTGGGCTCGTCTTCGGGCTCCGGCGTCTTGCGACGTTTCTTCATCGCCCGCTCGATGGGCCAGCGGATCAGCACGAACAGCAGGTACACACCGAACGCCGCCAGCAGCACCAGCGCCAGGTCCGAGACCGCGCGCCAGGCGTTGTTACCGACCTTGAACACCACGTCCAGCGCGGTGATGGCGATGGCCGGGGCGTACATATTGTTCGCCGGGTCCACCGGGGTCGGGGTGAACAGCAGGACGATGACAATCACCCGCAGCGGTTCGCGCAGCCAGCGCCACATCCAGCCGGTCATCAGGAACCAGACCAGAGTCAGGCCGAGGCCAGCGCCGAGATAGGCGCCCCAGGCGAGCAGGTAATCGTGTTCGTTCATGCGCGTACGTGCGATAGGGGCAGAGGGGGGCTTATGATAGCCGCTTTTCCCCATGGGTGCGCAGCCGGGCGTCATCCATGCCGTCGCCCAGGAGCCGCCATGTCCGACCGCCAGCCCCCTATCGCCCGCCGCGAAGCCGCCGCCGATCCCTATGCCTGGCTGGAAAACCGCGACGCCGAGGACGTCCTCGACTACCTGAAAGCGGAAAATGCCTACCTTGAGGATCAGCTTCTTCCTCAGAAGAAATTGCGCGAAACGCTGTTCCAGGAGATCAAGGGGCGCATCCGCGAAACCGACCTCTCGCTGCCCACGCCCTGGGGCCCCTGGCTGTACTACCAGCGCACCACCGCCGGCGACGAATACCCACGCCATTACCGCTGCCCGCGCCCGGCCGACGGCTCGCTGACGGTCGATGAAACCGCCGAGCAGCTACTGCTCGATCCCAACGCCCTGGCCGGTGACGGTTTCCTGTCGATCGGCGCCTTCAGCATCAGCCCGGACCACGCCAAGCTGGCCTACAGCCTGGATACCAGCGGCGATGAGATCTACAACCTGTACGTGAAGGAATTGGCCGACGGCAGCGTCACCGCCCTGCCCTTCGAGGACTGCGACGGCAGCCTGACCTGGGCCAACGACAACCGTACCCTGTTCTTCGGCGAACTGGACGACACCCACCGCCCGCACAAGCTGTACCGCCACTGCCTGGGCGAGAGCGGCGCCGAACTGGTCTTCGAGGAGCGCGACGGGCGCTTCTTCCTGAACTGCTACCGCGCCAGCTCTGAGCGCCAGCTGATCCTGCTGCTGGGCAGCAAGACCACCAGCGAAGCCTGGGTGCTGGACGCCAACACCCCGGACGGCGAGTTCGTCTGCCTGGCGCCGCGCCAGGATGACCACGAGTACTACCCCGACCACGGCCGCCTGAACGGCGAATGGGCCTGGCTGATCCGCAGCAACCAGGACGGCATCAACTACGCCCTGTACCACGCCAGCGAGGCACAGCCGACCCGCGAGCACTGGCAGACGCTGATCGCGCACCGCGACGAGGTGATGCTCGAAGGCCTCACCCTGAACGCCAGCGCCCTGACCCTGAGCCTGCGCGAAGGCGGCCTGCCGATCGTCGAGGTCCAGCCGCACGGTCAACCGGCACACCGCGTGCACCTGCCGGACGCCGCCTACAACCTCTACGTGCAGGACAGCCTGGAATTCGACAGCCCGGTGATCCGCCTGCGCTACGAGGCACTCAACCGCCCGGCGCAGGTTCGCCAGCTAGACCTCGCCAGCGGCGAACAGAAGGTGCTCAAGGAAACCCCGGTGGAAGGCCCGTTCGATGCCGACGCCTACGAGAGCCGCCGCCTATGGGCCGCCGCCCATGACGGCGTGCAGGTGCCGATCAGCCTGGTCGGCCGCCGCGAAGTGCTGGAAGGCATCGCCCGTGGCGAGCCGGCGCCGCTCTACCTCTACGGCTACGGCGCCTATGGCGAAAGCCTCGACCCCTGGTTCTCCCACGCCCGCCTGAGCCTACTGGAGCGCGGCTTTGTCTTCGCCATTGCCCATGTGCGCGGTGGCGGCGAACTGGGCGAAGCCTGGTACCGCGCCGGCAAGCTTGCACACAAGCAGAACACCTTCAGCGACTTCATCGCCTGTGCCGAACACTTGCTGGCCCGGGGCTACAGCAGCCCGGCGCAACTGGCCATCAGCGGCGGCAGCGCCGGCGGCCTGCTGATCGGCGCGGTGCTCAACCAGCGCCCGCAGCTGTTCGCCGCCGCCATCGCCGAGGTGCCCTTCGTCGACGTGCTCAACAGCATGCTCAACCCCGACCTGCCGCTGACCGTCACCGAGTACGACGAATGGGGCAACCCGGAGGAACCGGAGGTCTACGCCCGTATCCGCGCCTATGCGCCCTACGAGAACGTCAGCGCCCAGGACTATCCGGCGCTGCTGGCGGTGGCCGGCTACAACGACAGCCGCGTGCAGTACTGGGAAGCCGCCAAGTGGGTGGCCAAGCTGCGGGTCAACAAGACCGACGACAACCTGCTGCTGCTCAAGACCGACCTGGGCGCCGGCCATGGCGGCATGAGCGGCCGCTACCAGGGCCTGAAGGACGTGGCGCTGGAGTATGCCTTCCTGTTCAAGGTGCTGGGCATCGAAGGCAACCGCTGATGCTCTACACCTGCCCCTGCTGCGGCTACTTCAGTTTCGGCGACCCGCCGGGCTCGTACGAAGTCTGTGAAATCTGCTTCTGGGAAGACGATCAGTTGCAACTGTGTTTCCCCGACGCGCGCGGCGGCGCCAACTCGGTGAGCCTGATCGAGGCGCAGGTCAACTTCGTGCAATGGGGCGCCTGTGAACGGCGCTTCCGCGCCCAGGTGCGCCCGGCGACCATCGATGACGTGAAGGATGATCGCTGGTTCCCGCTGTGGGAAAAGCGCGTGGAACTACCTGACGAGGAGGCGCCCCTGCGCGGCGAGGAAGCCTGCTACTGGCTGCGGGCGCCGCGCTGAGCGAGGATCAGCCGGCGCGGAAGATCAGGTGTTCTTCCCAGTCGTCCTCGGCTACCGAGCCCTCGGCGAGCATGCGGCCGGACTGGGAGATGCGCTCGTGGTGCACGGCATCGGGATCGCCGCAGACCAGGTGATGCCACAGCGGCAGGTCCTTGCCCTCGGAGACCAGGCGATAGCCGCAGGTCGGCGGCAGCCACTGGAACTCGTTGGCCTGGGCCGGCGTGAGCTGGATGCAATCGGGCACCGTTGCACGGCGGTTGGCGTAGTCGGTGCAGCGGCAGGTCTTCAGGTCCAGCAGCTTGCAGGCGATGCGCGTGTAGTAGACGCTGCCGTCGTCCTCGTCTTCCAGCTTCTGCAGGCAGCACAGGCCGCACCCGTCGCACAGCGATTCCCACTCGTCCTGATCGAGCTGGTCGAGGGTCTTGCGTTTCCAGAAGGGTTCGACTTTGGCGGCCATTTTTTGTACAGGGGCTGTTTCACGGGGCGCAAAGTCTAAGCCCGCGGAGCCTCAAGGCCAAGCGCAGGCGACCATTGACCGCGAGGTGCTTGCCAGAGCGTGCCGCGCTGGTTAGTTTGAGCGCCCCACGGGCCCGGTCCACCCGCTCCCCGCAAGAGCCATGCGACCCGCCAGCGGCCCGCCGCCGCGCCGCCCGTTCCCACCGCGATGCCCGGCCGTCCACGGCACCATCGGCATGTCCCAAGCAATCAAGGAGCCACCATGAGCGCCAATCCCCGCGTTGCCGAGCACCCCATCGACCCGCAGTTCATCAATCGCTGGTCGCCCCGCGCCTTCAGCGGCGAAGCCATTCCCGAGACCACCCTGCTGAGCTTCATCGAAGCGGCGCGCTGGGCGCCCTCCTCGTTCAATTCGCAGCCCTGGCGCTTCCTCTACGCGCGCCGCGATACGCCGAACTGGCAGCGCTACCTGAACCTGCTGGGCGAATTCAACCGTGGCTGGGCGCAGAACGCCTCGGCCCTGGTGGTCGTGCTGTCCAAGACCACTTTCGCTCCGCCCGGCTCGACCGAAGAGAAACCGGCGCTCTGGCACAGCTTCGACACCGGCTCGGCCTGGGGCTACCTGGCGCTGCAGGCGAGTCTGGCCGGCTGGCACACCCACGGCATGGCCGGCTTCGACCGCGATCTGGCGCGCAGCGAACTGAAAGTGCCGGCGGACCACGAAATCCATGCGGTGATCGCCATCGGCAAACTGGGCGACAAATCGATCCTCTCCGAGAGCCTGCAAGCCCGCGAAGTGCCCAATGCCCGCCGCCCGCTGGCGGAAATTGTCGCCGAGGGCGATTTCTCGCTCTGATTGGCTTTGCTGTAGGAGCGAGCTTGCTCGCGAACTAGCACATAACGGTGCCATGCGGTTCGCGAGCAAGCTCGCTCCGACTAGAGCCAAAGAAAAAGGCCCCGAATGGGGCCTTTTTCATGTCCGCAGCGATCAGTAACCGCGCGCGAAATCCACTTCGCCGCGCATTTCCTGGCCCGCCCAGAAGCGCGCGAGATTGTCGCGGAACAGATCGATCAGCGGCCCCGGCAGCGTCGGCGCGGCGGTATGCCCGGTGAGCAGCAGGCGCGGCGTGTGCCAGAACGCATGCTGCGGTGGCAGCGGTTCTTCGCGGCAGACATCGATCACCGCGCCGGCGATCTGGTTGCCCTCCAGCGCCGACACCAGGTCAGCATCGACCACCGAGGTGCCGCGCCCGGCATTGATGAACAGCGCAGTCGGCTTCATCCGGCTGAACAGCGGCAGGTTGTAGATATCGCGGGTGTGCTCGGTATCGGGCAGCAGGTTCACCACGTAGTCGGCGGTCTGCAGCAGGCGCGGCAGGTCTTCAATAGCGCCCACCCGGCTGAACGGCAGCAGCGGCCGCGGATTCTTCGCCACGCCCACCAACTCCACACCGAACGGCGCCAGCATGTGCGCCACCGCCTGGCCGATCTCGCCGGTCCCGACGATCAGCACCTGGCGGCCATTGAGCGTGCCGGGCAGGCGGTCATCCCACTGCACGCCGACCTGGCTGGCCAGGCGGCCGAGCATCTGCCGCTCATGGGCAAGCAGATAGGTGAGCAGGTATTCGGTCATGACCTGGCCGAAGATACCTACGGCGCGGGTCAGCGCGTAGTCCTTGGGCAGGTCGTCCGCCAGCAGCGGGGTGATGCCCGCCCAGCTGGACTGGATCCACACAGGGTGTACGCCCTGGCGCAGCAGTTGCGCGGCGAAATCGGGTTGGGCGAGCCAGACGGGGCACTCGGCGGCGGCTTCGAGGAGCTTGTCCGGCTTGTCGCCGGAAACCACCGTAATCCGCGGTTCCGCCGCCATGATCAGGGCGGCGTAGAGGGCATGGTCACGATCGAGAACGAGCAGGCGCATGATTCAGGCCCTTCGCTTGGATCGGTGGAACGTTTCCGGCTGGCGCATCTGGACTCGCTTGAGGAGAGCTTCCCATGGGTATCGGTACTAGTTCGAGGGAAGACAGGAGGCTATAGACACAGCCAGAGGCCAAGCGTTCCGTTCCGTTGAACCCTTTTTCTCTCCGCATAATGCGCTCAAGCCGCGAACTTGCACAGTGCCAGCACTGTACCCGTCCACGGCTCGAGGGGCGTTGCGCGCGAGCGAGCGAGGGATCAGAGCGGATCGTTCATCCGCAGCAGTTCCTCGGGCAGGTGCTCGATGTACTCCTCTTCGGCCGGAGGCATCTGCAGGTGGTAGCCCTGCTTCTCGATGTTTTCCAGGACCTTGTTGATGTCCTCGCGGGCCAGCTGGCGCTCAGGGCTGAGGACCAGGTCGAAGGTGTGCTGCGGCGGGCCGAACGCGGCGATCAGCCCCTCGGGCACGCGGGTCAGCGCCTCGCGCTTGTCGACGTACAGGTACATCTCGTTCTTGCGCGGACTCTTGTAGATGGAGCAGATGCGTTTCATGGTTTGTCTTCCGCGTTATTCATGGGACTGGACGGCGAGGCTGTCCAGCAGGGCCTGGCCCATCAGCTCGCGGCGCCAGCCCTGCAGCGATTCGGGCAGTTGGTAGGGGCCGCTCGGCCAGCCGGTCTTGAGCAGCGCTTCGAGGACCTTCTTGCGCAGCATCAGCTCGGGGGCCATGTTCAGGCGCTCGGCCTCCTTCTGGCCGACTTCGCGCAGTTGCTTGAGCACCGGCGTGACCTCGCGCGGCAGCGGTTCGGGCAGCGTTTCGGGACGATCGGCCTCCGGCAGCTTCGCCGCATGGGCGATCAGTGCGATCAGGGTATCGCCATCCTGGCGCACGGTGCGCGGGTGCATGTCGTCGATGCGCGCCAGGGCGACCTTGTCGGTGGGCTGGAAGCGCGCCAGCGGCCACAGGGTGTGCTCGCGCAGCACGTGGTTGCGCGGCTTGTTGCGCAACCGCGCCTGTTCCTCACGCCAGACGCACAGCTCGCGCAGCACGGCCAGTTGCTGGCGATTGAGCTTCCACGCCAGCTTCACGTCGAGGTAGGCGTCCTGCGGGTCGCTGACGCGGGTCTGGTTGGCGGTCAGGTCCGCACCATCGGCCAGCAGCCACTGCAGCTTCTCGTCGCTCAAGCGCGGCGCCAGCTTCACGTAGACCTCGGCCAGGTGCTGCACGTCCTCGGCGGCGTAGCGCACCTGCATCTCGGTCAGCGGCCGCTGCAGCCAGTCGGAGCGGGTCTCGTCCTTGGGCAGGTCGATGCCGAGGATCTCCAGGACCAGCTTGGAGTAGCCCATCGAGTGCGGCATGCCCAGGTAGGCGGCGGCCAGCTGGGTGTCGAACAGCGGCTGCGGCAGGCTGCCGGTCAGGCGCAGGAAGACCTCCAGGTCCTCGCCGCAGGCATGGAACACCTTGACCACCAGCGGCGACTCCAGCACGGCGGCGAACGGCGACCAGTCACGGATCAGCAGCGGGTCGATCAGCCAAACGCCACTGCCGTCGCCCACCTGCACCAGGCCGGCTCCGGGGTAGAAGGTATCGACACGCATGAACTCGGTATCGAGCGCGAGGTACGGCAGTTCTTTCCAGTCCTGGCACTTGTTCGCCAGGCTGGCATCGTCGCGAATCCACTGAATATCGAGAGCGGTCACGAACATCTCCTTCGTTTCGGTGCGCGCATTATATAGAGATGCATGATGTGCGAGCATTCCACTCGGCCATCGGTCTGTGTCGCACCTCGTGCAGCGACTAGGCTGGGCCCGCCCCATAACAACAATAAGGCAACTCCCCATGAAAAAGCTGTTCGGGCTGGTCGTCCTGCTGGTCGCCGCCCTCGCCATCTACCTGGCGCTCACCCCCAGCCCCATCGATCCGCTGGCCTGGACACCGCCCGAGGCCCCACCGATGACCGGCGTGATGGAGCCCAACGACACCCTGATGAAGGCCGAACTGATTGCCCAGGGGCAGATAGTCGGGCCGGAAGACACCGCCGTGGACAGCCAGGGGCGCCTTTTCGCCGGCCTGGCGGATGGCCGCATCGTGCGCATAGGCGCGGACGGCAAAGCGCAAACCTTCGTCGAAACCGGGGGCCGGCCGCTGGGGCTGGCGTTCGATAAAACCGGAAACCTGATCGTCGCCGACGCCTGGAAGGGCCTGCTGGAGGTCGATCCGCAGGGGAAGATCCGCGTATTGACCGATTCCGCTGATGGCATTCCCTTCGCCTTCACCGACGACTTGGACATTGCCAGCGACGGACGCATCTATTTCAGCGACGCCTCCAGCCGCTTCCACCAGCCGGACTACCTGCTCGACCTGCTCGAAGCCCGTCCTCACGGACGCCTGCTGCGCTATGACCCGGCCAGCGGCAAGACCGAAACCCTGCTCAAGGACCTGTACTTCGCCAACGGTGTGGCGCTGTCGCAGAACGAGGACTTCGTGCTGGTCAACGAAACCTATCGCTACCGCATCACCCGTTACTGGCTCAAGGGCGAGAAAGCCGAACAGCACGAGGTGTTCATCGACAACCTGCCGGGGTTGCCGGACAACCTCGCCAGCGATCGCAAGGGCACTTTCTGGGTCGCCTTGCCGACGCCGCGCAAGGCCGACGCCGACCTGATCCAGCAACTGCCCTGGCTCAAGCGCCAGCTGACCAAGCTGCCGCGCGCCTTCCTGCCCAAGCCGGTGCCCTATGGCCTGGTGATCGCGGTGAACGAGAAGGGAGAGATAGTTCGCAGCCTGCATGACACCAGCGGCCAGCACCTGCGCATGGTCACTTCGGCCAAACCGGTGAATGGCGCGCTCTACCTGGGCAGCCTGGAGAACGACCGTATCGGACGTCTCCAGATCCAGTGACGCCTCAGGCCGGCGTCTGCTCCTCGCGGGCAGGCGCCCGGACAGGCGCGGCAGCGGGCTCCAGCAGCGCCTGCATACGCCCGCGCACCTCTGCCATCAGGGCATCCACGCCCGCCTCGGCGAACTCGGTGGAATCGATCGGCGCGCCGACGTGCACTTCCACCGGCATACCGAGGTTCAGCTTCAGGCCACCGGCCGGCAGCAACTGCTGGATGCCACGGATGGCCACCGGGACGATGACCGCGTCGGTCTGCTGTGCCAGGCGGAAGCAGCCCTTCTTGAACGGCTGCAACCGGCCGTCCTTGGAGCGCGTACCCTCGGGCGCGGCCCAGAGCACGATGCCGCTTTCCATCATCTCCCGCGCCTTGGCCAGGTCGGCCATGGCCTGGTGGCGGTTGTGCCGGTCGATGGACGGGAACTCCGCCGCGCGCATCGCCGCGCCCCAGACCGGCACGGCGAACAGCTCCTTCTTCGCCAGCATGCGGATCGAGCCGGGCATGGTCACGAAGATCGCCGGGATGTCGTAGAAGCTGGAGTGGGTGCAGAGGATCATGTAGCGGCGGCCATCGCCGAAATCCGGCACCTCGCCATGGCGGCTCAAGCGCGCGCCGGTCAGGCGCAGCAGGCTGCCCGACCAGTCGCGGGTGAAACCGTCGACCTTGCTGCGGCGCAGCCGGCCGATGGCGCCGAGCGCCAGCACACGGACGCTGTAGCCCAGAGTGATCAGTACGGTCGCCAGTCCCACCAGGGCGACGCGCAGCGGGCCGGCCTTGCGCGGCTCCGATTGCAGGTTGTGCATTTTCGCCAACTCCCCACCGACAGTAACTTGTTCGCGATACAAGCCTTATGATGCGTCAAAGCCCCGTCACGACACAGGAATGCGCCCATGACCCATGCCCGCCTGCTCACGCCCGAGCAACTGGCCGCCCGCCTCGATGACCCGAATCTTGTCCTGCTCGACTGCCGCTTCTCCCTCGACGATCCCGCCTTCGGGGCACGCAGCTACCAGGAAAACCACATTCCCGGCGCCCACTTCGCCGACCTCAACAAGGACCTTTCCGCGCCCGTCGTCCCCGGCGTGACCGGCCGTCACCCGCTGCCCGACCCGCAACAGTTGCTGGAGCGCCTGCGCACCTGGGGGCTGAACGCGGAAAGCGAAGTGGTGCTCTACGACGACGGCCCCGGCGCCTTCGCCGCCCGTGCCTGGTGGCTGCTGCTGTGGCTGGGCAAGCGCGAGGGCGTCTACCTGCTCGACGGCGGCCTCGCCGCCTGGCGCGCCGCCGGCCTGCGCCTGACCACCGCCGAAACACCCGTGCGCCCCGGCGACTTCCAGGGCAAGCCGGACAACAGCCTGCTGATCGACGCCGCCACCCTCGGCAAGCGCCTGGGCGAACCCGACCTGCCGCTGGTGGACGCCCGCGGACTGCCGCGCTTCCGCGGTGAAGTCGAGCCCATCGACCCGGTTGCCGGCCACATCCCCGGCGCCCAGTGCGCGGCCTTTACCGACAACCTCGGCAGCGACGGCCGCTTCCTGCGTCCGGAGCACCTGCACCAGCGCTTCGCCAGCCTGCTGCGCGGCCGCCCGGCGCAAGACCTGGTGGCCTACTGCGGCTCTGGCGTCACCGCCTGCCACAACCTGTTCGCCATGAGCCTGGCCGGCTATCCCCTGGGCCGCCTGTACGCAGGCTCCTGGAGCGAATGGATCACCGATGCGCGGCGCCCGGTGGCCAAGGGCGACTGACCCGCCATCGCGCAGCGAAAACGGAAAGCAGGTCACGCCATACGCTTGCGTTCCTATGGATAGGTAAACGGGCATGCGGCAGACTCATGCCCATTTTTCAAAGGAGTGAAATCATGACCACCCGCCTTCGCCACACCCTGCTTGCCAGCGCGCTGCTGTGCCTGTGGGCCGCAACACCGATCCAGGCCGCCACCCTGGAGGCCACGCCCTGCGCCATCGCCGACCAGTGGTCCGACCTCTACGGTGACGAACTGGTGGCAGCGGCCAACGCCGGCCACGCCACCGCCCAGTACAGCCTCGGCCTGGAATACGACGCCGGCAGCGACGAGCTTGAGCAGAACTACGAGCAGGCCGCGTACTGGTACCAGAAGGCCGCCGAACAGGGGCACGCCTGCGCCCAGTACAACCTGGGCAACGCCTACGACAGCGGCGACGGCGTGGAGCAGAACGCGGAGAAGGCCGTGTACTGGTACCAGAAGGCGGTCGACCAGGGGGACAAGGACGCCGAATACAACCTGGCGATCATGTACGAGAACGGCACCGGGGTGACCCGCAGCTACAAGAAGGCCTTCGCGCTGTACAGGAAGTCCGCCGAACAGGGCGACGTGGATGCCCAGTTCGCCGTGGCCGAGGGCTACGCCAAGGGCCGTGGAGTGGCGAAGAACCCCGCGCAGGCCCGTCTCTGGTACCAGCGCGCCGCCGAGCAGGGGCACGAGGAGGCCGAGGAGAAACTCGAGGCGATGCCCGAGTTACCGCCCAGCATCTAATTGCCGGACGGAATATGGATTATTCCCGCGCCATCAAAACAATTTAAAAACAGGCCTTTACAGCACAATTATCGCACTACACTTCAAATCGAGCGGCTAAGTCCGCTTCCGGCGGGGCCAGGAAAATCACTAGAAGCTGCCAAGTCGCCCCGCCCCGCCGGTCACCGAGGACGAGGATGTCATGGGAATTGCTGCCAACGACCTGTGCCACTACGTAATCCGACCCACCTTGCTGTACCTGGGGCGGCACAGTGTCGCGGCGGAAGCGCTGCTGCTGGGGGCAGCAGCCTGTCAATCGGCGCTGGGGAGTGCGCTGGGCGACAGCCATGGCCACGGGCTGTACCGCATCGGTGAAAGCCGTCACCAGACCCTCTGGGACTGCTATCTGGCCTGCGACCCGGAGTTGGCCAGCCGGGTTCGCGGGCTGGCCAGTCAGCACGCCTTCCTCGACGCCCCGCACCTGGAGCTCACGGTCAATCTGCGCTACAGCACCGCCATCGCCTGGATGATGGTCGAGGCCGAGCACATCCCCCTGCCCCATGCCGACGATCCCCTGGGCCTGGCCCGGGTATGGCGTCGCGTATTCCATCCCCACGGACGCCTGCACGATTTCGTCGACGCCTGGCACAGCTACGTCGGAAATCTCAGTCAGGTGGCCTGAGCGGAGCCTTAAGTCCTCGAATGACCAATCGGTCAGATTTTTTTGCTTTCCGCGACGAACGGCGACGATGCCGATAGAACGCTTGTTTGAGCTTTAAAGCCCAAACTAGAGCGTTTTCCAGGCACTACCCAAGACTTTCGAATCTTGATAGCGTGCGCGCCGATCAACACAGGAGTTGCTCTTACAATGAAAACAACATGGCTCAAGACCACGCTCGCTCTGACCATTAGCGCCGCCTCTGCCCAGGCCCTGGCCAACGGCATCGCCATCAACGAGCAGAGCGCCAGCGGCGCCGGTACCGCCTACGCAGGCCGTGCATCCTCCGCACTCGACGCCAGCACCATCTACGGCAACCCGGCCGGCATGTCCAAGCTCAAGCGCACCGAAATCAGCGGCGGTCTCGCCGTTGTCTCGGCCAAGGACGACATCAGCCAGGCCCACAGCGCCGCCACCGGTACCAACAAGGGCGACTCCGTCCCGCTGGCTGCCGTGCCCTTCGGCTACATTGCCACCCCGCTGGACGACAAGGTCAGCGTCGGCCTGGGCATCTACGTGCCCTACGGCATCATCAACGACTACGAAGGCAGCTTCCAGGGCCGCTACCATGGCTCCTACAGCAAGGTCCAGGTGATCACCGTCCAGCCGACCATCAGCTACAAGTTCAACGACATGGTGTCCGTCGGCTTCGGTCCGACCTTCAACCGTATCGACGGCAAGCTGGAGAACAACCTGGCCACCAAGGGCCTGTTGGGCGCCAAGGACGACACCGAGATCAGCATCAAGGGCGACGATACCGCCGCTGGCTTCAACGTCGGCGTGCTGTTCACCCCGACCGAGATGACCTCCCTGGGCGCGACCTACCACTCCAAGGTCAAGTACGAACTGGAAGGCCACACCACCGTATCCGGCTCCCCGATGGGCCTGTTCGACAAGCGCATGGATGCCAGCCTGGACATCACCCTGCCCGAGTCCGTGGACCTGTCGATCACCCAGAAGCTGGATGACCGCTGGACCGTCTACGGCGGCACCACCTGGACACGCTGGAGCCGTCTGGGGTCCATCGTGGTACAGAACGAGAACCCGCCGCTGCCGAACTTCGCCACCATCGGTGAAGACCTCAGCTGGCACGACACCTGGTCGGCCGCCATCGGTACCTCCTACCAGTACAACGACCAGTGGGTGCTGCGTACCGGCTTCGCCTACGACCCGTCGCCGACCACCAACGAGCACCGCAACGTTCGTATCCCGGTGGGCGATCGGAAGATCTTCACCCTGGGTGCCGGTTACTCGCCGAACGCCGACATGACCTTCGACTTCGCCTACGCCTACCTGTGGGAATCCACCGCCGGCGTGAACCAGCCCAATGGCGAGAGCCTGGCCGGCGTGCAACTGCAGCCTGCCTACAGCGCCAAGTACGACAACAGCGCCCACGGCCTGACCGCGCAGATGACCTATCGCTTCTGATAGCGGCATCGACGTAGCATGAAAAAGCCGGGCAAATGCCCGGCTTTTTCATGGCGGCACCGCCGCGATTGGCGCATCACACCGCCTCGTCAGGCTGGGCGTGCTCGCGGCAGAGCAACTCGCCTTCGCGGGGCTCCAGTCGCTCACCGGTCAGCCCGCAGAGCGAGCCCTCGTCCAGCTTCTGGTGGAAACGGCAGGTGCGGCACAGGCCGAAGCCCGGCACATTCTCCTGATGCTGTATGCTCGCCAGCAGCTCGCGCAGCAGCGAGGCCAGCAATTCGCTGCGTTCGCCCAGCGCTTCTTCCGCGCGGCTCAGAAAAGCCGGCGGCACCAACGCCTCGATCAGCCCCCGCCCCGCCTCAGTCAGCTCCAGATGTACGCTGCGGCGATCCTGCGCGTCCGGGCGCTTTTCGATCAGCCCCTTGGCCTCCAGCGCCTTCAGCGACTGCGACACCGTCCCCTTGGTCAGCCCGAGGAAGTCCGTGACCGCCAGCGGCGTATTCGAATAGCGGTTGCAGCGCGCCAGGTAGTTCAGCGCACTCAGCTGGATCGGCTGCAGGTCGGCCATCAGCGGCTGCTCACGGGCCCAGGCCCGCATCAGGCTGGCGATGCGCTCGAGATAGTCGTACAGGGTCGTATCGGTCATGGGCAATCCTCCCGATAGATAGTATCGATCAAAAACCAGTTTGACAGAAGTCGAACTTCACTTGCAGACTGAAGTGGTATCGACTCGACACATAACTACTCAGGAGAAGAGTCATGAGCAAAACGGTCTACTACCACGCCGGCTGCCCCGTGTGCGTCGAGGCTGAACGCGCGCTGCTGCCGTTGCTGAACCGGGAAGTGGAAGTGGTGCACCTGGGCGAGCAATCGCCTCGCATCGCCGAAGCCGAGGCCGCCGGGGTGAAATCGGTGCCCGCGTTGGTGGTCGATGGGCAGGTGCTGCACCTGAACTTCGGCGCCGCCCTCGTTGACCTGAAGTAAGGCAAGGCGGCATGAGCGACTACCAGCCGCTGCACTGCGATCTCCATGACTTCCTGGAGATCGCCTGCCTGTACCGTTATTGGCTGCGTATCGAGTTGCGTGAAGGCCTGGTGTTCGACGCCCAGGCCTTCACCACCCACACGCGGCGAAACGCGAACGGGGAGCTGGAGGAGTTTCTGGAAGTGCGGGTGGACGACGCCAGCCGGGAGCTCCGGCTGGACCGTCTGCACGCCGTCACACCGCTGGCGGCGCAGGCGCTATTCGGGAGGGTGGAACTGGGCCCGGCCTGACTCCAGGCCGGGACGACCTCACCACATGAGGTCGTCGGGCACCACGTAATCCTTGTACGGATCGTCCTCGTCCGGCTCGCCACTGGGCTCGTTGAGCAGCACGATACGGCGCTCGTCGCGCTCCTTGATGCGCAGCGCGGCGTCACGCGGGACGATGTCGTAGCGACCGTCGTAGCTGACGATGGCCAGGCTGCCGCGACTGAGCTTGTCGCGGATCATATCGTTCACCGCAATGCGCTTGACCTTTTTCGCGTCGACGAAATTGTAGTAGTCCTCGGTATCCAGCTTCGGAAGACGGGTACCTTCGATCAGTTGTTTGATCTGGGCAGTTCTGGCTTTCTTGTCAGCCTTTTCCTGCTGCTGGCGATTCAGCTCGGCATCACGGGCCTGCTTCTCGGCCTGGGCCTGCAGGGCAGCCTGACGCTGGCTGTCATCCTTCTCCGCCTGGCCCTTGTGCTCCAGGCGTTGCTGCTTCTGCTTCTGCTTGCCGGCCTGCTTGGCCTGCTTCTCGCTGACCAGCCCGGCTTTCAGCAACTGGTCACGTAACGACATGCTCATTCGATAAGACTCTCGACAATCCTTGATTGACGCGGGACAGCTTTACTGATGGCACAAGGCTCCGCGCTCGCGCTCACTGGGGGTATAATCCTCGTGCCTGAGCGTGCGCTGCGCAAGTGCCCAGCTCGATTTCACTCATCCAGGGCTCCCATGATCAAGCTGATTGTTCTCGCGATCCTTGCCATATTCCTCGTCGCCATCCTCTACGTGCACTTGCGCGGCAAGGTGCGACTGCCCTTCCTGCGCCAGGTCGTGAACCACTCCGCCTGGTTCGCCCCGTACAACTCGCTGATGTACCTGAACTCGAGCGTACCGTCCAAGCCCTACCTGGACCGCGAGCGCTTCCCCGAGCTCGACAGGTTGCGCGACAACTGGCAGATGATCCGCGAGGAGGCCGAGAAGCTCTTCGACGAGGGCTACATCCGCGATGCCCTGAACAACAACGAGGCCGGTTTCGGCTCCTTCTTCAAGAAGGGTTGGACCCGCTTCTACCTGACCTGGTACGACGGCCCCCTGCCCTCCGCCCTGCAGCTGTGCCCGAAGACCGTGGAGCTGGTGAGCAGCATTCCCAACGTCAAAGGCGCGATGTTCACCCGCCTGCCGCCGCGCAGCCACCTGAACAAGCACCGCGACCCCTACGCCGGCTCGCTGCGCTATCACCTGGGCCTCGCCACGCCCAACTCCGACGAGTGCCGCATCTTCGTCGACGGCCAGCCCTATGCCTGGCGCGATGGCCACGACGTGATGTTCGATGAGACCTTCGTGCACTGGGTGAAGAACGAGACCGACGAGTCGCGCCTGATCCTCTTCTGCGACATCGAGCGCCCGCTCAAGTCGTCGCTGCTGACCCGCATCAACCGCCGCGTCAGCGCCTTCCTCGGCCGCGCCACCGCGCCGCAGAACGTCGAAGGCGAGCGCGTCGGCGGGATCAACCAAGCCTACTCGGTACTGATTCGCCTCGGCGATGCAGTGGGTAGCAAGGTGAAGGTATTCAAGCGCTCCTATCCGAAGGCATACCGCATCGGCCGGCCGGTGCTGGCGGTGGTGCTGCTGGCGCTGATCCTGCGCTGGCTGTTCGGCTGACCGGATCTATGTAGGAGCGAGCTTGCTCGCGAACCGCATGATACGCCGCTGCCGGAAACTCTGTTCGCGAGCAAGCTCGCTCCTACAGGAAAAGCAAAAAGCCCCGCAATCGCGGGGCTTTTTCATGGGCGCCAATTCAATGGTGGCAGCACTTATCCGCAGCTGATCGGATTCTTCTCGTCGCGCTTGGCGGCGCCCCAGAGTTCGTCCATCTCTTCCAGACTGGTGCCTTCGAGGCTGCGGCCCTGGTCGCGCAGGGCCGTCTCGATGTAGCGGAAACGCCGCTCGAACTTGGCGTTGGCCGCGCGCAGGGCGGTTTCCGGGTCGACCTTGAGCTTGCGCGCCAGGTTGACCACCACGAACAGCAGGTCGCCCACCTCTTCCTCCTGGGCCTCGGTGTCGCCGCCAGCCATGGCTTCGAGCACCTCGTCCAGTTCCTCGCGCACCTTGTCCACCACCGGCAGGGCGTCGGCCCAGTCGAAGCCGACCTGGGAAGCACGCTTCTGCAGTTTGTTGGCGCGGCTCAGCGCCGGCAGGGCGTGGGGCACGTCGTCCAGCAGGGACAGCTGCACCGGTTCGGCAGCCTTGGCGGCGCGCTCCTCGGCCTTGAGCTCTTCCCAGCGCTGCTTGACCGCAGCTTCCTCCAGCTTCGCCGGGTCCGGCTTGCCGTAGAGGTCGCCGTCGGGGAACACATGGGGATGGCGGCGGACCAGTTTGCGGGTGATGCCATCGACCACCGCGTCGAACTCGAAGCGCCCCTCTTCCCGCGCCAACTGCGCGTAGTAGACGACCTGGAACAGCAGGTCGCCCAGCTCCTCGCGCAGATGGTCGAAGTCACCGCGCTCGATGGCATCGGCAACCTCGTAGGCCTCCTCGAGGGTGTAGGGAACGATGGTCGCGTAGCTCTGCTTCAGGTCCCAGGGGCAGCCGTGCTGCGGGTCGCGCAGACGGGCCATCAGGTGCAGCAGGTCGTCGAGCTTATACATCCTTGCCACCCGCGCGGTCGCGGCGCGCCTCGATGATGTTGGGCAACTGCGAGACACGCGCCAGCAGTCGTCCCAGCGCGTCGAGGCCGGGGATCTCGATGGTCAGGCGCATCACGGCGGTGTTGTCTTCCTTGTCCGAGCGGGTGTTCACCGCCAGCACGTTGATGCGCTCGTTGAGCAGCACCTGGGAGACGTCGCGCAGCAGGCCGGAACGGTCGTAGGCACGGATGACGATATCCACCGGATAGGTCTGCACCGGCACCGGCCCCCAGCTCACCTGGATGATCCGTTCCGGCTCGCGGCCGGCCAGTTGCAGCGCGGTGGCGCAATCCTGGCGGTGGATGGTCACGCCGCGGCCCAGGGTGATGTAGCCGACGATCGGGTCGCCCGGCAGCGGCTGGCAGCAGCCGGCCATCTGCGTGAGCAGGTTGCCGACGCCCTGGATCTGGATGTCGCCGCGCTTGCCGTGGCCGATCTTGCTCGGCTTGCGCGGAATCAGTTCGAGCTGCTCGGTGCCGCGCTCGGGCTCCACCAGCTGCTGCGCGTAGTTGACCACATGGGCCAGGCGCAGGTCGCCGGCGCCCAGGGCGGCGAACAGGTCTTCGCCGGTCTTGTAGTTGGCCTTCTCGGCGAGCTTCTCGAAGTCCACCGGCGGCAGCGCCAGGCGACCCAGCTCGCGTTCGAGCATGGCCTTGCCGGCGGCAACGTTCTGGTCGCGCGCCTGCAGCTTGAACCAGTGGACGATCTTCGCCCGCGCCCGCGAGGTGGTGACGTAGCCGAGGTTCTGGTTCAGCCAGTCACGGCTCGGCCCGCTCTGCTTGCCGGTGATGATTTCTACCTGCTCGCCGGTCTGCAGGCTGTAGTTCAGCGGCACGATGCGACCGTTGATCTTGGCGCCACGGCAGTTGTGACCGACTTCGGTGTGCACACGGTAGGCGAAGTCCAGCGGGGTCGAGCCCTTGGGCAGGTCGATGGCGTGGCCGTCGGGGGTGAAGACGTAAACCCGGTCAGGCTCGATATCCACCCGCAGCTGCTCGGCCAGGCCACCGATGTCGCCCAGCTCCTCGTGCCACTCGAGCACCTGGCGCAGCCAGGAAATCTTCTCTTCGTAGTGGTTGGAGCTGGCCTTGACGTCGGTGCCCTTGTAGCGCCAGTGCGCGCACACGCCCAGTTCGGCTTCCTCGTGCATGGCGTGGGTGCGAATCTGCACTTCCAGCACCTTGCCCTCGGGGCCGATCACCGCGGTGTGCAGCGAGCGGTAGCCATTTTCCTTGGGGTTGGCAATGTAGTCGTCAAATTCCTTGGGGATGTGCCGCCAGAGGGTGTGCACGATGCCCAGCGCGGTGTAGCAGTCGCGCATTTCCGGCACCAGCACGCGCACGGCGCGCACGTCGTAGATCTGGCTGAAGTCCAGGCCCTTGCGCTGCATCTTCCGCCAGATGGAATAGATGTGCTTGGCGCGCCCGGAGAGATCCGCCTTGATGCCGGTGGCGGCCAGGGCGTCCTTGAGCTGCTGCATCACGGTGGCGATGTATTGCTCGCGGTCCAGCCGGCGCTCGTGCAGCAGCTTGGCGATCTGCTTGTACTGGTCGGGTTCCAGGTAGCGGAAGGACAGGTCCTCCAGCTCCCACTTGATGTGGCCGATGCCCAGGCGGTGGGCCAGCGGCGCATAGATATCGAACACCTCGCGGGCGACGCGATGGCGCTTTTCCTCGTCGGCGTTCTTCACCGCGCGGATCGCACAGGTACGCTCGGCCAGCTTGATCAGGGCGACGCGCACGTCATCGACCATGGCCACCAGCATCTTGCGCAGGTTCTCGATCTGCGCCTGGGTGCCGAGCACCAGCGACTGCCGAGGGTTGAGACTGGTGCTGATCGCCGCCATGCGCAGCACGCCCTCGATCAGCTTGGCGACCACCGAGCCGAAGCGCTGCTGGACGTCTTCCAGCTTGACCTTGCCCTCGCGCACGCCACGGTAGATCACCGCGGCGACCAGGGATTCCTGGTCGAGCTTGAGGTCCGCCAGGATCTCGGCGATCTCCAGGCCCGTCTGGAAGCTGGAGGTGCCGTCCGCCCAGGAGTTATCGGCCTTGCTGACCGCCTTGTTTTCCACCTCGCGGGCGAATTCGCAGGCTTCCAGCAGGACCTTGCGATCCAGGACCGGGACCAGGGTCTGGACATGGTCCAGCCAGGCCTCGAGGTTGATGCTGCCGTCAGTGTTGACCGGCTGGTGCGCTCTCACCTGTACCATCGTGTCTACCCTTCCCCACGGTGCCCCACGGTGCACCGCTCACAGCGCCGGCCTTTCTTCTTGCTCGGGCCGGTCGGATTGCGCAGGCCGTCCTAGCCTGCCTCGAACAAAGCCATGGCCTCCACATGCGCCGTCTGCGGGAACATGTCGAGGATGCCGGCGCGCCTCAGGCGATAGCCCTGCCGGGCCAGTTCGCCTGCATCGCGCGCCAGGGTCGCCGGGTTGCAGGACACATAAAGTACCCGCTCGGCGCCCAGTGAACGCATTTCCCGTGCCGCCTCGAAGGCTCCGTCGCGCGGAGGGTCGAGCAGCACAGCGGTGAAATCCTCCGCCGCCCAGGGGGCGCCGGCAAGCGGTTTCGCAAGGTCCGCCTGATGGAACTGAGTATTCGCAAGACCGTTGGCCCGGGCATTGGCTGCGGCGCGATCGACCATCGCCTGCACGCCCTCCACCCCGACCACTTCACGCACCTGGCGCGCCAGCGGCAGGGCGAAGTTGCCCAGGCCGCAGAACAGGTCGAGCACGCGCTCATCGGCCGCCGGCTTCAGCCAGTCCAGCGCTTGGACGACCATGGCCTCGTTGACCGGCGCGTTCACCTGAACGAAGTCGCCGGGACGGTAGGCCAGGGTCAGATCCCAGGTATCGAGCCGGAAGCCGAGGTCGGCGTTCCCGGAGTGCGGCGTCGGTTCCCCGTCGCCCTGCAACCACAACTGCACTTCGCGTGCCGAACAGAATTCCAGCAGTCGCGCCAGGTCGCCATCGGACAAAGGTTCGATATGCCGCAGCAGCAACGCACTGGCAGTGCCGTGGAACAGCTCGACGTGACCGAGGGCCTGCGGCTTGGAAAAGCCGCGCAGCAGTTCCGGCAGCTCACGGGCCAGGGATTGCAGTTCGGGCACCAGCACCAGGCAGTCGTCGAAGGCGACGATGGCCTGACTGGCGGCGGCGCGGAAGCCGACCTCCAGGCGCTTGGCCTTGACGTCCCAGCGCACGGCGAGGCGAGCGCGGCGGCGATAGCCAAACTCCGGCCCCACCAGCGGCGCGGCCCACTCTTCCGGGGTCAAGCCGGAGAAGCGTTCCAGTTGCTCGGCGAGGGTGCGCTGCTTGAGCGCCAACTGATCGGCGTGGGGCAGGTGCTGCAGGCTGCAGCCACCGCAGACGCCGGCCACCGGGCAGGGTGGATTGCGACGATTTTCGGCGGCCGTGAACACGCGCTCGCAGCGTGCCTCGACGACCTTGCTGCGTGCGGAAAGCACGCGGGCCTCCACCGACTCGCCCGGCAGTGCACCGGCGACGAACCAGGTCTGGCCATCCTGATGGGCAATGCCGCGGCCGTCATGGGCCAGGCGCTCGATAGTCAGGCGCTGCTTCTTGCCCACCGGTACCGCAGGGCTCCGCGCTCCGCCGCTGGGCTGGAAACGCAGGCCGGTTCTGTGTTTGGCCATGTCAGTGGGGATCGAACACGCCCGAGGACAGATAGCGGTCGCCACGGTCGCAGATGATCGCCACCAGGGTCGCGTTTTCCAGCTCGCGGGACAGGCGCAGCATGGCCGCCACCGCACCACCGGAGGAGACGCCGCAGAAGATGCCCTCTTCACGGGCCAGGCGGCGCATCACGTCTTCGGCTTCGCTCTGCTGCATGTCGACTACGCGGTCGACGCGGGTCGAGTCGAAGATCTTCGGCAGGTATTCCTGCGGCCAGCGGCGGATGCCGGGGATGGCCGAGCCTTCCATCGGCTGCAGGCCGACGATCTGCACGTTCGGGTTCTGCTCCTTGAGGTAGCGCGACACGCCCATGATGGTGCCGGTGGTGCCCATGGAGCTGACGAAATGGGTGATCTCACCGCCGGTCTGCTGCCAGATTTCCGGGCCGGTGGAATCGTAGTGAGCGATCGGGTTGTCACCATTGGCGAACTGGTCGAGCACCTTGCCCTTGCCTTCGCGCTGCATCTGGTCGGCGAGGTCGCGGGCGCCTTCCATGCCCTGTTCCTTGGTTACCAGGATCAGCTGGGCGCCGTAAGCGGTCATGGCGGCCTTGCGTTCGGCGGTGGAGTTGTCCGGCATGATCAGGATCATGCGGTAACCCTTGATCGCCGCCGCCATCGCCAGGGCGATACCGGTGTTGCCGGAAGTGGCTTCGATCAGCGTGTCGCCGGGCTTGATGTCGCCGCGCAGCTCGGCTCGGGTGATCATCGACAGCGCCGGGCGATCCTTCACTGAACCCGCGGGGTTGTTGCCCTCGAGCTTCACCAGCAGAGTGTTGGAAGTATTCCCGGGCATGCGTTGCAGGCGCACCAGCGGGGTATTGCCGACGCAATCGGCGATAGTCGGATACTGCACGGTCATGGAGGCACTCGGATCTGAAACCAGGCCACCTATGATAACGGCAAACCGCGGCGCGCCATACGAAGTTTCCTAACAAGCCGTGTGCAATTGTTCAGAGGCCACCAGCCGCGGGCAATCGCAGATGCACGCGCAACCCCGCCGAGCCACGGTCCGCCCAGAGTTCGCCGCCCTGCATGCGCACCGAACTGCGGGCGATGCTCAGGCCCAGGCCGAAGCCTTCCTCGCTGCGCGCGGCGGACAGACGGGTGAAGGGCAGGAGGATGCGTTCGAGATCGGCCTCGGGCACGCCGGGGCCGTCATCTTCGAGCCACAGGTGCCAGCCCTGGCCCTCACGGTAACCGTCCAGACGAATGCAGCCGCCTGGTGGCGAGTGCCGGATTGCATTGCGCAGCAGGTTTTCCAGCGCCCGCGCCAGACCATTGAGATGGCCGCGCACGCGACACCCGGCCGGCACCTCATAATGAAAGCGCTCCGGCCCCCAGCCCGCTTCGAAGCGGGCGTCGTCCACCAGCAACTCCCAAAGCGATTGCAGGTCGATGTCCTCCTGCTCCAGGTGTGGTCGCTCGGTATCCAGCCAGGCCAGTTCCAGGGAATCGGCGACCAGCCGCTGCATCACCTCCACCTCGCGTTCGACCCGCTGGCGCAGGGCCGCTTCGCTGATCGGGCTGTCGCCCGCCACCCGCAGGCGGCTGAGTGGGGTGCGCAATTCGTGGGAGAGGTCACGCAGCAACTGGCGCTGGAAGCCCACATGGCTGCGCAGGCGCTCCGCCATATGGTCCAGCGCACGGCCCAGCTCGCCCAGTTCGTCGCGGCGCGCGCTGAGTTCGGGGCCGGCCACCGAGCCCAGGTCATCGGCCTGCAAGGCGTTGGCGTGCTCACGCAAGCGCGCCAGTGGGCGCACCAGGGAGCGGTAGAGCAAGGCACACAGCAGCAGCGCCAGCACGACCGGCACCAGGCCGTGGGTCAGCGACTGGTGCATGAGCGTGAAACCGCCGGGCAGGTAGCGCGCCGGCAATTGCAGCACCAGGCGCCCCGCTGCCGGTTCTCCGGGGAACGGAATGCCGATGTAGGGCAGATGCACGGAGCGCGAGCTCGCCGGCCAGTCCAGGCCCCGCTGGAAGGTCAGGTGCGAGACTTCTTCCAGGGTCAGTGGGCCGCTGCCCAGGGCCTGCAGCCGCGCGTCGACCACCGTCATCCAGCTCGCTTCGCGCTGGCGCATCCCCTCCAGCCAGGCATCGACCCCAGCGGCACCGCCCGCGCGCCAGGCCTGCTCCGCCTCGCGAGCGTAGCCACCGAGCACCTCCCGGGCCTCGGTGGACAGGTAGTAGCTTTGCCGCTCGACCTGCTTGCCCCAGGACCAGGACAGCCAGATCAGCAACAGGCAGAACGCCACCAGCGCGACCGCCAGCCTCCAGAACAGCGAGTGACGTCCGGGGACCTCAGCCATCGCCATCGCGGAACACGTAGCCCTTGCCCCACACCGTCTGCAACTGGTGGCGCAGATAGCCGATGACCTGCAGCTTGCGGCGCAGGTGGCTGACATGCATGTCCAGGGCTCGGTCGTGCGGCGTGAAGGCGCGATGCAGGACATGCTGGTAAAGGAAGGCCTTGCTAAGGATCTCGCCCGGGCTGACGAGGAAGGTCTCCAGCAGGCGGAACTCGGTGGCGGTCAGCCCCGCCCAGCAGCCATCGAGGCTGGCGTCGGCCTTTTCGCCATCCAGTTGCAGGCCGTCACTGCTGTCCACGGGCGCCTGCAGGCCGCGCTCCAGCGCCACCCGGCGCAACACCGCATCGACCCGCACGCTCAGCTCGGCCAGGCTGAAAGGCTTGGGCAGGTAATCGTCGGCGCCCTGGGAAAAGCCGGCGATGCGGTCCTGCTCGGCCCCCAGGGCGGACATCAGGATCACCGGCACCGAACGCTCGCGGCGCAGCCTGCGCAGGATATCCAGGCCGCCGATGCCGGGCAGCAGGATGTCCATCAGCACCAGGTCGTAATCGCCAGCGCACGCCTCTGCCAGGCCGGCGTCGCCATCCCGGCACCAGGTGACGTCGAAGCCCCGCTCGCTCAAGTGGGAAGACAGGTGGGCGCCCAGGGTCGGGTCGTCCTCGATGGTCAGCAGGCGCAGCCCCGAGGAGGAAAATGCGTTCATATCAAATAAGAGTGATTAGCAATTGCGCTCAGTATTCCCGATTCCGCGCAATCTCGGCAAGGCAAAGGCCCCTCCCGCAGGCCTGAACCGCTACACTGCCGGGGAAAACCGCACCGGAGGAATCGCGTGTTCAAGGATCTCGGCATCAAGGGACGTGTACTGCTGCTCACCCTGCTGCCCACCAGCCTGCTGGCGCTGGTATTGGGCGGTTATTTCACCTGGGTGCAGTTGTCGGACATGCGCGCCCAGCTGATCGAGCGCGGCCAGCTGATCGCCGAGCAACTGGCGCCGCTTTCCGCCCCGGCGCTGGCGCAGAACAACACCGAGCTGCTGTCGCGCATCGCCACCGAGGCGCTCGACCAGCCAGACGTCCGCGCCGTCACCTTCCTCAATCCCGAGCGGGAACGCCTGGTCCATGCCGGGCCGAGCATCCTCACCCCCATGCCCAGCGGCGACGGCTCGCACCTGAGCATGACCAGCAACCTCGATACCACCCACTTCCTCCTCCCGGTACTGGGCCGGCACCGCAGCCTGTCCGGCGAGCTCTACGGCGACGGCGACAAGCTGCTCGGCTGGGTGGAACTGGAGCTGTCGCACCACGGCACCCTGCTGCGCGGCTACCGCAGTCTGTTCACCAGCCTGCTGCTGATCATCACCGGCCTGGTGGTCACGGCCCTTCTCGCCCTGCGCATGAGCCGCGCGATCAACGCCCCGCTGGGGCAGATCGCCCAGGGCGTGGCGCAGCTCAAGGAAGGCCGCCTGGAAACCCGCCTGCCGGCGCTGGGCAGCCATGAACTGGACGAGCTGGCCGGCGGCATCAACCGCATGGCCGAGGCCCTGCAGAGCGCCCAGGAGGAGATGCAGCACAACATCGACCAGGCCACCGAGGACGTGCGGCAGAACCTGGAAACCATCGAGATCCAGAACATCGAACTGGACCTGGCGCGCAAGGAAGCCCTGGAGGCGAGCCGGATCAAGTCCGAGTTCCTCGCCAACATGAGCCATGAGATCCGCACCCCGCTCAATGGCATCCTCGGCTTCACCAACCTGCTGCAGAAGAGCGAGCTGACCTCGCGCCAGCAGGACTACCTCGGCACCATCCACAAGTCCGCCGAAAGCCTGCTGGGGATCATCAACGAGATCCTCGACTTCTCGAAGATCGAGGCCGGCAAGCTGGTGCTGGAGAACATCCCCTTCAACCTGCGCGAACTGATCCAGGACACCCTGACCATCCTCGCCCCCGCCGCCCACGAAAAGCAGCTGGAGCTGGTCAGCCTGATCTACCGCGACACCCCGCTGCAGCTGGTGGGCGACCCGCAACGCCTGAAGCAGGTGCTGACCAACCTGGTGAGCAACGCCATCAAGTTCACCCACGAAGGCAGCATCGCCGTGCGCGCCATGCTCGAAGACGAGAGCGACGACCGCGCGCAACTGCGCATCAGCGTGCAGGACACCGGCGTCGGCCTCACCGACGCGGACCTGCGCGCGCTGTTCCAGGCGTTCAGCCAGGCCGACAACTCGCTGTCGCGCCAGGCTGGCGGCACGGGGCTTGGGCTGGTCATCTCCAAGCGCCTGATCGAGCAGATGGGCGGCGAGATCGGCGTGGACAGCAGCTCCGGCGAGGGCTCCGAATTCTGGATCAGCCTCAACCTTCCCAAGGCCCGCGACGACGGCGACGACCTGCTGCCGGCGCTGGCGGGCGGGCAGCGCGTGGCGCTCTACGAACCCCATGAACTGACCCGTACCGCCCTGCACCATCAACTCGAAGACTGCGGCCTGGAAGTCAACGAATTCCCGGACCTTGCGGCGCTGGAGCGGGCGCTGGCGGTCGATCCGCAGGGCAAGCCGGCGATCGGCCTGGCCCTGCTCGGCGTGACCTCCGCCACCCACCCGCCGGAACTGCTGCGGCAGTCCATCCGCGAACTCGAACAGCACGGCTGCAAGAGCCTGGTGCTCTGCCCGACCATCGAGCAGGCGCACTACAACGCGGTGCTGCCCGAGTCCCAGGTGCAGAGCAAGCCGGCCTGCACCCGTAAGCTGCAGCAGGCGCTGAACGAGCTGCTGCACCTGCGTCCGACGCGCAAGGAAAAGATCGCCAATGGCGTGCTGGAGCGTGCACCGCACCTGCTGTGCGTCGACGACAACCCGGCCAACCTGCTGCTGGTGAAGACCCTGCTCAATGACCTGGGCGCCCAAGTGATCGCCGTCGACAGCGGACTGGCCGCCGTGGAAGCGGTGCAGCGCGAGCGCTTCGACCTGGTGTTCATGGACGTGCAGATGCCCGGCATGGACGGCCGCCAGGCCACCGATGCGATCCGCCAATGGGAAGCCGACCGCGAAGTCAGCCCGGTGCCGATCATCGCCCTCACCGCCCACGCCCTGGCCAATGAGAAGCGCGCCCTGCTGCAAGGCGGCATGGACGACTACCTGACCAAACCCATCGACGAGCGCCAGCTGGCCCAGGTGCTGCTGAAATGGACCGGCATGCGACTGGGTGCGCCAAGCATGGAGCCGCACAGCGTCGAATCGGGCCTGAGCACGCTGAGCGTGCTCGACCCCGCCGAGGGCCTGCGCCTGGCCGCCGGCAAGGCGGAACTGGCCGCCGACATGCTGGGCATGCTGCTCGCCTCGCTGTCCGCCGACCGCCAGGTGATCCGCCAGGCCCGCGAGCGCAACGACCGCAACACCCTGCTCGAACGCATCCACCGCCTGCACGGCGCCACCCGCTACTGCGGCGTGCCCATGCTGCGCGCTGCCTGCCAGCGCGCGGAGACGCTGCTCAAGCAGAACGACCCGGACGCCCCCACGGCCCTGAACGAACTCGACAAGGCCATGGCCGAACTGGCCAGGGCCACGGAAAACCGCGAGGCCGAGGCCAGCGCGGCGCTGCCGCAAGACATGCACTGAGACCGCGAGACCATGCGCATCATTCTGTTCAGCAACCAGCCCTACGACCACGACAGTTTCCTCGCGGCCAACCGCAACCACGGCTTCGACCTGCACTTCCAGCAGGCGCAGCTGCGCCTGGACACCGTAGCCCTGGCCAACGGCTTCGACGTGGTCTGCCCCTTCGTCAACGACGACCTGTCGCGATCGGTGCTGGAGCGACTGGCCGCCGGCGGAACCCGGCTGATCGCCCTGCGCTCGGCCGGCTACAACCATGTCGACCTCAAGGCCGCCCACACCCTGGGGCTGTCCGTAGTGCGGGTTCCGGCCTATTCGCCCTACGCGGTGGCCGAACATGCCGTGGGATTGGTCCTTGCGCTGTGTCGGCAACTGCACCGTGCCTACAACCGCACCCGCGACGGTGACTTCTCGCTGCATGGCCTGACCGGCTTCGACCTGCACGGCCGCACCGTCGGCATCATCGGCAGCGGCCAGATCGGCGAAGTCTTCGCCCGCATCATGAGCGGCTTCGGCTGCCACCTCCTCGCCTACGACCCTTACCCCAATCGCGCCATCGAGGCCCTGGGCGGCCGCTTCGTCGAGCTGGACGAACTGCTCGCCCAGTCCGACATCCTCAGCCTGCACTGCCCGCTCAACGACGCCACCCGGCACCTGATCAACCCGCGCAGCCTGCAGCAGATGAAGCGCGGCGCCATGCTGATCAATACCGGACGCGGTGCGCTGGTGGACACCCCGGCGCTGATCGAAGCGCTCAAGAGCGGCCAACTTGGCTACCTCGGCCTGGACGTCTATGAAGAAGAAGCCGACATCTTCTTCGCCGACCGCTCCGACCTGCCGCTGCAGGACGACGTACTGGCGCGCCTGCTGACCTTCCCCAACGTCATCATCACCGCCCACCAGGGGTTCCTGACCCGCGAGGCGCTGGCCGCCATCGCCGAAACCACGCTGGACAACATCGGTGCCTGGCAGGCGGGCAAGCCCGTCAACCTGGTCGAAGGTTGATCAGTTGACGCTCGCATCCGAGCGCCGCGCCGCCTAGAATGCCGCGCTTTCCCGGAGGACCCATGGCCCAGCACGATTTCCGCTACACCCTGCTCAACCCGCAATTCACCCTCAACGAGTGCCGCGCGCTGACTCCGGGCCGCTATCAGGTCACCGGCGTCGGCGGCTCGATCCAGGCCGGCGACACCCTGCTGGTCAGCCTCAAGGGCAGCAAGAGCCTGAGCATGAACCTGGAAGTGGAAAAGGTCCGCCACCTGATCAACCCGCCGGGACAGTGGATGGCCGTAGCCAAGGGACCGGTGTTCCGTGAACTGGCCATCCACGAATGGACGGTCAGCTGTGACGGTTGCGCAGCTACACTGGAATTCGAATTCGCCGTTGACGCCAGCCTCGGCAAGGCCGCCCAGCAGCCTGCCGCCGAAGCGCGCATCGGCGAACTGGGTTGGGCGAAAGTCGGCACCCGCCATCTCTGCCCGGACTGTCAGAGCAAGGAGATCGCATGAAAGCCCTGATCGCCGGCGCCTGCATGGCGCTGGCCCTGGCTGGCTGCGCCAGCAAGCCGGTACCTGAATCCGATCAGACCTACCGCATCGAATGGATCGGCGAACGTCCGCTGATCGACTACAGCCACGTCACCCTGACCCTGGACGGCAACGGTCGCGCCTATGGCAGCGCCGGCTGCAACCACTGGTTCGCCAGCTACACGCTGGAGGGCGACAAGCTGACCTTCGGCCATCCCGGCTCCACCCGGAAGATGTGCGCCGAGGGGCTGATGGAGCAGGAACAGCACTTCCTCAAGATGCTCGGCGAAATCCAGCGTTGGGATATCACCGACGAAGGCGAACTGCGCCTGTGGCCGGCTTCCGGCCGCGCCATGCGCATGTGGGCCGAAGGCTGAGAGAGCCTGGCTGCCGTTTCGTCGTGGGCCACACCGAAACGGCAGCAATCCCTGGAACAGGCGGCCCCTAGAACAGGCTGAGCTGCTCGTGCGCCCCGCGCAGGTCGACCAGACGCACCCCCACGCCGATCAGGCGCACCGCCTTGTTGCCGCGCTGGAACGCCTGCCCCAGTAGCAGCCGGTAGCTTTCCAGGTCCCGCGCCGCACCGGCCTGCTCCAGGGTGGTCTGGGTGAAGTCGTGGAATTTCAGCTTGATGAAGGGCTTGCCCGGCCGGTAGCTGGCATCCAGGCGGGTCATGCGTCGCTCCAGCTCGCCCAGCAGTGACGGCAACTCTTCCTGGCACGCGGCAAGATCAGGCAGATCCTGGTCGAAGGTGTTCTCCACGCTGATCGACTGGCGCCGGCTGTCCACCTGCACCGGACGCTCGTCGATCCCCCGCGACAGCCCCCAGAGGCGCTCGCCGAAACTGCCGAACTCCTTCGCCAGTCGGATTCGCGACCAGTCGCGCAGGTCCGCGCAGGTGCGAATGCCCAGGCGCGAGAGCTTTTCCGCCGTAACCTTGCCCACACCGTGCAGCTTCTTCACCGGCAGTTCGGCGACGAAGCCGTCCACCTCGTCCGGCGTCACCACGAACAGGCCATTGGGCTTGCGCCAGTCGCTGGCGATCTTGGCGATGAACTTGTTCGGCGCCACACCGGCCGACACCGTGATGTGCAGGGTCTCCCAGACGCGGCGGCGAATCTCCTGGGCGATCCGCGTGGCGCTGCCGCCACAGTGCTCGCTGTCGCTGACGTCCAGGTAGGCCTCGTCCAGCGACAATGGCTCGATCTGTTCGGTGTAGTCACGGAAGATCGCGTGGATCTCGCGGGAGGTCTCGCGGTACACGTCCATGCGCGGGCGAACGATGGTCAGGTCGGGGCACAGCTTCACCGCCGTGCGCATCGCCATCGCCGAATGCAGGCCATAGGCGCGCGCCTCATAGTTGCAGGTGGCAACCACTCCGCGCTTGTCCGGCGAACCACCCACGGCCAGCGGCTTGCCCACCAGGCTTGGGTCGTCGCGCATTTCGATGGCGGCATAGAAGCAGTCGCAATCGATGTGGATGATCTTTCGTTGCCGCATAGTGCCTGCTAGCCGAACGCGTTTGCCGTCTCGATGAAATACAATTTTTCATGATACAGGCTTCAGAGCAGGTCCAACGCCACCGTTCGCCATGCCTGCAGGAGTGCCTCCCGGTCATGAGCCTCTAGAATCTCCGGCGCCCCCACCGCCATGACGGCCTGCATGACCGCATCCGATGCGCCCTCCCATTTCGGGACAAGTACCTCCATGTGCTCACTGGGATTCTCGTCGTCGGGAACCAGGTGAAATGCGGCCTCGCCTTCCAGCGCTCGCGCCCGCGACTGGAGCAGATCCGTCGCCAATGACAAGCCCCCATGGACCGGTGAGCGCATTTGCCCATTACGTCCCGGAGCCGCAATGACACCCGTCCAGTCTCCGTCGGGCATATCGGCCCAGCGCGACCAGCCACGCCCGTATGCCTCCCATCCCCCTGATGAGCGGGCCTGAGCCAAGGTCTCCGCTTCCGACGCCGACAGCCGGACGACTCGATCCAGAATGCCGAGCACAGCATCACCGTGGGCCCCGAACAAATCAGCCAACGGTAGTTGCTCGACCAGTTCGATGACTTTCGCACGCCGATAACCCGGCTCGGCTATCAACCCCGACATGTCCCCAGGCTCGACGACACGCACACGCCACAGCTCTCCAGGCCATTTTCTTGCCGTCACGATTATCGACGTGATCGAGCCGTCGACCACTAACCACGGCGGGGTGATGGCCGCCTCAACCCTCGCCCCCTGCCGGATCACCTCCGACTCCATGGCGGGATAGAAGTACCAATACCCCTCGTAATGACCTGTCATCTTTGCGCTCCCTGGGACTCGTCCGGCTGCTCCACACGCCAGAAGTGATTGGAACAGGACCTGCAGGATTAACCAACCCAGGCATTGCCAGGCGCTACGGAATCCACCTCAGCCATTACCAGCAAGAATGTTCCCGCTCACTAACCATCTGATTGGAAATGATTTTTTCGGTCCTTTTAATTGACACGGCAGTCAGCCTGCGTAGAATGGCGGCCGCGGGATGGAGCAGTCTGGTAGCTCGTCGGGCTCATAACCCGAAGGTCGTAGGTTCAAATCCTGCTCCCGCAACCAGACACCGTGAAAAGGCCACTCTTCGGAGTGGCCTTTTTCGTTTGCGCGCGATTTAAATTATTGATCAAACACGAAATATCGATTGACAAGACCTTTTGCCCGCGTAGAATGGCCGCCGCGGGATGGAGCAGTCTGGTAGCTCGTCGGGCTCATAACCCGAAGGTCGTAGGTTCAAATCCTGCTCCCGCAACCAGACATCGTGAAAAGGCCACTCTTCGGAGTGGCCTTTTTCGTTTGCGTGTGAATTTAAATTATTGATCAAAAACGAAATTTTGATTGACAACAGCTTTCATCCTCGTAGAATGGACGCCGCGGGATGGAGCAGTCTGGTAGCTCGTCGGGCTCATAACCCGAAGGTCGTAGGTTCAAATCCTGCTCCCGCAACCAGACATCAAGAAGAAAGCCACTCTTAGGAGTGGCTTTTTTCGTTGCGCCCGAGAAACTGCTTCAGCAAATCGTCGCCCCCAGGAAGAAATCCTCCCGAGGGACTTGGGAAATCGCGCTACTGCCCCTACTCTGTCGCGCAAATTCGATGAGGTGCCCGATGAGCGCCAACCCTGCCACACCAGACAGCCCCGCAGCCGGCGAGCAGCCGCAGCGCAGCGGGCTTCTGCACTGGATCAACGCCAATCGCCAGCCGATCGGCCTGGGCGTCACCTTGCTGCTGTTCAGCCTTGCGCTGATCGCCTGTTACCACCTGCTGCGTGACCTCGACGCCTATTCCCTGCACGACGCAATTCTCGACGTCCCCACAGCCTCGCTGGCCGGCGCCTTCGCCGCCACCGTTGCTGGCTTCATCACCCTGCTGGGCTACGAATGGTCGGCCACCCGCTTCGCCGGGGTGAGGCTGTCCCCTTCGGCGCTGCTCACCGGCGGCTTCTCGGCCTTCGCCATCGGCAATGCCGTGGGGCTGTCGATGCTCTCGGGCGGATCGGTGCGCTATCGCCTGTATGCCCGCCAGGGCCTGGGCGCCGCCGAAGTCGCGCGGATGACCCTGTTCGCCAGCCTGTCCCTGGGCTGTGCCCTACCGATACTGGCCGCGCTGGCCGCCCTCAGCGACCTGTCCGACGCCTCCCTGGCCCTGCACCTGCCGAGCTGGCTGGTCACGGTGCTCGCCCTGGGCATCATCGCCTTCTGCATCCTGCTGGTAGTCGGCATCGAACGCCGCCGCCTGCCGGACCAACCGTCCCCGGACAGCCACCTGGTGCGCATCGGTCGCCGCACCGTGCGCCTGCCCGGCCTGCGCCTGTCGCTGCTGCAACTGTTGATCACCGCGCTGGACGTCGCCTGCGCCGCCACCGTGCTTTATCTGCTGCTGCCGGAAGCCCCGCCCTTCGGCGCCTTCCTGCTGGTCTACCTGATCGCCCTGGCGGCCGGCGTGCTCAGTCACGTCCCCGGTGGCGTGGGGGTTTTCGAGGCCGTGCTGCTGGCGGCCTTCGCCGGACAGCTGGGCGCCGCGCCCCTGGCCGCCGCCCTGCTGCTGTACCGCCTGATCTATGTGGTGTTGCCACTGATCGTCGCCTGCCTGCTGCTGTTGTTCCTCGAGGCCCGCCGAGTCCTGGTAGCCAAGCAAGCGGTACGCATCACTTCCGGCTTCGCCGCGCAGATTCTCTCGCTGCTGGTGTTCATCTCCGGCGTCGTGCTGCTGTTCTCCGGCGCCACGCCCTCCATCGACACCCGCCTGGAGGAAATCGGCTTCCTGGTGCCGCACCGCCTCATCGATGCCTCGCACCTGGCCGCCAGCCTGATCGGCGTGCTCTGCCTGCTGCTCGCCTACGGCCTGCGCCGTCGCCTGTCCGCGGCCTGGGCCTTGACGCTCGGCCTGCTGATTGCCGGCGCCGCGCTCTCGCTGCTCAAGGGCTTCGACTGGGAAGAAGCACTGATCCTGAGCTTCACCGCCGCGCTGCTGGTGGTCTTCCGCAGCGCCTTCTACCGCCGCAGCCGCCTGATGGACCTGCCCTTCTCGCCGCTGTATCTGGGGGCCGCCGCCTGCGTCATCGGTGCGTCGATCTGGCTGCTGCTGTTCGCCTACCAGGACGTGCCCTACGATCAGGAACTCTGGTGGCAGTTCGCCCTGGACGCCGACGCTCCGCGCGGCCTGCGCGCCGCCCTGGGCAGTTGCCTGCTGCTGGCCGCGCTGGCGCTGTACTGGCTGCTGCGCACCGAGCCGCCGGCGATCCTCGAACCCAGCCGCGAAGAACTGGACACCGCCGCGGGCATCCTCGCCAACTCGTCTCAACCGGACGGCGGCCTGGCCCTCTCCGGCGACAAGGCGCTGCTGTTCCACGAAGGCAACGACGCCTTCCTGATGTACGCCCGCCGTGGCCGCAGCCTGGTAGCGCTGTTCGACCCGGTGGGCCCGGCGCAGTCCCGCGCCGAGCTGATCTGGCAATTCCGCGACCTCTGCGACCTGCACCACGCGCGCCCGGTGTTCTACCAGGTGCGGGCGGAGAACCTGCCGCTGTACATGGACATCGGCCTGACCGCCCTCAAGCTCGGCGAAGAGGCGCGGGTCGACCTGCGCCGCTTCGACCTGGAGAACAAGGGCAAGGAAATGAAGGACCTGCGCTACACCTGGAACCGGGGTCAGCGCGACGGCCTGAGCCTGGAGTTCCACGAACCGGGTCAGGCGCCGATGGAAGAGCTGCGGGCGATCTCCGACGCCTGGCTGGGCGGCAAGAACGTCCGCGAGAAGGGCTTTTCCCTGGGCCGCTTCACCCCCGAGTACCTGAGTTACTTCCGCATCGTGGTGATCCGCCACGAAGGCCGCGCCGTGGCCTTCGCCAACCTGCTGGAAACCGGCAGCAAGGAGCTGGCGAGCATCGACCTGATGCGCATGGTGCCCGACGCACCGAAGCTGACCATGGAGTTCCTCATGCTCGGCCTGATCCTGCATTACAAGGAAAGCGGGCACACCCGCTTCAGCCTGGGCATGGTGCCGCTCGCCGGCCTGCAGCCGCGCCGTGGCGCGCCGCTGACCCAGCGCCTGGGCGCCCTGGTCTTCCGCCGGGGCGAGCAGTTCTACAACTTCCAGGGGCTGCGCCGCTTCAAGGACAAGTTCCAGCCCGACTGGGAGCCCCGTTACCTGGCCGTGCCCGCCGGACTGGATCCGCTGGTGGCCCTGGCCGATACCGCCGCGCTGATCGCCGGCGGACTGAGTGGATTGGTGAAACGCTGAAATGTTGAAACGTCGCTGGCGGCACCTGCTCGCCCTGCTCCTCCTGGTCATCATCGCTGCAGGCCTGCTGCTGTGGAGCCGCCCCGCCTCCCAGGCGTCCCTGGAACACCGCCAGTTGTCCGACGGCAGCGCCGTCAGCCTGGCCATCCCCGCCAAGCAACCCACCGCACGCGTCCTGCTGGCGGTACAGCCGGACCAGAAACTGGACGACGGCCAGTTGCTGGCCCTGGCCCACGACAGCGGCGCCCGCGTGGTGCAGTTCGTCTTCCCGGACAAGGACTGCGCCGCCCAGCAACAGCGCATCCAGGCCGCCGGCGAGCTGCTGGACGGCCAGCCAACCCTGGTCGCCGGAATCGGCCCGGGCGGCGCCTACGCCTGGCGCTGGCTCGCCGGGCAGAGCGACGACAAGGCCCGCGCCCTGTCGGTCGACTTCTCCCTGGAAAAGCTCGACTGCGCCGCCACGCCCCTGCCGCAGAGCGCGGCCCACGGCCACTGGCTGGCCGCCTGGAACGACAACCCGGATGATCCCAGTGCACGCTTCGCCCGTGGCCTGAAGAACGCCGAGACAGTGATCGCCGACTACGACACGCCGCTGCCCAAGGTCCTCGCCGACCAGTTGCACCACCTGCTGCAAGGCGGCAACGACAACGTGCCGGTGGTCGAGGTCCCCGCCGCCAAACCGTCGGAAACCGTCACCCTGTTCTATTCCGGTGACGGTGGCTGGCGCGATCTGGACCGCGACGTCGCCGCACAGATGGCCGAACTGGGCTATCCAGTGGTGGGCGTCGACGCCCTGCGCTATTTCTGGGAGCACAAGACCCCCGAGCAGAGCGCCGCCGACCTCGCCGTGCTGATGCAGCACTACCGACAGAAATGGGGTGCCAAGCACTTCGTGCTGGCCGGCTACTCCTTCGGCGCCGACGTGCTGCCGGCGATCTACAATCGCCTGCCGGCCGACGCCAAGAAGGATGTCAGCGCGGTGATCCTGCTGGCCTTCGCCCGCAGCGGCAGCTTCGAGATCGAAGTACAGGGCTGGCTGGGCAAGGCCGGCCAGGAAGCCGCCACCGGCCCGGAAATGGCCCGTCTGCCGGGCCCCAAGGTGCTCTGTGTGTACGGCATAGAGGAAAAGGACGAGAGCGGCTGCACCCAGCCGCAATCGGTCGGGGAAAACCTCCAGCTCCCCGGCGGCCACCACTTCGACGAGAACTATCCAGCCCTCGCCAAGCGCCTGGTCGACGCCATCCGCTCCCGCCAGGCGGCCGACAACGAAGGTTGATCCCCATCAAAGGGCCGCACAACGCGGCCCTTTCTTCATGGGCCAGGGGCTGCTTCAGACTGGCTTAAGGCTCTATGCTCACACTGTCAGCCCCGTTGTAGAGCGGGGCCCGCGAAGCCACACAAGGAACCGTCATGAGCCTGACAAAGAAACCCTCCCGTTACGGAAGCCTGTCGATCGCCATGCACTGGCTCATGCTGCTGCTGATTGCGGCGGTGTATGCCAGCATGGAACTGCGCGGGAACTTCCCGAAGGGCAGCGAAGCCCGTGAGCTGCTCAAGCACTGGCACTTCGTGCTTGGCCTCAGCGTCTTCGTGCTGGTCTGGCTGCGCCTGATCGGCCGCTTCATCTACCCGACCCCGCCCATCCTTCCCGCTCCGCCGAGCTGGCAGATGAAGCTGGCCAAGCTGATGCACGTAGCGCTCTACGTCCTGATGATCGGCCTGCCCCTGGCCGGCTGGGTGATTCTCAGCGCCGCCGACAAGCCCGTCCCCTTCTGGGGCATGGAGCTGCCGCACCTGGTGGAGAAGAATCCGGACCTGGCCAAGCAGGTCAGGGAATGGCACGAGACCATCGCCGTGCTGGGCTACTGGCTGATCGGCCTGCACGCCCTGGCCGCGTTGTTCCACCACTACATCAGCCGCGACAACACCCTGGTGCGCATGTTGCCGGGCAAGGGTGAGGCGCGACCGGAATAACGCGGCGCCCCGTAGGAGCAGGCCTTGCCCGCGAATCGCGCCCATGGGGCGCTCCTACAGGTTGAGTCTGGCGTGTTCTCGTAGGAGCGGAGCTTCTCCGCGATCACCGCGATAGCGGTGCCCTCTGATGTCGGCCTATCGGCCGGATCGCGGACAAGGTCCGCTCCTACATAAAGACACCCAAAGAAAAAGCGCGCCATCGGCGCGCTTTTTCGTACTGCGGAACCTCAGATTTCCACCTGCGTCCCCAGCTCGATCACCCGGTTCAACGGCAGGTTGAAGTAGCGCAGGTTGCCGTTGGCGTTCTTCAGCAGGAAGGCGAACAGCCCCTCGCGCCAGCGCGCCATGCCGATCAGCTTGGACGGAATCACCGTCTCGCGGCTGAGGAAGTAGGTGGTGCGCATCGGGCTGAAGTCCAGCTCGTTGAGGTGGCAGAGCTTGAGCGCCAGCGGAATGTCCGGGTCTTCCATGAAGCCGAAGTGCAGCACCACGCGGAAGAAGCCTTCGCCGTAGGCGTCGACCTCGAAGCGGCGGTCCGGGCTGACGCGCGGACTGTCTTCGTTGACCACGGTGAGCAGCACCACCTGCTCATGCAGCACCTGGTTGTGCAGCAGGTTGTGCAACAGCGCATGGGGTACCGCGTCGGAGCGCGCGGTGAGGAACACGGCGGTGCCCTGCACACGGTGCGGCGGCTGCGAACGAATGCTGGAGATGAACAGCGGCAGTGGCAGCGAACCTTCGTCGAGGCGGTCCACCAGCAGCTGGCGGCCCCGCTTCCAGGTGGTCATCAGGATGAACAGGCCGATACCGGCGATCACCGGGAAGGCACCGCCCTGGACCACCTTGGGCAGGTTGGCGGCGAAGAACAGGCTGTCCACCAGCAGCATCATCAGGAAGAACGGAATGGCCAGCCACAGCGGCCACTTCCACAGCAGCCAGATCACCACGCCCATCAGCAGGGTCGTCATCAGCATGGTGCCGGTCACCGCCACGCCATAGGCGGAAGCCAGGGCAGCGGAGGACTCAAAGCCCAGCACCAGCAGCACCACGCCGACCATCAGCGCCCAGTTCACCATGCCGATGTAGATCTGCCCCTGCTCATGGCTGGAAGTGTGCTGGATCACCATGCGCGGCACGTAACCCAGCTGGATGGCCTGGCGGGTCAGGGAGAAGGCGCCGGAAATCACCGCCTGGGAGGCGATCACCGTGGCCAGGGTGGACAGCGCCACCATCGGCAGCAGCGCCCAGCCCGGCGCGGTCAGGTAGAAGGGGTTACGGGCGGCCTCGGCGTTGACCAGGATGGTCGCGCCCTGGCCGAAGTAGTTGAGCACCAGCGCCGGCAGCACCAGGGCGAACCAGGCGCGGGCGATAGGCTTGCGGCCGAAGTGGCCCATGTCCGCGTACAGCGCCTCGGCGCCGGTCAGCGCCAGCACGGTGGCACCGAGGATCGCCACGCCGATGCCGGGGTGAGAGATGAAGAAGTTCAGTGCCCAGCCCGGGTTCATCGCCTTGAGCACTTCGGGCTGCTGCGACACGCCATAGGCACCCAGCGCCGCCAGGGCGAGGAACCACGCCACCATCACCGGACCGAACAGGATGCCGATACGCGCCGTGCCATGCTTCTGGATCAGGAACAGGCCGACCAGCACGATCAGCGACAGCGGCACCACCCAGTGCTCCAGGCCATCGAAGGCGATTTCCAGACCCTCGACGGCCGAGAGCACCGAAATCGCCGGGGTGATCATGCTGTCGCCGTAGAACAGCGCGGCACCGATCAGGCCAGCCACCACCACCATCGCCTGCATCCGCCGGCGACCGGTGGCGGCGCGACGGGCCAGGGCCGACAGCGCCATCACCCCGCCCTCGCCCTGGTTGTCGGCGCGCAGTACGAAGATCACGTACTTGATCGACACCACCCAGATCAGCGACCAGAAGATCAGCGACAGCACGCCGAGCACGCCGTCGTGGTTTGGCTGCACGCCATAGCCGCCGACGAACACCTCCTTGAGGGTGTACAACGGGCTGGTGCCGATATCGCCGTAGCAAACGCCCACGGCACCGACCATCAGGCCGATCGCGGAGCTGGAATGGGGCTGTTCATGCTCAACGGTGCCGGCGCTTGCATCGGACATGTAACAAAATTCCTCAAAAAAATTCGGCGCATCCTGCTCCGACCCTTTCGTCGATGCAAGAGCCGGTCGCATTCGATTTGAAAGACTATAGAGCCTGTTGCCCACAATTACCGGCTGGCCGGCGTTATCAGGGGCCTGCGACAGCTTGTCCCAGGGAGACTGGTCAAGCGCGCGGGCTGCCGCTAGAATTGCGCACTTTTTGATCAGAGGCGCCACCAGCGCGCCCTTCGAGGTTAGCCGCACATGTCCACCGCCACACCCAAAGTAGGTTTCGTCTCGCTCGGATGCCCGAAAGCGACCGTCGATTCCGAACGCATCCTCACCCAGCTGCGCATGGAAGGGTACGAAATCGTCCCCACCTACCAGGACGCAGACGTGGTGGTGGTGAACACCTGTGGCTTCATCGATAGCGCCAAGGCCGAATCCCTGGACGCCATCGGCGAGGCCATCGCCGAGAACGGCAAGGTGATCGTCACCGGCTGCATGGGCGTGGCTGAAGACAGCATCCGCGACGTGCACCCCAGCGTGCTGGCCGTGACCGGCCCGCAACAATACGAGCAGGTGGTCAACGCCGTCCACGAGGTGATCCCGCCCAAGGCCGAGCACAACCCGCTGATCGACCTGGTGCCGCCGCAGGGCATCAAGCTGACCCCGCGCCACTACGCCTACCTGAAGATTTCCGAAGGCTGCAACCACAGCTGCAGCTTCTGCATCATCCCGTCGATGCGCGGCAAGCTGGTCAGCCGTCCGGTGGGCGACGTGCTCAGCGAAGCCCAACGCCTGGTCAAGGCCGGCGTGAAAGAGCTGCTGGTCATCTCCCAGGACACCAGCGCCTACGGGGTGGACCTGAAGTACAAGATGGACTTCTGGGACGGCCAGCCGGTGAAGACCCGCATGCTGGAGCTGTGCCAGGCGCTCTCCTCCATGGGCGTGTGGGTGCGCTTGCACTACGTCTACCCGTACCCCAACGTCGACGACGTGATCCCGCTGATGGCCGAGGGCAAGCTGCTGCCCTACCTCGACATCCCCTTCCAGCACGCCAGCCCGAAAGTGCTCAAGTCCATGAAGCGCCCCGCCTTCGAGGACAAGACCCTGGCGCGCATCAAGAAGTGGCGCGAGATCTGCCCCGAGCTGACCATCCGCTCCACCTTCATCGTCGGCTTCCCCGGCGAGACCGAGGAAGACTTCCAGTACCTGCTGGACTGGCTGACCGAAGCCCAGCTCGACCGCGTCGGCTGCTTCCAGTACTCCCCGGTGGAAGGCGCCCCGGCCAACGACCTGGGCCTGGACGCAGTGCCCGACGACGTCAAGCAGGACCGTTGGGAGCGCTTCATGGCGCACCAGCAGGCGATCTCCGCCGCGCGCCTGCAGTTGAAGATCGGCAAGGAAATCGAAGTCCTGATCGACGAAGTGGATGACGAAGGCGCCGTAGGCCGCTCCTTCGCCGACGCCCCGGAAATCGACGGCGCCGTGTACATCGACACCTTCGATGTGAAGCCGGGCGACAAGGTGCGCGTGCGCATCACCGACGCCGACGAATACGACCTCTGGGCCGAACTGGTCTGATCCGCAAAAGCCCCGCCGATGCGGGGCTTTTCATTTCTGCTGATGGAAAGCTCATGACCAACAACGACGTACTGCGCAGCCTGCGCTACCTGCTCGACATCCGCGACGCCCAGGTCGCCGAGATCACCGCGCTGGCTGGCTTCAATCTCAGCGCCGAGGATGTCGGTGCCTTCCTCGCCCGCGACGACGAGCCGGACTTCAAGCCGTGCAGCGACCGCGTGCTGGCGCACTTCCTCGATGGCCTGATCGTCCATCGCCGTGGCCGCGACGAATCGCGCCCGCTGCCGCCGGTGGAACTGCCGCTGACCAACAACATCACCCTGAAGAAACTGCGTGTGGCCTTCGAACTGCGCGACGACGACATCCTCGCGATCCTCGACAGCGTGGACTTCATCGTCACCAAGACGGAGCTGGGCGCGCTGTTCCGCAAGCCCGGCCACAACAACTACCGGCCCTGCGGCGACCAGCTGCTGCGCAACTTCCTCAAGGGCCTGACCCAGCGCCAGCAGCGCTGAGGCCACCGTGCTCTATCGCCTGGCCGCCGATGCCGTAGTGCTGCTGCACCTGGGGTTCATCCTCTTCGTGCTGCTCGGCGGCCTGCTGGTGCTGCGCTGGCCGCGCCTCGCCTGGCTGCACCTGCCGGCGGCGGCCTGGGGCATGGCGGTGGAATTCCTCCACCTCTATTGCCCGCTCACGCCACTGGAGAACCACTTCCGCGCCCTGGCCGGCGATAACGACTACGACGGCGGCTTCATCGAGCACTACTTGATCCCGCTGATCTATCCCGCCGGCTTGACCGAGGCGACCCAGGTCATCCTCGGCTTGGCGGTGCTGGCGATCAATCTGCCGCCTTACCTGCTGCTGGCTCGGCGACTACTGCGCCCGCACTGACCGCGGATGGCAGATAGGCCAGGCTGATGTCCCCGGTCTTGTGTGCCAGGCGCTGGCCATTGTTCGGCCCGGACTCGATGACGCGGTGATCCGTCGCCAGCCACGCCAGCGGACGCTCGCCGTGTGACGAAGCCTGGGTGATGATCAGGGTCCGCGCCGGGTCCCACTCCTCGCCGGTGCGCTGGCGCAGCCAGGCGAACAGCGCGGCGCTGTCGCCCTGCGGATATCCCGAGCGCACGAAGTGGAACGGATGGGCCTGGGGCGAACCGCGCTTTTCCAGGTACATCGGCAGCCGCGCGTCGTGTTCGCCCAGGATCAGCACCCGCCACTGCGACCAGGGCGCCGTCCGCTCAGCCTGGCTGCGTACGTCGCTGGCGAACCCCGGAACCCCGCCCCCGCCATTGCTCCACGGGTAAGCCACGCCCAGCACCAGCAGCATCACCACGGCCGCCACACCGAGCGCACGCGGCCAGATACGCCCCAGCCCGGCGAGCGCGCGCCGATGGCGGGACTCCACCACCCACCAGGCCGCGAGCAACTGGGCGAATGGCACCAGCGGCAGCACGTAGTAGCTGCGCCGGCTGCCGCTGGCGGTGAAGAACGCGAACAGCAGCGCCAGGGCCCAGACCAGCCAGCGCGCATTGGGCTCCAATTGTTTCCAGTGGCGCCCGGCATACCACAGCCCGATGATCCACAACGGAGCCCAGGGCAAGGTGTAGACCGGTAGGTAAAGCAGGTAGGTATAGATCGGCCCCTCGTGGTCGAAGGGCTGGAAGAAGCGCACCACGTTCTCGCGGAACACCAGGGCAAGGCCGCTCTCGCCGTAGGTGGGCTGGCCGTACAGGTGCGACAGCACGAAAGGAATCGCGTACACGCCGCCAGCGACCAGCAGCGCCGCCACCAGACGCAGGTTGAGGTGCCGCCGCCAGCGCCCGGCGCTGAAGAGGTGCGGCAGCAGCATCAGCACCGGCAGGACGAATCCGATCAATCCCTTGCACAGCGAGGTCAGCGTCAGGATCAGGCAGAACCCCAGGTAGCGCGAGAACCGCGTATCCTCCGGCCCGCGCCAGTACCAGGCGAGCGCCGCCAGCACGCCGAATACCGTCAGCATGTCCGCCGTCGCCACCCGCGCCCAGAACAGGAAGTAGAAAGTGGTCGCCATCAGCCAACCGGCCAGCAGACCGGTGCCCTTGCGCAGCAGATGCTCGCCCAGCCACCAGACCAGCCAGACGCTGCCCAGCCCGGCGAGCACGCTGCTGGCCCGCAGCGTCCAATGATTGAGGCCGAACAGGCTGGCCGGGGCGGTGATCAACCAGTAGGACAACAGCGGCTTGTCGTAGTAAGGCGAACCGCTCAGGTAAGGATCGAGATAGTCCCCCGACTGCAGCATCTGCAGCACGATATCCGCCCAGCGCACCTCCGGCCCCCAGACCTCGCGGCTACCCAGCCCGCACATCAGCAGCACCGTCGAAACGCCCATGAGCCACGCCAACGCCTTGCGCTCTCTGCTCCACCCCTGCATCACCCGGACCCCAGCCACTCGAATATCCGTGGACACTAGGGCAGCAGACGTTATGCGCCGGTTAAGAAAGCGCAGTGCGGGTGTGATGCGTCGCCATTTGCGTTCTCGATAGTGCTCGGAGGCCCTCGGCAATCCCGCTACGGTGAGGCGAATTTCGCAGCCAGGAGAGGCTCATGCACCGCTATTTTTCCCTCGAAGGCAAGACCGCGCTGGTCACTGGCGGTACTCGCGGCATAGGCCGGATGATCGCCCAGGGCCTGCTCGAAGCCGGCGCCAAGGTCATGATCTGCGCCCGCGACGGAGCCGCCTGCACCGAGACCGCCGCCGAGCTGTCGCAGTACGGCGAGTGCATCGGCCTGCCCGCCAACCTCGCCACCGAAGAAGGCGCTCGCGCCCTGGCTGCCGAGCTGAACGAGCACCTGGACCACCTCGACATCCTGGTGAACAATGCCGGCACCACCTGGGGCGCGCCGCTGGAGAGCTACCCTGCCTCGGGCTGGGAAAAGGTCATGCAGCTCAACGTCACCGCCGTGTTCAGCTGCATCCAGCAGTTGCTGCCGTTGCTGAAGAAAGGCGGCAGCGCGCAGAACCCGGCGCGGGTGATCAACATCGGCTCGGTGGCCGGCGTCACGTCCCACGGCGAGAACGCCTACGCCTACGGCCCGAGCAAGGCGGCACTGCACCAGTTGTCACGCATGCTGGCGCGCGAGCTGGTGGGCGACCACATCAACGTCAACGTCATCGCCCCCGGCCGCTTCCCCAGCAAGATGACCCGCCACATCGCCAACGACGAGCAGGCCATGGCCGAGGATACCGCCGTGATACCGATGCGCCGCTGGGGCCGCGAGGAGGAAATGTCCGCCCTGGCCATCAGCCTGGCGAGCGCCGCCGGCGCCTACATGACCGGCAACATCATCCCCATCGACGGCGGCTTCCACCTCGGATAAGCGCCGAATCGGGTACCATGGCGGCCCCTGCAACAGCTTGTGCCGCCATGTCCCACACCGTCTCGCCCATCGGCCACCTCCGCTCCTGCTTCAAGGAGAAGTTCGCCATCCCGCGCCAGCCGCAACTGGCCCCGGCCGCGACCGGCGTGCTGGAGCTGCTGCCGCCGTTCGACACGGGCGATACGGTGGAAGGCCTGGAGCAGATCAGCCACGTCTGGCTGCTGTTCCTCTTCCACCAGGCGCTGGAAGACAAGCCGAGACTGAAGGTGCGCCCGCCTCGCCTGGGCGGCAACCGCTCGCTGGGCGTGTTCGCCACCCGTGCCACCCACCGTCCCAACGGCATCGGCCAGTCGGTGGTGAAGCTGGAGAAGGTCGAGCCCGGCCGCCTCTGGCTGTCCGGCATCGACCTGCTGGACGGCACACCGGTGATCGACATCAAGCCCTATGTGCCCTACGCGGACATCGTCAGCGATGCCCGCAACACCATCGCCGACGCCCCCCCCGCCCCCATCGCCGTGCACTGGAGCGACGAGGCCCTGCGCCAGGCCCAGGAGCACGGCCTGCGCCTCGGCCAGCCAGTGCGCGAGCTCATCGAGCAGTGCCTTGCCCAGGACCCGCGCCCGGCCTACCAGAAGCCGCCGCCTGAGCGCCGCTATGGCGTGCGCCTGTGGGACCTGGACGTGCACTGGCACTACCCCGTCGACGGCGAAATCCGCGTGCTCGACCTCGCCCGCGGCGACGGCTGACGCGCCTCAGCTCACCGGATTAAGGGCGATCACGTCGCTCTCGAAGCATTCCTGTTCGAGGATCAGCGGCTCCACCAGAGGGCGGCTGTCGCGGAAGTGCGCGGTCTGGGTGTGCGCGTCATAGGCCGCGTCGTCGCGGTAGATCTCGTAGAGGTAGATCACGTCCGGATCGACGCGGTCCTGGGACACATCGAACACCAGGCAACCCGGCTCGCTGGCCACCGACGCGGCGGCATTGACCTTGATGGCGTCCAGGAACTCATCGGCGGTTCCGGGCTTTACGCGGGTCTTGATAAAGAGACTGTACACAGGGCGCTCCTTTTGTTTTAAATTTGAAAATAAATTGTATACAAAAAAAGGAATCCCATTCATGTCCGATCTCCCTGCCCGCCCCGGCCGCCTCAACGGCCTGCGACATCTCGCCCTGCTGGTGCCGAACCTGGAAGAGTGCGAGCGCTTCTACGTCGACGTGCTCGGCATGGAGGTGCTCAACCGCGCCAACGAGGACCTGGTGTACCTCACCTGCGGCAACGACAACCTCTCCCTCGGGCGCGGCGTCGGCGCCGCCAACGGCCTGCAGACCATGGACCACTACGGCTTCATCGTCGACAGCGTGGAAGAGCTGGAAGCCTGGTACCAGTACTTCAAGGCCCGTGGCGTGACCCTGCTGGACCGCCCCTTCGACCATGGCGACGGAGCCCGCAGCTTCCACCTGCTCGACCCGGCGGGGAACAAGGTGCAGCCGCTGTACCACCCGGCGGTTTCCGGGCAACGGTTGACCTAGAGCCCATCGCGCATTCCCAGGAGCGATTGCCGACCGCAAAGTCCGTGCCTGCGTGTCCCCCTCACCCCAGCCCTCTCCCAAAGGGAGAGGGGGCAGTCCGCACCGGCTGACACCACAGTTTCATCCTGCACCGAACGGTCCCCTCTCCCTTTGGGAGAGGGTTAGGGTGAGGGCAATGCTGCGCTCCTACGAAAAGCCGCGCTATCGATGCCGGAAAGCAGCCCATAAGAAAACGCCGCGATCCCCAGGGAATCGCGGCGCTCTTTCGACTGAATCGTCGGACGCTGCTTACTTCTCGACGAAGGCGCGCTCGATCAGGTAGTCGCCCGGCTCGCCCATGCGCGGGGAGATCTGCAGGCCGAAGCTGTTCAGCACTTCGCTGGTTTCGTCCAGCATGCTCGGGCTACCGCAGATCATGGCGCGGTCGTCCTGCGGGTTCATCGGCGGCAGGCCGATGTCGGCGAACAGCTTGCCGCTGCGCATCAGGTCGGTCTGGCGGCCCATGCTGTGGAACTCTTCGCGGGTGACCAGCGGGCAATAGATCAGCTTCTCTTTCACCATGTCGCCGAAGTACTCGTGCTCCGGCAGGACCTTGGTGATGAAGTCCGCGTACGCCAGCTCGCTGACCCAGCGCACACCGTGGACCAGGATGACCTTCTCGAAGCGCTCATAGACTTCCGGGTCTTGGATGACCGAAAGGAACGGCGCCATGCCGGTGCCGGTGCTCAGCAGGTACAGGTGCTTGCCGGGCTTGAGGTCGTCCAGCACCAGGGTGCCGGTGGGCTTGCGGCTGACCATCAGCTCGTCGCCCTCCTTCAGGTGCTGCAGACGCGACGTCAGCGGACCATCCGGAACCTTGATGCTGAAGAACTCCAGGTGCTCTTCGTAGTTCGGGCTGGCAATGCTGTACGCGCGCATCAGCGGACGACCGTTGACTTCCAGACCGATCATCACGAACTGGCCGGTCTTGAAGCGCAGGCCAGGGTTGCGGGTGGTCTTGAAGCTGAAGAGGGTGTCGTTCCAGTGGTGCACGCTGAGAACGCGCTCGGTGTACAGGTTGCTCATCAAGGACTCCTAGGAAAATCGTGGCGCACCCCAGCAGATCCCGGACGTAGCGCAATTGCGCGACATTTTATAGGCGGCGACAATATCCGCAAAATAAATTATCTGGATATTGCTAATCCAAAACGCAGATAAGGCCGCTTCATGTCGACGCGAAAGGATACCGTCAGACCTTTCCTAGACCGGGGCGACCGAATGTCGCGCTGCCCTTCCGGAGTCCATCCATGAAATTCACCCTGCGCCAGCTGGAGGTCTTTGTCGCTGTCGCCCAGCAGGAAAGCGTCTCCCGCGCCGCCGAGGCGCTGTCCATGTCGCAGTCGGCCACCAGCACTGCCCTGGGCGAGCTGGAGCGGCAGTTCGACTGCAAGCTGTTCGACCGCTCCGGCAAGCGCCTGACCCTCAACGCCCTCGGCCGCCAGCTGCTGCCCCAGGCGGTGGCCCTGCTCGACCGCGGCAGCGAGATCGAGAACATGCTCAACGGCAAGAGCGCCTTCGGCTCGCTGGACCTGGGCGCGACGCTGACCATCGGCAACTACCTGGCGACCTTGCTGATCGGCACCTTCATGCAACGCCAGCCGGACTGCCGGGTGCGCCTGCACGTGCACAACACCGCCCACGTGGTGCAGCGCATCGCCCACTACGAGCTGGACCTGGGGCTGATTGAAGGCGACTGCCAGCACCCGGACATCGAGGTGCAGCCGTGGATGGAGGACGAACTGGTGGTGTTCTGCGCGCCGCAGCACCCGCTGGCGCGCGAAGGCCGTGCGGGCCTGGAACGATTGATCGAGGAAGCCTGGATTCTGCGCGAACAGGGCTCCGGCACGCGGCTGACCTTCGACCAGGCCATGCGCCACCATGTGGAGCCGTTGAACGTGAGGCTGGAGCTGGAACACACCGAAGCGATCAAGCGCGCGGTGGAGTCAGGGCTGGGGATCGGCTGCATCTCGCGCCTGGCCCTGCGCGACGCCTTCCGCCGCGGCAGCCTGGTGCCGGTGGAAACCCCGGACCTGGACCTGCGCCGGCAGTTCTACTTCATCTGGCACCGGCAGAAGTACCAGACCGCGACCATGCGCGAGTTCCTCGAACTGTGCCGCAGCGAAACGGCCGGGGTTACGCGCAGCGAGGACATCGTGCTGCCGATGATTCCCTGATCAAGCGCTCCTACGGAAACGTCAATGTACTTGTAGGAGCGAGCTTGCTCGCGAACGGGAACACACCGTGACTTGCAGGTTCGCGAGCAAGCTCGCTCCTACAGGCCACGGTTCAGCACTCAGCCGAGCAGGATGCCTGCCCAGGTGACGGTGATGATGGTCAGCGCCACGAACTGAGCCGCGCTGCCCATGTCCTTGGCGTTCTTCGACAGCGGGTGGCGCTCCAGGGAAACACGGTCCACCACCGCCTCGATGGCGGAGTTGAGCAGCTCGACGATCAGCGCCAGCAGGCACACGGCGATCATCAGCGCGCGCTCGCCGCGGGTGACGTCGCAGAAGAACGACAGCGGGATCAGGATGACGTTGATCAGCACCAGTTGGCGGAAGGCCGCTTCACCCTTGAAGGCGGCAGCGAAGCCCGCCAGGGAATAACCGGCGGCGTTGAAGATGCGTTTCAGGCCGGTCTGGCCTTTGAAAGGGGAAGCGGACACGAGCGAATCTCACAGGTAAAAGTCGCGGCACTCTATACCAGTGCGCGTCAAAAAGGGGTCATACGGTTTGACAGGATGTGACGGCGTCACGCCCCCGGGACCGACTCCATCTGCTGCAGCAGCAGAGCCGCCTGGGTGCGGGTGCGCACGTTGAGCTTGCGGAAGATCGCCGTGACGTGGGCCTTCACCGTGGCTTCGGAGACATTCAGCTCGAAGGCGATCTGCTTGTTCAGCAAGCCCTCGCAGACCATGGTCAGCACGCGGAACTGCTGCGGCGTGAGGCTGGCAAGGCCGGCGCTGGCCGCGCGCACTTCCTCGCTCATCTCGGTCGCCGCGTCCACCTGTGGCGGCCACCAGACGTCGCCATCGAGCACCGCGCGCACGGCCTGCTGCAGGGTGCTCATCTCGCTGGACTTGGGGATGAAACCGCTGGCGCCGAACTCGCGGGAGCGCTGCACCACCGCCGCGTCCTCCTGCGCCGAAACCATCACCACCGGAATCTGCGGGTACTGCCCGCGCAGCAGCACCAGGCCGGAGAAGCCGTAGGCGCCGGGCATGTTCAGGTCCAGCAGGACCAGGTCCCAGTCCGACTTCTCGTTCAGCCTGGCCTCCAGCTCCGCGATGCTCGCCGCCTCGGACAGTCGCGCCTCAGGCCCCAGGCCGATGGTCAGGGCCTGGTGCAGGGCACTGCGGAACAGCGGGTGATCGTCAGCGATCAGGATCTCGTAGGAAGCCATGGAAATTCCTTGAAGGCCGCGCCGAAGTCTTGCCGTGGATAACAGCCAAACCTGCGCAGGAAAGGTCGGAGCCGGATAGAGCACTGCCTGTGCATTGTACGCAAAGACGGCGCCCGGTGTCCGCGCGAATGCACCGCCAAAGCCGTGTCGTTGCGCCCGCGCGCAAGGCCGGCCCCTTTCCAACGGCCCGGGCTTGCGGCAGAGTTCCGCTTTTTTCCTGCCGTTCGAGAACAACAAATGAAAAGCCACGCGCTGCGCGCCGATATCCTGATGCTGTTTACCGCGATGATCTGGGGCGTCTCCTTCGTCGCGCAGCGCCTGGGGATGGACGCCATCGGCCCGTTCCTCTACACCGGTCTGCGCTTCGCCCTGGGCGCGCTGGCGCTGTTGCCGCTGCTGGCCTGGTCGCGCAAGCGCGGCGCCCAGCCTTTCAACCGTGGCCTGCTGCTGGCAGGTCTGGCCATCGGTGTCGCGCTGACCCTGGGGATCAATCTGCAGCAGGTCGGCCTGCTGTTCACCAGCGTCACCAACTCCGGCTTCATCACCGGCCTGTACGTGATCATCGTGCCGCTGCTGGGGCTGCTGCTCGGCCATCGCGCCGGCGTGGGCACCTGGCTGGCCGCGGCGCTGGCGGTGATCGGCATGGCCATGCTGAGCATCGGCCCGGACTTCCACGTCGCCTCCGGCGACTGGCTGCAGCTGACCGGCGCCTTCGTCTGGGGCGGCCACATGCTGCTGGTGGGCCTGTTCGCCAGTCGCTACGACCCGATCCGCCTGGCCTTCCTGCAATTCGTCACCTGCTCGGTGGTGAGCCTGGTCCTGGCGCTTGTCTTCGAAGAGATTCACTGGGCCGCCATCGTCCAGGCCGGCCCCGCCCTGCTCTACGGCGGCCTGTTCGGCGTCGCCACCGGTTTCACCCTGCAGGTCGTGGCGCAGAAGCACGCCATCGCCTCCCACGCGGCGATCATCCTTTCGCTCGAAGCCGTATTCGCCGCCATCGCCGGTGCGCTGTTCCTCGACGAATCGCTGCACCTGCGCGGCTATATCGGCTGTGCCCTGATGCTCGCCGGTATGCTGGTGGCGCAGCTATGGCCGAAGAAGGCCGAGGCGCAGGCGGCCTGAACCTGCGGCCCCCCTTTCCCAGTCCGTAGGGCGTACAACCGTTCGCGGTTGTACGCCGATACACCCTGATTGTCAGTTGGCTCGCGGGTTGAGTTCGAAGCCTCGGTAACAGGCATCCGGATTGAAGACCACACGGCCGGAAACCAAGTTGAATCGGCGTATAACGTCGAACGTTATACGCCCTACGAATCCGCCCCCTTGGTGAAGGGCATCAGCGCCTGGTGCGCCGGGCTCTGCTCATCCAGCGGCTGCTGGCGCTTGGAGCCCAGGTAGCGCTCGCTGAACACATCCAGATAGGCATCCAGCGCATCCCCGGCGCGACGGTCGCCGGCCAGCCCCAGGCACAGTGCCGCCACCTCCGCGGTGCACAGGTGCTCGTCGAACTTGGAGCGGCGCAGACGGTAGCGTGACAAGGCGTCCGGAGTGATGCTCAGTACCGGGAAACGGTCGAGGTACGGGCTCTTGCGAAACATCTTGCGCGCCTCGTTCCAGGTCGCGTCCAGCAGGATGAACAGCGGCCGCTTGCCCTCCTGCGGCACCACCTCGGTCACCACCCGCTCCGGCTGGACGAACTCGCCGGGGAACACCACGTAGGGCTGCCACTGCGGATCGTCCAGCAGCACCACCAGGGCCGGGTCGACGTCGATGCGCGACCAGCCGAACGCCCAGGTGTCGGGCACGGTCTCGGCGATCAGCCAGCCGGTGTTGCTGGGTTTGAGCGGCTCGGTGTCGAACATCACCAGGCACATCGCCGCGTTCGACTCGACCTGCGGGCGCAGGCCGCACATGCAGTAGTTCGGCCGCAGGCGGCAGCCGGCGCAACGGGGCGAGCGCGAGCCACGGGCCACGAACGGCTTGACGCAGCGGGCCAGGCGTTCGTCGCGAAGGCGGGCAACGGCGTGGCTCATGGCTGCGCCACCGGGATGCAGGGGAGGGATCGGTACATCGATGGCTCGGATAGAACGATGAATGCGGACCGGCGATTGTACCAGAGCCGTCCCCGCGCCCCGCGTCAGGGCGACCGGCGAATCGTCAATCAGCGGCCGATCGCCACCCGTGTGACAAGTGTTTCTCGGCACGGACGCGCTTTTCAGGGACAATGGCGCCCTGGAAAAACCGGCGAACCCAAATCGGTCCGCACGGTCGAATCGGCACCATTTGTCAGGAGATGCCCATGTTGCGCCTCACCGCCCTCGCCCTTTGCCTCGTCCTCCCCGTCGCGCACGCCGCCTCGAAGAAGGACTACGAACTGACCAAGACCTTGGAAAAGGTCGCCAAGGAAAGCAGCGAAGGCACCCCGCGCGCGATCAACGAGGACATCCTCGACCAGGGCTACACCGTCGAAGGCCCGCAGTTGATCAACCACCTGAGCGTGCGCGCCAGCCATGCCCAGCGCATGCGCGAGAACCCCGACAGCGTGCGCAGCCAGCTGGGCGACAGCGTCTGCAGCAACACTGCCTACCGCCAGCTGCTGGCCAAAGGCGCGATCCTCACCTACAGCTTTACCGAGTACAAGACCAACGCTCCGGTCGCCACCGAACGCTTCGACGCCGGCAGCTGCAAGATCAAGCTGCAGAAGTAACCCCGCCCCGCCATGCTCGACAAGCTGCAGCTGCTGAAGATCGCGCGCACGCCGATGCCCTTCGGCAAGTACCAGGGGCGCATGCTGGTGGACCTTCCGGAAGAGTACCTGCTGTGGTTCCACCGCAAGGGCGAGTTCCCCAAGGGTGAGCTGGGTCAGCTGATGCAGCTGACCCTGGAGCTGAAGATCGACGGCCTCGACGGGCTGCTCAAGCCGCTGAAACGCTGAACCCCGCGCAACCGTCCCCGACGGTTGCGCGCCGCGTATCCCAGCGTCTCAACGCAACAGCGCCGGGTCGCCCTTGCCCGCCACGGCCGCCGCCTCGTCGGGCGTCAGCAGCGCGGTGCGTGGCACGTCCATCAGGCGCGCGCAGGCGGCGAGCACATTGGCCCAGGAGGCGCGGTTGGCGAACAGCATGCCCGCCTCGTCCAGCGTGCCGCCCTGGTTGCGATAGCCCAGTACCGAGGTTTTCAGCGCGTCGGGCAGGATCGGCCAGAGATGCCCGCGCGCCACCTCCGGGCGCATGTGCGTCAGCAACACCCGGCGCTCGCAATGATCGGGGAACAGCCGGGCGGTCAGCGCCTCATCGGCGACCGACTGCAGTTCCCAGTTGTCACGCGGAGCGCGGAAGCGGCCGGGCTCCTGCAGGTACACCAGCCGATACGGATAGCCGGCCTCCTCCAGGCGCAAGGCGGCGCGGCGCATCTCCGCCAATTGATAGCTGCCGTTGGCGATCAGCAGCAGCGGATCGCTGCCCGGATGCTCGTCCAGCACCAGCGCCCCTTCGCGGGCCAGTTGCTCGGCCTGAGCGCGGCTGAACTCCGAAGGACGCTCGCGCTTGGGGATCACCATGCAGGTCAACTGACCACGGCTGCGGTAGATTTCCGGCAGCAGCGCCAGCGCGCTGTTGTGGTCGGCGGGGAAGACCACCCGCACCATGTCGTTCATCTCGCCGAGCAGCGCCTCGCAGAAGGTGGTGTCCTGGTGCGATTGCTGGTTCTTGCCGTTCTCCCAGGTGTGCGAGGTCGCCACCAGGGGCCAGCCGAGCCAGCCGGCGGGGCGGCCGACCTCCTTCTGCTGGCGGGCGAAGATGATGGTCTGGCGCACCGCGCCGAGCATCTTCACGCAGAAGGCTTCGTAGCTCGCCACCAGATTGAGACCGCCCTGGTTGGCCAGGCAGGCGGAGACCACCGCCTCCTCATTGAGGGCGGTGATCACCCGTCCGTCGACCGCCTCCAACTCGCTCTCCGGCTCGCAGACCCGGTGCTTGAGCGCCTTGAGGACGCCCCCCAGGCGATTGCTCGCCAGTTCGTCCGGATTGCCGACGCGGGCGCGCAGGTCGGGGTTCGCCGCGCACAGGTCCACGTAGAAGCGATCCAGCGCCGCCATCGGCGAGCAGAAATCGTTGCGATAATGCAGTTCGGGAATCAACGGCTCGATGGGACGGCGCACCGCCAGCGGGTTGTCCCGCTCCAGCCCCCGGCCGGCACGGGTGGCGGTGAACAGCGCGCAGGCATCGGCCAACGCCTGCGGCTCGACCCAGAGCGGCGCCACATGCTGGTTGAACAGCTCGCGAGCCTGCGCATCCTCGCTCGGGTTACCCGGCAGCGGCAGATTGTGCGCGGCATTGCTGCCGGCGCCAAAGAAGCCGAAACCCTTGACCGTTTCGGCGATGCCGTAGGGAATCGGCAAGGGGTAGTGGAGGATGCCACGGGCCATTTCCTCGACCCGGTGCTCCAGCCGCTGCTCCATCTCCCACAGGGCACAGACGAAGGCCGCCGGGTCTCGTCCGTCGAAGCTGACCGGGTCGAATCCGCAACGGCGCAGGTGTTGCTTGAAACCTTCCAGTCCTTCGTGGGTGCCAAGGTCGGTGCGCTGCTCGATGCGCCGGCCGTTGGCGATCATCACCGGTAGCGCTGCGCCGCAATCCTCGGCACGCCACCAACGGGGAATCCAGTCACTGCCGCGCTGCTCCTCGGCGGCGCCGTCGGAGAGGAAGGCCACCAGGGTCTCTCCCGGCAACGGCATGTGCGCATACATCAGTTCGGCGAAGCCGAGATAGCCGCCTTCGGCAATGCCGCCCGCCGTGTGCGGATTGACGTGGCTGCCCAGCGGTGCGGCAACCCTGCCGTCCGCCGCCTGAACATAGCTGTAGAAGTCCTGCACCAGCCGGTTCAGTCCGTCATCACCCTGCCCGTAGGCCGCGGCCTGTTCCGGATGCAGATTGCCGGTCAGGACGTTCAGCGCATCGATCGCCGCCACGCAATGCCCCTGCCCCATCATCCAGCCGCGCGTCCTGCCGCTCAACGCATTGAGTGCCAGGTAGCCGGCGTAGGCCGGCACCATGTTCAGCGCGCCGCCGGTATGCCCTTCGGGCTGCGCCTTGAAGTCCTCGGCCTGCAACGGCGCACCGTCCGGGCGCACGCGGCGGGCATAGGTCATGTGCGCCACCAGCCAGAGGCCGGCGCAGGTCAGTTGGTCCAGCGCGCTGAACAGCCGATAGACACTGGCCAGGTCAGGCTGGAGACGATACTGGACCAATTGATGAGCCATGCGGAAGACCGCAGCTCGGGTCTGCGCGCTATGCTGAAACGGACCTCGGCCATGCAGCCACTGGGCGTATGCCGGTTCGGCGGCCGCATGGGCGGCAAGCTCTTCCGGACTGGGCAGGATCTGGGACATATCGACTCTCCTCGGATATGACAGGAAGTCTAGGTCGCCAGACCGCAGGGGCGCTGATATGTATCAACGCACCGTCCAGCCTATCGGGCAAGGCTGTAAGAGAATTCCGACCAGGAGGCGATATGGCGCTACTCACCTTCATCGGTGCGATCCAGGAAGTCACCGGTTCCTGTTACCTGCTGGAAACCCACGACGGCGTGCGCGTGCTGCTCGAATGCGGTATGCGCCAGGGGCGCAGCCCGAGCAAAGGCACCCGCGACAATGAGGCCAGCAACTACAAACCCTTCCCATTCGACCCCAAGGCGCTCGACGCGGTGGTGCTGTCGCACGCCCATCTCGACCACAGTGGCTTGCTGCCGCGCCTGGCGAAGGAGGGCTACAAGGGACCGATCTACGCCACCGAATCCTGCTGCGACCTGCTGGAACTGATGCTGATGGACTCGGCGAATATCCACGAAAAAGACGCCGAGTGGGAAAACAAGTGGCGGGCTCGCCTCAACCGGCCGCCGATAAAGCCGCTGTACACTGTGGAAGACACGTCCCGCGCACTGAACCTGCGCCGGCCCGTCAGCTACGGCAGCACCGTCGATGTGGCGCGGGGCATTCGTGTCACCTTCCACAACGCCGGCCACATCCTCGGCTCAGCCATCGTCGAGATCGAGATCAACGAATTCGGCATGACTCGCCGCCTGGTGTTCTCCGGCGACCTGGGCAGCACCTGCTCGCCGCTGATGCGTACGCCGACACCACTGACCCGCGCCGACGTGGTGCTGCTAGAGTCCACCTATGGCGACCGCGACCACCGAGACGCCAACGAAACACTCCTGGAGCTGGCCGGCATCCTCGCTCAGGCCCAGCGTGACGGCGGCAATGTGTTGATCCCGTCCTTCGCCGTCGGCCGTACCCAGGACCTGATCTACTACCTCGGCCGCTTCTACCAGGAGGGGCGACTGCCACAGCAGGTGGTCTACCTCGACAGCCCGATGGCCGCCCAGGCCAACCGCATCTACCTGCAACACATCGGTGAAATCGCCGACGTCGACCGTGAGTACATGCGCGGCACCGGCACGGCGAAGGCAGGCGAATGGCTGCCGATCCTGCGCACCACCCAGAGCGCCGAGGAGTCCATGGCGTTGAACCGTCTGCAGAGCGGCGCGATCATTATCGCCGGCAGCGGCATGTGCACCGGAGGTCGGATCGTCCACCACCTCAAGCACAACCTCTGGCGCAAGGAGTGCCATATCGTCTTCCCCGGCTTCCAGGCCCAGGGCACACTGGGCCGCGCCATCGTCGATGGCGCCGAGACCGTCCGTATCCTGCGCCAGCGCATCAGCGTTAAAGCACAGATCCACACCCTCGGCGGATTCTCCGCTCACGCAGGACAATCGCAATTAATTCAGTGGGTTGGCCACTTCGAGCACAAACCCGAGCTATACCTGATACATGGCGAACGAGAAAAAATGGATGCGTTGCAGAAAGCGCTCCACGAACGCCTGAACTGGAACGCGAACATACCGGAACCGGGGGACCGGATAGCGATCTGAAGTGGAGGTCTCACGGACTGTCACACGCCGAGTGTCAGACTGCACAGGCCTCCTGCATGAGACCTGTGCATGACGCACGCGACATCCGTCCCGGCGCCACCTTGCGTGGACGGCCGCGGCGCATGGACAGGCCGACAGGGGTTGATGAACAAGGAGTATCAACATGCCCTATGAGCCCGACGATTACCTCTCCAGACACTTCCAGACCAGCGGCACGGACCTTGCCCAGAAGATAGAGGAACTGGCCGAACTGGCCGCCCCCGGCGACAGTCAGAACCTGCCGCTCTACCGCGAGATGCTCACCACCGTCGCCCGCATGGCCCAAGCCGACCGCAATCGCTGGGACGCCAAGATCATGCTGCAGACCCTGCGCGAGATGGAGCATGCCTTCAGCACCCTGGAGCAGTTCAAGCGTCGCCGCAAAGTCACGGTATTCGGTTCGGCCCGCACGCCGGTCGATCACCCCGTCTATACCCTGGCCCGCGAACTGGGCGAGACGCTGGCCCGCTACGACCTGATGGTCATTACCGGCGCCGGCGGCGGGATCATGGCCGCCGCTCACGAAGGCGCGGGCCTGGAAAACAGCCTCGGCTTCAACATCACCCTGCCCTTCGAACAGCACGCCAACAGCACAGTGGACGGCACCAGCAACCTGCTGTCATTCCACTTCTTCTTCCTGCGCAAGCTGTTCTTCGTCAAGGAAGCGGACGCCCTGGTGCTCTGTCCCGGCGGATTCGGCACCCTCGACGAAGCATTGGAGGTGCTGACCCTGATCCAGACCGGCAAGAGTCCGCTGGTGCCCGTGGTGCTGCTCGACCAGCCCGGCGGGCATTATTGGAATCATGCCCTGGAGTTCATCAAGGAACAGCTCGAAGACAACGGATACATCCTGCCCAGCGACATGAACCTGATAAAGCTGGTGCACTCGGCAGAAGAGGCCGTCGAAGAGATCGCCCATTTCTACAGCAACTTCCACTCCAGCCGCTGGCTCAAGGACCGCTTCGTGATCCGCCTGAACCATCCACTGAGTCAGCGCGCACTGGAACTGCTGGAACGGGAGTTTGGCAGCCTCTGCGTGACCGATGGCTTCCACCAGCAGCCCTACAGCGAATCGGAACTGGACGAGCCAGAGTTCTCCCACCTCACCCGCCTGGCCTTCGCCTTCAACGGCCGCGACCAGGGCCGGCTGCGCGAGTTGTTGAACTTCATCAACCAGCCAGAAAACTGGGCACGCTGATCACCCGGAAATCGCGGCCCTGAAACAAACAAGGCCCCCTCGCGGGTGCCTTGTTTTCAATCGTGAAGCTCATTCGTCCGAGCGTCGGCCACTCAAGAGCCGACTGATGGCTTCCATCGAGTATCCCCGATAGCTCAGGAACCGCCCCTGCTGGGCCCGCTCGCGGGCGTCCTGCGGCAGCCGGGCGAACTTGCGGCGCCAGACCTCGCGCAGGTTTTCACTCCAATCAACGCCCGATTCGCTCAGGGCACTGTCGATTTCGCCACGGGGCAAACCGCGTTGCGACAGCTCCTCGCGAATCCGCAGCGGGCCGTAACCGGCCCGCGCACGGCTGGCGATGTAGCTTTCCAGGTAGCGGCTTTCATTGAGCAACCCCTCCTCGGCCAGACGGTCGAGGGCGGGGTCGATCAGTTCCTGTGCAGCACCGCGTTGCCGCAGCTTGCGCGAGAGCTCCGCCCGGCCGTGCTCGCGTCGCGCCAGCAGGTCCATGGCGACCCGCCGCACTGCGACGGGGGTATCGAGCTCGACAGACATGGCTATCAGTAGTCGGCTTCAGCTTCCGCTTCGGCTTCCGCCGCCGCGAGCTCGGCCTTGGTAGGCGCCGGCTGGTTGGTCAGCAGTTGCTCACGGATGGCCTTGTCGAGGGTGTTGCAGATCTCGGTGTTGTCTTCCAGGAACTTGGCGGCATTGGCCTTGCCCTGGCCGATCTTGTTGCCCTGGTAGCTGTACCAGGCGCCGGACTTCTCGATCAGGCCCAACTGCACGCCCAAGTCGATGATCTCGCCGGTGCGGTAGATGCCGCGGCCGTACATGATCTGGAATTCAGCCTGACGGAAGGGCGGTGCGACCTTGTTCTTCACGACCTTGACGCGGGTTTCGCTGCCGACCACCTCGTCGCCTTCCTTCACCGCGCCGGTACGGCGGATGTCCAGGCGGACGGAGGAGTAGAACTTCAGCGCGTTACCGCCGGTGGTGGTTTCCGGGTTGCCGAACATCACGCCGATCTTCATGCGGATCTGGTTGATGAAGATGACCAGGCAGTTGGCGTTCTTGATGTTGCCGGTGATCTTGCGCAGGGCCTGGGACATCAGGCGCGCCTGCAGGCCGACGTGCTGATCGCCCATCTCGCCTTCGATTTCGGCCTTCGGCACCAGGGCCGCCACGGAGTCGACGATAATCACGTCAACGGCGTTGGAGCGCACCAGCATGTCGGTGATCTCCAGCGCCTGTTCGCCGGTGTCCGGCTGGGAAACCAGCAGGTCGTCGACATTGACGCCCAGCTTGCCGGCATAGTCCGGGTCCAGCGCGTGTTCAGCATCGACGAAGGCGCAGGTGGCGCCGGCCTTCTGAGCCTGGGCGATAACGGACAGGGTCAGGGTGGTCTTACCCGAGGATTCCGGACCGTAGATCTCGACGATACGGCCCTTCGGCAGGCCGCCGATGCCCAGCGCGATGTCCAGGCCCAGCGAGCCGGTGGAGATGGCCGGAATGGCCTGACGCTCATGGTCGCCCATGCGCATGACCGCGCCTTTGCCGAATTGGCGTTCGATCTGTCCCAGGGCCGCGGCCAGGGCGCGCTTCTTGTTCTCGTCCATTGAAGTCCTCGCGAAGTCAGGGGGCCGGACGGCCACGAACAACTGTATAAGTAGCCAGTATTATTCCACAGGGCAAGCCGCTCGCCTACCCCTGGAGCGGATTTTCCCCGTCCGCCAGTCGCAACAGCCCGGCCAGAGCGGTCGCCACGGTCTGCCGGCGCACCGCCTCCCGATCACCGGCATAAAGGCGGCGTTCGCTGAACACCTGTTCGCCTTTCTTCCAGGCCAGCCAGACGGTGCCTACCGGCTTCTCGGCAGAACCGCCGTCCGGACCGGCAACGCCGCTGACCGCCACGGCGATATCCGCGCCGCTGCGCGGCAAAGCGCCGGCGACCATGGCCTCCACCACTTCACGACTGACGGCGCCGACCTTCGGAAACAGCTCGGCCGGCACATCCAGCTGGCGGGTCTTCTGCTCATTGGAATAGGTGACGTAGCCGGCCTCGAACCAGGCCGAGCTGCCAGGGATGCGCGTGATCGCCTCGGCAATCCCGCCGCCGGTGCAGGATTCGGCAGTGGTGACGCGCAGCTGGTTGGCCGCGAGTCGCGCACCCAGTTGCGCAGAGAGTTCGGTGATCGAGGAATCGGTGAGGGGCACGGTGCGCTCCGGGGTTAAAGAAGGCCAGGCGGATACCGTACACTAGGCGCTTTTGCATGTTGAAGCCGGACAGCCAGAAGCCATGAGTCAAAGCGACCTCTCAGCTCACACACCCATGATGCAGCAATACTGGAGACTGAAGAATCAGCATCCGGACCAGCTGATGTTCTACCGCATGGGCGACTTCTACGAGCTGTTCTACGAGGACGCCAAGAAGGCCGCCAAGCTGCTCGACATCACCCTGACCGCACGCGGCCAGTCAGCCGGCAACTCCATCCCCATGGCGGGCATTCCCTTCCATTCCGCTGAGGGCTACCTGGCCAAGCTGGTGAAGCTGGGCGAATCGGTGGTGATCTGCGAGCAGATCGGCGACCCGGCCACCAGCAAGGGCCCGGTGGAACGCCAGGTGGTACGCATTCTTACCCCCGGCACCGTCAGTGACGAAGCCCTGCTCGATGAGCGCCGCGACAACCTGATCGCCGCCGTGCTGGGTGACGAGCGCCTGTTCGGCCTGGCCGTTCTGGACATCACCAGCGGCCGCTTCAACGTCCAGGAAATAAAAGGCTGGGAAACCCTGCTGGCCGAACTGGAACGCATGAACCCGGCCGAGCTGCTGATCCCCGACGACTGGCCCCAGGGCCTGCCGGCGGAGAAGCGCCGCGGTGCACGCCGCCGCGCACCCTGGGATTTCGACCGCGACTCCGCGCACAAGAGCCTGTGCCAGCAGTTCGGCGTGCAGGACCTGAAAGGCTTCGGCTGCCAGGAGCTGACCCTGGCCATCGGCGCCGCCGGCTGCCTGCTGGCCTACGCCAAGGAAACCCAGCGCACCGCCCTGCCGCACCTGCGCAGCCTGCGCCATGAGCGCATCGACGACACCGTCATCCTCGACGGCGCCAGCCGCCGCAACCTGGAGCTGGACACCAACCTCGCTGGTGGCCGCGACAACACCCTGCAATCGGTGGTCGACCGCTGCCAGACCGCCATGGGCAGCCGTCTGCTGACCCGCTGGCTGAACCGCCCGCTGCGCGACCGCGCCGTCCTCGAAGCTCGCCAGGAGTCCATTGCCTGCCTGCTGGAGCGCTATCGCTTCGAAATCCTCCAGCCGCAATTGAAGGAAATCGGCGACGTCGAGCGCATTCTGGCCCGTATCGGCCTGCGCAATGCTCGCCCGCGCGACCTTGCCCGCCTGCGCGACGCCCTCGCCGCCCTGCCCGAGCTGCAGAACGGCATGACCGAGTTGGAAGCGCCGCACCTGGGCCAACTGGCCGGCAGCATCCGCACCTATCCGGAGCTGGCCGACCTGCTCGCCCGTGCAGTGATCGAGAACCCGCCAGCGGTGATTCGCGACGGCGGTGTGATCGCACGCGGCTACGACGCCGAGCTGGACGAGCTGCAGATGCTCAGCGAGAACGCCGGCCAGTACCTGATGGACCTGGAAACCCGGGAAAAGGCCCGTACCGGCCTACCGAACCTGAAGGTTGGCTACAACCGCATCCACGGCTATTACATCGAACTGCCCCGCGTGCAGGCCGAGCAGGCGCCCGCCGACTACATCCGCCGGCAGACGCTGAAAGGCGCCGAACGTTTCATCACCCCGGAGCTGAAGGCCTTCGAAGACAAGGCGCTGTCCGCCCAGAGCCGCGCCCTGGCGCGGGAGAAACAGCTGTATGAAGAGCTGCTGGAACTGCTGATCGCCCAACTGGCGCCGCTGCAGGACACCGCCGCCGCCCTGGCCGAACTGGATGTGCTGTCGAACCTCGCCGAACGCGCACTGAATCTCGACCTGAACCGCCCGCGCTTCGTCGAAGAATCGGGCATCCTGATCGAACAGGGTCGCCACCCGGTGGTCGAGCAGGTACTGGATACGCCGTTCGTCGCCAACGATCTGAACCTCGACCAGGACACCCGCATGCTGGTGATTACCGGCCCGAACATGGGCGGTAAATCGACTTACATGCGGCAAACGGCGCTGATCGTGCTGCTGGCACACATCGGCAGCTTCGTTCCGGCAGCACGCTGCGAGCTATCCCTGGTGGACCGCATCTTCACCCGTATCGGCTCCTCCGACGACCTCGCCGGCGGCCGCTCCACCTTCATGGTGGAGATGAGCGAAACCGCCAACATCCTGCACAATGCCAGCGACCGCAGCCTGGTGCTGATGGATGAAGTGGGCCGTGGCACCAGCACCTTTGACGGCCTGTCACTGGCATGGTCCGCTGCTGAGCACCTGGCCAAGCTGCGCGCCTTCACGCTGTTCGCCACCCACTATTTCGAGCTGACCGTACTGCCGGAAAGCGAGCCTGCGGTGGCCAACGTGCACCTCAATGCTACCGAACACAACGAGCGCATCGTCTTCCTGCACCACGTGCTGCCCGGCCCGGCCAGCCAGAGCTACGGCCTGGCGGTGGCACAACTGGCCGGCGTACCGGGTGCGGTAATTCAGCGCGCCCGCGAACACCTGGCCCGCCTGGAAACCACCAGCCTGCCCCACGAACCCCCGCGCTCGAACGATCCGAAAAGCCCGGCGCCGCTGCAAAGCGACCTGTTTGCCAGCCTGCCGCACCCGGTCGTCGACGAGCTGATGCGCATCAGCCCCGACGACCTGACACCGCGCCAAGCTCTCGAATTGTTATATGCATGGAAGATGCGAGTCTGACGGACCGCGAAACAAGCTGTTAGAATCGCGCGCGCTTAGCCGCCCGCCTGAGGAGAGAATTAGAAAATGACCTTCGTCGTCACCGACAACTGCATCAAGTGCAAATACACCGACTGCGTGGAAGTCTGCCCGGTCGACTGCTTCTACGAAGGCCCGAACTTCCTGGTCATTCACCCGGATGAGTGCATCGACTGCGCCCTGTGCGAACCGGAGTGCCCGGCCCAGGCGATCTTCTCCGAGGACGAAGTCCCGGATGGCATGCAGGAATTCATCGAGCTGAACAAGGATCTGGCCGACGTCTGGCCGAACATCACCGAGAAGAAGGATTCGCTGCCGGACGCCGAAGAGTGGGACGGCAAGCCGAACAAGCTGCAACACCTGGAGCGCTGATCTCCGAAAAGGCCCGCCTCGCGCGGGCCTTTTTATTTCTGCTTCACTTTTCTGCGGGCAAAAAAAAGGGGCGGGATAACCCGCCCACTCTTTCTTCCCTAATTCATCATCCTGATGAATCGCCATCCTGCGATGTCCTGACCGGCATCCTTACCGGCCCGCGTCTTTCCGTGTACGCGGGGGTGATATTACTCGGCTGCCGCATCGCAGCAACCGGGGCAGTTTGCCCCAGGCAACCCGCTCCCACGCTGACGCAGAGCAATAAAATCCTTATAAAACAACAAGATAAATAATAGCGAAGTTTAGGCGAGCAGCTTTTTAAGCTGAACGCTCACACGCCATGTAAGCGAATGCTTACATCACGACGCATAAAAAAGCCCGGAATCATCCGGGCTTTTTCGAGGTCGAGCCTTTTTACTGGAGCCAGGGGCTACTGGAACAGGGCGTCGCTGGAGAGACCATTCTTCTCGAGGATCTCACGCAGGCGCTTGAGCGCCTCGACCTGGATCTGGCGAACCCGTTCGCGGGTCAGGCCGATTTCCTGCCCAACCTCTTCCAGCGTGCTGCTTTCATGCCCACGCAGGCCGAAGCGACGAATCACCACTTCCCGCTGCTTGTCGGTCAGCTCCGACAACCACAGGTCGATGCTCTCGCTGAGATCATCATCCTGCAGCAGCTCACAGGGATCGGTCGGCCGATCGTCCGTGAGGGTATCGAGCAGCGTCTTGTCGGAGTCCGGGCCAAGCGAGACGTCCACGGAGGTCACCCGCTCGTTGAGGCCGAGCATGCGCTTGACCTCGTCCACCGGCTTCTCGAGCAGGTTGGCGATTTCCTCGGGGGAAGGCTCGTGGTCCAGCTTCTGGGTCAGCTCGCGAGCCGCCCGCAGGTAGACGTTGAGTTCCTTGACCACATGGATCGGCAGGCGAATGGTGCGGGTCTGGTTCATGATGGCCCGTTCGATGGTCTGTCGAATCCACCAGGTCGCATAGGTGGAGAAGCGGAAGCCACGTTCCGGATCGAACTTTTCCACGGCCCGGATCAACCCGAGGTTGCCCTCCTCGATCAGATCGAGCAGCGAGAGGCCACGATTGACGTAGCGCCGCGCGATCTTCACCACCAGACGCAGGTTGCTCTCGATCATTCTCCGCCGGCCGGCCGGGTCGCCCTTCTGCGCAAGGCGCGCAAAGTGGACTTCTTCTTCCGGGGTCAGCAGCGGCGAAAAGCCGATTTCATTGAGATACAGCTGCGTGGCGTCGAGCGCCCGCGTGTAGTCGATGTGCTTGTGTTGCTTGAGAGAGGAGAGTGGTGAGGCTTTGGGAGTGACTTGAAGCGATACCTGCTCTTCGGCAAGCGACTCTTCAAAAATGATGCCAGGCTCCAGAAGGAGCACTTCATCATCGACGTCAAACTCCGGCCCTTCTTTTTTAAGTGCCATGTCGTTATCCCTTGCTGAGTTCGACAACAAGCCCAGGTGCGTCCTTATCCTTAGGACACCGAGGCCCGCTCACCCACGCAGGGGAACAGCAAACGTCAACGACTTGGCAGGTATTGCAGAGGATCGACAGGCTTACCCTGGCGGCGAATCTCAAAGTGCAGCTTCACCCGGTCAGTCCCTGTGGAGCCCATCTCGGCAATGTTCTGCCCGACTTTGACCTGTTGCCCTTCCCGCACCAGCAACCTGCGGTTGTGACCGTAGGCGCTTACGTAGGTATCGCTGTGCTTGATGATCACGAGTTCGCCGTAGCCCCGCAAACCACTACCGGCGTACACAACCGTGCCATTGGACGCAGCCAAGACAGGCTGGCCCAATTGCCCGGCTATATCAATCCCTTTATTCAAACTGCCGTTTGATGCAAAACGCCCAATCAGGGTGCCGTCGGTTGGCCATATCCAGCCGCTGACACCGCCGCCCGACGGAGCCGGAGTTGCGGCGCTGGCGCTGGCCTGCGACGAAGGCGCTGCCGCCGGCGAAGTCGGTTTACTGACACCGGACTCAGTTGAAGTCGGTTTATTGACGACCGCCGGAGCGACGGGCGTAGTATTTTTGGCGACGGACGGCTGGGTCGTGGAGGACCCACCATCGAAGCGGATCGATTGCCCGGGACGGATGGTGTAGGGCGCGGCGATGTTGTTGCGTGCGGCCAGGGCTTTCCAGTCCCAGCCATAGCGGAAGGCGATGGAATACAGGGTGTCACCGCGACGCACCACGTACTGCCCTGTGGTCACCGCCGGCTTGCGCGCGGAGGCGCCGCCGTCGACCACGGTGGTGCCGCTACGTGACGAGGTAGAACAGGCCGCCAGCAGAGAGCAAACGGCAATGGCCAGCACAGCGTGGCCCAGGCCCTTGATCCAGTTCCGTTGTCGCAGGGTCGCTGTCAAGCTCACCCATCCCCCTTATCCATGAATTACGTCCAGCCTGTTGGCCGGTATTGTATCCGCAGCCGTTGCGCTTGTTTCAGCCCAGCGGGCCATTGAGCAGCGGAACGAAGCGTACGGAGTCCAGCACCTGGCGCTGGAAGCCCTCCTCGGTGCGGACGATCAGCAACAGCTGCTGGACCTCGCCGCCGCCCACTGGAATCACCAGCCGCCCACCGGGCGCCAACTGGTCCAGCAAGGCCTGCGGGACTTCGGCCGCCGCCGCGGTGACGATGATGCCGTTGTAGGGTGCCAAAGCAGACCACCCTTCCCAGCCATCGCCCCAACGAAAGACAACATTTCGCAGGTTTAGCTCCGCAAGTCGTTCTTTCGCACGATCCTGCAGCGCCTGGATGCGTTCGACCGAGAACACCCGTTCGACCAGTTGTGACAACACCGCCGTCTGGTAACCGGAGCCGGTGCCGATCTCCAGCACCTTGTCCAGGGGGCCTGCTGCCAGCAGCAGTTCGGTCATCCGCGCCACCATGAAGGGTTGCGAGATGGTCTGGTTGTGCCCGATGGGCAGCGCCGTGTCCTCATAGGCGCGATGCGCCAGCGCCTCGTCGACGAAGAGGTGGCGCGGCGTGCGGCGAATCACTTCGAGCACGTGGGCGTTGGACAGACCTTCCTCGTACAGGCGCTGGATCAGTCGCTCACGCGTACGCTGGGAGGTCATGCCAATACCCCGGCGGGACAATTCATTGGCCATGGTCGAGCCCTCCGATCCAATCGCCAAGGATATTGAACGCCTCTCGGAAGGTCCGGTCCATCTGCAGCGGCGTGATGGATACATAGCCTTGCATCACCGCATGGAAATCCGTGCCTTCTCCACCATCCTCGGCGTCGCCGGCGGCGGCGATCCAGTAGCCTTCCTTGCCACGCGGGTTGACCACCTTGACCGGGGCGGCGGCGCGGGCGCGATGACCCAGGCGGGTCATCTGGATGCCCTTGATGCGTTCGAGCGGCAGGTTGGGGATGTTCACGTTGAGCACGGTGCGCGGCGGCAGGTCGAGCTTTTCGTGGGACTCCACCAGCAGACGGGCGAAGTGCATCGCGGCCGGCAGATTGTCCGTCAGGCGCGAACACAGCGAAAAGGCGAACGCCGGGCGGGACAGGAAGCGTCCTTCCAGGGCGGCTGCCACGGTGCCCGAATAGAGCACGTCGTCCCCCAGGTTGGCACCCAGGTTGATCCCCGACACGACCATGTCCGGCATTTCGTCCAGCAGGCCGTTAAGGCCCAGGTGGACGCAGTCGGTCGGCGTACCGTTGAGGCTGATGAAGCCATTGCCCAGGCGGTGGGGATGCAGCGGCCGGTCCAGCGTAAGCGAACTGCTAGCGCCGCTACGGTCGGCTTCCGGGGCGATCACGACGCAATCGGCATGATCGGACAGCGCGTCGTAAAGCGCGGCGATACCGGGTGCGGTGACCCCGTCGTCGTTGGCAATCAATATGCGCATGGGCTTTCCGTCTGCCCTGCCGGCACGAGTTCGATCAGCTCGCGCACGACCACGGTGGCGAAGCAGCCAGCCGGCAGGACGAATTCCAGTTGCAGAATGTCAGGAGCGGGATAATGCCATGCCAGACTCGGGATGGGGAGGCGCAGAATGCGCCGTTCGTGCGCCAGGTCCGCACTGGCAAGCCACTGGCAAAGCGCCACATCCCCCTGCTGCACGCTGCGCTCGATGTCTCCGGGAGCGCCACTGGCCGGTGAGTCACCCTCGCCCCACAAGGGTCCGGTGGGGTGCAGGTCGAGCAGCGCGAGCCGCGGATCGGCGCACTCCGCCTCGCCGGCGGGGAAGAAACTGCGGCTGTCGGTGAAGGCCAGCAGATCGCCGACCTGGGCCTGGTTCCAGGTCCCTTCCACCACGCGCTGGGCCAGCACCCGGTTGAACAGGTAGCTGCGTGCCGCCGACAACAGACGTGAACGCATGTTGCGGTGTTCAGGCAGCTTGCCGCGTTCGGCGAAGCCCCGGGCATCGAAGACGTTGCCGCCGTCATGGCCGAAGCGCTGGGTGCCGAAGTAATTGGGTACGCCGATGGCCGCAATGGCCTTCAGGCGCGACTCCAACTGTTCCCGGTCCGCCTGCAGCTCGGTCAGGCGCAGGGTGAAGCCGTTGGCCGAATGCGCGCCACGCTGCAGCTTGCGGCGATGACGGTTGCGCTCGAGGATACGCAGGCTGTCGTCCTCGGCGGCCGACAGGTCCGGATCGGCCTTGCCCGGCAGGTGCAGGCTGAACCACTGGCGGGTCAGTGCCTGGCGGTCCTTGAGGCCGGCGTAGCTGATCATCTTCACCGGCACACCGGCGGCGCGAGCCAGGCGGCGCGCCGCCTCTTCGGTGTTCAGGCCGCGCTTCTCCACCCACAGCCACAGGTGTTCACCGTCGCCCGCCAGCGGAATGTCCAGCACCTCGTCGACCTGGAAGTCCTCGGCCACGGCCTTGAGCACGCCACGCCCGCAAGGCTCCCCGTGGGCGCGCGGCCCCAGCAGCTCCTGTTCGGTCATGCGCGGACCAGCAGGGCGACGGCGTGTACCGCGATGCCCTCTTCACGGCCGGTGAAGCCGAGTTTCTCGGTAGTGGTCGCCTTGACATTGACCTGGTCGAGTTCGACCTTCAGGTCCGCGGCGATGGTCTCGCGCATGCTCTGGATGTGCGGCGCCATCTTCGGCGCCTGGGCGATGATGGTGGTGTCGACGTTCTCCACTTTCCAGCCCTTGGCTTCCACCAGGCTCAGCACGTGGCGCAGCAGCGCGCGGCTGTCGGCACCCTTGAATTGCGGGTCGGTGTCGGGGAAGTGCTTGCCGATGTCGCCCAACGCGCAGGCGCCCAGCAGCGCGTCGGAAAGGGCATGCAGCAGCACGTCACCGTCGGAATGGGCGATCAGCCCGAACTTGTGGGGAATGCGCACGCCGCCGAGGGTGATGAAGTCGCCCTCGCCGAAGCGGTGCACGTCGTAGCCATGTCCGATACGCATGAAAAAACGCCCTGTTGGAGTCAGGGCGTCGATTCTACCGGATCGCTGGCGTCAGGGTGTCAGCCACAGAGCACCGCGGCGTGGTGGCGCAGGTGATCTTCGATGAAGCTCGCAATGAAGTAGTAGCTGTGGTCATACCCCGGCTGCAGGCGCAGCTCCAGTGGATGACCAACGGCCGCTGCCGCTTCGCGCAGGGCTTCGGGCTTGAGCTGGACGGCGAGGAAGTCGTCCCGGTCGCCCTGATCCACTAGGATCGGCAAGCGCTCGCTGGCATTAGCCAGCAATTCCACCGTGTCCCATTCGCGCCAGGCGGCCGGGTCTTCGCCGAGGAAACGGCCCAACGCCTTCTGCCCCCAAGGGCAATCGCTCGGGTGAGTAATGGGCGCGAAGGCCGACAACGACAGATAGCGCCCTGGGTTACGCAACGCGCAAATCAGCGCGCCGTGGCCGCCCATGGAGTGGCCAGTGATGCCGCGCCGCTGGGATACCGGGAAATTGGCCTCGACCAGCGCAGGCAACTCCTGCACCACATAGTCGTGCATGCGGTAGTGGCGCGACCAGGGCTCCTGGGTGGCGTTGACGTAGAAACCGGCGCCCAGACCGAAGTCCCAGGCACCATCCGGGTCACCCGGCACCTCGGGACCGCGCGGACTGGTATCCGGCGCCACGATCACCAGACCAAGCTCGGCAGCCATGCGCTGGGCGCCGGCCTTCTGCATGAAGTTCTCGTCGGTGCAGGTCAGCCCGGACAGCCAGTACAGCACCGGCAGGCCCGCCTCAGGCTCGGCCTGGGGGGGCAGGTAGACCGCGAAGACCATGTCGCAGCCGAGAGTCTCGGAGCGGTGGCGGTAGCGCTGGTGCCAGCCGCCGAAGCTTTTTTGGCTGCTGATCAGTTCGATGGAATCCGTCATGGAGTCCTCCTTTTCTGTGAGACCGGGGCCGCGAAGCCCCGGCCACGCGATCAGTAATGGATGACGGAGCGGATGCTCTTGCCTTCGTGCATCAGGTCGAAGGCCTCGTTGATCTTCTCCAGGCCCATGGTGTGGGTGATGAAGGTATCCAGCGGGATTTCGCCCTTCTGCGCCTTTTCCACGTAGCTCGGCAGCTCGGTGCGGCCCTTCACGCCGCCGAAGGCGGAACCGCGCCAGACACGGCCGGTGACCAGCTGGAACGGACGGGTGCTGATTTCCTGGCCGGCACCGGCAACGCCGATGATGGTGGATTCGCCCCAGCCCTTGTGGCAGCACTCCAGGGCCGCGCGCATCAGCTGCACGTTGCCCACGCACTCGAAGGAATAGTCCACGCCGCCGTCGGTCATCTCGACGATGACTTCCTGGATCGGCTTCTGGTGGTCCTTCGGATTGACGAAGTCGGTGGCGCCCAGTTGCTTGGCGATGTCGAACTTGGCCGGGTTGATGTCGATGGCGATGATGCGCGAGGCTTTGGCCATCTTCGCCCCGATGATCGCCGCCAGGCCGATGCCGCCCAGGCCGAAGATGGCGACGGTGGCGCCCTCTTCCACCTTGGCGGTGTTCAGCACCGCGCCGATGCCGGTGGTGACGCCGCAGCCGAGCAGGCAGACCTTCTCCAGCGGCGCCTCCTCGGGGATCTTGGCCAGGGAGATTTCCGGCAGCACGGTGTACTCGGAGAAGGTCGAGCAGCCCATGTAGTGGTAGATCGGCTCGCCCTTGTAGGAGAAGCGGCTGGTGCCGTCGGGCATCAGGCCCTTGCCCTGGGTGGCGCGCACGGCCTGGCAGAGGTTGGTCTTGCCGGATTTGCAGAATTTGCACTCGCGGCATTCGGCGGTGTACAGCGGGATCACATGGTCGCCGACCTTCAGCGAGGTCACGCCCTCGCCCACCGCTTCGACGATGCCGCCGCCTTCGTGGCCGAGGATGCAGGGGAACACGCCCTCGGAATCCTGGCCGGACAGGGTGTAGGCGTCGGTATGGCAGACACCGGTGGCGACGATGCGTACCAGCACTTCGCCTTTCTTTGGCGGCGCCACATCGACTTCGACGATTTCCAACGGCTGGTTGGGAGCGAAGGCGACGGCGGCACGGGACTTGATCATCTGGAAACTCCTGAACGAAGGAAAACGACAACGCCCGCAGCAGCGGGCGGGGTTCGGCAACGGGGCCGAGGAAACAGGCGACGAGGCGATGCCGCGTCGGAGATTGTCCAGGGCAAATGGCGGAAAGAGCGCCCCAAAGCCTTCGAAGTGTAGAAAACCCCGTTTCAGGGAATAATCAGGCAATAATCAAAACATTATTGCCATACAGGGATAATCCAGATGCACCGCTGGGAAGGACTGGACGAATTCGTCGCCGTCGCCGAAACCGGCCAATTCACCGCCGCCGCCGAACGCCTGGGCGTGTCGTCATCCCATGTCAGTCGCCAGGTCGCTCGATTGGAAGAGCGCCTGCAAACTCGCCTGCTCTACCGCAATACCCGCAAGGTCACGCTAAGCGAGGCCGGGCAGACCTTCCTGCAACATTGCCGGCGCTTGCAGGATGCCCGCGAGGAAGCGTTGCGGGCGGTCAGCGATCTGTCCGCCGAGCCCAAGGGTCTGCTGCGCATGACGTGCGCGGTGGCTTACGGCGAGCGCTTCGTGGTGCCGCTGGTGAACGAATTCATGGCGCAGTTTCCGCAGCTACGGGTGGAGATCGAACTGTCCAACCGCCAGCTCGACCTGCTGCACGAAGGCTTCGACCTCGCGATTCGCCTTGGACGCCTGAGCGATTCACGCCTGGTGGCGACGCGGCTGGCACCGCGCGTGATGTACCTCTGCGCCACACCGGATTACCTCGCCCGCCACGGCACACCGCAGAACGTCGCAGAACTGGCGCAGCACAATTGCCTGGTGGGCAGCAGTGACCAGTGGAGCTTCCTGGAGGACGGCCGGGAAACCCAGCACCGGGTGCAGGGCAACTGGCGCTGCAACAGCGGCCAGGCAGTGCTCGACGCGGTGCTGCGGGGGTTCGGCCTGTGCCAGCTGCCGGACTACTACGTGCTGGAACACCTGCGCAGCGGCCGACTGGTGTCCCTGCTGGAAGCACACCAGCCGCCAAACACCGGGGTCTGGGCGCTTTATCCGCAGCAGCGGCACCTGTCACCCAAGGTCCGGCAACTGGTGGATCATCTGAAGGAAGGCTTGCAGCACCTGCAGCCGTCACCCTTGTCCTAGGGCAAGCGCGGACTGACCTGCCCGGCTAGAATGGCGGGCTTTCTCGCAACACAGGTTCATGGACGACAGATGCACGCCTTTCTCTCCTTCCGTGAGCGCTATCTCCTGCGCTTCTGGTCACCACTACCGACGCTGATCGCCCTCGGCGTCGCCTCGGCCTACTACTTCGCCATGACCGGCACCTTCTGGGCGGTTACCGGCGAGTTCACTCGCTGGGGAGGCCACGTGCTGGCCTGGTTCGGCCAGCAGCCGCAGGAGTGGAGTTACTTCAGGATCATCGGCCTGCAGGGCACGCCGCTGGATCGAGTCGACGGCGTGATGATCATCGGCATGTTCCTCGGCGCACTGTGCTGCGCACTCTGGGCCGGCAACGTCAGCCTACGCTGGCCGACCAGCAAGCGGCGCCTGCTGCAGGGCCTGATCGGCGGGGTGATCGCCGGCTTCGGCGCGCGCCTGGCGATGGGCTGCAACCTGGCGGCCTTCTTCACCGGCATCCCGATGTTCTCGGTGCATGCCTGGGCCTTCATGTTCTCCACCGTGATCGGCGCCTGGTTCGGCGTGAAGATCTGCCTGCTGCCCTTCCTGCGCATACCGCTGAAGATCGGCGGCAAAGCTGCGGCGCTACCGAGCGCCGAAGCCCTGGCCCGCCGCGCCAAGCTGCAATGGCGCCTGGGCATGGGCGTGTTGGCGATTGCTGCGCTGTTCGCCGCCTGGCGTTTCGATGCCTCCCTGGTACTGGGCATGGCCTGCTTGTTCGGCCTCCTGTTCGGCGGACTGATCGAGCGCGCGCAGATCTGCTTCACCAGCGCCGCCCGTGACCTGTGGACCACCGGCCGGACCCAGGCCGCCCTGGGCATCCTGCTGGGCATGGCGGCCGCGTGCGTCGGCACCTTCGCCGCGATCCACAACGGCCTGCCGCCGAAGACCTTCTGGATGGGCCCGAACGCCGTCATCGGCGGCGTACTGTTCGGCATCGGCATAGTCCTGGCCGGAGGCTGCGAAACCGGCTGGATGTACCGCTCGATGGAAGGCCAGGTGCACTTCTGGGTGGTCGGCATCGGCAACGTGATCGGCGGCACCCTGGTCGCTGTGTTCTGGGACCAATTGGGCACCCGCCTCGCCCTGCCCTATCCCAAGCTCAACCTGCTGCAGGAGTTCGGCCCTGGCGGCGGCCTGCTGATTACCTTCGCAGGACTTGCCCTGTGCATGCTGCTGGTGCAACTCAACGCGCAACGATTCACCCGAAAACGGAACGCCTCCCATGTCCGACACAAAGACGCCGACGCTGTCGCTTGATCTGCGCGGCGAGCATTGCCCGTACAACGCCATCGCCACCCTGGAAACCCTGGAGACGCTCAAGCCGGGCGATCTGCTGGAGGTGATCACCGATTGCTCGCAGTCGGTACACGGCATTCCGGAAGATACGAAGCGCCACGGCTACCAATGCCTGGCGGTGGAGCAGCATGGGGCGCTTTTCCGTTTCCTGATCGCAGTGCCGATGCCGGGTTGATCCGCCCCTAGGCCGAGTCGCCACGGCCGGCATGCCGGCCGTGGCGATGCAGAAACGCCTGGAGCCTTCCTGGAAAACGCGATCCGACCCAAGCGAACAGCATGTACTTGAGCAACTTGCCGATGAAGATCGCCATCAGTACGCCAAGATACCCATGCGGCACACTGGAGAGCACGATCAAGGCCGGAGTCTGCGGCAATGGCGAAATGCTGACCAAGAGCAGCGTCAACAGACCGTAATCCTGCGTCCATGCCATGACCCGTTGCCAGTTCGCGTCTTGCAGCAATTGCGGAAAATACGCGTACAGGCTGCCCCACCCCATGTGATGCAGGAAGAGCACGAGGATCAGCGCTCCCACTGCGCTTCCCACTGCCGCAGCGAAGGCGATGGCCCTCCAGCGCGCCGGAGCGACCAACACGGCGGGGATTACCACCGAGGTGATTGGATAGGCGGCGAATAGCGTCCCCAGCAATGCGAGCGCCAGGCATAACCAAGGAAGCCGCCAGCCATCGCCCGCCCAGAGCAGGATATGGTGTAGATCGCCTTCGAGCCGGGGCAGGAGTCTCGCAAGGCGCTTCATGGTTGGTCAGCGTGGGCCGAAGTTGCGCTGCAAGCGCTGCAGGTCTTCCGGGGTGGTGACCTTGATGTTGTCGACCCGCCCCTCCACCACGCGCGGCGCATAGCCCGCCCACTCCATGGCCGAGGCTTCGTCAGTGATGGCCGCATCGGCCACCAGCGCATCGGCGAGGGCCCGGTGTAGCGCACCAAGGCGGAACATCTGCGGGGTATAGGCCTGCCAGACCACGCTGCGATCGATGGTTTCGACCACGCGGCCATCGGCGCCAACGCGCTTCAGGGTGTCCCGCGCGGGCACGCCGAGCAGGCCGCCCACCGCGTCATTTCCCAGTTCATCCAGCAGGCGGTCGAGGTCGGCGCGCGCGAGGTTCGGCCGGGCGGCGTCATGCACCAGTACCCAGTCGTCTGTGCCGGCACCCAGTTCGGTCAGGCGCAGCAAGCCGTTGAGCACGGAGTCGGCGCGCTCACGGCCACCTTCGGCACGCTGGATCAGCTCATTGGAAGCGCTCGGCAGGGTCGGCCACCAGGGATCATCGGCAGCCAGGCACACGACCAGCCCTTTCAGGCGTGGATGGCCGAGAAAACAGTCCAGGGTACGTTCGAGAATGCTGCGACCGGCGAGGTCGAGGTATTGCTTGGGGCGGTCGGCGCGCATCCGCGAACCGATGCCGGCGGCCGGGATCACGGCCCAGAAGGCGGGAGTGGTCATTGCGCGAGCTGGTAGAGGGTTTCCTTGTCCTTGACCATGCCGAGTTCGTGGCGGGCACGCTCCTCGACCGTCTCGGTGCCTTTCTTGAGCTCGGCGACTTCCGCCTCGAGGATGCGGTTACGCTCGAGCAGGCGCTCGTTCTCGCCCTGCTGGTCGGCGATCTGCTTCTGCAGGTCGCGCACCTGCGCCAGGCTGCCATCGCCAACCCACAGGCGATACTGCAAGCCGGCCAGCGCCAGGATCAGTACGACGAACAGCCAGTAAGGGCTACGTAACCTCAAACCATCAGCTCCATATGCAAAGGGGTGGCTCCTGCCACCCCTTCACCGTACCAGACTAGGATCAGCCGCGGAATTCCGCGCGACCACGGTACGGCGCCTTGGCGCCCAGTTGCTCTTCGATGCGCAGCAGCTGGTTGTACTTGGAAACGCGGTCGGAACGGCACAGGGAACCGGTCTTGATCTGACCAGCGGCAGTGCCGACGGCCAGGTCAGCGATGGTGCTGTCCTCGGTTTCGCCCGAACGGTGCGAGATCACCGCGGTGAAGCCGGCGGCCTTGGCCATCTGGATGGCTTCCAGGGTCTCGGTCAGCGAGCCGATCTGGTTGAACTTGATCAGGATCGAGTTGCCGATCTTCTCTTCGATGCCGCGCTTGAGGATCTTGGTGTTGGTCACGAACAGGTCGTCACCGACCAGCTGCACCTTCTCGCCGATCTTGTCGGTCAGGACTTTCCAGCCAGCCCAGTCGGACTCGTCCATGCCGTCTTCGATGGAGATGATCGGGTAGCGCTGGGTCAGGCCGGCCAGGTAGTCGGCGAAACCTTCGGCGCTGAACACCTTGCCTTCGCCTTCGAGGTCGTACTTGCCGTCCTTGAAGAACTCGGAGGAGGCGCAGTCCAGGGCCAGGGTGATGTCTTCACCCAGCTTGTAGCCGGCGTTGGCGACGGCTTCGGCGATGGCGGCCAGGGCGTCTTCGTTGGAAGCCAGGTTCGGCGCGAAACCACCTTCGTCACCCACGGCGGTGTTCAGGCCACGGGCCTTCAGCACGGCTTTCAGGTGATGGAAGATTTCGGCGCCCATGCGCAGCGCGTCGGCGAAGTTCTTGGCGCCGACCGGCTGAACCATGAACTCCTGGATGTCGACGTTGTTATCGGCGTGCTCGCCGCCGTTGATGATGTTCATCATCGGAACCGGCATGGAGTACTGGCCCGGAGTGCCGTTCAGGTCGGCGATGTGCGCGTACAGCGGCACGCCCTTGGCCTGGGCGGCGGCCTTGGCGGCGGCCAGGGACACGGCCAGGATGGCGTTGGCACCCAGCTTGCCTTTGTTCTCGGTGCCGTCGAGGTCGATCATCGCGTGATCCAGACCTTTCTGGTCAGCTGCGTCCTTGCCCAGCAGCAGGTCGCGGATCGGGCCGTTGATGTTGGCCACGGCCTTCAGCACGCCCTTGCCCAGGTAACGGCTCTTGTCGCCATCGCGCAGTTCGAGAGCCTCACGGGAACCGGTGGAAGCACCGGACGGGGCGCAAGCGCTGCCGACGATGCCGTTGTCCAGGATCACGTCCGCTTCAACGGTCGGGTTGCCGCGGGAGTCCAGGACCTCACGGCCCTTGATGTCGACGATCTTTGCCATTCTTGATAACACTCCGAAGATAGAGATAAACGGGGCGGCTGGTGAGACTCAGGCGGTCTCGATGGTGGGGAAACTCTTCACCAGGTCGTCCAGCTGCTTGAGCTGGGACAGGAAAGGCTCGAGCTTGTTCAGGCGCAGAGCGCACGGACCGTCGCACTTGGCGTTCTCGGGGTCCGGATGGGCCTCCAGGAACAGGCCGGCCAGGCCCTGGCTCATGCCGGCCTTGGCCAGGTCGGTGACCTGGGCGCGGCGGCCGCCGGCGGAATCGGCGCGGCCACCCGGCATCTGCAGGGCGTGGGTCACGTCGAAGAACACCGGGTACTCGAACTGCTTCATGATGCCGAAGCCGAGCATGTCCACCACGAGGTTGTTGTACCCGAAGGAGGAGCCACGCTCGCAAAGGATCAGCTGGTCGTTACCCGCTTCCTCGCACTTGCGCAGGATGTGTTTCATCTCCTGCGGCGCGAGGAACTGGGCTTTCTTGATGTTGATCACCGCGTTGGTCTTGGCCATGGCCACGACCAGGTCGGTCTGCCGGGACAGGAAGGCCGGCAGCTGGATGATGTCGCAGACCTCGGCCACCGGAGCGGCCTGGTAGGGCTCGTGCACGTCGGTGATGACCGGCACGTTGAAGGTCTTCTTGATCTCTTCGAAGATCTTCAGCCCCTCTTCCATGCCCGGACCACGGAACGAGGTGATCGAGGAACGGTTGGCCTTGTCGAAGCTGGCCTTGAACACGTAGGGGATACCGAGCTTCTCGGTAACCTTCACGTACTCTTCGCAGACCTGCATCGCCAGATCGCGCGACTCCAGCACGTTCATGCCGCCGAACAGCACGAACGGCAGGTCGTTGCCGATCTGGATATCACCGACGCGGATGATCTTCTGGCTCATGCTCAGGCTTTCCCGGCTTGCTTCAGGGCGGCGTTGACGAAGCCGCTGAACAGCGGGTGGCCATCACGCGGGGTGGAAGTGAATTCCGGGTGGAACTGGCAGGCAACGAACCACGGATGATCCGGAGCCTCGACCACTTCGACCAGCGCGCCGTCGCCGGAGCGGCCGGAAATCTTCAGGCCGGCGGCTTCCAGTTGCGGACGCAGGTTGTTGTTCACTTCGTAGCGGTGGCGGTGACGCTCGACGATCACGTCCTTGCCGTAGCAGTCGTGTACCAGGGTGCCAGCGGACAGCAGGCATTCCTGGGCGCCCAGGCGCATGGTGCCGCCCAGGTCGGAAGCCTCGGTGCGCACTTCGGTGGCGCCGGTAGCGTCCTGCCATTCGGTGATCAGGCCGACGACCGGGTGGCCGCTGGACTTGTCGAACTCGGTGGAGTTGGCATCGGTCCAGCCCAGCACGTTGCGGGCGTACTCGATGACGGCCACCTGCATGCCCAGGCAGATACCCAGGTACGGAACCTTGTTCTCGCGGGCGTACTGCACGGCGGTGATCTTGCCTTCCACGCCGCGCAGGCCGAAGCCGCCCGGAACCAGGATGGCGTCGGCGCCTTCGAGCAGGCTGGTGCCCTGCTGCTCGATGTCCTCGGAGTCGATGTAGCGCAGGTTGACCTTGGTGCGGCTCTGGATACCGGCATGGGTCATGGCTTCGATCAGCGACTTGTAGGCGTCGAGCAGTTCCATGTACTTGCCGACCATGGCGATGGTGACTTCACGCTCGGGGTTGAGCTTGGCGTCGACCACGCGGTCCCACTCGGACAGGTCGGCCGGACCGCACTCGAGGCCGAAGCGCTCGACCACGAGGTCGTCAACACCCTGGGCGTGCAGTACGGACGGGATGCGGTAGATGGTGTCGACGTCTTCCAGCGAGATGACCGCGCGCTCTTCCACGTTGGTGAACAGGGCGATCTTGCGGCGGGAGGACACGTCCACCGGATGGTCGGAACGGCAGACCAGGATGTCCGGCTGCAGGCCGATGGAGCGCAGCTCCTTGACCGAGTGCTGGGTCGGCTTGGTCTTGGTCTCGCCAGCGGTGGCGATGTACGGGACAAGCGTCAGGTGCATCAACATGGCGCGGCGCGAACCGATCTCCACGCGCAGCTGGCGGATGGCCTCGAGGAAGGGTTGCGACTCGATGTCACCGACGGTGCCGCCGACTTCCACCAGGGCCACGTCGGCATCGCCGGCGCCCTTGATGATGCGACGCTTGATCTCGTCGGTGATGTGCGGGATCACCTGCACGGTGGCGCCCAGATAGTCACCACGGCGCTCCTTGCGCAGCACGTCCATGTAGACGCGGCCGGTGGTGAAGTTGTTGTTCTGGGTCATCGTGGTACGAACGAAACGCTCGTAGTGGCCCAGATCGAGGTCGGTCTCAGCGCCGTCGTGGGTGACGAACACCTCACCGTGCTGGAACGGGCTCATGGTGCCCGGATCGACGTTGATGTAGGGGTCCAGCTTGAGCATCGTGATCTTCAGGCCACGCGCTTCCAGAATGGCAGCCAAGGAAGCCGAGGCGATGCCTTTCCCCAATGAAGAAACAACACCACCCGTGACGAAGATGTAGCGCGTCATGAAAAGCCCTGAATGTCAGCGTTTAGGCGGCTCGGCCGCCGGGGAAGCGAAGGTGTCGGGTCTAGGACCCGGCTCACGACTTCGTCGTGAAAATAGCGAACTCCCGCTGATTCCACAGGGGATCGGCAGGAGCGATATAAGACGGGAGCGTAGTCTACCGGAAAGCGGCTATCAGCTCAAACCCGAGTCATTCGTCGGAGGTACCCAGCACAGGGTCCATGACGGAGATTCCCCGGCCCGCAGGTCCTGCAGCAGCGCCACACCCAGCAGTTCGTCGGCTCGCCAGAGCAGCGGCAGGCGGCTCCGGAGGAAGGCCGGAATGCCGGCCTCGTTGAGCAGACGCTTGAGATCACGGCGACCACGGCCGGGCAATGCCATGACCTCCCCGCCCTGCCGGTAACGGACCTCCAGCAGGCCGGTCGGCGGTTCGCCCTCGAAGTGCAACGCGCCGTTTCCAGGCAGCACCAGTGATCGAGATGCATCCGTCCAGGGCTGCGTTCGCGGCACGAACGCCAGCCAGGCATTCGCCAGCCACCAGAGCCGGCCATTGGCGCGGCGCAACTCCCCGTCGGCAAGACGCCAGACCGGTTCGGCATCCGCCCGCGCATCGCGCAGATCCCGCCAACCGGCCCAGTGCGCGCTGTCCGGCAGTAGCGCCAGGGAAGCGAGCCAATGGCGCAGGGCATTGCGCTGGCGCGACTCGCTCAGGGAGGCCAGCGGGCCGATCGCCAGGGAAGGCAGCGGCATTCCCCGGTAATGCGCCTGTTGATCCGCCGCCGCCAGATCGGCCTGGGCCAACTCCGCCAGCAGGTCGTTGGCCTCAGTCAGATGCTCGGCAGCACGGGCAATGGTGTCCCCTGCCGCCGGCCAGCGCCGGGTGATGACTGGCAGCACCCGGTTTCGCAGGTAATTGCGGTCGTAGTCGTCGCGGGCATTGGAGGGGTCCTCCACCCAGCTCAGGCCATGTGTGCGGGCATAGCGTTCCAGCTCGCTGCGGGAGATATCCAGCAGAGGGCGCAGCAGAAGCCCGGCGCCCAGCGGACGACAGGCGGACATTCCCGCCAGGCCGCGTACACCGGCGCCACGGAACAGGCGGAAGAGTACGGTCTCCGCCTGATCGTCGCGGTGCTGCCCGGTCAGCAGGCACTCGCCCTCCCCCAGCATTGCCGTGAAGGCGGCATAGCGAGCCTCCCGAGCGGCACGCTCCAGACTGGCACCATCCCGCACCCGCACCCGCTCGATGCGCAGCCGCACTCCAAGCGCGTCACAGAACCGCTGACAGTGTTCCGGCCAGGCGTCGGCGACGGCCTGGAGACCGTGATGGACATGAATCGCGAAAATCGGCGGCAGCACCTCGCGACGGGCGAGCTGTACAAGCAGATGCAGGAGAACGCTGGAATCCAGCCCACCCGACAGCGCCACGCGCCACGCCGGCGCGGAACGCCAGGGAGCGAGTGCAGCTAGAAGCCGGTTTTCCAGCGACAAGGAATCAAGGGACATGGCGCAGGGAGGCGGGACGGATGACGAGGCAAGGATACCTCGTCATCCACGCTGCGCCGAAGACGTCGATCAGGCGACGCCGTAGCTCATCAGGCGCTCGTAGCGGCGCGCCAGCAGCTCTTCGGTGCTCAGTTGCTTGAGAACATCCAACTGGCCGAGCAGGGCCTTGCGGATCGACTCGGACATCGCAGCCGGGTCGCGGTGGGCGCTGCCCAGCGGCTCGGCGATGATGTTGTCGACGATGCCCAGGTCCTTCAGGCGGCTGGCGGTGATACCCATGGCCTCGGCAGCTTCCGGCGCCTTCTCGGCGGTACGCCAGAGGATCGAGGCGCAACCTTCGGGCGAAATCACCGCGTAGGTGGAGTACTGCAGCATGTTCAGTTGGTCGCACACACCAATGGCCAGTGCGCCGCCGGAGCCGCCTTCACCGATCACGGTGGCGATGATCGGGGTTTTCAGGCGCGCCATGACGCGCAGGTTCCAGGCGATGGCCTCGCTCTGGCCGCGCTCTTCGGCGTCGATGCCCGGGTAGGCGCCGGGGGTGTCGATGAAGGTCAGGATCGGCATCTTGAAGCGTTCGGCCATTTCCATCAGGCGGCAGGCCTTGCGGTAGCCTTCCGGACGCGGCATACCGAAGTTGCGGCGCACCTTTTCGCGCACTTCACGACCTTTCTGGTGGCCGATGATCATCACCGGCTGCTCATCCAGGCGTGCGACACCGCCGACGATGGCCGCGTCATCGGCGAAATGACGATCGCCGTGCAGCTCTTCGAACTCGGTGAAGATGTGCTGGATGTAGTCGAGGGTGTAGGGGCGACGCGGATGGCGAGCGAGCTGGGCGATCTGCCAGCTGGACAGGTTGCCGAAGATGTTCTCGGTCAGCGCCTTGCTCTTCTCCTGCAGACGGGAGATTTCGTCGGTGATGTTCAGGGCGTTGTCGTTACCGACCAGGCGCAGCTCTTCGATCTTGGCGTGCAGGTCGGCAATGGGCTGTTCGAAATCGAGAAAATTCGGGTTCATGGGCTATCCGTCGTTCTGTTGGCGGCTGGGCCTGGTCCGTAGGCGCCCTACCTTACGGTATCGGGCGCCGAGGGTCGAGACTGGCGAGCGGGCGGCGTTTGGCCGCCGCCACGCTAGCGGTAGTTCAGGAAGACGTTGTCGCGACCGAACTGGTCACGCAGCGCTTGAATCAGGTTGTCTGCCGGGTCGATCCGCCACTGTTCGCCGAACTGCAGCAAGGCGCGCGCCTGCTCGCCGCTGTAGTCGACGGTGACCGGGCAACTGCCACGGTGACGGGTGCACAGGTCGGCCAGCCAGCGCAGGCGGTCGCCCTTGAGCGCATCGGCGTGCACGCGGACCCGCAGGCTTTCGGCCAGCGAGGTGCGGGCCTCTTCCAGGCCCATCACGCGCTTGGCGCGCAGGCGCAGGCCACCGGAGAAATCGTCCTGGCTGACTTCACCCTCGATCACCACCAGCGCATCGGTCTGCAGCAGCGCCTGGTTGGCGGCGAAGGCTTCGGCGAACAACGAGGCCTCGATCCGACCGGAGCGGTCGTCCAGGGTCACGAAGCCCATCTTGTCGCCGCGTTTGTTCTTCATTACCCGCAGGTTGACGATCAGGCCGGCGACGGTCTGGGTATCGCGCGCGGGCTTGAGCTCGACGATGCGCTGGCGGGCAAAACGCCGCACCTCGCCTTCATACTCGTCGATCGGGTGACCGGTGAGGTACAGGCCGAGCGTGTCCTTCTCGCCCTTCAGGCGCTCCTTGAGGTTGAGCTCCTTGACCTTGCGGTGGTTGGCGTAGACATCCGCCTCGGGCTCGGCGAAGACGCCGCCGAACAGGTCCATGTGACCGCTGTCGTGGCTGCGCGAGGTCTGCTCGGCGGCCTTGACGGCTTCTTCCATGGACGCCAGCAGCACGGCGCGGTTGATGTCGACGTGGGCATGGTAGGCCTTGGGCTCCTCGAAGAAATGCGGGCCAAGGCGATCCAGCGCACCGGCGCGGATCAGCGCTTCGAGGGTGCGCTTGTTGACGCGTTTGAGGTCGATGCGGTCGCAGAAGTCGAACAGGGTCTTGAACGGCCCACCTTCTGCGCGGCACTCGGTGATGGCTTCCACCGGGCCTTCACCGACGCCCTTGATCGCGCCCAGCCCGTAGACGATCTGGTCGTCGTCATCCACGGTGAAGCGGAATTCGGAGTTGTTCACGTCCGGCGCGACGATGCGCAGCTTCATGTGGCGGCACTCTTCGATGAGCGTCACCACCTTGTCGGTGTTCTGCATATCCGCGGTGAGGACCGCGGCCATGAACGGCGCTTTCCAGTGAGTCTTCAGCCAGGCGGTCTGGTAGGACACCAGGCCGTAGGCGGCCGAGTGCGACTTGTTGAAGCCGTAGCCGGCGAACTTTTCCACCAGGTCGAAGATGTTGCCCGAGAGGTTGGCGTCGATGCCGTTGCTGGCACAGCCTTCGATGAAGCCGCCGCGTTGCTTGGCCATTTCCTCGGGCTTCTTCTTGCCCATTGCGCGGCGCAGCATGTCCGCGCCGCCGAGGCTGTAGCCCGCCATAACCTGGGCGATCTGCATCACCTGTTCCTGGTACAGGATGATGCCGTAGGTCGGCTTGAGCACCGGCTCAAGGCCGGCGTACTGGTAATCCGGGTGCGGATAGGAAATCTCTTCCCGACCGTGCTTACGGTTGATGAAGTCGTCCACCATGCCCGACTGCAGCGGACCGGGACGGAACAGCGCCACCAGTGCGATGAGGTCTTCCAGGCAGTCCGGCTTGAGCTTCTTGATCAGCTCCTTCATGCCGCGCGATTCGAGCTGGAAGACCGCGGTGGTTTCCGCCTTCTGCAGCAGGTCGTAGGTCTTCTTGTCGTCCAGCGGGATGCGGTCGATGTCGACCAGATTGGGGTCGCCGGCCTTCTGCTGTTTGCGATGGATGATTTCCATCGCCCACTTGATGATGGTCAGAGTACGCAGGCCGAGGAAGTCGAACTTCACCAGACCCGCGGCCTCCACGTCGTCCTTGTCGAACTGGGTCACCAGGCCGGCGCCCTCTTCATCACAGGCGATGGGGGCGAAGTCGGTCAGCTTGGTCGGCGCGATCACCACACCACCGGCGTGCTTGCCGGTGCCGCGGGTAACACCTTCCAGCTTGAGCGCCATGTCCCAGATTTCCTGGGCCTCCTCGTCGGACTTGAGGAAGTCGCGGAGCATCTCCTCCTGCTCGAAGGCCTTCTCCAGGGTCATGCCCACTTCGAAGGGAATCATCTTCGACAGCTTGTCGGCCAGGCCGTAGGACTTGCCCTGAACCCGTGCCACGTCGCGCACCACCGCCTTCGCGGCCATGGAGCCGAAGGTGATGATCTGGCTCACCGCGTTGCGCCCATAGGCACCGGCCACGTAGTCGATCACCCGGTCGCGGCCCTCCATGCAGAAGTCGACGTCGAAGTCGGGCATGGAAATACGTTCGGGGTTGAGGAAACGTTCGAACAGCAGGTCATAGGCCAACGGGTCGAGGTCGGTGATCTTCAGCACGTAGGCGACCAGCGAGCCGGCACCCGAACCCCGGCCGGGGCCTACCGGCACGCCGTTGTTCTTGGCCCACTTGATGAAGTCCATCACGATCAGGAAGTAGCCGGGGAAGCCCATCTGGATGATGGTGCCCAGTTCGAACTCCAGGCGGTCGACGTAGACCTGCCGCTTCTCTTCGTAGTTGGGCGTGGTTTCCTTCGGCCAGAGCACCGCCAGGCGCTCTTCCAGGCCTTCGTAGGAGACATGGCGCAGGTACTGGTTGATGTCCATGTCGTCGTAGGGGATCGGGAAGTTGGGCAGGAAGTACTTGCCCAGCTGCACCTCGATGTTGCAGCGCTTGGCGATCTCGACGGAGTTTTCCAGCGCTTCGGGAATGTCGCTGAACAGCTCGGCCATTTCCGCCGGGCTCTTCAGATACTGCTGGTCGGAATAGTTGCGCGAGCGGCGCGGGTCATCCAGCGCGCGGCCTTCGCCGATGCACACGCGGGTTTCGTGGGCTTCGAAATCTTCCGGCTTGATGAAGCGCACGTCGTTGGTCGCCACCAGCGGCGCGCCGCTGCGCTCGGCCAGGGCCACGGCGGCGTGCACGTGCTCTTCGTCGTTGACCCGGTTGGTGCGCTGGATATCCAGGTAGAAACGGTCCGGGAAGACGTCCAGCCACTCGGCGAGCAGCGAATCCGCCAGGGCGTTGTCGCCTTCCAGCAGCGCCAGGCCGATCTCGCCTTCCTTGGAGCCGGACAGCGCGATCAGGCCTTCGGCCGCCTCCTTCACCCACTCGCGCTCGATGATGATCTCACCGTTGCGCTGGCCTTCCTGCCAGCCACGGGAAATCAGCTCGGTGAGGTTGCGATAACCCTTGGCGTTCATCGCCAGCAGGGTCAGGCGGGTGAGCGGACCATCGTCGTCCCGGCCAGCCAGCCAGACGTCAGCACCGCAGATCGGCTTGATGCCACCGCCCATGGCCGTCTTGTAGAACTTCACCAGCGAGCACATGTTGCTCAGGTCGGTCACCGCTACCGCCGGCATCCCCGAACCCGCCACCGCCTTGATCAGCGGCTTGACCCGCACCAAGCCGTCGACCAGGGAGAATTCGGTGTGCAGACGCAGGTGAACGAAGGTGGCGGTCATGGTGGTCCTTGGGCAAACACGAAAAACGGCAAGCCCCGGATTGTACCGGGGCTGTCCGCAAAGCTACAGGGATCAATGGGCCAGCCGTCGCACCGGCCTTTCAGTACGCCGACGGATCGCTAACTGGGAGGATTTCCAGAGTAATGACAGCGTGTTACAGGATGCCGCCGGCGTTTTCCAGCAGATCGCGAACCGGCCCGAAGGAGCGCCGATGGATAGGCGTCGGCCCCAGGCGCTTGAGCGCCTCCAGGTGCACCGGGGTCGGGTAGCCCTTGTGGCCGCCGATACCGTAACCGGGATAGAGCGTCTCCATTTCGGCCATTTCGCGGTCGCGACTGACCTTGGCGAGAATCGAGGCGGCCGCAATGGCCGGCACCTGGCTGTCGCCCTTCACCACCGGGGCCGACGGCACCTTGAGCTTCGGGCAACGGTTGCCGTCGATGAGCGCCAGTTTCGGCGTCACGCTCAACCCTTCGACCGCGCGCTGCATCGCCAGCATGGTGGCGTGTAGGATGTTCAATTGGTCGATTTCGTGAACTTCCGCACGGGCGATACACCAGGCCAGGGCCTTTTCGCGTATCTCATCGAACAGCGCCTCGCGGCGAGCTTCGCTGAGTTTCTTGGAGTCGTTCAGCCCCTTGATCGGCCGCGCCGGATCGAGAATCACCGCAGCGGTGACCACCGGACCGCACAGCGGGCCGCGACCGACTTCATCGACGCCCGCGACCAACTCTTCCACCAGGGCGAAATCCAGGCCCATCTGCATCAGCGTTTCTCCACCAGGGCGAGCACGGCCTCGGCCGCCTGCGCGGACGCATCCTGGCGCAGGGCGCGATGGATGGCGTCGAAGGATTCGGTTTGCACGCTGCCGTCGTCCAGCAGTGGCAGCACGGTAGCGGCCAGCGCCTCAGGCGTCGCCGCGTCCTGGATCAGCTCGGGCACCAGCAGGCGGTTGGCCAGCAGGTTCGGCAGCGAGATATATGGACTTTTCACCAGCCGCTTGAGGATGCGGTAGGTCATGGGCGCCACTTTGTAGGCGACGACCATCGGCCGTTTGTAGAGCAGCGCTTCGAGGGTGGCGGTGCCGGAGGCGATCAGCACGGCATTGCAGGCAGCCAGGGCCTCATGGGAGGCACCATCGAGCAACTGCACCGGCAGATTGCGGCCTGCCAGCATTTCTTCGATCTGCACGCGTCGCTCGGGGCTGGCACAAGGCAGCACGAAACGCAGGTCCGGACGATCCTGAAGCAGGCGCTGGGCGGTATCGAGGAACAGCGCGCCGAGCTTGCCGACTTCCCCTCCCCGACTTCCGGGCAGGAGTGCAACGACGCTGGCCTCCTGTGGCAGCCCCAGGCGCTCGCGCGCGCCGGCACGGTCGGCGTCCAGCGGAATGGTGTTGGCCAGCGGGTGACCGACGAAGCGCACCGGGACGGCATGCTCTTCGTAGAAACGCGCCTCGAAGGGGAACAGCGCGAGCATCAGATCGCAGGCTTCCTTGATCTTCAGCACACGCTTCTGTCGCCAGGCCCAGACCGAGGGGCTGACGTAGTGCACCGTGCGGATACCTGCGCGGCGCAGCTTGAGTTCGATGTTGAGGTTGAAGTCAGGCGCATCGATACCGATGAACACGTCCGGCTTGGCCGCGATCAGCATCTGCACCAGATCCTTGCGGCGGCGCAGCAGTTCGCGCAGGCGGCCGAGCACCTCGACCAGGCCCATGACCGAGAGGCGCTCCATCGGGAAATGCGATTGCAGCCCTTCGGCCTGCATGCGCGGACCGCCGACACCGATGAACTCGATGTCGGGGTGACGCTGCTTGAGTGCCTGCATCAGGCCGGAGCCGAGGATATCGCCGGACGCCTCGCCCGCGACCAGGGCGACGCGCAGCTTGCGAGCGGTCGGTTGCATGGTCAGCGGGTGATGCCGCGGGTGGAGCTCTGGATGGAGTCGCGGAATACAGCAACCTCCGGGAACTGCTCCGAAACCTCGACGAGTTCAGCCAGTGCTTCGTCCACCGTCAGCCCCTGGCGGTAAACCACCTTGTAGGCCCGACGCAGCGCCTGGATGGCCTCGGCGCTGAAACCACGCCGGCGCAGCCCCTCGAAGTTCATGCTGCGGGCTTCGGCGGGGTTGCCGAAGACGGTCACATAGGCAGGCACGTCCTTGCCAATCGCACTACCCATGCCGGAGAAGCTGTGCGCGCCGATGCGGCAGAACTGATGCACCAGGGTGTAACCGGACAGGATCGCCCAGTCATCCACGTGAACATGGCCGGCCAGCGCCGTGTTGTTCACCAGAATGCAATGGTTGCCGATCACACTGTCATGACCAATATGCACATAGGCCATGAGCAGGTTGTGGTCGCCGATGGTGGTTTCCGAACGATCCTGGATGGTGCCGCGATGAATGGTCACACCCTCGCGGATCACGTTGTGATCGCCGATCACCAGGCGAGTCGGCTCGCCCTTGTACTTCAGGTCGGGAGTGTCCTCGCCGACGCTGGAGAACTGAAAGATGCGATTGTGCTTGCCGATCTTCGTGGGGCCCTTGAGCACCACGTGCGGACCGATCACCGTACCTTCGCCGATCTCCACATCCGGCCCGACGATGGACCAGGGGCCCACTTCTACGTCGTCAGCCAGCTTTGCGCGCGGGTCGATGATGGCGCGAGGATCGATCAAACTCATAGTTTGCGTTCCGCACAGATGATTTCGGCCGAGCATACCGGCTTGTCATCGACAGTGGCGTGGCAGTCGAACTTCCAGATGCCGCGCTTGACGCTGATGAACTGGGCATGCAGCTGCAGCTGGTCGCCCGGCAGCACCGGCTGACGGAAGCGCAGCTTGTCGGAGCCGACGAAGTAGTACAGGGTGCCGTCGGCCGGCTTCACGTCGAGCATCTTGAAGCCGAGGATACCGGCCGCCTGGGCCATGGCTTCGATGATCAGCACGCCCGGCATGATCGGGTGTTGCGGGAAATGGCCATTGAAGAACGGCTCGTTGATGCTGACATTCTTGTAGGCGCGAATGCGCTTGCCTTCAATGTCCAGCTCCACTACCCGATCCACCAGCAGGAAAGGGTAGCGATGAGGCAGGTATTCGCGAATCTCGTTGATGTCCATCATGTTCAGGGAAGCCTGTTCAGAAAAGGGAAACGCCAAAAAATGCGTGGATCACGCATCTGATGGAGCGTCTCCGCTCGGGGTCACGGCAGCCACGCGCTTTTCCAGCTGCTGCAGACGACGGGCCATGTCATCCAGCTGGCGAATACGTGCGGCGCTCTTCTTCCATTCGCCGGCCGGTTGCATGGCAGTACCGGACGAATAGGAACCCGGTTCGGTAATCGAACGGGTCACCATAGTCATCCCGGTGACGAAGACGTTGTCGCAGATCTCGATGTGGCCGACCAGGCCGACGCCACCGGCGAGCATGCAATGCTTGCCGATCTTGGCGCTGCCGGAAATCCCGCAGCAACCCGCCATCGCGGTGTGGTCACCGATCTGCACGTTGTGGGCGATCATGATCTGGTTATCCAGCTTCACGCCATTGCCCACCAGGGTATCGGACAGCGCACCGCGGTCGATCGTGGTATTGGCGCCGATCTCGACGTCATCGCCCACGGTCACGCCGCCAATTTGCGCGATCTTCTGCCAGACGCCCTTCTGGTTGGCGAAGCCGAAGCCCTCGCCCCCCAGTACGGCGCCGGATTGGATCACCACGCGCTTGCCGATGCGCACGTCGTGGTAAAGGGTCACTCTCGGGGCCAGCCAGCCACCTTCGCCGATCACGCTGCGCGCGCCGACGAAGCAATGGGCACTGACGGTCACCCCGGCGCCGATCTGCGCGCCGGCCTCGACCACCGCGTAGGGACCGATACTGGCGGTCGGATCGACCTGGGCACCTTCATCGACCACCGCGGTGGGATGGATACCGGCGGGCGCCTTGGGCTTGCGGTCGAACTGATGCGAAAGGCCGGCATACGCCAGATAGGGATTGGCCACCACCAGCGCGTTGCCGGTGAAACCTTCGGCATCGGCTGCCGTCAGCAGCACCGCGCCCGCCTTGCTCTCGGGCAGGAACTTGCGGTACTGCGGGTTGGCCAGGAAGCTCAGGTGATCGGCGCCGGCTTCCTGAAGGGTCGCCAGGCCGCGAATGACTTGAGCGGGATCGCCGCGCAGCTCGGCATCGAGCTGCGCAGCCAGTTCAGCGAGGGTAAAAGACTGCTCGGTCATCATCAGCGCAGCTGGTTCATGCGCTCGATGACTTGACGGGTGATGTCGTACTGCGGCTTCACGTCCACCACGGCACCACGCTCCACCACGAGGTCATAGCCACCCTTCTTGATGGTTTCCTCGACGGCCTGGTCCAGCTTCGGCTTGAGCTTCTTCAGCATGTCGCGGTCAGCAACGGCCTTGGCTTCGTTCAGCTCCTTGGACTGGAACTGGAAGTCGCGGGCCTTCTGCTTGAAGTCGTTCTCGGCCTTTTCACGCTCGGACTGGGACATCTTGCTGCCGCCACTGACCAGCTTGTCCTGCAGCGCCTTGGCGTCGCTTTCCAGGGCCTTGAGCTTGTTCAGCTGGGGGCCGAATTTCTTCTCCGCATCCACGGCGTACTGCTTGGCCGCGTCCGACTCGAGGAGTGCCATCTGATAGTTGAGCACCGCGATCTTCATGTCGGCGAACGCAGGGCTCGCCATAAGGGCTGCGGTGATCAGGACGAACTGGGTCAACTTACGCACAATGCACTCCTGCACAAAGCATGGTTGTCTTTACAACGATACGGCCAATTAGAAGGTCTGCCCCAGGGAGAACTGGAAGATCTGGGTCTCGGCGTTGTCCGGCTTCTTGATCGGGGTCGCCAGGGCGAAGCTCAGCGGGCCCAGCGCGGTGATCCAGGTCAGGCCCACACCGGCGGACATGGCCATGTCATTGAACTTGACGCCATCGCAGCCCTGGGTGGTCGAGAGTGGGCAATCGGTATCGAACACGTTACCCATATCCCAGAACACTACACTGCGCAGCTGACGCTGGTCCTTCACGAACGGCAGCGGGAACAGGACTTCTGCACCACCAGTGATCAGGATGTTACCGCCGAAGGCTTGCGGGTCCTGGTCCGGATCAGTCTCGGTCCCATTCTTGCCCGTACTCGGCGTACTACGCGGACCAAGGGTGCTGTCCTTGAAGCCGCGCACCGAGTTGAAGCCACCCGCATAGTAGTTTTCATAGAACGGCAAACGGTCGGTGGAGCCATAACCAGCACCGTAGCCGAGCTCGGTGTGGAAGCGCATGGTGTAGTTCTCGGTGAGCGGGGCAAAGATCTGGCCGCGATAGTCGAGCTTGTAGAACGACAGGTCGCTGCCCGGAATGGTGGATTCCAGCACCAGGCTCTGCGAGTGGCCGCGACTGGCCAGGACGCCCTTGTTCAGGGTCGACTCGGACCAGCCGATGGACGCCTTGTAGTTGGTGAAGCTGTCGCCTTCCTGCTGGATGAAGTCGACAATCTCGTCCACGGTGTAGAGACCAGTATCGATCTGGTCCTTCTGCGCAGTCAGACCGTAGGTCAGACGCGAGGTTTCGCTGATCGGGTAGCCGATGCTGACGCCGGCGCCGTAGCTGTTGACGGAGTAGCTGGAAACGTCGACATCCAGGTCGCTGTAGTCGGTCTTGCGGTAGAAGGCGTTGTAGCCCAGGCTCACGCCGTCGACGGTCCAGTAGGGGTCGACGAAGCCGAAGTTGTAGCGGGTCTGGTAGTCACTCTTGGTCAGGCCGAGGCTGACCTTGTTACCGGTACCCAGGAAGTTGTTCTGGCTGATCGAGCCGCCGAGGATCAGACCGGCACTCTGGGCGAAGCCGATGCTGGCGGTGATGGAGCCGGACGGCTGCTCTTCCACGCTGTAGTTCACGTCGACCTGGTCGTCGGTGCCGGGCACGGCCGGGGTCTCGACGTTGACTTCCTTGAAGTAGCCCAGGCGCTCCAGGCGCTGCTTGGACTGGTCGATCAGGTAGGTCGAAGCCCAGCCGCCTTCCATCTGGCGCATCTCGCGACGGAGCACTTCGTCCTCGGTCTTGGTGTTGCCACGGAAGTTGATGCGGTTGACGTAGGCACGCTTGCCCGGGTCGACCACGTAGGTGATCGAGACGGTCTTGTCGTCGTCATGGGGCTCCGGCACGCCGTTGACGTTGGCGAAGGTATAGCCTTCATTACCCAGGCGGCGGGTGATCAGGTCGGAGGTGGTGGTCATCACCTTGCGCGAGAAGACCTGGCCCTTTTTCACCAGCAGCAGCTTCTTGATTTCGTCTTCCGGCACCTTGAGGTCGCCGGAGAGCTTCACGTCGCTGACGGTGTACTTCTCGCCTTCGTTGACGTTGACGGTGATGTAGACGTGCTTCTTGTCCGGGGTGATGGAAACCTGGGTCGAGGCGATATCCATGTGGATGTAGCCACGGTCCAGGTAGTAGGAGCGCAGACGCTCCAGGTCACCGGAGAGTTTTTCACGGGAGTACTTGTCGTCGTTCTTGAAGAAGGACAGCCAGTTGGTGGTCTTCAGCTCGAACAGGTCGGTCAGGTCTTCCTCGGAGAAGACGGTGTTGCCCACCACGTTGACATGGGCGATGGCCGCCACGGTGCCTTCGTTGATGGTGATCTTCAGGGCGACGCGGTTGCGCGGCTGCGGCACCACTTCGGTCTCGATCTCGGCGGAGTAGCGGCCCTGGGCCACGTACTGGCGCTGCAGTTCGTTGCGCACGCCTTCGAGGGTCGCGCGCTGGAAGATCTCGCCTTCGGCCAGGCCCGACTGCTTCAGGCCCTTCATCAGGTCTTCGGTGGTGATGGCCTTGTTGCCCTCGATCTCGATGCTGGAGATCGACGGACGCTCGACCACATTGACGACCAGCACGTTGCCATCACGGCTGAGCTGGATGTCCTGGAAGAATCCGGTCTTGAACAGGGAACGGGTCGCCTCGACCAGGCGACGGTCGTCGATCTGCTCCCCCACGTTCAGCGGCAGGGCGGCGAATACGCTACCGGCGGAAACGCGCTGCAGACCATTGACCCGGATGTCGGAGACAGTGAAGGACTCGGCGTGAACCTGGGCGATCATCAGCGCGGAAAGGGCCGCGGTTAGCAGAAAGCGTTTCATGGAGTCCTTTTATTCCAACTGACAAATAAAGAATCTGCCGCAAGTGGCGGCAGATCCGAATTTCAATGGTGGGTTACAGCCGACTCAGATCGTTGACCAGGGCCAACAACATGACCCCAACCACCAGGCTGATGCCAATTTGCATCCCCCAAGCCTGGACCCGCTCCGACAGTGGGCGACCTCGCACCCACTCGACCACGTAGAACAGCAGATGCCCGCCGTCGAGGACGGGAATCGGCAACAGGTTGAGAACCCCCAAACTGATGCTCAGATAGGCGAGGAAATGCAGAAAATCCCCTACACCCGACTGGGCTGAAGCGCCCGCCACTTTAGCAATGGTTATCGGCCCGCTCAAGTTTTTTACCGAGAGCTGTCCGAGCACCATTTTCTTTAGAGAATCCAGAGTTAGCAGGCTCATCGACCAGGTTCGAGAGAGTGCCTGCCCGACTGCGTCCACCGGTCCGTAGCTGATTTTGCGAAGCATGTCCGCCGGCCACTGACCACCCGAGACACCCGCCCCCAGGTATCCGGTACGGGCCTTGCCCTCGCCTTTCGCCGCCAGCGTCAGCGCGACGTCCTGGCGCTGGCCGTCACGCTCGACACCCAGCACGACGCGAGCCTCGGGACGCGCGCGGACCTTGTCCACCACCTGCTGCCAATCGTCCACCGCTTGCCCATCGACGCTCAGCAGACGATCCCCGACCTTGAGCCCGGCAGCCTTCGCCGGCCCCTTCTCATCCAGCTCCGCCAGGACCGGCGCGATAGCCGGACGCCAGGGCTGAATCCCCAATCCGGCGATGGGATCGGGATTATCGGCACTCTTGAGCCAGGCATTGAGCTGCAATTGGTGCATGACCGGAACGGAGGAGCCCGACTCCAGCACCGAGACGCTCAGCTCGCCGGTTTCGCCGAGACGACGCACCAATTGAAGACTGACGCCGTTCCAGCCGTCCACGGCCTTGCCATCGACCGCCACCACTTCCTGTCCCGCGGCCAGGCCGCCCAGCGCCGCAGGGCTGTCAGCGACAACGGAGCCGATGACGGGCTTGATCTGCTGGCTGCCGAGCATGGCCAGCACCCAGAAGAACAGGATTGCCAGGAGGAAGTTGGCCACGGGCCCAGCGGCGACGATGGCGATGCGCTGAAAGACCGGCTTGCGATTGAAGGCCTGGTCGAGCAGCTCGGACGGAACATCGCCTTCGCGCTCGTCGAGCATTTTCACGTAGCCGCCCAGTGGAATGGCTGCCACGACGAACTCGGTGCCCTGGCGATCATGCCAGCGCACCAGCGGGGTACCGAAGCCTACGGAAAAACGCAGCACTTTCACGCCGCAGCGGCGTGCCACCCAGAAGTGCCCGAACTCGTGGAAGGTAACCAGCACACCCAGTGCGACCACCAGGCCGACGATCATGTATAGAGCGCTCATCGCTAACTCCTGGGCATCAACGCCCGCGTTCCTGCAACCACGCCTGCGCGGCGTCGCGTGCGCGCCGGTCGGCCGCCAGCACCGCATCGAGGGATTCGACCGGAGCATGCGCCTCGCGGTTCAGCACGTCTTCGATGATAACTGCGATCTCGGTGAAGCGGATGCGCCGCTCGAGGAAGGCCGCCACCGCGACTTCGTTGGCCGCATTGAGCATCGCCGGAACGCTGCCGCCGACTTCAGCCGCTTGTCGGGCCAGGCGCAGGCAAGGGAAACGCCGCTCATCCGGCGGGCAGAAATCCAGCCGGGCAATGGCGAACAGGTCCAGCGGCGAGACACCCGAGTCGATCCGCTGGGGCCAGGCCAGCGCATGGGCGATGGGCGTGCGCATGTCCGGATTGCCCAGTTGCGCGAGCACCGAGCCATCCACATAGTCCACCAGGGAATGAATGACGCTCTGTGGATGAATCACCACCTCGACCTTCGACGGCGGCGCATCGAACAACCAGCAGGCCTCGATCAGCTCCAGCCCCTTGTTCATCATGCTGGCGGAATCGACGGAAATCTTCCGCCCCATCGACCAGTTGGGATGGGCGCAGGCCTGCTCGGGCGAAACGTCCGACAGCGCCTCCAGAGGTGTCTCACGGAAGGGGCCACCAGAGGCCGTCAACAGAATCCGACGCACGCCGACCTCGCCGAGACCGCGCGCGTAGTCCGAAGGCATGCACTGGAAGATCGCGTTGTGCTCGCTGTCGATCGGCAGCAGCACCGCACCACTGGCACGAACGGCATTCATGAACAGGGCGCCGGACATCACCAGCGCCTCCTTGTTGGCCAGCAGCACGCGCTTGCCAGACTCGACGGCAGCCAGCGTGGGCTTCAGCCCGGCGGCGCCGACGATGGCCGCCATGACCGCGTCCACCTCGGGATGGCTGGCAATCTCGCACAGCCCCGCCTCACCGACGAGCACCCGGGTATCCAGCCCCGCCGCCAGCAGCCCGCCCTGCAGGTGCCGGGCCTGATCAGCCTCCGGCACGACAGCGAAGCGCGGACGATGCCGCAGGCAGAGGGCTTCCAGTTCGGCGACCCGGGAAAAGCCGCTCAGGGCGAAGACACGGTAACGGTCAGGGTGGCGAGCGATGACATCAAGGGTGCTGAGGCCGATCGACCCCGTCGCCCCCAGCACACTGATCCACTGCGGACTGCTCACGGCGTCCCCCAGCCCACGATCCACAGCAGCGCGGTGAATACCGGGATCGCCGCTGTCAGGCTGTCGATGCGATCGAGCACACCGCCGTGCCCGGGCAGCAGGTTGCTGCTGTCCTTGAGGCCCGACTGGCGCTTGAACATGCTTTCGGTCAGGTCGCCGACCACCGACAGCGCCACCACGATCGCGGCACACGGCAGCGCCAGCAGCAATTCACGGACGGTCCAGTCGCGATAGATCGCCACGGCGACGGTGATTGCCAGGCTCAGCGCCAGACCACCGTAGAAACCCTCCCAACTCTTGCCAGGACTGACCCGCGGCGCCAGCTTGCGCTTGCCAAAGGCCTTGCCGGAGAAATAGGCACCGACATCGGCCGCCCAGACCAGCACCATCACGGCGACGATCAGCCAGTTGGCCAGCGGCCATTGCTTGAGCAGCACCAATCCCTGCCAGGCCGGCACCAGGATCAACAGGCCGATCAGCAGGCGACGCCAGCGGCCGCCCCAGCTCGATGCGCTATCGGGGTAGGTCAGCACCATGATGGTCGCCAGCAGCCACCAGAGCAGCGCCAGCACCAGCACCGCCCCGGCCAGTTGCGGCAGCCAGGAAAGGATGAACATCAGCGCTGCCACCACGGCGGCGTAGCCAATCCGTGCGGGCTGTTCGTTGTAACCAGCCAGACGCGCCCATTCCCAGGCACCGATGCTGACCACCAGACCGATGAACAGCGAGAACGCCGCGCCATCGAGGAGGAAGAAACCACCCAGCGCGATCGGCAACAGGATCAGCGCCGTGATGATTCGTTGTTTCAACATGTCGGGGGAGCCTCGGCCTCGACCTGCTCGCCGGTCTTGCCGAAGCGGCGCTGGCGAGAGGCGTAGTCGACCAGCGCGGCCTGCATGGCATCGTGCTTGAAGTCGGGCCAGTAGAGATCGGAGAAATACAGCTCGGCATAAGCCAGCTGCCAGAGAAGGAAGTTGCTGATGCGATGCTCGCCGCCGGTGCGGATGCACAGGTCCGGCAATGGCTGGTCGCCCGTGGACAGGCAACCCTGGATCAGCTCCGGGGTGATCTCGTCCGGCGCCAGGTGACCGGCCTGAACCTCGCGGGCGAGGCGCTGGGCTGCCTGGGTGATGTCCCACTGGCCGCCATAGTTGGCCGCCACCTGCAGCAGCATGGTGGTGCCATTGGCTGTCAGGTTTTCCGCCTCGCGCATCGCCGTTTGCAACTCGGGGGCGAAACGGCTGCGGTCACCGATGATACGCAGGCGGATGCCATTGGCGCTGAGCTTGCGCACCTCACGGCGCAAGGCCATGAGGAACAGCTCCATCAGCGCACCGACCTCGTCGGCCGGGCGCTGCCAGTTCTCGCTGGAGAAGGCGAACAGGGTCAGCACTTCGACGCCTGCCTCGGCGCAGGTCTTGATCACCGCGCGGACGGCATCCACACCCGCTTTATGCCCGGCGACACCGGGCATCAGGCGCTTCTTCGCCCAGCGGTTGTTGCCGTCCATGATGATTGCCACGTGCCGAGGCACAGGCGTCACCTGCTTGGTCTTTTCCATGACGAGAGCCCGGCCGTCAGACGGCCATCAGATCCGCTTCCTTGGCCTCGAGGGCCTTTTCGATATCGGCGACGAACTTGTCGGTGATCTTCTGGATATCGTCACCGGCGCGACGTTCGTCGTCTTCGCTGATTTCCTTCTCTTTCTGCAGGTCCTTGAGCTGAGCCAGGGCATCGCGGCGAATGTTGCGCACGGATACACGGGCCTGCTCGGCCTCGGCGCGAGCCTGCTTGGTGAAGCCCTTGCGGGTTTCTTCGGTCAGGGCCGGCATCGGCACACGAATGGTGGTGCCGGCGGTCGCCGGGTTCAGGCCCAGGTCGGAGGTCATGATGGCCTTCTCGACCGCCTGGATCATGCTCTTGTCGAACACGCTCAGGGCCAGGGTGCGGGAGTCTTCCACGTTGATGTTGGCGACTTGGCGCAGCGGGGTGTCGGAACCGTAGTAGGACACCATGACGCTATCCAGGATGCTCGGGTGAGCACGGCCGGTACGAATCTTGGCGAAGGCATGACCCAGGGCTTCCAGGGTTTTGCCCATGCGATCCTGTGCTTCCTTCTTGATCTCGTTGATCATCTCAATCCTCCTCGATCAGGGTGCCTTCAGCACCACCTACAACAATATTCAGCAGCGCGCCGGGCTTGTTCATGTTGAACACGCGCAGCGGCATTTTCTGGTCCCGGCACAGGCAGATGGCGGTAAGGTCCATCACACCCAGCTTGCGATCGAGCACTTCATCGTACGTCAGACGTTCGAATTTCTCGGCATTCGGGTCCTTGAACGGGTCGGCAGTGTACACGCCGTCCACCTTGGTCGCCTTCAGCACTACGTCAGCATCTATTTCAATGGCGCGCAGGCAGGCGGCGGAGTCAGTGGTGAAGAACGGGTTGCCGGTACCGGCGGAGAAGATCACCACCTCACCGCTGTTCAGATGGCGCATGGCCTTGCGGCGGTCGTAATGATCGGTGACACCCACCATGGAAATGGCCGACATGACGATGGCGGTAATGTTGGAGCGTTCCAGCGCATCGCGCATGGCCAGACCGTTCATCACGGTGGCCAGCATGCCCATGTGGTCGCCGGTGACGCGATCCATGCCCGCCGCGGACAGCGCCGCGCCACGGAACAGGTTACCACCGCCGATGACCAGGCCGACCTGGACGCCGATACCCACGAGCTGGCCGATTTCCAGGGCCATCCGATCGAGCACCTTGGGGTCGATACCGAATTCCTCGGACCCCATCAGGGCTTCGCCGCTCAGTTTTAGAAGAATGCGTTTATAGCGAGGTTGACGAGCGCTCAGCTGCTGAGCCATGACCTATTTCTCCTGCGGCGATTGAATGCTTGGCGCCCACGGCGCCTTGGTTTGGAAGCATGGACCCGCCACGCTTACGACGCCCTTAACCCGCCGTGCGGGCCTGCGCCGTGGAAACCGCCCCATTTGGCTTCCCCAGTTTGGCAAAGAGGCCGCGCGCGTTAGCGGGCAGCCTCTTGCGGGGCGACAGTCGTGAGACCGTCTATTACTGCTTGGAAGCGGCTACTTGAGCAGCAACCTCGGCAGCGAAGTCAGCTTCGACTTTCTCGATGCCTTCGCCTACTTCATAACGAATGAAGGAAACGATTTCGGCGCCGGCTTTCTTGGCCAGGTCACCGACCTTGACTTCCGGATCCTTGACGAACGCTTGCTCGACCAGGCTGGCTTCGGCCAGGAACTTCGAGATACGGCCCTTGACCATGTTCTCGACGATGTTTTCCGGCTTGCCGGCGATCTTGTCGGCGTTCAGAGCGAGGAAGATTTCCTTCTCTTTGGCAACGGCTTCTTCGGAAACCTGCGACGGATCCAGGAACTGCGGGTTGCTGGCAGCGATGTGCATGGCGATGTCGCGAGCCAGGTCAGCGTTGCCGCCCTTCAGGGTGACCAGAACGCCGATGCGGTGGCCGTGCAGGTAGGCGCCAACCACGTCACCTTCGGCGCGGGCCAGACGACGGATGTTGACGTTTTCGCCGCACTTGGCGACCAGGGCTTCACGGGCCGGCTCTTGTTCCGCGATCAGCGGAGCAGCGTCGGTCAGCTTCTGGGCAACAGCCTTGTCCAGGCTGGCAGCCACGAAGCCTTTGAAGTCGTCCTGCAGGGCCAGGAAGTCGGTCTGCGAGTTGACTTCGATGATGGTAGCGGCCTTGGCGTCGTCAGCCACTTTAACGGCGATGGAGCCTTCGGCGGCGATGTTGCCAGCCTTCTTGGCAGCCTTGATGGCGCCGGAAGCGCGCATGTCGTCGATGGCCTTCTCGATATCGCCTTCGGCGGCTACCAGGGCCTTCTTGCACTCCATCATGCCCTGGCCGGTACGCTCACGCAGTTCCTTGACCAGTGCTGCAGTAATTTCTGCCATTTCGAAATCCTCTTGAGTTGCTCTCAAAACCAGATCGCCCGGCTACCCGGGCGGAATTTACAGGGTGGCAAAAAGGGGGCCTAGCCCCCTTTCCGCGCACCGCAGGACGTCTGGACGTCCTGGAATCAGCCTTCGGCGGAGTCGGCCGGCGCTTCTTCTACGAACTCGTCAGCAGTCACGCCACCGGCGGACTTGCCACGCAGTACGGCTTCGGCCATGGAACCCAGGTACAGCTGTACGGCGCGGATGGCGTCGTCGTTACCCGGGATAACATAGTCAACGCCTTCCGGGCTGCTGTTGGTATCGACGATGCCGATGACCGGGATGCCCAGCTTGTTGGCTTCGGTGATAGCAATGCGCTCGTGGTCGACGTCGATCACGAACAGAGCGTCCGGCAGGCCGCCCATGTCCTTGATGCCGCCCAGGCTGCGATCCAGTTTTTCCAGATCACGGGAGCGCATCAGAGCTTCTTTCTTGGTCAGCTTGGCGAAGGTGCCGTCCTGAGCCTGGGTTTCCAGCTCGCGCAGACGCTTGATCGACTGACGGATGGTCTTGTAGTTGGTGAGCATGCCGCCCAGCCAACGGTGGTCGACGTACGGCATGCCGCAACGGGCAGCTTCTTCGCGAACGATCTTGCCGGCGGAACGCTTGGTGCCGACGAACAGGATCTTGTTCTTGCCCTGGGCCAGGCGCTCAACGAAGGTCAGGGCCTCGTTGAACATCGGCAGGGTTTTTTCGAGGTTGATGATGTGGATCTTGTTGCGCGCGCCGAAAATGAACTTGCCCATTTTCGGGTTCCAGTAACGGGTCTGGTGGCCGAAGTGCACACCGGCCTTCAGCATATCGCGCATGTTGACTTGGGACATGATAGTTCCTCGATAAGTCGGGTTAGGCCTCCATGCATCCCAACGGCCAACCCTCCGAACCAGTCGAAAGGCACCCAGGCCATCGTGTCGATGCATGTGTGGGTTAATGCCTCGAAACGGCCGTAGCCTTCGAAGCGGGGCGCTTTATACCACAACCTCGACCCCAGCGAAACCCGAACAGATATCCGGCAGCACCCCGCCGACCCGTTTCGCCCTTATATAGAAGGGTTCCAAGTCTGGTAGACTTGCGTATTCCTCTTATTCACCCGCGCCTACGCAGCGCCTGAAGAGAAGTCGCATGACAGTTACCATCAAGACGCCCGAAGACATCGAGAAAATGCGCGTCGCCGGCCGTCTGGCCGCCGAAGTGCTGGAAATGATCGGCGAGCACGTCAAGCCCGGCATCACCACCGACGAACTGGATCGCATCTGCCACGACTACATCGTCAACGTGCAGAAGGCCATTCCGGCGCCGCTGAACTACAAGGGCTTCCCGAAGTCGATCTGCACCTCGATCAACCATGTGGTGTGCCACGGCATCCCCAACGACAAGCCGCTGAAGGAAGGCGATATCGTCAACCTCGATATCACCGTGATCAAGGACGGCTACCACGGTGACACCAGCAAGATGTTCCTGGTCGGCAAGACCCCGGAATGGGCTGATCGCCTTTGCCAGATCACCCAGGAATGCATGTACAAGGGTATCGCCATGGTCAAGCCGGGCGCGCGCCTGGGCGACATCGGCGAGGTGATCCAGAAGTACGCCGAGAAGAACGGCTTCTCCGTGGTGCGCGAGTACTGCGGCCATGGCATCGGCAAGGTGTTCCACGAGGAGCCGCAGGTGCTGCACTACGGTCGCGCCGGCACCGGCATGGAACTGAAGGAAGGCATGATCTTCACCATCGAGCCGATGATCAACCAGGGCCGTCCGGAAACCCGCCTGCTGGGCGACGGCTGGACCGCCATCACCAAGGACCGCAAGCTGTCCGCGCAGTGGGAGCACACCGTACTGGTCACCGCCGACGGCTACGAGATCCTGACCCTGCGCAACGACGAAAGCTTCCCGCGCACTTCCGCTGCCTGAGTCGCGGTTTGCAATCTCGCCGATGGCTGGGTAGAACATAGAAATCCCGGCCCGGCACAGCCATCGGGCCTGGCGCCAAGCGCCCAGGCCCGTTTGCCCTCTTGCCCCTGCCCTCCCCTAAGCCATTGATCAGGAAGGCCGCCATGCCGCAGGTGGATCCCGAGTTGTTCGACCGTGGGCAGTTCCAGGCGGAACTGGCCCTCAAATCCAGCCCTATCGCCGCGTTCAAGAAGGCCATTCGTCAGGCCAACGAGGTGCTCGACGCCCGCTTCAACGGCGGCCGCGACATCCGCCGGCTGATCGAAGACCGTGCCTGGTTCGTCGACCAGATCCTGCAGCAGGCCTGGAACCGCTTCAACTGGGGCGACGACGCCGATATCGCACTGGTCGCCGTGGGCGGCTACGGGCGCGGCGAACTGCACCCGCACTCGGACATCGACCTGCTGATCCTGCTCGACAGCGAGGACCAGGAAAGCTTCCGCGAGCCCATCGAAGGCTTCCTCACCCTGCTCTGGGACATCGGCCTGGAAGTCGGCCAGAGCGTGCGCTCGGTGGCCGAATGCGCCGAGGAAGCGCGCGCCGACCTGACCGTGGTCACCAACCTGATGGAATGCCGCACCATCTCTGGCCCGGACGGTTTGCGCCAGCGCATGCTCGAAGCCACCAGTGCGAAGCAGATGTGGCCCAGCGGGCAGTTCTACCTGGCCAAGCGCAAGGAACAGATCCACCGCCACACCAAGTACAACGACACCGAATACAACCTCGAGCCCAACGTGAAGGGCTCGCCCGGCGGCCTGCGCGACATCCAGACCCTGCTCTGGGTCGCCCGCCGCCACTTCGGCAGCCTCAACCTGCACGCCCTGGTGCGCGAAGGCTTCCTGGTGGAAAGCGAATGCAGCGTGCTGGCCTCCAGCCAGGAGTTCCTCTGGAAGGTGCGCTACGCCTTGCACATGCTCGCCGGGCGCGCCGAGGACCGCCTGCTGTTCGACCACCAGCGGCGCATCGCCGGGATGCTCGGCTACGAAGACAGCGACGCCAAGCTCGCGGTCGAGCGCTTCATGCAGAAGTACTACCGCGTGGTGATGGCGGTTTCCGAGCTGAACGACCTGATCACGCAGCACTTCGAGGAAGTGATACTGCGGGCCGGCGAGAACGGCCAGATCCTGCCGCTCAACAGCCGCTTCCAGTTGCGCGATGGCTACCTGGAGGTCACCCACGCCAATGTCTTCAAGCGCACCCCCTTCGCCCTGCTGGAAATCTTCGTACTGCTGGCCCAGCACCCGGAAATCAAGGGCGTGCGCGCCGACACCATCCGCCTGCTGCGCGACAGCCGGCACCTGATCGACGACGACTTCCGCCACGACATCCGCAACACCAGCCTGTTCATCGAGCTGTTCAAGTGCCGGGAAGGCATCCACCGCAACCTGAGGCGGATGAACCGCTACGGCATCCTCGGCCGCTACCTGCCGGAGTTCGGCCTGATCGTCGGGCAGATGCAGCACGACCTGTTCCACATCTATACGGTCGACGCCCACACCCTCAACCTGATCAAGCACCTGCGCAAGCTGCGCCGCCCGGACATGGCGGAGAAGTACCCGCTGGCCAGCAAGATCATGGAGCGCCTGCCCAAGCCGGAGCTGATCTACATCGCCGGGCTTTACCACGACATCGCCAAGGGCCGTGGCGGCGACCATTCGGAACTGGGCGCGCTGGACGCCGAACACTTCTGCCAGCGCCACCAGTTGCCGCCGTGGGACACCAACCTGGTGTCCTGGCTGGTGCAGAACCACCTGATCATGTCCACCACCGCGCAGCGCAAGGACCTGTCCGACCCGCAGGTGATCTACGACTTCGCCCAGCTGATGGGCAACCAGACCTACCTGGACTACCTCTACGTGCTCACCGTGGCCGACATCAACGCCACCAACCCGACGCTGTGGAACTCCTGGCGCGCCAGCCTGCTGCGCCAGCTCTACACCGAGACCAAGCGCGCCCTGCGCCGTGGCCTGGAGAACCCGGTAGACCGCGAGGAGCAGATTCGCCAGACGCAGAGCGCGGCCATCGACATCCTGGTGCGTGGCGGCATCGACCAGGACGACGCCGAGCAGCTCTGGAGCCAGCTGGGCGACGACTACTTCCTGCGCCACACCGCCGCCGACGTGGCCTGGCACACCGAAGCCATCCTCCAGCACCCGGACGACGGCACCCCGCTGGTGCTGATCAAGGAGACCGCCCAGCGCGAATTCGAAGGCGGCACCCAGATCTTCATCTATGCCGCCGACCAGCACGACTTCTTCGCCGTGACCGTGGCGGCGATGGACCAGCTCAACCTGAACATTCAGGACGCGCGGATCATCACCTCCACCAGTCTGTTCACCCTCGACACCTACATAGTGCTCGACGCCGATGGCGGCTCGATCGGTAACAATCCTGCCCGTGTTGCCGAAATTCGCGAAGGCCTGGTCTACGCCCTGAAAGACCCGGACGAATACCCGACCATCATCCAGCGCCGCGTGCCGCGCCAGCTCAAGCACTTCGCCTTCGCTCCGCAGGTGACCATTTCCACCGACGCGGCCCGCCAGGTCAGCGTGCTGGAAGTCACCGCGCCGGACCGCCCCGGCCTGCTCGCGCGCATCGGCGGATTGTTCCTCGACTTCGACCTGTCGGTGCAGAACGCCAAGATCGCCACCCTGGGCGAGCGCGTGGAAGACGTGTTCTTCATCACCGACGCGAACAACCAGCCGCTGTCCGACCCGGAGCTGTGCAAGCGCGTGCAGACCGCACTGGTCGACATCCTCTCGGACAGCGGCCAATACACCATGCCAACCCGCATCAGTATCTAAAAAGAAAGAGCCTTACCCATGAACCCAGCCCTCGACCAGCTCCAGCCCTACCCCTTCGAGAAGCTCCGCGCCCTTCTGGCCGGCGCCCAGCCGCCGGCGGACCTGAAGCCCATCGCGCTGTCCATCGGCGAACCCAAGCACCGCTCGCCGGACTTCGTCGCCAAGGCCCTGGCCGACAGCCTCGACCAGCTGGCCGTCTACCCCACCACCCTCGGCATCCCCGCCCTGCGCGAAGCCATCGCCGCCTGGTGCGAGCGCCGCTTCAAGGTGCCAGCCGGCTGGCTGGACGCCGCGCGCCATGTGCTGCCGGTGAACGGCACCCGAGAGGCCCTGTTCGCCTTCACCCAGGCCGTGGTCGACCGCAACGCCAAGGGTCTGGTGATCAGCCCGAACCCGTTCTACCAGATCTACGAAGGCGCGGCCCTCCTGGCCGGCGCCGAGCCGCACTACCTGCCCTGCCGGGAAGCCAACGGCTTCAACCCGGACTTCGACGCCGTGCCGGCCGAGGTCTGGGCGCGCTGCCAGATCCTCTTCCTCTGCTCCCCGGGCAACCCCACCGGCGCGCTGGTGCCGCTGGAGACCTTGAAGAAGCTGATCGCCCTGGCCGACGAGCACGACTTCGTGATCGCCGCCGACGAGTGCTACAGCGAGCTGTACTTCGACGAGCAGAACCCGCCGGCCGGCCTGCTGACCGCCTGTGCCGAACTGGGCCGCAGCGATTTCGCGCGCTGCGTGGTATTCCACAGCTTGTCCAAGCGTTCCAACCTGCCGGGCCTGCGCTCGGGCTTCGTCGCCGGCGATGCGCAGGTGCTGAAGAAATTCCTGCTGTACCGCACCTACCACGGCTGCGCCATGCCGGTGCAGACCCAGCTCGCCAGCGTCGCCGCCTGGAAGGATGAGGACCACGTGCGCGCCAACCGCGACATGTACCGCGAGAAGTTCGATGCCGTACTGGACATCCTCGCCGGCGTGCTCGACGTACAGCGCCCGGACGGCAGCTTCTACCTGTGGGCGAAGACGCCGATCGCCGACACCGAGTTCTGCCGCGGCCTGTTCGACCAGCAGCACGTCACCGTGGTGCCAGGCTCCTACCTGTCCCGCGACGTGAACGGCGAGAACCCCGGCGCCAACCGCGTGCGCATGGCGCTGGTGGCTCCGCTGGCGGAATGCGTCGAGGCGGCGGAGCGCATCAAGCGTTACGTGCAGAGCCTCTAAGGTCGCACACCCTGTAGGAGCGAGGGGGACGCCATCATTATTGCTCGCGAACACAGCTATCCGGCAGCTCCAGAGCCAAGCGGTTCGCGAGCAAGCTCGCTCCTACGAAAAGCCGATCTACACCCACCGCCCCGCCTTGCTGGTTACCCAGGCCTCCTGGTTATCCAGCTCCCCCAGCACCCCGCGCAGGGTTTCATCGTCGATCTCGTGCTCCCGGCGCATCCGGTACAGCTCCAGACGCTGGGCCCGCAGCGCCTTGACGCGTAGCGCCTGATCGGCCAGCTCAAGGGCACGGGCGCGCGCTCGGGCTTCCAGGCTGTCCGGAGCCGGGGCCAGCTCCTGCCGGTACTCAGCCATGAGCTTCGCCTTCACCTCCGCCAGCCGCGCCGTTTCCTCGGCGTCGGGACTTTCCTTGAGCGGCAATTCCTCGTTTTCCAGCATATGGATCGCCGCCGCGGCGGTCTTGCGCCACACCTGCTGCACTTCCAGCTCACGGCGGTCATTGCTGGCCACGGGCAAGCCGCGCAGCAGGATCGGCAGGCCGATGGTCGCCGCCAGCAGCGAAATCAGGATCACCCCTGCGGCAATGAAAATGATCAGGTCACGCTGCGGAAACGGCGAACCGTCCCCCAGCAGCAACGGCACCGAGAGCACGCCGGCCAGGGTCACCGCACCGCGCACCCCGCCCAGCGCGGAAATTGCCGACAGGCGCAGGGTCGGCTCACCCGGCCGGCCGCCCAGCTCGACGCCCCACCAGCGCTCGAAGCGCACCGAAACCTTCCAGTAGCACCAGACCCAGGCGAAGCGCAGCGCCAGCAAGGCAACGAAGACCGCCAGCACGTAGAACAGCAGCAGCGACGAGCGCCAGAGCATGTCGTCGGCGTGGTGCGCCACCGACTTGAGAATGTCGGGCAACTGCAGGCCGAGCAGGAGGAATACGACCCCGTTGAAGGCGAACTCCAGCATCGACCACACGCTGCGGTTGAGCAGCCGGGTATTGGTCTGCCGTGGCAGCAGATCGGCCCAGCTCTGCATCATGCCCGCCGCCACTGCGGCGAGGATGCCGGAGACGCCCGCCTCTTCGGCAACCATGTAGGAAGCGAACGGCAACAGCAGCATCAGCACGACATGGGTCGCCGGGTCGTCCCAGCCACGGCGGATCATCCAGCCGCGGATACGCCCCAGCAGCCAGCTCAGCAGCACCCCGCAGGCCAGGCCGCCCACCGCCACCAGCAGGAAGGACAGGCTGGCGTCCACCAGCGAGAAGGTACCGGTCATCGCCGCGGCGATGGCGAACTTGAAGGCCACCAGGCCCGAGGCATCGTTCATCAGCGCCTCGCCCTGGAGCACGTGCATCAGGCGTCTGGGCAGGCGATTCTGGGCGATGGCCGAAACCGCCAGCGCGTCGGTGGGCGACAGTACCGCCGCCAGGGCGAAGGCCGCGGCCCAGGGAATCTCCGGGATCAGCAGATGGATGAAGGCGCCGCCGACCACCACCGTAATCAGCACCAGGGCGAACGCCAGGGCCAGGATCGGCCCGCGCATCTTCCAGAACTCGCCCTTGGGCATGCGCCAGCCGTCGACGAACAGCAGCGGCGGGATGAACAGGAACATAAAGAGCTCGGGGTCCAGCGCCACGTGCAATCCCAGGCTCGGCCAGGCCAGCGCAGCGCCGGCGGCGATCTGGATCAGCGGCAGCGGCAGCGGGATCAGCTGCGCGGCGAGCCGCGTACCGCCCACGGTCAGCAGTAGGATCAGCACGGTGTATACGGTTTGCATCGACGAACTCCCGGCACAGTGCTCCATTGAACCATCGGCACAGTGGCGGATCAGCCACCGGATCGGCAACAGACTGTTGCAATCCGCCGGTTTCCCACCGGCATCCCGCAAGGCATCGGGAAGTGGCATAATCCCGCGCCTGAAGAAAAGCATGAAAAAGGAGACGCGCCCCGTGAGCCAGCGGACGCTGTATGGAATCAAGGCCTGCGACACCATGAAGAAAGCCCGCACCTGGCTGGACGAGCATGGCGTCGACTACGCATTCCACGACTACAAGGCCAGCGGAATAGACCGCGCGCACCTGGAGCAATGGTGCGCCGAACACGGCTGGGAAACCGTCCTGAACCGCGCCGGCACCACCTTCCGCAAGCTCGACGACGCGCAGAAGGCCGATCTCGACCAGGCCCGGGCCATCGAACTGATGCTCGCCCAGCCGTCGATGATCAAGCGCCCGGTGCTCGACCTGGGCGGCCGCACCCTGGTCGGCTTCAAACCCGACAACTACGCCACCGCGCTGGCCTGAGCCGTCCCGCCATGAGCATCGCCTGGGCCCTGTTCCTCCCCGCCTGCTTCGCCCTGAACCTGGCGCCGGGGCCGAACAACCTGCTGTCGCTGAACAACGCAGCCCGTTTCGGCCTGTTGCGCGCGACCCTGGCGGGCAGCGGCCGCCTGCTGGCGTTCGCCGGCATGCTGGCCCTGGCCGCCTCCGGCCTGGCCCTGGTGCTGCAGGCTTCGGCCTGGCTGTTCCTGGTGATCAAGGTAGTAGGCGCCACCTACCTGCTGTGGCTGGCTATCCAGCTCTGGCGCGCACCGACCGCCGACCTCGGCATCGACGGCGCCCCGGCGCCCGCCAGCAGCCTCTGGCGCCTGACACGCCAGGAATTCTGGGTCGCCGCCGGAAATCCCAAGGCGATCCTGATCTTCACCGCCTTCCTGCCGCAGTTCGTCGATCCGAACCAGGCCGTGGGCGCGCAGTTCGCCCAACTCGGCACAGCCTTCCTGTTGCTGGAATGGCTGGCCATCGCCCTCTACGGGCTCGCCGGGGTCCACCTCGGCAAGCTGCTCGCCGGCGCTCGCGCCCGGCGCCTGTTCAACCGTGGTTGTGCCGCGCTGCTGGGCAGCGCCGGGCTGGGCCTGCTGCTCAGCCGCCGTCCGGCCTGACCGAATACTTTCTTCGAGATTCTCTTTTTTAAGGAAGCACCCACATGTCGAAATCCCTGTTCAGCCTGGCCTTCGGTGTCGGCACCCAGAACCGCCAGGGCAACTGGCTGGAAGTCTTCTACGCGCAGCCGCTGCTGAATCCGAGTGCCGAACTGGTCGCCGCCGTTGCCCCGCTGCTGTCGTACCAAAACGGCAACCAGGCGATCGCCTTCACCGCCCACCAGGCCTACCAGTTGGCCGATGCCGTCAAGAGCGTCGACGCAGCCCAGGCCGCCCTGCTCAACCGCCTGGCCGAAAGCCAGAAGCCGCTGGTCGCCACCCTGCTGGCCGAAGACGCCGCCCCCAGCTCCACCCCGGAGGCGTACCTCAAGCTGCACCTGCTGTCCCACCGTCTGGTCAAGCCGCACGGCCTGAACCTGACCGGCATCTTCCCGCTGCTGCCGAACGTGGCCTGGACCAACCAGGGCGCCATCGACCTGGCCGAACTGGCCGAGCTGCAGCTCGAAGCGCGCCTGAAGGGCAAGCTGCTGGACGTGTTCTCCGTCGACAAATTCCCGAAGATGACCGACTACGTGGTCCCGGCCGGCGTGCGCATCGCCGACACCGCCCGCGTACGCCTGGGCGCCTACATCGGTGAAGGCACCACTGTGATGCACGAAGGCTTCGTCAACTTCAACGGCGGCACCGAAGGCCCGGGCATGATCGAAGGCCGCGTCTCCGCGGGCGTCTTCGTCGGCAAGGGCTCGGACCTGGGCGGCGGCTGCTCCACCATGGGCACCCTGTCCGGCGGCGGCAACATCGTCATCAGCGTCGGCGAAGGCTGCCTGATCGGCGCCAACGCCGGCATCGGCATCCCGCTGGGCGACCGCAACATCGTCGAAGCCGGCCTGTACGTCACCGCCGGCACCAAGATCGCCGTGCTGGACGACCAGAACAACCTGGTGAAAGTGGTCAAGGGCCGCGACCTGGCTGGCCAGCCGGACCTGCTGTTCCGCCGCAACTCCCAGACCGGCGCCGTCGAGTGCAAGACCAACAAGACCGCGATCGAACTGAACGAAGCGCTGCACGCGCACAACTAAGCTTGCGCGCCCCGCTCTCGCTGGGTTCGCACTAAGCTTGAAAAACGGGGGCTGCGGCCCCCGTTTTCCATTTTCCGCAACCGGCCATACGTCCATGTCCATTCCCTCGCCCTGGCGCTCTGACTTCCCGGCCCTCGCCGCCTTCGAGGCCGAAGGCCAGACCTACCTCGACAGCGCCGCCACCGCACAGAAGCCCCAGGCCATGATCGATGCCCTGGCCGGCTACTACGCCAGCGGCGCCGCCAACGTGCATCGCGCCCAGCACCTGCCCGGCGAACGCGCCACCCGCGCCTTCGAGGCCACCCGCACCCTGGCGGCCAACTGGCTGAACGGTGGCAGCCCGGCGCAGATCGTCTTCACCGGCGGCGCCACCGAAGCGCTGAACCTGCTGGCCTATGGGCTGGAAAGCCAGTTCCAGGCCGGCGACGAGATCGTCGTCAGCGCCCTGGAGCACCACGCCAACCTGCTGCCCTGGCAGCAACTGGCGCTCAGACGCGAGCTGAAGCTGGTGGTCCTGCCACTGGATCGCAGCGGGCGCATCGACCTGGAGCGTGCCGCCGGCCTGATCGGTCCGCGCACGCGGCTCCTCGCCGTCAGTCAGTTGTCCAACGTGCTCGGCACCTGGCAACCGCTGCCGGAGCTGCTGCAGATGGCCAGACAGCACGGCGCGCTGACGGTGGTCGACGGCGCGCAAGGCGTGGTCCACGGCCGGCACAATTTGTCGGCGCTGGGCTGCGACTTCTACGTCTGCTCCAGCCACAAGCTCTACGGCCCGGAAGGCCTCGGCCTGCTCTGGGGCCGTCCGCAAGCGCTGGACCGCCTGGCCCACTGGCAGTTCGGCGGCGAGATGGTGCGCGTGGCGGACTACTTCGATGCGCAATTCCACAGCGCGCCCATGGGCTTCGAAGCGGGTACTCCCGCCATCGGCCCGGTGATCGCCCTGGGCGCGACACTGGAATGGCTGGCCCAGCGCGACAGCGCCGAAATCAGCGCCCACGAGGACTTCCTCCACGCCCGCCTGCTCGCCGGGCTGCGCGCCCGTGACGGCGTGCGCGTGCTGGGCGAACCGGACGTGGCGCTGGCCAGCTTCGTGGTCGAAGGCGTGCATGTCGCCGACCTCGGCCACCTGCTCACCGAACAGGGCATCGCCGTGCGCGCCGGACACCACTGCGCCATGCCGCTGATGAAGACCCTCGATGTCGCCGGCGCCCTCCGAGTCTCCCTCGGCCTGTACAACGACGGCGCCGACCTGGAGCGCTTCTTCCACGCCCTCGACGGAGCCCTGGAGCTGCTGCGATGAGCCTGCCCGCCGCTGCCGGCGAAGCGCTGCAGGCCTTTACCGCACTGCAGGGCTGGGACCAGCGCGCCCGCCTGCTGATGCAGTGGGGCGAACGCCTGGAGCCGCTGGGCGATACCGAGCGCAGCGACGAGCACCGTGTGCACGGCTGCGAGAGCAACGTCTGGCTGGTGGCCGATCCGCACGGCGGCCACTGGCACTTCCGCGCCTACAGCGATGCGCGCCTGCTGCGCGGATTGCTGGCCTTGCTGTTGGCGCGAGTGGATGGCCTGCCCGGCTCCGAATTGGCCGCCATCGACCTGCCGGACTGGTTCAACCAACTGGGACTGGGGCGGCAACTGTCGCCGTCGCGCAGCAATGGATTGAATGCAGTGCTGAAGCGGATGCAGGAACTGATCGAGCCTTAGGACGTATAACGGTCGACGTTATACGCCGCTTGACCTTGGCCCCCGACCACTCCGACTTCAAGCTGGAAACCCGCCGCAGAGCACTTCGACCTCGGCCGAGCTGCCCGCCAACAATCCCGGCGTAACGGCGTACAACCGCGAACGGTTGTACGCCCTACGTGGCGCTGCGCTCCGAAGGCCGCCGCGCCCCGGCAACGATCTTGTCCACCGCCCGCGCCGCCGCGACCATGCCGAAGGTCGCGGTGACCATCATCACCGCGCCGAAGCCACCGGCGCAGTCCAGTTTCACCCCTTCGCCGACGAAGCTCTTGGACTGGCACACCGTGCCGTCCGGCTTGGGATAGCGCAGCTGCTCGGTGGAGAACACGCAGGGCACGCTGTAGTGGCGGCCCGGCGTGCGCGAGAAGTTGTAGTCGCGGCGCAGCATGGAGCGGACCTTGGCGGCCAGCGGGTCGTTGAAGGTCTTGTTCAGGTCGGCGACCTGGATCTGCGTCGGATCGACCTGCCCGCCGGCGCCGCCGGTGGTGATGATCTGCAGCTTGCGGCGCTTGCACCAGGCAATCAGCGCGGCCTTGGCGGCGACGCTGTCGATGCAGTCGATCACGCAGTCCATCTCGGCGGTGATGTAGTCGGCCATGGTCTCGCGGGTGACGAAATCCGCCACGGCGTGGACAACGATGCCCGGGTTGATCGACTTCAGGCGTTCGGCCATCACCTCGACCTTGGGCTTGCCCACGGCGCCCTGCAGCGCATGGACCTGGCGATTGGTGTTGGTGACGCAGACGTCGTCCAGATCGAACAGGGAAATCTCGCCCACCCCGCTGCGCGCCAGTGCCTCGGCCGCCCAGGAGCCGACGCCGCCGATCCCGACCACCGCCACATGGCTGGCCGCCAGCCGCTCCAGGCCCTCGCGGCCGTACAGCCGTGCGATACCGCCGAAACGCTGTTCATCCAGTTCCATTCACCACACCTCGCATCGAAACGGCCGGCATTCTATAACCATCCGGCGGCGCCGTCGGCACGCCTGCAACAAACCTGATTTTCCGCAGTCTCACTCACGCGCCTACAGCCCATTCTAAACTGTCGGAGGCCTGTGTCCGACGCCCCCTGCGGCGGCTCGCCGGCAATCTGTACAGTCCCCGGAGTGCGGGGTAGGATGCGCCCCGACCGGACGCCATTCCGGCCCCTCCCCGTTCCACCCTTTGGAACCCGATCGCACCATGCCTGCACGCAAGTTCGGCCTCAACCTGGTGATCTTCGTCGCCCTCGCGGCGCTCTTCACCGGCTTCTGGGCCCTGTACAACCGTCCCGTCAGCGTTCCCGACTGGCCGGAAAGCATTTCCGGATTCTCCTTCTCGCCCTTCCGCCTGAACCAGAATCCGCAGAAGAACCAGTTCCCCAGCGACGACGAGATCCGTTCGGACCTCGAACTGGTGTCGAAGCAAACCGACAACATCCGCACCTACTCGGTGAAGGGCTCGCTGGCCGACATTCCGCGCTTGGCCGAGGAGTTCGGCATGCGCGTCAGCCTGGGGATCTGGATCGGTCCGGACGAAGCCGAGAACGAGGCCGAGATCGAGCGCGGCATCGAAATCGCCAACAACTCGCGCAGCGTAGTGCGGGTCATCGTCGGCAACGAAGCGCTGTTCCGCCGCGAGGTGACGGTCGAGCAGCTGACCGGCTACCTGGACCGCGTGCGCAAGTCGGTGAAGGTGCCGGTCACCACCGCCGAGCAGTGGCACATCTATGAGAAGTTCCCGGCGCTGGCCAAGCATGTCGACCTGATCGCCGCCCACGTACTGCCCTATTGGGAATCCACCCCGATGGACACCGCAGTGCCGTTCGTCCTCGAACGCGCCAAGGAGCTGCGCGCCAAGTTCCCGCGCAAGCCGCTGCTGCTGGCCGAAGTCGGCTGGCCGAGCAATGGCCGCATGCGCGGCGGTGCCGACGCCACCCAGGCGGATCAGGCCATCTACCTGCGCACGCTGACCAACGCGCTGAACAAAAAGGGCTACAACTACTTCGTCGTCGAAGCTTTCGACCAGCCGTGGAAGGTTGGCGACGAAGGTTCGGTGGGCGCCTACTGGGGCGTCTACAACGCCCAGCGCCAGCCCAAGTTCAACTTCACCGGGCCGGTGGTGAACATCCCGCAGTGGCGCGCCCTGGCGGTGGCCTCGGTGGTGATGGCGCTGCTCGCCCTGACCCTGCTGATGATCGACGGCAGCGCCCTGCGCCAGCGCGGCCGAACCTTCCTTACCGTGGTCGCCTTCGCCGGTGGCTCGGTGCTGGTGTGGATCGCCTACGACTACAGCCAGCAGTACAGCACCTGGTTCAGCATGACCGTCGGCGGCCTGCTCGGCATCGGCGCGCTGGGCGTGTTCATCGTATTGCTCACCGAGGCCCATGAACTGGCCGAGACCGTCTGGGTGCGCAAGCGCCGCCGGCCGTTCGACCCGGTGCTGACCGACTCCAGCTACCGCCCCAAGGTTTCGGTGCACGTGCCCTGCTACAACGAACCGCCGGAGATGCTGAAGAAGACCCTGGATGCCCTCTCCCGGCTCGATTACCCGGACTTCGAAGTCCTGATCATCGACAACAACACCAAGGACCCGGCCGTCTGGGAGCCCGTGCGTGACTACTGCGAGGTGCTCGGCCCGCGCTTCCGCTTCTTCCACGTCGCGCCGCTGGCCGGCTTCAAGGGTGGCGCGCTGAACTACATCCTGCCGCACACCGCGCCGGACGCCGAAGTCGTCGCGGTGATCGACGCCGACTACTGCGTCGAGCCGAACTGGCTCAAGCAGATGGTGCCGCACTTCAGTGATCCCAAGATCGCCGTGGTGCAGTCCCCGCAGGACTACTACGACGGCGAGGAGAATGTCTTCAAGAAGCTCTGCTACGCCGAGTACAAGGGCTTCTTCCACATCGGCATGGTCACCCGCAACGACCGCGACGCGATCATCCAGCACGGCACCATGACCATGATCCGCCGCACCGTGATGGACGAACTGAAGTGGGCCGACTGGACCATCTGCGAGGACGCCGAGCTGGGCCTGCGGGTATTCGAGAAGGGCTATTCGGCCGCCTACTCGCACCAGAGCTTCGGCAAGGGCCTGATGCCCGACACCTTCATCGACTACAAGAAACAGCGCTTCCGTTGGGCCTATGGCGCCATCCAGATCATGAAGGGCCACGCCCGCGCCCTGTTCCAGGGCAAGGACAGCAAGCTCACCCTGGGCCAGCGCTACCACTTCATCGCCGGCTGGCTGCCGTGGATCGCCGACGGCATGAACATCTTCTTCACCGTCGGCGCGCTGCTCTGGTCCTCGGCCATGATCATCGTGCCCAAGCGGGTCGACCCGCCGCTGCTGATCTTCGCCATCCCGCCACTGGCGCTGTTCTTCTTCAAGTTCGGCAAGATCATGTTCCTCTACCGCCGCGCGGTGGGCGTGAACCTGCTGCGCTCGTTCCAGGCGGCGGTGGCGGGCCTGGCGCTGTCGCACACCATCGCCAAGGCGGTGCTCTACGGGGCGTTCACCAAGACCATCCCGTTCTTCCGCACGCCGAAGATGGCCTCCAACCACGGCATCCTCGTTGCACTCGCCGAGGCGCGGGAGGAAGTGTTCATCATGCTGCTGCTGTGGGGCGCCGCGCTGGGCATCGTGCTGGTGCAGGGCGTGCCTAGCCGCGACATGATGTTCTGGGTGGCCATGCTGCTGGTGCAGTCCCTGCCGTACCTCGCCGCCCTGGTGATGGCACTGCTGTCTTCGGCGCCGGGCCCGCAGGAGGCGCCGGCCGCCGACACCGCGCCGGCCAACTGAGTCCTCCTACACGTTGAACCACGCCACTTGTCTGCTCCCAAGAACGCCGGCCATTCGCCGGCGTTTTTGCTTTAAGATGAGCGCCTTTTTCCGTTCCACCCCCAGGAAGCCCTCAATGTCCCTCTCGCCGACACTGGCCCTCGCCTGCGAGCTGATTCGCCGCCCCTCCGTCACGCCGGTCGATGCCGACTGCCAGCAGCTGATGATGCAGCGCCTGGACGCCTGCGGCTTCGCCCTGGAGCCCATGCGCATCGAGGAGGTGGATAACTTCTGGGCCCTGCGCCAGGGCCGCGACGGCGCCAATGGCCCGGTGCTGTGCTTCGCCGGCCACACCGACGTGGTCCCCACCGGCCCCGAGCAGGCCTGGCAGCACCAGCCCTTCAACGCGCTGATCGACGCCGATGGCATGCTCTGCGGTCGTGGCGCGGCGGACATGAAAGGCAGCCTGGCATCGATGATCATCGCCACCGAGCGTTTCGTCGCCGATCATCCGGACCATCGCGGCAGCATCGCCTACCTGATCACCAGCGACGAGGAAGGCCCGGCCCATCACGGCACCAAGGCCGTGGTCGAGCGCCTGAAGGCGCGCAACGAGCGCCTGGACTGGTGCATCGTCGGCGAACCGTCCAGCACCACCCTGGTGGGCGACATCGTCAAGAACGGTCGCCGTGGCTCCCTCGGCGCCACCCTCACCGTGCGCGGCAAGCAGGGCCACGTGGCCTACCCGCACCTGGCGAAGAACCCGATCCACCTCGCCGCCCCGGCCCTGGCGGAACTCGCCGCCGAGCACTGGGACAACGGCAACGACTACTTCCCGCCGACCAGCTTCCAGATTTCCAACATCAATGGCGGCACCGGCGCCACCAACGTGATTCCGGGCGAGCTGAAGGTGATCTTCAACTTCCGCTTCTCCACCGAATCCACCGTGGAAGGCCTGCAGCAGCGCGTTGCCGCCATCCTCGACAAGCACGGCCTGGAGTGGCACATCGACTGGGCGCTATCCGGCCTGCCGTTCCTCACCCAGCCGGGTGAACTGCTCGACGGTGTGGCCGCCGCGATCCTCGCCGTCACCGGCCGCGAGACTACCCCGTCGACCTCCGGCGGCACCTCCGACGGGCGCTTCATCGCCACCATGGGCACCCAGGTGGTCGAACTCGGCCCGGTGAACGCCACCATCCACCAGGTGGACGAGCGCGTACTGGCCAGCGACCTCGATGTACTGACCGAAATCTACTATCAGACCCTGGTGCGACTGCTGGCATGAGTGGAACCAACAAGAACTTCTGCCTCGGCGCCACCCGCCCCGACACCCCGCCGCCGGCCCCGGCCGCCGAGCGCCGCTACGCCCTGCGCGTCTACCAGATCGCCCAGCGCCGCCGCTCGCTGCCGACCGTGCTGCGCAACGACCTGCCGCAGCCGCTGGGGCCAGGAAAGAAATGATGCTGATCTGTCCGCTCTGCCGCGAGGCACTCGCTGACGTCGACAACGGCGTCGCCTGCTCCGCCGGGCACCGCTTCGACCGCGCACGCCAGGGCTACCTGAACCTGCTGCCGGTGCAGCACAAGAAGAGCCTCGACCCGGGCGACAACGCCGCCATGGTCGAGGCGCGCCGCTACTTCCTCGGCGCCGGGCACTATGCGCCGCTGGCCAAGCGCCTGGCCGAGTTGGCCGCCGAGCGCAGCCCCGGCCGCTGGCTGGATATCGGTTGCGGCGAGGGCTATTACACCGCGCAACTGGGCGAGGCGCTGCCCCAGGCCGACGGCTACGCGCTGGATATCTCCCGCGAGGCGGTCAAGCGTGCCTGCAAACGCGCCCCGCAGCTGACCTGGATGGTCGCCAGCATGGCCCGCGTGCCGCTGGCCGATGCCTCCTGCCAACTGCTGGCCAGCGTATTCAGCCCGATCGACTGGAAGGAAGCCGCGCGCTTGCTCACCCCCGGCGGCGGCGTGCTGCGCCTGGGCCCGGCCCGCGACCACCTGCTGGAGCTGCGCCAGCGCCTGTATGACGAAGTGCGCGAGTACGTCGAGGACAAGCACCTCGCCGACTTGCCCGAGGAGCTCCAGCTGGCGCACACCGAACAACTGAGTTTCAAGCTGCCGCTGGAAACCCGCGAAGCCCGCGAGCACCTGCTGGCGATGACGCCCCATGGCTGGAGGGTCAACCCCGAGCGACGCGAGCGCATCCTCGCCGAGCCCTTCGAGGTGACGGTCGCGGTACGCTACGATTGGCTTGAACGCCAAGAACCCTGAACCGGTTCGATACCGGCCCTGAACAGGCTTACGAGGACGCCATGCGCCAACCGGACATCGAGATCTACATCAAGGACGCCGACCAGGCCGCCGTCGGCGCCTGGCTGGAAAAGGCACTTGGCCCCTGCTCCGAATGGCGCGCCCAGGGCGAGACCTTCAAGTGCAGCGCCGGCAGCATTCCGGTGACCTGGCTGCCCAAGGCCGTGGGCAAGTGGAACAGCCTGTTCCTGGACAGCGACGCCACGCCGTGGGACGACGATGTCGCCTGCGCCCGCGACGCCTGTGCAGCACTGGAAGTGGAAGTGCGCTGCGCACCGGGCAGCTGGAGCGAGGATCAGGGCGAGGAGGACGCGGACCGCTGGCTGAAGGTGACCGCCGCGGGCGTCGAAGAGATTACCTGGCGCACGGGCTGAAACCCGCCCTTCGCAAGGCTTGAAAAACAAAGGCCCGTCCATTGGACGGGCCTTTGTTTTCGGGGGCTCAGACCTTGGCGACGTCTTCCGCCTGGAGGCCTTTCTGACCCTGGATCACCGAGAACTCCACTTTCTGGCCTTCGACCAGGGAGCGGTGACCATCGCCACGAATGGCACGGTAGTGAACGAAAACGTCCGGACCGCTATCGCGTTGAATGAATCCATAACCTTTGGCGTCATTGAACCACTTGACGGTTCCGACCTCACGATCAGCCATTACCACACTCTCCAACTTGCCTATTATTTTTGGGTGGCCCCCGAAATGAGGACTTCAACGGTTCGTCCGACTGAACGTTTTCCTCATCATCCGACCCGGGCCAGAGGCACGTTGGAAGGTAATTCGAATAACGCCCGAAGGCGACCGCGATCCCGAGTATATAAATCAAAAGTTACAGCTGAAAAGCACTTTTTCATCAAGTCCGCGACCCTGTGACCAATCAGGCCAAAGTGCCATTTTACGGGGCTTGCAGGGCCATTTTGGTGCTCGTTACCCTGCGTAACGAAAGTGTTTCGAACTTGGACTCCCACACAACTTTGCACGATGGTTCCGGGCGTTTTCGCAACACCCGGAACCTCTTTTCCGATCAGGATTTGCATCCCTGCAAATCAGCCACACGCCTTGCCAGAATCCCGGCTTCGGCGAAACCCTCATCCAGCTGACCTGCCCGCGAGCGCGATATCTCACTGGCTGACCTGGTAGCCCCGCCCTTGCAGGCAACTGCTGTAGGCCGAACTCTGCGTAGCCTGCTGGTTACGACGGTCCTGGCGACGATCCTGGCGCTGGCGCGAGGCCCCTACCACAGCCCCGGCAGCGGCCACTTCGCCGGCGCGGTTCTGCCGGTACTGCTGCTTGGCGTCGTCGCTGGCCCGGTCGTAGATCTCATCGTGCTGCTGACCCCGTACTTCGGCGCCGACCGCCCCGGCCGCCGCGCCTCTCGCAGCGCCACGCACCCGCCCGCCGACGTTCGGGGAGCTGGAACCGCTCGCGGCATTGGCTGCAACACCGTTGCAGTAGTCCATGTCCTGTTGCATCTGCTGGCTGCTCTGGCCGTTGAGTGGCACCACCGACTGTGCTCCCGCCGGCGTCACGCAGACCAGCGCCAACAGGCATCCAAAAGTAACTTTACGCATCGCTCCACCTCCATCGAATGGAACCCTGATTAAGCAGGATAGTCCCTGCCGATACAGCGCTCGCTGCCGCCAGGCAGGCGTCCGCGGCTTTGCCGCCCGCCCCCCGATCCGGCAAACTAGCGCCCCTGAGCAATCGCTCGTTTTATTTCTGCCAGCCATAGGGCCTGTATGCCTCGTTACCCGTTCCGCCGCTTCGGTTTTGGTGCCTTGCGCCGCCTGCTTTACCTCTGTGTGCGCTCGGAAACCATCAACCAGTCGTCCTTCAGCCTGAAGATCGACCGCAGCAAACCGGTCCTCTACGTCCTGCAGCAGCCCTCGGTCAGCGACCTGGCGGTGGTCGACACCGAGTGCCGCAAGGCCGGCCTGCCGCGCCCGGTGATGCCGGTCGCCGTGGGCGAGTCCATCGAGCCCGCGGCCTTCTTCTACCTGACCCCGGAACCCGACTGGCTCGGCCGCCAGGACAAGCGCGGTGCGCCGCCAGCGCTGGTGCGCGCGCTCAACGCAATCGGCCAGAACGGCATCGATGACGTGCAGATCGTCCCCGTCAGCGTGTTCTGGGGACAATCGCCGGATAGCGAAAAGAGCGCCTGGAAGCTGCTGTTCGCCGACAACTGGGCGGTGACCGGCCGCCTGCGCAAGCTGGCGCGCATCCTGATTCTCGGCCGCAAGACCCGCGTGCAGTTCTCCGCGCCCATCCACCTGCGCGAGCTGGTCGAACAGGACAAGGGCCACGCGCGCACCCTGCGCATGGTCCAGCGCATCCTGCGGGTGCACTTCCGCAACCAGAAGACCGCGGTGATCGGCCCGGACCTCTCCCATCGCCGCACCCTGGTCAAGGGCCTGCTGCGCGCGCCGCTGGTGCGCCAGGCGATCCAGGAAGAATGCGAGGCCCAGAAGATCTCCCAGGAGAAGGCCGAGGCCACCGCGCTGCGCTACGCCAACGAGATCGCCGCTGACGTCTCCTACCCGGTGATCCGTTTCCTCGAAGTGACCCTGACCTGGTTCTGGAACAAGCTCTACGAGGGCGTGAAGGTCAACCACATCGAGCGCGTGCAGGACGTCGCCCAGGGCCATGAGATCGTCTACGTGCCCTGCCACCGCAGCCATATCGACTACCTGCTGCTGTCCTACCTGCTGTTCCGCAACGGCCTGACCCCGCCGCACATCGCCGCCGGCATCAACCTCAACATGCCCATCGTCGGCTCGATCCTGCGCCGTGGCGGCGCCTTCTTCATGCGCCGCAGCTTCAAGGGCAACCAGCTGTACACCGCGGTGTTCAACGAATACCTGCATACCCTGTTCAGCCGCGGCTTCTCCACCGAGTACTTCGTCGAAGGCGGCCGCTCGCGCACCGGGCGCATGCTGCATCCGCGCACCGGCATGCTGGCGATCACCCTGCGCAGCTTCCTGCGCGACTCGCGCCGGCCGATCGTCTTCGTCCCCGTGTACATCGGCTACGAGCGCGTGCTCGAAGGCCGTACCTACCTGGGCGAGCTGCGCGGCGCGGCGAAGAAGAAGGAGTCGATCTTCGACATCTTCAAGGTCATCGGCGCGCTGAAGCAGCGCTTCGGCCAGGTCTGGGTGAACTTCGGCGAACCGATCCACCTTGAGCAGTTCCTCGACCAGCAGCAGCCGGACTGGCGCCAGCAGGAACTCGGCCCGGAATTCCGCCCGGCCTGGCTGTCGGGCGCCACCAACCACCTGGCCCGTGACGTCGCCCGGCACCTCAATGACGCCGCCGCGATCAACCCGGTGAACCTGGTGGCCCTGGCGCTGCTCTCCACGACCCGCCTGGCGCTGGACGAAACCGCCCTGGCGCGGGTGATCGACCTCTACCTCGGCCTGCTGCGCAAGGTGCCTTACTCCCCCAGCGCCACGCTGCCCGAGGGCGACGGCCAGCAGCAGATCGAGTACGTAAAGAGCATGAACCTGCTCAGCGAGCAGAAGGACGCCCTGGGCCGCATCTGCTACCTCGACGAGCAGAACGCGGTACTGATGACCTACTACCGCAACAACGTGCTGCACATCTTCGCCCTGCCGGCGCTGATCGCCTGCTTCTTCCAGAACAGCGGACGGATCAGCCGCGAGCAGCTGCTGCGCTACACCCGTGCCCTCTACCCCTACCTGCAGGCCGAGCTGTTCATCCGCTGGAACCTGGACGAGCTGGACGCCGTGGTCGACCAGTGGCTGCAGGCCCTGGTGGCCGCCGAACTGCTCAAGCAGGAGAACGACACCTTCATTCGTCCGGCGCCCAGCTCGCGCCAGTACGTGCTGCTGACCCTGCTGGCGCGCGCCATCGCCCAGACCCTGCAGCGCTTCTACATGGCCATCTCGCTGGTGCTCAACGCCGGGCAGAAGCAGCTCACCGCCGAGGAACTGGAAAACCTCTGCACCGTCATGGCCCAGCGCCTGTCGATCCTGCATGGCCTGAATGCCCCGGAGTTCTTCGACAAGAGCCTGTTCCGCCATTTCATCCAGACGCTGCTGGACGAAGACGTGCTGCGCAAGGACGAGCACGGCAAGCTGAGCTTCCACGAGCTGCTCGGCGAGCTGGCCGAGGGCGCAGCCAAGCGGGTATTGCCGGCGGAAATCCGGCTTTCCATCCGCCAGGTGGCGCTGGAGCAGCCGAACCCAACAACGCCGGCCGAACAGCCTGCGGGCATGCCGGGGAACTGACCGGCAGCGGCCGGCTGATACCGGCCGCTTGACGCCTGCGGATCGCGGCCGATAGATTTTTGACTGTCAATCCATCGGCCCCGGTCAGGAACGCTCTCGTGTTCAACAGTATTCTGATCGTCTGCGTCGGCAACATCTGCCGTAGCCCCACCGCCGAGCATCTGCTGCGCGAGGCCCTGCAGGGCAGCGACATTGCCGTCGGCTCCGCCGGGCTTGGCGCGCTGGTCGGCTGCCCCATCGACAGCACAGCCCTGGCGACCCTCCAGAACCACGGCCATCGCCCGCAATCGCACTGCGCACGCCAACTCACTGCCGAGCTGGCCCTCGAGGCCGATCTGATCCTGACCATGGAGCAGGGCCAGATTCAGAGCCTGATCCAGCGCCTGCCCGAGGCACGCGGCAAGATCTTCCTGCTCGGCAAGTGGCAAAGCGAGCAGGAGATCCCCGACCCCTACCGCCAGGGGCCGGAGGCCTTCGAGCACAGCTACGGCTTGATCGAGCGTGCCGTGGCGAGCTGGGCAGACCGGCTACTGACGCGCCGCTAGTTACACGGCCGACAAGCGTAGCGTCGGATCTTCCACGACCGCGTAGCAAAAAGGCTACGCTGAGGTTCTGCCCGACCATATTCCGCAGTTTGGTCTCTCCAGGTAGTCGCTTAACTGACTCGGAGCCTGCGTCAGAATATGAAGCGTCCTCACATCACAGATGTCTTTCGGCAACGGTCTCCTCATCTCCGTGCCAGATGCGGCCACGCATGGGCTGCCAAGCTTCGCGGGAGCCAGTCGTGTGGCACGCCTGTTACCCGCTCAACCTCTTCGATCAAGAGGCCCGCCTGATGAAAGTCGCAATAATCCACTATTGGTGGCTGAGCAATCGTGGCGGCGAGGCTGTCTGCTCTGCTATCGCGGAACTCTATCCTGAGGCAGACATCTTCATTCACGTCTGCGATGAGCAGGTGGTGCGCCAGGCGCTGCCGGGGAACTTCCAGGGAAAGATATACACGACATTCATTTCAAGACTTCCAAAAGCGCGGAGGCACTATCAGAAATACTTGCCCTTCATGCCACTTGCGCTCGAACAGCTCGATCTCACCCAGTATGACCTGATCATCAGTAGCGAATCGGGCCCCGCCAAGGGCGTCATTACCCGCCCGGACGCCGTTCACATCTGCTATTGCCACTCCCCCATGCGCTATGTGTGGGACATGTACCATGAGTACCTGTCCGGCGCGGGACGTCTTGTTCGAACACTTTTCCCGGTCATCGCCCATTGGCTGCGGATGTGGGACAGGCTCTCGGCGGATCGGGTCGACTACTTCATCGCCAACTCGACCTTCGTTGCAGCGCGTATCCGCAAGTTCTACCGACGCGAATCAGAGATCATCTATCCCCCCGTCAACGTCTCGGACTTCAATCCGCGACTGGAGCGAAGTGATTTCTATCTATGCCTGGGGCAGTTGGTCGCTTACAAGCGCGCCGACATGGCCGTTGAAGCCTTCAACAGACTGGGGCTGCCCCTCGTCGTGGTCGGCGAAGGTGAGTTGTTCGAGTCGCTGCAGAAGATCGCCGCACCGAACGTCAAGTTGATGGGGCGCCAACCTTTTTCTGTCATCCAGGATCTCTTGCAGCGTTGCCGCGGTTTGATTTTCCCGGGGCTTGAGGATTTCGGCATCGTCCCGGTCGAAGCCATGGCGGCAGGCGCTCCCGTGGTGGCCTACGGCAAGGGCGGCGCCCTGGACACCGTCATTCACGGCAAGACCGGCATTCTGTTTCACGAGCAAAGTGTCGAGGCGTTGATCGAGGCCGTGGGTCAGCTCGAGCGCGGCGAATTCGACTTCTCGCCGGCGGAAATGCACCTGCATGCGCAGCGTTTCGCAAAGCCCGTCTTCCAGCAGCGCATCAAGGCATTCGTGAATCAAGCACTGACCATCAGCCATGCCCCCTCGACGGAAAGACACGAACCCGGTTCGCCGCACGAAGTCAGGCAGCACTCTTGAAGACGAACACGGACGGACTGACCGCCATTCCATCAACTGATCGCCCACCTCACTACTCACCCATGGCAGGCCCACTATGCGCTGCGCCGTCATCTTCGGAGGCTCCGGCTTCATAGGCGTCTTCTTTGCCAGGCACCTGCTTTCGACGGGTGCCTTTGAAAAGGTCTATCTGTTCGACAAGGAGCAGGTTTCCGACAAGCCCTTCCCCTATCGGACCAAGCTGGTGCGGGAGTCTGCCGGAATCGTCGAGATTCCCGGTGATGTTCGCCAGCCTGTGGACTGGACACCTGCGGAGTCGATTTCGCTCATTGCAAATTTCGCCGCCGTGCATCGCGAACCCGGGCACGACGATTTCGAGTATTACGAAACCAACCTCCAGGGCGCCCAGCACGTTTGCGCCTGGGCCGAGCGCGTGGGTTGCAACGAAATCATCTTCACCAGTTCGATCTCCCCCTATGGGCCGAGCGAAGAACAAAAGGATGAGCGCTCGCTGCCGGTGCCGATGACAGCCTATGGCGGATCGAAACTGGTGGCGGAGAAGATGCACCAGGCCTGGCTCGCGGCAGACCAGAACAGGCGGCATCTGGTGATTGTCCGGCCCGGCGTGGTGTTCGGCCCCGGCGAGGGCGGCAATGTCTCGCGCCTGATCAAGGCGGTGCTGCGTCATTACTTCTTCTACATGGGTAACCGCGATACGCGAAAAGCCGGCACCTACGTGAAGGAGCTGTGCAATGCCATGTGGTGGATGCTCGAACGGCAGAAGGCCCAGGGTGAACATTTCTCGCTGTTCAACATGTCGATGAATCCCGGTCCGTCGATCCAGGACTATGTCGATACCGTCTGCCAGGTGGCCGGGGTGAAACGGCGCGTACCGGAGATCCCATTCGCCGTTCTGCTCAGCGCAGCCCATTGCATCGATCTGGTCGCCCGCCCGCTGGGCATCCGCCACCCCTTCAGCCCAGTTCGCATCCGCAAGCTGGTGCGCTCCAACAACATCCATCCCGCCCGCCTCGTCGAACTAGGCTATCCCTATCAGTTCGACTTGAAGTCGGCCTTCAGCGACTGGAAAACCGCCGCACCCGAAGAATGGCGCTGACGAGGGAACCCACCTCACCCAGCATGTTCCGATGCGTCGACCCCATGCGCTGATTCACCACACCGCCGGGTTTTCTCCGGCGGCCCCAGTCCGTTACTCTCCCCGCCTCATTCTCCACCTCGACGGCCACTCCAGCCGTCGAGCTCCGCTCAAGGAAGTCTCGATGTTGCGAATTCCCGCCCTGCTGGCCGGCGCCCTGCTCTCGGTCAACGCCTTCGCCCTGTCCCTCTCCGATCTCAGCCAGAGCGATGCCTCCGCCGGCCTGAAGGATGCCCTGACCCAGGGCGCCCAGGTCGCCGTGCGCCAACTCAGCCAACCCGGCGGTTTCAGCAATGACCCGCAGCTGCGGATCGAATTGCCCGGCAAGCTCGGCAAGGCCGCCAAGACCATGAAGCAGTTCGGAATGGGCGCCCAGGTCGACCAGTTGGAAGCGAGCATGAACAAGGCTGCTGAGGCCGCCATGCCGCAGGCCCAGGCACTGCTGGTGGACGCGGTGAAGAAGATGACCGTGACCGACGCCAAGGGCATTCTCCAGGGCGGTGAGCACTCCGCCACTGATTACCTGAACCGCAGCAGCCGCGATCAGCTGCGCGCCAAGTTCCTCCCGATCATCAAGCAGGCCACCGACCAGGTCGGCGTGGCCAAGCAGTACAACGCCTTCGCCAGCCAGGCCGCCGCCTTCGGCGTGGTCGACGCGAAAAGCGCGAACATCGAGAACTACGTGACCGAGGAAGCGCTGGACGGCCTGTTCAAGATCATCGCCGAGCAGGAGCAGACCATTCGCCAGAACCCGACCGCCGCGGCCACCGGGATGGCGAAGAAGGTGTTCGGCGTACTCTGAGTTCGTCGGCGAAGGACAAAAGAAAAAGCCCGGCATCTGCCGGGCTTTTTTGTATGGCACGAATCACGACTTGTAGGAGCGGACCTTGTCCGCAAAATCCATCGCGGCGGGCTGGTTGCCACCAGGGAATCACCTCGGCATGGCGCCCGATCCGTCCAGAGCACTGATCCTTCAACGCTGACCTGGCGGCGGGACTTCGCGGACAAGGTCCGCTCCTACGAGATCAAAAGCCCCTCACCCTAACCCTCTCCCGCACGCGGGAGAGGGGACCGACTGGTACAGGATGAAACCGTCGCGTCAGCCGGTACGAACGGCGCCCTCTCCCTTGGGAGAGGGCTGGGGTGAGGGGGAATGCTCAGGCACAGACTGTCAGGAGGAAGACAGTTGTCCCCGCCGATGCATGCCGGCGTTCGTCAGGCTTCCTTCTTCACCCTGAACCACGCCGCGTAGAGCGCCGGCAGGAACAGCAGGGTCAGCGCCGTGGCGACGATCAGGCCACCCATGATGGCCACCGCCATCGGCCCGAAGAACACGCTGCGCGACAGCGGGATCATCGCCAGCACCGCCGCCAGCGCGGTCAGCACGATGGGACGGAAGCGCCGCACCGTGGCCTCGATGATCGCGTGCCAGGTGTCCAGGCCGTGGCTGCGGTCCTGCTCGATCTGGTCCACCAGGATCACCGAGTTGCGCATGATCATCCCCGCCAGCGCGATGGTGCCGAGCATCGCCACGAAGCCGAAAGGCTTCTGGAAGATCAGCAGGAACAGGGTCACGCCGATCAACCCCAGGGGCGCGGTGAGGAACACCATGATCATCCGCGAGAAGCTGCGCAGCTGGAGCATCAGCAGGCTGAGCACCACCACGATGAACAACGGGACGCCAGCGTTCACCGAATTCTGGCCCTTGGCCGAATCCTCCACCGTGCCACCGATGTCCAGCAGGTAGCCGTCGGGCAGCTCGGCGCGGATCGGGTCCAGGGTCGGCGAAATCTGCTTCACCAGGGTGGCCGGCAGCGAGTCGTCGTAGATGTCGGCACGCACGGTCACGGTGGGCAGGCGGTTACGCCGCCAGATGATGCCTTCCTCGAAGCCGTATTCCAGGGTCGCCACCTGCGACAGCGCCACGCTTCGGCCGCTGCTAGTCTGCATCGACAGGCTCGGCAGCTGCGACAGGTCATGCCGCTCGCGCTCGTCGCCGCGCAGGAGGATTTCGATCAACTCGTTGTCCTCGCGGTAGTAGCTGACGGTAGCGCCGGTCAGCGAGCCCTGCAGGAACTGCGAGATATCCGCCGTGCTCACCCCGAGGGCGCGGGCGCGCTCCTGGTCGATGTCGAGGAACACCGCCTTGCTCGGCTCCTCCCAGTCAAGGTGCACGTTCACCACGTGGGGGTTCTCGCGCATCTTCTCGGCAACCTTGCGCGCCAGCGCGCGGACTTCCGGGATGTGCTCACCGGAAACGCGGAACTGCACCGGGTAGCCCACCGGCGGGCCGTTCTCCAGGCGGCTGATGCGGGTGCGCAGCGTGGGGAAATCCTCGTTCATGTGCTTGATCAGCCACTGGCGGACTTCCTCGCGGGTCTCCAGGTTCTTCGCCAGCACCACGAACTGGGCGAAGCTCGCCGCCGGCAGTTGCTGGTCCAGCGGCAGGTAGAAACGCGGCGAGCCGGTGCCGACATAGGCCACGTAGTTATCGATGCCCGGATGCTCGGCCAGCATCTTCTCCAGGCGCTTGACCTGTTCGGTGGTGGCGGTGAGCGAATCGCCCTCGGCCAGCTTCAGGTCCACCAGCAGCTCCAGGCGCGCCGACGGCGGGAAGAATTGCTGCGGCACCAGGCGGAACAGCATGATCGAGCCGATGAAGGCCAGCACGGTGAGCAGGATCACCGTCTTGCGGTAGCGTACGCACCACTCCACCACGCGGCGGAAGCGCTGGTAGAAGGGCGTCGAGTACGGGTCGTGGCCCTTGTCGGTGCCGCCGTGTTTCTCCGCGTGGCGCTTGGCCAGATCCGGCAGCAGTTTCTCGCCCAGGTAGGGCACGAAGACCACGGCGGCAACCCACGACACCAGCAGTGCGATGGTCACCACCTGGAACAGCGAACGGGTGTATTCGCCGGTGCCCGACTGCGCGGTGGCGATGGGCAGGAAGCCGGCAGCGGTCACCAGGGTGCCGGTGAGCATCGGGAAGGCGGTGCTGGTCCAGGCGTAACTGGCCGCCTTCAGGCGGTCGTAGCCCTGCTCCATTTTCACCGCCATCATCTCCACCGCAATGATCGCGTCGTCCACCAGCAGCCCCAGCGCCAGCACCAGCGCGCCGAGGGAAATCTTGTGCAGGCCGATGCCGAAGTAGTACATGCTGGCGAAGGTCATCGCCAGCACCAGCGGAATCGACAGCGCCACCACCAGGCCGGTGCGCAGGCCGAGGGAGAAGAAGCTCACCAGCAGCACGATGATCAGTGCCTCGGCCAGCACGCGGACGAACTCGCCCACGCCCTCGCGCACCGCCGCCGGCTGGTCGGACACCTTGCGCAGCTCCATGCCCGCCGGCAGGGTCTGCTGCAGGCGTTCAAACTCGGTGTCCAGCGCCTTGCCCAGCACCAGGATGTCGCCGCCGTCCTTCATCGCCACGGCGATGCCGATGGCGTCCTCGCCCATGAAGCGCATGCGCGGCGCGGGCGGGTCGTTGAAGCCACGATGCACGTCGGCCACATCGCCGATGCGGAAGGTACGGTCACCGACGCGGATCGGGAAGGCGCGAATCTCCTCCACCGAATCGAAGCGGCCGGAGACACGCAGTTGCACGCGATCGGTGGTGGTCTCGAAGAAGCCGGTGGCGGTCACCGCGTTCTGATCTTCCAGCGCCTTCTGCACCGCCGCCAGCGGCAGGCCGAGGGTGGCGAGCTTGGTGTTGGACAGGTCGATCCAGATTTTCTCGTCCTGCAGGCCGACCAGGTCGACCTTGCCCACGTCCTTGATCCGCTGCAGCCGCAATTGCAGGCGGTCGGCGTAGTCCTTGAGCACCGCGTAGTCGAAGCCCTTGCCCGACAGCGCGTAGATATTGCCGAAGGTGGTGCCGAACTCGTCATTGAAGAACGGCCCCTGGATGCCCTGCGGCAGGGTGTAGCGGATATCGTTGACCTTCTTGCGGATCTGGTACCAGAGCTCGGGAATGTCGCGGGAGCGGAAATCCTCGCGGGCGATGAAGGTCACCTGGGATTCGCCGGGACGGGAGAAGGAGATGATGCGGTCGTAGTCGCCGGTCTCCATCAGCTTCTTCTCGATGCGTTCGGTCACCTGCCGCGAGACTTCCTCGGCAGTCGCCCCCGGCCAGTTGGTCTTCACCACCATGGCCTTGAAGGTGAACGGCGGGTCCTCGCTCTGCCCCAGCTTGGTGTACGACAGCGCACCGACTATGCCCAGCAACAGCATGAGGAACAGGACGATCTGACGGTTCTGCAGCGCCCAGGCGGAAAGGTTGAATTGCATCGGGCGTTACTCCTTCGCCACCAGCTTGACCGAACGGTTTTCCCGATCGACCGGCCGTACCTCCTGCCCTTCACGCAATACCTGCACCCCCGCGGCCACCACCCAGTCATCGCTGTTCAGCCCTTCGAGCACCGGCACGCGGTCCTCGGCGAAGGGGCCGATGCGCACCGGCCGGCGGTGCAGGGTGGAGCTCTTCGGATCGACCACCCAGACGAACGGCTGGCCGCCCTCGGCGGTCACCGCCGCCAGTGGTACCGCCAGCGGCACCGAGCCTTCGGCCTGGATGTAGACCCGCGCACTCTGGCCCAGCTCGGCGGGCACCTTGGCGTCATTGAACGCGACCCGCGCGGCAAAGGTGCGCGACTGCGGATCGGCGGCCGGCGACAGCTCACGGATCTTGCCGCTGAAGCGCTTGTCGCGCTGCGACCAGAGCTCGACGCTCACCGACTCGCCGATACGGAAACGGTCGATGGCATGTTCGGGGAAGCTGATCAGCACCTCGCGGTCGCCGTCGGCGGCGAGGGTGAAGACGGTCTGCCCGGCGGCGACCACCTGCCCCACTTCCACCCGGCGGGTGGCGATCACGCCGTCCTGGGGCGCACGCAGAATCGCGTAGTCCGCCTGGTTGCGGGCCACGTCGTACTCGGCGCGAATCTGTTTCACCCGCGCCTCGCCGGCGCGGTAGGTGTTCTCGATGTTGTCGAACTGCGACTGGCTGACCAACTGGCGTTCGAGCAGCGTCTTGTAGCGGGTGTATTCGGAGCGGACGGTCTGCAGGTTGGCCTCGGCAGCGGCCACCTGGGCGCGGGTGGCTTCAAGCTGCAGACGGACGTCTTCCGGATCGAGTTCCGCCAGGGGCTGGTCCTTCTTCACCCGCTCGCCGGTTTCCACCAGGCGCTTGCTGACCTTGCCACCGATGCGGAAGGCCAGCTCCGGCTCATGCCGGGCATGTACCTCGCCGGGATAGGCTTCGGTAACATCCCGGGCCGGCAGCGGCTGCACCACCATCGCCGGGCGCACCGCCGGCTTGGGCGGCTCGCCGGTACCGCAGGCGGTCAGGGACAGGGAAAGGACGACAGGAAGCGCGACAGACAGAGCATGGCGGAACATGATGTGTGACCTTTCGCAAAGCGCGGTTGAATTCTTATACTCCCCGGTATAGTAAAAATACAGAACCCACCAGTCCAGTATTAGAAATGTAAAATCATGTCACTCACGACTTCCTCCAATGGGCCGGGTCGCCCCAAGGACCCCGCCAAGCGCAAGGCCATCCTCGAAGCCGCGAAGGAGCTATTCATTCGCTACGGCTATGACGGCAGCAGCATGGAAGCCATCGCCGCCGAGGCAGGCGTGTCGAAACTCACCGTCTACAGCCACTTCACCGACAAGGAGACGCTGTTCGTCGAAGCGGTGCAGGCCAAGTGCGCCGAGCGCATGCCGGAGCTGTTCGCCGAACCGCCGGCCGACGAACCGCTGGAAAGCCTGCTGCTGGCCCTGGCGCGCGGTTTCAACCAACTGATCAACAGCCCCGAGGCCATCTCCCTGAGCCGGCTGATGGTTGCCCAGGGCGCGGGGAACCCGCACCTGTCGCAACTCTTCTTCGAGGCCGGTCCGCAGCGCGTGCTGGACCAGATGGAGCGCCTGCTGGAGCAGGCCCGTCAGCAGGGCAAATTGCAGATGGAGAGCCCGCGCCGGGCCGCCGAGCACTTCCTGATGCTGGTGCAGGGTTGCGTGCACTTCCGCCTGCTGATCGGCTGCGAAACGCCGCCCACGGAAGAGGAAGCCGAGGCGCACGTGCAGGAAGTGGTGGTGTTGTTCCTCAAGGCGTTCCGCCCCTGAAGGCGAACGGCGGACTACCCCTGTAGGAGCGAGCTTGCTCGCGAACGGATTTCCCGGCAGCTCCGATGCTGGGCGGGTTCGCGAGCAAGCTCGCTCCTACAAGTACGACTCGCCGGCAGGCGCGGCGCTCGTAAATCGCATTCGAAGGTCGCGCCCGAAAAGCCTCAGCCCTTCAGGCTCTTCAGCGGATAGATGTCGTAGCGGCTGGACTTGCCTTCCAGGCTGTAGCTCGGCTTCTGCCCCTCGATGATCGGCGCCTTGCGCGGGCGCTTGACCACCACGCGGTGGCTGGCCAGCTTGAGCGCGGCTTCCAGCAGCGCCGGGGCGTCGAGGTCATCGCCCACCAGCGGGCGGAACAGACGCATTTCCTTCTTCACCAGCGCACTCTTGTCGCGGTGCGGGAACATCGGGTCGAGGTAGATCACCTGTGGCGCCTCCCCTTCCCAGGCCGCCATGCGCTCGATGGCGTTGCCCTGCAACAGGCGCATGCGGGCGACGATGGCGCCCACGTCGAAATCCCCCGCCGCGCGGGCAAGGCCGTCTTCCAGCAGCGCGGCGATGATCGGCTGGCGCTCGGTCAGGTGCATCTCGCAGCCCAGGGTCGCCAGCACGAAGGCATCGCGCCCCAGCCCGGCGGTGGCGTCCAGCACATGGGGACGCACGCCCGGCTGGACACCGACGGCCTTGGCGATCATCTGCCCGCTGCCGCCGCCGAACTGCCGGCGATGGGCGGTGGCGCCTTCGAGGAAGTCCACGCGCACCGGGCCGGGCGAGTCCGGCCCCAGTTGCAGCAGTTGCAGACCGTGCTCGCCCAATTGCAGGGCGAAGTCCGCATCATCGCCCTGCCCCATCGGCAGCCCCAGGCGCTGCGCCCACTGCTCGGCGGCGGTCTGCCAGGCAGGCTCCAGTGCCTGGACGACGATACGCGGCGGAGTGAGGGTTTCGGTCATGACGGGGCGATCCTGGAAAAAACCGCGATTCTAGCGCAGCGGGCCTTCCAACGGGCTCAACGGCGGATCAGCCGCGAAACAGCTGATTGATCCGGTCGAACGGCATCGCTCCGCCCATCGGTTTCAGATCCCCCTTGGCCAGCGCCTCGGCAGCGCTGAAGAAGGCGCCGAAGGCCACGCGGGCCAGGTTGGAACCGACGCTCACACGCTTCACGCCCAGCTCGGCCAGTTCCTCCAGGGTCACCTGCAGCGCCGGCGACCCCACCAGCACGTTGACCGGGCGAGGCTTCACGGCGCTGACCACCGCGGCGATCTCCTCCCTTGTCTTCAGTCCCGGCGCGTAGAGCACATCGGCGCCGGCCTCGGCGAAGGCCACCAGGCGGCGGATGGTGTCGTCCAGGTCGTTGCGACCGTGCAACAGGTTTTCCGCCCGCGCCGCCAGGGTGAAGGGGAACGGCAGCGCGCGAGCGGCCTGCACCGCGGCGCTGATCCGCTCCACAGCCAGTTCCAGCGGGTAGATCGGCGCATCCGGGCGGCCGCTGGCATCCTCGATGGAACCGCCGACCAGCCCACAGGCGGCGGCGAGGCGGATGGTTTCGGCGCAGTCCTCCGGCGCGTCGCCGTAACCGTTTTCGAGGTCGGCGGCCACCGGCAGCGGCGTTGCCTCGATGATCGCCCGGGCGTTGGTCAGCGCCTCCTCGCGGCTTATCGCACCCTCCGCATCGGGCCGGCCGAGGCAGAACGCCAGTCCCGCACTGGTGCTGGCGAGCGCTTCGAAGCCCAGGTGAGCGAGCATCTTCGCCGAGCCGGCATCCCAGGGATTGGGCAGAACGAACAGGCCGTCGCGCTGGTGCAGCGCTCGAAACGCTTCGCCGCGCTGTTGTTGGGTGCTTGTGTGCTGGGCAAGCATGGCTATCTCCTTGCCAATTGGGGGAAGGAGCAGGTTAGTCCTGTCACCAACGGCGTGCCATGTACAGTTGGCCGCTCAGAGCAGGCCGAGCTGTTCCACTTCCGGCTTCGGTTCGACCAGCGCCGGCAAGCCCGGCAGGCGCTCGCGCAGCAGGGCGTGGAAGCGCTGCGCCTGTTCGGCGGCGCGGTGGTTGTCCGGGGTGTGCAGAAAAACGTGGGGCGTCAGACCCTGTTCGATCCACTCGGCCACCTTGGCGATCCAGGGCGTGAGGTAAGAGGCGTTGGCCTCCAGGTCCGGCCCGCCAATGAAGCGCACCTGCGGGCTGTCGCTGAAGGCCGCCGGGCGCACCGGCACCTTCGGCTTCTTCGATTGTGCATGCAGCACCGCGGGGTCATCGGAGCGGCAGGCGAACAGCGCCCGCGAATCCAGGCAGATGCGCTCGACGCCGCGATCCAGCAGCAGCCGGTTCAGCGCCCGCTCCTCCTCGCCCTTGGCGAAGAACGCCGGGTGCCGCACTTCCACCGCCAGCCGGCGTTCGGCGAAGGCATCCAGCCAGGCCGCCAGCTCGCCGAGGCGATCCGGGCCGAAGCTGGCGGAGACCTGCAGCCACAGCGGCGCGACCCGCTCGCCCAGCGGCGCCAGCAGGTCGAGGAAGTCCTGGGTGTTTTCCAGCTGTCCGCGCAGGTCGCCTTCGTGGCTGATGTCGCGGGGCAGCTTGGCGCAGAAGTGGAAGTTCGCCGGCATGGTCTGCGCCCAGCGCTTCAGGGTCTCGGCATTGGGCCGGGCATAGAAGGTGGTATTGCCTTCCACCGCGTTGAACACCTGGGAATAGAAGCCCAGCGTCTCGGCGGCGCGCAGATCGGCGGGGTAGAAAGTACCGCGCCAGGCCGGCTCGTTCCACGAGGGACAGCCCAGGTAGTACGGCAGGCTCATGGAGTCAGGCGTAGAGGTCGAGACCCAGGACTTCCTGGCCCTCGTACTGGCCGCCCATGCTGGCGGTGCTGGCATAGCTCGCAAGCGCCTGGGCAGCGCGGGAGCTCAGCGGGCGCTGGTATTCGAGGTTGTCGCGCAGGGTGGCCGGCACGCTGTAGCTGCTGGCGCTGCCGGCTTCGACGCGGCGCGCCTGCGGCTGCTGTTCGAGGCCCTGGCTGGCCGAGGTCGGCGCGGGCCGTTCGCGGCGGGATTCGACGTCACGCTGCACTTCCCGATAGGGCGTGACCGCAGTGCCCGTGCGGGCAGTGCGCTCAGGCGCCTGGGAGGTGGAAACGAGACCGTCGATACGCATGGTGAAAACTCGGTGGGAATACAATCACTCTAGCGAGCGGTTGCAATCCGGGTCAATTGGCTTGGATCAGGCTTTCTTGGGGGTCGCCACGTTGTCGCGCAGGTAAACCGGCTGGGCCTGCTCTGCGTCAACCGCCTCGCCGCGCGCCCAGGCGAATTCGGCCAGGGTCAGCAGGTCCTCGGCGTGAGGCAGCAGGCTGGCGTCGTGGGCCGCGACCTTCACCGCCAGGCGCGCTTCGAAGCCCCAGCCGGTGCCGGAGCCGAACCATTCGCCCTGGGCGTCGCGCGGCAGCTCCACGCGCTCCGGCGGCAGCACCGCCTCGGCGCCGGCCAGGCGCATCTCGCCCTGCTCCAGTCGGTAGCAACCCCAGTACACCTCGTCCATGCGCGCGTCGATGGCCGAGGCTACCTGGCTCGCGCCATGTTCGCGGTGGGCGCGCTGGGCCAGCACGGCCAGGTCGGAGATCGGCAGCACCGGTTTCTGCAGCGCGAAGGCCAGCCCCTGCACCACGCCGATGGCGATGCGCACGCCGGTGAAGGCGCCGGGGCCGCGACCGAAGGCGATGGCCTCCACGGCGGACAGCTCGATACCGGCTTCGCCGAGGATGTCCTGCACCATCGGCAGCAGGCGCTGGGCGTGCAAGCGCGGGATCACCTCGTGGCGAACATACCGGCGGCCGTCATGCAGCAGCGCGACGGAACAGGCTTCGGTCGAGGTATCCAGGGCCAGCAGCGTGGGCATGGTGCTTTCCTTAAACGATAAAAAGCAGGGGCGATGAAAAAGGCGGGCATTATAAACGCCAAAGGCCCGCATTGTGCGGGCCTTTGGCATTGCGCGGGGCAATCAGCTGAGGGCGGCGAGCACCTTGGCGGTGATCTGCTCCACCGAGCCGACACCTTCGACGCAGGTGTACTTCGGGGTGCCTTCGACGGCGGCCAGCTTCTGGTAGAAATCGACCAGCGGCTTGGTCTGCGAATGGTAGACCGACAGGCGGTGACGCACGGTTTCTTCCTTGTCGTCTTCGCGCTGCAGCAGGTCTTCGCCGGTCACGTCATCCTTGCCTTCCACCTTCGGCGGATTGTGCTGGATGTGGTAGACGCGGCCCGAAGCGGCGTGTACGCGGCGACCAGCCATGCGGCCGACGATTTCCTCGTCGTCCACGGCGATCTCGACCACGTTGTCGATGGTGACACCGGCTTCCTTCATGGCTTCAGCCTGGGGAATGGTGCGCGGGAAGCCATCGAACAGGAAACCCTTGGCGCAGTCGGGTTGAGCGATGCGCTCTTTCACCAGGTTGATGATCAGGTCATCGGAGACCAGACCGCCGGCGTCCATCACGCTCTTGGCCTTCAGGCCCAGTTCGGTGCCGGCCTTGACCGCCGCACGCAGCATGTCGCCGGTGGAGATCTGCGGAATGCCGAACTTCTCAGTGATGAAGCGAGCCTGGGTACCTTTTCCGGCACCGGGCGCCCCGAGCAGAATCACACGCATCGATATGCTCCTTAATACTTGTTAAGCGAAATCACGGATCCGCCTCTTGGGGCCAATCTCATCATGCTTTGAATGGCGCAGATGCGCGCCGAAAGGTTGCCAACGATACACAGCGGCCCCCCACCATACAAGCCGCCCTCGGCGACCGTACAGGCCGATCGCGGGCCAACAAATCACCCCCGATCAGCCTTCAAATTACCCCTATTTCGCCCTCGCGCAATCCGCCATTGGTGGGGGGTGGCAGAGCCTCAGCCGGTGTTGCGAAGGCCGGCGGCGATACCCGCCACCGTGACCAGCATGGCCTGCTCCAGACCGCCGCAGGCGTCGCCCGTGCAGCGTCGTGAGCGGGACAGGAGTTCGGCCTGGAGCAGGTGCAGCGGATCGAGGTAAGTGTTGCGCACGCCGATGGATTCCCGCGTCTCGGCGGCGTGGGCGAGCAGCTGGGACTGACCGGTCAGACCCAGCACCACGCGCACCGACTGCGACAATAGGTCGCGCAAATGCGCACCTAATGGTCGCAGTTCCGATTGCACAAGACGCTCGTCGTAGAGTTGGGCGATTTCCCGGTCGGCCTTGGCCAGCACCATCTCCAGCATGTCGATGCGGGTGGTGAAGAACGGCCACTCCTTGCGCATGCGGCCCAGCAGCGCGCCTTCGCCGCGCTCGATGGCCTTGAACAGGGCGTCTTCCCAGCCCAGCCAGGCTGGCAGCATCAGGCGCGTCTGGGTCCAGGCGAAGATCCACGGAATCGCCCGCAGGCTTTCCACCCCGCCCTCGCGGCGCTTGGCCGGACGGCTGCCCAGCGGCAGGCGGCCCAGTTCCTGCTCCGGCGTGGCCTCGCGGAAGTAGTCGACGAACTGCGGGTTCTCCCGCACCACCGCGCGGTAGGCCACGAGGCCATCGGCGGCGAGCCGGTCCATCTCCTCGCGCCAGGCCGGCTCCGGCACCGGCGGCGGCTGCAGCGTGGCTTCCAGCACCGCGGCCAGGTAGAGGTTGAGGTTCTGCTCGGCGATGCCCGGCAGGCCGAACTTGAAGCGGATCATTTCGCCCTGCTCGGTGGTGCGGAAACGCCCGGCCACCGAACCCGGCGGCTGCGAGAGGATCGCCGCATGGGCCGGGCCGCCGCCACGGCCGACGGTACCGCCACGGCCATGGAACAGCAGCAGCTCGACGCCGTGGTTGCGGCAGATTTCCACCAGCGCCTCCTGCGCCCGGTACTGCGCCCAGGCGGCAGCCAGGGTGCCGGCGTCCTTGGCCGAGTCGGAGTAGCCGATCATCACTTCCTGCGGGCCGGCCAGGCCGGTGCGGTAGCTGTCCAGGCTGAGCAGGCGGTCGATGCAGGGGCCGGCGTTGTCCAGGTCGTCGAGGGTCTCGAACAGCGGCACCACGCGCATCGGCCGCTGCAGCCCGCATTCCTTGAGCAGCAGTTGCACGGCCAGCACATCGGAGGGATGCCCGGCCATGGAGATGACGTAGGAGCCCAGCGAGGCCGCCGGCGCCTCGGCCACCGCCCGGCAGGTCGCCAGGACCTCGGCGGTCTCCGGCGATGCCGTGTAGTTCGCCGGGAGCAGCGGGCGACGGCTAGCCAGCTCTTCCAGGAGAAACTCCTGGCGCACGGTTTCGTCCCACTCGGCGTAGTTGCCAAGGCCCAGGTATTCGGTGATTTCGCTCATCGCCCTGGCGTGGCGCGTGGAGTCCTGGCGCACATCGAGGCGCACCAGGAACAGGCCGAAGGTGGCAGCGCGGCGCAGGGAATCGAGCAGCGCACCCTCGGCGATCACGCCCATGCCGCAGTCCTGCAGCGAGCGGTAGCAGAGCTGCAGCGGTTCGAGCAGTTCGCGGTTGTCCGTCAGTACCTCCGCGCACGGCGCCTCGCTACTGTGGATGGCCCGCTCGGCCCAGGCGCGGGTGGCGCGCAGGCGTTCGCGCAGTTGCTTGAGCAGGGCGCGATAGGGTTCGGCGACCGCCCCCACTTCGGCGCGCAACTCGTCGCTGGCCTGCTGCATGGACAGCTCCGAGGCCAGGCTGTCGACGTCGCGCAGGTACAGGTCGGCGGCCATCCAGCGCGCCAGCAGCAGGACTTCGCGGGTAATGGCGGCGGTGACATTGGGGTTGCCGTCGCGGTCGCCGCCCATCCAGGAGGCGAAGCGGATCGGCGCGGCGGACAGCGGCAAACGCTCGCCCAGCGTCTGTTGCAGGGTAGCGTCGACGTGACGGAGGAAGGCCGGCAGCGCCTGCCATAGCGAATGTTCGATGACCGCGAAGCCCCATTTGGCTTCATCCACCGGCGTCGGCCGGGTGCGGCGGATCTCCTCGGTGTGCCAGGCCTCCGCGACCAGCCGCTGCAGACGTTGGCGCACAGCTTCACGCTCTTCCGGCAGCAGGTCGGTGTGATCGCCGGCGGCCAGCTGGGCGGACATGGCGTCGTACTTCTGGATCAGGGTGCGGCGCGCCACCTCCGTGGGGTGCGCGGTCAGCACCAGCTCGATCTCCAGCTCCGCCACCTGCCGCGCCAGCCCTTCGGCGCCGAGGCCGGACTTGCGCAGGCGGCTGAGCAGTTCGCCCAGCACGCGGTTCTCGAAGGGCTCCGGCTCCTTGGGCGTGCGCCGGCGGATGCGGTGGTACTGCTCGGCGATGTTGGCGAGGTTGAGGAACTGGTTGAAGGCCCGCGCCACTGGCAGCAGTTCATCCTCGCCCAATGCGTCGAGGGTCGCCGTCAGTTGCCGGGCGCCTTCCGCCGAACCACGCCGGGCGGCCTTGGCGCCGGTGCGGATGAGTTCGATCTTATCGAGGAAGCCTTGGCCGTACTGGGCGCGGATGGTCTGCCCCAGCAATTCGCCCAACAGGTGAACGTCCTCGCGCAGGCGCGCATCGATATCCGGCATGACGGGTCTCCTTCTGCTGAGGGTTTTACAGTGCCGCTGACGACACCCACTGACAAGCGTGCGACGAACGCCAGCCATCCAGCTCGGACAGCGACTAGGCTCAAAGTGATCCCGAGGCGATCGGGAAAACCTGCCGGCGGACCCACGAGGCCCGTCCCACACGCCCGCCACGAACGGGCTACAGAGGTGAACATGAAAATCCGCGATCTGGTACGCCATTGGGAACAGAACGCCAGGGGGCGCCTGACCAAGCATCACTACAGCATCCCGCTGGACGTGGAAACCGCCGCGCGGCTGGCCGCCTTGCACGACATGTATCCCAAGCGCAGCGTCGAGGAGATCCTGGGGGAACTGGTCGGCTCGGCGCTGGAGGAGCTGGAGGCGAGCTTCCCTTACGTAAAGGGCCAGAAGGTGGTGGCGCAGGACGAACAGGGTGACCCGATCTACGAGGACATCGGCCCGACGCCACGCTTCCTGCAGCTCTCGCGCAAGTACCTGCATGAGCTGACGGCGGCCGAGGAGTCGAACCACTCCTGAAGGGTGGCCCGTGCGTAGGGCGTACAACCGTTCACGGTTGTACGCCGATACACCGAACTATGTTGCTGGCGCCAGTGCTGAGCTCGAAGTGCCCTGAAACCAAGGCCAATCGGCGTATAACGCGGAGCGTTATACGCCCTACGTTCTGCATCAGTGCCGGCCATGGACACCCGGCACGTGCAGATGCCCCGCCTCCGCGCAGGCCTCCGGAATCACCGACGGCTCCGCCGGCTGCTCCAGTTCACGCAGGATGCCGCAGTCCTCGCTGCTGCCATCGCCGCTGCAACGGGCGCGCAGGTCCCGCAGTTGCTGGCTGAGCGATTGCAGTTCGGCGATCCGTACCTCGACATGGTGCAAATGCTCGTCGATCAGCCGGTTGGCGGTGCCGCAGTCGGATTCGGGGCGGTCACGCAGCCCCAGCAGGATGCGGATTTCCTCCTGGGTCATGTCCAGCGAACGGCAATGGCGGATGAACGACAGGCGCTCCACGTGGATGGCGTCGTACTGCCGGTAGTTGCCCTCGCTGCGCGACGGCTCCGGCAGCAGGCCTTCGCGCTCGTAGTAGCGGATGGTCTCCACCGGGCAACCGGTCAGTTTCGCCAGTTCACCGATCTTCATCTTCGACCTCCTGGTTAAAGACAGGCTTGACTCTGTAGTTACTACAGGGTGTGCAATCAGCAGCAACTCGTCAAACAGGAACGGACGACATGACTGCCAATCGCCAGGGGCCGATCATCCAGGGCCCCGTCCAGGATCAGGAACACAGCGACGCCGCTGGTTGCTGCGGCTGCGACAAGGGCGCGCTGCTGCGCGCGCCGGCGGCCGCACCTGCGCACCACGCACATGATCACGATCACGATCACGATCACGATCACGATCACGATCACGATCACGATCATCAGCATGAGCGCATCGATCCGGCGCAGGCCGCAAGCGCGGTAGCCGGCGCGGCGGCGGGTGAGCTGCGCTGGACCAGCCTGCGCATCGAAGCCATGGACTGCCCCACCGAGGAACGCCTGCTGCGCGGTGCCTTAGGGCGCGTGTCGGCCGTGGAAAACCTCGACTTCAACCTGATGCAACGACTGCTGCGCGTGCAGCACCGCTTCGACAGCATCGAACCGCTGCAGAAGCTGGTGGCCTCGCTCGGCATGCAGGCCGAGCCGCTGGACGACGGCGCCCCGACCGCAGCACCCGCCGCCCGGCAAAAACCCTGGTGGCCGCTGGCGCTGGCCGGCGTGGCGGCGGCAGCGTCGGAGTTCTTCGAGTGGTTCGCCATCGGCCCGCAGTGGTTGGTGGCGGCGCTGGCGGTGGCGGCCATCCTCGGCGCCGGCCTGCCGACCTACCGCAAGGGCTGGATCGCGCTGAAGAACCGCAACCTGAACATCAACGCGCTGATGAGCATCGCCGTGACCGGCGCCATGCTGATCGGCCAGTGGCCGGAAGCGGCGATGGTCGCCGTGCTGTTCGCCATTGCCGAGCTGATCGAGGCCAAGTCTCTGGAACGTGCGCGCAATGCCATCCGTGGACTGCTGCAACTGGCGCCGGAACAGGCCACGGTGCAGGTGGACGGCGAATGGAAGGAGCTGTCCGCCAAGTCCGTCACCCTCGGCGCGCGAGTGCGTGTACGCCCCGGCGAACGCATCGCGCTGGACGGTGAAGTGCTCGACGGCCGCTCCAGCGTCAACCAGGCGCCCATCACCGGCGAGAGCCTGCCGGTGGAGAAGCAGGCGGGCGATCCGCTGTTCGCCGGCACCATCAACGGCGAGAGCGCGCTGGAATACCGCGTCACCCGCATCGCCGACGACAGCACCCTGGCGCGGATCATCCACGCCGTGGAAGAAGCCCAGGGCTCGCGGGCGCCGACCCAGCGCTTCGTCGACCAGTTCTCGCGCATCTACACGCCGGTGGTGTTCCTCATCGCCATTGCCACCGCCCTGCTGCCGCCGCTGCTCTTCGGCGCAGCCTGGCTGGACTGGGTGTACCGCGCCCTGGTGCTGCTGGTGATCGCCTGCCCCTGCGCCCTGGTGATCTCCACCCCGGTGACCATCGTCAGCGGCCTCTCGGCGGCGGCGCGCCTGGGCATCCTGATCAAGGGCGGAGTGTTCCTCGAACTGGGCCGCTCGCTGGACTGGATCGCCCTGGACAAGACCGGCACCCTGACCGAAGGCCGCCCGCGCCAGACCGACTTCACCGCGCTGCGGGAATCCGCTGCCGGTGAGGTACGCGCCCTGGCCGCCAGCCTGGCCGCGCGCTCCGACCACCCGGTTTCCCAGGCCGTGGCGCAAGCGGCCGAGGCGGACAACGTCGCCCTGTACGGCGTCGGCGAGCTGACCGCCCTGCCCGGCCGTGGCGTGAAGGGCGAGATCGACGGACGCCTCTATCACCTGGGCAACCACCGTCTGGTGGAGGAGCTCGGTCTCTGCTCGAAGGAACTGGAGGCCCGCCTCGACGCCCTCGAACAGCAGGGCAAGACGGTGATCGTGCTGCTCGATGCCGAGGGTCCGCTGGCCCTGTTCGCGGTGGCCGACGCGGTCAAGGAAACCAGCCGCGAGGCGGTTGCGCAGCTGCACGAGCTGGGCGTGAAAACCCTGATGCTCACCGGCGACAACCCGCACACCGCCGCCGCTATCGGCGCCCAGGTGGGCATCGATGCGGCGCAGGGCAACCTACTGCCGGAGGACAAGCTCCATGAAGTGAAGCAGCGCCAGGAAGGCGGCGGCCGCGTCGGCATGGTCGGCGACGGCATCAACGACGCCCCCGCCCTGGCCCGCGCCGATATCGGCTTCGCCATGGGCGCGGCGGGAACCGACACGGCCATCGAGACCGCCGGCGTGGCGCTGATGGACGACGACCTGCGCAAGCTGCCGTCCTTCATCCGCCTGTCGCGCCAGACCCACCGCGTGCTGATCCAGAACATCAGCCTGGCGCTGGGTATCAAGGCGGTGTTCCTGGCCCTGACACTGGCCGGCGAAGGCACCCTGTGGATGGCGGTGTTCGCCGACATGGGCGCCAGCCTGCTGGTGGTGTTCAACGGGCTGCGGCTGTTGCGGCATCAGGGCTGAAGAGCATCCGGGATTTTCGAACGCACCTGCTGGCGGACCGCGGACGGAGTCCGCTTCTACAAGAGCCCCTCACCCTAACCCTCTCCCGGAGGGAGAGGGGACCGTTCGATGCAGGAGGAAACCTTGCCCTCAGCCGGCACGGACGGCTCCCTCTCCCTTTGGGAGAGGGCTGGGGTGAGGGAAAGTACTGGCACCGACTTCAACCTGTAGGAGTCGCGATGCTTTGGCCCGGAGCCTCTATGGGGCACTCCTGCAAGCGGATAAGCCTCAGCCCAGCAGTCGCCGGTACAACTCCGCCATCTCCCCCGAGAACGCCACCAGCACCAGTACCTTTAGCGAGCTCCCCGCCGGACGGGCACGGCGCAGCTCATCGACGGCAATCTGCGCCGCTGCTTCGGCGGGGTAACCATAGATACCGGTGCTGATGGCCGGAAAGGCGATGCTGGCGAGGTTGTCGTCCTCAGCCAGTTGCAGGCTGCTGCGGTAGCACTGGGCGAGCAGTTCCGGCTCGCCGTGCCCGCCGCCGCGCCAGACCGGCCCGACAGTGTGGATGACGAACCGCGCCGACAGGCGGAAACCGGGGGTGATCTTCGCCCCGCCGGTCCGGCAGCCACCCAGCGGGCGGCAGGCGGCGACCAGTTCGGGGCCGGCGGCCCGGTGGATGGCGCCGTCGACACCGCCGCCGCCCAGCAGCGAGCTGTTGGCGGCGTTGACGATGGCATCGAGGTCCAGGCGGGTGATGTCGCCCTGCCAGACGCGGATTTCGGGGTAGCTCATGGTGCTTCCTCCCTTGTCAGCGGCGCCAGGGCTCTCCCGTCACTTCACTTGCTGGGGAGTCTCCTGACCCATGCAGCGTACGGCGCGCTTGCGGTTGTCGACCAGCACGCCGGTCAGGCCCTTCTGGGTCATGTCGAACATCACCAGCACGCCGTCGATGCACTGCGCCTGCTGGTCGGCCGGGTCGAGCGAGAGCTTGGTGTCCTGGCCGGGAATGCTTTTCAGCATGGTGAACTGGCTCAGTTCCAGCGCGTCCTCGGGCTTGGCGAAGTGCAGATAGCCGTAGTACCAGAGCGTGCCGACCGAGACGAAGATGGTGGCGATGACGGTGAGGATGTACGAGATCGGATTGCGGTCGTTCATGGCTTGCCTTGTTCTGGGGAGTCCGCCTTGGCGGAGGCTGCTTTAGCAGGTTCTGGCGTTGACGAGTTCGGGACTTCGGCCAGCCGGCGCAATCCGGTGAAGTGCTGCGGATCGTCGAGGAAGCGCAGCATCACTTCGCGCCAGACCGGTTCGCCGAAGGTTTCCACGTGGTTGCCACGGGTCAGCTGGAAAACCTTGGGCGGCGGCGCGGCCCTGTAGAGGCTCAGGCCGTTGTCCAGGGGCACGATGGTATCGTCGATGCTGTGAAAGAACAGCACGGGTGCGCCAGAAAGTCGCGGCATCGAACGAATCGCACTGTCGCCGTCGGCCACTACCCACGACAGCGGCACCTGCAGCGGCCAGGTCAGCCAGGTATTGCCCAGGGTGTAACGCGCCACGCTGCGGTAGCTGGCCGGCACGCCGTCGAGCACCACGGCGTGCAACTGCTTCTGCCGCTCCGGGTGCATCCCCAGGTAATGCACCGCCATGGCGCCACCCAGGCTCTGGCCGAGCAGGGTCACCGGCTTGCCCTGCACCTCCGGCGCCTTGTCCAGCCAGGCGAAGGCGGCGTCGATGTCCTGGTAGACCGCCGGCAGACTCGGCGCGCCCTCGGAGTGGCCGTAACCACGGTAGTCGACCATCAGCACCTGATAGCCCTGCTCCGGCAGCCACCAGGTACCGCCCAGGTGCCAGGCCATGTTGCCGCCGTTGCCGTGCAGGTGCAGTACGGTGCCCTTCACCGGTACGCCGGCCTTGGCCGGCAGCCACCAGGCGGCGAGCTTCACGCCGTCGGCGGTGGTCAGCCTGACGTCGCGATACTCCAGCTTGGCGCGCGTGGGCGTAATGGCAACATCGGAGCTGGGATAGAACAGCAGCGAGCTGCAGCCGGCGAGCAAGGCCAGGCAGGCGACGAGGAGGAGACGCACGGCGCTCATTCCGGGTTGGTCCTTACCTCTTCACGGGCGCGGTAGGTGGCGTCGTAGATGCGTTCGGCCAGGCGCGAGAACGGCAGGCTCTGCAGCCAGACCGTACCAGTGCCCTTGAGGGTGGTCAGCAGCATGCCCTCGCCGCCGAACAGCATGCTGCGCAGGCCGCCGGCCAGCTGCACGTCGTAGTCGATGTCATCGGTGAAGGCCACCAGGCAGCCGGTATCCACCCGCAGCGTCTCGTCCTTCAGCTCGCGGCGGATCACCGTGCCGCCCGCGTGGACGAAGACCAGCCCATCACCCTCCAGCTTCTGCAGGATGAAGCCTTCGCCGCCGAAGAAGCCCGCACCCAGGCGCTTGGCAAAGGCGATGCCGACCTTGGTGCCGTAGGCCGCGCAGAGGAACGAATCCTTCTGGCAGATCAGCGTGCCACCGACTTCGCCGAGGCGCACCGGCACCACGCTACCCGGGTAGGGTGCGGCGAAGGCCACGTGCTGCTTGCCCTGGCTCTCGTTGGTGAAGTGGGTCATGAAGACCGATTCGCCGCTGAACTTGCGCTTGCCGGCGCTCCACAACTTGCCCAGCAGGTTGGAGTCAGAGCCGTCCCCCATGCGCGCGGCGAAGTGGATGCCGCCGGTCATGTAGTTCAGCGCCCCGGCTTCGGCGATCACCGTCTCGCCGGGGTCCAGTTCGATCTCCACGGTCTGCATGGATTCACCGAGGATGCGGTAGTCGAGCTCATGGCTGGGCATAGCGGGCACTCCTGGCCGCCCGTGCGAATCCGTGCGGGCGCGCCGTTCAGAGGATGTTGGCGTAATCCGCCTCGATGCGGTCGAGGCTGAGGTGGTTGAGGAAGTTGGAGAAACACATCCACGCCGACAGTGCGTTGAGGTCGCGGAACTGCGGCGGCAGGTACTTGGGCGGCACCACCAGGCCCTCGTCCACCAGTTGCCGCAGGGTGCGCATGTCTTCCAGGGTGGCCTTGCCGCAGAACAGCAGCGGGATCTGCTCCAGCTTGCCCTTGCGCACGGCGAGCTGGATGTAGTTGTAGATCAGGATGAAGCCCTTGAGGTACGACAGGTCCTTGGTGAATGGCAGGCCCGCAGGCGTGGAGCCACGGAACACCCGGCTGGAGTTCTGGTAGCTGCTCTCCATGCTGTAGCCCTGCTCGCGGTAGAAGTGGAACACCTCGAGGAAGTCCGCGCCCTCCTCCGCCATGTGGATGGCGCGGGTGCGGTTGGTGAGCTTGCGCAGGCGCGTCGGGTAGGAGGCGAAGGCGATCACTTCCATCAGGATCGCCAGGCCTTCCTGGGTCACGGTGGAGGACGGCGGGCCCTTGGCGAGGAAGGTGCAGATCGGCTGGTTGAGCCCGTTCAGGGTGGTGCCGACGTGCACCAGGCCCTCGTGGACTTCCAGTGCGCGCACGTCACGCTCGTTGAACAGCGCGTCGGCGCGCACCTTGATGTAGTCGGCACCGGCCGCAGCGTCGGCGACTATGCCGTCGGACTCGAACACACGGATGGTGTCTTCCTTGTCGTCGAACACCTTGTTCAGGCGCTCCTGCAGCATCCCCACCACTTGCGTGGCGGTGAGCGTCTTGGGCTCGTCCTTGAGGTCGCCACGGTCGGCGATGTTGTTCAGGTAGTCCGAGAGCATCAGGCCGAGGTCGGCCAGGGTCGGGTCGCCGGCGTGGAAGGCGTCGGAAGCCGAGCCGTAGAGCTCCTGGGAGATCAGGCCGAAGTCCTGGGTGCCGCGCGCTTCGAGCATGCGGATGACCATGCGGTATTCCTTGCACATGCGCCGCATGATCTGCCCGACCGGGTTGAACTGCCCCAGGTGGCGGGTGATGTCACGCTCGATGTTCTGGAATTCCTGCTTCTTGGCGCTGGCGTCGAAGGCCAGCGGGCGCCCGTCGTAGTAGCTGCGGTCGACCTTGGGCGCGTGCTTGCCGCGCCCCTTGAGGAAGTCGTCGCGAATACCGTCGTCCCACTTGATGGCGTCGAGCACGCGGATTGGCGTCTGCGCCTCGACGATGCGGTCGGACAGGCCACGGATGATCTGCTGGTATTCGGTGGGCGAGGTCTGCTTGCGGCGCGGCGTCATTGCCGTTCTCCCGGAGTCACGCGCGAATAGCGCAGGGCTTCGACGAACACGTCCGAGTTGGCCGGGTCGTTCAGGTAGGCGATCACCTGGGTCAGCGGGCTGGTCACCAGGGCACCCTCGCCCTGCTCGGTGTCCACCTTCTGCCCTTTCAGCGCGCCTTCGCCCATGTCCTGCAGGATGTGCTCGACATCCAGGTTATAGATCACCAGCTCGTCCTTGTCGGTGATCTCGAAACCGGCCAGGGCGAAGTTGCCGCCCAGGCTTTTCGGCAATCCGGCCGAGAGATACCAGCGCTTGCCGTGGTGTGCGACGGTGAAGCCGAAGTCCTCGACGCTTTCGGTGTTGTCCTTGCTGTCGAGGTAACTGATCGCGCGATAGACGTTGGATCCGGAACGGGTGACCTCGAGGAACTGCTCCTCGCCGTACTCGTTCACCCGCGACCACTGGCCCAGCAGATGGGCCGGCGCAGCCTCGTTGGCCGGAATCGGGTCCTTGAACGTCACCAGGCAGCCACTGAGCAGGCAAATGCTCAACAGCAGCAGTGCACGCCAGACTTTCATCACGCCCTCCTTAGGTCCCGCCGCCCCTCCCATGGGAGAGATAATGGCGTCGGGAGTTCCGATACGAAAACCCCGCCGGATGGCGGGGTTGCACCTTTGCTGCGCTTACAGGCCCATCACCAGGTCGAGGTAGCGGCTGAGGATGGCACGCATTTCGTCGACCTGCAGGTGCTCGGCCCCGTCCAGCAGGCCCTGATACTCCATCTGCAGGATGATGGCCGTCAACACCTTGGCGTCCTGCTCCGGCTGCTTGGAGCCGAGCACTTCGAAGAAATGCACGACGCCCAGGGAGAGGATGCGCCGGTGCCGCTGCGCCAGCTCCACCAGGCTGGGGTTGAGCAGCGCCTCCTGGCGGAACGCCTGCTCGGCCAGCAGGTGCTCGCGGCGCTCGGTGAGCTGCACCTGCACGTACTTGATCGCCAGCTCGACGATATTGTCGGTGAGCGCGCGGCGCGCGCCGGGGGCGTCCTGGCCGAGGCTCGCGGCCATCGCCTGCAGGTCCCCCTCGACGCTGGTCCAGAAGGCCGAGAGCGCCTCGGCGCTGCGTTCGACGAAGAGCGCGAAGGTGTCGGTGATGAGGTCCTGGATATCCTTGAAGTAGTAGGTGGTGGCCGACAGCGGCACACCGGCCTCGGCGGCGACGGCGCGATGGCGCACGGCGCGTACGCCGTCGCGGACGATGATCCGCAGCGCGGCGTCGAGGATTGCCTGGCGGCGCTGCTCGCTGCCCTGGCGGCTGGCCTTGCGGCCCTGGTACTGAACACTTTCTGCGATGGCGCTGGCGACTTGCGCGGCGCTGTCTCGCGGGGACACTGGGGTCACTGGCATTACCTCCGGCGGCGCGGCCTGATGGCGCATTGTTCGGGCTTTTCGATGGGGAATCAATCGCCGCTCCGCGCTTGTTTCAATGCAACAGCACGGGGCTGGCATGGCAGTGCGGGCGGCGGGAAGTCCGGCCTGGGGTGTATGACGTGCTACAGGGCGTTCGAGCCACGTGTGCGAGCGCACAGCTCGTCGGCTGGAGCAGCCGTAGGGCGTACAACCGTTCGCGGTTGTACGCCGATACACCTGATGCCGTCGCCGGTGCCAAGACCAGGTCCGGAGCGCCTTGGGACCAAGGTCAAACGGCGTATAACGTCGAACGTTATACGCCCTACGTTCCTGCACCATTGCGGGGCTCCTACGGGGACGCCCGCGACAACGAAAAAGGCCGCCCGAAGGCGGCCTCTTTCACGCAGTTCCAGCGCTTACGCCTGCGGGCGCATGTGCGGGAACAGGATCACGTCGCGGATCGACGGCGAGTTGGTCAGCAGCATCACCAGGCGGTCGATGCCGATGCCTTCGCCGGCGGTGGGCGGCATGCCGTATTCGAGCGCGTTGACGAAGTCGGCGTCGTAGTGCATCGCCTCGTCGTCACCGGCGTCCTTCTCCTTGACCTGCAGCATGAAGCGCTCGGCCTGGTCTTCGGCGTCGTTGAGCTCGGAGTAGGCGTTGGCGATCTCGCGGCCACCGATGAACAGCTCGAAGCGGTCGGTAACGCTCGGGTCGTTGTCGTTGCGGCGCGCCAGCGGGGACACTTCGAACGGGTACTGGGTGATGAAGTGCGGCTGCTCCAGCTTGTGCTCGACCAGCTCCTCGAAAATCATCACCTGCAGCTTGCCCAGGCCTTCGTGGCCGAGGACCTTGGCGCCGGCCTTCTTGGCGATGGCGCGGGCCCTCTCGACGTCGTTCAGGTCAGCCGCGGTGAGTTCCGGGTTGTACTTGAGGATGGCGTCGAACACGGACAGGCGGGCGAACGGCTCGCCGAAGTGGAAGACCTTGTCGCCGTAGGGCACATCGGTGCTGCCGAGCACGGCCTGGGCCAGTTCGCGGAACAGCTCCTCGGTCAGATCCATGTTGTCTTCGTAGTCGGCGTAGGCCTGGTAGAACTCGAGCATGGTGAACTCGGGGTTGTGCCGGGTCGAAACGCCTTCGTTACGGAAGTTGCGGTTGATCTCGAAGACCTTCTCGAAGCCACCGACCACCAGGCGCTTGAGGTACAGCTCCGGGGCGATACGCAGGAACATGGCCATGTCCAGCGCGTTGTGGTGGGTCTGGAAGGGCTTGGCTGCCGCGCCGCCGGGAATGGTCTGCAGCATCGGGGTTTCCACTTCGAGGAAGCCGCGATCGGACAGGAAGCGACGGATGTGGGCGATAACCTGGGAACGCACGCGGAAGGTGTGGCGGGTTTCCTCGTTGACCATCAGGTCGACGTAACGCTGGCGGTAGCGCTGCTCGGTGTCGGTCAGGCCGTGATGCTTGTCCGGCAGCGGGCGCAGGGACTTGGTCAGCAGGCGCACGCTGGTCATCTCGACGTACAGGTCGCCCTTGCCGGAACGCGCCAGGGTGCCTTCGGCGCCGATGATATCGCCCAGGTCCCAGGTCTTGATCTCGGCCAGGGTCTCTTCCGGCAGGGTCTTGCGGTTGACGTAGGCCTGCAGGCGGCCGCTGCTGTCCTGCAGGACGAGGAAGGAACCGCGGTTGAGCATGATGCGACCGGCGACCTTGACCGGGATGGCTGCGGCTTCCAGCTCTTCCTTGGTCGCGGTTTCGTACTGTTTCTGCAGGTCCGCGAAGTAGTCGGCGCGGCGGAAGTCGTTGGGGAAGGCGATGGCCTTGGCTTCACGCACGGCGGCAAGCTTTTCCTTGCGCTGGGCGATCAGCTTGTTTTCTTCCTGTTGCAGTTCGTGCTGGTCGAGTTGTTGGTCGCTCATGGTCGTTCTATCTGCCTGGCGTCTTAATCAAATGGGGGTACGTGTAGGAGCGAACCTGCTCGCAAAGCTCTTCGACGGGTTCGCGAGCAAGCTCGCTCCTACAATGGGGCTCCGCGTCAGAGCCCTTGTTTGAGGCTGGCCTCGAGATACTCGTCCAAATCGCCGTCGAGCACCTTGTCGCAATCGCTGCGTTCCACGCCGGTACGCAGGTCCTTGATGCGCGACTGGTCGAGCACGTAGGAACGGATCTGGTGACCCCAGCCGATATCGGACTTGGTGTCTTCCAGCGCCTGCGAGGCGGCGTTGCGCTTCTGCATCTCCTGCTCGTACAACTTGGCCCGCAGCATCTTCATGGCGGTGTCCTTGTTGGCGTGCTGGGAGCGTTCGTTCTGGCACGCCACCACGGTGTTGGTCGGCACGTGGGTGATACGCACCGCGGAGTCGGTGGTGTTCACGTGCTGACCGCCCGCGCCGGAGGAGCGGTAGGTGTCGATGCGCAGGTCGGCCGGGTTGATCTCGATCTCGATGTTGTCGTCGATCTCGGGCGAGGCGAACACCGCGGTGAACGAAGTGTGGCGACGGTTGCCGGAGTCGAACGGGCTCTTGCGTACCAGGCGGTGCACGCCGATCTCGGTGCGCAGCCAGCCGAAGGCGTACTCGCCCTTGATGTGCACGGTGGCGCCCTTGATGCCGGCGACTTCGCCCTCGGACAGTTCGATGATCTCGGCGTCGAAGCCGTGCTTGTCGGCCCAGCGCAGGTACATGCGCAGCAGCATGTTGGCCCAGTCCTGGGCCTCGGTGCCGCCGGAGCCGGCCTGGATGTCCAGGTAGGCGTTGTTCGGGTCCATCTCGCCGCTGAACATGCGGCGGAACTCGAGCTTCTCGAGGATCTCGCGCAGGCGCTGGACTTCGCTCTCGACGTCGCCGACGGCGCCTTCGTCATTCTCCTCGACCGCCATGTCGAGCAGGTCGCGGGAATCGGCCAGACCGCCGGTGAGCTCGTCGAGGGTCTCGACGATCTGCGCCAGCATGGCGCGCTCGCGGCCCAGGTTCTGGGCGTATTCGGGCTTGTTCCAGACCGCCGGGTCTTCCAGCTCGCGGTTTACTTCGATCAGACGATCATGTTTCAGATCGTAGTCAAAGATACCCCCGAATGGACTGGGTACGGTCGGAGAGGTCCTTGATGCTGTTGAGGATCGGTTGGATTTCCATGACGGGCATCTCTCACGGGTAAAGGGCATAGAAAAGCCGGCAAGTATACGTGATTTTTCGCAAGCCTTTCAGGCTTTACGACAAAGCACCGCCGTCCTTTCCACGCCCCTCCAGCCTCGCTCAGCCCGCGATCCCCACCTGGTTGCGGCCGCCATGCTTGGCGTTGTAGAGCGCCTCGTCGGCCATCTCGATCAACTGCCGGTAAGGCTGGCCGGCCTGCGGCGTCACCGTGGCCACGCCGATGCTGATGGTCAGCGGCGCGCCGGGATGCGGCAGTTCGTGGGCTATCCCCAGGTCCTCCACCGAGCGCCGCAGCTTTTCCGCCAGCAGGCGCGCGCCGCCTGGCGAGGTGCCCGGCAGCACCAGGACGAACTCCTCGCCGCCGTAGCGCGCCGGCAGGTCCGACGGACGGCTGCAGCTGGCACGGATCGCGCCCGCCACCTGGCGCAACGCCTCGTCGCCCTGCACATGGCCGAAGGTGTCGTTGTAGGGCTTGAAGTGGTCCACGTCGATCAACAGGATCGACAGCTGGGTCTGCTCGCGCTGGGCGCGGCGCCATTCCATCTCCAGGTATTCGTCGAAATGGCGGCGGTTGGACAGCCCGGTGAGGCCGTCGGAGTTCATCAGCCGCTGCAGCACCAGGTTGGTTTCCAGCAGCTGCTGCTGGCTTTCGCGCAGCGCGCGGTAAGCCTCGTCGCGTTGCAGCAACGCCAGGTACGAGCGCGAGTGGTAGCGGATGCGCGCCACCAGCTCGATGGCGTCCGGCAGCTTGACCAGATAGTCGTTGGCCCCGGCGGAGAACGCCGCGCTCTTCACCGACGGCTCCTCCTTGGTCGATAGGACGATGATCGGGATGTCGCGGGTCGCCGCGTTGGCCCGGTAGTCGCGCACCAGCGCCAGACCGTCGGCGCCGGGCATCACCAGGTCCTGGAGAATCACCGTCGGCTTGATCTGGATCGCCAGGGCGATCGCCTGCTGCGGGTCGGCGCAGAAATGGAAGTCGATGCTGGGGTCATCCGCCAGGGCGCGGCGCACGGCCTCGCCGATCATCGGCTGGTCGTCGACCAGCAGCACCATCACGGCGGAATCGCCTGGAGTGGTCACGGGGTAGTTACTCTGTGTCGGGTTCATGAAAGCTCCTAGCCGCAGACGTCGGCGAGACGGCGGGCGATGTCGCCCAGCGCGCGTATCTCCACGGCGGCTCCGATCGCCGCTGCGGCCTTTGGCATGCCGTAGACGGCACTGCTGCCCTGATCCTGGGCCAGGGTGAAAAAGCCACGCTCGCGCATGTGCTTGAGTCCTTCGGCGCCGTCGCGGCCCATGCCGGTGAGCAGCACGCCCACGGCATCGCCGCTCCAGTTCTCCACCACGCTGTCGAAGAACACGTCGATGGACGGACGGTAGATATGGCTGCTCGGCTCGGCGGTGTAGGCCAGCTCGCCGTTGCCCAGCAGACGGATATGGTGGTTGGTGCCGGCCAGCAGCACGCAACCGGGCTGCGGCGGCTCGCCCTGGCGGGCCAGGCGCACCGGGATGCTAGCCTGGGTCGAGAGCCATTCGGCCATGCCGGCGGCGAACACCTCATCGACGTGCTGCACGACCACGACGGCGGCGGGAAAGCTCGCCGGCAACCGGCTGAACAGCTCGGCCAGCGCCGCCGGTCCACCGGCGGAAGAGCCGATGGCCACCAGCTTGCGCGCGCCACTGCCCTTGCGCACCGGCTCGATGGCAGTGGGCGGACGGGTATCTCGCGGGGCATTGAGCCAGGCCAGGTTCTGCAGCTTGCGCAGCAGCGGGCGGGCCGCCTCCAGGGCATCGCCGGTGCCCATGGCCGGCGTGTTCACCGCGTCCACCGCGCCATGGCCCATCGCGTCGAACACCCGGGTCATGTTCTGTTCCAGATCGACGGTGACCACGATGATCGCGCAGGGGCTCTGGGCCATGATCCGGCGGGTGGCCTCGACGCCATCCATCACCGGCATCAGCAGGTCCATCAGCACCACATCGGGTTTCTGCGCGGCGCACATCTCGATGGCTTCCGCGCCGTTGGCGGCGACCCAGATCACCCGGTGCGCCGGCTCGAAGGCCAGCGCACGGCGCATCGCCTCCACTGCCAGGGGCATATCGTTGACAATCCCTATCCGCACTATGCACCTCCGATCAGGTCGACCACCGCATCCAGCAGGGCCTCATCGTGGAAGCTGGCCTTGGCCAGATAATAGTCGGCGCCAGCGTCGAGCCCACGCCGCCGGTCCTCTTCGCGGTCCTTGTAGGACACCACCATCACCGGCAGCGACTGCAGGCGGCTGTCGCGGCGGATCAGGGTCACCAGCTCGATACCGTCCATGCGCGGCATGTCGATGTCGGTGATGACCAGGTCGAAATGCTCCGAACGCAACGCGTTCCAGCCGTCCATGCCATCCACCGCCACCGCGACATCGTAGCCGCGGCCGAGCAGCAGCTTGCGCTCCAGCTCGCGCACGGTGAGCGAGTCGTCCACCACCAGCACGCGCTTGCGCGCCGCGCCACTCAGGCGGCCGCTGGAGTCGATGCGCTCCAGGCGGCCGGTGGCCAGCAGCTTCTCCACCGAGCGCAGCATGTCCTCGACGTCGAGAATCAGAACCGGCGTGCCGTCGTCCAGCAGGGCGCCGGCGGAAACATCCTGCACCTTGCCCAGACGCGGATCGAGCGGCAACACCACCAGGGTCCGCTCGCCGATGAAGCGCTCCACCGCCACGCCGTAGGCCATGTCGCGCTCGCGAATCACCACCACGGCGATCTCGTCGTCGCCGGTGTTCCCTTCGGGGCGTTGCAGCAGCTGGCTGGCCGAGACCAGGCCGAGGTGCCGGCCCTCGTGCCAGAACTGCTGGCGGCCTTCGAGCTGGACGATCTCGTCCGGCGCCAGGCGGCGCATACGCTCGATGTGCGCCAGCGGGAAGGCGTAGGCCTCGCCGCCGATGGTCACCACCAGGCTGCGCACCACCGAAAGGGTCAGCGGCACTTCCAGGTGGAACCGCGAGCCCTGCCCGCTCACCTGCTCCATGCGGATGCCGCCGCGCAGCTGGCGCACCATGTGCTGCACGGCGTCCAGGCCTACGCCACGGCCGGAGACCTCGGTGACCTGCTCGCGCATGCTGAAGCCGGGCAGGAACAGGAAGGTCAGCAGCTCGTCCTCGGTCAGCCGAGCCACGGTCTCCTCGGTGGACAGCTGGCGGCGGACGATCGCGTTGCGCAGACGCTCGAGGTCCACGCCGGCGCCATCGTCCTGCAGCTCCAGCACCAGCATTCCGGCATGGTGCCGGGCCAGCAGCTGGATGGCCCCCTCCTCCGGCTTGCCGGCCTGGCGGCGCACCTCGGGGGACTCGATGCCGTGGTCGACGGCATTGCGCAGCAGGTGGGTGAGCGGCGCTTCGAGCTTTTCCAGCACCTCACGGTCGACCTGGGTGGAAACGCCCTGCACGTCCAGGCGCACGCTCTTGCCCAGCGAGCGGCCGAGGTCGCGGACCATCCGGGTCTGCCCGCTGAGCACGTCGGAGAAGGGCCGCATGCGGCAGGCCAGCGCGGTGTCGTAGAGCGACTGGGCGCGCTGGCCGGCCTTGAAGCTGAATTCGTCGAGCTCGGCGATCTGCTCGCTGAGCAGTTGCTGGCACTCGCCGACCAGCCGCCGCGCGTCGGCCAGGTACGCCTGGGCCTCGGGGTCGAAACCGGCGCTGCCGACAGCATCGCGGGCGCCATCGAGCACGCGGCTGGCGCTGGCCTGCACGCGTTTCAGACGCTGCAGCGAGTCGAGCAGCGGCTTCAGGCGCTGGGATTCCACCAACGCCTTGCTGGAGTAGTCGAGCAACTGGTTGAGGCGCTCGGCGGTGACCCGCAGGACGCGGTCGCCAACGTCATCACCGTCGCTGGAGCGGCGACGCGGCGTCGGCTCGACCGTCACCTCGGGCTCGGCCGGCGGCGCGGGCGGCGGCGCTTCCTCGGGCAGGGGTGCCGGCGGCGGCACGAGGGGCGCGGCGCGGACCGGAGTCTGCCCGCTCACCAGTGCCTGCAGGCGTTCCACCATGGCCGGGACCTGCTCCTGTGCCCGCTCGGCGCGCTCGGCTTGGGCGTCGGCGATGTGCAGCAGGATGTCGGTGCCGGCCAGCAGCGCATCGATGTGCTCCGGCGCCAGCACCAGGCGCCCTTCCTGGGCGCCTACCAGGCAATCCTCCATCACGTGGGCGACCTGCACGCCGGCGTCCAGCCCGACGATCCGCGCCGCGCCCTTGAGCGAATGGGCCGCGCGCATGCAGGCTTCCAACTGGTCGGCTTGGGTCGGGTTGCGCTCCAGCGCCAGCAGGCCCTGGTTGAGTACCTGCGTCTGGGCCTCCGCCTCCAGGCGGAACAGCTCCAGCATCGAGGCATCCTTCATCTGATCCGGCGTCATGCGAGGCTCCGGGTGGCGGCTTCGAGCAACGCCTCGGGGTCGAGCAGGCGGACACTGCGCCCGCTCCACTGCAACACGCCATGGGTGAAGCGGTCATTGGCCGCCAGCGACTGCCCGGAGGCGGCGACCACGGCGGCGCTGTCCAGGGCGTGAATGCCGTCCACCTCGTCCACCGGCGACAGCACCGGACCGCTGGGCGCCGCCAGGATCAGCATGCGCGGCACCACCCGCCGGCCTTCGGTGGCGACGGCGCGCCGGTCGAGGCCGAGCAGTTCGCCCAACGAGATGCAGGCCACCAGCGTGCCGCGCACGTTCGCCACGCCCAGCAGCGCCGGGGAGCGCTGGTGCGGCAGGGAGTGCACCGCCGACTCGGAGGCGACCTCAGCCAGGGCGCGGGTCGGCAGCCCCAGCCATTCATCGCCGAGACGGAAGATCAGGTAGGCGCAGCCAACCTCGGGTGCCGCCTCATCGGCCTGCGGAGCACGCACGGCGGACTCGTCGCCCAGCGAATAGCGGTCCAGCAGGCGAATGGCCGCCGCCGCATAGACCTGGCAGTTGCGGCAATGAATATGCTCGGCGAGCTGCGCGCAGGACTTGTCGCCGCGCACGCCAATGCGGTTCCAGCAGTCGTCCACCGGTTCGGCGCGGGCATCCAGTTGCAATTCGTAGTCGTGCTCAGGCATCGCGCTTCACTCCTCGCGCGGCGCGTTCCTGCAGGCGCCGGGCTCCCTCCGCGTCGCCCTGGGCGGCGAGCAGCGCGGCCAGATGCAGGAGGCTTTCCTGATGATCGGGTTGCAGGTACAGCGCCTTGCGGTAGTAGCCCTGCGCCTGAGCTCCCTGGCCCTGGGCGTCGCTGAGCAGCCCCAGCCAGTAGAAGGCTTCGGCGCTGGGGCCCTGCTGCGCGAGCAGCGCCTCGCAACGCTGCCGCGCCTCGGCGGTCTGGCCGGAATTGGCCAACCGGGCGATGTCCGCCAGGCCGGCGCTGGCCGGCACGACGTGCGGGGCCGAGGCCGGCGCGGGCAGCGGGGCGTTCGGCTTCGGGTGGCGCGGGCGGACCGGCGCGACGCTGGGCTTGGTTGGCGCAGGGGCATGGCGGGGAGGCGGGGCATGCCTGGGCGACGGCGAAACGAAGGCCGGACGTGCCGCCGGCGCCTGGCTGTCCAGCGGGAAAGCGAAGGACTGCGCCACACCCAGCGGCCGCAGCCCCTGGCGGGACAGCAGGCTGGCCTCGGCGGGGCCGATGAACAGCACCCCGTCCTCGCGCGCCAGGCGACGCAGCACATCCACCACCCGCTCCTGGGTCACGCGGTCGAAGTAGATCAGCAGGTTGCGGCAGAACACATAGTCATAGGGTGCTTCGTCGGCCAGCAGCGCGGGCGCCAGCAGGTTGCCCAGCCGGAACTGCACCTTCGCCCGCACCGTCTCGCTGATCTGGAAGTCACCGTCCTCGCCGCGGAAATGGCGGTCACGGAAACCCAGATTCTCGCCACGGAAGGAATTGCGGCCATAACGGCCTTCCTCGGCGCGTTCGAGCACCAAGCGGCTGACATCCAGCGCGTCGACCTGGAAAGCCGAAGGTGCCAGCCCCGCATCGAGCAGCGCCATGACCATCGAATAGGGCTCCTCGCCCGACGAGCACGGCAGGCTGAGCAGGCGCAGGGGACGCGCTCCGGCCAGTTCGCAGACGCGGCGACCGGCCAGCTGGGCCAGCGCGGCGAATGACTCCGGATAGCGGAAGAACCAGGTCTCCGGAACGATCACCGCCTCGATCAGCGCCTGTACCTCTTCGGCGGACGCCTGCAGGCGCTCCCAGTAAAGCCCGACATCGCCCCCGGCGACCTTGCTGCTGCGCTGGCGTATGGCGCGGCCGATCACCGCATCGCCGACGGACTCGGCGTCCAGGCCGATGCGCTCCTTGAGCAACTGGGCGATGCGCGCATCGGTCATGCCACGCTCCCCGCCTCGCGCAGCAGACGCTCGCGAGCCTCATCGGTGAGCAACTGGTCGACCCGCACGCGCTGTAACAGCCCCTGTTCGTCCTCCAGCACCGGACCGAGGTAACGGGCGTTGCCGTTGTCCATTTCATAGTCGCGAAACGCCGCCGGATCGCGACGCAGGGTGTGGGTGGCCTGCTCCAGGATCAGCCCCAGATGCTGCTCGACAGCCTGCGCGTCCACGCGATAGCGCACCAGCACCAGCCGCGTGCTGGTACGCCGGGGGGCGCTGTGGCCGAAGGCGAGCTGGTTGAGGTCGAGCACCGGCAGCAGCTCGCCGCGATGGGCATACAGCCCAGCGACCCAGGCCGGTGCTTCGGGCAGGCGCTTGAGCGCCGGCAACGGCAGCACTTCGATGACGTCGTGCACGTCCAGCGCATAGCGGTCCGCGCCGAGGCGGAACTGCAGGTAGAGCCTGCCCGCCACCGCCGCGTCAGACCTTGAAGCGGGAGACGCCATTGCGCAGTCCGTTGGCTACCAGGTTCAACTCATCGATGGCGAAGCTGGCCTGGCGCAGGGATTCCACCGTCTGCCCGGTGGCCTCGCCCAGTTGCACCAGCGCCTGGTTGATCTGCTCGGCACCGGTGGCCTGGGCCTGCATGCCTTCGTTGACCATCTGCACGCGCGGCGCCAGCGCCTGCACCTGCTGGATGATCTGCGAAAGCTGCTCGCCGACCTGGCCGACTTCGGCGATGCCGCGGCGTACTTCCTCGGAGAACTTGTCCATGCCCATCACCCCGGCGGACACGGCGGACTGGATCTCGCGCACCATCTGCTCGATGTCGTAGGTGGCCACGGCGGTCTGGTCGGCCAGGCGGCGCACTTCGGTGGCCACCACGGCGAACCCGCGGCCGTACTCGCCGGCCTTCTCCGCCTCGATGGCGGCGTTGAGCGAGAGCAGGTTGGTCTGGTCGGCGACCTTGACGATGGTGGTGACCACCTGGTTGATGTTGCCGGCGCGCTCGTTGAGGATCGCCAGCTTCGCGTTGACCAGCTCGGCGGCGCCCATCACGTGGTGCATGGTCTCTTCCATGCGCGCCAGGCCCAGCTGGCCGGAGCCGGCCAGGGTGGAAGTCTGTTCGGCGGCGGAGGACACCTCGGTCATGGTGCGCACCAGGTCGCGGGAGGTGGCGGCGATTTCCCGCGAGGTGGCGCCGATCTCGGTGGTGGTGGCGGCGGTCTCGGTGGCGGTGGCCTGCTGCTGCTTGGAGGTGGCGGCGATCTCGGTGACCGAGGTGGTCACCTGGATGGCCGAGCGCTGCGCCTGCGACACCAGGCCCTTGAGTTCCTCGGCCATGCCGTTGAAGCCGGTCTCGATCACGCCGAACTCGTCGTTGCGCTCCAGCGCCAGGCGGGTGGTCAGGTCGCCGCCGCCCATCGAGCCCAGCCCGCGTACGACCTGGCGCACCGGCTCGGTGATGGCGCGCATCAGCAGGAATCCGCAGATCGCCGCCGCGACCAGGGCCAGTAGCATCGACACCAGCATGATGAGCTTGGCCCGGTGCACTTCGACGACGATATCGGCCGCCGCCGCGTCGGCGATCTCCTTGTTCAGGTCAATCAGGTCGTTGAGCGTCCGGCGGCCGTTCTCCCAGGCCGGGTCCAGCTTCTCCACCACCATCTGGCGCGCCGCGCCGCGGTCCTTGGTGTACTGGTCCAGCACCTGGGTCAGCAGCTCTTCGTAGACCTGCGCCTGCTGCTTGAAGCGGTCCAGCATCTGCCGGTCGCGCGCCTCATGGATGGTCACTTCGTACTTGGCGATGCGGTCGAACAGCACGTCATGGTTGGCGTTGAATGCCTGGCGGTCCGTTGCGTCGAGCGGCTTGTCCTCGTTCAGGCCGACCAGCATGTGCACCATCAGGATGCTGTCGGTCCAGGCCGAGCGTACGGTGGTCAGGGCATAGGTGCCCGGCATGGCGTCGTCGCTGACCCGCTTCGTACTGTCTTCGACGTCCAGCAGGCGGATATAGGAGATCACCACCATCAGCAGCATGATCGTGATGACGACAGCAAAGCTGGCCAGGATGCGTTGGCGTAGAGTCCAGTTCTTCACAGCGTTCCCCAGAAATGATCGAGACATGCCGACGGAAGTGCACTCGAAAGAGCTTAGGCTCGCAAATGCAAATTCCTACTAATTCCTCAGCAAGATAAGACATATAGTATCTGGAGACGCATAAAGCTCACTCCCTTATTCCAAATTTCCAGCACATTTTTCCTCCCCGCAAGGTCGCCCCATTCCACCCATGCTGCCCCTCGCCCTCGCCGCCCACGCCGGCCTGTTCCTCTCGGCCTTCGGCGCCGCCACCCTGCTGCCCCTGCAATCGGAAGCCGTGCTGGTCGGCCTGCTGCTTGGCGGGCAGTACCCGCTCTGGTCGCTGCTGCTGGCCGCCAGCCTGGGCAACGTGCTCGGTTCGCTGGTCAACTGGGTGCTGGGACGCGGCATCGAGCGCTGGCATGAGAAGCGCTGGTTCCCGGTCAGCCGGCAAGCGCTGGAGAAGGCCCAGACGCGCTACCGGCGCTTTGGCAGCTGGTCACTGCTGCTGAGCTGGGCGCCGCTGATCGGTGATCCGCTGACCCTGATCGCTGGCGTGATGCGCGAGCCGCTGTGGCGCTTCCTGCTGCTGGTGACCCTGGCCAAGGTCGGCCGCTATGCCGTGCTGGCCTGGCTGACGCTGGGCTGAAACGCCCGTCTGGCGCAGGCTTTCAGCATTTTCTGTCCGTTCGTCTTGTTGTGCCGTCGCCCCAAGGAAAGGCGTCAATAATGTCACTGCGCCACTATTTTGTGCCAGAACACACAGCCAACGACAGAAAGGGAATTCGCTATGTACAGAAGCATGAGTATCGGTCGCCGCGCCTCGCTGGGCTTTGCCATCATGGGCGCGTTGCTGGTGTTCCTCGGCGCATTCTCGCTGCTCAAGCTTTCCACCCTGCGCGCCGCCTCGGAAGAAATCGAAAGCAACTGGCTGCTGAGCCTCAACCACATGACCCAGCTGTCCAACGACATCGCCCGCATCCGCCTGGAATCGATGCGCCTGCTGGTCAACCAGGACGCCGCCATCCGCCAGCGCAGCCTCGACCTGATCGCCGATGCCCGGCGGGACAAGGAAAACGTGCTGCGCGACTACAGCCGCCTGATCCTCAGCGCGGAAGAACAACAGCACACCGACGAACTGACGCGCGCCCTGGATACCTACCTCGGGCACGTTGACCAGTTGCTGGAGAAGGTCAGCCGCGACGACCGCGACGGCGCGCTGCAGGTGCTCAATGGCAACATCGCCCAGCAGGGCAAGGAGCTCAACCAGCGCCTGACCGCGCTGATCGAATTCAACCGCCACGGCGCTGCCGCCGCTGCCGAGCGCGCCGTCGAGCAGTACCGCAACAGCCGCCTGGTGGTCGCCGGCATCCTTTTGGTGAGCATCGTGCTGACTGTGGTGCTGGCCTGGCAGCTTACCCGCAGCATCGTCGCCCCGATCAGCCAGGCGGTGCGGGTGGCGCAGACCATTGCCGGTGGCGACCTCAGCCAGCGCTTCAGCGTCGAAGGCCGTGACGAGCCGGCACAGCTGCTCAGTGCGCTCGCCGACATGCAGGGACAACTGCGCGAAACCATCCGTGGCATCAGTAACTCGGCCAGCCAGCTCGCTTCCGCCGCCGAAGAGATGAGCAGCGTGATGGAACAGAGCAGCCGCGCGCTGCAGCAGCAGAGCGACCAGATCGAGATGGCCGCCACGGCGGTCAACCAGATGACCAGCGCCGTCGAGGAAGTGGCCAACAACGCCGCCTCGACCTCCGCCGCCTCCCGCGATGCCATCGAGGCCGCCCGCTCCGGGCAAGGCCGGGTGTATGAAACCTCCACCTCCATCGGCGCCCTGGCCGGCGAGGTGGGCAGCGCCTCGCAACAGGCCGAGACCCTGGCCAACCAGGCCCAGGACATCGGTAAGGTGCTGGAAGTGATCCGCAGCGTCGCCGAGCAGACCAACCTGCTGGCGCTCAACGCCGCCATCGAAGCGGCGCGGGCCGGCGAAGCCGGGCGCGGTTTCGCGGTGGTCGCCGACGAAGTCCGCTCGCTGGCGCAGCGCACCCAGAGCTCCACCCGCGAGATCGAGGAGCTGGTGTCGGCCATCCAGACGGGCAGCGACCAGACCGTCGCCGCCCTGCTCAGCAGCAGCGCCCACGCCGAGCGCACCGTGGCCCGCACCGGCGAGGCCAGTGCCTCGCTGGAAGTGATCCTGGAGCGCATGTCGCAGATCAACGAGCGCAACCTGGTGATCGCCAGCGCCACCGAGGAGCAGGCCCAGGTGGCCCGCGAGGTAGACCGCAACCTGCTGGCGATCCGCGACCTGGCCACCCAGACCTCCGCCGGCGCCACCCAGACCAGCGCGGCGAGCCAGGAGCTGTCCCGCCTGGCGGTGGACCTGAACGGCATGGTGGCGCGATTTGTGGTCTAACCAGGGAATTTTTCCTACGCTGGCGTATCCAATGGCCATCATGGAACGCCACGGGGTGGATAGATGAACGTATTGAAATTGTCGGCCGTACTGGCTGCCGCTGCGCTGCTGAGCGCCTGCGGTGGCGGCAACCAGGCCAAGGTCTGCGGGTCGGATGATGTGAAGAACCAGTTGGTGAAGATCTTCCTCAGCGGGTCGCTGTCCAGCCAGGCCGATGCACTGACCAAGGCCGAGCTGAAGGACGTGGCGATCATTGAGAAGGACCCGGACAGCGGCGTGCTGGAATGCGTCGGCACGCTGTCGGTACCGGTGGTTGGACAAGTGGCGTCCGGCACCCTGAAATACCGCATCGCCCCGGCGGCCAAGTCGGACCACGACTACCTGCTGCTGCTCGCTGACGGCGACCTGGCCAATGCCTTTGCCAAGCGCATCGAGGGGATGGTCCCGCGGCAGTGAGGGTTATCCACAGGCAATGAAAAAACCGGCCCGCGTGGCCGGTTTTTTATTGGGCGCGTTTTATCGCTCTCGATTCGGTAGAGCATCGCGGGCGCACGACGCCGGTATTCGCCTGGGGATACCGCGTCATCCGCAATGGATTTCGCGGACAAGGTCCGCTCCTACGAAAGAGTCCCCTCCGCTCAAGCTCTTAGAAGACTTCCAGCGAAACGTCCGCGCACTCCGGACCGCCCCTTTCAGGAGGCCTCGTTGAATTGGAGTTTCTGGGGTTGAGCGACATGGATGTCGCGAGAGCTGCGATGGGCCAGGGATGGCCCTTCGCAGCGTGCCCCTGAAACTTCAATTCAACGAGGGAATTTTTCGCCTAAGCGAAAAACCGGATGGAGGGGCAAGACCTTTGCCCACTTTGGGTCGTCTGCCAAAGTGGGTCGCCCGAGGGGGCGAAACAAAATCTCTCAGCACACACCGAAGCGGCGCAGAAACACCAAACCCAGAAGAGCATCGCGGACAGAGTCCGCTCCTACGAGAGCTGCGTCTCAGAACCCTTCCAGATCGATCAGCTCCCCCTCGAAGGTGATCCAACCACCCTTCTCATTCGCCGCCCCATCCCGGATCTCACCGTAGTAGGACAACCCATTGTCCAGCGTCACGCAGACATGGGTGGGCTCCTCCGGCGCATCCAGCTGACCGTCGAAACTCAGCTTGATGATGCCCGGCTCCGGAGCGCTCAAGCTGGCCGGCACGCGCGCGTTGTCCACCGCCTCGGTTTCACGCCCCCAGTGCTCGGCGCTGACGGTAACGGTGAGGAATGCCTGACTCATGTTCGCTGGATCTCCGCAAAAGGCCCCGGAGCAACGCGCACCGGGCAATGGCGCAAGGGTATTCCAGCAGCGCCGCCCAGGCGAGCCCGGATCGCGCCGAATGAACACGAAGGGCGCCCGCAGGCGCCCTTCGTGACTGCTCCTCGATCAGTCAGCGTGGATATCGTTGTGGCGCGTCTCGCGCAGGAACAGCAACGCGCAGACCAGGCTCACCGCCGCGATCAGCACCGGGTACCACAGGCCGTAGAAGATATCCCCGGTGTACACCACCAGCGCGAACGACAGGGTCGGCAGCAGGCCACCGAACCAACCGTTGCCGATGTGGTACGGCAGCGACAGCGAGGTGTAGCGGATGCGGGTCGGGAACAGCTCCACCATCAGCGCCGCCAGCGGGCCGTAGCAGAGACAGGAAATCAGCACCAGTGCCACCAGGATGGTGATCACCATGCCCTTGTTGACCATCGACGAGTCCGCCTTGGCCGGGTAGCCCGCGTCCTTCACCGCGGCGCTCAGGGCGGCGGCATCGAAGCCTTCGATACGCTTCTCGCCCACCGTCACCACCACCCCGCTGCCGGCCGGCGCGGCCTCGCTGCTGTAGGGCACGCCGCTCTTCACCAGCAGCGTCTTCACCTGGTCACAGGGGCTGTCGAATTTGGCCTTGCCCACCGGATCGAACTGGAAGGTGCAGGTCGCCGGGTCCGCCATCACGGTGATCGGCGCGGTGCGCGTGGCCTGGTCGATCTGCGGGTTGGCGTAATGGGTCAGCGCCCCGAATAGCGGGAAGTAGCCCACCGCCGCCAGCGCCAGGCCCGCCAGCAGCACCGGCTTGCGGCCGATCTTGTCGGAGAGCCAGCCGGCCACCACGAAGAACGGCGCACCGATCACCAGGGCGACGATCAGCAGTTCGTTGGCAAGGGCGCCGTCCACCTTCAGCACCTGGGTTAGGAAGAACAGTACGTAGAACTGCGCGGTATAGAAGGTCACCGCCTGCCCTGCGTTGATGCTGAACAGCGCGGTGAGGACGATGCGCAGGTTCTTCCAGTTGGTGAAGGACTCCTTGAGCGGCGACTTGCTGGTCTTGCCCTCGGCCTTCATCTTCAGGAAGGCCGGCGACTCCTGCATCGACAGGCGAATCCAGGTGGAGATGCCCAGCAGCACGATCGACAGCAGGAACGGCAGGCGCCAGCCCCAGGTCTCGAACTCATCACCGGTCAACTGGCGGCAGGCGAGGATCACCAGCAGCGACAGCAGCAGGCCGCCGGTGGCGGTGGACTGGATCCAGCTGGTGTAGCTGCCGCGCTTGTTCGCCGGCGCGTGCTCAGCCACGTAGATCGCCGCGCCGCCGTACTCGCCGCCCAGCGCCAGCCCCTGGAGCATGCGCAGCGCGATGAGGATGATCGGCGCGGCCACGCCGATGGTGGCGTAGGACGGCAGCAGGCCGACGGCGAAGGTCGACAGGCCCATCAGCAGGATGGTGGCGAGGAAGGTGTACTTGCGCCCGATCATGTCACCCAGGCGGCCGAACACCAGCGCGCCGAAGGGCCGGACCAGGAAGCCGGCGGCGAAGGCCAGCAGGGCGAAGATGAAGGCGGTGGTGTCGTTCACCCCGGCGAAGAACTGCTTGCTGATGACCGCCGCCAGCGCGCCGTAAAGGAAGAAGTCGTACCACTCGAACACCGTGCCGAGCGACGAGGCGAAAATCACCTTGCGCTCTTCGCGGCGGGACGGCACCTGCCGCTCGTAGGACCTGCTCTGTGTCGCACTCGTCACTGCTGGATCAGACATTGCGGGCTCTCCTGCCCCTTCTGGGGCTCTTATTGTTGTTTCAGCCTCGACTGCCGCGGCGCTGCCGCGCGATGCCACTCACTTCACGCCAAAAATGGGCGACGGGATCGCCGTCACGCCACGGGAGCTTGCTGCTGCGCTTGCGCAATAGAAGGGATGACCTCCGGGTTGCGACTGGGTTCGCTCAAAATCATCTGCGCCGCCTTCTCGGCGATCACCAGCACCGGCGAACAGCTGTTGCCGGAGGTCAGGCTGGGCATGATCGAGGCGTCGGCAATGCGCAGGCCGGGAATGCCGTGCACGCGCAGCTGGCTGTCCACCACGGCCCCGGCGCCCTGCCCCATGCGGCAGGTGCCGGCCGGGTGGAAGATGGTGGTGCCGATCTCGGCGGCGGCACGGTGCAGGTCCTCTTCGGTCCGGTAGTCCGGACCGGGCTTGAACTCCTCAGGCTTGAAGCGCGCCAGAGCAGGCGCGGCGGCGATGCGCCGGGTCAGGCGGATGGCATCGGCGGCCACGCGCAGGTCTTCCGGGTGGCTCAGGTAATTGGGCTGGATGATCGGCTTGTCGCGCGGGTCCAGCGAGCGCAGCGCCACAGAACCCCGGCTCAACGGGCGCAGATCGCAGACCGACGCGGTGAACGCCGGGAAGCTGTGTAGCGGCTCGCCGAAGCGCTCCAGCGAGAGCGGCTGCACGTGGTATTCGAGGTTGGCCGAGCGCTGGTTCGGATCGGACTTGGCGAACGCGCCGAGCTGGCTGGGCGCCATGGACAGCGGGCCGCTGCGCTTGAGCAGGTACTCCAGGCCCATGCCCATCTTGCCCCACAGCGTGGAGGCGATCTGGTTCAGCGAAGGTGCGCCGCTCATGCGGTAGATCAGGCGCAGTTGCAGGTGGTCCTGCAGATTGCCACCGACGCCGGACAGCTCATGGCGCACGCCGATACCATGCTTCTCCAGCAGGTCGCGCGGACCGATGCCGGAGCGTTGCAGCAGCACCGGCGAGTTGATCGCGCCCGCGCAGAGGATCACTTCGCGCCTGGCCCGCAGCTCACGGCGCGCACCCTGCCAGTTCACTTCCAGCCCGGTGGCGCGGCCGTTTTCCAGCAGCACTCGGTGGGCCTCGACGTTGGTCAGCACAGTGAGATTCGGGCGGTTGGAAATGGGCCGCAGGAAGGCCTTCGACGCATTCCAGCGCACGCCGGAACGCTGGTTGACTTGGAAGTAGCCGCAGCCTTCGTTGTCGCCGCCATTGAAGTCCTCCACCGCCGGAATCCCCGACTGCGCCGCCGCCTCGCGGAAGGCATCGAGGATCGCCCAGGACAGCCGCTGCTTCTCCACCCGCCACTCGCCGCCGGAGCCATGCAGTTCGCTGGTACCGGCGAAGTGGTCCTCCATCTTCATGAACAGCGGCAGCAGGTCGTTCCAGCCCCAGCCGGGATTGCCCTCGGCGGCCCAGCCGTCGTAGTCCAGCGCCTGGCCGCGCATGTAGATCATGCCGTTTATCGAGGAGCAGCCGCCGAGCGTGCGGCCACGGGGGTACTTGATGGAACGGCCATTCAGGCCCGGCACCTGCTCGGTGTCGAAACACCAGTCGGTGCGCGGGTTGCCGATGCAGTAGAGGTAGCCGACGGGGATGTGAATCCAGGGGTAGTTGTCCGGGCCGCCGGCTTCGAGCAGCAACACGCGGTTGGCGGGGTCGGCGGACAGACGATTGGCCAGCAAGCAACCGGCGGGGCCCGCGCCGACGATCAGGTAGTCATAAGCATCCAGTGCCTGAGGCATGGAAAGTCCCTCGTCGTGCTTGTTCTTTTTGTATGAGGACCGAGCCTAGTCGTTCGTTCGTGATAAAAGAACACTCGTTTCGAGTCACCTGCTGTGCGTTTTCTAACAACAAGGACTGCCGAGATGTTCGACTGGAATGACCTGCGCTACTTCCTGGAGCTGCACCGCAGCGGCCGTCTGCTGACCACCGCCAAGCGCCTGGGCACCACCCACGCCACCGTGGCGCGGCATATCGAGAACATCGAGCGCGACCTCGGCACCCAGCTCTTCGCCCAGCACACCGGCGGCTACCAGCTCACCCCGGCGGGGCAGGCGCTGCTCAAGCACGCCGAGGCCATGGAAAACACCGCCCTGCTCGCCCAGGAGGAAATGAGCCAGGCCATCTCGCCGCTGGGGCAGATCCGCATCGGCGTCACCGAGGGCCTGGGCACCATGTTCCTGGCCCCGCGCATGGGCGAACTGATGCGCCGCTACCCGGGGCTGGAAGTGGAACTGGTCTCGGTGCCGCGCTTCGTCAGCATCACCAACCGCGAGGCGGACATCGCCATCACCCTGGAGCGCCCCAGCGCCGACCTGGTGATCAGCCGCCGCCTCACCCGCTACCGCCTGAGCCTGTTCGCCAGCCCCGCCTACCTCGCCTCCGCCCCGCCCCTGCGCGACCGCGAGGACCTGAGCCGGCATCCGTGGATCGGCTACGTCGACGACCTGCTGTTCAGCCAGGAACTGCTGTTCCACCACAGTTTCTGCCGCCACCCGCAGGTGGTGTTCCGCAGCACTAGCGTGGTCGCCCAGCAGCAGGCCGCCCATTCAGGGATCGGCATCGCCATCCTTCCGCAGTACATGGGCCTGAATGACCCACTGCTGGTGCCGGTGCTGCCGGAGGAATTCATCGAGCGCGAATACTGGATGTGTACTCGGCGGGAATTGCACCGGTCGGTGCGCCTGCGACTGGTGTGGGATTTCCTGGTGGAAGTCTGTGGGCGGGAACAAGGGATTCTGGTGGAAGGGAAAACCGGAGTACTCGCGTAGGGCGCATAAAGCGGAACGCTTTATCCTCCGATGGGATGGCGAATAACGCTTGGGGCGTTATGCGCTCAATGCGCCGCTCATGGACACATAATGATTGCATATAGCCATCACTATTTATAATATTCACATAAATCACCTTGAATGGAAGTCATGTGAAAACCATAAGATACCCGTCCGCCTGCACAGTTGACTCTATATTTTCTTTCTGCAATGCAATCAATGAAAGCGATGATGAAAAAGAAATAGTCATCGATTTTTCCGGCATGGGTCGAATAGAGCCATTCTCGATGGTATACATTGCAAAATTTATTAGAGACTTCACAAGTAGAAACCGTGAAACTCAGGTTAGGTGCAGCGGATTCAAAGAGAAAGAATATGCGGCAAACATGGCCTTCTTTCGCGCCTTTGGTTTAAAACACGGGAGAGAGCCAAACTGCGTTGACGGCAACGAACGTTTTGTCCCATATACAATCCTCCGAATCCAAACCATTGTTGATGAAGCCTCAAAAGAATGGGAAGTAGAGCAGGAAATTATTGAGCGACGCTCTGCACATCTGGCAAGTATTCTTACCCAGCAGAGAAATGGCAATCTGGTAGACGCCTTAACGTTCTCAATCCGCGAAATAATGCGCAATGTTTACGAGCATAGCGAATCTAAACGAATTGACTACTGCGCTCAGTACTGGCCATATTACAACAAGGTAGAGATTGCGATAACCGACAGCGGAATCGGGCTCAAAAGTTCACTTCAGGCCAATCCATACATAGAGATTGCATGTCATAGCGATGCAATTCAACAAGCATTAATGCCCGCCATTTCGAGTAAAAATTTCAAAGGAAAAAAGATAGACAAAAACAACCCATGGCACAACTCGGGATTCGGCTTATACATGATCAGCAGAATATGCCGACTAGGAGGGAGTTTTTTAATTTGCTCCGGCGATCATGGCATAAAACTTGATGAGAATGGAAAAGAGCACATCCATCTTCCTCATATATGCCGCGGCACCGCGGTAAGAATGGTATTGAACACTGACAGGCTAACAGAACTGGCTCCGATGCTGGCAAAATTCAGGGAAGAGGGATACGAAATCGCGAGACAAATAAAGGATGTCGGGGTTTACGAAGCCTCCGCGGCCTCACAAATGCTCTCCCGAGATTTTCAAGGAAGAATGGAATAACCCCAAATTGACGCCAAAGGTGTAAACGACTAAATTCCGCCCCGGTGCTGAACACACCCTCTCACAGCGGTACGACGCATGCCCGAAAGCATGCGCACTAGGCGGCTATAGCCTTTGCTATGGCCGGGTAGCGCGCAGCTATACAAAACCCGAAAGGGGAAATCTGCGGGCCGTCTGTGAGCGGTGTTCAAGTACCCGGCCACCCCCTTCTGAACAAAGGGTGTGCTTTGAACAATCTCACAGGAAATCACTATGTCCATGGACGCTTTCACTGCCTCAGGGCAGCCATCCTCGCCTCTTTTCCCCACCCTCTTCTTCCGCCACAAACGCCGCCTGCGCGCCCTGTTGATCGAAGGGCAACCGTGGTTCGTCGTGCACGATCTGGCCAAGCTGATGAACGCCTTTCTGGAAGACCGCGTCGGGCGCAATCTCGATGCGGATCAGGTGTGCCGCTCGATGGTCCAGGGCGACCACGGGTTGGCCGAAGAAATGGAGCTGATCAGCGAGTCGGGCCTGTATGCCTCGCTGATCTACTTCCACCATCCGGAGAATCGCTGCATCCGCCAGTGGATCACCCACACCGTGGTGCCGAGCCTGCGGGCGGAGACTCAGGCGCCGGATGAGCGGCCACAGCGACGGCTGCTGCGCTGGGAGCGCCAGCAGTTGAGCGTGCTGGATTGGCAGGGGCAGGTCTGGGTGCCGTTGCCGGAGCTGTCGCAGGTGTTGCCGCCGAGTTGAGGTCGGGCGCCCCGCAGCCAGTGCTGCGGGGCGCTTCAGCCGCCGAGGCAGCGAGTTAGGCGGCGGCTTTCACGGTGGGAGCAGTGCCGCCGGCGACGTGCAGGATGTGCGGGTTGTCGTCGAGATAAGCCTGGATTCGTTTGGCGCTGCGCATGTCCTCGTAGGCCTTGCCGACCCACCGTGCGGCCAGGACGGACAGCAGGAAGCCGGCGGCGCCCAGGAGGAATCCATAGATCGGCATTTTCACGATCAGCGCTGCCCAGACGAGTGCGCCGCTCAGCGTGAGTGCGACGCTGACGATCAATGCGCACCACGCTTCCCAGGCATCCACCGGCTCGAAGTGAATCCGGGGGTATTGCCCGAGCGGCAACATCTTCAGGTACCGGGCCGCCGCGCGAACCTCTTCCGGCTCCCAGAGGCCGGCCCGGAACAGCTTGATGAGCACCAGCATCTGCTTTCGGTTGGCGCGTACACCGGACACCACGCGGAACTTCTCCAGCTCCAGTTCGCCGTCCAGGTAATTCGCCAGTTCACCCTCCGTTCCGGCGTCGGCGCGCATCTCCGCAAGGGACTTCAATCGCCCTCTGGCGAAGTATCCCGGTTCGAAATCGGAGGCCCTGCGCAGCATGATCAGGGCCCTCACCAGTGCAGCCGCCACGCCGACGAAGGCCGCAACGCCCGCCAGCCCGGTCAAGAGTAAATCCCACCAATTGGCCGCCATTTCCGCTCCTCCCACGACAAGAAAGGGCGCACCCTGCCATGGCAGAAGTTGCGGTCTCCATAGGCGACCCAGCGGATAAGAAAGTCCGCTGCGAACTACGGAAATGGCATACACGTGGGTCGGCGAAATGCCAACGTTCTGAGGGGTGCACTGGCGAGCTTTCGTGGGAGCAATTGTCTTCTTCTGGGGAGTCCGTGCCGATGCATCCCCCTCACCCCAGCCCTCTCCCTTAGGGAGAGGGGGCGGTCCGAGCCGACTGACGCTAAGGCTTATCCTGCACCAAACGGTCCCCTCTCCCCCTGGGAGAGGGTTAGGGTGAGGGCCGCCGCAAGCGCAGATGCATCTCGTAGGAGCAACTGTCTTCTGGGCTCCCGCGTTCGCGGGAGTGACGATGTCATGCACCGCACTCCGCACGCGTCTTCCCCGCGAACGCGGGGACCCAGAAAACAACGTACAAGCGGACCTTGTCCGCTCCTACAGGAAGCCCGCGCGGGGATTACTGCCGCGCTGGCTCAGCCATTCGTGGCGCATTGCAACGTCACGGCTCGCCCCTACGACGAGCAATCCGCATCAGACCCGCAACACACCACGGAACCCGCGCGCGGCGTAATAGGACTGTGCGCCGTTGTGGTAGACGAACACGGTGTCGTAGCGGCGGTCGCAGAACAGCGAGCCACCGAGCTTGCGAATGGCCGGCGGGGTCTGCACCCAGCTGGAGGTCTTGAGGTCGAACTCGCCGAGTGTCTGCAGCTCGCGGTATTGCGCCTCGCTGAGCAGTTCGATGCCCATCGCCGCGGCCTGTTCCAGGGCGCTGCCGGTGGGTTTGTTTTCCTTCCGGGCGTCCAGCGCCTCTCGGTCGAAGCAGAGGCTGCGACGGCCGGCGGGGCTTTCCGGGGAGCAGTCGACGAAGAGGTATTCGCCGCTGGCCTCGTCCTGGCCGACCACGTCCGGTTCGCCGCCGGTGTTTTCCATTTCCTGCAGCGAACGCAGCTTCTCCGGGCTGGACTCCAGCCGGGCCTGGACCTGGGCCCAGTCGATGCCGGGATGGCGGCTGGCGTGCTTGTCGAAACGTGCTTGCAGCACGCTCACCAGGTCGGTGCGTTGTTTGGCGTTCATCGGGTTCTCCAGTCGATCCTTCGAGTGCGCCGATCGAGCGTAGCGGCAACGCTCTATCGACGCATGTGGGTGGAAGCCCGGTAGAAGGCGGGTTACTCGGCGCGGGCGCGTTCGACCTTCTCGGAGGCCGACCAGATGCGATAGCGCACTTCCACATCCTTCGGCGCGTAGATCACGATCGGCAGCTTGCTGTTGTAGCGCAGCACGAAGCCATCGCCGACCACCGGCACGAAGTCCTTGCGGGTCTTGCCGTCCGGGCAGGCCATCAGGGTGCTCGCCGGGCCGCTGACCTTGTCCAGGCGGTAGTAGGAGTAGCCCCAGCCTTCCAGGGTCTTCTCTTCCAGGGTGCCGCCCAGGCGCTGGCGGTTGCAGTCGACGGTCAGCGTCTTGCCGGCCAGCACCTCGACCTTGAGGTCGTCTTCGCGAGCCTGCTTGGGCAGGTGGATGACCTGGCGGACGAAGCCGTCCTCGGCCTTGGGATAAGGCGCGACGTCTTCGAGCTTGGCGGCATTGGCCAGGGTGGCGGTGGCGCTAAGCAGCAGCGCGGTGGGGAGGGTAAATCGAACGAACGGCATGAAGCCTCCTTGCAGAATTGAAGAACGAACGCACCGCCTGGATGCGTTCGTCCGAGTCCTTTTGACCGCGAAACTGTACGAATACTCCTACAGACGGGCTTGAAGTTGTATCAAGCTACTTCACCGCCGGCCTTCGCCTGCTGCTCCAGATGCGCCTGCAGCTCGGGATCGAGGTTGAGGTTGTAGGCGAGTTCGTCGAGGTAGGTTCGTTCGGCATCCTGCTGGTCATCCACCAGCATCACGCTGACCAGGTACATCTCCGCGGCCACGGCGGGATCACCCTGAGCGGCCTGGGCGACGTCGGCGGCATCCAGCGGCTTGCGCATCTCGGTGTCGATCCATGCTTGCAGTTGTGGCTCGCCGGCATGGCGCTGCAACTCGGCCTGGATGGCGGCCTGCTCACGCTCGTCGATGCGGCCGTCCGCCTTGGCCGCCGCCAGCATGGCCTGCAGGATGGCGTGGCTGTGGGCCTCGGCCTCTGCGCCATCGAGCTGGTCGACAGTGGTCAGCGACTGCTGCTGGGAAGCATTGGCACTCTGCTGGCGTTGCCAGTTCTGGTAGGCCTGGAACGCCATCATGCCCAGCGAGGCGAGCATGGCGTAGTTGACGCCTCCGCCGCTGGAGCGTCCTTGCGGCATGCCACCACCGCTGTTGCCGCCGCCGAGCATGCTGCCCAGCACGCCACCCAGGCCGCCGGCGCCACCGCCGCTGCCAGCACCGAGGATCGAGCCCAGGCCACCGCCTGCGCCGCCACCCAGCAGCCCGCCAAGCAGACCACCCAGGCCACCCAACGGGTCCGCGCCGCCCTGTTGCTGTTGCGCCGCCGAGCCCTGTCCGGCCCGCAGCAGTTGTTCCAGTAGATCGGTTGTGTTCATGACCAGTCCCTCGCCTTCGCGCGGTGTGCGTTGGGCAACGATAGTCCTGCCACACCGATGCGCCAGCGCTGTCCGCCGGCCGGCCCGCGGTGGTCGGGACGCCCGGCGACGGAGCCTATCGGGCCGCTGCGCTCAATACCGGAGCAATGCGCCCCGGCGCGCCGCCTTTGCGGCCGATTGCGAGGGGTGTCACGCCTTTCATGCAGGCACGGCTTGCAGGGCCTTGTTAGCCTGGGCTTCCAGCTCGGCCTTGAGGCCGACGTCGAGGCTCAACTGGCGGGCCAGTTCGTCGAGGTAGGCGCGCTCCATGAAGTTGGTTTCGTCGATCATCAGCAGGCTGGCCAGGTACATCTCGGCGGCCATCTCCTCGCTGGTGGCGGCGCGGGCGACTTCGGCCGGGTCCAGGGGCTTGGCCAGTTCGCGGTCGAGCCAGCCCTGCAGCTCGACGTCGCCGGTGAGCCTGGCGATCTCGCCGTCGATCAGCTGGCGTTCGCGATCATCGAGATGCCCGTCGGCCTTCGCGGCGGCAACGATGGCCCGCAGGATGGCATGGCTGTGCTGTTCGGCCTGGGCCGGCGGCAGGCGGTCGACGGTCTGCGGCTCTCCGCGCGGGGCGCTGGCCTGTTTCTGCTGCCAGTCGCCATAGGCCTTGTAGGCGAGCACACCGAGCGCCGCGAGGCCGCCGTAGGTGACGACCTTGCCGCCCATCTTGCGCGCCTTCTTGCTGCCCATCAGCAGGCCCAGCGCGCCCGCCGCCAGGGCACCGCCACCGGCGCCGGAGAGCAGACTGCCAAGGTCCAGGCCGCCTTTGCCGGATGAAGAGGGCTGGCCGCCGTCCTGCCGGGCCATGCCGTTGTTCTGCAGGAGGTCCTGGCCGGATTTGAGCAACTGGTCGAGCAGGCCGCGTGTGTTCATGGCGATCTCCACTGTCTCTTGGAATCGAAAAATGTGGATTCCGACTCTAGCCCGACGAGCGATTCAGACAGAGCGACAGTGTGCTTCCGAATATTGCGAGCCCTTCCCGGCGGGCCCGCAGGGCAATAAGCAGCTTTCCTTCGATAAAAAAGAATGGTCCTATAGATTTTCGATAATCAACAATGAAAAGGGCTGGAGTGCCGTTCTAGACGCCTGCACTCTGCCATCACCGATTCGCAAGCGGCCCACCGCCCATGATGACGCTCCGCCAGATCCGCCATTTCATCGCCGTCGCCGAGACCGGCTCGATTTCCGCCGCCGCCCAGGCCGTGTTCATTTCCCAATCGACCCTGACGCTGGCCATCCAGCAGCTGGAAGAGGAAATCGGCGTGCGCCTGTTCGACCGCCACGCCAAGGGGATGACCCTGACCCACCAGGGCCACCAGTTCCTGCGCCAGGCGCACCTGATCCTGGCCACGGTGGAGAACGCCAAGCGCAGCCTGCAGCAGAGCACCGACCAGGTGGCCGGCAGCCTGACCATCGGGGTGACCAGCCTGGTGGCGGGCTATTACCTGGCGGACCTGATCAACCGCTTCCAGCGCGCCTATCCCAACGTGCAGACCCGCGTGGTGGAGGACGAGCGCCCCTACATCGAACACCTGCTGGTGAGCGGCGAGATCGACGTCGGCGTGCTGATCCTCTCCAACCTGGAAGACCGCCACGCGCTGCAGACCGAAGTGCTGACCCACTCGCCGCACCGCCTCTGGCTGCCGGCGCAGCATCCTCTCCTGGAACGCGACAGCATCGCCCTGGCTGATGTGGCCGGCGAGCCTTTGATCCAGCTGAACGCCGACGAGATGGGCCTGCACACCCAGCGCATCTGGTCCCGCGCCGGGCTGGTGCCGCAGGTGACGCTGCGCACCGCCTCGGTGGAAGCCGTGCGAAGCCTGGTGGCGGCGGGCCTGGGCCTGTCGATCCAGCCGGACATGACCTACCGCCCCTGGTCCCTGGAAGGCGACATCATCGAGGCGCGGCCGCTGGTGGACCTGTCCGAGCCGCTGGACGTTGGCCTGGCCTGGCGTCGTGGCACCGCCCGCCCGCCGCTGGTGGACCCGTTCCTCACCGTGGCCCGCGAGCAGCCCAACGCGAAGAAGCTTTCCATCTGAACGTAGGGCGCATAACCGCTTGCGGTTATGCGCCAACAGGAATCGCGGAGGCACCGACGGCGGATAACGCTTGCAGCGTTATGCGCCCTACGACTCTGGCACCCGTGAACCAATCATTCGATTTAATAGAACGCCGCTTTCAGTAATTAGAATTTGTCGACCCCACGCCCGGACTCTAGTCTCTGCCTCCATACAAAGGGCCAGCTCCGGGTATCGCCCCATCCGGAGCACGCACATGGCCACCGAAAACAAGACAGATAAAAGACGAGCTTCGAAGATGACCGGCGCAACCCTGCACACCGCCTTGCTGATCGACGGCCAACTGGTCGCCGGCGACGGCATTGCCGAGCCGATCATCAACCCCGCCAGCGGCGAGACCCTCATCAGCATCGCCGACGCTTCCATCGATCAGGTCGAGCAGGCCATCGCCAGCGCGCACCGCGCCTTCCCCGCCTGGTCCCGCACCACGCCAGCCCAGCGCGCCGCCGCCCTGCTCGCAATTGCCGATGCCATCGACAAGCGCGCCAATGATCTCGCCCAGCTGGAATCGCTGAACTGCGGCAAGCCGCTGCATCTCGCTCGCCAGGACGATATCCCGGCCACCGCCGACGTGTTCCGTTTCTTCGCTGGTGCCGTGCGCTGCCAGCAGGGCCAGCTGGCCGGCGAATACGTGCCCGGCCACACCAGCATGGTGCGCCGCGACCCGGTGGGCGTGGTCGCCTCCATCGCGCCGTGGAACTACCCGCTGATGATGGCCGCGTGGAAGATCGCCCCGGCCCTGGCCGCCGGCAACACGCTGGTGTTCAAGCCGTCCGAGCACACCCCGCTGAGCATCCTGGCGCTGGCCCCGGCCCTGGCGGAAATCCTTCCCGCCGGTGTGATCAACATCGTCTGCGGCGGCGGCGAAGGCGTCGGCAGCCATCTGGTCAGCCACCCGAAGGTGCGTATGGTGTCGCTCACCGGCGACATCGTCACCGGGCAGAAGATTCTCCAGGCCGCCTCGCGCACGCTCAAACGCACCCACCTGGAGCTGGGCGGCAAAGCGCCGGTGATCGTCTGCAACGACGCCGACCTCGAAGCCGTGGTCCAGGGCGTACGCACCCACGGCTACTACAACGCAGGCCAGGACTGCACCGCCGCCTGCCGCATCTACGCCCAGGCCGGTATCCATGACCGCCTCGTCGCCGAACTGGGCGACGCCGTGGGGAGCATCCGCTTTGCCCGCAAGCGCGACGCCGACAACGAGATCAGCCCGCTGATCAGCGCCCGCCAGCGCGACCGCGTGGCCAGCTTCGTCGAGCGCGCCCTCGGCCAGCCGCACATCGAACGCGTCACCGGCGCCGCCGTGCATTCCGGCCCCGGCTTCTACTACCAGCCGACCCTGCTGGCCGGCTGCAAGCAGCAGGACGAGATCGTCCAGCGCGAGGTGTTCGGCCCGGTGGTCACCGTGACCCGCTTCGACCAGCTGGAGCAGGCGGTGGACTGGGCCAACGACTCCGAATACGGCCTGGCCTCATCGGTGTGGACGCAGAACCTGGACAAGGCCTTCCAGATCGCCAACCGCCTGCAGTACGGCTGCACCTGGATCAACACCCATTTCATGCTCGCCAGCGAGATGCCCCACGGCGGGCTCAAGCGCTCGGGCTACGGCAAGGACCTGTCCAGCGACTCGCTGCAGGACTACAGCGTGGTGCGCCACATCATGGCGCGTCACGGCCAGCGACTGGATTGAACCATCCGGCGGGGCACCCGCCGGCACATAAGAAACGCCCCGGCGGTACGCCGCGCGAGGGCTGTTGCTCGATTGAACTGCCCCACCAATAGAGACAACAACGAGAGGGAGACACCCGATGCGCAAGACCGCACTGCTCAGTGCCATCACCACCGCCCTGCTGGCCAGCGCCGGCGTCCAGGCCGCCGAGGCCCTGAAGGAAGTCGGCAAAGGCGAAGGCCGCCTGGACATCATCGCCTGGCCCGGCTACATCGAGCGCGGCCAGTCGGACAAGAACTACGACTGGGTGACCCAGTTCGAGAAGGACACCGGCTGCCAGGTTAACGTGAAGACCGCCGCCACCTCCGACGAGATGGTCAGCCTGATGGCCAAGGGCGGCTACGACCTGGTCACCGCCTCGGGCGACGCCTCCCTGCGCCTGATCTACGGCAAGCGCGTGCAGCCGATCGACCCGTCGCTGATCCCCAACTGGAAGAACATCGACCCGCGCCTGAAGGACGCCGCCTGGTACGTGGTCAACGGCAAGACCTACGGCGCGCCGTACCAGTGGGGCCCGAACCTGCTGATGTACAACACCAAGGTCTTCCCCACTGCGCCGGACAGCTGGAAGGTCGTGTTCGACGCCCAGAACCTGCCCGACGGCAAGCCGAACAAGGGCCGCGTGCAGGCCTACGACGGCCCGATCTACGTCGCCGATGCCGCGCTGTACCTGAAGGCCACCCAGCCGGAACTGGGCATCACCGATCCGTACCAGCTCGACGAGAAGCAGTACGCCGCCGTGGTTGAACTGCTGCGCAAGCAGCATGACCTGATCCACCGCTACTGGCACGACACCACCGTGCAGATGAGCGACTTCAAGAACGAAGGCGTCGCCGCTTCCAGCGCCTGGCCGTACCAGGCCAACGCCCTGAAGGCCGAAGGTCAGCCGATCGCCACCGTGTTCCCGAAAGAGGGCGTCACCGGCTGGGCCGACACCACCATGCTGCACGCCGAAGCCCAGCACCCCAGTTGCGCCTACAAGTGGCTGAACTGGTCGCTGGAGCCCAAGGTCCAGGGCGACGTGGCGGCCTGGTTCGGCTCCGTGCCGGCGGTGCCCGAAGGCTGCAAGGCCAGCACCCTGCTGGGCGGCGAAGGCTGCGCCACCAACGGCTACAACCAGTTCGACAAGATCGCGTTCTGGAAGACCCCGGTGGCCGAGGGCGGCAAGTTCGTCCCGTACAGCCGCTGGACCCAGGACTATATCGGGATCATGGGCGGCCGTTAAAAGTCATCAGGTAGCTGCTGCGCGGCCCTGATCCGCGCCCGGGCAGTGCTCGGAATCCTCACGTACTGAAGTACGCTGCGGTTCCTGCGCGCTGGCCGGACGCGGCTGAGGGCCTGCTCGCGACGCTTCCTGAAAGACTTTTCCGCTTTTTTCTATTTATCGATTCACCCGTATCTCAGATTCACGGGCAGGGCTCCCCTACGCCGGATTCCTGCCCCTTGGAGCGTGCACCATGACCACTCCCGCTGTTCAATTCACCCAGGTCTCCCGCCAGTTCGGCGAGGTGAAAGCCGTTGACCGGGTGTCCATCGACATCAAGGACGGCGAGTTCTTCTCCATGCTCGGCCCGTCGGGTTCGGGCAAGACCACCTGCCTGCGCCTGATCGCCGGCTTCGAGCAACCCACCGCAGGCTCCATCCGCATCCATGGCGAGGAGGCCGCGGGCCTTCCGCCCTACCAGCGCGACGTCAACACGGTGTTCCAGGACTACGCGCTGTTCCCGCACATGAGCGTGCTGGAGAACGTCGCCTACGGCCTGAAGGTGAAAGGCATCGCCAAGGCCGAACGCCTGAAGCGCGCCGAAGAAGCGCTGAGAATGGTCGCCCTGGGCGGCTACGGCGTGCGCAAGCCGGTGCAGCTCTCCGGCGGCCAGCGCCAGCGCGTGGCCCTGGCCCGCGCCCTGGTGAACCGTCCGCGCGTGCTGCTGCTGGACGAACCCCTCGGCGCGCTGGACCTCAAACTGCGCGAGCAGATGCAGAGCGAGCTGAAGAAGCTGCAGCGCCAGCTGGGCATCACCTTCATCTTCGTCACCCACGACCAGAGCGAAGCGCTGTCCATGTCCGACCGCGTGGCGGTGTTCAACAAGGGCCGCATCGAGCAGGTCGACACCCCGCGCAACCTCTACATGAAGCCGGCCACCCCGTTCGTGGCCGAGTTCGTCGGTACCTCCAACGTGCTGCGCGGCGACATCGCCCAGAATCTCACCGGCAACGCCCAGCCCTTCTCCATTCGCCCCGAGCACATCCGTTTCGCCAACGGCGAGCGCGGCACCTCGGACATCGAGATCAGCGGCCTGCTGCACGACATCCAGTACCAGGGCGCGGCGACCCGCTACGAGATCCGCCTCGACAACGGCCAGAACCTCTGCCTCAGCCAGGCCAACAGCCAGTGGGCCGACATCGACCTCGCCCACCAGCCCGGCCAGCGCGTGACCGCCCGCTGGTCGCGCGAGGCGATGGTGGTGCTGAACGAGGGCGCGTGACATGGAACTGACGATGAACGCACCGCTGCCGGCGGCCAGCAATGGCCCCCTGCGCCGCCTGTCGAACCTGCTGTACCGCAAGCCGACGCTGTACCTCTCGCTGCTGCTGGTGCCGCCGCTGCTGTGGTTCGGCGCGATCTACCTGGGCTCGCTGCTGACCCTGCTGTGGCAGGGTTTCTACACCTTCGACGACTTCACCATGACGGTGACGCCGGACCTGACCTGGGCCAACTTCGGTTCGCTGCTGAGCGGCTCCAACTTCGACATCATCCAGCGCACGGTGCTGATGGCGGTCGCGGTGTCCATCGCCAGCGGCGCAGTGGCCTTCCCCATTGCCTACTACATGGCGCGCTACACCACCGGCAAGACCAAGGCGTTCTTCTACATCGCCGTGATGATGCCGATGTGGGCCAGCTACATCGTCAAGGCCTACGCCTGGACCCTGCTGCTGGCCAAGGGCGGCGTCGCCATGTGGTTCGTCCAGCACCTGGGTCTCGAGCCCGTGCTGAACCTGCTGCTGGGCCTGCCGGGCGTCGGCGGCAACACGCTGTCGACCTCCAGCTTCGGGCGCTTCCTGGTGTTCGTGTACATCTGGCTGCCGTTCATGATCCTGCCGATCCAGGCGTCCCTGGAGCGCCTGCCGCCGTCGCTGCTGCAAGCCTCGGCGGACCTGGGCGCGCACCCGCGGCAGACCTTCTTCCAGGTGATCCTGCCGCTGTCGATCCCCGGCATCGCCGCCGGCTCGATCTTCACCTTCAGCCTGACCCTGGGCGACTTCATCGTGCCGCAACTGGTGGGCCCGCCGGGCTACTTCATCGGCAGCATGGTCTACGCCCAGCAGGGCGCGATCGGCAACATGCCGATGGCCGCCGCCTTCACTCTCGTGCCGATCGTGCTGATCGCCGTGTACCTGTCCATCGTCAAACGTCTGGGGGCCTTCGATGCACTCTGAGAAAGCTTCCTGGGGGCTCAAAGCGGCCGCCTGGGGCGGGCTGGTGTTCCTGCACTTCCCGATCCTGATCATCTTCATGTACGCCTTCAACACCGAGGACGCGGCCTTCAGCTTCCCGCCCAAGGGCTTCACCCTGCACTGGTTCAGCGTCGCCTTCGCGCGCCAGGACGTGCTCGAAGCCATCGAGCTGTCGGTGAAGGTCGCCAGCATCGCCACGCTGATCGCCATGGCGCTGGGCACCCTGGCCGCGGCCGCGCTGTACCGCCGCGACTTCTTCGGCAAGGAAGGCATCTCGCTGATGCTGATCCTGCCGATCGCCCTGCCCGGCATCATCACCGGTATCGCACTGCTGTCGGCGTTCAAGACCCTCGGCATCGAGCCGGGCATGATGACCATCGTCATCGGCCACGCCACCTTCTGCGTGGTGATCGTCTACAACAACGTCATCGCGCGCTTCCGCCGCACCTCCCACAGCCTCATCGAAGCCTCGATGGACCTGGGCGCCGACGGCTGGCAGACCTTCCGCTACGTGATCCTGCCGAACCTGGGCTCCGCGCTGCTGGCCGGCGGCATGCTGGCGTTCGCGCTGTCCTTCGACGAGATCATCGTCACCACCTTCACCGCCGGCCATGAACGCACCCTGCCGATCTGGCTGCTCAACCAGCTGGGCCGCCCGCGCGACGTGCCAGTGACCAACGTGGTCGCCATGCTGGTGATGATCGTGACCATGCTGCCGATCCTCGGCGCCTACTACCTGACCAAGGGTGGCGAAGGCGTGGCGGGGAGCGGGAAATAACCTGGGTGCCGTGCAGCCCTCACCCTAACCCTCTCCCGGAGGGAGAGGGGATGACCGTGCAGCGGGATGTCAGCGAGCTGCGGACGGCCCCCTCTCCCCTTGGGAGAGGGCTGGGGTGAGGGAAACGCCCAGCACCGGAACGACACAGAACCCCTCAGGCCCGCCGGCCCCAAAACCGGCAGGCCCCCAAGAAGAAACACCCGAACCGAATTTGCACCACGCTCCTGAACTAGAGGACTCAACCATGCAAACCAAACTGCTGATCAACGGCCAACTGGTCGCTGGCGAAGGCGAGAAACTCGCCGTCCTGAACCCGTCCCAGGGCACCACCCTGGTGGAAATCGCCGAGGCCACCCCGGCCCAGGTCGACGCCGCCGTGCTGGCCGCCGACGCCGCCTTCGACAGCTGGTCGCAGACTGCGCCCAAAGACCGCTCCCTGCTCCTGCTGGCACTGGCCGACGCCATCGACGCCAACGCTGAGGAACTGGCCCGCCTGGAGTCGAACAACTGCGGCAAGCCCTACTCTGCCGCGCTGAACGACGAACTACCGGCCGTGGCCGACGTGTTCCGCTTCTTCGCCGGTGCCTGCCGCGTGATGCAAGGCTCCGCCGCCGGTGAATACCTGCCGGGCCACACCTCGATGATCCGCCGCGACCCGGTGGGCGTGGTCGCCTCCATCGCGCCGTGGAACTACCCGCTGATGATGGTCGCGTGGAAACTCGGCCCGGCCCTGGCCGCCGGCAACACCGTGGTGCTCAAGCCGTCCGAGCAGACCCCGCTGACCGCCCTGCGCCTGGCCGAACTGATGGCCGGCATCTTCCCCGCCGGCGTGGTCAACCTGGTGTTCGGCCGTGGTCCGAGCGTCGGCGAGCCGCTGACCACCCACCCGAAAGTGCGCATGGTCTCCCTGACCGGCTCGGTTGCCACCGGCAGCCGCATCATCGCCGGCACCGCCGACACCGTGAAGCGCATGCACATGGAACTGGGCGGCAAGGCCCCGGTGCTGATCTTCGACGACGCCGACATCGACGCCGCCGTGGAAGGCATCCGCACCTTCGGCTTCTACAACGCAGGGCAAGACTGCACCGCCGCCTGCCGCATCTACGCGCAGAAGGGCATCTACGCCAAGTTCGTGCAGAAGCTCGGCGAGGCCGTCGGCAGCATCCAGTACGGCGAGCAGGACGACCCAAACACCGAGCTGGGCCCGGTCATCACCGAGCAGCATCTGGAGCGCGTCATCGGCTTCGTCGAGCGCGCCCGCAAGGTGCCGCACATCGAAGTGGTCACCGGCGGCAAGCGTGCCGACCGTCCGGGCTTCTTCTTCGAGCCGACCGTGCTCGCCGGCGCCCGCCAGGACGACGAAGTGGTCCGCCGCGAAATCTTCGGCCCGGTGGTCTCGGTCACCGAGTTCGACGACGAAGCGCAGGCGCTGGCCTGGGCGAATGACTCCGACTACGGCCTGGCCTCCTCGGTCTGGACCAGCGACATCGGCCGCGCCCATCGCCTGTCCGCCCGCCTGCAGTACGGCTGCACCTGGGTCAACACGCACTTCATGCTGACCACCGAGATGCCCCACGGCGGCATGAAGCTGTCGGGCTACGGCAAGGATATGTCCATGTACGGTCTCGAAGACTACACCGCGATCCGTCACGTGATGATCAAGCATTAAGCAGTGACAAGTCGGGCCCTCACACGAGGGCCCGATGTTTTACGGCGCCCCGCTCGACCGGGCCCGCCGCGCGGCCACGCATGCCGCCTACCCTTCCGGAGGGAAGGGCAAAACCATGACAGCCCCTGCCCCGGGCCATCACCTTGCAAGGATTTCCCATGACCATCACCCGCCGCGACTTTCTCAACGGCGTAGCCCTCACCATCGGCGCGGGCCTCACCCCGCTGCAGCTTCTCCAGGCCGCCCCGTCCGGCCGCTACTACCCGCCCGCCCTCACCGGCCTGCGCGGCAGCCATCCCGGCGCGTTCGAGGTCGCGCACCAGATGGGCTGGGAGAAGAAGGTGTTCGACACCGATGGCCTGAAGATCGAGGAGCAGTACGACCTGGTGGTGGTCGGCGGCGGTATCAGCGGCCTGTCCGCGGCCTGGTTCTACCGGCAGAAGCACCCCAAGGCGCGCGTGCTGATCATCGAGAACCACGACGACTTCGGCGGCCACGCCAAGCGCAACGAATTCCAGGCCGGCGGCCGGATGATCCTCGGCTACGGCGGCAGCGAAGCCTTCCAGTCGCCCAAGCACCTCTACAGCGACACCGTGAACGGCCTGCTCAAGCAGTTGAACGTCGATGTGGACCGCTTCGAAACCGCCTTCGACCGTGACTTCTACCCCAGCCTGGGCCTGTCGCGCGGCGTGTTCTTCGACAAGGCCGGCTTCGGCGAAGCCAAGCTGGTGACCGGCGACCCGACGCCGATGGTGGCCGACGACATCGCCCCGGAAAAACTCAACGCCCGCAGCTGGCGCGCGTTCATCTCCGACTTCCCGCTGCCCGAGGCCGACCGCCAGGCGCTGATCGACCTGCACGAAGCGCCCAGGGACTACCTCGTCGGCAAGACCCGCGAGGAGAAGGAAGCGCACCTGGCCAAGACCAGCTACCAGGACTTCCTGCGCAAGGACGTGGGCCTGAGCGAAGCCGCCACCCGCTACTTCCTGAGCCGCACCAACGACTTCTCGGCGCTGAGCATCGACGCCGTCTCGGCCGACTCCGCCTACTCCGTGGGCTTCCCCGGCTTCGCCGCGCTGGACCTTTCGCCCATCAGCGAGGAAGCCAAGGCCGAGATGGAAGAGCCGTACATCTACCACTTCCCCGACGGCAACGCCTCGCTGGCACGCCTGCTGGTGCGCGGCCTGATTCCGGGCGTGGCGCCGGGCAAGGACATGAACGACATCGTCCTGGCCACCTTCGACTATTCGAAACTGGACCAGCCGAAAAACGCCGTGCGCCTGCGCCTGAACAGCACCGCCGTGAGCGTGAAGAACCGCGACGGCGGCGTCGACGTCGGCTACAGCCGCGCCGGCGCCCTGCACCGCGTGCGCGCCAGGCACTGCGTGCTGGCCTGCTACAACATGATCATCCCCTACATCCTGCGCGACCTCTCCGCCGAGCAGAGCCACGCCCTGGCGCAGAACGTGAAGTTCCCGCTGGTGTACACCAAGGTGGTGATCCGCAACTGGCAGAGCTTCATGAAGCTGGGCGTGCATGAGATCTACGCGCCAAGCCAGCCGTACAGCCGCGTGAAGCTGGACTACCCGGTGGACATCGGCGGCTACAGCCACCCGCGCGACCCGAACCAGCCCATCGGCCTGCACATGGTCTACGTGCCCACCAGCCCCAACGCCGGCATGGACGCGCGCACCCAGGCCCGCGTCGGCCGCGGCAAGCTCTACGCCATGAGTTTCGAGCAGATGGAAGGCATGATCCGCGACCAGCTGCAGGCCATGCTCGGCCCGGCCGGTTTCGATCATCAGAAGGATATCCAGGCGATCACCATCAACCGTTGGTCGCACGGCTATTCGTACTTCTCCAATAGCCTCTTCGATGATGAGGAAGAGAGCGAAAAAACGATGAACCTGGCTCGCACCAAGGTCGGCAACGTCACCATCGCCAACTCCGACGCCGCCTGGGACGCCTATGCCCACGCGGCCATCGACGAGGCCTGGCGCGCGGTGGGCGAACTGTCCTGATGAACCCGGCGCCACGCCTCGCGTGGCGTCACTTACAACGGCCGTCCGGCCGACAACCCGCGGGCACGCCCGCAACGGAGGCAAGCATGCGTCACCTCGTCAGAGCGTTTTACCTGCTGTCGCTGTTCACCTTTGCCGGCCTTGTACAGGCAGCAGAGTCACCCAAGCAAATCGTCGACGCCTACATGGCCGCGTGGAACGCCCACGATGCCGAGAAGGCCGCCGGCTACCTGGCCAAGGATGCGGAATACTTCGACGTCACCGTCGGCACCCCGCAGAAAGGCCGCGAAGCCGCGCGCGACAATGTGATCAAGGTGTTCGTAGGGGCCGTCCCGGACCTGAAGTGGAAGATGAACGGCAAGCCGATCGTCGACAAGGACGGCATCGCCTTCCAGTGGACCTTCAGCGGTACCAACACCGGCGCCTGGGACGCCCAGACCCCGGCCACCAACAAGCCGCTGTCGTTCGACGGCGTGAGCTACGTGAAGGTGAAGAACGGCAAGATCGTCTACCAGGGGGATTACTACGACGCCCTGGGCCTGCACAAGCAGCTCGGCTGGTAAGGCTGTTCGCAGGAGCGGAACGTAGGGCGCATAACCCGGAACGGGTTATCCGCCGTCCAGCCATGACGGCGGATAACGCTGCGCGTTTTTCGCCCTACGGGTCGATATCCGGCATTTGTGTTCTACAGCCGCGCCTGAAGGCGCGGCTGACAAAACAAGTAGGCAAGCCCTCACCTTCCCATCTGCCCTCATCCGTCACAGCAGTCGCAAGCCATGCCAACCACACTCGAAAAACGGCCCGCCAAGGCCGAAGACAGCTCCAGCACCCGCTCCACCATCGACCAGGTCAAGCAACTGATCGCCGACCTCAACGTACGCTGGACCGAGATCAGCAAGGTCTCCGAAGTCATCAAGCAGATCGCCAAGAACACCAACCTGGTGGCGCTCAACGCCGCCATCGAAGCCGCCCGCGCCGGGGAAAGCGGCCGCGGCTTCGCGGTGGTCGCCGATGAGGTGCGCCGCCTGGCCACCCAGTCGGCCAACGCCACCGCCGACATCGGCAACGTCGTCGCCTCGATCAAGAGCGAGAGCGCCAAGGCCCTGGCCGATGTCGAGCAGGCCGAGCATTCCAGCCTGCTCGACACCGCCCGCGTGGTGCTGGCCAGCGAGACCCAGCGCCTGGAAGCGCGCTTCGCCGTGATGGCCACCGCGCTCTACGGCCTGAAGAACTTCCTGATCGGCATGAAGACCCGCAACCTCGGCCCGCAGCGCGAGCAGATCGACGCGGTGATGCACGAATACCTGACCCGCAACCCCGAGCTGCTGGCCTTCGCCTGCGGCTGCGAGCCCAACGCCTTCGACGGCCGCGACGGCGAATTCGTCGATGCCCCGGGGCACGACGCCAGCGGCCGCCTCATGGCCTACTGGCACCGGGGCAGCGGCGTGGCACAGCGCGAATGCCTGGTCGGCTACGACAAGGCCGACGGCAGCGGCGACTGGTACCAGATCCCCCGCGACAAGGGCCGCGACGTGTTCATGGAACCCTACGAGTACAGCGTCGGCGGCAGCACCGTGCTGATGACCTCGTTCATGTCGCCCATGTTCGCCAACGGCCGCTTCCTCGGTATCCTCGGCGCCGACTACACCCTGCACCAGTTGCAGGAGAGTCTCGGCAAGCTCACGCCCATGGGCAACGGCCAGTACGCGCTGATCTCCAATGCCGGCGTCTACGTCACCCACCCCGACGCCCGCCGCCTGGGCGACAAGGCCAGCGAACTGCCGCAGGACGCGCGCAGCGCCATTGCGCAGGGCAAGAGCTGGGAACAGGTGAAAGACCGCCGCGTGGAACTGCTGCAGCCCATTCGTGTGGGCGACAGCGACGCCCCCTGGGCCTTGATGATGAGCTTCGAGCTGGCGCCGGCGGGGGAGTGACAGTCGACAGGGGCGCCCTTCGGGCGCCTTTCGCGGAGAAGCCAGGACACGTAGGGCGTATAACGTTCGACGTTATACGCCCTACCCGCGCTCCGGCAGCTCGGTGATATGGATTTCAGTCACCAGCGTCGGCTTCACCAACGGTGTACGCGCCAGCAACGGACAGTAACGTGACAGGGCGCCGATCAGCTCCCACTGGGTGTCCAGCGACTTCGACAGCACGTCCACATCCGCCAGCACCCGCTGTCCCACGCGTTGCAGATGCGGGTCCGGGCTGTGGCCGAGCTCCACCGACAGCTGGGTGATCAGGGTGCTAAGGCTGGTCATGTTGCGAGTGGCGAGCGCAAGGATATTCGCCAACAGGGCGATCTCGGATTGCGGAATGGCGTCGGGCGTGGCAGATGCGTCCATGCGTGCTCCGGGGGGTAGTTGCGCGGTCCTTGCGCGAGCAGGGCAAGCCTAGCACCAGAATGCCGATTTGCGACAGATATCACATTTCATTTCTTTTCCCAGCCTGGCGGTCCCACGCCAGAGCACTTCACCCCCACTCCACCCCGGAGACCTGGCCCAAAACGCGACCTGATACTCAGATTCCCTCCTCGGCAACGGAAACGGCAGCGCGCATTTGAGTGCCGGATATCGGCTACCTATGATCCGCGACCATTTTTCGAACTTCTTCAACCGCTTGAAGATGCAGCCCCGATGGAACCGATCGCGAATCCCTCCCCAAATACCGATGCTCGGACGCCTCCGAATGGTTCGACCCCGGTAGCGGTTCCCCCGACTGAACGGCATGTCGACGGACAAGCTCCAGCTCGTAGCGACGACTCGTACGCCGAAACGCGCGATACCAGCCCGGAGCATTCGGCTCCCGCAGAGCCCCTGAGCAGCTGGGACGGGCCGGGCACCGCCTACACGCTGCCGCCCCTCCCGTTGATAGGCACGCCCGTCGCCGCGCAGCCGTCTGCGCCACGCCCGGAAACGCAGGACGACTCCCAATCGGCGCCCGAGTTGCCTCCGCTCGAATCCATACCCAGGCCGAGAACGAGCAGGACGCTGATCGCGTGCGTGGCCGCCGGTACGCTGATCACGGCTGCCGCAATAGCGCTCTGCAAGCCCTGGTCAATCGATGGCATAGCCACTGCCCCTGTCAACCCCAGGCCCATCGCCGACAGCGCTGCCCCCCAAGCGCAGCACCTCGTGGACGAAGATCTGCTGACCATCCCGCCCTCCGAGCCGGTGCCAGAGTTACTGCCCGCAGAGGCTGCCGATCAAACGCAACCTACCCCGGTGGATGCCCAGGTTCAGGCGCAAACGCCTTCGGAGTCCCTGGCGCCGGTCCAGCCGCAGGCCCCGGGGAGCGCCGCGCAAAGCCGGCCAGAATCGGCTCCGCCTGCCATTGGGGTACGCAAAGAGCCGCCGGCGCCTTCGCCACCCATGACCATCACCGCGAAAAGGCCCGAAAGGCCGGCGAAGCCCCAAAGTCGCAGCAGGGCTCCCTCACCCGCCACGAACGGCAGCCTGACCATCGCCATCAAGCCCTGGGGAGAGGTATGGATTGACGGCCAGAAGCGTGGCATCAGCCCACCGCTGTTCAAGCTGCAACTGCGCCCCGGCACCTATCAGATCGAGCTGCGCAACCCCGGTTTGCCCAGCCATGAGCAGAGGCTGGAGATCATGGCCGGCCAGTCCGTGACGCTGCAGCACAACTTCCAGTAAAGCGCTGGACTGATCGATTTCCGCCTACGGACAACCCGATGAAGACGCTCCGCCAACTCACGACTCTGCTCCTGATCACTTGCCTGGCGGCAGTCTCAGGTTGCAGGACTCGCCTCGTAGAACCACCCGCGCCCGCCGTGGACGAGACACAAGTACGGGCTGAAAGGGCCCTCGCCGAAGGGCAGCGGCTGTACGACGCCGGACACTACTATCTCGCCGAAGAGCAGTTCCTCGCACCGGACATCTGGAGCAGCAGTGCCAAGGTGCAACTCAAGGCCGCCAAGTACCTGGCGTTCAGCTACTGCGTGACGGAACGGATGATTCAGTGCCGCTTCGCCTTCGAACGCGCCCTGCAGATCAACCCGGCCTTCCGCCTGGACAGCGCCGAAGCGGGCCATCCCCTGTGGGGCCCGGTTTTCGCTCAGGTGAGCCGTCGCTGAGCCCCACCGGGCGGCACCTTTCCCATCCAGCTTCTGAACGCGAGGCTCCCATGCGTTACCTCCACCGGCTGCTCCGCCCTTTTCTTGCACTGCCTCTGCTTGGCGCCGTGCAGCTCAGCCATGCCGAGGTGGATGACAGCCTGGTCGCCGCCATCGACAGCATCTGGCAGACGCCGCCGCCTCAGGTTTCATTGCTCAGCGAGCATTTCGACAACAGGACGTCGAATGCCGGAACCGCTTATCGAGCCGAAGTGAAAGGCTCTCCGACCTATCTGGTGACTGGCGACGAAGCGGCATCGGTGGTGGCAGGGCGAAAGCGCTTCAATGCCGTCAGCACTCCTTGGGGCAATTTCCCGAAGCTTCAGATGCAGAACGCCAGGTTGCTTGAAATGCGCCTGCCGAAAAAACGCTATCGGATACTGGCAGGTCCCGGAGTTGGCCTCTTCAGCGTCGGCGACTGGCAGCGCTACAGCTTCCTCCATGTGCTCGACGTGAGCACGCCTTCCGCGCCGGTCTACTACCCGTTGTTTTCCGACGCTTATCTGGGCGAACGAGTCCTCGGGCAACTGCCGGATTCAGCGGTGCTCAACTTTGCCCGGCTGGTGCCCTCGAGCCGTAGCGGGGACGGCAGCACGGATGCCTACGAAGTCACCCTGTATGCCCTTGGGCACAAGGGACCGCAGCCGGTGATCAAGGATGGCCACGTACTTGCCTATGCCCTGAAACGGGAAGATGGCAGCTGGGTGATCAGCAGCCTGGACAGGGCAGTCGCAACCAATGCCCGGGACGAGGAGAAACGCCCCTTCGTCGCCGCCCCACGCCCTGCCCTGTTCGTGAATGCACCCCCAGCCGCCGCAGTCACCGACAAGCAATGAACGGCTGCGCTTTCCGGCGTTCGTAAAAAGAGCGTCGTCGTCGGGGCACGCGGGCATCGCCCACATGCCCCGTTCGAGTATCACGCTTGCCCGAACGCCTTGCGCTGTGGCGTACCACGCTGGGCGGCGCGCAGGTACTGCGGCGGCCACGGGACCGGCAGGCCCCCCAGTTCGTCGGCGGCGTGCAACGGCCAGTAAGGATCGCGCAGCAGCTCGCGGGCCAGCAGGATCAGGTCGGCCTGGCCGGTACGCAGGATGTGCTCGGCCTGTACCGGCTCGGTGATCATTCCGACGGTGCCACTGGCGATACCGGCTTCCTTGCGTACGCGCTCGGAGAACTGTGTCTGGTAGCCCGGCCCCACCGGAATCTCGGCGTTCACCGCCGTGCCGCCGGAGGACACGTCGATCAGATCCACGCCCAGGCTCTTCAGGCGGCGCGCCAGCTCCACCGTCTCGTCGGGGTTCCAGCCGTCCTCCACCCAGTCGGTGGCGGACAGGCGGACGAACAACGGCAGTTCCTGCGGCCATACCGCGCGCACGGCCTCGGTGACCTCCAGGAGGAAGCGGATGCGGTTCTCGAAACAGGTGCCGTACTGGTCACGGCGCTGATTGGACAGCGGAGAGAGGAACTGATGCAGCAGGTAACCGTGGGCTGCGTGCACCTCGACGATCTTGAAGCCGGCGGCCAGGGCGCGCTCGGCGCCGCGCACGAACTGCTGCTTGATGGTCGCCATCTGCTCTTCGCTCAGGGCGATGGGCACGGTGTGCTGCGGGTCGAAGGCAATGGCGGACGGCGCCACAGGGGTCCAGCCGCCCTCGCTGATCGGCACCGAGCCGTGCTTGCCCAGCCAGGGCGCCCAGGTACTGGCCTTGCGCCCGGCGTGGGCCAGTTGAACGCCGGCCACCGCGCCCTGGGATTCGAGGAAGCGGGTGATGCGGCGTAGCGGTTCGATCTGTTCGTCGTTCCAGATACCCAGGTCCTCGGCGCTGATCCGCCCTTCCGGGGCGACGGCCGTGGCTTCGACTATCACCAGCCCGGCGCCCCCCACGGCGCGGCTACCCAGGTGGACCAGGTGCCAATCGTTGGCCAGTCCGTCCTGGGCGGAGTACTGGCACATGGGGGAAACGGCGATGCGGTTGGACAGGGTCAGCTGGCGCAGGGTCAAGGGCTCGAACAACTGGCTCATGGCGAAACTCCCTCTGGTCGTGTACTTCACACTGTAGACCGGGATCGCCGGGCAGAGCGGGACAGTCGTCGCCCGATGCCGTATTTCAGCCGTCCGCCGGGACCGCGCCCCTGGCCGGCGCGCTGCCGAAAATCGCCTCAGCGCGGCGCGATATGCGCCACCATCAGCTGCACGCTTTCGTTGCCGCGGAACTCGTTGACGTCGAGCTTGTAGGCCACTTCCGCCCAGCGCACGGTGGGGTTGGGCCAGACCTCGCGGTCGATGTTGAAGGCGATGGCGTCCAGCTGCAGCGAGCCGCATTCGGTCTTGAGCACCAGCTTGAGGTGACGCTCGCCGACGATGCGCTGCTGGACGATCTGGAACACGCCGTGGAACAGCGGCTCGGGGAAGTGCTGCCCCCAGGGGCCGGCCTGGCGGATCGCCCGCGCCAGCTCCAGGTGGAACTCCTCGGCGCCGAGCTGACCATCGGAAAGCAGGCGGCCGGTGAGGTCGTCCTCGTCCAGCTGGCGGCGCACCTCGGCGTCGAAGGCAGCGGCGAAGGCACCAAAGTTTTCCTGCGGCAGCGACAGGCCGGCGGCCATGGCGTGGCCGCCGAACTTGCTGATCAACCCGGGATGGCGCGCGGCCACGGCGTCCAGCGCGTCGCGGATATGGAAGCCCGGCACCGAGCGCGCCGAGCCCTTGAGGCTGCCGTCGCCGGCATCGGCGAAGGCGATGGTCGGGCGGTGGTAACGCTCCTTCAGGCGCGAGGCGAGGATACCGATCACGCCCTGGTGCCATTCGGCGTCGAACAGGCACAGGCCGAAGGGCATCTCCTCCACCGGCAGTTCCTTGAGCTGGGCCAGCGCCTCGCGCTGCATGCCCTGCTCGATGGCCTTGCGGTCCTGGTTGAGCGCGTCGAGCTGCACTGCCATCTCGCGGGCCAGGCCCTCGTCCTCGCAGAGCAGCATTTCGATGCCCAAGGACATGTCGTCCAGGCGGCCGGCGGCGTTCAGGCGCGGGCCAAGGATGAAGCCCAGGTCCGTGGAGGTGATCCGCCGGCAATCGCGCCCGGCCACTTCCAGCAACGCACGCAGCCCCGGACGGGCACGGCCGGCGCGGATGCGCGCCAGGCCCTGGTGCACCAGAATGCGGTTGTTGGCGTCCAGCGGCACCACGTCGGCGACGCTGCCCAGGGAGACCAGGTCGAGCAGTTCGGCGAGGTTCGGCTCGGCGAGGCCGCGCGCGGCGAACCAGCCCCGCTCACGCAGGCGCGCGCGCAGGGCGAGCATCACATAGAAGATCACGCCAACGCCGGCCATGGCCTTGCTGGGGAAATCGCAGCCGGGTTGGTTCGGGTTGACGATGGCGTCGGCGTCGGGCAACTCCGGCCCCGGCAGGTGGTGATCGGTGACCAGCACGCGCAGGCCGGCGGCCTTGGCGGCGGCGACGCCGTCGATGCTGGAGATGCCGTTGTCCACGGTCACCAGCAGGTCCGGGCGCTTCTCCAGCGCCACGGCGACGATCTCGGGAGTCAGGCCGTAGCCGTATTCGAAGCGGTTCGGCACCAGGTAGTCGACCCAGGCCGCGCCGAGCATGCGCAGCGCCAGCACGCCGACGCTGCTGGCGGTGGCGCCGTCGGCGTCGAAGTCGCCGACGTAGAGAATCCGCTGGCCCTTCTCCAGCGCATCGACCAGCAGCTCCACCGCCGCGTCCACACCCTTGAGCTGCTGGTACGGGATCAGCCGCGCCAGCCCCTTGTCCAGTTCGGCGGCACTCTGCACGCCACGGGCGGCGTAGAGACGAGTCAGCAGCGGCGGCAGGTCGCCCAGGTCAGGCAGGGTTTGCGGGAGGGGGCGGGATTCGATGCGCATGGGTGTTCCAGTCGATTCATTCAGGCGCCGATCCCGGCGCCCAGATTACAGCGGGTACAGCAGGCGATCAGCGTTCGCCCATCAGCCACTCCACCTGGAGTTCGTGCTGGCCGCGCTCGTCGGTCACGAAGATGGTTCCTTCGCTGATCATCACGGTCCAGTTGATCGAACGCGGCAGGTCGCGGGAGATTTCCTCCAGCGGCTCCTGGGGCATGGCGACGACGTTGAGGTTCTTCAGGTGGCGCACGGTGTCGAGCACCTTGGTGGTCCACACGCGCAGGTTGCCGTAGGCGACCAGGGTCAGCTTCTCGCAGCGGCGCGAGCACCAGGTCAGGCGCTCGGCGTCGGGCTGGCCGACTTCGATCCAGTGCAGCACGCGGTCGTCCAGGCTCTTTTCCCAGAGCGAGGGCTCCTCCACGTCCGACAGGCCGCGACCGAAGGCCAGCTGCTCGTTGTACCAGACGACATAGGCCAGCAGACGCACCGCCAGGCGCTCCTCGGTTTCCGAGGGGTGGCGGGCGACGGTGAAGCGCAGGGTCTCGTAGACCCCACGGTCGAGGTCGGTCAGGCTGATATCGGCTTTGTAGGGCGTGGCGGACAGGGCCATGGGGATTCCCGGCGAATTTTGGAAGGCGGCAAGTCTACCGCGAAAGCGCAGGGTTGGTGGTTCAATCCCGGCTACGGCGGTCGGTTCCCGGCTCCGGCGCGGCCAGTTCGATGCGGTTGCGGCCCTTGGCCTTGGCGGCGTAGAGCGCCTGGTCGGCCAACGCCAGCAGGCGCGTCAGGTCGTGCCCGGCCTCGCGGGTGGTGGCGATGCCGATGCTCACGCTGAGCTGCCCTTCGGCCATGAACGGCAACTCGGCGAATTCGCGGCGCACCCGCTCGGCCACCTGGCAGGCACCCTCGGTATCGGCGGCCACCAGCAGGCAGGCGAACTCCTCCCCGCCGATGCGCGCGAACAGGTCCTGCTTGCGCATGCGCGAGGCAGTGATGCGGCTGAATTCCACCAGCACCCGGTCCCCGGCGGGATGGCCGAAGGAGTCGTTGAGGCGCTTGAAGTTGTCCAGGTCGCAGAGCAGCAGCGAAGCCTGCTCGCCGCGCTCGGCGCACAGGCGCAAGGCGCGCTCGCCGGAATCCATGAAGGCCCGGCGGTTGCCGGCGCCGGTCAGCGGGTCGCTCAGCGCGGCGCTGCGGAACCCCAGTTCGGCGCGCTCCTTGACCATCGCCAGGGTCGCGAAGGCGATGCCGATGGCGTAGAGCATGGTTTCGAAGACCAGCAGGGTGAAGAAGGTACTGCCCTGGCCATTGTTGCTGGCACTCTCGAATGGCATGCCACGGTCGACCGCCAGGCGCACCATGTAGAAGCCGCCGTGGAACAGCATCAGCGCCAGGGTCGGGCGCAGCTCCACCTCCAGCTTGCGGCGGCTGCGCAGCAGTTCGCTGACGGAGGCCAGGCAATAGGCGATAGTGATCGAGGTGCTGACGAAAACCCGCGCCTCCAGCGACTCGTAGAACGTCGGCCAGAGGCACAGCAACGCCCACAGTGCCGCGCCAGCGCCGATCAACGGCCAGTGCGGGCGGCGCCCGGCGAACACCCGCATGGACGTCCAGTTCATCGCCGCGCAAAGGTGCAGGATGACGTTGCCCAGCAGGATCGGCACCAGATCGATGCCCATCCCTCGCAAGGTGCCCAGGAAGGTGCCGAGGGCCCCCAGGAGAAGCATCGCGCTCATGTAGCCGAGCGTCGGCTCGCGGCGGCCGCTGTGCCAGGCGAATGCCATCAGCACCCCGACCAGGGTGAGCACGTAGAGATCGACCACGACCAGCGTCGGCAGGCTCAGGACCATGCCACCCCCTTGCCATCCGCCTGCACGCCTCCCGAAGGGAGCGCCGGAGGGCCGGGGAAGTGGAATGACGGAAGCGCGCGCATCGGGGGTTACCCTGCCCAGAGTCGGGCGAGCTGACAGAAGTGTCCTCGGATAGGATAACTCTACGCGCGCCCATCGCCGGCGCAAAGCTCCGATGGTAGACGGGCGGCCCGGCGGCCTGTTCGAACGCGCGCGCGGGCGGTAAAGTCCGCCGACCACCCGCCGAACGGACCGACCGATGAACACCACCAGCAAACCCCTCGCCGGCCTCAAAGTGATCGAACTGGGCACGTTGATCGCCGGTCCCTTCGCCTCGCGCCTGTGCGCGGAATTCGGCGCCGAGGTGATCAAGGTCGAATCGCCCGACGGCGGCGACCCGCTGCGCAAGTGGCGCAAGCTCTACGAAGGCACCTCGCTATGGTGGTTCGTGCAGGCCCGCAACAAGCGTTCGCTGACCCTCAACCTCAAGCACGAGGCCGGGCGCGAGGTGCTGAAGAAGCTGCTGGCCGAGGCCGACATCCTGATCGAGAACTTCCGCCCCGGCGTGCTGGAAAAGCTCGGCCTGGGCTGGGACGTGATCCATGCGCTGAATCCGAAGCTGGTCATGGTGCGCCTCTCCGGTTTCGGCCAGAGCGGCCCCTACAAGGACCAGCCGGGCTTTGGCGCGGTGGGCGAGTCCATGGGCGGGCTGCGCTACATCACCGGCTTCGAGGACCGCCCGCCGGTGCGCACCGGCATTTCCATCGGCGACTCCATCGCCGCGCTGTGGGGCGTGATCGGCGCGCTCATGGCGCTGCGCCACCGCGAGGTCAACGGCGGCCAGGGCCAGGTGGTGGACGTGGCGCTGTATGAAGCGGTGTTCGCCATGATGGAATCGATGGTGCCGGAGTTCGACGTATTCGGCTTCATCCGCGAGCGCAGCGGCAACATCATGCCCGGCATCACGCCCTCCTCCGTGCACACCACCGCCGACGGCAAGCACGTGCAGATCGCCGCCAACGGCGACGCGATCTTCCGTCGATTCATGCTCGCCATCGGCCGCACCGACCTGGCGGACGATCCGCAGCTGGCGGACAACGCTGGACGCGACCAGCGCCGCGACGAGCTGTACGGGGTGATCGACCGCTGGGCGCGCTCGGAGTCCCTGGACACCGTGCTGAAGGTACTGGGCGAGGCCGAGGTGCCGGCCAGCCGCATCTATTCCGCCGAGGACATGTTCGCCGACCCGCAGTTCCTCGCCCGCGAGATGTTCCTCTCGGCGAAGCTGCCGGACGGCAAGCCGTTCCGCATGCCGGGCATCGTGCCCAAGCTCTCCGACACCCCCGGCTCGGCCGACTGGATCGGCCCGGGCCTGGGCGAGCATACCGACGAAGTGCTCGGTGGCCTGGGTTATGACGCAGCGGCTATCGCGGCGCTGCGTCAGCAGGGGGCGGTGTAGGGCGTACAACCGTTCGCGGTTGTACGCCGATACGCCCATTCTTTCGCCGCTCCGCAGCCAATCGGAGTGGCCTGACGCCAAGGTCAATCGGCGGATAACGTCGAGCGTTATCCGCCCTACGGCTGCCAGAGGCGTAGGCGACAACGGGACGGGAATATTCCTGCCAACAGGATGTATCACCTGGCAGACAAACACCTTGCTGGCGGCGAAGCATCGCCGGACAAGACAAGGAGAGCCGTCATGCATCCCCACGCCCATACCGAAAGCCTGCAACTACTGCGCAAGCTGGCCAACGGCATAGATCCCCGCCACGACGTTCCCCTGGCGGCCAATGATCCCTGCCAGTCGCCTGACGTCATCCGCGCCCTGTTCCATGCCATCCAAGCCCTGGAAAGCGCCCCCGACAAGGAACGCGCTTCGCCCGTGAAGGCCGGTAAGCCCTGGACACAGGAAGAGGAAGCGACACTGATCGGACGTCATGAAGCGGGCGAGCCGCTGACCGCGATCGCCCGCGCCCACGGCCGCACGACAGGCGGCATACGCTCGCGCCTGAAGCACCTGGGCTTGATCCAATAACACAAACGCCGCCCTAGGGGCGGCGTTTCAACTTGCGTAGACCAGGAAAAATCACGTCCCGTAACTGAGCACCTGGGCGCGCTGGCGCAACGCGACGATGACATCGTCCTCCATCCGCCCCTCCTGGATCAGCAGGTCACGGCGAACCGACTGGATCGCTTCCTCGCGCTGGTTTTCATCGGCCAGTTGCTGGCCATCGATCACCCGGCGCAATACCACCTCGCCGTCGTCGTTGGTCAGAGTCAGGATGCGGCCACCATCGGGGCGCGCCGGGCTCAGGGCCGGAGTGTAGGGAGCGAAGGTCTCGGTCAGCAGCACGCTTAGCCGGTCCATGTCATATCTCCTTGTTGCGAAATGAAAAACCTGAAGAGAAGACATCGCGGCCGGCGATTAAGTTCGTCCTGCTTATTACCGCTGGTCCATAAAGGCCTGACAGTCGCCCATGAAAAAGCCCGCCATGAAGGCGGGCTTTTTCATCGATCCGTCACGGATCAGAGCGGCTTGCCACGGTTGCCGTGGGCGCTGACGAAGGCCTGGACCTTGGCCAGTTCGTTCGGCAACACAGTGCAACGCTCTTCGCGCTGGAACAGGTCGGCCAGGTGCGCCGGCAGCGCCGGAACGGCTTTGATGCCGGCCTTCTCCACGGCTTCCGGGAACTTGACCGGATGCGCGGTACCCAGGGTGACCATGGGCACGGCCAGGCTGCGACGGCATTCGCGGGCCGCACGCACGCCGATGGCGGTGTGCGGGTCGAGCAGTTCGCCACACTCGGCGTAGACCTGGGCGATGGTCTCGCAGGTCTCTTCGTCGTTCACCGCCAGGGAATCGAACAGGCGGCGGGCTTCGGTCCAGCGGTCATCTTCGACGGCCAGCTTGCCGGTGGCCTTGAAGTTGTCCATCAGCTCGGCGACGGCCTTGCCGTTGCGGCCGTGCAGGTCGAACAGCAGGCGCTCGAAGTTGGACGAGACCATGATGTCCATGGACGGCGACAGCGACGCGTGCAGGGTGTCCTTGTCGTAGCGGTTGCCGGACATGAAGCGGTGCAGGATGTCGTTGCGGTTGGTCGCGACGATCAGCTGGCTGACCGGCAGGCCCATGTTGCGCGCCAGGTAGCCGGCGAAGATATCACCGAAGTTGCCGGTGGGCACCGAGAACGCAACGGAACGGGCCGGCGCGCCGAGCTGCAGGGCAGCGTGGAAGTAGTAGACGATCTGGGCCATGATCCGCGCCCAGTTGATCGAGTTCACCGCCACCAGACGGGTGCCCTTCAGGAAGCCCTGGTCGGCGAAGCTGGCCTTGACCATCTCCTGGCAGTCGTCGAAGTTGCCTTCGATGGCGATGTTGTGGATGTTTTCGCCGAGGATGGTGGTCATCTGGCGGCGCTGCACCTCGGACACACGGTTGTGCGGGTGCATGATGAAGATGTCGACGTTCTCGCAGGCCTTGCAGCCTTCGATGGCGGCCGAGCCGGTATCGCCGGAAGTGGCGCCCATGATCACCACGCGCTCGCCGCGCTTGGTCAGCACGTGGTCGAGCAGGCGGCCGAGCAGCTGCAGGGCGAAATCCTTGAAGGCCAGGGTCGGGCCGTGGAACAGCTCCAGCACCCACTCGTTGCCGTTCAGCTGACGCAGCGGCGCCACGGCGTTGTGGGCAAAGACACCATAGGTCTCTTCGAGGATCTTCTTGAAGTCGGCGTCGGAGATGCTGCCGGCAACGAACGGGCGCATCACGCGGAAGGCCAGCTCGTGGTACGGCAGGCCGGCCCAGGAGGCGATCTCTTCGACGGTGAAGCGCGGCAGGTTTTCCGGCACGTAGAGGCCGCCGTCGCTGGCGAGGCCAGCCAGCAGCACGTCTTCGAAGTTCAGCGCGGGCGCCTGGCCGCGGGTACTGATGTAACGCATGGTGTGAAACCTTCGGGTTGGCGGCGGCGCGCAGGCGCCGCCGCGTTCGATTCAGTTCAGTTGTTCGACGCGGATGCGTACGACATTGCCGACGACGTCATCCAGCGCTTCCAGCGCGGCGATGGCTTCGATGATGCGGGACTCGAGCACGCGGTGGGTAACCAGGATCATCGGCACCAGACCGTCATGCTCTTCGACTTCCATCTGCATGATCGATTCGATGTTGATGCCGCGCTCGGAGAGGATGGTCGCCACCTGGGCCAGTACGCCCGGATGGTCCTTGGCCTGGATGCGCAGGTAGTAGGCGCTTTCGCAGGCGTCGATCGGCAGGATCGGGTGGTCGGAGAGCGAGTCCGGCTGGAAGGCCAGGTGCGGCACGCGGTTCTCCGGGTCGGCAGTCATGGCGCGAACCACGTCCACCAGGTCGGCGACCACCGAGGAAGCGGTGGGCTCCATGCCGGCGCCGGCGCCGTAGAACAGCGTGGAACCGGCGGCATCGCCGTTGACCATGACCGCGTTCATCACGCCGTTCACATTGGCGATCAGGCGGTCGGCCGGGATCAGGGTCGGGTGCACGCGCAGCTCGATACCGCTGTCGGTACGGCGCGCTACGCCCAGATGCTTGATGCGGTAGCCCAGCGCCTCGGCGTAGTTCACGTCGGCGGTGGTCAGCTGGGTGATGCCTTCGGTGTAGGCCTTGTCGAACTGCAGCGGGATGCCGAAGGCGATGGACGCCAGGATGGTCAGCTTGTGCGCGGCGTCGATGCCTTCGACGTCGAAGGTCGGGTCGGCTTCGGCGTAGCCCAGGGCCTGGGCTTCCTTCAGCACGTCGGCGAAGGCGCGGCCTTTCTCACGCATTTCGGTGAGGATGAAGTTGCCGGTGCCGTTGATGATGCCGGCCAGCCAGTTGATGCGGTTGGCGGCCAGGCCCTCGCGGATCGCCTTGATCACCGGGATGCCACCGGCCACGGCGGCTTCAAAGGCGACGATGACGCCCTTCTCGCGGGCCTTGGCGAAGATCTCGTTGCCGTGCACGGCGATCAGTGCCTTGTTGGCGGTGACCACGTGCTTGCCGTTCTCGATGGCCTTGAGCACCAGCTCGTGGGCCAAGGTGTAGCCACCGATCAGCTCGATGACCACGTCGATTTCCGGGTTGTTCGCCACGTCGAAGATGTCGGCAGTAATGGGGGTACTGCCGGTATCACACTTCGGATTGGGGCGACGGGCGGCAATCTGCGCAACCTCGATACCACGCCCGGCACGGCGGGCAATCTCCTCGGCGTTGCGTTTGAGTACATTGAAGGTACCGCCACCGACGGTCCCCAACCCACAGATTCCCACTTTCACCGGATTCACGCTGAAACTCCCCATGATTACAGCATCGGGGCGCCTGACGCACCGATGCCCGCAACGAAGCGGGCATGGGAGCAGGCGCCAAATCAGAACAGGCGGACTGCCTGTTCCATAGTCAAAAGGAACCGAACATTACGAAGCGGTTCCCCATTAGTCAATGCAAGCGCAGCCCGCGGCTTACTTGGCTTCCAGCGCCAGCTTGGCGATCTGGCCGGCCGGCTGGTAGCCCGGCAGCATCTGGCCGTTGGCCAGGATGATCGCCGGGGTGCCCTGCACACCGACCATCTGGCCCAGTTCCAGCTGCTTGTTCACCGGGTTGTCGCACTTGGCGGCTTTCACTTCCTTCTCATGGAACATGTCGCTCATCGCCGCCTGGCGGTCCTTGGAGCACCACACGGCCTGCAGCTGGGCATCGCCCGGCGAGTTCGGGCCCTGGCGCGGGAAGGCCAGGTAGCGCACTTCGATGCCGCGCTTCTGCAGTTCCGGCACTTCGGCGTGCAGCTTCTGGCAGTACGGGCAGGTGGTGTCGGTGAAGACAGTGATGTGCGCCTTGGTCTCGCCCTTGGCCGGGAAGACCACCATGTCGGCGGTCGGAATGGCGTTGATGGTCTTGGCCACGCCCGCGCTTTCGGCAGCTTCGGTCAGGTTGGTCGGCTTGCCGTCCTTCACCTGGTAGATATTGCCCTGGACGACGAACTGGCCGTCGGCGCTGGCATAGAGCACGCGGCCGCCCTTGAGCTGCACCTGGTAGATGCCTTCGAGGGGGCTCTTGGCGATGGCCTCGATGGGCAGGTCAGGTTGCAGGGACTGCAGAGTGGCACGGATTGCCTGGTCCGGCTCGGCGGCCAGGGCAAGGGTGCTGGCGAGGCCGAGGGCCGCGGCAGCCAGAAGTCGGGACAAACGCATGGAAAACTCCTGATGTCGGTCGGCGAAGACTATCACACAAGCCCTCGCGGGCCGAGCCGTGGGCTTGTAGCTGAAAGCTACGGGGTTCGCAGGGCCGGAAAGATCGAAGGAATTCGAACGGGACGCATATCCGAGCAAGGGTGATCGTAGCGGCGACTCACCCGCGAGGATGGTGCTGAGCATGAAGGTCCTGCAATCGGGCCCGGGCAATGTGGGTATAGATCTGCGTTGTGGAAAGATCACTGTGTCCCAGCAGCATCTGCACCACCCGCAGATCGGCGCCGTGATTGAGCAGATGAGTGGCGAAGGCGTGGCGCAGGGTGTGCGGCGACAGGCTCTTGCCGATGCCGGCGACCTTCGCGTGCAGCTTGATGCGGTGCCAGAAGGTCTGGCGGGTCATCTGCTCGCCGCGCAGGCTGGGGAACAGCACATCGCTGGGCTTGCCACCCAGCAGGTCCGCACGCGCTTCACGCATATAGCGCTCGATCCACAGGATGGCTTCCTCGCCCAGCGGCACCAGCCGCTCCTTGCTGCCCTTGCCCATGACGCGCACCACGCCCTGGCGCAGGTTGACCTGTTCCAGGGTCAGCCCGACCAGCTCGCTGACCCGCAGGCCGCAGGCGTAGAGCACTTCCAGCATGGTGCGATCGCGCAGGCCGAGCGGGTCGTCGGTCTCCGGCGCGGCCAGCAGCGCTTCGACATCGGCTTCCGAGAGCGATTTGGGCAGCGGCTTGCCCAGTTGCGGCAGCTCCACCAGCAGCGTCGGGTCTTCGCCGATCAGCCCCTCGCGCAGGCAGTAGCGGTAAAAGCCGCGCAGCCCCGAAAGGAAGCGCGCCGTGGAGCGCGCCTTGTAGCCCTCGCCCAGGCGCCAGGCCAGGTGATCGAGGATCACCTCGCGCCCCGCCGCCTCCAGCGCCACCCCGCGCTCGTCGAGCCAGCCGTTGAACAGCGCCAGGTCGCTGCCGTAGGCACTGCGGGTGTTATCGGAGAGGCCCTTTTCCAGCCAAAGGGCGTCGAGGAAACGGTCGATCAGTGAATGTGAAACCGGCATCATGTCAGGCTATATCGATAGAGAAAGCATCGGACTAGTCTTCCACAGCCTCCCCCCGCAACTCCACCGTCAACAGCGCAAGGACCCTGGCTCCAGCATGGACGAACACAGCACCTACTTCGCCTTCGCCGGCATTGGCATCGCCTCTCTGTTCAGCCAGTGGCTGGCCTGGCGCCTGCGCCTGCCGGCCATCCTGTTCCTGCTGCTGAGCGGTATTCTGATCGGCCCCGTGCTGCACCTGCTGACACCGGAACACCTGTTCGGCCCGCTGCTGTTCCCCGTGGTTTCCCTCGCGGTGGCCCTGGTGCTGTTCGAAGGCAGCCTGACCCTGCGCCTGGACGAATGGAAGGAAATCGGCACCGTGGTCCGCCGGATGGTTACCCTCGGCGCGCTCACCACCTGGGGCGTGATCGCCCTGGCGACCCGCTACCTGCTGGGCTTTACCTGGGAAATGGCCCTGCTGTTCGGCGCCCTCACCCTGGTCACCGGCCCCACGGTGATCGTGCCGATGCTGCGGGTGGTGCGCCCCAACGCGACCATCGCCAACATCCTGCGCTGGGAAGGCATCGTCATCGACCCCATCGGCGCGCTACTGGCGGTGGTGGTCTACACCTTCATCGCCGCCAGCGACATCGGCCAGGGCTGGCAGGACAGCCTGCTGACGTTCGTCAGCGTGATCGGCTGCGGCATCGCCTTCGGCCTGGTCGGCGGCCAGGCGCTGGGGGTCGCCCTGCGCCGGCACTGGCTGCCCGACTACCTGCACAACCTGGCGTCGCTGTCCGTGGTCCTGGGCGTGTTCGTGCTGTCGAACAACGTGATGTCGGAGTCGGGACTGCTGGCCGTGACCGTGATGGGCCTGCGCATGGCCAACATGCCGGGCGTCGACGTGAAGCACATCCTGCACTTCAAGGAAAACCTCAGCGTGCTGCTGATCTCCGGGCTGTTCGTGCTGCTTGCCGCGCGCCTGGACATGTCGGCGCTGCTCGGCCTCGGCCCAGCGGCACTGCTGGTGCTGGCGCTGATCCAGTTCGTCGCCCGGCCGCTGAGCGTGATGGTCTCCACCGCCGGCTCCGCGCTGAACTGGCGCGAACGCGCGCTGCTGAGCTGGATCGCCCCGCGCGGCATCGTCGCCGCGGCGGTGTCGGCGATCTTCGCCATCCGCCTGATGGAATCCGGCCACGCCCAGGCCGGGGTACTGGTGCCCCTCACCTTCCTGGTGATCATCGGCACCGTGGTCCTGCAAAGCGCCACCGCGCGCCCGCTGGCCCGGCTGCTGAAGGTCGCCGAACCGGTGCCCACCGGCTTCCTGATCGTCGGCGCCAACCCGGTCGCCCGGGCTATCGGCGTCGGCCTGCAGAACGCCGGGGTGCAAGTGCTGCTCACCGACTCCAGCTGGGAGAACACCCGTGCCGCGCGCATGGAGAACCTGCCGACCTACTTCGGCAACCCCGCCTCGCAGCATGCCGAGGCGCACCTGGACCTGATCGGCCTGGGGCACTTGCTGGCGCTGTCGCCCAATGCCGAACTGAACGCCCTGATGTGCATGAGCTTCCGCCACGAATTCAGCCCCTGGCAGCGCTTCATCCTGCCCAGCGGCCAGGACAGCCGCCGCAGCGAGAAACACCGCATCAGCGATCGCCATCGCGGCCATCCCCTGGGCCAGACGTCCATCACCTACCCGCAGATGGCCAGCCTGATCGCGCGCGGCGCGGAAGTCCGCTCGACGCTGCTCAGCGACAACTTCGGCTGGCCGGAATACCAGGCCCAGCATGGCAGCCGTGCGCTGCTGCTGTTCGCCCGCGACACCAACGGCCGCCTGCACATCGCAAGCCCCGACCGGCCACTGACGCCCGGCACCGGCTGGACACTGATCTCGCTGGTGGAGGAAGCCCCGGAAAATGCCGCGGGTACAAACGAAACGGCACAAGCCGCGACAACCTGACAATCGGCCACGTCAGCCTATCTTTAGGTGGGTGACAGAATCTGCCTGACAGACAATGATTGCATCACGCCATCATTGCGCACACGAAGCTTACCGTCATGCCCAGTCAACAGAACTCCCGCCTCGGTCAGATCCTGGTCAGCAAGGGACTGATCACCGCCCAACAGCTGGACCAGGCCATCCAGCTCCAGCTCGGCAACGGCCTGCGCCTGGGTGAAACCCTGATCCAGCAGGGCTGGATCAGTGAGCGCCAGCTCGGGCGGGCGCTGAAGAAGCAGAACAACGTGCGCCTGGCGGCGACTCTCCTTGCGGCGCTGCTCAGCCCGTTCCAGCTGGCCAGCGCGGACGTGCAGCGTCAGGCTCCGGCGAGCATCACCCGCCATGAAGCGCCCCATGGCCTGAAGCCGCTCAGCGACCACGAGATGAGCGACATCAACGCCCAGGGCTTCGATGACACCCTGCAGAGCCTGCTGGTCAGCGCCGAAGGCGGCGACGGTGTGGGCACCGTCAAGCAGCTCGCGCGGCTGGTGCTGCCGGTGGTGGACAGCCTGGATGCCGAGACCTCCATGCGCGACGTGCAGTACGACACCGCGCACGCCTCCTCGACCCTCAATGCCGACGGCTCGATCAACGTGCGCCTGCCCAGCTCCATCGGCGAAGTGCGTTTCGACAACATCCGCGTCGCCGGCGCGCCGAAGAGCCAGAGCATGGGTAGCCTGAGCCTGCAGAACATCGACCTGTCCCAGGCCTCGCTGAAGATCAGCCTGCGCCACTGAGGCTCGTCCGGAATGAAAAAAGGCGCCCCTGGGCGCCTTCTTTCGTTTCACCGACCGACTCAGACCTCGAAACCGGGCAGGACCGGCACCGGGCGCTTCTCGTCATCGATGGCGACGAAGCTGAACAGCCCGTGGATGGCCTTCTCGCGGCCGTCGGCGGACATGCTCTCGACGAACACCTCCACTTCGACCTTCAGGCTGGTGTTGCCGACCTTCACTACCCGGCCGATCAGCTCGACGATGGAGCCGGCGGGAATCGGGTGCTTGAAGTCGATGCGGTCGGTGGACACGGTCACCAACGGCAAACGGCAGAAACGGGTCGCGGCGATGAACGAGACTTCGTCCATCCAGGCCAGCGCGGTGCCGCCGAACAGGGTGTTGTGGTGGTTGGTGGTGGGCGGGAAGATCGCCTTGGTCACGCGGGTTTCCGCAAGCGCCGTGCGGCGAAGGATTTCTTGCTCTCTGGGGCTCATGCCACTGCTACCTGATGCATTGAAGGTGGCTGCCGGTGCTGCGGGTGTTGTGCTTGTAGTGCGCTGCCGGGGGCAGATGGGGCGGCCGGACCGATCGGCCGGCAAATTCCGGGCAAGAAAAAAGCAGCCCGTGGGCTGCTTTTTTTCGGGAAGAACCGGCGAATTAGGCCAGTTTTTCCTTGATGCGCGCTGCCTTGCCGGACAGGTCGCGGAGGTAGTACAGCTTGGCCTTGCGCACGTCGCCGCGACGCTTGACGGAGATGCTGTCTACCAGCGGGCTGTAGGTCTGGAAGGTACGCTCAACGCCTACGCCGTTGGAGATCTTGCGAACGGTGAAAGCACTGTTCAGGCCGCGGTTACGCTTGCCGATTACAACGCCTTCGAAGGCCTGCAGACGCTGACGGTCGCCTTCCTTCACTTTAACCTGGACGATTACGGTGTCGCCGGGGGCGAACGCCGGAATCTCTTTGCTCATCTGTTCAGCTTCGATCTGCTGAATGATCTTGTTGGTCATTTCGTGCTCCTAAGACAAGCGCTCGGCGCTCGCCATCGATACGTTAACTATCGTCCCGCTGGCGGATGTATTCCTCCAGCAGCTTCTTCTCTTCTCCAGAAAGCGAGCGGCAATCCAGAAGATCGGCACGTCGTTCCCAGGTCCTGCCTAAGGACTGCTGCAAACGCCAGCGCCGGATGTGTTCGTGGTTGCCGCTGAGCAGCACCTCAGGAACACGTTTGTCTGCGTACACCTCGGGTCGGGTGTAGTGCGGACAGTCGAGCAGGCCGTCCGTGAAGGAGTCCTCCTCGGCGGAGTCCACGTGGCCCAGTGCACCGGGCAACAACCGCGTGACCGCGTCAATCAGCACCATGGCCGGAAGCTCACCCCCGGACAGGACATAATCGCCAACTGACCATTCCTCATCGACATGCTCTTCAATGAAGCGCTCGTCGATGCCTTCGTAACGCCCGGCGATCAGGATCAGTCGTTCCTCGTTCGCCAGTTCTTTCACGGCCGCCTGCGTCAGCTTGCGACCTTGCGGCGAGAGATAGATCACCTTCGCCGGTCCGCCTGCGGCTTGCCGGGCATCGCCCAGTGCGCCTTCGAGCGGCTTGATTTTCATCACCATGCCGGGACCACCGCCGAAAGGCCGGTCGTCCACCGTCTGGTGACGGTCCTCGGTGTTGCTCCGCGGGTTGAAGCAATCGAGCTGAATCAGCCCCTGCTTGACCGCGCGACTCGTGATGCCATAGTCGCTGATGGCGCGAAACATCTCCGGAAAGATGCTAATTACCCCTATCCACATGCGCTGAAGGCTCTCATCCACATGGGTTAGAAGTCCGCGTCCCAGTCCACCCGGATCTCACCGGCATCCAGATCCACCGCTTGCACGCACTGATCCGTATACGGGAGCAGGCGTTCACGGTCGTCCAGGCTGCCTGCGCAGGGCTTGACTACCATCACATCGTTGGCGCCGGTCTCCAGCATGTGGTCGAGAATCCCGAACAGTTGCCCGTTCTGGTCGATCACCTTGAGACCTTCCAACTGGCTCCAGTAGAACTCGCCATCGTCCAGCACCGGCAGCTCGCTGCGCGGGACCAGGATTTCGAATTCCGCGAAGGTGCGGGCGATCTCGCGATCATCCAGTCCCTTCAGCTTCGCGACCAGGACATTGCCCTGCACGCGACCTTGAACCAGCTCAGCCTGTCGAACCTCGTTGCCACGCTTGAGCGTCCAGCGACGGTAGTCCAGCAGGTTGTCCAACGGATCGGTAAAGGAATAGACCTTCACCTCACCACGAATGCCGTGCACCGATACGATCTTGCCGAGAACAATCATCTCCTCGGCGGGAGCAGGCTTCGTGTTCATCGATCTCAGGCAGCCTTGGCGGCTTCCTTGATCAGCTGAGCAACACGCTCAGACGGTTGAGCGCCTTGGCTCAGCCAGTAGTTCAGACGTTCCTGGTTGATCGAGACTTTGACCTCGGCACCAGTAGCGACAGGGTTGAAGAAACCGACGCGCTCGACGAAACGGCCGTCACGAGCGTTGCGGCTGTTGGTCACGGTCAGGTGGTAGAACGGGCGCTTCTTGGAGCCGCCACGAGCCAGACGAATGGTTACCATGCGTACGTTGTTCCTATGGTTTGCTTGCAAAAAAGAAATGCAGCCCTCGGGCACATAGCCCGAAAGGCCGCATATTCTATGAGCTAAAGCCCCGCGCCGCAAGCCGCAGCGCGTCCGGCCCGCCGGGCGGCGAGCCGTCTGGGGTCACATCTTGGGCATGCCGCCGGGGAACATGCTCCCCATGCCGCGCATCATCTTGGCCATGCCGCCCTTGGCGGTGACCTTCTTCATCACCTTTTGCATCTGCTTGTGCTGCTTGATGAGACGGCCGACGTCCTGCACCTGGGTGCCGGAACCCAGGGCGATGCGGCGCTTGCGCGAACCGCTGATCACTTCCGGGTCGCGGCGCTCGGCCGGGGTCATGGAGTTGATGATCGCCTCCATCTGCTTGAACTGCTTCTCCGCCGCGTTCTGCGCGTTGCCCATCTGCGACAGGTTGACGCCACCGAGCATCGGCAGCTTGTCCATCAGGCTGCCGAGGCCGCCCATGTTCTTCATCTGTTGCAGCTGATCACGGAAGTCTTCGAGGTCGAAGCCCTTGCCCTTCTTGATCTTCTTCGCGAGCTTCTCGGCCTTCTCGCGATCCATATTCTGCTCGGCCTGCTCGATCAGGCTGAGCACGTCGCCCATGCCGAGGATGCGCGAGGCCACGCGGTCGGGGTGGAACGGGTCGAGCGCTTCGCTCTTCTCGCCCATGCCGAGGAACTTGATCGGCTTGCCGGTGATGGCGCGCACGGACAGCGCGGCACCGCCACGGGCGTCACCGTCGACCTTGGTCAGCACCACGCCGGTCAGCGGCAGGGCGTCGTTGAAGGCCTTGGCGGTATTGGCGGCGTCCTGGCCGGTCATGGCGTCGACCACGAACAGGGTTTCCACCGGTTTGATCGCCGCGTGGACCTGCTTGATCTCCTCCATCATCTCGGCGTCGACGTGCAGGCGACCGGCGGTATCCACGATCACTACGTCGATGAACTTCAGCTTCGCCTCGCGGATCGCCGCTTCGGCGATGGCCACCGGCTTCTGGCTGGTATCGGACGGGAAGAAGGTCACGCCGATGTCGCTGGCCAGGGTTTCCAGCTGCTTGATCGCCGCCGGGCGGTAGACGTCGGCGGACACCACCAGCACGGACTTCTTCTTGCGCTCCTTGAGGAAACGCGCCAGCTTGCCGGCGGTGGTGGTCTTGCCCGCGCCCTGCAGGCCGGCCATCAGAATGACCGCCGGCGGAGCGGCGTTGAGGTCCAGGTCCTCGTTGGCCGCGCCCATCAGCTCGACCAGTTCGGCCTGGACGATCTTCACGAAGGCCTGGCCCGGGGTCAGGCTCTTGGAAACCTCGGTGCCGACCGCGCGCTCCTTGATCTTGGCGACGAAGTCCTTGACCACCGGCAGGGCCACGTCGGCCTCCAGCAGGGCCATCCGCACTTCGCGGAGCGTGTCCTTGATGTTGTCCTCGGTCAGCTTGGCCTTGCCGGTGACGTGGCGCAGCGTTTGCGAGAGGCGATCTGTAAGGTTTTCGAACATGCGCGTTCCTAATCAGACCCGGTCGGGTCAGGGTTTGGCTTGTCAGCAAGCTGGCGATTATAGCGAAGTGCGGCCAGCGCCAACACCGCCGATGATCCCTCTGTGACGGACCGCGCCCAGGCTAGAAGCGAACTGTTCTCAGCGGCTTTCTAGACCCGGCCGTTCTGTGCCACACTCACGGCCTTTCGGGTCCCCCTTCCAAGGACTGTTCCAAGGACTTATGCAACCTCTGCTGCCCAGCCTGATCGCCGCCGTCCTCTATATCGGCACTACCGTCTACCAGAGCGTTAGCCTGGCCCGCCGCACCCCGCCGCAGAAACCGCTGCTCCTCCTGCTGGGCCTGGTCGCCCTGCTCTGCCAGGCCTTCAGCCTGAGCCAGGAGCTGCTGACGCCCGGCGGCCTGGTGCTGGACTTCTTCAATGCCGCCAACCTGATCTCCGCCGAGGTCATCGCACTGACGCTGCTGGCCTGCCTGCGCATCCCGGTGCACAACCTGCTGATCGTTCTTTATCCGCTCGGCGCCCTGACCACCCTGCTGGCAACGCTGGTACCCCACGGCACCATCGAGCCGATCAACGAGCAGCCGGGCATCCTCGCGCACATCCTGCTGTCGATCCTCGCCTACGGCCTGCTGACCATCGCCGTGGTCCAGGCGCTGCTGTTGCTGGTGCAGGACCACCAGCTCAAGCACAAGCATCCGTCGGGGCTGATCCGCAACTTCCCGCCGCTGCAGACCATGGAAAGCCTGCTATTCGGCTTCCTCTGGGGCGGCTGGTCGCTGCTTTCGCTGTCGCTGATCTCCGGCTGGCTGTTCGTCGACAACCTGTTCGCCCAGCACCTGGCGCACAAGACCATCCTGTCCTGCTTCGCCTGGGTGGTGTTCGCCGTGCTGCTGTGGGGCCGCCACCAGTTGGGCTGGCGCGGGCACAAGGCCATCCGCTGGACCCTGGCGGGCTTCTGCCTGTTGATGCTGGCCTATTTCGGCAGCAAGCTGGTCAAGGAATTCATCCTGCACATCTGACGCTGGCGGCGGTACCGCACCGCCGCGAAACGCCGAAGGAACCTGACGCATGGGCGACATCCACCCCGGCTACATGATCGGCCTGCTGGTCTTCCTGCTGCTGTGTTCCGCATTCTTCTCCAGCGTCGAAACCGGCGTCCTGAGCCTCGACCGCTACCGCCTGCGCCACCTGTCCAAGCAGGGCAACCGCGGCGCGCGGCGCACCAGCTGGCTGCTGCTGCGCACCGACCGGCTGCTGGGCACCATCCTGATCGGCAACAACTTCGTCAACATCGTCGCCTCCGCCCTGGCCACCCTGCTGGCCCTGCGCCTGTGGGGCGAAGCCGCCGTCGCGCCGACCACCATCGTCCTGACCCTGGTGCTGCTGATCTTCGGCGAGATCACCCCCAAGACCTACGCCACCCTGCGCCCTGAAAACGTCGCCTTCCCCGCCAGCCTGCCGCTGCTGTGGCTGCAGAAGCTGTTCAGCCCGCTGCTGTGGCTGATGACCGGGGTGAGCAACCTGCTGCTGCGGGCCTGCGGCCTCGACCCGACCCAGCGCGTCAGCAAGCCGCTGAGCAGCGAGGAACTCAAGAGCGTGGTCAGCGAGTCCAGCGAGAAGCTCACCGCCAACCGGCAGAACATGCTGCTGAGCATCCTCGATCTGGAAAAGATCACCGTGAACGACCTGATGGTGCCGCGCAACGAGGTGCAGGGCATCGACCTGGACGACGAGCTGGAAACCATCATCGGCCAGCTGCGCAACACCACCCACACCCGCCTGCCGGTGTTCCGCAACGACATCAACCAGGTCGAGGGCGTAGTGCACATGCGCCAGATCGCGCGCCTGCTGACGCACAACCAGTTGACCAAGGAAAGTCTCAAGGCCGCGTGCCTGGAGCCCTACTTCGTGCCCGAGAGCACGCCGCTGTCGACCCAGCTGATCAACTTCCAGAAGCAGAAGCGGCGCATCGGCATTGTCGTCGACGAATATGGCGAGGTGATCGGCATCATCACCCTGGAAGACATCCTCGAAGAGATAGTCGGCGAGTTCAGCAACCAGGATGCCCTGCGCAACCCCGACATCCACCCGCAAGCCGACGGCACCTATGTGATCGACGGCTCGGCCAACCTGCGCGACCTCAACCGCGCCCTGGGCTGGCAACTGCCCAGCGACGGCCCCAAGACCCTCAACGGCCTGGTCACCGAAGCCCTGGAGCAGATTCCCGACTGCGCCGTGTGCCTGAAGATCGGCCGCTACCGCCTGGAAATCCTCCAGTCCGGAGAAAACCGCGTGAAGAGCGTGCGCGTCTGGCAGCCCGGGATCCCCACGCCGCCCACGCCACTCCGCGACGAGCTTGCCTGAGCCGCCCCGCCCGCCCCTATAATCCGGACGGCTTACCCAGCCTCCCGCCTGCGCCCGCCGCCACCCGCGACGCCTCGCCGGCCAGTCAATCGCACGCCCCGCCGAGCCTCGACCCCGTGTCGTTGCCTTGCGAAGCAGCCGGCCTCGCCCTGACCCGCCGCGAGCCGCGCCTTCCCTGCCCCGACCCCGGGCCGCGCTTCCCTCTCGCGCCACGGCGATGCCTTCCATGAAGCCGGACACGACCGCAGAGTCGTCTGCCGAGCAGGACTGCCAGGGACCGACCCGCATGACCAGCACCACACTCGACGCCGGACAGCCGGCCGAACAGACCAATTCCACCACCCGTGTCGCGGTAGCCAGCTTCATCGGCACCGCCATCGAGTTCTACGACTTCTACGTCTACGCCACCGCCGCAGCGTTGGTGATCGGCCCGGTGTTCTTCCCGCAGACCTCCGGCACCGCCCAGGCGCTCAGCGCCTTCCTCACCTTCGGCATCGCCTTCCTCGCCCGTCCGCTGGGTTCGGCGCTGTTCGGCCACTTCGGCGACCGCATCGGACGCAAATCGACCCTGGTGGCTTCGCTGCTGCTGATGGGCGTCTCGACCACCCTGATTGGCCTGCTGCCGGGCTACGACAGCATCGGCGCCTGGGCACCCGTCCTGCTCTGCGTGCTGCGTTTCGGCCAGGGACTGGGGTTGGGCGGCGAATGGGGCGGCGCCGCGCTGCTGGCCACGGAGAACGCGCCCAAGGGTCGCCGCGCCTGGTTCGGCATGTTCCCGCAGATGGGCCCGTCGATCGGCTTCCTCGCCGCCAACGGCCTGTTCCTCTGCCTGGCCATGCTGCTCAGCGAAGAACAATTCCGCGCCTGGGGCTGGCGGATTCCCTTCGTGCTCAGCGCCGTGCTGGTGATCGTCGGCCTCTACGTACGGCTGAAGCTGGTGGAAACCCCGGTGTTCGCCAAGGCCATGGAGCGCCACGAGCGCGCCAACTTGCCGATTGCCGAGCTGTTCGCCAAACACTGGCGGCCGACCCTGCTCGGCGCCCTGGCGATGGTGGTGTGCTACGCCCTCTTCTATATCTCCACGGTGTTCTCGCTGAGCTACGGGGTGACCAGCCTGGGTTACAGTCGCGAGCAGTTCCTCGGCCTGCTGTGCTTCGCCGTGCTCTTCATGGCTGCCGCCACGCCGCTCTCCGCCTGGCTGAGCGACCGTTTCGGGCGTCGGCCGGTGCTGATCGTCGGCTGTATCGCCGCCATCGCCTCGGGTTTCGCCATGCAACCGCTACTGAGCCAGGGCTCGTCGGTAGAGGTGGCGATCTTCCTGGCGCTGGAGCTGTTCCTGATGGGCGTGACCTTCGCCCCCATGGGCGCCCTGCTGCCGGAACTCTTCCCCACCCACGTGCGCTACACCGGCGCCTCGGCGGCGTACAACCTGGGCGGCATTCTTGGCGCCTCGGTGGCGCCGTATATCGCGCAGAAGCTGGTGGGCATGGGTGGACTGAGCTGGGTGGGCGGTTACGTCTCGGTAGCGGCGGCACTCAGCCTGCTGGCTGTGCTGTGCCTGCGGGAGACGCGCGAGAACGATCTGAACAGCATTCGCTAACGCCCCCCTGTAGGAGCGAGCTTGCTCGCGAACAGAGCTATCCGGCTGCTCTGGTGCTGGGCGGTTCGCGAGCAAGCTCGCTCCTACAACAAGCAAGACGCTCCGGACTCAGGCCTGGAGCCGCGGCAGTATCGGCGTACAACCGCGAACGGTTGTACGCCCTACGACTGCACCAGCCACTGCGCCAGGTGCTCGCCCCAGACCTGATAGCCAAGCGCCGACGGGTGATAGCCGTCGATGGCTAGGAACTGCGGCTGCATCTCCAGGCTGACCTCGCAATAACCGGCGCCCTGGGCCAGGGCTAGCGTGCCGAGCTGGCGATCCAGCAACGCCGCACGCCAGCCCAGCAGTTGCCGCAACAACCAGGGCAACGCGGTGAAATGCTGCAGCGGCGGCACCGCCGTGCAGACCACTCGCGCACCACGGGCCTGGAAATGCCCGATCAGTTGTTCGAGGGAGCCCAACCAGCGCTGGCTGGAACTGAAATGGGTGGTGTCGTTGACGCCGAAGACCAGCGCCACCAGGTCGTAATCCTGATCCGCCGCCATCGGCAGCAAGCGTTCGCAGGCCTCGCCCGCGGTGATGCCGTTCTCCCCCACCGCGCGCCAGGCGACGGGACGCTGCAGGCGGCTGGAAAGCGCCCGTGCCAGGCGCCCGGCCAGGGCAAGATCCAGACAGGATGCGCCGACCCCGGCGACCGTGGACTCACCCAGCAATAGAAGGCGGAAGGAATCGCCCGGCCACTCGATGCCAGCGATGCCTTCACAGACGCCGGCGGCCGGAGCCAGGCGCAAGGCCGTGCGCCGGGTGCGCACGGCCATGGGCAGGGCCAGCGGCAGCAGCGGCAACGCCGCCGCCCACCACATCAACCCCGCCCAGCGGCTCACAGCTCGACGTTGACCGCCTGGGCCGAGCGGGTCGCCTTGGCGCGGGCGGCGTCGATGGACGTGTCGCGCGCCAGGGCCACGCCCATGCGGCGCTGGCCGTCCACTTCCGGCTTGCCGAACAGGCGCAGCGCGGTATCCGGCTCGCTCAGGGCGGCACCGAGGTTGGCGAAGGCCACCTTGTCGGACTTGCCCTCGACCAGGATCACCGCCGAGGCGGAATCGCCCAGCTGGCGGATCACCGGGATCGGCAGGCCAAGGATGGCGCGGGCGTGCAAGGCGAACTCGGAGAGGTCCTGGGAGATCAAGGTGACCAGGCCGGTGTCATGCGGGCGCGGCGAGACTTCGCTGAACCACACTTCATCGCCCTTCACGAACAGCTCCACGCCGAACAGGCCGCGGCCGCCCAACGCCTCGGTGACCGCCTTGGCCACGCGCTCGGACTCGGCCAGCGCCTTCGGGCTCATGGCCTGGGGCTGCCAGGACTCGTGGTAGTCGCCCTTCACCTGACGGTGACCGATGGGCGCGCAGAAGGTGGTGCCGCCTATGTGGCGGACGGTCAGCAGGGTGATCTCGTAGTCGAAGTCGATGAAGCCCTCGACGATCACCCGGCCCTTGCCGGCGCGGCCGCCTTCCTGGGCGTAGTCCCAGGCAGCCTTCAGGTCGGCGTCGGATTTCAGCACGCTCTGGCCCTTGCCGGAGGAACTCATGATCGGCTTGACCACGCAGGGGTAGCCCACGGCGGCGACACCGGCGGCGTATTGCTCGTAGGTATCGGCAAAGTGGTACGGCGAGGTGGGCAGGCCCAGCTCCTCGGCGGCCAGGCGGCGGATGCCCTCGCGGTTCATGGTCAGCTGCGCGGCGCGGGCGGTGGGGACGACGGTATAGCCTTCGCTCTCCAGCTCTACCAGGGTCGCGGTGGCGATGGCTTCGATCTCCGGCACGATGTAGTGCGGCTTTTCCTGCTCGATCACTGCGCGCAAGGCGACGCCGTCGAGCATGCTGATCACATGACTGCGGTGCGCCACCTGCATGGCCGGTGCGTTCTCGTAGCGGTCGACGGCGATCACTTCGCAGCCCAGGCGCTGCAGCTCGATCGCCACTTCCTTGCCCAGCTCGCCGGAGCCACAGAGCAGTACACGGGTCGCGCTCGGCGACAGGGGAGTTCCAATACGGGGCATTGTGTGAAACCTCGGGAAGGGAAAGTTCGGAAATGGAAAGCTCGGAAACGAATAGGCCCGGCGGCGCGCTAGATCAGCACGCCCTGCTGGCGGGCGCGCTCTTCGCAGCGCACGAGTACCTCGCGGCGCTCGGCGTTTTCCATGCGCCCCCAGCGGGTGATTTCGTCGGCGCTGCGCTGGCAGCCCAGGCAGATGTCGGCGTCATCCAGTGCGCAGACATGCACGCAGGGCGAGGCCACGGGACGTTCGACAGTCATTCTTCCTGCTCGGCCAGCTCGCGGGCGTAGCGCTGGGCGTTGTGCACGTAATGGGCGGCGCTGGCTTCGAGGATCTTCTTCTGTGCCTCGGTCAGCTCGCGCACCACCTTGCCGGGCGAGCCCATCACCAGGGAACCGTCGGGAATCTCCTTGCCCTCGGGGATCAGCGCATTGGCGCCGATGATGCAGTACTTGCCGATCTTCGCGCCGTTCAAGACCACCGCGTTGATGCCGATCAGGCTGTAGTCGCCCACCTGGCAGCCGTGCAGCATGGCGTTGTGGCCGATGGTCACGCCCTTGCCCAGGGCCAGCGGGAAGCCCATGTCGGTGTGGATCACGGTACCGTCCTGCACGTTGGAGTTCTCGCCGATGTGGATCAGCTCGTTATCGCCGCGCAGCACGGCGTTGAACCACACGCTGGCACCGGCATCCAGGCGGACCTTGCCGATCACCGTGGCGTTCGGGGCGATCCAGCTTTCCGGATGGGTTTCGACTCGGGACGAGCCCAGGCGGTACTTCATGGGTATTTCCTCAGGCGGTGGCCGCTCGTTCGGCTCTTTATATGAATCAGCTCAGCTTGATGAACTGCGCGGGCGGTTGATGCAGGTCGATGCGGGCGTCATACAGCAGATTGACCAGCTCGACCAGCATGATCGCCGACAGCCCCCAGATCTTGTACCCCTCGTAGAGGTAGCTGGGGACATACCAGCTGCGGCCGAAATAATCGATGCGATGGGTGGTTTCCCGCGGGTCGCCGCGGAAAAACTCCAGCGGAACCTTGAAGACTTCAGCGATCTCGCCGTCATTGGGACGGTACTCGACGAAGTCAGGAACAAAGCCGACGAATGGCTTGACCAGGATGCCGTGACGGGACAGCAGGGTGCTCAGTGGCCCGACCACTTCCACCAGCCCCGGCGGCAGGGCGATCTCCTCTTCCGCCTCGCGCAGGGCGGTATGGATCAGGTCGACGTCCTCGGGGTCGCGTCGCCCACCGGGGAACGCCACCTCGCCGCTGTGGGTGGACAACCCCGTGGCCCGCAGGGTGAGCACGAGTTCTTCCCGGGGAGTGATGGGCAGCAGGACCGCCGCTTCCGGGAAGCTGCGATCCGTTTCGATATCGCGAGGCGTGTGCGCCTGTATGCGTTGGCGCAGCTGGTCCAGCATGCCGAACATCCTGCGGGAATGGGCCGATTCTTTTAATTGAACGATCATGGCACGAAAGACCGAACTGCCCAAGCCCCGCCCCCTTGCTGCGTACCCGGCGCAGCGCGCAAGATGGACGCACATTCGAACAAGGAACCGGCATGAACTTCTGCAGTCAGTGCGGTGCTCCCGTGAGCCTGCGCATCCCCAGCGGCGACAACCGCCCGCGCTATGTCTGCGACCAGTGCCATGCCGTGCATTACCAGAACCCCCGGATCGTCGCCGGCTGCCTGCCGGTGTGGGAAGGCCGCATCCTCCTCTGCCGCCGCGCCATCCAACCGCGCCAGGGCTTCTGGACCCTGCCGGCCGGCTTCATGGAGAACGGCGAGACCCTGGAACAGGCCGCCGCCCGGGAAACCCTCGAAGAAGCCTGCGCCCACGTCCGCGACCTGCAGCTCTATACCCTCTTCGACCTGCCGCACATCAGCCAGGTGTACATGTTCTTCCGCGCCGAGTTGGCCGACCTGGACTTTCGCGCCGGGGAGGAAAGCCTGGAAGTGCAACTGTTCGAAGAATCCGACATCCCGTGGGGTGAGCTGGCTTTCCCCACCGTGGGCCGTACCTTAGAATGCTACTTTGCGGACCGGATCAAGCGGAGCTTCCCGGTACGCAACGAAGCCATCGCACCGATGCTGGCACAGAAAAAGAACTAAAAGACCTGTACACCGCCTCTAAGGCATTAGGATCACTGGGGAATACGTTTCAATGCGCTGGCTGATCGCCGTCCTTTGTCTTACCTTCGCAGCGTTCTCGAACGCCAGTGCGACGCCTACGCTCGACGGTCACATCGACAAGATTCTCGTGCTCAAGTCCGAGCGCAAACTGCACCTGATGAGCAACGGCAAGATTCTCAAGAGCTATCGCGTGTCCCTGGGCAAGCGTCCGCAAGGGCCGAAGCTCGCCGAGGGCGACAACCGCACACCGGAAGGCTTCTACTGGATCGACTGGCGCAAGACCAGCGACAAGTACAACCTCTCCATGCACATCTCCTACCCCAATGCGCGCGACGTGGCCAAGGCACGGGAGAAGAACCTGTCGCCAGGCGGCATGATCATGATCCACGGTACTCCGGTGGATGAGGAATACCCCGAGTGGTACTTCTCTACCCTGGACTGGACCAACGGCTGCATCGCCATGACCAACTCCGACCTGCGCGAGGTCTGGAGCCTGGTCAAGGACGGCACGCTGATCGAGATCCGTCCCTGACCGGACACGCCAATGAAAAAGGCGCCTCAGGGCGCCTTTTTCATTTGTGTCAGAACACCATGTCCGACAGCCGCCACACCTCGAAGGCCGGCGTCTCGTAAGGGTGCGCCGCCTTCAGGGCCTTGACCGAGTCATGGATCAGCTCATCGGCCACCACCATCTCGACCTTCCACTCGGCCACCTGTTCGACGGTGCCCGCCTGACCGATGAACGGGTTGCTGCCCTGCAGCGGCCGGAATTGCCCCTGTCCCAATGCCTGCCAGCAGCAGCTGTCATAGGCACCGATGCGTCCTGCACCTGCGGCGAATACCGCCTTCTTGACCGGTTCCAGATGACTCTCCGGAACGTAGAAACAAAGTTTGTACATCGAGTGCTCCGAAACAGGGAGATCGAAACAGGAAACTCCGTGGCAGATGGCGCCACGTATGACAAATGCTGCCACAAATAGTGGCACATTGCCTCTTATGACTCGCGAGTCACCGGGAAAGTTCGACCGCCTGGTGCCGTGGCCGTTCGCCCGCGCGCGACTTTGTACGGAATCTGTGACCGACTTCGAGATCAGCGTCCCATGAAGCGTTCCCAGCGCGCCTTCAGGCCGGGCGCCTCGGGTGCGTGAGCGCCATCGCAATAAGGCAGATTAGTCGAACGGCCACAGCGGCAAAGCAACAAGTGACGCTCGCGCCCCACTTTCAGCTCCAGCGCGTCCCCGCAGCCTTCGGCGGCGTCCGGAAGGCTCGCGCATCGCCCGCAGCGGCACAGGCGCAGAACCTGCCCGGCCTCGACCGGGCGGACTTCAGGAAGCCTCTGATCAGCCAAAGCCACCTCCTCTTCCGCATACCAGGCTGATCGGGAGCGCAGGGCGTATGACGTTCGACGTTATACGCCGATTGACCGTGGCCCAAGGCCCGCTCGACGTTTGGCCGGACTCCAGCGAGACGGCATACAACCGCGAACGGTTGTACGCCCTACGGACAAAGAAAAAGGGGAAAGCCGAAGCTTTCCCCTTTTCGTGTTTCACCCGGAAACCGGACTCAACCCACCCAGACGCGGGCGTTGCGGAACATGCGCATCCAGCCGCCGTCCTCTTCCCACTCGTCCGGACGCCAGGAGTTCTGCACGGCGCGGAACACGCGCTCCGGGTGCGGCATCATGATGGTGACGCGACCGTCGCGGCTGGTCAGGCCGGTGATGCCGCGGGGCGAGCCGTTGGGGTTCGCCGGGTAGGCCTCGGTGACCTTGCCCTGGTTGTCGACGAAACGCAGGGCCACGGTGCCGGACAGATCGGACTCCAGCAGCGCCTCTTCGCTCTCGAACTCCGCATGGCCTTCGCCGTGGGCGATGGCGATCGGCAGGCGGGAACCGGCCATGCCCTGCAGGAAGATCGACTGTGATTCCTGGACCTGGACCATCGCCACGCGCGCTTCGAACTGCTCGGAGCGGTTGCGCACGAAGTGCGGCCAGAACTCGGTGCCGGGGATCAGTTCGTGCAGGTTGGACATCATCTGGCAACCGTTGCACACGCCGAGCGCGAAGCTGTCCTTGCGCTCGAAGAAGGCCTGGAAGCCCTCACGGGCACGGGTGTTGAAGAGGATGGACTTGGCCCAGCCCTCGCCAGCGCCGAGCACGTCGCCGTAGGAGAAGCCGCCGCAGGCCACCAGGCCCTTGAACTGCTCCAGGCTGACGCGGCCGGACAGGATGTCGCTCATGTGCACGTCGATCGCGGCGAAGCCGGCGCGGTCGAAGGCGGCAGCCATTTCCACCTGGCCGTTGACGCCCTGCTCGCGCAGGATCGCCACTTGCGGACGCACGCCCTTCTTGATGTACGGCGCGGCGATGTCGTCGTTGACGTCGAAGCTCAGCTTCACCGACAGACCCGGATTGCCATCATCCAGCAGACCGTCGAATTCCTGGTCGGCGCAGTCGGCGTTGTCACGCATGCGCTGGATGCGGTAGCTGGTCTCGCTCCAGATGCGCTGCAGGTCACGGCGCTGGGCGTTGAACACTTGCTCACCGTTGAAGGCCAGCTCGATATCGGCGCCGTTGACCGGCTGGCCGATCACCGCGACGCAGTCTTCCAGGCCGGCGGCACTGAACTGGGCCAGCACTTCCGGCGTGGCGCCGCTGCGAACCTGGATCACCGCACCCAGCTCTTCGTTGAACAGGGCAGCGGTCAGCTCGTCACGGCTGTCGGCCAGCGCGTCGAGGTTCAGGTCGAGGCCGCAATGGCCGGCGAAGGCCATTTCCACCACGGTGGCCATCAGGCCGCCGTCGGAACGGTCGTGATAAGCCAGCAGGTGGCCGTCGGCGTTCAGGCCCTGGATCACGGCAAAGAAGGCCTTCAGGTCTTCGGCATCGTCGACGTCCGGCGCGGCGCGGCCGATCTGGCCGTTGACCTGGGCGAGGATGGAGCCGCCCATGCGGTTCTTGCCACGACCGAGGTCGATGACGATCAGGTCGGTCTCGCCCTTGTCCAGGCGCAGCTGCGGGGTGAGGGTCTTGCGGATGTCACTCACCGGGGCGAAGCCAGAGATGATCAGCGACATCGGCGAGGTGACGCTCTTCTCGGCGTCGCCATCCTGCCAGCGGGTCTTCATGGACATGGAGTCCTTGCCCACCGGAATGGTGATGCCCAACGCCGGGCACAGCTCCATGCCGACAGCCTTGACGGTGTCGTACAGGCGCGCGTCCTCGCCCGGGTGGCCGGCGGCGGCCATCCAGTTGGCGGAGAGCTTGATCTCGGAGATCTTGTCGATGCTGGCGGCGGCCAGGTTGGTGATGGTCTCGCCGATCGCCATGCGGCCGGAGGCCGGGGCATCGATCAGGGCCAGCGGGGTGCGCTCGCCCATGGCCATGGCCTCACCGGTGTAGACGTCGAAGCTGGTGGCGGTGACGGCGCAGTCCGCCACCGGAACCTGCCACGGGCCGACCATCTGGTCACGGGCAACCAGGCCGGTGATAGTGCGGTCGCCGATGGTGATCAGGAAGTTCTTGCTGGCCACGGCGGGGTGGCGCAGCACACGCTCGGTGGACTCGGAGAGATCCAGGCCGGCGGCGGCGAAGTCATCGCCCAGCTCGGCTTCGCGGGCGACCGAACGGTGCATGCGCGGCGGCTTGCCCAGCAGTACGTCGAGCGGCATGTCCACCGGCTTGTTGCCGAAGTGGCTGTCGGCGACGGTCAGTTGCTTCTCTTCGGTGGCTTCGCCGACCACGGCGAACGGGCAACGCTCGCGTTCGCAGATGGCCTTGAAGGTCTCGAAGTCGGCGGCGTCCACCGACATCACGTAGCGTTCCTGTGACTCGTTGCACCAGATTTCCAGCGGGCTCATGCCCGGCTCGTCGTTGGGCACGTTGCGCAGCTGGAAGCGGCCGCCACGGCCACCGTCGTTGATCAGTTCCGGCAGGGCGTTGGAGATACCGCCCGCGCCCACGTCGTGGATGAACTTGATCGGGTTGTTGTCGCCCATCTGCCAGCAGCGGTCGATGACCTCCTGGCAACGGCGTTCCATTTCCGGGTTCTCGCGCTGCACCGAGGCGAAGTCCAGGTCAGCGGCGGAGGCGCCGGTGGCCATGGAGGAAGCGGCGCCGCCGCCCAGGCCGATCAGCATGGCCGGGCCGCCGAGCACGATCAGCTTGGCGCCGACCGAGATCTCGCCCTTCTGCACGTGGTCTTCGCGGATGTTGCCCATGCCGCCGGCGATCATGATCGGCTTGTGGTAGCCACGGACTTCCTCGCCGCGCGGGGTGGCGATGGTCTGCTCGAAGGTACGGAAGTAGCCGGCCAGGTTCGGGCGGCCGAATTCGTTGTTGAACGCGGCGCCGCCCAGCGGGCCTTCGATCATGATGTCCAGCGGGGTGACGATGCGCTCGGGCTTGCCGTAGGGCACTTCCCAGGGCTGCTCGAAACCGGGGATGTTCAGGTTGGAGACGGTGAAGCCGACCAGGCCGGCCTTGGGCTTGGCGCCGCGGCCGGTCGCGCCTTCGTCGCGGATCTCGCCGCCGGAGCCGGTGGAGGCGCCGGGGAAGGGAGCGATGGCGGTCGGGTGGTTGTGGGTCTCCACCTTCATCAGGATGTGCACGGGCTCTTCGCTGGCACCGTACTGGCGGGTCTCGGCATTCGGGTAGAAGCGGCCGGCGACGTAGCCCTTCATGACCGCGGCGTTGTCCTTGTACGCGGACAGCACGCCTTCGCGGTGCATTTCATAGGTGTTCTTGATCATGCCGAACAGGCTCTTGTCCTGAGCCTGGCCGTCGATGTCCCAACTGGCGTTGAAGATCTTGTGGCGGCAGTGTTCGGAGTTGGCCTGGGCGAACATCATCAGCTCGACGTCGTGCGGGTTGCGGCCCAGCTCGACGAAGCTCTTCACCAGGTAGTCGATCTCGTCTTCGGCCAGGGCCAGGCCCAGGTCGAGGTTGGCCTGCTCCAGCGCGGCGCGACCGCCGGCGAGGATGTCCACCACGGTCAGCGGCTTGGGCTGGGCATGGCTGAACAGGGCGGAAGCTTCTTCGAGCTGGTTCAGCACCAGTTGGGTCATGCGGTCGTGCAGGCGGGCGGCGACGGCTTGCGCGTCGGCCTCGCTCAGCTCACCGCTGACGTAGTAGGCGATGCCGCGCTCGATACGCTCGATCTTGGCCAGGCCGCAGTTGCGGGCGATGTCCGATGCCTTGCTCGACCAGGGCGAGATGGTGCCGAAGCGCGGCACGACCAGGAACAGGCGGCCGCTGGGCTCCTGCACCGGTACGCTGGGGCCGTACTTGAGCAGGCGGGCGAGGACCTGTTCTTCCTCGGCGTTGAGGGCTCCGGTGACCTCGGCGAAGTGCGCAAACTCGGCATACAGCCCGGTGACGGCGGGCACCTGCTGGGTCAGCAGGTCGAGCAGTTTGCCGTGGCGGAAAGCGGAAAGGGCGGGAGCACCGCGCAGGATCAGCATTGTCGGAACAGCCTCTGGAGACGGGGAAGTGTGTGGGGCCGGGCGGGCCGGCCCACAGAGGCCGTGCATTCTACCGTAAAGCGTGGGGCGACGGCACCTTTCCAGCGCCTTCCTCGCGACCACCGTCATCGGCTCGTTTTTTCACCTTCGAACAGCTTCGACCGGCCTGCGTCCAACGCGCCTAGCCCGGCCTTGCGCGCCAAAATGCCGACGAACGGCACGTCAGCTAGCAGAGAAGCGCCAAGCTGTCGAGATATGGCGCCACACGGCCTTTGCGTATACTGCGTCGATGCTTGCCCTGACTGCGTCCCGCGTGCGTCGCACCGCCTGGTTCTTGGCGACCTGTATCTTTCTGCTGCTTTCCGGCTGTACCGAGGCGAAAGTCCCGACAGCCCTGGAGCGTGTGCAGAAGGACGGCGTCCTGCGCGTGATCACCCGCAACAGCCCCGCTACCTACTTCCAGGATCGCAACGGCGATACCGGCTTCGAATACGAGCTGGCCAAACGCTTCGCCGATAGCCTGGGGGTCAAGCTGGAAATCGAAACCGCCGACAACCTGGACGACCTCTATGGCCAGCTTGGCCGTGACGGTGGCCCCAGCCTCGCCGCCGCGGGCCTGACCCCGGGTGGCGACCGCAGCGCCCAGGTGCGCTACTCGCACTCCTATCTCGATGTCACTCCCCAGGTCGTCTACCGCAATGGCGAGCAGCGCCCCACCCGCCCCGAGGACCTGGAGGACAAGCGCATCGTCGTGCTCAAAGGCAGCAGCCATGCCACCCAGCTGGCCGAACTGAAGAAGCGATTCCCCAAGATCGCGTACCGCGAATCCGATGCCGACGAGATGGTCGACCTGCTACGCATGGTGGACGTCGGCGAGATCGACCTTACCCTGGTCGACTCCAATGAACTGGCGATGAACCAGGTGTACTTCCCCAACGTCCGCGTCGCCTTCGACCTCGGCGACTCCCGTGGCCTGGCCTGGGCGCTGCCGGCTGGCGACGACAACAGCCTGCTGGAGAAGGTCAACGCCTTCCTCGACAAGGCCAAGCAGGATGGACTGCTGCAACGCCTGAAGGACCGCTACTACGGCCACGTCGACGTATTGGGCTACGTCGGCGCCTACACCTTCGCCCAGCACCTGCAACAGCGCCTGCCCAAGTACGAACCGCACTTCCGCCAGAGCGGCCAGAAGCTCGAAGCCGACTGGCGCCTGCTGGCCGCCATCGGCTACCAGGAATCTATGTGGCAGCCCGACGCTACCTCCAAGACCGGCGTGCGCGGCCTGATGATGCTGACCAACCGCACCGCGCAGGCGATGGGCGTGGCCAACCGCCTGGACCCGAAGCAGAGCATCCAGGGCGGCAGCAAGTACTACATCCAGGTCAAGGACGAGTTGCCCGACAGCATCAAGGACCCGGACCGCACCTGGTTCGCCCTGGCCGCCTACAACATTGGCGGTGCCCACCTGGACGACGCGCGCAAGCTCGCCGAGCAGGAAGGCCTGAACCCGAACAAGTGGCTCGACGTGAAGAAGATGCTGCCGCGCCTGTCGCAGAAGCAGTGGTACCGCAAGACCCGCTACGGTTATGCGCGTGGCGGCGAGACGGTGCACTTCGTACAGAACATCCGGCGCTACTACGACATCCTCACCTGGGTAACCCAGCCGCAGATGGAAGGTGGCCAACTTGCCGAGAGCGGCCTGCACCTGCCCGGGGTGAACAAGACCAAGCCGCAGGACAACCCGCAGGACGAGAAGCTCTAAGCGCTCTTCGGAAAGAGAATCCAGATATGAAAAAGCCCGGCATCAGCCGGGCTTTTTCATTCAGCGACAGACGACTTACCAGCCCGAAGGCAGCAGGTTCAGCGCACTGCAGATCGCGTAGACGGCACTGGACAGGTAGATCAGCACGATCACCACCTGGATCGCCGGATGAGCAATCCAGCCGCATTTCCAGGCCGGCTCGAAGTCACCGTTCCTGCGCGCCGAACGCAGCATCAGGATCGGCATGATCGACAGGATCACCCCGCTGAAGGCACCGGCGAAGTACAGCGCGTTGACGAAGCCCACCAAGCCGCTGTAGGCCAGCACGAAGGGCGGCAGCGCCACGATGGCCAGCACCAGCAGGCGGGTCTTCGGCTCGCTTTCCGGGCCGAGCTTGTGGAACTTGTCGAAGATGTTGGTCAGGAAGCTGCCGCCCAGGCCCCAGTACGAGGTCAGCATGGCGCACAGGGCGAAGGTGTTGGCGGTGAAGAACGCCCACTGCCCCAGCGCCTGGCCCCAGGCCAGGGTCGCGACTTCCGACTGATTCTCAAGGCCGGTCAGCGCGATCACCGACATCGGCACCACGCTCAAGAGGACGAAGGTGGTCAGCATCCCGGTGATCACCGCCTTGGGCAGTTGCCTGGGCGCATGGCTGAAGCCGCGCGCCATCTCCGGCACGATGTACTGGGCGGAGAAGCAGAACACCGCGATGTTGAACACCGGCACCATGTAGATCCAGTCGCCTTCGAGCAGGCGGACGAACTCGGTGTTCTCGTTCAGCAGGGTGGCGGCCACCAGGATCAGGATCATGCTGACCATGCCGATGCTGATGAACTTCTCGCCCTTGCCGATGGCGCCCAGGCCCATGTAGAGCACGGCGGCGGCCGGGACGAAGAACAGCAGGCTGCCCAGCGCCGGACTGATGCCGAAGAACGCCGCGAGGATCTTGCCGCTGCCGCTCATGTAGGCGATCAGCGCGCCGATGCTGTTGACCGCCACCGACAGGAAGATCGCCCAGGCGCCGAAGGAGCCGACATAGCGCTGGGCAAGACCGCTCAGCTGGTTGTGGGTACGGGTGCGCAGCGCCGTCTCGGAGACGTAGAGCATGGAGATGGTGGTGAACACGCCGGCCACTGCCAGCCACAGCAGCAGCGGCATGAAGCCTGCCTTGCGGCTGGCGTAGGCCATGGACAGCACGCCGGCGCCGATGTTGGTGCCGACGATCATCGCCACGGCTTCGAGGAAGCTCAGGCGCTTCACCTCAAGACCGGACGAATCCACCGCCTCGCTGGCGGTGGGGTCCTGGAACGTGGGGTTCCCGGGTTGGCTCATAACAAGTCCTCTACATGTTAATGACGAGCTCCGGGGCGACCAGCGTCGGCGTGCTGATGGCCTTCCAGGACAACGGCATTGCAGAACAGCGAGGAACAAGGGCGCCTCCGGGTCGTTCATGGGCAGCATGAAACGTTGGAGTGCCGCAGGCGTCCTGGCTTTTGTTCTTGGACTTGCGCGCCTGTCAGCGCCGCCGCGAGGGCGGGCGTGCAAAATAACACACGAAAATCAGGAATCCGGGGGACGGGATACGACTTTAGGCGCAGAAGAGGCGACCCAATCTTTACAGCAAGTTACTGAAACGTATTGGTTTTCAGTAAGAGCATTCGATCAGGCCGGCCCCAAGGCCATCGTTCATCTATTCGAACGACTCAAGCTGTCGGAGGCTTGCTCGCCCGTCGCGCCTTGAAGAAGGCGGAGAGCATGGTGCTGCACTCCTCGGCGAGCACGCCGCCCTCCACCAGCACCCGGTGGTTGAGGAAGTCCTGCTCGAAGAAGGCGCCCCGGCTGACCACCACGCCCGACTTGGGCTCGGTCGCACCGTACACCACGCGCTGGATGCGCGAGTGGACGATCAGTCCGGCGCACATGCTGCACGGCTCCAGGGTGACGTAGAGCGTGGCGCCCGGCAGGCGGTAGTTCTGCAGCGCGGCGGCCGCCTCGCGGATGGCGACCATTTCGGCATGGGCACTGGGATCGTGAGAGGTGATCGGCCGGTTGAAGCCGCGGCCGATGACCTGGCCGTCCAGCACCAGCACGGCGCCCACCGGCACTTCGCCCAGGGCCGCACCCTGCTCGGCCAGGGCCATGGCCTCGCGCATGAAGGGGATGTCCTGGCTACGGTCGATGATCGGCCGCAGCCCCTTCACGGTCGGATGCCCTTTGCTGTTGGTCAGCCGCACCATGCCTCGCCCACCGCGATGGTTCCCATCAGCCCGGTCTCCATGTGATCGATCACGTGGCAGTGGAACATCCACAGGCCGGGGTTGTCCGCCACCAGCGCCACGCGTGCAGTCTCATTCTTGCCCAGCAGGTAGGTGTCGGTGAAGTACGGGATGATGTCCCGGCGATCCGAATCCAGCACCTTGAAAGCCATGCCGTGCAGGTGGATCGGGTGCTGGTACTGGGTCATGTTGCGCAGCACGAAGATATAGCTGTTGCCTTCCTTGAGCTTGGCCAGGGGCGGTGCGTTGTGCTTGTGCTCCTCGCCGCCCTGCCAGGCCACGCCGTTGATCTGCCACAGCGAAGGCGCCGACTGGCCCTTGGAGTAGTCGGACATCGCGCCGACCCACTCGAACTTGAAGTTGATGGTCTCTGCGTTCTTCAGGTCCGGTTCGGCCACCGGATTGTGCGGCAGCGGCGCCGGCCACCTGGCCGTGGGCGCTTTCGGATTGGCCACGCCACGGATGGTCGCCAGGCGTACCGGCCCATTGCGCAACGACAGCTCGGTGCCTTCGGCCGGGCCACGGATGCCCAGTTCCAGGCGCATGCCCGGGCCGATCCAGTACTGATCGTTGGGCCCCTTGCCGAAGTCGCGAGGCTCCACCGGGTGACCGTCGATGGCGTAGATCTTCGCCTCGGCGTCCGGCAGGTTGAGGCGATAAGTCACGGTGCTGTCGACGTTGAGCAGGCGCACCCGGACGATCTCGCCGGCCGGCAGCTCAATCACCGGATTGCGCTCGCCGTTGATGGTCGACAGGCGCCCACGGGTGCCCTCGCGCGCCGCCTCGCGGGGAACGCTGAAGGGCGTGAAGTTGCCCTCCTCGTCCACATGCCAGGTCTTCAGGCAGAGAATCTTCTCGCTGCTGAACTCGGTGGGCTCGCGCTCGTCGATGATCAGCGGGCCGACCAGGCCACGGCCCAGCTGCTCGCTGCTCATCAGGTGCGGGTGGTACCAGTAGCTGCCGGCGTCCGGCGTCTTGAACTGGTAAATGAAGCTCTCGCCTGGCTGCACCGGCGGCTGCGAGATGTAGGGCACGCCGTCCATCTCGATGGGCAGGCGGATGCCGTGCCAGTGGATAGTGGTCGGCTCGTCCAGCTTGTTGGTGAAGCGCACCCGCAGCCAGTCGCCCTGGCGTGCACGGATTTCCACCCCGGGCGCCTTCCCGCCGTAGGCCAAGCCGGGGGTCTTGTGGCGGGGCACCAGCTCCAGGTCCAGCGGGGCGGCGATCAGTTCGTAATCGTGTTCGGCGGCCACTTCCGGGCGCGCCAGCCAGATGCGCGCGCCACCGGCGCCCAGGCCGAGCACGGCGAGGCCGGCGATACCGCCGAGTACTTGTCTACGGGTGAAAGACATGGGGGTCCTGCTCCTGGAATCGAAGTCAATGCGGCCCCATCAGGCGCTCGAGGGGAAGCCGACTCTGGCGGTCAGCCTGGCAACGCAGTTGAACCTGTAATGGCGCAGCCCGCCGTGCGCCGAATCAATCGCGGGCGCCGCACTGGAGGTGCTGGCAAGTCACGGGACATGCAGTTCTCAGCCGCGGCGACAAGGACGCGGATGATACTGCAAATGACAATCAGTGTCAGGACGGCCTTCACCGGTCGCCGAGTGGCGCTCGCCGGAAACGACAAGGGGCAGCCGTGGCTGCCCCTTGTCGGGTCGGACCGCGCGGGCTCAGGCCCACACGGAATCGATCATTCCCACTCGATCGTTGCCGGCGGCTTGCTCGACACGTCGTAGGTGACGCGGGAGATGCCTTCGATCTCGTTGATGATACGGTTCGAAACCTTCTCCAGCAGCTCGTACGGCAGGTGCGCCCAGCGAGCGGTCATGAAGTCGATGGTTTCCACGGCGCGCAGGGCGACGACCCAGGCGTAGCGACGGCCATCGCCGACCACGCCGACGGATTTCACCGGCTGGAACACCACGAAGGCCTGGCTGGTCTTGTGGTACCAGTCGAAGTTGCGCAGCTCTTCGATGAAGATGTGGTCGGCGCGACGCAGCAGGTCGGCGTATTCCTTCTTCACTTCGCCGAGGATGCGCACGCCCAGGCCCGGGCCCGGGAACGGGTGGCGGTAGACCATGTCGTAGGGCAGGCCCAGCTCCAGGCCGATCTTGCGGACTTCGTCCTTGAACAGCTCGCGCAGCGGCTCGACCAGTTCGAACTGCATGTCCTCGGGCAGGCCGCCGACGTTGTGGTGCGACTTGATCACGTGGGCCTTGCCGGTCTTGGCGCCGGCCGACTCGATCACGTCGGGGTAGATGGTGCCCTGGGCGAGGAACTTCACGTCCTGCAGCTTGGTGGCTTCCTGATCGAAGACTTCGATGAAGCTGCCGCCAATGATCTTGCGTTTCTGCTCCGGGTCGCTGACGCCGGCCAGGCGGCCGAGGAACAGCTCTTCGGCGTTGGCGCGGATGACCTTCACGCCCATGTTCTCGGCGAACATGGCCATCACCTGGTCACCTTCGTGCAGGCGCAGCAGGCCGTTGTCGACGAAGACGCAGGTCAGCTGGTCGCCGATGGCCTTGTGCAGCAGCGCCGCGACCACCGAGGAGTCCACGCCGCCGGACAGGCCCAGCAGCACCTTGGACGAGCCTACCTGGGCGCGAACGGTGGCGATGGCGTCGTTGACGATGTTGGACGGGGTCCACAGGGCTTCGCAGCCGCAGATGTCCAGCACGAAGCGGGAGAGGATGCGACCGCCCTGCTTGGTGTGGGTCACTTCCGGGTGGAACTGCACGCCGTAGTAGCCACGGGCGTCGTCCGCCATGGCGGCGATCGGGCAGCTCGGAGTGCTGGCGAGGATGTGGAAGCCGGCCGGGATCTCGGTGACCTTGTCGCCGTGGCTCATCCACACATCGAGGCCGAATAAGCCGTCTTCATCCACGTGGTCTTCGATGCCGTCGAGCAGACGGGCCTTGCCGACCACATCGACGCGGGCATAACCGAATTCGCGCAGGTCCGAGCCCAGCACCTTGCCACCCATCTGCTCGGCCATGGTCTGCATGCCGTAGCAGATGCCGAACAGCGGCACCTTCAGGTCGAACACGGCCTGCGGCGCGCGCGGGCTGTTGGCTTCATGCACCGACTCCGGGCCGCCGGCCAGAATGATGCCGCGCGGGGCGAAGGCGCGAACTTCGTCGTCGCTCATGTCGAACGGATGGATCTCGCAGTACACGCCGATCTCGCGGACGCGGCGGGCGATCAGCTGGGTGTACTGGGAGCCGAAGTCCAGGATCAGGATCCGGTGAGCGTGAATGTCTTGGGCCATGACCATCTCTCGTAGCGAAATTCTCAAACGACACGGGGCTGTATCAACCAGCCCCGTGTCCGACTCATTAACCTGAAACCCTTAACCTACGCGGTAGTTCGGGGCTTCCTTGGTGATCTGTACGTCATGCACATGGGACTCGGCCATGCCGGCGCCGGTGATGCGCACGAACTGCGGCTTGGTGCGCATGTCGTGGATATCGGCGCTGCCGGTGTAGCCCATGGCGGCGCGCAGGCCACCCATCAGCTGGTGGACGATGGCGGTCAGCTGGCCCTTGTAAGGCACGCGGCCTTCGATGCCTTCCGGTACCAGCTTCTCGGCGCCGGCGGAGGCGTCCTGGAAGTAGCGGTCGGAGGAACCGGTGGAGCCGGCCATGGCGCCCAGGGAGCCCATGCCACGGTAGGACTTGTAGGAACGGCCCTGGAACAGCTCGATCTCGCCCGGAGCTTCTTCGGTACCGGCGAACATCGAACCCATCATCACACAGTAGGCGCCAGCCACCATGGCCTTGGCCAGGTCGCCGGAGAAGCGGATGCCACCGTCGGCGATCAGCGGAACGCCAGTGCCTTCGAGGGCAGCAGCGACGTTGGCGATGGCGGAAATCTGCGGCACGCCGACGCCAGCGACGATACGGGTGGTGCAGATGGAGCCCGGGCCGATGCCGACCTTCACGGCGTCGGCGCCAGCGTCAGCCAGAGCCTTGGCAGCTTCGCCGGTGGCGATGTTGCCGCCGATGACCTGTACGTGCGGGAAGGTTTCCTTCACCCAGCGCACGCGGTCGATTACGCCCTTGGAGTGGCCGTGGGCGGTGTCGACAACGACTACGTCAACGCCAGCGGCGACCAGCGCGGCAACGCGCTCGCCGGTGTCGGCGCCGGTGCCGACGGCCGCGCCGACGCGCAGGCGGCCCAGGTCGTCCTTGGACGCCAGCGGGTAGGTCTTGGCCTTCTCGATGTCACGGAAGGTCACCAGGCCGGTGAGATAGAAGTTCTCGTCGACGATCAGCATCTTCTCGATGCGGTTCTCGTAGAGCGCTGCCTTGATCTCTTCCAGCGGAGTGTTCTCGCGGGCGGTGACCAGCTTTTCCTTCGGGGTCATGATCGCGGCGACGCTGTCGCCGACGTTCGGCTTCACGCGCAGGTCGCGACCGGTGACGATGCCGACCAGTTCACCCTCTTCCACCACCGGGAAGCCGGAGAAGCCGTACTCGCGGGCGATCTGCAGCAGCTCGATGATCTTGGTCGACGGGGTTACGGTGATCGGGTCGCGGACGATCGCGGTCTCGTGCTTCTTGACCTTGCGAACTTCGGCAGCCTGCTGCTCGATGCCCATGTTCTTGTGGATGATGCCGATGCCGCCTTCCTGCGCCATGGCGATCGCCAGGCGGGATTCGGTCACGGTATCCATCGCGGCGGACACCAGCGGGATGTTCAGTTCGATGCCACGGGTCAGTCGGGTTTTCAGGCTCACGTCCTTGGGTAGGACTTCCGAATAACCGGGAATCAGGAGGACGTCGTCGAAAGTGAGGGCTTCTTGGCTGATGCGCAGCATGGCGGGGGCTCCCGATCGGGAAAAATGGAAGCGCGGCATTATATCCCAGCTGGGGGGCGCGGCTCAACGTAACCAGACGATCTGAATAAAGCCTTTCTCAGCCTTGCGCGCTGGCCCCTGTTCACAGGCCCGCTTATCATCCTTCGCCATGCAGAATGATCCCTTCCAACGGCTGGGCCTCGACCGCGAGGTACTGACCGTCAGCCAGCTCAACCAGCGCGCCCGCCACCTGCTGGAGGACGTGTTCCCGCAGGTGTGGGTCGAGGGCGAGATCTCCAACCTCGCCCGCCCCGCGTCGGGCCATATGTATTTCACCCTGAAGGACAGCAACGCCCAGGTGCGCTGCGCGCTGTTCCGGCAGAACGCCCTGCGCGTGCGCCAGGCCCTGCGCGACGGTCTCGCCGTACGGGTACGCGGCAAGGTCTCGCTGTTCGAAGGGCGCGGCGACTACCAGCTGATCGCCGACGCTGTGGAACCGGCCGGTGACGGCGCCCTGCGCCTGGCCTTCGAAGCACTGAAAGAGAAACTCGCCGCCGAGGGCCTGTTCGCCGCCGAGCGCAAGCGCGAACTGCCGGCGCATCCCCGGCGCATCGGCATCGTCAGTTCGCCCACCGGCGCGGTGATCCGCGACATTATCAGCGTGTTCCGCCGCCGCGCGCCGCAGGTCGAGCTGACGCTGATCCCTACCGCCGTGCAGGGCCGAGAGGCCATCGGGCAGATCGTCCGCGCGCTGAAGCTGGCCGATGCGCAGGGCTTCGACGCGCTGATCCTGGCCCGTGGCGGCGGCTCGCTGGAGGACCTCTGGTGCTTCAACGAAGAGCCGGTGGCCCGTGCCATCGCCGCCTGCGTGACGCCCATCGTCAGTGCCGTGGGCCATGAAACCGATGTATCGATCAGCGACTTCGTCGCCGACGTGCGCGCGCCCACGCCTTCGGCCGCCGCCGAACTGCTGGCGCCCCACAGCGGCGACCTGCAGCAGCGCCTGGACGGCCTGCGCCGCCGCCTTATCCTGCGCATCCAGGACCGTCTGACCCGCGAACGCCTGCGCCTGGAGGGCACCGCCCGGCGTCTGCGCCACCCCGGCGAACGTCTGCGCCAGCAGGCCCAGCGCCTGGACGACCTGGACATGCGCCTGCGCCGCGCCTTCGAGCGCCAGTTGCAGATCCGCCAGGAGCGCGTCGCCCGTCTCGACACCCGCCTCGCCGCGCAACACCCGGGTCGCAACCTCGCCCTGCTGCGCCAGCGCCTGGAAAACCTCAGCGGCCGACTGCCCCGCGCCACCCAGGCGATCCTGCGCGAACAGCGCCAGCGCCTGGACGGCCTGATGCAGACGCTGCACATCGTCAGCCCACTGGCTACCCTGGGGCGCGGCTACAGCATCCTGCTGGACGACCGCGGCCAGGCGATCCGCAGCGCCGCGCAGACGAAGAACGGCCAGCGCCTGAAAGCCCGGCTGGCCGAAGGCGAGCTGGAGGTGCGGGTGGAAGACAACCACCAGGCCCCCGTCACCCTTTCCCTGCTGGACTGAATTGCAATGACCGACCTGCTCGCACCGATCCTGCCGCAACCCGATCCGGACTGGGCCGAAGCCTTCCGCATGCCCATCGTCGAATGCGGCCAGCCGCTGCAGGCGCTGGGCATCGCCACCGGGTTCGCGGTGTGGCCGGCCTATCACCGCCTGGGCGTACCCAATGCGCAGCCGGAGTGCTATGCGCGCAGCGACGTGTTCGAGCGCCTGCTGCAAGCCGCCCGCCTGCTGCCGGACGGCCTGCGCCTGGTGATCCTGGATGCCTGGCGGCCCTTCGCGGTGCAGCAGCATCTGTACGACACGCTCTATGAAATCCTTCGCCAGCACGAACCGGATGCCGATCCAGCCGAGCTGACCCGCCGTACCCGAGAGTTCGTCGCCCCGCCCAGCACCCGTGCCGAATCACCCAGCCCGCATCTCACCGGCGGCGCCATCGACCTGACCCTGTGCGACCGTGACGGCCGCTGGCTGGACATGGGCAGCCTGTTCGACGAGGCGACGCCACGCTCCTACACCCGTCATTACGAAGAGATCGCCGCGCCGGACGAAGCCCAGCGAAAGATCCGCGACAACCGCCGGATGCTGTTCAATGCCATGAGCGCGGCGGGGTTCAGCAACCTCTCCAGCGAGTGGTGGCATTACGACTACGGCGATCAGCTGTGGGCGGCGCATCTGGGCAAGCCCCACGCCATCTACGGCCCCGCGCAGGTGCTGTCGCTGGAGCAGTTGTGGCGTCAGCAGCTGGATGGCCTGCGCCGCTAGCGCTTTGGCGAAGAAACATCCGGGAACTGTAGGAGCGAGCTTGCTCGCGAACAGCTCCGCTGCAGGTTGGTTCGCGAGCAAGCTCGCTCCTACATTGCTTTTTGGATCCCCGCGTTCGCGGGGAAGACGACTGCGGAGTGCGGTGCATGACATCGTCACTCCCGCGAACGCGGGAGCCCAAAAGACAGTTGCTTCTACAAAAAGCGCGCCGTGCTACCCCGTAGTGCTTTCGACGAAATCGCCCCGCTCGCCGAATCGCCCCGTGTAGACTGCCCGCTTCATCCGCCGACACGTCCACGGATAGCGCCATGCTCCGACTCTTCTGCCTGCTCACCGCCACCCTCCTCGCCCTGCCCGCCCACGCTGAAGGCTTCATCAGCCGCACCCTGAACAAGCCGGTGCCCGGCGGCGTCGCCGTGGTGCAGCTGGGCCAGGACGCCGCCGTGCCCACCGCCAGCTACCAGGGCAAACCGGTGCTGGTGGTGCGCGAGGAAGGACGCGACTGGATCGCTATCGTCGGCATTCCGCTGACCGCCAAGGCCGGCGCCCAGCAGATCGTCGTGAGGCAGGCCGGCGCCAGCCGCAACCTCGGCTTCAGCGTCGACAGCAAGCACTATAAAGAGCAGCACATCACCCTGAAGAACACCCGCCAGGTGAACCCGCTGCCCGAGGATCTAAAGCGCATCAACCGCGAGCTGGCCGAACAGACCGCCGCCTACCGCAGCTTCAGCCCCGGCACGCCGAGCAACCTGGTGCTGGACAAGCCGGTCAACGGCCCGCTCTCCAGCCCCTTCGGCCTGCGCCGCTTCTTCAATGGCGAGGAACGCAACCCGCACTCCGGGCTGGACTTCGCCGTGCCCGCCGGCACCCCGATCAAGACACCGGCTGCCGGCAAGGTGATCCTGATCGGTAACTACTTCTTCAACGGCAACACGGTGTTCGTCGACCACGGCCAGGGCTTCATCAGCATGTTCTGCCACATGTCGAAGATCGACGTGAAACTCGGCGACCAGCTCCCGCGCGGCGGCGTGGTCGGCCGCGTCGGCGCCACCGGCCGGGCCACCGGTCCGCACATGCACTGGAACGTCAGCCTGAACGACGCCCGCGTCGACCCGGCGATCTTCATCGGCGCATTCAAGCCCTGAGCCGATGAACATCCGCCTGAGATTCGACCTGACCAGCGCCGTCTTCGCCCTGCTCTGGTTCGCCGTGCTGGTGTGGCTGGCCACTGCTGGCGCCCATCTGGGCTGGCTGCGCGGCTTCGGCGGCGACGTGCTGGCGGTGGTCTGGCTGTACTGCCTGCTGCGCGCCGCGCTGGACGCGCCCGCAACCGGGCTGGCCAGCACAGCGCTGGCCTGTGGGTTGCTGATCGAGTTCGGCCAGTTTCTGGCGGCGACGCTGCACTGGCAGATCGGCAATCGCGCGCTGCGTATCGTGCTGGGCGCCACACCGGACTGGCCGGATGTGCTGGCCTACTGCATCGGCTTCGTGCTGATCTTCGCGGCGCGCCGGACGCGCCTAGCCTTCAAGCCAGCGAGCAACTGAAGAACCGCGCCCTCTCCCCGAGCCGCACATGCACCGAACGTCGGCCTGAATAACCCGGCGATCTTCATCAGCGCGTTTAAGCCCTGAAGAACGCCCAAGGGCGAATCAATAGCCGCCCTCGTGCTGCGGCTTCTTGGGCACACGTTCCAGTTCGTGGAGCTGGCCGATCAGACAGGGCTCGGGGATGCCCGCCGAGTCGACCGAGATGATGCGATCAAGCGTCGTGACCGACCCGACCGTATTGCTGATATTCAGCCGATTGCTGAACCCCAGGTTGTTGCACGGCGCGGAAAAGGTCACCAGGTAACGCCGCCCCGGCGATTGGCCAAGGACGATGTGGCCCTTGTCGAGGTATTGCCAGCCCTCGGTATCCCGCACCGGGATCGACTTCACCGCATCGCCCTGGCGCAGGCCGAGCTTCTCCAGGTGCTGGTCCAGCGGCAGTTGGTCGTCGTGCAAGCTGGAGTGGCTGCAGGCGGCCAGCAATGAAATAGCCGCCAGCAGGATGGCGCCGTGTACGCTGCGCATGCTCTACCTCCCGACCACGGGTGGTGGCCACAGGCCGGATCACCTGGGACCCGGCCCCATTTTCCCACCAGACCGCCGCCGCGGCGCGCAGCCGGCCAGACGGTCAGTCCATCTTCATACCGTGCATGTCATGGCCCATGTCGGTGCCTTTCGGGGCTTCCTTCTGCACGGCAACCTCGACCTTCACGTCGCCGGCCTTCTGGAAATGCAGGGTCAGCGGGAAGCGCTCGCCATCGGCCAGCGGCTTCTTCAGGCCGAACAGCATCAGGTGGTATTGGCCGGGGGCGAAGACCAGCTTGCCGCCGGCGGGGATGTCCACGCCCTCGACCTTCTGCATCTTCATCATGCCGTCCTTCTCCACGTGCTGGTGGATCTCGGCGCTGGCGGCGCGCTCGGTGTCGGCGCCGAGCAGGCGGTCGGCGTCCTTGCCGTGGTTCTCCACGACGAAGTAGGCGGCGCCGTTCACCGAATTGGCCGGCAGCAACAGTGACCAGGGGTGATCGATATGCAGGTTGCCGGCCTCATATTCGTGGGCCGTGGCGGCGCCGGAGAAGCCCAGCAGGACAGCGAAAGCGAGCAGGGTTTTACGCATCTTCGAGACTCCAGTTGTGCTTGTGATCAGATCCGCCAAGGCGGCGGAGAAACATCGAGCCGCCGGCGCAACGATCGCGCCGCAGCATAGCCTGCCTCGCGGCAGGCGTCAGGGTAAAACAGCGCACGAATCAGCCCAGTGCCGGGCTGCGCGATCTGAAGCGCGACAGCACGGCCCAATCCAGTGCCCACACCAGCAGCAGCGACGCGCCCACCAGGGGGAAGGCGACGCCGAGGATGGCCATGATCGCCACCCCGCCCTTCCACACCGGCAGCGCGTGTGGCATCGGCGGCACGCCGAGGCGGCCCTGCGGGCGGCGCTTCCACCAGATCCACAGGCCGCTGACCGCGCTGAGCAGGATCATCAGGCAGACGGCGAGCATCAGCAGCTGGTTGAACAGGCCAAACATCTTGCCCTCGTGCAGCATCACACCGGACTCGACGCCCTTGGCCACCAGCCCGTAGTCCTTCCAGCGCAGGTCGGCGAGCACCTTGCCGGTGTACTGGTCGATGTGCAGGGTGGCGTCGTTGCGCGAATCGTCGGCGAACACCGAAACGGTGAACACGCCTTCCGCGCCCTTGGGCAGGGCGATGGCGTAACCCGCCGTCACACCGGCCTGGTCGGCGGTATCGACCACCTGCTGCAGGCTGATCTGCGGCATCGCCATGCCGCCGGAACCGTGGGCCATGTGCTCGGCGTGGGCGCCGCCGGACATCGGCATCGGGGTGTTTTCCATCGCCCAGGGAATGGTCTGGCGATGCGCCTCATTGAGGGTGCGCGCCTCCAGGTCCGACTTGGGCACCTCGTTCCACATGGCCGCCGGGAAGCGGTTCCACACGTCGGCGAAGGACTTGCCCCAGAAGCCGGTCCAGGTCATGCCGGTGAGCAGCATGAACAGCATCAGCAGCGAGCCCCAGAAGCCGACCACCATGTGCACGTCACGCCACAGGGCACGGCCGCGGCGCGACAGGTCCGGCCAGAGCAGCACGCGCAGCGAACGCTTGCGCGGCCACCACAGGTAGAGACCGGAAACGACGAGCACGATCCCCCAGCCGGCAGCCAGCTCGATCAGCCGGTCGCCGACGGTACCGATCATCAGCTCACCGTGCAGCGCGCGGGCCATGGCCTGCAGGTTGGACTTGGCGTCCTGCAGGCCGAGCAGCTTGCCACTGTAGGGATCGACGAAGGCGTTCACCTCACGCCCATCAAGCTGGGCAACGAACTGCGCGCTGCGGTCGGCAGCGGGAGCCGGCAGGTACTGGCTGACCTGCAGCTGCGGGTTCTGGTGATGCAGGTGCATCAGTTGCTCGTCGGCGGACAGCCGCACTTCGCCGGGCTTCACCTGCAGCAGGTCGCTGTACATCAGCGGGTCGAGCTGCGGCTTGAACAGGTAGATGATCCCGGTGATCGACAGCAGGATCATGAAGGGCGCGACGAACAGCCCGGCGTAGAAGTGCCAGCGCCAGGCCAGGTTGTAGAAATCGAATGTCTGCTTCTGCATTCGTTGATCTCCTCACACAAGGAGGCCCCGACTGGCGGGGCCGGTCGGGCTTAGAACGAGAAGTCCACTTTGGTCCAGAGCGTGCGCCCCGGCTCGTGGATCGATTCGGGGTTGTTCGCCGGGTAGCCGAAGCCGGCGTTGCCCGCCAGGTTCAGGTGCTCGGCGTAGTCCTTGTCGAACAGGTTGTCGACGCCGGCGCTGACCTTGAAGTGCTGGCTCAGCCTGTACGCGCCGTTGAGCGAGAACACCGCGAAGCCCGGGCTTTCATCGAAGTCGTAGCCGACCACGTTGCCCTGCCCCTCGGCGACCCTCCCCTGGCGCGCCACCACCCGCCAGAGGCCGCCCGCGCTCCAGGCGTCCTGCCCGTAGGTCAGGCCGAAGCGCGCCTCCAGCGGCGGCATCTGCGGCAGGGCGCGGTCGTCGGTGGTGTTCTTGCCCCAGGCGTAGGCCAGGGTCGCGTCGGTCGCCCAGTTGGTGGTGAGCGCATAGGCCGCGCCCAGTTCGCCGCCCATGATGCGCGCATCGACGTTCCGCGCCTGGGAGGTCTTGCCCATCATGCCGTCGCTGTACTCGAACAGGATGTAGTCGCGGATCACCCCGACGTAGCCGGAGGCCCAGGCCTTGAGCTTCTCGTCCTCGTACTGGGCGCCGAAGTCCAGTTGGGTGGTCTTCTCCGGCTCGATGCTGTCGAAGGCGTTGACCGAGCCGGCCGGCCCCTTGTCCGGGGAGAACAGCTCCCAGTAGTCGGGGAAGCGCTGCACATGGCCAAGGCCGGCATAGAGGGTGGTCGGCGTATCGGCCAGATCGTGCTCGTAGCGCACGAAGCCGCTGGGCAGGGTATCGGCGCGGGTATCATCGGCGGTCGGGTTGGGGTGGGTCATGTGCCCCGACCCCGCGGTCTGCCGGTAGTCCTTGGCCGAGGCGCGGTCCAGGCGGGCGCCACTGATCACGCGGTCACGCTCGGCGGCGTACCAGGTCAGCTCGCCGAAAGCGCCGTAGTTGTGGAAGACCGCGTCCTTGTTCCACGGCTGGTCATCGTAGGTATTGATGCCCATGCCCATGCGTTCGCGGTGCTCGCTGGTCTGCGCGTCGACGCCGGAGACCAGCTTGAAGTCGTCCCAGCGCCAGGTGGCGGCCAGGCGCCCACCGAGGGTGCGGCGATCGACATTGGAGGCCATCGGCCCGGCCATCATCCCGGTGCCCGAGGGCGTGCGCAGGCTGTAGTTGTCCATCACGTGGTCGGCGTAGTTGTAGTAGACCTGCGCCTCCAGCTTGTCGAGCACCTCGCCGAGGTTGGACTTCTCGAAGCGCAGGCCGAGGCTTTCGCGCTTGAACTGCGAGCCGTCCATCCCGCGTCCGGCGTAACGCGCCTCGCCGTCGCCCTTGCCGGCGGTGAGTTCGACCAGGGTATCGGCGTCCGGCGTCCAGCCGAGGGCCACGTCGCCGTTCCACTTGTTCCAGCGCGAGGGCACGGTGTCGCCGGCGCCGTCCTCGTAGTCATCGGACTGCGATTTGTTGCCGGTGAAGCGCATATAGCCCTCCGGCCCGCCGGCAGCGGCGTCCAGCACGCGGTCGAAACGGCCGTTGGAACCGGCGACCAGGCTGCCGTTGATCCGCGAGCCCAGCTCGCCGAAGCGCTCCGGTTCGCGGTCGAAGCGGATGGTGCCGGCCGAGGCGCCGGGGCCCCAGATCACGGTTTCCGGGCCCTTGACCACGGTGAGCCTGTCGTAAGTTTCCGGCGAGATATAGGAGGTCGGTGCGTCCATCCGCGCCGGGCAGGCGCCGAGCAGGGTGGTGCCATTGGTAAGGATGTTCAGGCGCGAGCCGAACATGCCGCGCAGCACCGGGTCACCGTTGGTGCCGCCGTTACGGATGGCGGAGAAGCCGGGGATGGTCTTGAGGTAGTCGGCGCCGTCGCTGGCCGGGATCGGCTGGCGCGGCTGCTTCGGGTCGGTGACGATGGTGAGCGGCGAGCTCTGCGCCACGGCGGTGATGACGCTGGGCTCCAACTCCACAACGTGGGTGGAGTGATCGTCGTCCTCGGCCAGGGCCGGGACGGCAGTGAAACCGCCAAGGGCGGTCAGCGCGCACAGGGCGCGCAAGCCGGCGGCACGCGGCCGACGGCGCATTTGCATGCGGGACATTCCATTTATTCCGTGATCGGTGAAATCGCCCGTTCCATGCGGACACGCACGGCGCGCAGGCGGAAGCGGTCATCCGCGCCTGCGGTCGATGGATTCGGGATAGGGGATCAGCCGATCAGGGCCGGTGGAGCGCGGGAGCGGGCGCCGGGGAAGACCGGCGAGGCGGGAATGGTGGAGCTCGTGAACTGGGCGACAGGTGTGCCGGTGGCGGGCTGGCCATGGTCCAGCAGGACCGGCGGCGGCGTCAGCGGCGGGCTGTGGATCAGCAGGCTGCAGTAGCCGCACTTCTCCATGAAGGCATCGGCGCTGAGAGGCTTCTCGCCGTGGGATACCGGTGCAGCATGCTGGTCCGCAGCGCGATGGCCGTCGGAGCAGGCCAACTCGTCCATGCCGGCCATGTCGTGCGCCGCCACGTCCTCGCCGCCGTGCCCCATCCCATCGTGGTGCTCACTGGACGCCCCATGCTGCATCGGCATGGGATGGTCCATGGGCATAGGGTGATCCATCGGCAGCGACTGGGATACCAGCGGGCCGACATAGATCATCAGCATGGCGAACAGCGCCAGCCAGGTTCCTATGCCTTGTCGGGTGCGGCCATGTCGGGTGCGACGGGTCACGAAATGTCCTTGCGGATGGAAAGCCCCGCCTTGAGCGGGTGCGCAATGATCGCACGGAGTTCCGCAGCTCCGCTGCGGCACGTGGACGCAGAATCAGTTAAGCACAGCAAATGACTCTAATAAAAATTGCTCAAACACGGAAATCTAAGCAATTTTTTATCACCACAGTCGTAGCAGAGAGTTTTTCTACCAATTTTTAACGAATGCTTGCCATCGCCCTCTCAGGCCATTAGGTTGGCACTCATGAAAACCGCACACACCCTCATCCTGCTTCGCCAACACGCCTGCCTGCGCCTGGTCAGCCCGCGACTGCGTGGCTGATTCCTCCTCCCGGTTTCGTCTCTTTTTCATCTTTTTTTCGCGCAGGCCCGCTGGCCAGAAAGAACAAGGATTCCGCTCATGAGCATGTTGAAAGATCCGTCGAAGAAATACCGTCCGTTCACCCAGATCACCCTGCCCGACCGCACCTGGCCGGACAAGATCATCGACAAGGCGCCGATCTGGCTGTCCACCGACCTGCGCGACGGCAACCAGTCGCTGATCGAGCCGATGGACGCCGAGAAGAAGATGCGCTTCTTCAAGTGCCTGGTTCAGGTCGGCCTGAAGGAAATCGAAGTGGGCTTCCCGTCCGCCTCGCAGACCGACTTCGACTTCGTCCGCGAGCTGATCGAGGGCGGCCACATTCCCGATGACGTCACCATCCAGGTACTGACCCAGGCCCGCGACGACCTCATCGAGCGCACCTTCGAGTCCCTGAAGGGCGCGAAGAAGGCCATCGTCCACTACTACAACGCCTGCGCGCCGAGCTTCCGCAAGATCGTCTTCAACCAGGACAAGGCTGGCGTGAAAGCCATCGCCGTGGCCGCCGGCCAGACCATCAAGCGCCTGGCCGATGCCGCGCCGGAAACCCAGTGGGGCTTCGAGTACTCGCCGGAAGTGTTCAGCTCCACCGAGACCGACTTCGCCGTCGAAGTGTGCAACGCGGTGATCGACGTGTTCCAGCCGACCCCGGCCAACCGTCTGATCCTCAACCTGCCCGCCACCGTCGAGTGCGCCACCCCGAACAACTATGCCGACCAGATCGAATGGTTCGGCCGCCAGATCGACAAGCGCGACAGCGTGCTGATCAGCCTGCATACCCACAACGACCGTGGCACTGGCGTGGCCGCCTCCGAGCTGGCGCTGATGGCCGGCGCCGACCGCGTCGAAGGCTGCCTGTTCGGCAACGGCGAGCGCACCGGCAACCTGTGCCTGGTGACCATGGCGCTGAACATGTACACCCAGGGCATCGACCCCGAGCTGGACTTCTCCGACATCGACGCCGTGCGCAAAGTGGTGGAAGAGTGCAACCAGATTCCGGTGCACCCGCGTCATCCGTACGTTGGCGACCTGGTCCACACCGCCTTCTCCGGCTCCCACCAGGACGCCATCCGCAAGGGCTTCGCCCAGCAGAAGGAAGACGCCGTGTGGGAAGTGCCGTACCTGCCGATCGACCCGGCGGACATCGGCCGCAGCTACGAGGCCGTGATCCGCGTGAACAGCCAGTCCGGCAAGGGCGGCATCACCTTCCTGCTGGAGCAGGAATACGGCATCAGCCTGCCGCGCCGCATGCAGATCGAGTTCAGCCAGGTGGTACAGAACGAGACCGATCGCCTGGGCCTGGAAATGACTGCCGAGCAGATCTACAACCTGCTGCAGAACGAGTACCTGCAGGCCGTTTCCCCGTTCGGCCTGAAGAGCTACCGCCTGCAGGAAGAGAACGGCATCTGCGCCATCGACATCGACGTCACCCACAAGGGCGAACAGCACCGCTGGCACGGCAAGGGCAAGGGCACCCTGGAAGCCCTGGTCGCCTCGCTGCCGGTGGACGTCGAGATCATGGACTACAACGAGCACGCCATTGGCGCCGGCACCAATGCCCGCGCGGCCGCCTACATCGAACTGCGCGTCGAGGGTGGCCGTTCGCTGCACGGCATCGGCATCGATGAAAACATCACCACCGCGAGCTTCCGTGCGCTGTTCAGCGCCCTGAACCGCGCCGTGACGCTGGGCCACGCGAAAGCCGCGTAAGCCCGGTAGCACCGCTGTCCCCTTTGCCCCGGACGCCTTGTGCGTCCGGGGCTGTTTTCGAAGGAACGAAAACATGAACGCGCCCAAGGACAATCCCTTCCGGCCTCCCCACGCCTCCTTGCTGGACAACCCGCCGAGAAAGCCGCTCTACCGCCTCGCCGCCGTCGGCATCGCCACCTTCTTCGGTACGCCCGTCGCCGGCGCCTGGATCATCGCCCACAACCTGCGCTGCCTGGGCCGACACGAGCAGATACGCAACGTCTGGCTGGCAGGGGTCGGACTGTTCGTGGTTCTGTCGCTGATCGGCTGGTTCCTGCCGGACAACTTCTCCGCCGCCCCCACCACCATCGCTGCCGTACTGGGCCGGCGTCTCGGGTAGGCCGTCGCGCGTTTTTCAACGCCTGAAAACACCGAAGGCCCCATCGGGGCCTTCATGTCTTACTCGTCGTCACCGCTGGCGGTCACCGCGCCCAGGCAACACAAGCGATGCTCCTGGCCGCCGGCGTGCAGCAACCAGCTTTCCTCCGTGGCCTGATAGCGTGCCTCCATCACCTCGTTATAGGTGAAGGCCCACTGACGGCGGTCGCGGCCATCGATGGACTCGATCAGCAGCACCACCTCGTCGCTGGCGAAGGGCTGGTCGGCGTGGGCAGCGGCGTCGGCCTGGTCCAGCAGCGACTCGTTCAGCTCGAACTGCCAGGCGTGCAGGCCGTCGATCAGCAGCATGTCGGCGGTTTCCAGCTGGTCCAGCAGGTAGGGAGTGGTGGTCATGGCGGGCACTCGGCAATGGGCAGGCCGTCATGATAGAGCAAAACCCATTGCCGGCCCTCCCCTCCTAATCGGCCAGCGCCGCCAGCACGCCACGCAGCCGCTCGACGGTGGCCGGGGCGCAGGGCTGCATCGGCTCGCGCAACTCGTCGGCGATCAGCCCCTGCAAGGCCAACGCCGCCTTGACCGCCGCCGGGTTGGGCTCGGCGAAGGCGGCCTGGATCCATGGCAGCAGGCGGTAGAAGGTCGCCCGCGCCGCGGCCAGATCGCCCGATTCGACCTGACGCTGCATCCGCACATAGAGATCGGCGCGCACATGGGCTGACGCGGAAATCGCTCCGGCACCGCCCTGGCACAGGTTGTTGAAGATCTGCAGGTCCTCGCCCGTCAGCACCTCGACCTCGCCATCGGCGATCAATGCGAGGGTGGTCTCCAGATCACCGCTGCAATCCTTGATCGCGGCGATGCGCGGATGGCGCACGATGCGCCGCAGGGTTTCGCGCTCGATGCGCACGCCGGTGCGGTAGGGAATGTCGTAAAGCACCACCGGCACACTGGCGGCATCGGCCACAGTCTGGAAGAACGACTCCAGGCCGGCCTGCGACGGCCGGATGTAATACGGCGCCGGCACCAGCAGGCCGGCCAGCGGGCGGCGCTGGATCCCCTGCTGGAAGGCCAGCAGTTCGCGCAGGTTGTTGCCCGCCAGGCCCATGATCACCTGCTGCGGCGGCACCCACTGCAACACGGCATCGAGCACGGCGAGCTGCTCCTCATGGCTCAGCGCCGCCGCCTCCCCAGTGGTGCCACAGACCACGAAGCCGGCGACGCCGTCCTCCAGCAGTCGGGAAACCAGGTTGTGCAGCGCGGCGAAATCGACTTCCCCGGCACGGAAGGGAGTGGCCAGGGCCACCCAGATTCCACGAAACGTAGACATGCAAAAACTCCTTGTGGCTGACCGTCTGGTCACCGTCAGGGAGGGATGCGGGAATCAAGCGGGGGAGAGATGTACGACCTGCGCGCCTTGTGTCCTGTCAGCCCATCTGACGGGACAGCACGCCCCGGTCAAATGAGCGACTGTTTCTTCGATTTCTTGGCAACGACGACGCATACGCCAGCCTGGGCGGAGAAGCCCGGGAGCGGCAGCGAAGAGTCGAGGTTGGCAAGCATGGGCAATTTTCGTGTGCGAAATCAGGTCACCGATAGTGCGCAAGCTCCTAGGCGCCTGTCAACCATCTCCCACGTCTATCACGCCTCAGCCGTCTATGCTGGTTCAACGACAGTGCAGCCGGGGGAGACCTGACAGATGAAACATCGCGAACTGGGCCAGTCCGGACTGGCGATTCCGCCCCTGGTATTCGGCGGCAACGTGTTCGGCTGGTCGGCGGACGAAGCCACCTCCTTCCGCCTGCTGGATGCGGTGGTCGACGCCGGGATCAACTGCATCGACACGGCCGATGTGTATTCGCGCTGGGTGCCCGGGCACGTCGGCGGCGAGTCGGAAACCCTGATCGGCAAGTGGCTGAAGAAGACCGGCAAGCGCAATCAGGTGCAGATCGCCACCAAGGTCGGCATGGACATGGGCAACGGCCACAAGGGCCTGTCGGCGGTCTATATCGAGCAGGCCCTGGAGCGCTCGCTCAAACGCCTGCAGACCGACTACATCGATCTCTACCAGGCCCATTGCGACGATCCGCACACCTCCATGGAGGAAACCATGGGCGCCTTCGCCGAAGCGGTGGAAGAAGGCAAGGTGCGAGTGATCGGCGCCTCGAACCTCGACGCCCGGCGCCTGCGCGAGGCCCGCGAGCTTTGCGATCGTCTGAAGTTGCCGAACTACCAGAGCCTGCAGCCCAACTACAACCTTTACGACCGCGCCAACTACGAGACCCATCTGGAACCCACGGTGAAGCAACTGGGGCTCGGGGTGATCAGCTTCTACTCCCTGGCGGCGGGCTTTCTCACCGGCAAGTACCGCAGCGAGGCGGACCTGGGCAAGAGCAGCGTGCGCGGCTACAAGGTGAAGAACTTCATGAACGAGCGCGGCTTCGCCATCATCGATGCGCTGGAGGAAGTGGCCGGCGAGCTGAACGCCACGCCCACCCAGGTAGCCCTGGCCTGGCTGATTGCGCGACCGAGCATCACCGCGCCGATCGCCAGTGCATCGAAGCTGGAGCAGTTGCCGGACCTGATCGCGGCGGTGGACCTGAAGCTCAGTGACGAGGCGATGCAGCGGCTGAACACTGCCAGTGCGTATTAAGCGCCGAGGTCGGATCTACCTGTAGGAGCGACTTTGCTCGCGAACCGCCCAACACTGATGCGGCTGAAAATCTCTGTTCGCGAGCAAGCTCGCTCCTACGAAAAGCACACCTTCCCTGAGGCCCTCAAATCTGGATATCGAACCGATCCGCATCCAGATAGGCCGGGAAGCGCTCCCGGTAGACCGCCAGTTCGGATGCGCTCAAGGCAACCTGGAACACACCATCGGCACTTCCCGCCGCCAACAGGTTGTCGCCCTGGAAGTCCAGCACCTGGCTGTCGCCGGAATAGGCGTGGCCCTTGCCGTCCTCGCCGACGCGATTGACCGCCGCGACATAGCACAGGTTCTCGATGGCCCGCGCTGGCAGCAGACGGTTCCAGTGCTGGCGACGCGCGGCCGGCCAGTTGGCGGTATAGAGCAGCAGGTCGGTGTCCTGGGCATTGCGGCTCCACACCGGGAAGCGCAGGTCGTAGCAGACCAGCGGACGAATCCGCCAGCCCTTCCACTCCAGCAGCACCTGCTGCTCACCCGGCGTGTAGTGCTTGTGCTCGCCGGCCATACGGAACAGGTGGCGCTTGTCGTAGTACTGCACCTCGCCGTCCGGGCGAGCCCAGAGCAGGCGATTGCGGTGGCTGCCGTCGGCGGCGCGAATGATCACGCTGCCGCAGACCACGGCATCGAGCTGCGCAGCCTGCCCACGCAGCCAGGCGTAGGTGTCGCCCTCCTCTGCTTCGGCCAGGGCCTCGGAGTCCATGGAAAAGCCGGTGGTGAACATCTCCGGCAGGATCACTACGTCCGCGCCGCGGGCACTTTCCAGCAGCACATCGAAGCGCTCGCGGTTGGCCCTGGCGTCATGCCAGACCAGGGTGGTCTGCACCAGGGCCAGCTTGAGGTCGGGCAATTGACTCAGATCGCGCATAGTCTTTCCGCCGCCTGGCGCAGCGTCTCCTCTTTCTTGGCGAAGCAGAAGCGCACCAGGCGCATGTCCGCCGGGGCCTGCTGGTAGAACACCGAGACCGGAATGGCGGCCACGCCGTGCTCGCGGGTCAGCCACTCGGACATGGCGACGTCGTCCAGGTCCGGACGGATCGCCGAGTAGTCGACCACCTGGAAGTAGGTGCCGGCGGCCCGCTGGAAGCCAAAGCGCGAGCTTTCCAGCAGGTCGCAGAACAGGTCGCGCTTGGCCTGGTAGAAACCCGGCAGTTCGCGCAGGTGCTCGGGGTGCTCGGCCATGAAGTCGGCCAGGGCGCACTGCAGCGGGGTCACCCCGCAGAAGTTCACGTACTGGTGGATCTTGCGCATTTCCGCCGACAGCGCCGGCGGTGCCACCACATAGCCGGTCTTCCAGCCGGTGACGTGGTAGGTCTTGCCGAAGGAGCTGATCACGAAGGCGCGGGGGTAGAGCTCGTCGTGGGCCAGCACGCTGGCATGCTGCACGCCGTCGTAGATCAGGTGCTCGTAGACCTCGTCGCTGATGACGTAGATCTCGCGGTCGCGGATCAGCGCCGCCAGGCGGTCCAGGTCGGCGCGGTCGATCAGCGCGCCGCTGGGATTGTGCGGGCTGTTGAGGAAGATCAGGCGGGTACGCGGGGTGATGGCGTCGGCCATGCGCTGCCAATCGATGCGGAAGTCCGGCAGGCTCAGCGGCACATGCACGCAGCGGCCGCCGGCCAGCTCCACCGAGGGCTCGTAGCTGTCGTAGCAGGGATCGAGGACGATGGCCTCGTCGCCCGGGCGAATCAGCGCCTGTACCGCGCAGAAGATCCCTTCGGTAGCACCGGGGACGATGGTCACCTCCGCGTCGGCGCTGACCTTGCGGCCATAGAAGCCGGCGACTTTCAGCGCGACCTGTTCGCGCAGGGCCGGCAGGCCGGTCATCGGGCTGTACTGGTTATGCCCGGCCATCACGTGGCGGGCGACGGCTTCGAGCAATGGCGCGGGGCTGTCGAAGTCCGGGAAACCCTGGGAGAGATTCAGCGCACCGCATTCGGCGGCGAGCTGGGACATGCGGGTGAAGATGGTGGTGCCGACGTTCGGCAATTTGCTGGTGAGCATGGCGTGACTACAGGCTGCGGGCGATGAGAGGGAGGCCCTACTCTATCGCCTGCAGCCTTGCGCCTGAAGTCCGACAGACGTTATTTACGCTTGTCTTTCTTCTTCTTCTCGGCCTTCTTGTGGTGCGACATCAGCCGGCGCTTCTTGTTGACCTGGCGTTCGGTGAGCTGGGTCTTCTTGCCCTCGAACGGGTTGTCGCCGCCCTTGTACTCGATGCGGATCGGCGTACCGACCAGCTTGAGCACACGGCGGTAGGTCTTCTCCAGGTAACGGGTGTAGGCCTTGGGCACCGCGTCCACCTGGTTGCCGTGGATCACGATCAGCGGCGGGTTGGCACCACCCAGGTGCGCGTAGCGCAGCTTGATGCGGCGGCCGTTGACCATCGGCGGCTGGTGGACCTGGATGGCGTCCTCGAGGATCTGCGTGAGCTTGCTGGTGGGCCAGCGGGTCACGGCGGAACGGAAGGAGTCCTGCACCGACTTGTACAGGTGGCCGACGCCGGTGCCGTGCAGCGCAGAAATAAAGTGGATGTCGGCGAAGTCGGCGAACATCAGCCGGCGCTCCAGCTCGGTCTTCACGTACTCGCGCTCGGCGGATTCCATGCCGTCCCACTTGTTCAGCGCGATGACCAGCGCGCGGCCGGTCTCCAGCACGAAGCCGAGCAGGTTGAGGTCGTGCTCGACCACGCCTTCGCGGGCGTCCATGACGAAGATGACCACGTTGGCGTCCTGGATCGCCTGCAGGGTCTTCACCACGGAGAACTTTTCCACCGCTTCGAAGATCTTGCCGCGGCGGCGCACGCCAGCGGTGTCGATCAGGGTGTACTTCTCTTCGTTGCGCTCGAAGGGGATGTAGATACTGTCGCGGGTGGTGCCGGCCTGGTCGTACACGATCACCCGCTCTTCGCCGAGCATGCGGTTGACCAGGGTGGACTTGCCGACGTTAGGGCGACCGATGATGGCGATCTTGATGCCATCCTTCTCGCTCGGGCCGGGAATGCGCTTGGCTTCCTCGCCCTCGGCGACTTCTTCCAGCTCGCTGGGCAGGTCGTTGTCTTCCGGCGCCTCGGGCTCCGGAGCGAACATCTCGCCCAGGGCTTCCTGCAGCATCTGGGTGATGCCACGGCCGTGGGCTGCGGCGATCGGGATCGCATGGCCCAGGGCCAGCGGGCTGAACTCGGCACGGGCGATGTCCGGATCGACGGTATCGACCTTGTTCGCCACCAGATAGGTGCGCTTGTTCTTCTTGCGCAGGTGCTCGCCGATCATCTCGTCGGCGGCGGTGAGGCCGGCACGGGAGTCGACCATGAACAGGACGGCGTCGGCCTCTTCGATAGCCTGCAGCGACTGCTCGGCCATCTTGGCGTCGATACCCTCTTCGTCACCGGAAATACCACCGGTATCGATGACGATGAATTTCTTGCCCTGCCACTTGGCCTCGCCGTACTGGCGGTCACGGGTCAGACCGGCGTACTCGGCGACGATGGCGTCACGGGTGCGGGTCAGGCGGTTGAACAGGGTGGACTTGCCGACGTTCGGGCGGCCCACCAGGGCTATTACGGGAACCATGCGGCTCTCCAGGAAATTTGAATTTCAGAAAACACGACGGCCGCTGCCGTTTTTCACGGCAGCGGCCGGCAGTAACACTCAGCTTAGCGGAGCGTGTAGGCGACCAGCTTGCCGCTGTTGCCGAACACGTACATCCAGCTGCCGACTACCAGCGGACGAACCCGCACACCGTCGCCATCGACCTTCTCGCGGCCAACGAAACGACCGTCAACCTGGCTCAGCAGGTGCACGTAACCTTCCAGGTCACCCACCACCACGTTGCTCGAGAACACGGCCGGGGCGGACAGCTGGCGGCGAGCCAGCGCGTCGTTGCTCCACAGCGAGGACGAGCCACGGGAGTCCAGGCTTTCCACAGTACCGGTGGCCTGGCTGATGAACACGCTGCCGGTACCTTCGGCAACGCCGACATAGCTGGAGGCTTCACGCTGCCACAGTACACGGCCAGTGCTCTCGTCCAGCGCCGCGGCGCGGCCCTGATAGCTGGCGACGTAAAGGACGCCATCGGCCAGCAGCAAACCGCCGTCGATATCGACCACGCGGTCCAGTTCGGAACGGCCCTGCGGGATAGCCACACGCTGCTCCCAGACCGGCAGGCCACGCTGGACGTCCACGGCAACGACCTTGCCGCTGGCCAGACCCGCCAGTGCCAGACGGCCGTCGATCAGCGGAGCGCCGGTACCGCGCAGGGTCAGCACCGGCACGGTGCCTTCATAGATCCAGCGCTGGTTGCCGGTGGCGGCATCGAAGGCGACCAGTTTGTCGTCCTGGGTCTGCACTACCACCACGTCGCCGTTGGTGGCCGGAGCCGCCAGCACTTCGCTGGTGACCTTGGCGCGCCACTTCTGCTCGCCGCTGCCGGCGTCCAAGGCGATCACGTCACCACGCATGGTGCCCAGCAGGACCAGCCCGTTGCCGACGCCAACGGCGCCGGAAACCGGCAAGTCGAGATCCTTTTTCCACAGCACGTCACCGCTTTCGCGCTGGATCGCCATGATCCGGCCTTCGGCGGATGCGGCGTAGATGGTCTGGCCATCCACCGCCGGCTCGAGCAGGTTGTACAGCTCGCCCTGGCCGTCACCGACCGAGCGGCTCCATTGCTTCTCCAGACGAACCTCTTCCTTGAAATCGGTGAGCTCCGCCGGGGGCAGTTCTTTCTTGCTGTTGCTGCTGCAGCCTACGGCCAACAGAGTCAGCGCGAGCAGCGCGGCATGTTTCCAGCGCAGCATGTCAGGCGTCTCCCTTGGCCAGGTCGTCGAGTTTCATCTGCAGGGCGCCGACGGCGGCGTCTTCCGGCAGGGCGGCCTTGGCCTTCTCGTAGGCACTGCGCGCCTCGTCGGCACGCTTGAGCTGGACCAGCAGGTCGCCACGCAGTTCTTCGCGGGTGGCGACATAAGCCTTGTCGGCGCTGCCATCGAGCAGCTTCAGCCCTTCCTCGGCCTTGCCCTGGGCGCCCATCACGCGGGCCAGGCGCTGGCGAGCCAGCTCGCCGAGGGTGGCGTCTACCGGCTTGTCGACGATGGCCTTGAGCTCCAGGACGGCGTCATCCAGCTTGCCGCTGTCCACCGCGACCTTGGCGACGAACAGGCGACCATACTGGGAATACGGAGTACCGGCATATTCGCTGGTCAGCTTGTTGGCCAGCTCGGCGACCTTGGCGGTATCCGGCTTGCCAGCGGGGTTCAGGGCGGTTTCCAGCAGGGCCTGATAGATCACCGAGGCACCCTGCGCCTGGTTGTTCTGGTACTTCTTCCAGGCTTGCCAGCCGAACACCACCACCAGTGCCAGGGCGGCACCGGTCAGCAGGGGCATGCCATTGCGCTGCCACCAGTCCTTGATGTCCGCCAGTTGTTCTTCTTCGGTACGCGTACTCACCCCAATACTCCTATCCGCTCGATTCTCAAGCCTGCTCGAGACAGGCTGCCAGGTGCTCGGGCAGAGCGTCCCAGGCGATGTTCTGTTGTTCGCCCTCGCCACGCAGGGGCTTGAAACCTACCACGCGGTTGGCCAGTTCGTCGTCACCCAGAATCATTGCGAACTGTGCACCGCTCTTGTCGGCCTTCTTGAACTGGCTCTTGAAGCTGCCACCGCCGGCATTGACCAGCAGGCGGACGCCGGGGATGGCGTCACGCAGGCGCTCGGCCAGGCTCAGGCCGGCGAGCTCGGCCGCTTCGCCGAAGGCGCAGAGGAAGAGGTCGGCCGGACGGCTGAGTTCCTCGGGAACCAGGCCCAGGGTTTCCAGCAGCAGCACCAGGCGCTCCACGCCCATGGCGAAGCCCACGCCTGGGGTCGGCTTGCCGCCGAACTGGCTGACCAGGCCGTCGTAGCGGCCACCGCCGCAAACGGTGCCCTGGGAACCGAGCTTCTCGGTGACCCACTCGAACGCGGTGCGGCAGTAGTAGTCCAGGCCGCGCACCAGCTTCTGGTTGATCTCGTAGCGCAGGCCGACCGCGTCCAGACGGGCCTTCAGGCCCTCGAAGTGGGCGAGCGACTCTTCGTCCAGGTAGTCGTGCAGGGTCGGCGCGCCGACCAGCAGGGCCTGGGTGCTTTCCACCTTGCTGTCGAGGATACGCAGCGGGTTGGTGGTCATGCGGCGCTGGCTGTCTTCGTCGAGCTGGTCGAAGCGATCCTGCAGATAGGTGACCAGTGCGTCGCGGTAGCGCGCGCGGGCCTCGCTGGAACCCAGGGTGTTGAGCTGCAGGGTCACGGCATCGGCCATGCCCAGCTTCTGCCACAGGCGCCAGGTGAGGATGATCAGCTCGGCGTCGATGTCCGGTCCGGGCAGGTTGAAGACTTCCACGCCGATCTGGTGGAACTGGCGATAGCGGCCCTTCTGCGGCTTCTCGTAGCGGAACATCGGGCCGGTGTACCAGAGCTTCTGCACCTGGCCGCCGCCGGAAAGACCGTGTTCGAGCACGGCGCGCACGCAACCTGCGGTACCTTCCGGGCGCATGGTGAGGGATTCGCCGTTGCGGTCGAGGAACGTGTACATCTCCTTGTCGACCACGTCGGTGCCTTCACCGATGCCACGGGCAAAGAGTTCGGTGAACTCCAGGATCGGCATGCGGATTTCTTTGTAGCCGTAGCCATCGAGCAGCTCGGCAAAGGTACTTTCCAGATAGCGCCAGGCCGGAGTCTGTTCCGGCAGGATGTCGTTCATGCCACGGATGGCTTGCAGGGACTTGCTCACTTAGGGTCCTTGTTGCGGTCAGCCGCGCACGATCAGGGCGGCGTCGGCCTCGGCCTTCTCGGCCGCTTTTGCGCGGATCAGCCGTTCCAGCTCATCCACCAGGTTTTCGTTCTGCAGCTTCTGCGCCGGCTTGCCGTCGATGTAGATCAGGTTGCTCGGCGTGCCGCCGGTAAGACCGATGTGGGCTTCCTTGGCTTCGCCGGGGCCGTTGACCACGCAGCCGATCACGGCCACGTCCAGCGGCACCAGCAGGTCCTCCAGGCGGCCTTCCAGCTCGTTCATGGTCTTCACTACATCGAAGTTCTGCCGCGAGCAGCTCGGGCAGGCGATGAAGTTGATGCCACGGGAGCGCAGGCGCAGCGACTTGAGGATGTCGAAACCGACCTTGATCTCTTCCACCGGATCGGCGGCCAGGGAGATGCGGATAGTGTCGCCGATGCCTTCGGCGAGCAGCATGCCCAGGCCGACGGCGGACTTCACGGTGCCCGACCGCAGGCCACCGGCTTCGGTAATGCCCAGGTGCAGGGGTTGTTCGATTTCCTTGGCCAGCAGGCGATAGGCGGCCACCGCCATGAACACGTCGGAGGCCTTCACGCTGACCTTGAAGTTCTGGAAGTCCAGGCGCTCGAGGTGGTCGACGTGGCGCATGGCCGATTCCAGCAGGGCTTCCGGGGTCGGCTCGCCGTACTTCTTCTGCAGGTCCTTTTCCAGGGAGCCGGCGTTGACGCCGATGCGGATCGGGATATTGCGGTCGCGGGCGGCATCCACCACGGCCCTCACCCGGTCTTCGCGACCGATGTTGCCGGGGTTGATGCGCAGGCAGTCGACGCCCAGTTCGGCCACGCGCAGAGCGATCTTGTAGTCGAAGTGGATGTCGGCGACCAGCGGGACCTTGACCTGCTGCTTGATCTTGCCGAACGCCTCGGCGGCGTCCATGTCCGGCACGGAGACGCGCACGATGTCGGCGCCGGCCTCTTCCAGACGGCGGATCTGGCCGACGGTGGCGGCCACATCCAGGGTATCGGTGTTGGTCATGCTCTGCACGGCGATGGGAGCATCCCCACCCACCGGCACGTTACCCACCCAGATCTTGCGGGACGGGCGACGTTTGATCGGAGACTCGCAATGCATCGTTACTGTCCACCCAACGTCAGGCGCGCGGTACCGCCGCGCGCCGGTGTCACTTCGACCGGCTGGCCGTTGTAGCTGACCTGCGCACCGCGGGCGAAGCCCAGGCGCAGTTGAACCGGAGCCTTGGCCGCCAGCTCCAGGGAATCGCCCTTGCGCTTGAGCGAGCCGAATAGGACCTTGCCATCGGCATCGGTGACCTGGGTCCAGCAGTCTTCGGTGAACTGGATCTTGACCACGCCCTGGCCTGCGGCGGCGACTACCGGGGCAGCCGGCTGGGCTTCGACCGGCGCGACCGGAGCGACCGGTGCAACAGGCTGCGGAGCAGCGGCTTGGGCTACAGGAGTAACCGGAGCCGGGGCCGGAACGGCATCAGTGGCGACCGGCGCCCCCGGCACAGACGGAGCGACGGGGTTGGCCGCAACCGGCGGCGTGCCTTCGGCCGGAGCCTCCGCAGCGGCGCTTTCGCCGGCAGGCTCGGCGGGCACGGCCGAGGGATTGGCCTGGTCTTCGGCGACTGCCTGGTCTTCCGGCTCGTCAAGCGTATGGATCTCGGTGGTGCCGTCGGCGCTCTCGACCTCGACATGCTCCATGTTCAGGCTGCCACTCTCGGCGGTGCGGGCAGCACGCTCCTGCCACCAGAAGTAGCCGAAGCCGATCAACAGGGCGAGCAGCACCAGGCTGAACAGGCGCAGCAGATTGCGCGACAGCCGCACCGGCTCGACTACGCGGCCGATGCTGTGCACGTTGCTGCCGGTGGCGTCGGTGCCGGTGTACTGGTCGAACGCCTGGACCATTTGCCCCTGGTCCATGCCCAGCAGCTTGGCGTAGGCGCGGACGTAGCCACGCGCGAAGGTGTGTCCGGGCAACTGGTCGAAAGAGCCTTGCTCCAGCTGGCGCAGGGAGTGCTCGGTCAGGTTTAGCTGGCCCGCAACCTGGGCGACGCTCCAGCCTTTGTTTTCACGCGCCTGGCGCAGCGTGTCGCCAGGATTGGCGCGGGTCGTGCCGATGACATCGGACTGCGACGTGCTCATCATTTATCCGCCTGGTATGCCTGGTATTCAGGAGAAGCGGGATACAGGCGCTTGAGTTGCAGCCCGTAGCTGGCAGCGGTATCCCGGTCGTCATAGATCTTCGCCAGTCGAATTCCCAGCAGCAGGCTGCGCGCGGTCTGCGGGCCCTGCCTGAGGTATTCCTGGTAGTAGGCTCGCGCCGGAACGTACTGACGATCCTGGTAATTGAGTTCAGCCATCTCGATCAGCGCGCTGGGCTGATTGCGATTGAGGCGAATGGCCTTCTCAAAGTATTCCTTGGCCTGCTCGCGCTGCTTGAGCTGCAGGCAGACCAGCCCGAGGTTCTCGAAGATGCGCGAACGCTCGGGATAGAGTCCGTCCTCGGACGCCTTGATGTAGACGTCGTAGGCTTCCTTGTAGCGCTTCTGCTCGAACAGGAAGCCGCCGTAGTTGTTCAGGATGCGCGCATCGTCCGAACGGGCTGACAGCGCCTTGCGGTATTCGGTCTCGGCCAGCTGCGGCTCCATCTCGGTCTGGTAGACCGCGGCCAGTGCGGTATGGGCGTCGGCACTGGAGGAGTCCAGTTCCAGCGCCTGGCGCAGCGGAACCTTGGCCTGCTCGGCATTGCCGGCACGCAGGTAGCCGAGCCCGAGCTGGATGAAGGCGTCGCGCGCCTCATCCCGGCCCTTCTCGGTTTTCAGAGGATCCTGTTTACCAGACGTCACGCAACCCGTCAGCACGGTTGCCAACAGCAAGAACAGCGCGGCGCGCAGGGTCATAGGAATCCTCCCCAGGTCAATTTCGATTGGCGGCGTTCGACGCCTGCTCGTTTTCCGTCGCCAGCTGGCGGACGGCGATGTAGCGTTCGCTGCGGCGGGTGCGGTCCATCACCTGGCCCACCAGTTGACCACAGGCGGCGTCGATATCATCACCACGGGTGGTGCGCACAGTCACATTGAAGCCGCCTTTGTGCAGCATGTCCTGGAAACGGCGGATGGCATTGTTGCTCGGCCGCTCGTAGCCGGAGTGCGGGAACGGATTAAACGGAATCAGGTTGATCTTGCAAGGGAAATCCTTGAGCAATGCGATCAGTTGCTCGGCATGCTCGGGCTGGTCGTTGACGTTGGCCAGCAGGGTGTACTCGATGGTCAGCACGCGCTCCTTGCCCAGGCGCGTGATGTAGCGATAGCAGGCGTCGAGCAGCATCTCCAGCGGGTACTTCTTGTTGATCGGTACCAGCTTGTTGCGCAGTTCGTCGTTGGGCGCGTGCAGCGACAGGGCCAGGGACACGTCGGTCACCTCGGCGAGTTTGTCGATCATCGGCACCACGCCAGAGGTGGACAGGGTGACCTTGCGCTTGGAAATACCGTAGCCGAGGTCTTCCATCATGATGCTCATCGCGGTCACGACGTTGTCGAAGTTCAGCAACGGCTCGCCCATACCCATCATCACCACGTTGGTGATGGCACGGTCGATCTTGCCCGGGATGGTCCCGAACGATTGGTTGGCGATCCACACCTGGCCGATGATCTCGGCGGAGGTCAGGTCGCTGTTGAAGCCTTGTTTGCCGGTGGAGCAGAAGCTGCAGTCCAGCGCGCAACCGGCCTGGGACGACACGCACAGGGTGCCGCGGCCGCCTTGCGGGATGTACACGGTCTCGACGCAACTGCCCGAGGCCACGCGCACGACCCACTTGCGGGTACCGTCAGAGGAAATGTCCTGGCTGACGATCTCTGGGGGACGAATTTCGGCAACGGCCTTGAGCTTTTCGCGCAAGGCCTTGCCGACGTTCGTCATGGCGTCGAAATCGACGGCGCCAAAGTGGTGAATCCATTGCATCACCTGGCCTGCGCGGAAGCGCTTTTCACCGATGGACTCGAAGAATTCCTCGAGCTGGGGCTTGGTCATGCCCAGCAGGTTGGCCTTTACAGCGGTATCAGTCATGGATTCACCCTCGCTCATTCGCTGAAATCAGCGAATGCGCTCGCACACCTCGGTGCTGGAGAAGAAGTAAGCGATTTCACGAGCAGCGGAAGCTTCCGAGTCGGAACCGTGTACGGCGTTCTCGTCGATGGAAACGGCGAAGTCGGCGCGGATGGTGCCGGCGTCGGCTTTCTTCGGATCGGTGGCGCCCATCAGCTCACGGTTGCGCAGGATGGCGTCTTCGCCTTCCAGAACCTGCAGAACGACCGGGCCGGAAGTCATGAAGGCAACCAGGTCCTTGAAGAAGCCGCGCTCTTTGTGCTCGGCGTAGAAACCGCCAGCTTCGCGCTCGGACAGTTGAACCATCTTGGAAGCGACAACGCGCAGACCGGCTTTCTCGAAGCGGGTCAGGATTTCGCCGATGACGTTCTTGGCGACAGCGTCGGGCTTGATGATGGAGAAGGTACGTTGCAGGGCCATGGAAATAACTCCGGAAAGCAAGGTTGGTAAAGCCAAGAAGCCCCTGGCGTGGGCCAGGAGCTCCTGTGATTCAGGGTTTGCCGCAGGCGACGCCCGGCGGGCGACGGCGCGGGACCGCCTCCGCCTGTGCGGGGGCGGCAGCTGAAGAAATTCCCTCAGGAATTTCTTCAGGGCACACCTAAAGATAAAACCCGCGAATTATACGCGGGTTCATGACAAATGGGTACGCGGCAAGCGCGCCGCGCGCCCTCAGTCGAGCTCTTCGATCCAGGCGGCCTGGATGGCTTCCAGGACCTTTTCACCGCCGCGGGAAGGATCGTCGCTGAACTCCGGCAATGCCAGCACCCAGTTGTGCAGATCGACGAAGTTCACGTAGTGCGGATCGACTTCCGGCTTGGACTCGGCCAGCTGGATGGCGATTTCGAGCACATCAACCCATTTCAGACTCATCGTTGGCGCTCCACTCAGTGACCTTCGGAAACCTGGTTGATGGTGTACTTCGGAATCTCCACCACCAGGTCCTCCTCGCCCACCACGGCCTGGCAGGACAGGCGCGAATCCGGCTCCAGGCCCCAGGCCTTGTCCAGCATGTCGTCTTCCAGCTCGTCGGAGGCTTCCATGGAGTTGAAGCCTTCGCGCACGATCACGTGGCAGGTGGTGCAGGCACAGGACATCTCGCAGGCATGCTCGATCTCGATGCCGTTACGCAGCGCCGCCTTCATGATGGTTTCGCCCGGCTGGGCTTCGATCACCGCACCTTCCGGGCAATGTTCGGCGTTCGGCAGAAATACGATCTGCGGCATCTTGGCTTATTCCTCGATTTCGTTGAGCCGGCGACCGGCCAGTGCGGCCTTGACGGTGGCGTCCATACGGCGCGCGGCAAAGGCGTCGGTCACCTGGGACAGGCGCTTGATCTGTTGTTCGATGGCGGCGGTGTCGCTGCCGGCGGCCAGTTCGCGCAGGGAGTCCATGTTGGCATCGATAGCCAGGCGCTCCTCGGCATCCAGCAGACGCTCGCCGTCGGCGTCCAGCGCCGACTGCACGGCCTCCAGCAGGCGCTGGGCCTCGACCTGCTGCTCGCGCAGGGCGCGGGCGGCCATGTCGTCGCCGGCGTACTGGAAGGAGTCCTGCAGCATGCGGGCGATCTCGCCATCGGTCAGGCCATAGGACGGCTTGACCTGAATGCTCGCCTCGACGCCCGAAGACAGTTCGCGGGCGGAGACGCCCAGCAAACCATCGGCGTCGACCTGGAAGCTGACGCGGATCTTCGCCGCACCGGCCACCATCGGCGGAATGCCGCGCAGCTCGAAGCGCGCCAGGGACCGGCAGTCCTTGACCAGCTCACGCTCGCCCTGCAGCACGTGAATCATCATGGCCGTCTGGCCATCCTTGTAAGTGGTGAACTCTTGGGCACGCGCCACCGGAATGGTGGTGTTGCGCGGAATCACCTTCTCCATCAGCCCGCCCATGGTTTCCAGGCCGAGCGACAGAGGGATTACGTCCAGCAGCAGCAGTTCTTCGCCGCGCTTGTTGCCAGCCAGGGCGTCGGCCTGGATGGCGGCACCAATGGCCACCACCTGATCGGGGTCGATATCGGTCAGCGGTTCGCGACCGAAGAGTTCGCCCACCAGCTCGCGCACGCGCGGCACTCGGGTCGAACCGCCAACCATGACCACAGCGCTGACTTCCTCCAGCTCCACGCCGGAATCACGCACGGCGCGACGGCAAGCCTTGAGGCTGCGCTGGATCAGCGGATCGATCAGCGACTCCAGGTGTGCGCGACTCAGCTCACCGCTCCAGCCCTCGTAAGCAACCGGAACACTGGCGCTATCGGTCAGCGCCTCCTTGGCCGCGCAGGCGGTCTGCAGCAGACGGCGCTGGGCACCCGGATCGAGATCAGCCGATACACCAGCCTGCTCGATGATCCAGCTGGCGATGGCATGGTCGAAATCATCACCACCCAGGGCGCTGTCGCCACCGGTGGCCAGAACCTCGAAGACACCGCGAGTCAGGCGCAGGATGGAAATGTCAAAGGTGCCGCCGCCCAGATCGTAGATGGCGACCACGCCCTCGGCGTTCTTGTCCAGGCCGTAGGCCACTGCGGCTGCGGTCGGCTCATTGAGCAGGCGCAGCACATGCAGTCCGGCCAGACGCGCGGCGTCCTTGGTGGCCTGGCGCTGGGCGTCGTCGAAATAGGCGGGAACGGTGATCACCGCGCCAACCAGCTCACCACCGAGGGTCGATTCGGCACGCTGACGCAGGGTACGCAGGATTTCCGCCGAGACTTCCACCGGACTCTTGGCGCCCTGGACGGTCTCGATGAAGGGCATGTGCGACTCGCCCTGAACGAAGCGGTACGGCAGTTGACCACCGAGCTGTTTCACATCTTCCAGACCACGCCCCATGAGGCGCTTGACCGAGATGATGGAGTTCAGCGGGTCCTGGGCCGCCCCGATACGTACACTCTCCCCCACCTCGATGCGATCGGCGAGGTAGCGCACGGCCGACGGCAGGATGACTTCTCCATGCTCATCGGGCAACGGAGCGGCAACACCGCTACGCACGGCGGCGACCAGGGAATTGGTGGTGCCCAGATCGATCCCCACGGCCAGTCGACGCTGGTGTGGCTGGGGGCTCTGTCCGGGCTCGGCGATCTGCAGTAGGGCCATGCGTTTTCTAATCAGACTTATCGGGCGCGGCGCGGGCCGCGCGAATTAATCGTCGAGTCGCTCTTCGAGCTGCCGCACTTCCTGCGCCAGCTTGTCGAGGAACTGCATGCGCCGCACCAGGCGCTCGGCCAGCTCGCGGCGGTCGGCGTCATCCCAGCAGTCGGCGAACTCCGAGTCCAGCTGCTGCTGGGCCGCTTTCAGCTGGCTCTTGAAGTACGCCACGCCATCGAGATCGGCGCTGTCCTGCAGGTCCTCCACCTCCTCGCGCAGACGCATCTGCTGCAGGAGGAACTCCGGGTCCTGCACCGTGGCTTCCAGTGGCAAGGCATTGCCGCGCAGGGCCAGCAGGTAGAGGGCACGGCGCGGAGCGCTCTTGAGCGTCTGGTACGCGTCGTTGAGTTCGGCGGCCTTTTCCAGCGCCAGTCGCTGCTCGCGCTCGGAAGCATCGGCGAAACGATCCGGATGGACGTTGCGCACCAGCTCGCGGTAGCGGTTGCCAAGGGCTTCCAGATCGACCCGGAAGTCCGGCTGCAGGTCGAACAGCGCAAAGTGACAGGGACTACCCACACCCGGCCTCAGACGTTGAAGCTTTCGCCGCAGCCACACTCACCGCGCACGTTCGGGTTGTTGAACTTGAAGCCCTCGTTGAGGCCTTCCTTGGTGAAGTCCAACTCGGTGCCGTCGAGGTAGACCAGGCTTTTCGGGTCGATGATGACCTTCACGCCGTGGCTCTCGAACACCTGGTCCTCGGCTGCCAGTTCGTCGACGAACTCCAGCACGTAGGCCAGGCCGGAACACCCGGTGGTGCGCACGCCAAGACGAATACCCTCGCCCTTGCCGCGCCCTTCGAGGGAGCGGCGAACGTGATTGGCGGCGGATTCGGTCATGCTGATGGCCATGGGAACTCCTTACTCAACGAATCGCGATTCAGAGAAGACCTTTCTTCTGCTTGTAGTCGCGCACGGCCGCCTTGATGGCGTCCTCGGCGAGCACCGAGCAGTGGATCTTCACCGGCGGCAGAGCCAGCTCTTCGGCGATAGTGGTGTTCTTGATGGATTCGGCCTCGTCCAGGGTCTTGCCCTTCATCCACTCGGTGGCGAGGGAGCTGGAGGCGATGGCCGAGCCGCAACCATAGGTCTTGAACTTGGCGTCTTCGATGACGCCCTGCTCGTTGACCTTGATCTGCAGGCGCATCACGTCGCCGCAGGCCGGCGCGCCGACCATGCCGGTGCCGACGTCCGGATCCTCGGCATTGAGCTTGCCGACGTTGCGCGGATTTTCGTAGTGGTCGATGACCTTGTCACTGTAAGCCATGGCTAATCCTCACTTCTATGGGGCGGGTCAGTGGGCCTGCCATTCGACCTTGGACAGGTCGACACCCTCTTTGAACATATCCCACAGCGGCGAGAGTTCACGCAGCTTGGAAACGGCTTCCACCACCTTATTGGCGGCATAGTCGACCTCTTCTTCAGTGGTGAAGCGGCCGAAGCTGAAACGGATGGAGCTGTGCGCCAGTTCGTCGTTGCGACCCAGGGCGCGGAGCACATAGGACGGCTCCAGCGAGGCCGAGGTGCAGGCGGAACCGGACGATACGGCCAGATCCTTGAGCGACATCATCAGCGACTCGCCCTCGACGTAGTTGAAGCTGACGTTGAGGATGTTCGGCGCGTAGGAAGTGGCGCTGCCGTTGACGTACAGCTCTTCCAGGCCCTGGACCTGCTCGAAGAAGCGCTTGCGCAGGCCTTCGATACGGGCCATTTCCTGGTGCATTTCTTCCTTGGCGATGCGGAAGGCTTCGCCCATGCCGACGATCTGGTGGGTCGCCAGGGTGCCCGAACGCATGCCGCGCTCATGACCGCCACCGTGCATCTGGGCTTCCAGGCGTACGCGCGGCTTGCGGCGCACGTACAGGGCGCCCATGCCCTTGGGACCGTAGACCTTGTGGGCGGAGAAGGACATCAGGTCGACCTTGAGCTTCTCAAGGTCGATGTCGATCTTGCCGGCCGACTGGGCGGCGTCGACGTGCAGCAGGATGCCGCGGGAGCGGGTCAGCTCACCAATGGCGGCGATGTCGTTGACGCTGCCGACTTCATTGTTCACGTGCATGACCGACACCAGGATGGTGTCCTCACGCAGGGCGGACTCGACCATCGCCGGGGTGATGATGCCCTCGGGAGTCGGTTCCAGGTAGGTGATCTCGAAGCCTTCGCGTTCCAGCTGGCGGCAGGTATCCAGGACCGCCTTGTGCTCGATCTTCGAGGTGACGATGTGCTTGCCCTTGGTGGCGTAGAAGTGCGCGACACCCTTGATCGCCAGGTTGTCGGACTCGGTGGCACCGGAAGTCCAGACGATCTCGCGGGGGTCGGCATTGACCAGCTCAGCGACCTGGCGACGGGCGTTCTCAGCCGCTTCCTCGGCCTTCCAGCCAAAGACGTGGGAGCGCGAAGCCGGGTTGCCGAAATTGCCATCTACCAGGAGGCAGTCAGCCATTTTCTGAGCGACACGCGGGTCCACCGGGGTTGTGGCGGAGTAGTCGAGGTAAATCGGCAATTTCATCAGGTAACTCCTACAGGCGGGCGTTCGCTCAATCGATGGCGGACGCTTCAATCTTGTCGAGGCGCGGCGTCTTGCTGCCCGAGCAGCGGCGCTCGTCCTGGCGCTGGGCCACCTCTTGAACTTCGCGGCGCTCGACCAGGTCGGCCAGGCTGATGCCGCTGAGGAACTCGTGAATCTGCTGACTGAGGTCGCACCACAGGTGGTGGGTCAGGCAGGTATCGCCGGAGTGGCAGTCACCCTGCCCCTGGCAACGGGTAGCGTCCACCGATTCGTTGACCGCATCGATCACCTGGGCGACATGGATGCCGGTCATGTCCCGGGACAGCTGGTAGCCGCCGCCCGGACCGCGCACGCTGACCACCAGGTTGCCACGGCGCAACTTGGCGAACAGCTGTTCCAGGTAGGACAGGGAGATACCCTGGCGCTCGGAAATATCGGCGAGAGAAACCGGGCCACGCTGGGCGTGCAACGCCAGATCGAGCATGGCGGTGACGGCATAGCGGCCTTTGGTGGTCAATCGCATGGGGAAATCCGGAAGAATCGCTGGTGTGGGGGAGTATGCTCTTTTCCGACTATTTAGGTCAACTATAAGCCCTATTACTTTAGTCGGAATTAACCAGCGAACGGCGGCGCATTTTAACAGAGAGCCAGCGTCGGCGCATCACTGCGCCGACTTGCTGTCCTCGATGTCCTTCACGCCGGCGAAGTCCTCTTCACGCAGCGCCGGCAGATCTTTCGCGCAATAGTCGCTACCTAGAGCCGTCAGCGCCTTGCACATCCCCTCGAGTCGACCATCGACCGCCTGCAGGTGATCGAGCAACTGACCGATGGCGCGCGCCACGGGGTCCGGCATGTCCTGACCGACGCCGTAGGCATCGAAGCCAAGTTTCTCGGCCATCGCCTGGCGCTTGGCCTGCTGCTCGGCGTCGTCCTTCATGATGATCCGACCCGGGATGCCGACCACGGTCGCACCCGGCGGAACTTCCTTGGTCACCACGGCATTGGAACCGACCTTGGCGCCGGCGCCCACGGTGAACGGGCCGAGCACCTTGGCACCCGCCCCCACCACCACGCCATCGGCCAGGGTCGGGTGACGCTTGCCCTTGTTCCAGCTGGTGCCGCCCAGGGTCACGCCCTGGTAGATGGTCACGTCGTCACCAATCTCGGCGGTCTCGCCAATGACGATGCCCATGCCGTGGTCGATGAAGAAGCGCCGACCGATCTTCGCGCCGGGATGGATCTCGATGCCGGTCATCCAGCGACCGAAATTGGACACCATGCGCGCCAGCCACTTCCAGCCGGACGCCCACAGGGCATGGGCCAGACGATGCAGCCATACTGCATGCAGCCCCGGATAGCAGGTGAGCACCTCGAAGGCGTTGCGCGCCGCCGGGTCACGATGGAATACGCTCTGGATATCTTCGCGCACACGCTCAAACATCTTCATCACTCCGCTTGGAAAGCTCCCCACGGGCAGCCTTCTGTGTTTCGGTCAGAATACCCCGCAGGATATTCATCTCCAGCTTGCTGACGCCGCTGCGGCCGTACAGGCGGCGCAGGCGCGACATCAGGTGGCGCGGCTTCTGCGGGTCGAGAAACTGGATATCCACCAGCGTCGATTCCAGGTGCGCGTAGAAGCGCTCCAGCTCATCCGACGTCACCGGAATGCTGTTGAGCATCGCGGTGGACTCCACCTTCTCCTGCTTGGTCGGCTGGCCTTGTGCGGCCAACCAGGCCATGCGCACTTCGTAGACCAGCACCTGCACCGCCGTCGCCAGGTTCAGCGAGCTGAACTCGGGATTGGCCGGGATATGCACATGGAATTGACATCGCTGCAATTCCTCATTGGTCAGGCCCGCGTATTCGCGACCGAAGACCAGCGCGACCTCGCCACCCTGCTGCACATGCTGCAGGCTGGTGGTGGCGCACTCGCGGGGATCGAGCAGCGGCCAGGGAATGCGGCGGTCGCGCGCACTGGTGCCGAGCACCAGGCTGCAACCGGCCAGGGCATCTTCCAGGGTCGGCACGACCACGGCCGCATCGAGGATGTCATCAGCGCCGGAGGCACGGGCGCGCGCCTCGCCACTGGGGAAGTCCATCGGATCGACCAGCACCAGGCGCGACAGGCCCATGTTCTTCATCGCACGGGCCGTACCGCCGATATTGCCGGGGTGACTGGTATTGACCAGTACCACGCGAATTCTGTCGAGCAACGCCAGCGACTCCACACAAAAGCGAAAAAAGGGAGGGAATCCTACCGCAGCGGTGGGTCTTGCGCCACGCAGGCGACAGGTCGCTCTATGAGTGCCAAGGTTTTCTGTTAGAATGTCCGGCTTTCTTTAACGACCCAGGTGACCTCTCCATGCAGCCTATGCTGAATATCGCCCTGCGCGCCGCTCGCAGCGCCGGTGAACTGATCTTCCGCTCCATCGAACGCCTGGACACCCTCTCGGTCAACGAAAAAGAAGCCAAGGACTACGTCACCGAAGTCGATCGCGCCGCCGAGCTCTCCATCGCCACCGCCCTGCGCAAGGCTTACCCGAACCACGGGATCATGGGCGAAGAAGGCGGCATGCTGGAAGGCAGCGGTGAAGGCGCCGACTACCTGTGGATCATCGATCCGCTGGACGGCACCACCAACTTCATCCACGGCGTTCCGCACTTCGCCATCAGCATCGCCTGCAAATACCGCGGCCGTCTCGAGCACGCCGTGGTCCTCGACCCGGTCCGCCAGGAAGAATTCACCGCAAGCCGTGGCCGTGGCGCCGCCCTGAACGGCCGTCGCCTGCGCGTCAGCAACCGCAAGAGCCTGGAAGGCGCCCTGCTGGGCACCGGCTTCCCGTTCCGCGACAGCCAGATGGACAACCTGGACGCCTACCTGGGCATGTTCCGCAGCCTTGTCGGCCAGACCGCCGGCATCCGCCGCGCCGGCGCCGCCAGCCTGGACCTGGCCTACGTCGCCGCCGGCCGCTACGACGCCTTCTGGGAGTTCGGTCTGTCCGAGTGGGACATGGCAGCGGGCGCCCTGCTGATCCAGGAAGCGGGCGGCCTGGTAAGCGATTTCACCGGCGGTCACGAGTTCCTCGAGAAGGGCCAGATCGTCGCCGGCAACACCAAGTGCTTCAAGGCCCTGCTGACCAGCATCCAGCCGCACCTGCCGCCGTCGCTCAAGCGCTGAGTTTGAGCCTCGAATGAAAAAGCCCGGCAATGCCGGGCTTTTTTATACCTGCGAGTACGCCACCCTTGTAGGAGCGAGCTTGCTCGCGAAGCTTTTCATTCCGGAGCTACGGTGCTGGGCAGTTCGCGAGCAAGCTCGCTCCTGCGAAAAGCCCAAAAAGAAAAAGGCGCCCTGATGGGCGCCTTTTTCCTTCACTCCTGGCGAATGCTTATTGCTGACCCAGGATCAGGCGGCCGCTCTTGTCGACCGGAATCTGCGAGCCCGGATCGCGATCCATGCGGACCTGGCCGGGTTTGCCGTCCAGCAGGTACTTCACGTCGTAGCCGACGACCTTATCGCTGGTGTCGTTGACGGTGCTGCAACGGGTTTCATTGGTGGTGTAGGTATCACGCTCCTGCATGCCTTCCTGCACCTTGTTACCGGCATAGCCACCGCCGATGGCACCCGCTACGGTGGCGATCTTCCGGCCGTTGCCGCTGCCGATCTGGTTGCCCAGCAGGCCGCCAGCGATGGCGCCGATCGCCGTACCGGCGATCTGGTGGGTGTCCTTCACAGGACGCTGGTGGGTTACCGCGACGTCCTTGCAGACCTGGCGAGGCGTCTTGATGGTTTCCTTGACCGGCTGGACAGCGAGCACTTCGGCATATTGCGGTCCGTGATCCACCAGCTTGTAAGTGGCCACGGCGCCACCGGCAGTCACGCCTATAGCGCCCAGCACGGTACCGATGAGCAACGACTTGTTCACATAAACCTCCTGGTCTTTCGTCTCGTTCGGGCTCTGCCCGTTACCTTGCCTTGGAGCGCTTGAATTGTAAGAAAGTTCCGGCAAATACGTAGTGCACAGCCGACAAACGAAAACTCCCGCCGTGGCGGGAGTTTTCTGCGAGGCCTGGAAACGCTCTATTACGGGCGTTCGTCAGCTTCCTTGCTCGGCGGCGGAATCAGGTCCTCGCTGGACAGATTCAGCCAGATCAGCACCACGTTGGCGATGTAGATCGACGAGTAGGTACCTGCCATCACACCGACGAACAGGGCGATGGAGAAGCCGAACAGGTTGTCGCCACCGAAGAACAGCAGCGCGGCGATGGCCAGCAGGGTCGACACCGAGGTGGCGATGGTCCGCAGCAGGGTCTGGCTGGTCGAGATGTTGATGTTCTCGATCAGGCTGGCCTTGCGCAGTACGCGGAAGTTCTCGCGCACCCGGTCGAAGATCACGATGGTGTCGTTCAGCGAGTAACCCACCACCGCCAGCACCGCGGCCAGCACGGTCAGGTCGAAGGTGATCTGGAAGAACGACAGCACGCCCATCACGATGATGGCGTCGTGGATCAGCGAGAGGATCGCACCCAGGGCAAACTTCCACTGGAAGCGGAAGCCGACGTACAGCAGGATGCCGCCCAGCGCCAGGAGCATGCCGAGGCCGCCCTGGTCGCGCAGCTCTTCACCCACCTGCGGGCCGACATACTCGACGCCATTCACCTTGGCCGGGTTGGAAGCGTCGGCCTTCTGCAGCGCAGTGGCGACCTTCTTGCCCAGTTCCGGGTCTTCGCTGGGCATACGCACCAGCACGTCGCGGGTATCACCGAAGCTCTGCACCACGGCCTCGCCGAAACCGGCGGCAACCAGCTGCTCACGCACCTTGGCGAGATCGGCAGGCTGCTCGTAGGCCAGCTTGATCGACGTACCGCCAGTGAAGTCGAGGCCGAAGTTGATGCCCTTGACGAACCAGCTGCCGAGGGCGATCAGGGTCAGGATCAGGGTGCCGGCGAACGCAATGTTGCGAACGCCCATGAAGTTGATAGTACCGATCTTGATGTTCATCTCAGGCCCCTTAGATCCACAGCTTCTTGAAGTCGCGACCGCCGAAGATCAGGTTGACCATCGCACGGGTGACCAGAATGGCCGTGAACATCGAGGTGATAATGCCGAGGGACATGGTCACGGCGAAGCCCTTCACCGGGCCGGTGCCCATGGCGTAGAGGATGCCGCCGACCAGCAGCGAGGTCAGGTTGGCGTCGAGGATCGCGGTGAAGGCGCGGTTGAAGCCTTCATGGATCGCCCGCTGCACGGACATGCCCGCCGCCAGCTCCTCGCGTATCCGCGAGAAGATCAGCACGTTGGCGTCCACCGCCATACCCATGGTCAGCACGATACCCGCGATACCCGGCAGGGTCAGGGTCGCACCGAGGATCGACATCAGCGCCACCAGCATGACCATGTTGAAGGCCAGGGCGACGGTGGCGATCACGCCGAAGAAGCGGTAGATCACGATGATGAACAGGGACACGAAGACCATGCCCCAGAGGGAAGCATCGATACCCTTGGCGATGTTGTCCGCACCCAGGCTAGGGCCGATGGTGCGTTCTTCAGCGAAGTACATCGGTGCGGCCAGACCACCGGCGCGCAGCAGCAGCGCCAGTTCCGAGGACTCGCCCGGAGCGTCCAGGCCGGTGATGCGGAACTGGTTGCCCAGCGGCGACTGGATGGTCGCCAGGCTGATGATCTTCTTCTCTTCCTTGAACGCCGGAACGGCGACTTCCTGCTCGACGCCGTCGACGACCTGCTTGGCATAGCGGGTGATCGGCTTCTGCTCGATGAACACCACGGCCATGCTGCGGCCGACGTTGTTGCGGGTCGCGCGGTTCATCAGTTCGCCGCCGTGGCCGTCCAGGCGGATGTTCACCTGCGGGCGGCCGTTCTCGTCGAAGCTGGCGCTGGCGTCGGTGACCTGGTCACCAGTGATGATCACGCCACGCTCCAGGGTCGCCGGCGGACGGCGCGGCTCACGGAACTCGAAGGTTTCGGTGGCGGACTTGATCGCATCCGGCTCGGCGGCCAGGCGGAACTCCAGGTTGGCGGTCTTGCCGAGGATACGCTTGGCTTCGGCGGTGTCCTGCACGCCCGGCAGCTCGACCACGATGCGGTTGGCGCCCTGGCGCTGTACCAGCGGCTCGGAAACGCCCAGCTCGTTCACACGGTTGCGGACGGTGGTGAGGTTCTGCTTGATCGAGTACTCGCGGATTTCCGCCAGCTTCGCCGGGGTCATGCCCAGGCGCAGCACCTGCATGCCGGTGCGCTCGCTCTGGGTGACTTCGAAATCGCGGTAGTCCTTGGCGAGGATGGACTTGGCCTTGTCCAGGTCGGCCTCTTCGGTGAAGCCCAGCTGGATGCCACTGTCCTGCGCCGGCAGGCTGCGGTAGCGCACGCGCTCCTTGCGCAGGGCGCTCTTGATTTCGCTTTCGTAGACCTTCATGCGGGCGTCGACGGCCTTGTCCATGTCCACTTCCAGCAGGAAGTGCACACCACCGGACAGATCCAGACCCAGCTTCATCGGGTGGGCGGCAATGTTGCGCAGCCAGTTCGGCGTGGTCTGCGCCAGGTTCAGGGCCACCACGTAGTCGTCGCCCAGCGTGCGGCGGACGATGTCCTTGGCCGGCAGCTGGTCTTCCTGCTTGGCCAGGCGGATCAGGCCGCTGTTCTTGCCGAGGGAGCCCGCCTTGACGGCGATGCCTGCATCGGTCAGCGCCTTGCTGGCCTTGTCCAGATCGGCCTGCGACACCTGCAGCGCGGTGCTCGCACCACTGATCTGCACGGCCGGGTCATCCGGGTAGAGGTTGGGTGCGGAATAGATGAAACCGACGGCCAGGACCGCCAGGATCAGCAGATACTTCCACAGGGGATACTTGTTGAGCATGACACCGCCCGTTATGACGCGGGGCGCATCATGCGCCCCGTCGATTGGGTTTCTGTTGGTTGGCTCAGATGGCCTTCAGCGTGCCTTTCGGCAGGGTCGCGGCGATCGCGCCCTTCTGGAACTTCAGCTCGACGCTGTCGGAGACTTCGACCACGACGAAATCGTCAGCGACCTTGGTCACCTTGCCGGCGATACCCGCGGAAGTGACGACTTCATCACCCTTCTGCAGGCCGGCGATCAGGTTCTTGTGCTCCTTGGAACGCTTGGCCTGGGGACGCCAGATCATCAGGTAGAAGATGACCAGGAAACCGACCAGGAACACCCACTCGAAGCCGGTGCCAGCCGGGCCGGCGGCAGCGGCGGGGGCTGCAGCGTCAGCGAAGGCAGCGGGAATTAGAAAGCTCATTGGAAACTCCTGTCACAAAGCTTTTTCGATGAAGGGTCAGTCCGCCAGCGGCGGCGTGGGAAGGCCGCGCTTGGCGTAGAAGGCGTCGACAAAGTTCGCCAATGTACCCTGTTGGATTGCCTCGCGCAAACCAGCCATAAGCCGCTGATAATGCCGCAAGTTATGGATGGTATTGAGCATGCTGCCGAGCATTTCGCCGCACTTGTCCAGGTGGTAGAGATAGGCGCGGGAGAAGTGCTTGCAGGTGTAGCAATCGCAGGTCGGGTCCAGCGGCGATTCGTCGTGCTTGTGCACCGCATTGCGGATCTTGATCACCCCGGTGTCGACGAAAAGGTGACCGTTGCGCGCGTTGCGGGTGGGCATGACGCAGTCGAACATGTCGACGCCCCGGCGCACACCTTCCACGAGGTCCTCGGGCTTGCCCACACCCATCAGGTAACGAGGTTTGTCAGCCGGCATGTGCGGCGGCAGGAAGTCCAGAACGCGGATCATCTCTTCCTTGGGCTCGCCCACCGACAGGCCGCCGATGGCCAGGCCGTCGAAGCCGATTTCCTGCAGGCCTTCCAGCGAGCGCATGCGCAACTCTTCGTGCATGCCGCCCTGGACGATGCCGAACAGCGCCGACGGGCTGTCGCCATGGGCGATCTTCGAGCGCTTGGCCCAGCGCAGCGAGAGCTCCATGGAGCGCTTGGCCACGTCGAACTCGGCCGGGTACGGCGTGCACTCGTCGAAGATCATCACGATGTCCGAGCCCAGCGCGCGCTGTACCGCCATGGACTCTTCCGGCCCCATGAAGACCTTGGCGCCGTCCACGGGCGAGGCGAAGTAAACACCCTCCTCCTTGATCTTGCGCAGCGCGCCCAGGCTGAACACCTGGAAGCCGCCGGAGTCGGTGAGGATCGGGCCTTTCCACTGCATGAAGTCATGCAGGTCGCCGTGCTTCTGGATCACCTCGGTGCCCGGGCGCAGCCACAGGTGGAAGGTGTTGCCGAGGATGATCTGCGCGCCGATGCCCTCGATATCATGCGGGAGCATGCCCTTCACGGTGCCGTAGGTGCCCACCGGCATGAACGCCGGGGTTTCCACCACACCGCGGGGGAAGGTCAGGCGGCCGCGACGGGCCTTGCCCTCGGTGGCCAGCAGTTCGAATTTCATGAAGCTCATGGATCAGTCCTCGGGGCCGCGCGGTGCCGGATTGCGGGTGATGAACATGGCATCGCCGTAGCTGAAGAAGCGATAGCCCTGTTCCACCGCGGCCGCGTAGGCGGCCATGGTCTCCGGGTAGCCGGCGAAGGCCGAAACCAGCATCAGCAGCGTGGATTCGGGCAGGTGGAAATTGGTGACCAGGGCGTCGACCACATGGAAGGGCCGCCCCGGGAAGATGAAGATGTCGGTGTCGCCGCTGAAGGGCTTGAGCACGCCGTCGCGGGCGGCACTCTCCAGCGAACGCACACTGGTGGTGCCCACGGCTACTACGCGACCACCGCGCGCCTTGCAGGCAGCCACGGCGTCGACCACGTCCTGGCCGACTTCCAGCCACTCGTGGTGCATGTGGTGATCCTCGATGCGCTCCACGCGCACCGGCTGGAAGGTGCCGGCGCCGACATGCAGGGTCACGAAGGCGGTTTCCACACCCTTGGCGCGGATCGACTCCAGCAGTGCCTCGTCGAAGTGCAAGCCGGCCGTAGGCGCAGCTACGGCACCTGCACGCTTGGCATACACGGTCTGGTAGCGCTCGCGGTCGGCCTCGTCGTCCGGACGGTCGATATAGGGCGGCAGCGGCATGTGACCGACGCGCTCCAGCAGCGGCAGCACATCCTCGCTGAAGCCCAGTTCGAACAATGCGTCATGGCGCTGCAGCATCTCGGCCTCGCCGCCACCGTCGATGAGAATCTTCGAACCCGGCTTGGGCGACTTGCTGGAGCGCACGTGAGCCAGCACGCGATGGCTGTCGAGCACGCGTTCCACGAGGATTTCCAGCTTGCCGCCGGAAGCCTTCTGGCCGAACAGGCGGGCAGGAATCACCCGGGTGTTGTTGAACACCATTAGGTCACCCGGCTTGAGGAAGCCGAGGATGTCAGCGAATTGCCGATGGCTGAGCTCGCCGCTCGGACCATCCAGCACCAGCAGACGGCTGGCGCGGCGTTCGGCGAGCGGATGGCGGGCGATCAGCGCCTCGGGCAGATCGAAATGAAAGTCAGCGACGCGCATGAGGGGGAGCTATCTCGAAGGGCCGGATATATTACTGGAATTGCCAAATTCTGACCAATCGAGCGGATTGACCGATGCAGAGCGTCTCCCTATACTCCGCCGCCATTGCCTCGGTGGCGGAATCGGTAGACGCGGCGGATTCAAAATCCGTTTCTGGCGACAGAGTGAGAGTTCGAGTCTCTCCCGGGGCACCACTGATACTTCGAGAAAGTGTCAGGACACCACTAAAAACCGGCCTTAGAGCCGGTTTTTTGTTGTCTGCGATTCGCGGCCCCTCAAGACTTTCATAGCGCGGGGCAACACCTCTCCTTCCGCACAGATGGACAGGCTCCATCGATGTATTGCGAAAAGTGGCGAAGTTACAGAGTCCGATCTCGGACTCTGGATACATGGGGTCTCGTCAGTACCAGCGAGAATAATCCCATCCATCATTAACGGCCTCGTCCGCCCTCCTCACGCATCGCCTGCACGAATGCATCCAACGGCATCGGCCTGCCGAACAAGTAGCCCTGCAGCACATCCACCTGGCGCTCGGCCAGGTAGCGCCGCTGCTCCTCGGTTTCCACCCCTTCGGCGATGATCATCAGGTCCAGCTTGCCGCACAGCTCGACGATGCTGTCGAGGATGCGCACTGAAAGCGCGTCCACGCCGATCATCGCGACGAAACTCTTGTCGATCTTCAGCGCATCCACCTTGAAACGGTGCAGGTAGGCCAGACTCGAGTTGCCCGTGCCGAAATCGTCGAGGGCCAACTGGATACCCTGGGCATCCAGACGGTCGAACAACTGGTCAGTGACGTCACTGGCCGCGATCAGCTCCCGTTCGGTCAGTTCCAGCACCAGGCGCGGTCGGTACGGCAGGAACTTCGCCTGCAGGCTCTGGCAATCCTCGAGTAGCCCCGCCTCGCTGCAATGTACGGCGCTGATATTGATCCCCAGGTGAAAGTCCTCCCCCAACAAGGCGCCATGGGGAGCCAACCCCTCCCCCACCTGGCGCATCAGGTCGCGGGTCATCGGTACGATCAGGCCGGAACGCTCGGCCATCGGGATGAACAGGTCCGGCCCGACCATGCCTTCACGCGGGTGCTGCCAGCGCATCAATACCTCCGCGCCGACCCAACGCCCATCGTGCGCATCCACCAACGGCTGCAAGTAGGGGATGAACTCTCCAGCCAGCAGCGCCCGTTCGAGCTCCAGGCTCGGCGTCGCGGAGCGCCCCCACAGCCAATAGCAGACCAGCCCGGAGACCGCCCCCAGCATCAGTAGCAAGGCGGCAAGCGGCAGCGCCTCCTGGCGAATGTGGAGCCACTGAGAACCTGCGGGAAATCCTCCTATCACCGCGTATGGGTAGCGTTCGGAGAGCAGGCGTATATGGCCGATCGGCAACGGGTCGGGCTCCCCGGCATGGACATGCCCCGCCTCATCCATCCACGCCCCACCAACCTGTAACTGCAGGTCGCTGCGTTGATCCACCAGTTGCAGGGTATTGCTCAGGTAACGCCCATCGATGGTCGCCAACGCGCCGTACTCACCCGCGACCTGGCGCAGGATCAGCACAGCGACATTGGGCGTCACCGGGTTGCCCGCCATCAGGCGCAAGCGCCCATTCACGTAGGAAGAGCCCTCCAGCGGCGCCTTGAAGTCACCGAACAAGGAGGTGCAATAGATAGTGTCGCCCCGCGTGAGGTTGACCGTACGCACGAAGGGCACCACCGCCACCTGCTCGCGCAGTACCAGGGTCGAGTCGTTGCAGGGCTTCCCCTTCTGCGAGAGCGCTACCCTGGCCGCCCCCTCGGCATTGCCCAGCATGAGATCGAACAGGCGCAGCGCTTCGTTGGATGCCGTGCGCGCCTCTGCGGACAGGCTGCGCAGGGCCTGCCAATAGATGATGGAGCTGCCCAGCGCCAGGGGCAGCACCGCCATCGACAGGGCAAACACCAATCGCGGCACCAGCCGGCGTCGGGCATAGTTGCGTAACGGCATCCTTGTTCCTTGCTGTACGACCTTTCGCTTCGCCTCCGGGGAAGCGTCTTGGGTGCAGCTTAGAACAGAGCCCGCTCGATATCGGCCGAACGTGGCCGGAAACCGTATAATCCCGCCCCACTCATCCAGGGCAGTGCCCTGCCGATCCACGATTCGTTCCAGAAGGCGCCATGTCCAGACCGCAGCTCCAGCCCGCGGGAAACTTCCCGCCCGCCACGCTCATCCGCCGTTTCGCCGCCATGTTCTATGACTTCCTGCTCTGCGTAGCCCTGATGATGGTCGTGACCCTGATCTATCAGCAGGGCCTCCTGCGGATCATCTATGGCAGCGAGAAGCTCAAGCAGTTGGCCGACCAGGGCGGATTGATCGGCGACCCGCTGCTGTCCAGCCTGCTGTTCATCAGTCTGTTCGCCTTCTTCGCCAAGTTCTGGACCCACAGCGGCCAGACCCTCGGCATGCAGGTCTGGGGCATTCGCGTGCAGAACGCCAACGGCTCGCGCATCAGCCTGCTCCAGGCATTGCTGCGCTTCGTCATTTCCATTGGTTCCTGGGCGTGCCTGGGACTGGGCTTCCTGTGGATGCTCTGGGACAAGGACAAGCGCACCTGGCAGGACCGCTACTCGGAAAGCGTGGTGATCCAGATCCCCAAGGACGTACGCAAGGCGACCCAGGGGCGAAGCTGATCCCCATCCGCCCATGAAAAAGCCCGCCAATTGGCGGGCTTTTTCGTCTTTGGTGGTCTTCGCAGGAGCGAGCTTGCTCGCGAACAGGGCCGGCAACGCTGCCAGAGATGGTTCGCGAGCAAGGACTGGGCGTCCCCCTCGGTCCTACCAGGCCCAGATCACCCCGCCCGTCGCAGCAACAGCATGCCGAGGAAGGCACAGATCGCCGCGGGCACCAGCACCGCCAGCAGCGGCGGGAAGTTGAACACCTGGCTGGATGGGCCGAGCAGATCCTGGGCGATCCGGAAGCTGAAGCCCACCAGCACGCCGGTGAACACACGCTGCCCCAGCGTCACGCTGCGCAGGGGGCCGAAGATGAAGGAAATCGCCATCAGCACCAGCGCCGCCGTGACCAACGGCTGCATGATCTTGGTCCAGAACGCCAGCCAATAGCGGTTGGCGCTCAGCCCCTGGTCCTGCAGGTAATGGATGTAGTCCCACAGCCCACTGATCGACAGGGCCTCCGGCTCCGTCACGACGGTGTTCAGCAGTTGCGGAGTGAGCTGGATATTCCACGGCTCGTATTTCGCCTCACGCACTTCGCTGCGCTTCTCATCCGTGTGCAGTACCGTGGTGGTCACGTTCTCCAGCACCCACTGGTTGTCGCGGAAGCGCGCACGCTTGGCGAAACTGGAGGTCTGCAGGCGGCGCGCATCGTCGAAGTTGTAGCGGGTCACGCCCAGCAGCACACCGTCGGAGCGCACCACGTTGATCTGGATGAATTCATGGCCCTGGCGGTGCCACAGGCCGTTGCGCGAACTCAATACCCCGCCGTCGCTCTGGGCCAGGGCACGGTCGTTCTGGGCCTGGGTCTCGGTGTAGGGCACCACGTACTCGCCGAGCAGGATACCGGCGAACATCAGCACCAGCATCGGCTTCATCACCGCCCAGACGATACGCTGCAGCGACACGCCAGCGGCACGCATGATGGTCAGTTCGCTGCTGCTGGCCAGGCTGCCGAGGCCCACCAGGCAACCGATCAGCGCGGCCATCGGCAGCATGTCGTAGGCGCGGCCGGGGGCGGTGAGGAGCACGAACTTGAGGGCATCGACGAGGGTGTAGGTATCGTTGATCTGGCTCAACTGGTCGACGAAGGCGAACAGCTCCGCCAGGCCGAGAATCACCCCGAGCACGGCAAGGATGGAGAGGAAAACGGTGACGCCGATGTAACGGTCCAGCTTACGCATGCTTCGGCTCCCGCCCAGAATTCGCCCGTGCAGCGGCCAACTTGAGCCTCAGCGGTTCCCAATACAGCAGCAGCAATCCGATCGCCAGGAACAGTGCGTGGATCCACCACAGGCCCAGTGCGAGGGGAATCTTGCCCTTGTCGAGCATGCCACGGCCGGCGATCAGCAGCGCCAGATAGGCCATATAGAGCAGGACAGCCGGCAGCAGCTTGAGGAAGCGGCCCTGACGCGGATTCACCCGCGAGAGCGGCACCGCCAGCACGGTGACCACGAAGACCAGTAGCGGAATGGAAAGACGCCATTGCAGCTCGGACCTCATGCGTACGTCATCGCTACCGATCAGCTCGCTGGTGGGCACAGCATCGCGGTCGTCGATCTCACTGCTGACTTCCGGCTTGGGCAGCAACACACCATAGGTGTCGTACTTGATCGTCCGGTAGTCGGCCTGCCCCGGCAAGCCGTCGTAGCGATAGCCGTCCTTGAGGATCAGGTAGCGGCTGCCGTCGGCGTGGATCTGCTGCTCGCCACTGCTGGCCACCAGCACCGAAGCGCTGCCCGCCTTGCCGTTGCGCGGCGCATTCTTGTCGGCAATGAACACCCCGCCCAGTTGCGTGCGTTCATTGGCCAGGGTCTCGGTATAGGTCACCCGCGAGCCGTCGCGCATCGACTGGAAACGCCCCGGCGCCAGGGTATCGAACTCGGTCATCGCATCCTGTTTGTTCAGCAGCAGCTGCATCTGCGCGATGCCCTGCGGCGCCGCCCACAGGCTCAGCCAGGCCACGATCAGCGCCACCAGCAAGGCCGGGGCCAGGGTGTAGGCCGTCAGGCGCTGCTGGCTCATGCCAGTGGCGGTCAGCACCGTCATCTCGCTGTCCAGGTACAGCCGCCCGTAGGCCAGCAGTACGCCCAGGAACAGCCCCAGCGGCAGGATCAACTGGAGGAAGCCCGGCAGGCGCGTGCCCATGATCATGAACAGCGAGCCCGGATCGAGCATGCCTTGGGCGGCCTGCGCCAGGTATTTGATGAAACGGCCGCTCATGATGATGACCAGCAGCACGGCACTCACCGCGCTCATGGTGATCAGCACTTCACGGGACAGATAACGGAAGACAATCAAACCGGACACTCCAGGGTTGTCACGCTCAGGCGGCTACGCTCAAACTAGCCGTCGTGAAGCGTTTGCCGGCCCGCGCGAGCGCGATCCAGCGAAAATAGCCGGCATTATCCTGCGATTCGCCAGGCCTGTCACTGCGCAGTCTGCCTGAGCCTCGCGGACCACCTTGCCATCGTGAGCCTTTTGTCCTGGGGACACCAAGCCATGGAATTCCTTGTAAAAAGCGTACGCCCGGAAACCCTGAAAACCGCCACCCTGGTCATCGCCGTCGGCGAAGGCCGCAAGCTCGGCGCCACCGCCAAGGCCGTTGACGACGTCACCGGCGGTGCCATCGGCACCCTGCTCAAGCGTGGTGACCTGGCGGGCAAGGTTGGACAGACGCTACTCCTGCAGGATTTACCTAACATTAAGGCCGAGCGCGTGCTGCTGGTCGGCGCCGGCAAGGAGCGCGACCTCTCCGACCGCGCCTACCGCAAACTGGTTTCCTCGGTCCTCGCCACCCTGAAGAACCTGGGCGGCGGCGACGCCGTGCTGGCCCTGGGTGATCTCGCCGTGAAAGGCCGCAACGCCCACGGCAAGGCGCGCCTGCAGGTGGAGACCCTGGCCGATGGCACCTACGTCTTCGACCGTTTCAAGAGCCAGAAGGCCGAAGCGCCGAAACTGAAAAAGATCACCCTGCTGGTCGACAAGGCCGATGCCGCCGCCGTCGAACAGGGCGCCAAGGAGGCCCAGGCCATCGCCAACGGCATGGCCCTGACCCGCGACCTGGGCAACCTGCCGCCGAACCTCTGCCACCCGACCTTCCTCGGTGAACAGGCCAAGGCGCTGGGCAAGGAATACAAGGGCCTGAAGGTCGAAGTCCTCGACGAGAAGAAACTGCGCGAGCTGGGCATGGGCTCCTTCCTTGCCGTCGCCCAGGGCAGCGACCAGCCGCCGCGCCTGATCGTGCTGCAGTACAACGGCGGCAAGAAGGACGAAGCTCCGCACGTCCTGGTCGGCAAGGGCATCACCTTCGACACCGGCGGCATCAGCCTCAAGCCCGGCCTGGGCATGGACGAGATGAAGTTCGACATGTGCGGCGCCGCCTCCGTGTTCGGCACCTTCCGCGCCGTGCTGGAACTGCAGCTGCCGATCAACCTGGTGGGCGTGATGGCCTGCGCCGAGAACATGCCCAGCGGCGGCGCCACCCGTCCGGGCGACATCGTCACCACCATGAGCGGGCAGACCGTCGAAATCCTCAACACCGACGCCGAAGGCCGCCTGGTGCTGTGCGACGCGCTGACCTACGTCGAGCGCTTCAAGCCGCAATCGGTGGTGGACATCGCCACCCTGACCGGCGCCTGCATCGTCGCCCTGGGCTCCAACACCTCGGGCCTGATGGGCAACAACGACGCGCTGATCAAGCAACTGCTCAAGGCCGGTGAAGTCGCCGACGACCGCGCCTGGCAGCTGCCGCTGTTCGACGAATACCAGGAACAGCTGGACAGCCCCTTCGCCGACATCGCCAACATCGGCGGGCCGAAGGCCGGCACCATCACCGCCGGCTGCTTCCTGTCGCGCTTCGCCAAGAAGTACCACTGGGCGCACCTGGACATCGCCGGCACCGCCTGGATCAGCGGCGGCAAGGACAAGGGCGCCACGGGCCGCCCGGTTCCGCTGCTGACCCAGTACCTACTGGACCGCGCAAAGTAATGGCACAGTGCAACCTGCCGATGGGATCGAACGCATGACGCGCGTGGATTTCTACGTCATCCCCAGCGCCGATCCCGACGCACGCCTGACCATCGCCTGCCGCCTGGCCGAAAAGGCCTGGCGGCAAGGCATGCGCATCTTCGTGCTGTGCGCCGACGAGGCCCAGCGCGAAGCACTGGATGCGCGGCTGTGGAACTTCCGGGGCGAAACCTTCATCCCACACAATGCGGTGGAAGAAGATGCCGACTCGCCGGTGGTACTCGCCCTGGGCGAGCCGCCCCAGAGCCACCGGGACCTGCTGATCAACCTGACCCTGGCCATTCCCACCTTCGTCGACCACTTCAACCGGGTCGCCGAACTGGTGATCGAAGAACCGGCGATTCGTCAGGCCGCGCGGGAGAATTTCCGCCGCTACCGCGAGCAGGGCTATCCTTTGCAGGACCATCGCCTGCCGCGCCCTTGAGAACGCACCAGCCAAGACCATGGACAGCCGTAAGCCCCCGCACGACCCCGATCACCTGTTGGAAGACCTGAAATCGATCCAGGAACTGCTGGACGAGTCAGGCGCCGAGCCGCCGCTGCTCACCGAATCCTTCGAGCCGGACAACATCCCGCTGCTCTCCGATGTTGTTAGCCCGGCGACGCGCGCGCCGGAACCGCCCGCTGCCGAGCCTGCCGAGCCTGCCGAGCCGAAAGTCTCACCCCAGGCCAGCGAGCTCAATCGCCTGGACCTGGAGCTGCGCGCCGCCGCCCAATTGATCCTCCAGGACGTGATCGACGACTTCGCCCCGCAGATCGAGGCCGAACTGCAGCGCCGCCTGGAAGCGCGGATGCAGCGCCTGCTGGCCCAGCGCAAGAGTTGATCCAACGCCCCGCCTTGTACGCCGATTGACCTTGGTCCCTGGGCACGCCGAATTCGACCTCGACGCCGCCGACAATCCAAGCGTATTGGCGCACAACCGCGAACGGTTGTACGCCCTACGGATACGCCACCTGGAAAGCGCCCTGCCGCCCCGGTGGCCTGCAAGGCCCGCGCCCCGTTATACTCACCGGTTTTCCGTCTAGCCTTATCAGGGTCCCGCCGCGCTCATGGACAAGACCTACCAGCCCCACGCCATCGAATCCCACTGGTACCCCCTGTGGGAACAGAACAACTATTTCGCCCCGCAAGGTTCCGGCGAGCCGTACACCATCATGATCCCGCCGCCGAACGTCACCGGCAGCCTGCACATGGGTCACGGCTTCAACAACGCCATCATGGACGCGCTGATCCGCTACCGCCGCATGCAGGGCCGCAACACCCTGTGGCAGCCGGGCACCGACCACGCCGGCATCGCCACCCAGATGGTGGTGGAGCGCCAGCTGGCCGCCCAAGGCATCGCCCGTCATGACCTGGGCCGCGAGAAGTTCCTGGAGAAGGTCTGGGAGTGGAAGGACCAGTCCGGCGGCACCATCACCCGCCAGATCCGCCGCCTGGGTTCCTCCGTGGACTGGTCGCGCGAGCGCTTCACCATGGACGACGGCCTGTCTGAAGCGGTGAAGGAAGCCTTCGTGCGCCTGCACGAGGACGGCCTGATCTACCGCGGCAAGCGCCTGGTCAACTGGGACACCAAGTTCCACACCGCCATTTCCGACCTGGAAGTGGAGAACCATGACGAAAAGGGCCACCTCTGGCACCTGCGCTACCCGCTGGCCGACGGTCACAAGACTGCCGACGGCAAGGACCACCTGGTCGTCGCCACCACCCGTCCGGAAACCCTGCTCGGTGACAGCGCGGTCGCCGTGCACCCGGAAGACGAGCGTTACGCCGCCCTGATCGGCACCTTCGTCGACCTGCCGCTGGTGGGCCGCCGCATCCCGATCATCGCCGACGACTACGTCGACCGCGAGTTCGGCACCGGCTGCGTGAAGATCACCCCGGCCCACGACTTCAACGACTATGAAGTCGGCAAGCGCCATGACCTGCCGCTGATCAACATCTTCGACAAGAACGCCGCCGTGCTCGCCACTGCCCAGGTGTTCAAACTCGACGGCAGCGTCAACCCCGACTTCGACGCCAGCCTGCCGGCCGCCTATGCCGGTCTCGACCGCTTCGTCGCGCGCAAGCAGATCGTCGCCGACTTCGAAGCCGCCGGCTTCCTGGAAAAGATCGACGACCACGCGCTGAAAGTGCCCAAGGGCGACCGCTCCGGCACCGTCATCGAGCCCTGGCTGACCGACCAGTGGTACGTCTCCACCAAGCCGCTGGCCGAACCCGCCATCGCCGCCGTGGAAGACGGCCGCATCCAGTTCGTGCCCAAGCAGTACGAGAACATGTACTTCAGCTGGATGCGCGACATCCAGGACTGGTGCATCAGCCGCCAGCTGTGGTGGGGCCACCGCATCCCCGCCTGGTACGACGACGCCGGCAACGTCTACGTCGGCCGCAACGAGGCCGAAGTGCGTGCCAAGCACAACCTGGGCGACGCCAACCTGCGCCAGGACGAAGACGTCCTCGACACCTGGTTCAGCTCGGGCCTGTGGACCTTCTCCACCCTTGGCTGGCCGGAACAGACCGAATACCTGAAGACCTTCCACCCCACCGACGTGCTGGTGACCGGCTTCGACATCATCTTCTTCTGGGTTGCGCGCATGATCATGCTGACCATGCACCTGATCAAGAATGGCGACGGCACCGCGCAGATCCCGTTCAAGACCGTCTACGTCCACGGTCTGGTGCGCGACGGCCAGGGCCAGAAGATGTCCAAGTCCAAGGGCAACGTGCTCGACCCGCTGGACATCGTCGACGGCATCACCCTCGATGAGCTGCTGGAGAAACGCACCAGCGGCATGATGCAGCCCAAGCTCGCCGAGAAGATCGCCAAGCAGACCAAGGCCGAGTTCCCCGAAGGCATCGCCAGCTATGGCACCGACGCCCTGCGCTTCACCTTCTGCTCGCTGGCTTCCACCGGTCGCGACATCAAGTTCGACATGGGCCGCGTCGAGGGCTACCGCAACTTCTGCAACAAGCTGTGGAACGCCGCCAACTTCGTCATCGAGAACACCGATGGCAAGGACACCGGCGTCAATGGCGAGCCGGTCGAGCTGTCCTCGGTGGACCGCTGGATCATCTCCGCCCTGCAGCGCACCGAGATCGAAGTCGCGCGCCAGCTGGACGCCTTCCGCTTCGACCTGGCCACCCAGGCCCTCTACGAGTTCATCTGGGACGAGTACTGCGCCTGGTACCTGGAACTGGTCAAGCCGGTGCTGTGGGACGAGAACGCGCCGATCGAACGCCAGCGCGGCACCCGTCGCACCCTGGCGCGCGTGCTGGAAACCGCACTGCGCCTGGCGCACCCGTTCATGCCGTTCATCACCGAGGAAATCTGGCAGCGCATTAAAGGTGCCGCGGCCAAGAGCGGTGACACCCTGATGCTGCAACCCTGGCCGATCGCCGACGAGGCGAAGATCGACGCCGCCGCAGAAGGCGACATCGAGTGGGTCAAGGCCCTGATGCTGGGCATCCGCCAGATCCGTGGCGAGATGAACATCTCCATGGCCAAGCGCATCGACCTGGTGCTGAACAACGCCTCGCCCGAAGACCACCGTCGCCTGGCCGACAACGAGCCGCTGCTGATGAAGCTGGCCAAGCTCGAGACCATCCGCGTGCTGGACGAAGGCGAAGAACCGCCAATGTCCGCCACCGCGCTGGTCGGCGACCTGCAGGTGCTGGTGCCGATGGCCGGCCTGATCGACAAGGCTGCCGAGATGGCCCGCCTGGACAAGGAAATCCAGCGCCTGGAAGGCGAAGTCAAGCGCGTGGGCGGCAAGCTCGCCAACGAAGGCTTCGTCGCCAAGGCCCCGGCCGACGTCATCGAGAAGGAACGCGCCAAGCTGGCTGAAGCCGAGCAGGCGGTAACCAACCTGATCCAGCAGCGCGAGAAGATCGCCAGTCTGTAAGCGTCATCCACAAGGCCCGCCAATGCGGGCCTTGTGCTTTTCGCTTGTGCTACCTTCAGGCGTATTCCCTGACCCGGCGCCACTGCCATGAATCGCGAAAACGTCCTGACCCTGCTGGAAAGCTGCAAACCCGAGCTGTCTCAGCGCTTCGGCGTGGTCCGGCTCGCCCTGTTCGGCTCCACCGCGCGCGACGCCGCCGGCCCCGACAGCGACATAGACGTTCTGGTGGACTTCGACGGCCCCGCTACTTCGGAACGCTACTTCGGTGTGCAGTTTTTCCTCGAAGACCTGCTGGGCAGCGATGTCGACCTGGTGACCGAAAAAGCCTTGCGCCCCGAACTGCGCCCCTTCATCGAAGCGGAGGCAGTGAATGTCTGAACGGCCGGAGCGAGTCTGGTACTTCTATATCGACGACATGGTGGTCTGCGCGGAGAAAGTCCTGGGCTACTGCGCGGGGCTGGACCAGCAAGCGTTCGTCGACAACGCACTGGTCTATGACGCCACCCTGCGCAATCTGGAAATAATCGGCGAAGCGGCAACGCGCATTCCCCAAGATGTGCGGCAAGCCCATTCGCACATTCCCTGGCGTATGCTGGTCGCCACTCGCAATCGTCTGATCCACGGCTACCTGGGCATCGATAACGATACCCTGTGGAGCATCGTTTGCGATGAGGTGCCTCCCCTGCTTGCGCAATTGCGCATATTGCGCCAGCAGCAACCGTAATACGCCACATCACCTCATAGAGCCCCTCTTTTGCGCGACTGCACGCGCGAACGAACCGAAAGTCGCCAGCGTCATTCCGGCACGGAATGACCTCGCGAAGAATGGTCACTTGGCGCTCGCCGCGCTTTGCATCGAAGATCGCAACGCCGGGCCGCTCCAGGGGTTCGTCGGCGCTCTACCAGGAGCGGCACCGGCACCACCCAAGGAGCCCGAAGTCCATGTCCGACCTCCCCATCCGCAACGGCGGCCAGATTCTCGTCAATGCCCTGCAGCAGCATGCGGTGGACACCGTCTACTGCATCCCCGGCGAAAGCTACCTGCCGGTGCTCGATGCCCTGCACGACGCTCGCGGCATCCAGACCATCGTCACCCGCCACGAAGGCGCCGCCTCGAACATGGCCGACGCCTACGGCAAGCTGACCGGCCTCCCCGGCATCTGCTTCGTCACCCGCGGGCCGGGCGCGACCCATGCGGCCAACGGCGTGCACACCGCGATGCAGGATTCGACGCCGATGATCCTCTTCATCGGCCAGGTGGAAAGCGCCTTCAAGGGGCGCGAAGCCTTCCAGGAAGTGGACTACCGGCAGATGTTCGGCGGCCTGGCCAAGTGGGCCACGGAGATCGACGACATCCGCCGCATCCCGGAAATCGTCGCCCGTGCCTTCCGAGTCGCCCAGTCCGGACGGCCCGGCCCGGTGGTGATCGGACTGCCGGAGGAAGTGCTGTTCGGCTCCGCGCAGGTCGCCGATCTGGCACCGACACCGATCACTCGTGCGGCCCCGGGGGCTGACGCCCTGGCCGAACTGCGCAAGCGCCTGAGCCAGGCCAAGCGCCCGCTGCTGATCGTCGGCGGCACCGGCTGGACCCTTGAGGCCTGCGAACAGGTTCGCCGCTTCGCCCGTGCCAACCGCCTGCCGCTGGTGGCCTCGTTCCGCCGCCAGGACCTGATCGACAACCGCGACGAGCAGTACGCCGGCCAGCTCGGCTTCGGCGCATCGCCCAAGCTCACGGCGCGGGTGCAGGAAGCCGACCTGCTGCTGGTGCTCGGCTCGCGCCTGAGCGAAACGCCCACTGCCGGCTACACCCTCATCCAGAGCCCGCGTCCGCGGCAGGGCATGATTCACGTGTACGCCGATGCCAGCGAATTGGGCCGCGTCTACCAGGCTGACCAGACCATCGAGTCCGGTATGCCGGAGATCGCCGCAGCGCTGGCCAGCCTCGCCCCCCTCGCCGAAACGCCGTGGGCCGACTGGACCGCCGCCGCGCGCGCCGACTACCTCGCTTACGCCACGCCACCGCAGAATCCCGAACCGCCGCAGGGCGTGGACCTGGCGCGGGTCGTCGAGTACCTCGCTCAAACCCTCCCCGACGACGCGGTGATCAGCAATGGCGCCGGCAACTACGCCGTCTGGGTGCATCGTTTCTATCGCTATCGCAGCCCGCGCAGCCAGCTCGCGCCCACCAACGGCGCCATGGGCTATGGCTTCCCGGCGGCGATCGCCGCGAAGCTGCGCGACCCGCAGCGCAGCGTGGTGTGCTTCGCCGGCGACGGCTGCTTCATGATGTACCCGCAGGAGCTGGCGACCGCCGTGCAGTACGGCGCCGCGCTGACGGTCATCGTGGTCAACAACGGCATGCTCGGCACCATCCGCATGCACCAGGAGCGCGAGTACCCGGGACGCATCAGCGCGACCGAGTTGCGCAACCCCGACTTCGTCGCCCTCGCCCGGGCCTTCGGCGCCCACGGCGAACTCGTCGAGCGCACCGAGGACTTCGCCGCCGCGTTCGAACGCGCCCAGGCCAGCGGCAAGCCGGCGCTGATCGAACTGCGCACCGATCCCAAACAGATCACGCCCATCGCGCGCCTGCCGTAACGGTGCGATTCACCGCCGCGCAGGACCGCAGGCTTCGCTAAGCTGCACCGGGTCAAGACATTGCGCCCGCCTCGGCGGGCACAATGGCGCCGAATATCCGCTAGGGAAGCGCATGAGCCTGCCACTGATCTGGGTCCTGTTTCTGCTCGCCACCGCCGTGGCGCTGTTCGTCATCAACCGTCCGCGCATGGACGTGGTCGCCCTGCTGGTGATGGTCGCCCTGCCCCTCTCCGGCATCCTCAGCGTGCAGGAATCGCTGGCCGGCTTCGCCGATCCCAACGTGATTCTCATCGCCGCGCTGTTCGTCATCGGCGAAGGCCTGGTGCGCACCGGCGTGGCCTACCGCATCGGCGAATGGCTGACGCGCCGCGCAGGCGCCAGCGAAACGCGTCTGCTGGTGCTGCTGATGCTCGCCGTGGCCGGGCTCGGTTCGGTGATGAGCTCCACCGGCGTGGTCGCCATCTTCATTCCCGTGGTGCTGAGCATCGCCGCGCGCCTGCATGTGTCGCCACGGCGACTGATGATGCCGCTGAGCTTCGCCGGGTTGATCAGCGGCATGCTCACCCTGGTCGCCACCGCGCCCAACGTGGTGGTGCACAGCGAGCTGGTACGCGAAGGCTCGCCGGGTTTCGGCTTCTTCAGCTTTACGCCGTTCGGCCTGGTGATCCTCGCCCTGGGCGTTGGCTACATGCTGGTCGCACGCCGCTGGCTCGGGGACGACGACGGCGATGCCGGGCAGAGCCTCAAGCGCCGCACCCTGGGTGACCTGATCCGCGACTACCAGCTGGCCGGCCGCGAACGCCGCCTGCGCATCCGCGCCGACTCGCAGCTGGTGGGCGCGAGCCTGGGCGACGTGGAGCTGCGCGCCCGCGCCGGCACCAACGTGGTGGCCATCGAGCGCATGGTGCACTTCCGCGTGAAGATCCTCGGCCCCAGCGCCAACATCGTCCTGCAGGCCGGCGACGTGCTGCTGGTGGACATCTACGGCGAGCGCGGCGACCTGCTCGGCCTGTACCACGAGTACGGCCTGGAACCGCTGAGCCTGCAGGGCGACTACTTCACCGAGCGCGCCCATGAAGTGGGTATGGCCGAAGTGACCCTGCCGCCGGAATCCGCGCTGCAGGGCAAGAGCGTGCTGGAACTGGGCTTCCGCAGCCAGTACGGGCTCAACGTGGTGGGCCTGCGGCGCAACCGCGAGGCGCTGGTGGACGGCCTGCTGGAGGCCAAGCTGAAGGTCGGCGACACCCTGCTGGTGATCGGCGCCTGGAAGGATATCCGCCAGTTGCAGGCCCGTGGCCGCGACTTCCTGGTGCTCAGCCTGCCAGCCGAGGTGGACGAGGCCGCCCCCGCCGCCAGCCAGGCACCCCACGCGCTGTTCAGCCTGGCGGTGATGGTGATCCTGATGGTCAGCGGCCTGGTGCCCAACGTCATGGCCGCGCTGATCGCCTGCCTGCTGATGGGTGCCTTCCGCTGCATCGACATGGACAGCGCCTACCGCGCCATCCACTGGCAGAGCCTGCTGCTGATCGTCGGCATGCTGCCCTTCGCGCTCGCCCTGCAGAAGACCGGCGGCATCACCCTGGCGGTCAACGGCCTGGTCGGCGTCCTCGGCGATGCCGGGCCCTACGCGATTCTCGCCAGCCTCTTCGTGCTCACCGCACTGATCGGCCTGTTCATCTCCAACACCGCCACCGCCGTGCTCATGGCGCCCGTCGCCATCGCCACGGCGAAAGCCCTCGACGCCTCGCCCCAGGCGTTCGCGATGATCGTCGCGCTGGCCGCCTCGGCCGCCTTCATGACACCAATTTCGTCGCCGGTGAACACCCTGGTGCTCGGCCCCGGACGCTATCGCTTCGGAGATTTCGTCAAGGTTGGCGTACCCTTCACGATTCTGGTGATGATCGTCAGCGTTCTGCTGGTACCCTGGCTGCTGCCGCTGTAGCAGATCCACAAGGCCAACAAGGAAACGTCTCGATGGAAGTGAGCAAGACCAAAAGCAGTTTCTACCGCCGCCTCTATGTCGCCTGGCTGATCGACAGCGGCACCGCCACCAGCGTCCCGGCCCTGATGGAAGCCACCGGCATGCCCCGGCGCACGGCGCAGGACACCCTGGCCGCGCTGGCCGACCTGGACATCGACTGCGCCTTCGAGCAGCACGACGGCGAACGCAACAACGCCGGGCACTACCGCATCCGCGACTGGGGCGCCATCGATCCGCGCTGGATCGCCCAGCACCTGGCGCAGATCAAGGACGTCCTGCAGTACCCCTGAGTCCGTCCCATGCAGTCCCTTCCATCCCCGATCTGGCGTTATCGCCGACTGATCCTGCTGCTGGCCTTCGCCCTGGTGCTGTACGCGCTCTACCGCGCCAGCGGCCTGCACGAGGATTTCAGCCTCGACTACCTGCGCAACGAGCTGCAGGACAACCGCGTGCGCGGCCTGCTGCTGTTCGTCGGCCTGTTCGCCCTGGGCAACCTGCTGCACATTCCCGGCCTGCTGTTCCTCGCCGCCGCCGTGCTGGCGCTGGGCAAGCTGTGGGGCGGGCTGATCACCTACGGCGCGGCGGTGTTCTCCTGCGGCTTCACCTTCCTGGTGATACGCGCGGTGGGCGGCAACGGCCTGCGTCTGCTGAACAACCGGGTCACCCGCGCGGTATTCAGCCACCTAGACCAACGCCCAGGCATCTGCGTCTTCCTCCTGCGCCACGCCTTCATGACCTCTCCGACGCTGAACTACAGCCTCGCCCTCTCGGGCGTCGGCTTCGCACCCTACATGCTCGGCACCTTGTTCGGCCTGCCGATTCCGCTGCTGCTCTGCTGCCTGCTGTTCGACCGACTGGGCAACGTGCTGCTCGGCTGAGGCGCGCCACGCCCATCTGTGGGAAAATCGCCCACCGCTTCCCAGCCCCGCGCCCCGTCATGCCGAAACCGCCGAAACGCCCCACCGCCAAACCTGAAGCCCTGCGCGACCCCGCCGCCAAGCGGCCGAACCTGTTGCACCCGCGCAACCGGCATCAAGGGCACTATGATTTCCCGGCGCTGATCGAGGGCTGCCCGGAGCTGGGCCGCTTCGTCATCACCAATCCCTACGGCAAGCCGAGCATCGACTTCGCCAACCCCGAAGCCGTGCGTGTGTTCAACCGCGCGCTGCTCAAGGCGCAATACGGCATCGCCCGGTGGGACATTCCCGCCGGCTTCCTCTGCCCGCCGATTCCGGGCCGCGCCGACTACGTGCACTACCTGGCCGACCTGCTCGGCGAGGAGAACGGCGGCCGAGCGCCGCGCGGAGCCGGCCTGCGCCTGCTGGACGTCGGCGTCGGCGCCAACTGCATCTACCCGCTGATCGGCCACCGCGACTACGGCTGGCGCTTCCTCGGCTCGGACATCGAACCTGCCGCGCTCGCCTCGGCCCACGCCATCCTGAACGGCAATCCGGGCTTGAACGAGGCCATCGAGCTGCGCCAGCAGCACGACCCGCAGCACATCTTCCGCGGCCTGCTCGGCGCCGATGAGCGCTTCGACGCGACCCTGTGCAACCCGCCCTTCCACGCATCGCCCGAGGAAGCCAGCAGCGGCAGCCGGCGCAAGTGGAAAAACCTCGGCAAGCTCGACCCCTCGCGCAAACTGCCGACGCTGAACTTTGGCGGGCAGAGCAACGAGCTGTGGTGCGAGGGTGGCGAGATCGCCTTCCTGCGCAAGCTGGCGGCGGAAAGTGCGGAAGTCGGCAAGCAGGTGCTATGGTTCAGCTCGCTGGTGTCCAAGGCCGGCAATCTCGACGAGTTCCGCCGCGCCCTGAAGAAGGCCGGCGCCGTCACCGTGCGCAGCGTGGACATGGCCCAGGGGCAGAAGCAGAGCCGCTTCGTCGCCTGGACCTTCCTCGAACCCGAGCAGCGAGCGACGTGGCGCGCGCAGTGGAAGTGACGCTCAGCGGATGAACTGCTTGCTGACCTCGCGGAACACTTCCGTACCGGCGCGTTCCAGCCACTCGAAGGCGACCATCTCCCGCGAGACGATCATCGCCCCGGCCTGACGCATGCGCTCCAGCGCCAGCGCCTTGTCCCTCGGGCGGCGCGAGCCCACGGCCTCGTCCACCACGAACACCTCGCGGTCCTCGGCCAGCAGCCCCAGCACCGTCTGCAGCACGCAGACATGCGCTTCGGTGCCACAGACCACGAACTGCCGGCGCTCGCCGCCGTTCATCTGCAGCAGGCCGGGATCGGTCACGGCGGAAAAGGCGATCTTCTCCAGCACGGCCTCGGCCGGCAACGCCTCGCGCAGTGCCGGCAGGGTCGGCCCCAGGCCCTTGGGATACTGCTCGGTCGCCAGCACCGGCACACCCAGGCGCTGCGCAACCGCCAGCAGCCAGGCCGTGTGTTCCAGCACCGATTCGGCCTCATGAATGGCCGGGAACAGGCGCTCCTGGATATCGACGATCAGCAGGGTGGACGTCTGGGCGCGTAACAGCATGGCGGTCTCTCCTCTGGTCGGTGGGTGGTCAGCCGGCATAACCCTCGGCGATGTGCTGGTCCTTGAGCTTCACATAATTGCCGGCGCTGTAGGTAAAGAAGGCGCGCTCCTTGTCGGTCAGCGGACGGGCCTTCTTCACCGGGCTGCCGACGTAGAGGTACCCGCTTTCCAGCACCTTGCCCGGCGGCACCAGGCTGCCGGCGCCGAGTATCACCTCGTCCTCGATCACCGCGCCGTCCATCACGATCGACCCCATCCCCACCAGGATACGGCTGCCGACGGTGCAGCCGTGCAGCAGCACCTTGTGACCGACGGTCACATCGTCGCCGATGGTCAGCGGGAAGCCATCCGGGTTGAAGGGCCCGGCGTGGGTGATGTGCAGCACGCTGCCATCCTGCACGCTGGTACGCGCGCCGATGCGGATGCGGTGCATGTCGCCGCGGATGGTGACCAGCGGCCACACCGAGCTGTCCGCGCCGATCTCCACGTCGCCGATCACCACGGCGCTGGCGTCGACGAACACGCGCTCGCCGAGCGATGGCGTTTTGCCCTGATACGAACGAATGGTCACGATAGCTGCTCTCCTAAAGTAAGCCTCTGGCTGCGAATACGGCCGATTGTATTTAAGATGGCCGAGTGTTTCTTCAACCAAGGTGCCACCGTGAGCGCGAATCCCCTTCTGCAGAGCTACGACCTGCCGCCCTTCTCGTCCATCCGTCCGGAACACGTGAAGCCGGCCATCGAGCAGATCCTCGCCGACAACCGCGCGGCCATCGCGCGCATTCTCGCCGGGCAGAACGGCACCCCGACCTGGGCCGGCCTGGTGCTGGCCATGGACGAACTGCATGACCGCCTGGGCAAGGCCTGGAGCCCGGTCAGCCACCTCAACGCGGTGTGCAACAGCGCCGAACTGCGCGAAGCCTACGAAGGCTGCCTGCCGCTGCTGTCCGCCTACTGGACCGAACTGGGCCAGAACCGCGAGCTGTTCAAGGCCTACGAATCGCTGGCCGCCAGCACCGAGTCCAAGGGCTTCGACGTCGCCCAGAAGACCATCCTCGAACACGCCCTGCGCGACTTCCGCCTGTCGGGCATCGACCTGCCGGCGGAACAGCAGAAGCGCTATGCCGAGATCCAGACGCGCCTGTCCGAACTGGGCAGCCGCTTCTCCAACCAACTGCTGGACGCCACCCAGGCCTGGACCAAGCACATCACCGATGAAGCGGCACTGGCCGGCCTGACCGATTCGGCCAAAGCGCAGATGCAGCAGGCTGCACAGGCGAAGGAACTGGACGGCTGGCTGATCAGCCTGGAATTCCCCAGCTACTACGCCGTGATGACCTACGCGCAGGACCGCGCCCTGCGCGAAGAGGTGTATGCCGCGTACTGCACCCGCGCCTCGGACGAGGGCCCGAACGCCGGGCAGAACGACAACGGCCCGGTGATGCAGGAAATCCTCGACCTGCGCCAGGAGCTGTCGCGACTGCTGGGCTTCAAGAATTTCGCCGAGCTGTCCCTGGCCACCAAGATGGCCGAGACCCCCGAGCAGGTGCTGAACTTCCTCCGCGACCTGGCCGTACGCAGCAAACCCTTCGCCGCCCAGGACCTGGAGCAGCTCAAGGCCTACTCCGCCGAGCAGGGCTGCCCGACGCTTTCGAGCTGGGACGCCAGCTACTTCGGCGAGAAGCTGCGCGAGGCGCGCTACAGCGTGTCCCAGGAAGCGCTGCGCGAGTACTTCCCGATCGACAAGGTGCTCTCCGGCCTGTTCGCCATCGTGCAGAAGCTCTACGGCATCCAGATCCGCGAGCTGAACGACTTCGAGCGCTGGCACCCGGACGTGCGTCTGTTCGAGATCGAGGAAAACGGCCAGCACGTCGGCCGCTTCTACTTCGACCTCTACGCCCGCGCCAACAAGCGCGGCGGCGCCTGGATGGACGGCGCCCGCGACCGTCGCCGCACCGCCGGTGGCGAGCTGCAAGCGCCGGTGGCCTACCTGGTGTGCAACTTCACCCCGGCCGTCGGCGGCAAGCCGGCGCTGCTGACCCACGATGAAGTCACCACCCTGTTCCACGAATTCGGCCACGGCCTGCACCACCTGCTGACCCGCGTCGAGCACGCCGGTGCCTCGGGCATCAACGGCGTGGCCTGGGACGCGGTCGAGCTGCCCAGCCAGTTCATGGAGAACTGGTGCTGGGAGCCGGAAGGCCTGGCGCTGATTTCCGGCCACTACGAGACCGGCGCGCCGCTGCCGCAGGACCTGCTGGAGAAGATGCTGGCCGCGAAGAACTTCCAGTCCGGCCTGATGATGGTCCGCCAGCTGGAATTCTCCCTGTTCGACTTCGAGCTGCACGCCACCCACGGCGACGGCCGCAGCGTGCTCGACGTGCTGGAAACCGTGCGCGATGAAGTCGCGGTCATGCGCCCGCCGGCGTACAACCGCTTCGCCAACAGCTTCGCGCACATCTTCGCCGGCGGTTACGCGGCCGGTTACTACAGCTACAAGTGGGCCGAAGTGCTGTCCGCCGACGCCTTCTCCCGCTTCGAGGAAGAAGGCGTGCTCAACCCGGCGACCGGCGCGGCCTTCCGCGACGCGATCCTGGCCAAGGGCGGTTCCCAGGAGCCGATGGCGCTGTTCGTGGCCTTCCGGGGTCGCGAGCCGTCCATCGACGCCCTGCTGCGCCACTCCGGCCTTTCCGAGGAGGCTGCGTGATGGCCGAGGTGAAGAAGCGCTTCATCGCCGGGGCTGTCTGCCCGGCGTGCAGCGAGCAGGACAAGATCGTCATGTGGGACGAGGACGGCGTGCCGCACCGCGAATGCGTGGCCTGCGGCTATGCCGACACCCTCAACGCCCAGGGCCAGTCGGTGCCCAAGGAGCTGACCACCCGCGTCAACGTCAGCGGCCTGAAGAAGCCCGCCGATCCCAAGGTGCAGGGCGTGCAGTTCTTCCCCAACCCGAAGCTGAAGAAGCCGGGCGAGTAACTTCACCCAGCCAATAAAAAAGCCGTTTCTCCGCAGGGAGAAACGGCTTTTTTCATGCCCCGGAAATCAGTGCCCGGTGCCGTCACCGCGGCGGCTGGTCTCGAACAGGAACCAGGTGCGCTGCTCGGTTTCGTCGATCCAGTTCTCGATCAGGCTGGCCGTGGCGATGTCGTGGTGCTCGTCGCACAGGTCATGGACTTCGCGCATGTAGGCGGTCAGCGCCTTGTTGTCCCCCTGCAGCTCGGCCAGCATGTCCAGCGGCTGCACGAACTCGGCGTCGTTGTCGAGGATGCGCTGGTCGCGGGCGATATGGCCGATGGAGCGGAGGGTGTTGCCGCCGATCTTGCGGGTGCGCTCGGCGATGACGTCGGTCATCGCGAAGATCTCGGTGGCATGGTCGTCCAGCAGCAGGTGGTAGTCGCGGAAGTGCGGGCCGCTGACGTGCCAGTGGAAGTTCTTGGTCTTCAGGTAGAGGGCGAAGACGTCGGCAAGCAGGCGGTTGAGCGCGGCGGAAAGATCGCGGGTAGCGTTCTTGCTCAGGTCCGAAGGCGTGGCCAGTGCCGCTGCGCGGCGCACGGCGGGCTTGGCGGCAGCCGGCTTGGCGGCTTTGCTGGCAGCAGGCTTGCTGGCGGCGGCCTTGGCGGCCGGCTTCGCTGCCGGCTTCGCAGCGGCGGGTTTTGCCGCCGCAGGTTTCTTCGGAGCCGATGCGGATTTCTTCATCACAAATCACCTCTACGAAAGATCACGATACCTGTGGATGCCTTCCCGTTCGGGACGTGGCTGACTTACGCGGTCTTGAGCCTATCTCGCTCACCGTTGTTTGCAAGTCGACAGCCGCTGGCGCCCATGCGTTCCCCATGACTGCAGATCAATCGGGCAACAACCGCCTCAACCCTTATCCGGCGTGAAGCGGAAGCACGCGTCAAGCTGGCTATAGCCCATGCCGACGCCCTTGTGCACCTTGAGCTGCACCGGGATGCGCTCCTTGAGCGCCTCGACGTGGCTGATCACGCCGATGGTCTTGCCCGTCGCGTTGAGGCTGTCGAGGGCGTCCAGCGCCACTTCCAGCGTCTCGCCGTCGAGGGTGCCGAAGCCTTCGTCGAGGAACAGCGAGTCGATGCTGGTCTTATGGCTGACCAGGTCGGACAGTGCCAGGGCCAGCGCCAGGCTGACCAGGAAACTCTCGCCGCCGGACAGCGTCTTGCAATCACGCGCGGTATCGCCCTGCCAGGTGTCGATCACCTCCAGCTCCAGCTCGCCGTCGCTGCGCCGCGCCAACTGGTAGCGGCCGTGCAGGCGTTGCAGCTGGCGGTTGGCGAGGTGCACCAGGTGGTCGAGGGTCAGGCCCTGGGCGAAGCGCCGGTAGCGCGCGCCATCGGCGGAGCCGATCAGGCTGTTCAGGCGCTGCCAGAGGTCGTGCTCCTCCTCCTGCCGGCGAATCTCCTCGAACAGGCTTTGCTGGCTGGCGCGCCGCGCATCGTCGCCTTGCAACTGCGCACGGATTTCGCCCTGGCGCTGGCCCAGTTCGCGCAGCTCGGCGTTGAGGGTGAGCAGTTGCTGGTTCAGTTCGTCCAGCGACAGGTCGCCGTGAGGTTCTGCTTTCAGCCGCTCGACGTCCTGCGACGCCGCCGCACGCAAGGCCACGGCCTCGGCAATGGCAGTTTCCAGTTTCTGCTTGAGGGTACTGAGCGCGGCTCGCTGGGCGTCATCCAGCAGCGCCGCCAGATACGCGGATTCGTCGGCGAACGGGCTCTGCTCCAGCGCGTGCTGCCAGGCCGCCTGGCTCTGCGCCAGACGCGCCTGATCCTGCTCCAGGCGCTCCACCAGCGTCTGTTCACGGCCTTGCAGCGCATCGGCCTGGCGCTGGCTGGCGCCCAAGCGTGCCTCGGACTCGATCAGCGCCTGCTGCGGATCATCCACGCGGGGCGACTCTGGCCGTGGCTCGAAGGCAGCGTCCTGCCAGCGTTGCAGCCATTGCTGCGCGGCCTCCCGCGCAGCAATGGCTGCCTGCGCCGCATCACGGTCGGCGGCTGCCAGCTGCTGGCCAAGTTGCTGGTCCCGTTGCCAGTGTTGCCATTCCTCGCTGCGCTCGGCCAGCCACTGCTCACCGTCGTCCGGCAGACCATAGCCCAGCTCCGCCAGCGCAGCGGTCAAGGCGTCTTCCTGCTGTTGCAGCTCGGTACACAGGCTGGCGATCTGCTGCGTACGCTCATCCTGGCGCTGCCGGGCGAACTGCTGCTCGCCTTCGAACAGCGCCAGCCGCTGCGCCGCCTCACTGTGGGCACGCTCAGCATCGATACGCGTCTGCGCGTTCTCCTGCAGGCGAGCCTTGTGCTCTTCCAGCGCCTTCAACTGCTGCTGCAGATCAGTCAACGCCGCTTCGTGACGCTGGCGCTCGGTCGCCAGCGACTGCTCATCATCCAGCTGCAGCCCCTGCACCGCGCACTGCTGTTGCCAGGCTTCGTGATGCTGCCGGAGCGCCGCTTCCGCCTCTTCGAGCTGCCGCTGGCCCTGCTGGATCTGCGCCTCCAGTTCGGCCAGCTCGCCGCGCAGGGCAATGCCCTGGCTCTCCAGCTCCGCCAGCGTCCGCCTGCTCTCTTCGAGCGCGGTCTGGGTGGCCGACACGTCCATTGCCTGATACGCATCCACCGCCGGGTGCTGCTGGGAACCACAGAGCGGGCAGGCTTCGCCCGGCTGCAATTGCGCACGCCAGTGTTCGAGTTGGTGGATACGCTGCTCCTGCTGCAGGAGTCTTTCCCGGTCGGCGACCTGTTGCTGCACCGCCTTATAGCGCTCGCGCAGGGCGACGATGGCCCCGTCGCGCTCGCCCTTGCGCTGGCGCAACGCGAGCAGCTCCGGTTGCCAGCGGGCAAGTTGCGCGGCGGCCTGGCCCCGTGTCTGGGCGATCTGTTCCAGTCGGTCGAAACCACGTCCAAGCGCCTGCGACTGCTGCGCACGCTCGCGCAGTTGTGCTTCGGTCGCCCCAGCGAGCAGCGCCTCCAATTGCTGCCGGGCGGAGGATTCGTTCAGGCGAGCTTCGCCGAGCTTCTGCTCGGCAAGGGTGACGGCGCCTTGCAACGCTTCACGGCGAGTGCCGGCCTCGCGGAACGCCTGCTCCGCGAGATCGAACTGACGCTGGCTATCCGCGCTGGCCGCCACCAGGCGCGCACGTTGGGCGAACTGTGCGCGCCAGCCGCCCAGCAACTCGCCCAGCCGCGCACGTTGCGGCTGCCGGGCAAGACGAGCCTCCAGCGACTGACGCTCTGCAACCAGGGCGTCCAGTTCCGCGCCACGGGCGTCGCTGACCTGCCGGGCGAACTGGCTGGCGCTCCACAGCGCCTCGGCGATCCGCTCGCGGCTGGCGGCCTGCTCGCGGCGATTGTCCTCCAGCGCGGTACGGTCCTGCGCCAGGCTGTCGTGGCTGGCACGCCAGGCCTGATGCAGCGGCTGCAGGCGCGCGGCGGGCTCGCTGGCGGCCAGGCGTTGCAGGTCCAGCTGCGCCGCATCGAACGCCCGCCGGGCGCCGGCTTCCTTCTCGCTGGCCTGCTGCATCTGCTGCTCGGCGCGGCCGAGGTCATCGCGCCAGCGGTGCTGGGCCTGCAACGCAACCTGACGGCCTTGCAGCGAGGCTTCCTGCAACAGCGCCTGGTGGTTCTGCTGTTCGAGGGCTTCACGCTGCTCGCCGCTGAGCAACTCGACGCCGTCGGCGCGGGCGCGCAGCTGGTCGAGTGCGCCGCGTACTTCGCGGGTACGCTCGAAGACGCGCTGCGAGATCAGCCCGTAGATTTCCGTGCCGGTCAGCTCTTCCAGCAGTTCGGCGCGCTGGTTGGCGTTGGCTTCGAGGAAAGCGGCAAAGCCGCCCTGGGCCAGCAGCATGGATTTGGTGAAGCGCTCGAAGTCGAGCCCGGTGAGGGTCTCGGTCTGCTTGAGCTTGTCGTTGATCTTGTCGGTGAGGATTTCCCCCTCGCCGCTGGCGCGGTCGATGCGCACCAGCTCCACCTTCGGCGCCTGCAGCGCGCCCTCGGCCTTGTCGCGGGCGCGGCGCTGGCTCCAGAAGGCGCGGTAGGGCTGCCCCTTCACCTCGAACTCCACCTCGGCGAGGCAGTCGGCGGTGTGCCGGGTCATCAGCTCGTTACCGCTCTGCGACAGCACGCTCATGCGCGGCGTGCGGTGGTAGAGCGCGAGGCAGATGGCATCGAGCAGCGTGGTCTTGCCGGCGCCGGTGGGGCCGGTAATGGCGAACAGGCCGTTGCCGGCGAAGGGCTCGGCGGTGAAGTCGATCTTCCACTCGCCCTTGAGCGAGTTGAGGTTCTTCAGGCGCAGGCTGAGGATTCTCATGGCTGTTGCTCCTGTTGCTCATGCAACTCGCTGACCACCTGCCGGTACAACCCAGTCAGGCGATCGCGCAGGGGCGCTTCCAGTTCCTCGCTGTCCAGGCGCTGGCGGAACACATCCTCGGGGCTGAGTTCGTCGAGGGTTTCCTTCGCCTCGCTGAACAGGCTCGCCTGCGCAGTGCCGCGCTCGCGGCGGGTCCGCAGGACGACAACCGGCAGGTCTTCGCAAAGCTTCTCGACGCGCACCTGGATATCAGTGAGATAGTCGTCGGTATGCACCAGCACCTCCAGCCACACAGGCTGCTCGGCGCCGCCCTCCCGGGCCACGCGGGTCAGTTCGGCGGGCAGGCTGGCGAGGCTGCCGGACACCGATTTCAAGGGCTGGAAGCAAGGCACTGGCAAGGCGCTGACGCCGAGCAGGCCGCTGTCATCCAGGTCCACCAGCAGCACCTCCTTGCCTTGCGTGGCCTCGTCGAAACTCAGCGCAATGGGCGAACCGCAGTAGCGGATGTGCTCCAGCCCACCGACCTTCTGCGGCCGGTGGATGTGCCCCAGGGCGATGTAGTCCGCCGGCGGGAAGGCGCTGGTGGGAAAGGCTTCGAGCGTGCCGACGTAGATTTCCCGCACCGACTCGCTGGCGCTCGCGCCCACCGTGGTGAGGTGGCCGGTGGCGAGGATCGGCAGGTGGCGGCCGAGGGTTTCGCGCTGCGCCTCGGCGCGTTCGAACAACTGCCGGTAATGGCCCTGGATCGCCTGTTGCAGCGCCAGCTGCTTGTCCTGCGCGCTCTGCCCGGCCTGGCTGGTGAGCACGTCGCGCGGGCGGATGAAGGGGATCGCGCAGAGGATCGCGCCGGGCTCGCCGCCACGCTGCGGCAGCACCAGCACCTGCGCATCCAGGTCGGTGCCGGCCGCGGCGATCACCTGGGTATCCAGGCATGCCAGCAGCTCGCGGGACTCCTCCAGCATCGCCACCGAATCATGGTTGCCGCCCAGCACCACCAGCCGTGCGCCGGTATCGCGCAGTTCGACGATGAAGCGGTTGTATAGCTCGCGGGCATAACTGGGCGGCGCGCCGGTGTCGAACACGTCGCCGGCGATGATCACCGCATCCACTCCCTGCTCGCGCACCTGCCCGACCAGCCAGGTGCAGAAGGCCTGGTGCTCGGCCTCGCGGCTCTTGCCCATGAAGTGCTGGCCCAGGTGCCAGTCGGAGGTGTGGAGAATGCGCATACCGAGACGTCCGCAGCGGTGATCCAAAGGCTGGGATGATAGCGGCTTCCGCCTCCGTGATGGCGGATTCGCCGGCCTGCGCCGCGCAGGCTGGCTATCTTTCAGGAAGGCACGCCGTGAAAAGGACTCTCCATGCAACGCCTCCTCAACATGCTCAAGGACCTCGCCATCCTCGTCCGCGCCAACCTCTGGCTGGTGCCGGTGCTGGCTGCGCTGGTGGCCGCGCTGTTCTACTTCGTCGCCCCGCCGCCGCCGATGAGCGCGACCCTCGCCACCGGGGCGCCGGGCGGCGGCTACGCGATTTTCGGCGAGCGCCTGAAGGAGGAACTGGCCAAGCAGGGTTTCGAGCTGAAGCTGATGCAGACCGCAGGCTCGACCCAAAACCTGGAGAAGCTGCTGGATGCGAACAGCGGCGCGAACATCGGGCTCGTGCAGAGTGGCCAGGAGCAGCAACTGGAACCCGACCAGCGCGCCAACCTGCAGACGCTCGGCGCGATGTTCCAGGAGCCCATGTGGCTGTTCCAGCGCCACGACGTGAAGATCGATCGCATCGCCGACCTGTTGCCGCTGCGGCTGGCCATCGGCACGCCCGGCAGCGGCACCGAGGCGGTGACCGAGGCCATCCTCAAGGCCAATGACATCCCCAGCGACCCGCTGCCGCCGAACTGGCAGGCCCGCGGCGGCAACACGGTGGCCAGTGAACTGCTGGCCGGCACGCTGGACGCGGCCTTCTTCGTCGGCCCGGCGGAGAACCCGCTGATCCAGCGCCTGGCCGCCAGCCCGGAGCTGAAGCTGACCGACTTCCGCCGCGCCCACGCCTACGAGGCGCGGATTCCCTTCCTCAAGCGGGTGGAGGTCAGCGAAGGTCTGCTGAACCTGGCGCAGAACGTCCCGGAACAGGACATGGCCACGTTGTCGCCGGTGGCGACCCTGGTGATCAACGACAACTTCCACCCCGCGCTCACCCCGCTGATCCTGGAGGCGGCGCGCCGGGTGATGAGGAAAGGCACACTGCTCGACCCGGCCGGCGCCTTCCCCAGCGCCGAGCCACGCACCCTGGCCCTGCAGGGCGACGCCGAACGCTACTACAAGAGCGGCCCGCCGCTGCTGCAACGCTTCCTGCCGTTCCGCATCGCCTCCCTGGCCGATCGCTACATCATCCTGCTGATCCCCTTCATCGCCATCCTGATTCCGCTGCTCAAGTCCATCGGCCCGTTGTACCGCTGGCGCATCCGTGCGCGCATCTACCGCTGGTACCGCTACCTGCGCGAGATCGACCGGCGCCTGGACGAGCGCGCCGGTACCGCCGAGCTGAGCACCGAGATCGAGCGCCTGGAGCAACTGGAGGCGGAGCTGGCCAAGGTCGAGGTGCCGCTGTCGTACTACAACGAGCTGTACGAGCTGCACCTGCACCTGAACTACGTGATCCGCCGCCTGCGCCAGCTGCGCCGCAACCGGCGCGAGCGCGACGCAGGGACGGCGCCGGCGGCGGACTGATCGGCGTCGCGCACAGGTGCTCCGGGTCGGGTAAACTCTGGCGTTTTCCAATCATCTGCCCGCCCCGCCGCCGCCCTGCCTGCGGCGTGGCCGGCATTGAACCTCCAGGTCCGCCATGCCGATTCGCCACGCCATCGTCCACCTGATCGACAAGAAGCCCGACGGCAACCCCGCGACGCTGCACGCGCGCGAAGCCGAACTGGGTGACTCCCAGGCCATCGAGAACCTGATGGCCGACCTCAACGAAAGCTACAACGCCAAGCCGAACAAGGCCTGGGGCCTGTTCCAGGGCGAGTCCGGCGCCTACCCGTTCAGCGGCTGGCTGACCGATTACCTGGACGGCGGCAAGGATTTCGTCGCCTTCTCCAAGCAGGCGGTGGAACACCTCAAGAGCCTGATGGAAGAGTCCAACCTCTCCACCGGCGGCCACGTGCTGTTCTGCCACTACCAGCAGGGCATGACCGACTACCTGGCCATCGCCCTGCTGCACCACAGCGAAGGCGTGGCGGTGACCGAGTCGCTGGAAGTGACGCCCTCGCGCCACCTGGACCTTGGCCAGCTGCACATGGCGGCGCGGATCAACATCTCCGAGTGGCGCAACAACAAGACCTCCAAGCAGTACATCTCCTTCATCAAGGGCAAGGGCGGCAAGAAGGTCTCGGACTACTTCCGCGACTTCATCGGCTGCACCGAGGGCGTCGACGGGCCGAGCGAGACCCGCACCCTGCTCAAGGCCTTCAGCGATTTCGTCGAGAGCGAGGACCTGCCCGAAGAGCAGGCCCGCGAGAAGACCGACGTGCTGGTGGACTACGCCACCAGCCAGGCGAAGATCGGAGAACCGATGGCCCTGGACGCGCTGTCCGAGCTGATGGACGACCAAGCGCCGCGCGCCTTCTACGACTACATCCGCAACAAGGACTACGGCCTGTCGCCGGAGATCCCGGCGGACAAGCGCACCCTCAACCAGTTCCGCCGCTTCACCGGACGCGCCGAGGGGTTGTCGATCAGCTTCGAGGCGCACCTGCTGGGCAGCAAGGTGGAATATGACGAGGAGCGCGACATGCTGATCATCCGTGGCCTGCCGACCCAGCTGCACGACCAGCTCAAGCGCCGCAAGAACTGAGGCCGCGCAGCCCCAAGGGAAGCCCATCTCGCGATGGGCTTTTTTGTGGGTGAGACATCGAGGCTGGGCCGTTCGCGAGCAAGGGCTGGGCATTCCCTTCGGTTCTAAGCAGAGCGACGCCGTGCCTGCAGGAGCGAGCTTGCTCGCGAACCCACCACGTTCCACCGACGAACCGCCGGAAACCTCCACGCCGCGGCTGCTAGAGTCAAGTGAGGCGCCTCACTTTCGCGGTGGCCGCCATGTCCGCCCACGCTTTCACCGCCGCTCTCCCCCCGCGCTCCGGGTGCTCCCGGGCGCACCGCTCATACCTCGCATTGCTGTTCCTGCTCTGCGCCGGCCTCGTCTGCGCCGATCCCGTACCGCCGCTTTCGCCCAACGTTGCGCGCTTCGTCCTGGCCAACGCCGAATTCAGCGTGATGCACGAGATGGGGCACATGCTGATCGCCGAATACGACCTGCCAGTGCTGGGGCGCGAGGAGGACGCTGCCGACCAGCTCGGCTTCATCCTGCTGTTCCGCTATTACGCCAATCTGCCCCAGGATGAGATCGATGCGCGCCTGCTGGACATTGCCGACTACTGGCGCCTGGAATGGCAGACGCCCAAGCCGCTGCCAGACCAGGTGCTGGCCTGGGACAGCCACCCGCTGGACGAGCAGCGCTACTACAACATCGCCTGCCTGCTGTACGGCAGCGACATGAACCGGCTGGACTGGGTGCCGGCACTGACGGGGCTACCCTACGAGCGTGCCGTCTATTGCGACCAGGAATTCCAGCAGGCCAGCAAGGCCGTGAACTGGGTGCGCCACGCCCGGCGTACCCTGGCGATACGGCACCATCCCGGGGTGCACCTGGATTTCGAACCGCCGGTCGTCAACCGCGAGGAAACCGAGCAACTGATCGCCCTGCTGCGTGACGAAAACCGCCTCCAGACCCTGGTGAACGAGGTCCTGCTGCAGTTCCATCCGCCCCGCCCGCTGACGCTGCGACTGGTCAACTGCGGCGCACCGGATGCCTGGTACAACATCAACGGCAGGGAAATGGCGCTCTGTTACGAGCGCCTGCAGCATTTCCGCGAGCTGGCCGAGAACCTGCCGCGTCTGCGTACCCCTGCGACGCGGCAGTGCCCCTGGCCTGCGGGGCTCAGACCGGGCGGATGCTGAAACCCAGACGCGGGAAGTGCACGTGGACGGTGCCGGCGCGCGGGTCCTCGCGACACAGTACCAGGCTTTCCCGCCCCGCATGCAGCAGCTCCCCTTCCACCGGGTCGACGCCGTAGTCGGTGGCGGCGATCACCACGCGCTGGCCAGCCGTGAAGCCATTGGGATCGACGAAATCGTCGTCCGGCAATGCGGCGGGCTGGCTGTCGCGGGCAATGGCGATCGCCTCCTCCGCACTCATCTCGCTATGGGCGCCGTGGCCAAAGCCGAGCACGCGGCCCAGCCAGGCGCTGACGGCAGGGTAGTCATCCACCAGCGGCGCGGTCACCGGCGTACCCTTGAGGAACCACAGGCAGTGGGCCAGGGCGAAGTCGGCAATCGACGGTTCGCCGAACAGGAAGTCGCCCTCCTCCCGCGCCAGTTGCTGTTCGACCCGGGCCATGAACACCGGCCACTGGTGCCGGGCCTGCTCTGCCGGCAGGCGGCTCGCGGTGCCGCCGCTGAACAGCTGGCTGCGGTCGGCGATGAAGGCCTTGAGGAATTCCGGCGGCAACTTGCCAAAGCGCACCGCGATGGAATCGGGCTGGAACACCAGGCTGACGGCGTGCTGGAAGATCACCGAGTCGGCCCACAGGGCGAAGCTCGCGGCGGTGAACTCCTGGCCTTCGGGGAACAGCGAGGGCACGGCCTTTTCCTGCTCCAGGCGGCGGGAGATCAGCGCGGTATCGCAGTAGATGTCGGCGCCGACCTGCAGCACCGGGGTCCGGCGGTAGCCGCCGGTCAGGGCCATCAGGTCCGGCTTGGGCATCAGCGGCGGGATGGTCACCGAGTGCCAGGACAACTGTTTGAAGCCCAGCAGCAGACGCGCCTTTTCGGCGAAGGGCGAAGTCGGATAGTGGTGCAGGATCAGCTCGGACATCACGGGCTCCAGCGGCCGGAAGGTAGACAGGCAGCTTAACCCGCAGGGCGACGGCGGCCTACCTCATGCCTCGGATAGGGCAACATCCACGGCAGTGATGGCCGGATTGGCCTGCACCAGGCGCTCCTTGGCCAGCTTGGTCAGCCCTTTGATCGCCCGTTCGCGGCGCAGGGCGTCGCCCTTGCCGGGGCAGGCCTCGACATAGACCAGCGCCTGCGCCGGGCTGGAGTGGAAGAAACGCGCACCGCGCCCACTGCGATGGGTCTCGAATCGGCGCTGCGGGTCATCGCTGATGCCACAGTAGAGCGCGCCATTGGCGGCGCGCACCAGGTAGACGAACCAGGGTTTGGCTTCTGCTGCGGTCACGACGCCCAGACTCGCGCCTGCATGCGCTCGCAGTAGGCCACTAGCCGTTCATAACTGCGCGCCATGTCGTTGAGCGGGGTTTCCAGGGTGCTCAGCACCAGGTTGGCCAGCACGCCGTAGGCGGCTGCGTCGGCACTGCAGGGCTGGGCGCCGCCGTAGAACGGCAGGTCGCCGAGCATGCCGTCGAGCGCTTCGAGGTCGTCGCGGGCGAAGCTCAGCAATTCTTCACGGCTGTGCCGGGTCAGGCCGCGACCGCTGAGGTCGCCACGGATCTTGCGCTGTATGAGCTGCCCCACCAGCGGGCGCAGCGGCGCCGGGAGGCTGCGGAACATCACGTCCTTCACCTGGCGGAAGCCCTGGTCGTCGAGCCAGCGGAAATACACCAGCAACGGCACCAGGTGCTCGTCGCACAGCCGGGTGATCGACACCGCCCAGCCACGGCCGCGAGCGTCCAGCCCGGCGTCGAGGTCGAATTCGTAGTACTGCTGCAGGGTGCGCATGATGATCGCGGTATCGGCGATGGCCTTGCCGTCCAGGGTGATGAACGGCAGCTTGCCCTTGGGCCCCTTGCGCGGATCGGTCACGTGCTTGATCTGGTACTCCAGCCCGGCCAGGCGCAGGAAGGTTTCCAGCTTCAGGCAGAAGGGGCTGATGTTGGGCACGTTGAACGCGGGCGGGAACTGAAAAAGAGTGATCATGGCGGCATCCTGTCGGAGTCGCCTGTCATTTAAGCCTATCCGCCCCGCGCGGGCGAGCCCGGCACCTTGACATCAGGCCGTCGCGGACCGTTGTGCGCGGTACGCCGCAAGTCCTCTGGCCGCCTGGGCGCGGATCGCCGCCTGCACCGGAGGCGCCCAGCCCAGCAGGGCTCCCTTGGCGCCGAGGGCCTGGCGCGACCACTTCCACAGATCGAACGAATCCACGTGCTGACAGATCAATCCGTCACGGAAGTGGAAATGTGCCTGGATGTGATTGATCACTTTCCGACCGGTCTGGGTGAAGGTGTAGGACGCCACCCAGCGTGCCGAACCACGCGCATCGTCGGCCTCCACGCCCTCGTAGCTGAGAGAGAAATCCTGGGCGCGGGCGGTGAGCATGCGCCACATGTCCCCGGCCTCGGCGCCACGCAGGTCGGTGAAGACTGGATCGCTGAACCGCACATCGGCGCTGTAGCAGGCCGCCATGGCCTCGCCGTCACGGCGTTGGAAGGCCTGGTAGAAGCGTTCGATCAACTGGGCGTTGGGATGGGCCATGGCGGCGCTCTCGTGATGGGATTGAGCGCAGTATCGGTGCGGCTTCGACTGGACACGATTGGCAATATCGACAAAATTATGACCGATACCGCCAACTGTAGTGAGACGTCATGTTCAGGATAGCCCTGTTCGTCTGCCCGCAAACGCTGTGTTCCAGCCTTGGCCTGTCCATGGATGCCTTCCACCTGGCCAACCGGCTCGCCGGCCGGCGTCTCTTCGAGGTGTTGCGAGTGAGCGCCGACGGCATGCCGGTCACCCTCTCCTTCGGACGCATCGAAGTGGAAGGCGGCCTCGACCTCGCCCGCGGCTGCGATCTGCTGCTGATCCCGGCCACCGGGCCGGACGTGGCCGCCGCCTGCAATGCCAATCAACCGCTGCTCGCCTGGCTGCGCGCCGCCCCGCCCGGCGTGGAGCTGGGCAGCCTGTGCAGCAGCGCCTTCCTGCTCGCCGAAGCGGGGGTGCTGGACGGCCGCCGCGCCACCACCCACTGGGCGCTGGAGGCCGCCTTCCGCGAGCGTTATCCACAGGTAAACCTGGACATCGACGCGCTGTGCACCGAAGACGGCGGGCGCCTCTGTTCCGGCGGTGCCCAGGCCGGGCTGGACCTGTGCCTGTACCTGATCGAGCGCCACGCCGGCGCTGCATTGGCCCGGCGCGCCGCGGCCACGCTGGTGTTCGAGCATGGCCGAGGCCGGCAACGGCGTTTCACCCCGCTGCTGCCCGAGCCGCTCCCCGAAGGTTCGGCGCTGGCGCCCTTGCTGGAATGGCTGCAGGACAACTACGCCGAACCGTTCGACCTGGCCGCGCTGGCGCAGCGCGTGCATTGCTCGACGCGCACCTTGTTGCGGCGTTTTCGGGAGCAGTTGGGGATGACGCCCAACGATTACGTGCAGCGCCTGCGCATCGCTTCGGCGCAGGAGGCGCTGGGCGACCCGGGGCGCTCTCTGGAGCGCATCGCCAGCGATATCGGCTACGCCGACCGCGCCAGCTTTGCGCGGCTGTTCAAGCAGTTGTGCGGGGAGACGCCGGGGGCCTTTCGGCAACGGCTGATGGGGCGGTAGGCGTATAGCGTTCGATGTTATACGCCGCTTGACCGAGGCCCGTGCACACTCCAGAGGGGAGCCCGAAGCCCCGAGTCAGAGCCTAGAGCGTGGCCCCGGAAGCAGCGAACAGGCGAGGTATATCGGCGTACAACCGCGAACGGTTGTACGCCCTACGTCCGAATGGATAGCCGAGCGATGGATCAGTGGAACCACTCCACCGCCGTGCGCCAGATGCACACACCCACGAAGTAGGCCGACGCGGCGAACCACAGGCCGAGCTGCCAGGGCTGGTCGTGCGGCTGCTGGAGGATCAGCAGCGCACTGCTGAGCATCCAGATGAAGGTCACGGCGATGTTCAGCGGCATGAACTGGCGCACGCGGAACGGGTGCAGGAACTTCATCTTGGTCAGGGTCAGCGCGGCCAGCCCCAGCACCGTGATGAAGCTCACCCAGGGATGCAGGGCGAGCACGTAGAAGTACACCGCGACCACGTTCCATGCGGCCGGGAAGCCGACGAAGTAGTTGTCCTTGCTCTTCATGTTGACGTTGCAGAAGCAGAACAGCGAGGACACCAGGATCACGCCCACCGCCAGCAGTTCGGTGTGCGCCGGCAGCGGCACGTAGCGGTAGATGAAGATCGCCGGGATGAACACGTAGGTGAGGTAGTCGATCACCAGGTCCAGGGTGGAGCCGTCGAAATGCGGCAGCACCGCCTTGACGTCGAACTTGCGCGCCAGCGTGCCGTCCAGGCCATCCACCAGCAGGGCCACGCCCAGCCACAGCAGGCACGCCTGGGGTCGGTTGTCGACCAGAGCCAGCAGCGCCAGAAGCGCGAGGATGACACCGCTGGAGGTCACCGCATGGGCGCTCCAGGCTTTGGCTTTGCTCAGGTTCACTGGCGATAGGATCAGGTTCACGTCGGCTCTCTTCCTTCGGACGGCGATGCAGGTGAGCTATTTGAAACGGTAGCCCATCCCTGACAAACCACTGCGCATGGGAACACCGATCCGCCGGCCGAGTTCAGCCTGCGCGTATCGTTGCCGTCATGTCGGCGGTGGAAGTTCCAGCATACGCTGTCGCGGCGGCGGGGTGCCATCGGGGGAGACGAGCGTGAGGTTTCCGGGCATTGCGTTGGGGAAGCGGAAGAGCCCCTCACCCTAACCCTCTCCCAAAGGGAGAGGGGACCGTTCGACGTTCCTGGAGAAACTCCCGAGCTCGCCGGCTGATATCTTGGTTTCCGCCTTGCACAGGCAGCCCCTCTCCCGCTTGAGGAGCGGGGCGCGCAGCCAGGGTTCGGGTGAGGGCGCTTCTCCCTCTCAGTGCAGGATCTGGCTGAGGAACAGCTTGGTGCGATCCGACTTTGGATTGTCGAAGAACTGATCCGGCGCGGCCTGTTCGACGATCTCGCCCTTGTCCATGAAGATCACCCGGTTCGCCACGGTGCGCGCAAAGCCCATCTCGTGGGTCACGCAGAGCATGGTCATGCCGCTCTGCGCCAGGCCGATCATGGTGTCGAGCACCTCCTTCACCATTTCCGGGTCGAGCGCCGAGGTCGGCTCGTCGAACAGCATGATCTTCGGCTTCATGCACAGCGCCCGGGCAATCGCCACCCGCTGCTGCTGGCCGCCGGAGAGCTGGCCGGGGTACTTGTTGGCCTGCTCCGGGATGCGCACGCGCTCCAGGTAATGCATGGCGACTTCCTCGGCCTGGCGCTTGGGCATCTTGCGCACCCACATGGGCGCGAGGATGCAGTTCTGCAGCACGGTCAGGTGCGGGAACAGGTTGAAGTGCTGGAACACCATGCCGACCTCGCTGCGGATCGCCTCGATCTGCTTGAGGTCGTTGGTCAGCTCCGTGCCGTCGACCACGATGCTGCCCTGCTGGTGCTCCTCCAGGCGGTTGATGCAACGGATGGTGGTGGACTTGCCCGACCCGGACGGGCCGCAGAGGACGATGCGCTCGCCCTGCTTCACCTCCAGGTTGATGTCCTTGAGCACGTGGAACTGGCCGTACCACTTGTTCACGCCCTTCATGGTGATCATCGTGTGATCGCCGATGGCCGGCTGTGCGGTCTTGTTAGTGGCTTCAGACATGACGATTCACTCCTAACGCTTGTGGCCGGTGTCCAGCTTGCGCTCCAGGTGCTGGGAGTAGCGGGACATGCTGAAACAGAAGATCCAGTAGACCGCCGCGGCGAACACATAGCCTTCGATGGCCATGCCCAGCCAGGCCGGGTCCGCGGTAGCACGCTTGATACTGTTGAGGAAGTCGAACAGGCCGATGATGATCACCAGGCTGGTGTCCTTGAACAGCGCGATGAAGGTGTTGACGATGCCGGGGATCACCAGCTTGAGCGCCTGCGGCAGGATCACCAGGCCCATGATCCGCCAGTAGCCAAGGCCCATGGCGGCGGCGGCCTCGTACTGTCCCTTGGGGATCGCCTGCATGCCGCCGCGCACCACTTCGGCGATGTAGGCGGCCTCGAACAGCACCACCATCACCATGGCCCGCAGCAGCTTGTCGAGGTTCATGCCCTCGGGCAGGAACAGCGGCAGCATCACTGAGGACATGAACAGCACGGTGATCAGCGGCACGCCGCGCCAGAACTCGATGGTGGTGACGCAGATGACCTTGATCGCCGGCATCTTCGAACGCCGCCCCAGCGCCAGCAGGGTGCCCAGCGGCATTGCCCCGCAGATGCCGACCGCGGCGATCACCACGGTGAGCATCAGGCCGCCCCACGCGCTGGTGGACACGGTCTCCAGGCCGAGGAAGCCGCCATGCAGCAGCCAGAAGGCCACCAGCGGCAAGGCCACGAGGAAGCACGCGCCGTACTTGAGCTTATAGTGGAAGCGTTTGAGGAACAGCGGCGCCGCCCCGAAGACCACGAAGAGCACGGTGAGGTCCACGCGCCAGCGCAGTTCCTCGGGATAGAAGCCGTACATGAACTGGCCGAAGCGCGAGGCGATGAACACCCAGCAGGCCCCCTCGCGGGAACAGTCGGCACGGGTCGTGCCGACCCAGTTGGCCTTGATGAACGCCCACTCCAGCAGCGGCGGCAGGATCAGGAACACCAGGTACAGGCCCACCAGCGTCAGCAGGGTGTTGAACCAGCCGGAGAACAGGTTGGCGCGCAGCCAGCCGACAACGCCCACGCTCATCGCCGGCGGCGGCAGATCGGGCTTGAAGGTATGAGTTGCCATCGAAGACTCCCTATCGCTCGATCAGCGCGATGCGCTTGTTGTACCAGTTCATCAGCAGCGAAATGCTGATGCTGATGGCCAGGTACACGCTCATGGTGATGGTCATGGTCTCGATGGCCTGGCCGGTCTGGTTGAGCACCGTGCCGGCGAACAGCGAGACCATGTCCGGGTAGCCGATGGCGGCCGCCAGCGAGGAGTTCTTCGCCAGGTTCAGGTACTGACTGGTCAGCGGCGGAATGATCACCCGCAGCGCCTGCGGGATGATCACCAGGCGCAGGGTCTGCCCCGGGCGCAGGCCGAGGGAGCCAGCGGCCTCGGTCTGGCCGTGGCTGACCGCCTGGATGCCGGCGCGCACCGTTTCGCCGATGAAGGCGGCGGTGTACACCGACAGCGCCAGGATGATCGACACCAGCTCAGGGATCACCACCCAGCCACCACGGAAGTTGAAGCCCTGCAGCACCGGCACGTCCCAGTGGAAGGGCGCACCGGCGAACAGCGATACCAGCGCGGGCAGCAGGATCAGCAGCGCCAGGCCGCTGAGGAACACCGGGAAGGTCTTGCCGGTGGCGTGACGGCGGGCCTTGGCCCACTTCCAGATCACCGCCCAGCCGACGATCGCCAGGATGAACGCGACGATGAACGGCCCCAGGCCATCGGCGGCGATCGGCTGGGGCATCTGCAGGCCACGGTTGTTGACGAAGAACAGGTTGCCGAAGCTGATGCTCTGCCGCGGGTTCGGCAGCGGACCGAGCACCGCGAAGTACCAGAAGAAGATCTGCAGCAGCGGCGGGATGTTGCGGAAAGTCTCGATGTACAGCGTCGCCAGCTTGCGGATCAGCCAGTTGCGCGACAGCCGCGCCACGCCAAGGATGAAGCCGATGACGGTGGCGAAGAAGATGCCCACCACCGTGACCAGCAGCGTATTCAGCAGGCCGACCAGGAACACCCGGCCATAGGTGTCGCTTTCGCTGTAGTCGATCAGGTGCTGGGAGATGCCGAATCCGGCGCTGTTCTGCAGGAACCCGAAGCCGGACTGGATGCCCCTGTGCGCCAGGTTGGTCTGGGTATTATCGAAGAGGAACCAGCCGACGCCCAGGACGCAGATGACGGCGATGATCTGGAATGCCCAGCCGCGCACGACGGGATCGTTGAGCGATACCCCTCGCGGGCGCTGGGCCTTGACGGAATTCTGCATGTAAGCCCCTCGGAAGGCCGCCGGGCGACCACGGGGCTACGCCCGCGAACACCCGGAGGCTTCACGTCGTTCGAAACAGTCCGGCGCCCAGACTCCGGGCGCCGGAGCGGGTCGGGTCAGCGCACCGGCGGTGCGTACTGCAGACCACCCTTGTTCCACTGGGCGTTGAGGCCACGCTTGATCTTCAGGTCGCTGCCGTCACCGACGTTGCGGTCGAAGATCTCGCCGTAGTTACCCACTTGCTTGACGATCTGCACCACCCAGTCCTTGGACAGTTTCAGATCCTTGCCGTAGTCACCTTCGGCACCGAGCAGGCGGGCGACGTCCGGGTTCTTGGTGTTCTTCGCCATCTCCTCGACGTTCTTCGAGTTCACGCCCAGTTCCTCCGCGTTGAGCATGGCGAAGAGCGTCCAGCGCGCGATGTGGAACCACTCCTCGTCACCCTGGCGTACCGCCGGGGCCAGCGGCTCCTTGGAGATGACTTCCGGCAGCACCACGTAGTCGTCCGGCTTGGCCAGCTTGATGCGCTGGGCGTAGAGCTGCGACTGGTCGGAGGTCAGCACGTCACAACGCCCGGACTCCAACGACTTGGCGCTCTCGTCGGAGGTGTCGTAGGTGATGGGGGTGTACTTGAGGTTGTTGGAACGGAAGTAGTCGGACAGGTTCAGCTCGGTGGTGGTGCCCGCCTGGATACACACGGTGGCGCCGTCGAGCTCCTTGGCACTGGAGACGCCGAGTTTCTTGTTCACCAGGAAGCCCTGGCCGTCGTAGTAGGTCACGCCCACGAAGCTCAGGCCCATGGCGCTGTCGCGCGAACTGGTCCAGGTGGAGTTGCGCGAGAGGATGTCGATCTCGCCGGACTGCAGCGCGGTGAAGCGCTCCTTGGCGGTCAACGGGCTGAACTTGACCTTGCTGGCATCGCCGAACACCGCGGCGGCCACGGCGCGGCAGACATCGACGTCGATGCCCTTGTACTGCCCCTTGGCGTCGGCGTAGGAGAAGCCCGGAAGACCGTCACTGATACCGCACTGCACGTAGCCTTTCTTCTTCACTGCATCCAGGGTGGTGCCCGCGTGAGCGAGGCCGCTGATACCGAACACGGCGGCGGTGGTCAGCACTGCCAGGGTGGATTTCACCATCTTCATCGATCTTCTCCGTTGCTTTTTTAGTGTTCTGGAGTCCCGGCTCCACCGCCGTACCCTCGTGAGGCACAAGCAGGACCACTGACGGGATGGAGACCTAAGGGTGAGTCTAGTCGGCTCTCGGAATCCGCACCGAGGCATTGCAGACGCCCCCCGAGCCCGCGGGTGATGCGGGCTGGAACGGGTATAAGCAGATCATTGCGCGTGAAGGCGAAGGCCCGTCGGGCCAACCGTTGACCGCGGCCGGACGTCGACGGGCCCTGAAGCGGCCCAAGGCCCTTGCCACCCCGCTTGCGGTACAGCTTTCCGGATGGGGTCGGTAAAGTGTTACCGCAAGCGGGGTGGCACAGCCTGGAGCCTGAGACAGCAAGGGTCGTACCAGCTCCGCGAAAGTTCCTGCAATCTGGCAGCGTCAAGCCCCGCAAGTTATGGCAATGCGACATCTTCTTGCAGGGCGCTTTCGACCGTTTTCGCGCGCGGCGCGCCATCCTAGAGCGCCCGCCCCACACTGGAGCCTCCATGACCCAGCCCCTGATCCTCGACCCCTCCCTTCCGGCCGACGCCTGCGTCATTTGGTTGCACGGCCTGGGGGCCGACCGTTACGACTTCGAACCGGTAGCACGGATGCTGCAGCGCATCTTCACCAGCACCCGCTTCATCCTCCCGCAGGCGCCGACCCGGCCGGTCACGGTGTTCAACGGCATGCCCGCACCGAGCTGGTACGACATCCTCGCCATGGCACCGGCCCGCGCCATCGACGAAGCACAGCTGGAGGCCTCGGCCAATAGCGTGATCGCGCTGATCCAGGGACAGATCGGCCAGGGCATTCCGGCAAGGCGCATCATCCTCGCCGGCTTCTCCCAGGGCGGCGCCGTGGTGCTGCACACCGGCTACCTGCGCTGGAACGGCGAGCTGGGCGGCGTCATGGCCCTGTCGACCTATGGCCCGACCTTCGGGGAAGGCGTCAGCGTCCCCGCCGCCAGCAGACAACTGCCCGCGCTCTGCCTGCATGGCACGCTTGACGACGTGGTGACACCGGACATGGGCCGCGCCGCGTACGACTTCCTGATCGGCAACGCAGTCCCGGCGCAGTGGCGCACCTACCCGATGAGCCATGAAGTGAGCAACGAGGAGCTCGGCGACATCGCCGCGTGGCTGCGGGAACGCCTCTGACTTACTCGCCCGCAGGAAAGCGGCCGGCGCCCGAGCAATGAGGTTCACCCCTCGCAAGCCGGGCGTGCAGGCCAGCCCGGCGGAGCGGCTGGAAAGCTGATGAATCGCCGGGCCGACCGCCGGTCGGCCCGGCGTGACGCCAGATTGCCAGTATCCAAATCTGATTAATACTGATGGCTCAATGTGCGAATTGGACTACTAGGGAGAGTCGGTCGTGCACATCATCAGTCCCTTCCCCGCCTCCATCGCGCCATGAAGCCCGCGCAATGGAAGGAGGATATCCAGCAACTGCAGCACCTTCGCCTGTTTCAGAACGTGGCCGCGGCCAGCCTGCAACAGTTGCTGAAGGACTTTCGCGCCTGCGAGCTGGAAGCCGGTGAAATCCTCCTCTCCCCGTTCAACCGCAACCACTTCCTTTATATGGTCCTGCACGGCCAGCTGAAGGTGTACCTGGGCTCGCTCGACAACCAGCCGGTGACCACTCTCAACCCTGGCGACTGCGCCGGCGAAATCAGCTTCATCGACAACGACCACCCCTCCGCCTACGTGGTGGCCGGTGAATCGACCACCGTGCTGCGCCTGCATCGCGAAGCGCTGATCAGCCTCTTCCAGCACTCCCCGCAAGTCATGCAGAACCTGCTCGGCGTGCTCTGCGAAAAGGTCCGCCAGGGCAACCGGATCATTCTCGACACCGAGCAGAACGCCAACATCGACACCCTGACCGGGCTGTTCAACCGGCGCTGGCTGGAGCATATCTACGACCGCGAAAGCACCCGCTGTGCGTTCAACGAGCAGCCGTTGTGCCTGCTCATGCTGGATGTCGACCGCTTCAAGGACTACAACGACGAGCACGGCCACCTGGCCGGCGACTACGCCCTCTGCCTGGTCGCCCACACCCTTCGCAGCCAGTTGCGCCCCAAGGACAGCATGGCGCGCTACGGCGGCGAGGAGTTCGTCATCCTGCTCCCGGAAATCGGCGCGGAAGAAGCCCGGCGCATCGGCAACCGGCTGCGCCAGAGCCTCGAGCAGGTGAAGACCTTCTACTCGCCGATGGGCGTGCTGCCTGGCGTCACCGTGTCCCTGGGCCTTGCCCAGATGGACTACCAGGAGAGCCTGCCGAACCTGATCCTGCGAGCCGACAGCGCGCTCTACCAGGCCAAGCAGGATGGTCGCAACCGCCTGGTGGGATGACCCTCTCGCACAAGCCTCGCGGATTCCCGCACCCGCCCCTCCCCGCCTTTGCTAGAGTCGCCGCACTGGAACAAGACAGCCGGGAAGCTGACATGCGCAAAATCCTGATCGCGTTGCTATTGCTGGTGGCCGTTGGACTGGGGATCTTCTTCAACCTGCCGGGATACCTGGACCGCAAGATGAACACGGTGGCCACCCCGCCGCCCTACCCCGCCTCGGATACCGCGACCGCCCTGCACAACACCCTGTTCGTCGCCGACCTGCACGACGACGCCCTGCTCTGGGACCGCAACCTGCTCGACCGTCACGATCACGGCCACACCGACCTGCCGCGCCTGCTCGAAGGCCACGTCGGCCTGCAGGTGTTCTCCACCGTCACCAAGACCCCGCGCGGCCTGAACTACGAGCGCAACGGCGCCGACAGCGACAACATCACCCCGCTGGTCATCGCCCAGCGCTGGCCGGCGCGGACCTGGAACAGCCTGCTGGAGCGTGCCCTCTACCAGGGCGAGCTGCTCGACAAGGCCGCCGCCGACAGCCAGGGCAAGCTCACCCTGGTCCGCAGCCGCGACGACCTCGCCCGCTACCTCGACGCCTGGCAGAAAGACCCGAAGCGGCTCGCTGCCGTGCTGGCCACCGAAGGCCTGCACCCGCTGGAAGGCCGGCTCGAAAACATCGACCGCCTGTACGACGCGGGCTTCCGCATCATGGGCCTGACCCATTTCTTCGACAACGAAGTCGGCGGCTCCGCCCACGGCCTGAAAAAGGGTGGCCTGACGCCCTTCGGCCGCGAGGTGATCGCCCGCCTGGAAGAGAAGAAGATGCTGGTGGACCTGGCGCACGCCTCCCGCGCCCTGATCGACGACGTGCTGGCCATCGCCACCCGCCCGGTGCTGGTCTCCCACACCGGCGTCGAGGGCACCTGCCCGGGCATCCGCAACCTGACCGACGCCCACCTGCAACGCATCGCCGCCACCGGCGGAGTGATCGGCATCGGCTACTGGGACGGCGCCGTATGCGACACCTCGGTCAAGGCCATCGTCAAAGCCATCCGCTACGCCACCGACAAGGTCGGCGTGCAGCACATCGCGCTGGGCTCGGACTTCGACGGCGCGGTGCACACGCCCTTCGACACCAGCGGCCTGGCACAACTGACCCAGGGCCTGGCGGAAGCCGGCTTCAGCCAGGCGGACATCGCCGCCATCATGGGCGGCAACGTGCGCCGGCTGCTGCTGGAAACACTGCCCTGAGGCCCGCCGCCGCTTCGCCGAACCGACGGCGAAACGGCATCCGCCCGGCCCGTCAAGCCCGCGAAATCCTGTGGCACTTCGCCCTGCGGGCATCTTGCATTACACTGGCGGCCGTTCATTCCTTAACCAGTACGAGATCACCGTGCTCAAAGCACTCAAGAAAATCTTCAGCAAAGGCGAGGGCGAACAGCCTGTCGCCACGCCGGCAGCCCCCGCCCCCGCTGCCTCCGAGCCCGCCCAGAGCGGTGAGAAACGTCCGCGCAAACCGCGCAATCCGCGCCCCGAAGGCGAAGCTGCCGAGAAACAGGCTCGCGCCCCCAAGGGCGACAAGCCCCGTGCCGAGCGTTCCGAGAAAGCCGAACGCGGCGAAAAGATCGAGCGCGCCGACAAGCCCCGCGAGCCCAAGGCCGACAAACCGCGCCGCGAGCGCAAGCCGCGTCCGCCGGTGGTGGACAACTGGAAGCTGGAAGATTTCGTGGTGGAGCCGGCCGAAGGCAAGACCCGTTTCCACGACTTCAACCTCGACCCGCGTCTGATGCACGCCATCCATGACCTTGGGTTCCCCTACTGCACGCCGATCCAGGCGCAGGTGCTGGGCTTCACCCTCAAGGGCCAGGACGCCATCGGCCGCGCCCAGACCGGCACCGGCAAGACCGCCGCGTTCCTCATTTCCATCATCACCCAGCTGCTGCAGACCCCGCCGCCGAAAGAGCGCTACATGGGCGAGCCGCGTGCGCTGATCATCGCGCCGACCCGCGAGCTGGTGGTGCAGATCGCCAAGGACGCCGTGGGCCTGGCCAAGTACACCGGCCTGAACGTGATGAGCTTCGTCGGCGGCATGGACTTCGACAAGCAGCTCAAGACCCTGGAATCGCGCTTCTGCGACATCCTGGTGGCCACCCCGGGCCGCCTGCTGGACTTCAACCAGCGCGGCGAGGTGCACCTGGACATGGTCGAGGTGATGGTGCTGGACGAAGCCGACCGCATGCTCGACATGGGCTTCATCCCGCAGGTCCGCCAGATCATCCGCCAGACCCCGTACAAGGGCGAGCGCCAGACCCTGCTGTTCTCCGCCACTTTCACCGACGACGTGATGAACCTGGCCAAGCAGTGGACGGTCGACCCGGCCATCGTCGAGATCGAGCCGGAGAACGTCGCCAGCGACACCGTCGAACAGCACGTCTACGCCGTGGCCGGCAGCGACAAGTACAAGCTGCTGTACAACCTGATCGCGCAGAACGACTGGACCCGCGTGATGGTCTTCGCCAACCGCAAGGACGAGGTGCGTCGCATCGAGGAACGCCTGACCAAGGACGGCATCAGCGCCGCCCAGATGTCCGGCGACGTGCCGCAGCACAAGCGCATCAAGGTCCTGGAAGGCTTCCGTGAAGGCAAGATCCGCGTCCTGGTCGCCACCGACGTAGCCGGCCGCGGCATCCACGTCGACGGCATCAGCCACGTGATCAACTTCACCCTGCCCGAAGATCCGGACGATTACGTGCACCGCATCGGCCGTACCGGCCGCGCCGGCAGCACCGGCACCTCGATCAGCTTCGCCGGCGAGGACGATGCCTTCGCCCTGCCGCCGATCGAGGAACTGCTGGGCCGCAAGATCAACTGCGAAATGCCGCCCACCGAGCTGCTCAAGCCGGTCCCGCGCAAGCACTGACCGCTTGTTGCACCACAAGAAGGCGAAGCCACCCGGCTTCGCCTTTTTTGTTTCCATCGGCGTTACGTCCGGTGACGCCTTTGCTGTCCGTTCCCGCCCCAGCACATCCCATTCGTCCCGCCGGACCCGCCGGGACGACCTTGAGCTAACCCACCACAAACAATGGCAACACGCCATCCTCCTGCGCCGGCATCAGTCGCGCGCCCTTTTCGATCATTTTTATTTACAGACGTAAATTAATTCGCACGCTTCTTGCACAGCAAGCGAGAACAATTCCAAGAAACCTCGCCGGAATCCTCCCATGTCCCTGCGCGCCAAACTTGCCCTCAGTTTCCTGTCGATCGGCCTGCTTCCCGTACTGGTGATGGCTATCGTGGTCTACCTCCAGGCCAGCCGGGCCCTCGAAGAGCAGAGCCTGAATGCCCTGGAGGCGGTCGCCAGCATCAAGCAGCGGCAATTGATGGACGCCTGGAAGGCGCGGCACGACCAGCTCAGCAGCCTCGCCAACAGCCTCGGCAGCAACTACGCCGGCCTCGACAACGACGCCCTGGTGACCACCGCCAACTACGACCGCCCGGTGTTCGAGAACTTCATCAAGACCTTTGGTTACCGCGAGCTGCGCCTGGTGGCTGTCGACGGAACCGTGGTCTTCAGCCTCGGGCGCGGCGCCGACTATCAAAAGAACGTCGGCGCCCCGGAATGGCGCGACACCCCGTTCGGCAAGTTCATCCGCGCGGCCCTGGACGGCGGCAAGGCCAGCATCAGCGACCTGGAGCCCGCGCTGGACGACAAGCAGCCCGTGCAATGGCTGGCCGCACCGATCAAGGACAATGACAAGCTGAAATTGCTGCTCGTCCTGGAACTGCCGCTCACCGCGATCAACGAGGTGATGCAGAACCGCCAGGGCCTGGGCGACGCCGGGGAAACCTACCTGGTCGGCAGCGATGGCAGCCTGCGCTCGGACTCCGCGCGCTTCGCCGATCATCACGTGCGCCGCGACAAGGAAAGCCCCGCCGCCCTGCCCGGCCAGGCCATCGAGAAGGCCCTGGCCGGCGAGCAGGGCCGCCTCGCCGAGAATGGCCTGAACAACCAGCCGGCGCTGAAATCCTTCGTGCCGCTGAACCTGGACGGCCAGCACTGGGCCTTGGTGGCGGAAATGGACCAGGACCAGGCCTTCGCCCCGGTCCGCAAGCTGATGTGGCAGATTCTGGTGCTGGGCCTGCTGACCCTGTTGGGCGTGGCCGCCGGCACCTGGCTGGTCAGCCGCAGCGTGATGCGCCCGCTGGGCGGCGAGCCCGCCAGCATGGCCGCGCTGGCCCAGCGCCTGGCCAACGGCGAACTGCGCCTGGGCGACGACGCCAGCGCCAGCAGCGGCCTGATGCAGGCCCTGCGCGAGATGACCGCGGCGTGGCGCCAGGTAGTCGAGCGCTTGCGCCAGGCCAGCGAGGCCGTGGGTGACGCCAGCGGCGACATCCTCGACGCTGCCGGGCGCACCAGCAGCCACCTCGACCAGCAGCAGGAAGCGCTGGAAATGGTGGTCAGCGCCGTCGACCAGATGGCCGCCACCGTGCAGGAGATCGCCGGCAGCGCCAGCCGCAGCGCCGATGGCAGCGCCGCGGCGCGGGAAGCCTTCGTCGCCATGCAGAGCACGCTGCAACACATGATCGGGCGCCAGGACCAGTTGCTCGTCGGCCTGCGCCAGGCCGATGGCGTGGTGCAGACGCTGGCCGGCGAAAGCCAGCAGATCGGCTCGGTGCTGGACGTCATCCGCTCCATCGCCGAACAGACCAACCTGCTCGCCCTCAATGCCGCCATCGAGGCCGCCCGCGCAGGCGAAGCGGGCCGTGGTTTCGCCGTGGTCGCCGACGAGGTGCGCAGCCTCGCCCAGCGCACCCGCAGCGCCACCGACGAGATCGTCGCCATCGTCGGCAGCCTGGGCGACTCCTCCGTCCAGGCCCAGGCGAGCATGAGCGGGGCCAGCGAGCAGGCCCATACCCTGGAACAGGACACCCAGGCGGTACTGGCAACCCTCGGCGCGCTCGACGAATCCCTGCAAGGCGTCCACGCCATGGCCTTCCAGATCGCCGCGGCGGCCGAACAGCAGGCCGCCACGACCCAGGAAGTGAACCAGCACATGCACCGCCTGAGCGACATGACCGTGGAAAACCGCAAGACCGCCGCCCACACCCGCGATTGCGGCGAGCACCTTCGCCGCGTGGCCGGTAGCCAGGAAGAATTGGTGGCACAGTTCAAGCTGTAGATTTTCTGCACAGGGTGGTGGGCTCTCGTAGGAGCAACTGTCTTCTTCTGGGGAGTCCGTGCCGATGCATCCCCCTCACCCCAGCCCTCTCCCTCAGGGAGAGGGGGCAGTCCGAGCCGACTGACACGACGGTTTCATCCGGCACCGAACGATCCCCTCTCCCCCTGGGAGAGGGTTAGGGTGAGGGCCAACCCGAGCACAGATAAATCTCGTAGGAGCGGACTCCGTCCGCGATGAGCCCAGCACCATGCGGATCGCGGACGTACCATCCACCCGACCATCCGCCCTTGCCGATCAAGACAATAGAGTCCAGAATGGATAAATAAATCCATTTCCGGAGTCTCGCCATGTCCGCCGCCACGCCTCTCACCCTTAACCAGGCCGACGCCGAACGCCTGCTCGAACAGGTCGACGTGCTCCAGGCCATGCGCGACATGTTCGCCGAGCTGGCCACCGGCAATGCCGTGCAACCCGCGCAGCAGCTGGTGGAATTCCCCAACGGCGGCGGCGACTTCATCAACTACCTGGGCGTCCTGGCCTCGCAGAAGGTCTACGGCGTGAAGACTTCGCCCTACATCGTGCGCCAGCCCAAGTCGCTGGTCACCGCGTGGAGCCTGCTGATGTCCATGGAGACCGGCCAGCCGCTGCTGCTGTGCGACGCCGGCAGCCTGACCACCGCGCGCACCGCCGCCACCACCGCCCTCGCGGTCCAGGAACTGGCGCGCCCTGACGCCAAGCGCCTGGTCATCGTCGGCAGCGGCCCGGTCGCCCGTGCGCACCTGCGCTACGTCGCCGGCCTTCGCGACTGGCAGAGCATCCGCGTCTACTCGCCGAACCTGAGCGCCGGTGTACTGGCCCAGTTCGGCGCCATCGACTCCCGCGCCGAACCGGCTACCAATATCGAAATCGCCGTGGCCGATGCCGACGTGGTGCTCCTGTGCACCTCTTCCGGCACCCCGGTGCTCGACCCGGCCATTCTCACCAAGCCGGCGCTGATCACCTCCATCAGCACCAACGTCGCCCGCGCCCACGAAGTCCCGCCGCAGTCGCTTGCGCAGATGGACGTGTACTGCGACTACCGCGCCACCACCCCGGCCTCCGCCGGCGAGATGCGCCTGGCCCGCGACGAGCACGGCTGGGACGGCAGCATCCGTGGCGACCTGCCTGAGCTGGTCAGCGGCCAGGCCGTCAAGCCGGAGTACCAGCGCCATGCCTTCTTCCGCTCCATCGGCCTGGGCCTGGAAGACGTCGCCCTGGCCAATGCGCTCTACCACCTGCAACTGAAGAACGCCTGAGTCGGAGACGAACATGATCGAAGTCGACTTCCTCATCATCGGCGGCGGCATTGCCGGCGCCTCCACCGGCTACTTCCTCTCCCGCCATGGCAAGGTCGCCGTGCTGGAGCGCGAATCCCACGCCGGCTACCACTCCACCGGCCGTTCGGCGGCGCTCTACACCGTCGCCTACGGCACGCCGCAGGTGCGCGCGCTGACCGCCGCCAGCCGCGCCTTCTTCGACAACCCGCCCGAAGGCTTCGTCGAACACCCGATCCTCACCCCGCGTGGCGAGATGACCGTGGACTTCGAAGGCAACCCCGAAGAACTCCAGCGCCAGTACGAGAGCGCCCGCGCCAGCGTGCCGGAAATGCGCCTGCTGGACGCTGACGAAGCCTGCGCCATCGTTCCCGTCCTGCGCCGCGAGAAGGTCCACGGCGCGATGATCGACCCCAGCGCCGCCGACATCGACACCGACGGCCTGCTGCAAGGCTACCTGCGCGGCATCCGCCGCAACGGCGGCAGCGTGCAGCTGGACAGCGAAGCCCTGGAAATCAGCCGCGTCGACGGTATCTGGGCAGTACGCTGCGCGCAGGAAACCTACCGCGCGCCAGTGCTGATCAACGCCGCCGGCGGCTGGTGCGACAAGATTGCCGAACTCGCCGGCGTCACCCCGCTGGGCCTGACGCCCAAGCGCCGCGCCGCCTTCCTGTTCAGCCCGCCGGAAGGCGTCGATAGCCACGCCTGGCCGGTGCTGGTGAGCCTGGACGAATCCTTCTACTTCAAGCCCGACGCCGGCATGCTGCTCGGCTCGCCGGCCAACGCCGACCCGGTGGAACCCCACGATGTGCAGCCCGAAGAACTGGACATCGCCCTGGGCATCTACCAGATCGAGGAACACACCACCCTGAGCATCCGCCGGCCGAGCCACACCTGGGCGGGGCTGCGTTCGTTCTTCGCCGACGGCGACCTGGTGTCCGGCTTCGATCCGGCCACCCCCGGCTTCTACTGGGTCGCCGGCCAGGGCGGCTACGGCATCCAGACCTCGGCGGCGATGGGCGAGGCCAGCGCCACCCTGATCCGTGGCGAGGCGCTGCCCGAGCACCTGACGCGCCACGGCCTGACCGCCGAGATGCTGTCGCCGGCGCGCCTGCTGCAGAACTGACCGTGACAGCCCGCGGGCGCTTGCGGCACACTCGCCGGCGCCCGCCCGGCCCCATCGTTCGAGAGCCTTGCCCATGACCGCCGCAGACCCGCTGGACAACTACAAGGCGATCGCCGACGCCATCGCCACCCTGTTCTTCCCCCACGCCGAGGTGGTCATCCACGACCTGCGCAACCAGCGCGTGGCCTATCTGGCCAACAACATCTCCAAGCGCGAGGTCGGTGATGACTCGGCGCTGGAAGACATGCTCGAAGGCAGCGGCGAGGAGCGCAACATCGGCCCCTACGAGAAACTCAACTGGGACGGGCAGAAGATCCGCTCCGTCAGCACCGTGCTGCGCGACGGCAAGGGCGAGCCGCTGGCGGTGCTGTGCATCAACCTCAACATCACCCTGTTCGAGACCGCCAAGGCGGCGCTGGACCTGTTCCTCTCCTCGACCAAAGTCATTCCCCAGCCGGACGCACTGTTCCGCGACGACTGGCAAGAGCGCATCAACACCTTCCTGCATGGCTGGCTGCAGCAGCGCCAGCTGAGCCTGTCGACCCTCAGCCGCGACCATAAGCGCGAGCTGGTGCTGGCGCTGCATGCGGAGGGGGCGTTCAAGGGCAAGAGCGCGGCGAACTATGTGGCCAATGTGCTGAATATGGGGCGGGCGACGGTTTACAAGCATTTGAAGGAGTTGAAGGAGGAGGTCTGAGCCGGCTCCTTCTCCCCTGCTTCACCTCGGCACGTTGCCCATCGCGGACGGAGTCCGCTCCTACGCAGGCGCGAAGCCATGTGCCTCCTGGCAACAACGAATTCATCCGCGATGGATTTCGCTGACAAGGGCTAGGCGCCCCCGTCCTTCCTACGAAAGCGCACTGCGCGTCTCGCTCTTCGCTCTCGCCCTTACGATTTCCAGAGAAATATCCGCGCGCTCCGAATGGCCCCGTTCAGGAGGCCTCGTTGAAGCGGAGTTTCAGGGGTTGAGCGACATGGATGTCGCGAGAGCTGCGATGGGCCAGGGACGGCCCTTCGCAGCGTGCCCCTGAAACTCCGCTTCAACGAGGGAATTTTTCGCCTAAGCGAAAAACCGGATGTCCGGGGCAAGCCTTCTTGGTTACTTCTTCGGCGCTTGGAAGAAGTGACTCGCCCGAGGGGGCGAAACAAGAAGTCGGCGCCTATGCCGAAGCGGCGCAGGAATACCCAAGTCAAAGCAGCGCATTGGCGCCGGGGCATACGCCGGCCCTGCCGACGGATCGCGGGCATGGCCCGCTCCTAGAGGGAAAAACGAAAAAGGCCGCCCGAAAGCGGCCTTTTGCAGGACTCGACGAAGTGATCAGTCCCCGTAGATATCGCTCTTGAAGTACTTGCCTTCAATTTCCTTGTACTTGCCATTGGCCCGCAGCGCATCGATGGCGGCGTTGAGCTGGCCGACCAGCTCGGTATTGCCCTTGCGTACCGCGATACCGGCACCCTCACCGAAGTATTTCGGGTCCTTGAACTCCGGCCCGACGAAGGCGAAACCCTTACCGCGTTCGGTATCCAGGAAGCCGATCTGCAACGGGATGGAATCGGCGAATGTACCGTCCAGACGGCCCGCGACCAGGTCCAGGTAGATCTCGTCCTGGCTGGTGTAGCGCACCACATTGGCGCCGGCCTTGCCCAACACCTCGGTGGCGAAGCGGTCGGCCGTGGAGCCACGCTGCACGCCGACGTTCTTGCCCTTGAGCTGGCTGAACTTATCGTCCAGCTGCGCGCCTTCCTTCATCACCAGGCGACCGGGGGTGAAGTAGTACTTGTGAGTGAAGTCCACCGAACGCTTGCGCTCGTCGGTGATGGTGATGGACGACAGCGCGGCGTCGATCTTGCGCACCTTCAGCGAGGGGATCAGGCCGTCGTATTCCTGCTCGATCCACTGGCACTTGCGCTTCATCTGCTCGCACAGGGCGTTGCCGATGTCGTAGTCGAAGCCGGCGATGCCGCCCTCGGGCGTCTTGAAGGCGAAGGGTGGATAGGCCGCCTCGATACCAATGCGCAGCGGCTTGTCGTCGGCGTGGGAGAGGGTGGCAAAAGCGGCCAGCAACAGGCCGCCCAGCAGGGCTTTGCGATTCATCGATGAACTCCGTTGTGTGGTCGCCGGGGAGGAGCGCCGGCCGTTACGTCTTGGCAGTGAGTACGGCATTTCTTGATTCGTCCAGGGGCGCGACACGAACGGTCGCAGCGGCATTGCCTTGCCCTCACCCAGGCGAACGACTTCTTGTTCTGGTCGGTCCACGCGCGGACGCGCGTAAACTTAAAATCCAATCTGGACTAAAAAGTACAGAACGTCAATCACCCCTGACGTGGGCTCCGACCGTAGGGCGTACAACCGTTCGCGGTTGTACGCCGATTCACCAAGCGCATCGGCGACTCCGTGTTCAAGCTCGGAGTACGCTTTGGCCACGGTTAAACGGCGTATAACGTCGAACGTTATACGCCCTACGTACTGGCTCGGCGCGGCAGCGTCCTGCGACAGCCCGGCGCACTCTCCTTTGCTGCCCCGCCGCTACTCCTTCGGAGGAATGTCGGCAACGCGGCGCTGGCCTTAGGCTCGTGGTGTTCCAGCCAATCCGAGGAGGACTCGAACAGCTCATTCGCATGATTTTCCGTAGCTTCCACGGTTCAACTTGGCAGATTGCCCGAGGCCCCGCGATACGCTCATGTCGCCGGGGCCTTTTCTTTTTCCCGGTGAAAAGCGCTGCTCTTGAAGACCTGGAGCTAGGGTCGCCCTCACCCCAACCCTCTCCCGCAGGGAGAGGGGGCTGCTCGGCGTGGCCGGATAGTGAGGCAGGCAAGGCAAAGGGCAGGCGCAGGGCCCGCAGTGGGAGGAAGGATCAGCCGCCGCTGAGGTTCATGAAGCGCAGCACCTGCACGTCGCCAACGGTAAATTCGTGGCGCGCCGGCTTGCGCTGCAAGGAGCCATGCAGCGCTTCGAGGATGGGGTCGTCGTGCAGCGGATGGCGGCGCAGCAGGCCTCGCAGGTCCAGGGAGTGATCGTGGCCCAGGCACAGCAGCAGGCGGCCCTCGGCGGTCAGGCGCAGGCGGTTGCAGGTGGCACAGAAGTTGTGCGAATGCGGCGAGATGAAACCGATGCGCGTACCCGGGTGCTGCGCCAGGCGCACGTAGCGCGCCGGGCCGCCGCTGTGTTCGGCGCTGTCCAGCAGTTCGTGGCGCTCGGCGATCAGCGCGCGGACTTCGTCGCTGGAGCAGAAGCTTTCCTCGCGCTCGCGGCCAACCTGCCCCAGGGGCATTTCCTCGATGAAGCTGATGTCCAGCCCGTGGGCAATGGCGTAGTCCACCAGCGCCGGCACCTCGTCCGCGTTGCGGCCTTTCATGACCACGCAGTTCAGCTTGATGCGCTCGAAGCCGGCTTGCTGCGCCGCGTCGATGCCGCGCAGCACCTGTTCCAGGTGGCCGGTGCGGGTGATGGCGGCGAAGCGTTGCGCATCGAGGGTGTCGAGGCTGATGTTCAGGCGGGAAAGACCGGCGGCACGGAGATCACCGGCCAGCCGGGTGAGCTGCGAGCCGTTGCTGGTCATGCACAGTTCGCGCAGGCCAGGCAATGCGGCGAGGCGCTCGCAGAGGTGGACGATGCCGGGGCGTACCAGCGGTTCACCGCCGGTAAGGCGCAGCTTCTTCACCCCGCGCTCGACGAAGAGGCGCGCCACCCGCTCGATCTCTTCCAGGGTGAGCACCTGCTGGCGCGGCAGGAAGCGCATGTTTTCCGACATGCAGTAGACGCAGCGGAAGTCGCAGCGGTCGGTTACGGACAGGCGCAGGTAGTCGATCTTGCGACCCTGGCCGTCGATCCAGTCGGACATGGTGTTTCACTCCAGCCGGTCGTCATGCCGTCAGGTGCGGCGGCGACCGTTATTCGTATCCGTTTCCGAAGCCCCTCCCCCCTGGGGAGGGATGGTCGGGAGAGAGGGGCCCGGAACCGGTTCACTGCACCAGCGGACTCTCCGCACCGTCGAAGGCGAAGCCGTCGATCCGGGCCTCGCCCGCCAGTACGCTGATGTACTGGCTGACCGCACGCTGCAGCACCTGCGCGCGCAGGTAGGCGGCGATGCGCGGGCGCGCTTGCTCGAAGTCCAGCGGCTCGCCGCCGTCGCGCTCGATCAGCTCGACGACGTGCAGGCCGTAGCGGCTTTCCAGCGGATGGCCGAGCAGGCCGGGTTGCTGTTGCAGCAGGCGTTTCTCGAACTCGGGGACGGTCTGCCCCGGTTCGATCCAGCCCAGATCACCGCCGTCGTCCTTGGACGGGCAGTCGGAGAAGCGCATGGCCTTCTCCGCAAAACGCTCGGGGTGTTCGCGCAGCTCGGCCAGCAGTTCCTCGGCCTGTTCGCGGGCCTTGGCGCGGCCTTCCAGGTCGTCCGGCGCGCAGCCCAGCAGTACGTGGCGCAGGCGCATGCGCCAGGGCGCGGTCAGACGGGTCGGGTTGGCTTCGTACCACTGGCGGCAGCTGGCTTCGTCGGCTTCGGGAACGCCGACTTCACGGTCGATCAGGGCGCGAATACGCGCTTCTTCCGGGGCCTCGCCCTCCTCCGCCTCGGCCGCAAGGCCCAGCGCGTCGGCGCGCTGCACCAGCAGCTGGCGTATGACCAGCGCGCGACAGGCGGAGTACAGGGCTTCGGCGTGGCTGGAAGCGGGATGGTATTGCAGTTCGCGGGCCAGTTCGTCCTCGGCGATGGCGACGCCGTTGACGGAGATGGCGGGCAGGTCGACGTGTTCGACCTTGGCTTCGTAGTGGGAGCAACTCATTTTCGCTTACCTCCGGATGGCGGATAACGCCTGTGGCGTTATCCGCCGCTTGTTCACGCTGCGCGACGCTTGGTACGGACCACCTGGTAGCGGCGGCCGAAGTACCACACCGGGGCGCTGACGATGTGCACCAGGCGGGTGAAGGGGAACAGCACGAACAGGGTCAGGCCGAGGGTCACGTGCAGCTTGTAGACCAGCGATACCGGCGCGATCGCCTCGGCGGCGGCCAGCGGCTGGAAGGTGACGATGGACTGCGCCCAGTTGGCCAGCATGACCATCACCGAACCATCCAGGTGATGGGTGGAGGCAACGATGGTGGACAGGCCAAGGATCAGCTGGACGTAGAGCACCAGCAGGATCATCAGGTCCGACGCGTTGCCGGTGGCGCGCACGCGCTCGTTGGTCAGGCGACGCAGGATCAGGCCGGTCAGGCCGATGAAGCAGAGGATGCCGAAGAAGCCGCCGGAGACCATCGCCAGCAGTTGCTTCTGCTCGGTGCTGATCAGGTGCTCGTAGACCGAGTGCGGGGTCAGCAGGCCGACGAAGTGGCCGGCGAGGATGAACAGCACGCCGAGGTGGAACAGGTTGCTGTACACACGCATGCCCTTCTTGCTCAGCATCTGGCTGGAGCCGGCTTTCCAGGTGTATTGCGAGAGGTCGAAACGCGCCCAGCTGCCGATCAGGCAGATGAGCAACGCGACGTAGGGATAGACCCCGAAGGCGAGAAGATCGAGGGACATGTTCAGACTCCTTCTCGGGCCGCGCGGTACTGCATCTGCGGCACCGGCTGGGCGACCCACTGCATGGGTTGTTCGGCGGACGTGGAAACACGTCGCGCACTGGTGGACGGGCAACCGGCGGCGGGCTCTGTGAAGCTCACCGGGGTTTCCTCCCAGGCCTTGTCGATGGCTTCCAGGCTGTCGTCGCGCACTTCCTGCTCGCGGTCGCGCTTGAGCGCGCCGAGATCCGGTTGCTCGCCGGACAACTCCAGCAGGCCCTGGAACACGGCGGCGTAAGCGCTGCCACGCTCCTCCAGGCGCAGTGCGATCAGCGCGAGAATGTGCGCGACTTCGGCCAGGCCGACCCGCGCCGACTCGGCGTCCTGCAGGGCGAGGAATTCCAGGTACAGCGGCAGGTAGTCCGGCAGCTCGTTGACGTCGATGGCCAGGCCCGCCTGGGTGTAGCGGTCCATCAGGTCGACCATGGCCTGGCCACGGTCGCGGCTCTCGCCATGCACGTGCTCGAACAGCAGCAGCGACACCGAGCGGCCGCGTTCGAACAGGCCGTCGTAACGGGCCTGCACGTCGAGTATGTCGCCCTGGCATAGCTCGTTGAGCAGCGCGGCGAGGCCGTCGCGCTGCTGTTCCGGCAGGTCGCAGGTGCGGATCAGGGCGTGCAGCGCCAGGCTCTCCTCGCGCAGTTCGACGCGCGGGTAGTCCAGCAGCAGCGCACTGAGTTTCAGTAACTGGCTGTGGCTTTCCATGGAAATGGTCATGGTGCTCACTCCTGGATCTGCACGGTCTGGATGACGTTGCGCTTGTCCACGGCCTTGCCGCCGAACAAGTTCACGCCGGAGTTACTGGAGCAGCCGTTGCCGAAACTGAAGCCGCAACCCGAACGCTCGGCGAAGGCATCCGACAAGGCCTCTTCGCGATGGGCAGACGGAATGACGAAGCGGTCTTCGTAGTTGGCGATGGCCAGGTAGCGGTACATCTCTTCCACCTGGTTCACGGTCAGCCCGACCTTCGCCAGTACGTCCAGATCCTGTTTGCCTTCCACGTGCTCGGAGCGCTTGTAGGCACGCATGGCCAGCAGACGCTTGAGGGCCAGCAGCACCGGGGCGGTGTCGCCGGCGGTCAGCAGGTTGGCCAGGTACTGCACGGGGATGCGCAGGGACTCGACGTCCGGGATCACCCCGTCGCTGCCGATATGGCCTTCGGAAGCGGCGTTCTGGATCGGCGACAGCGGCGGCACGTACCACACCATCGGCAGCGTGCGGTATTCCGGGTGCAGCGGCAGGGCCAGCTTCCAGTCCATGGCCAGCTTGTACACCGGCGATTTCTGCGCGGACTCGATGACGCTGTCCGGCACGCCGTCCTTGCGGGCCTGTTCGATCACTTTCGGGTCGAACGGGTCGAGGAAGATTTCCAGCTGCTTCTGGTACAGGTCGCGCTCGTTCTCGCAGGTGGCCACTTCGTGGATGCGGTCGGCGTCATACAGCAGCACGCCGAGGTAGCGGATGCGGCCCACGCAGGTTTCCGAGCAGACGGTCGGCTGGCCGGCCTCGATGCGCGGGTAGCAGAAGATGCACTTCTCGGATTTGCCGCTCTTCCAGTTGAAATAGATCTTCTTGTACGGGCAGCCGCTGATGCACATGCGCCAGCCGCGGCACTTGTCCTGGTCGATCAGGACGATGCCGTCCTCTTCGCGCTTGTAGATCGCGCCGCTCGGGCACGAGGCCACGCACGCCGGGTTCAGGCAGTGCTCGCACAGGCGCGGCAGGTACATCATGAAGGTGTTTTCGTACTCGCCGTAGATGTCCGCCTGGACCTGGTCGAAGTTCTTGTCCTTGCGGCGCTTGGCGAATTCGGTACCGAGGATTTCCTCCCAGTTGGGGCCCCACTCGATCTTCTGCATGCGCTGGCCGGAGACCAGCGAGCGTGGGCGGGCGACCGGCTGGTGCTGGGCCTTGGGCGCGGTGTGCAGGTGCTGGTAGTCGAAGTCGAAGGGCTCGTAGTAGTCGTCGATTTCCGGCAGGTCCGGGTTGGCGAAGATGTTCGCCAGCACGCGGAACTTGCCGCCGATGCGCGGGACGATGGAGCCGTCGGCGTTACGCTTCCAGCCGCCCTTCCACTTCTCCTGGTTCTCCCACTCTTTCGGGTAACCGATGCCGGGCTTGGTTTCGACGTTGTTGAACCAGGCGTACTCGACGCCTTCGCGGCTGGTCCAGACGTTCTTGCAGGTGATGGAGCAGGTGTGGCAACCGATGCACTTGTCGAGGTTCAGCACCATGCCGACTTGCGAACGAATTTTCATGGCAGTAATCCTCAAATGTCCTGGGGCAGCGGTTGCGGCAGAGCGTCACCGCCCAGCCCGCCCTGCTCCGGCTCGTCGAGCCAGTCGACCTTGTTCATCTTGCGCACCACGACGAACTCGTCGCGGTTGCAGCCGACGGTGCCGTAGTAGTTGAAGCCCCACGCCTGCTGGGCGTAGCCGCCGATCATGTGGGTGGGCTTCAAGACCACGCGGGTCACCGAGTTGTGGTGGCCGCCGCGGGTGCCGGTGGTCTCGCTGCCCGGCAGGTTCACGATGCGTTCCTGGGCGTGGTACATCATCACCATGCCGTCCTTCACGCGCTGGCTGACCACGGCGCGGCAGGTCGCGGCGCCGTTGGCGTTGAAGACTTCGACCCAGTCGTTGTCCTCGATGCCGGCGCGCCTGGCGTCGTTCTCGCTCATCCAGATGATCGGGCCACCGCGCGACAGGGTGAGCATCAGCAGGTTGTCGCTGTAGGTGGAGTGGATGCCCCACTTCTGGTGCGGGGTGATCCAGTTCAGGGTGATCTCGGTGTTGCCGTTGGGCTTCTTGTTCAGCAGCTTCTCGGTGGTGCGGGTGTTGACCGGCGGCCGGTAGCTGACGAAGCCCTCGCCGAAGGCCTGCATCCAGGGGTGATCCTGGTAGAACTGCTGGCGACCGGTGAGGGTGCGCCACGGGATCATTTCGTGGACGTTGGTGTAGCCGGCGTTATAGCTCACGTGCTCGTCTTCCAGGCCCGACCAGGTGGGGCTGGAGATGATCTTGCGCGGCTGCGCCTGGACGTCGCGGAAGCGGATCTTCTCTTCTTCCTTGGGCAGCGCCAGGTGGTTGTGCTCACGGCCGGTGATCTTCGCCAGCGCGTCCCAGGCCTTGACCGCGACCTGGCCGTTGGTTTCCGGCGCCAGGGCAAGGATCACCTCGGCGGCGTCGATGGCGCTCTCGATGCGCGGACGGCCTTCACTGATGCCCGGCTCGGTCACGCGATGGTTCAGCTCGCCGAGCAGCTTCACTTCCTTCTCGGTGTTCCAGCCGATGCCCTTGCCGCCGTTGCCGAGCTTGTCCAGCAGCGGGCCAAGGGAGGTGAACTTCTTGTAGGTATTCGGGTAGTCACGCTCGACCACGTGCAGGGTCGGCAAGGTCTTGCCCGGAACCGGCTCGCACTCGCCCTTCTTCCAGTCGCTGCCGCCGAACGGCTGCGCGAGTTCGTTCGCGGTGTCGTGCAGCAGCGGCACGGTCACCAGGTCCTTCTCCACGCCCAGATGGCCGACGGAAACCTCGGAGAATTTCTTCGCGATGGCCTTGTAGATTTCCCAGTCGCTCTTGGCTTCCCAGGCCGGGTCGGTGGCGGCCGACAGTGGGTGGATGAAGGGGTGCATGTCGGAGGTGTTGAGGTCGTCCTTCTCGTACCAGGTCGCGGTCGGCAGGACGATGTCCGAGTACATGCAGGTGGAAGACATGCGGAAGTCCAGGGTGGTGACCAGGTCCAGCTTGCCTTCGGCGCCCTGATCGACCCAGTCGACTTCGCCCGGGCAGGGGCCGCCGGCCTTGCCGAGGTCGTCGTTCATCACGCCGTTCTTCGCGCCCAGCAGGTACTTGAGCATGTACTCGTGGCCCTTGCCCGAGGAGCCGAGCAGGTTGGAGCGCCAGATGAACATGTTGCGCGGGAAGTTCTGCGGATCGTCCGGTTGCTCGCTGGCCACGCGCAGGTTGCCGGCCTTGAGCTCACGCACCACGTAGTCCTGCACCGGCAGGCCGGCCTTCTCGGCGTCGGCGGCGATGCGCAGCGGGTTGCGGTTGAGCTGCGGGGCGGACGGCAACCAGCCCATGCGCTCGGCGCGGATGTTGTAGTCCAGCGCGTGCTCGGGGAACTGCTTGGTGTCGGCCAGCGGCGAGAGGACTTCGTGCATCGAGATCTTCTCGTGGCGCCACTGCGAGCTGTGCAGGTAGAAGAAGCTAGTGCCGTTCATCTGCCGTGGCGGACGGCTCCAGTCGGTGCCGAAGGCCAGCGGGACCCAGCCGGTCTGCGGGCGGAGTTTCTCCTGGCCGACGTAGTGCGCCCAGCCGCCACCGCTCTGGCCGATGCAGCCGCACATCATCAGCATGTTGATGACGGCGCGGTAGTTCATGTCCATGTGGTACCAGTGGTTCATCGCCGCGCCGATGATCACCATGGCCTTGCCATGGGTCTTGTCGGCGCTGTCGGCGAACTCGCGGGCCACCTGGATCGCGCGGGACGCCGGGACGCCGGTGATGCGCTCCTGCCAGGCCGGGGTGTAGGGCACGTCGGCGTCAGCATAGGAGGCGGCGACGTTGCGGCCACCCAGGCCACGGTCGACGCTGTAGTTGGCCATCTGCAGGTCATACACGGTGGCGACACGCAGGGTCTTGCCGTCGGCACCGGTGATTTCGCGGAACGGCACGCGGCGCACCAGCACCTCGTCGTTGGCCACACCCTTGAAGTGCGGGTGTTCCTGGCCGGCGAAGTACGGGAAGGCCACGTCGCAGGCCTTTTCCGGTCCGTCGATCAGGGTCAGGGCGAGGCGGGTGTCACGCTTCTCGCCGCCTTCCTTCTCCTCGATGTTCCACTTGCCCGACTCGCCCCAGCGGTAGCCGATGGCGCCGGTGGGCGAGACCAGCTCGCCGGAGATTTCGTCCAGGCCGATGGTCTTCCACTCGGGGTTGTTGTCCTGGCCGAGGTTGTTCGCCAGGTCCGCTGCGCGCAGGTAGCGGGTCGGCTTGAGCACGCCATCGGTGTGCGGTTCGAGCAGCACCAGCATCGGCATGTCGGTGTACTGGCGGCAGTAGTCGACGAAGTAGGCGCTGGGTTTCTCGAGGTGGAACTCCTTGAGGATGACGTGACCAAAAGCCATGCCCAGCGCAGCGTCGGTACCCTGCTTGGGGTTGAGCCAGAGGTCGGTGAGCTTGGCCACTTCGGAGTAGTCCGGGGTGACGGCCACGGTCTTGGTGCCCTTGTAGCGGACCTCGGTGAAGAAGTGCGCATCGGGGGTACGGGTCTGCGGGACGTTGGAACCCCAGGCGATGATGTAGCTGGAGTTGTACCAGTCGGCCGATTCCGGCACGTCGGTCTGCTCGCCCCAGATCTGTGGCGACGCGGGAGGAAGGTCGCAGTACCAGTCGTAGAAGGACAGGCACACGCCGCCGATCAGCGACAGGTAACGGGCGCCAGCGGCGTAGCTGACCATGGACATCGCCGGGATCGGCGAGAAGCCGATGACGCGGTCCGGGCCATAGGTCTTGGCGGTGTAGACGTTGGCGGCGGCGATGATCTCGGTGACTTCGTTCCAGCTGGAGCGCACGAAGCCGCCCAGGCCGCGCTCGCTCTTGTAGCTTTTCGCCTTGGCGGAGTCCTCGACGATGCTGGCCCAGGCGTTCACCGGGTCCTTGTGCACGGCGCGCGCTTCACGCCAGAGCTTGAGCAGCGGCTTGCGCACCTTGGGGTACTTCAGGCGGTTGGCGCTGTACATGTACCAGGAGTAGCTGGCGCCACGGGGGCAGCCGCGCGGCTCGTGGTTGGGCAGGTCCGGGCGGGTGCGCGGGTAGTCGGTCTGCTGGGTTTCCCAGGTGATCAGGCCGTTCTTCACGTAGATCTTCCAGGAGCAGGAACCGGTGCAGTTCACCCCGTGGGTGGAGCGCACGATCTTGTCGTGCTGCCAGCGCTGCCGGTAGCTGTTTTCCCAGGCACGGCTCTCGTTGGTGACCTCGCCATGGCCATCGGCGAATTCACCCTGCTTCTTCTTGAAGAATTGCAGGCGGTCGAGCAGGTAACTCATCGGTATCTCCTCACCCGGTCTACGCCGGGCGTTCAAACGCTAATCAAGCTCGCGAAACGGGTTTGCGGCGGGCGCACAGCGCGCCCGCCACGGTAATCAGCAGGGGCTCTCGGCCCCTTTGCGCGCGTACCACCACCAGGTGACGACGATGCAGCTCAGGTAGTAGGCGACGAACACGTAGAGGGCGCCCTCGGCGCTGCCGGTCATGGCCAGCGAAGTGCCGAACGCCTTGGGAATGAAGAAGCCACCGTAGGCGCCGATGGCGGCGGAGAAACCGATCACCGCGGCCGATTCCATGCTGGCGCGCTTGGCACCGTGGGCTTCGGAGGCTTTGCCTTGCTGCACGCGCTGAGCCCACTCATTGCGGAAGATCACCGGGATCATGCGGAAGGTGCTGCCGTTGCCGATGCCAGCGAAGAAGAACAGCCCGATGAAGGAACCGAGGAAGCCGAAGAAGCTGCCGGCGCCGTTCGCACCGGGCAGGAAGCTGATCACCGCGAATACGCCGGCGATCATCGCCGCGTAGTTCCACAGGGTGATGCGTGCGCCGCCGAACTTGTCGGCCAGCCAGCCGCCCAGCGGCCGGCTCAGGGCGCCCACCAGCGGGCCGAGGAAGGCGTACTGCAGCGGGTTGATGTCGGGGAACTGGGTCTTGCTGAGCATGGCGAAGCCGGCGGAGAAGCCGATGAACGAGCCGAAGGTGGCCACGTACAGCCAGCACATCAGCCAGTTGTGCTTGCGCTTGAAGATCACCGACTGCTCACGGAACGAGGCCTTGGCATCGGCGATGTCGTTCATGCCGAACCAGGCGGCGACGGACACCACGGCGATGAAGGGCACCCAGATCCAGCCGGCGTTCTGCAGGAACAGGCGACCGCCGTCGGAGAGCTGCTGCGGCTCGCCACCGAAGGCGCCGAACAGGCCACCGGCCACGGCCAGCGGCACGGCGAACTGCATCACCGAGACGCCCAGGTTGCCCAGGCCGGCGTTCAGGCCCAAGGCAGTGCCCTGCTGGTTCTTCGGGTAGAAGAAGCTGATGTTGGACATGCTGGAGGCGAAGTTGCCGCCGCCGAAGCCACACAGCAGGGCGATGGTGGCGAACACCCAGTAAGGCGTTTCCGGGTTCTGCACGGCGAAGCCGAGCCAGATGCAGGGGATCAGCAGGGAGGCGGTGGACAGTGCGGTCCAGCGGCGGCCGCCGAACACCGGCACCATGAAGGAGTAGAACACCCGCAGGGTGGCGCCGGAGATCGACGGCAGCGCGGCGAGCAGGAACAACTGGTCGTTGCTGAAGCTGAAGCCGGCGGAGTTCAGGCGCACGGTGACGGTGCTCCAGATCATCCACACGGCGAAGGCCAGCAGCAGTGCCGGGATGGAGATCCACAGGTTGCGCGCGGCGATGCGCTTGCCGCTTTGCGCCCAGAACTCGGAGTCCTCGGGGCGCCAGTCGATCAGCAGCGGACCGCTGGCGGCTTTGAGTTGGGTGTTGATCATGCCCATGACGGCACTACCTCAGGATTGACTGTAAGGAATGGGAGAGGCATCGACTTCGGCCGCGCGGGCCTGGCCGTCGATGCGCTGCTGTTGCTTGATCGCGTAATGCATCCAGACCATGCAGACCACGGTCAGGCCGAACAGCAACATGAAGCAGGAGGAGCGCACGCCGATGTGGTCGGCGGCGTAGCCGAACAGGATCGGCAGGCAGAAGCCGCCGAGGCCGCCGATGACCCCGACCATGCCGCCGACGGTGCCCATGTTCTGCGGGTAGTAGTCGTGGATGATCCGGTACACGCTGGCCTTGCCGAAGCCCTGGGCGATGCCCACGACGAACACCAGGAAGGTGAACAGCCAGACGTTCAGGCCGATGCCGAGGCTGACGTCACCCTTGATGCCGTGGATGGTCATGGTGGTCGGCGGGTAGGAGAGGAAGAACAGGCAGACCAGGCAGATCCAGAACACGCCCCAGTTCACCGCGCGCGCGCCGTAGTGGTCACTGAACCAGCCGCCCAGGGCGCGGATCAGGCCCGACGGCAGGGTGAACAGCATGGTGATGAAGGAGGCGGTCTTCAGGTCCAGGCCGTACTCGGCGATGTAGTACTTGGGCAGCCACAGGGCCAGGGCGACGAAGCCGCCGAAGACGAAGAAGTAGTACAGGCCGAAGCGCCACACGCGCAGCTCGCCCAGCGGCGCCAGCTGCTTGGCCAGGGTCGGCCGCGGACGGCTGGGGTCGGCGTCGCCGCCCTTGGTGTGGGCCGGGTCGGTCCAGGTGCAGAACCAGAACAGCAGCGCGGTCACCAGCATGGCCACCGAGTAGATCTGCGGGACCATGCGCCAGCCGAAGGCGACCACGATCATCGGCGCCACCAGGTTGGTGATCGCCGCACCGGCGTTGCCGGCGCCGAAGATGCCCATGGCGGTGCCCTGGCGCTCCTTCTCGAACCACGAGGAGGTATAGGCGATGCCCACCGCGAAGGAACCACCGGCCAGGCCGACGAACAGGCCCAGCACCAGGTAGTGCCAGTAGAGGGAGGCGAAGGCCAGGCCGTAGATCGGGATGGCCACCAGCAGCATGTGGATGAAGAACACGATGCGCCCGCCGAAGCGATCGGTGATCAGGCCCAGCGGCAGGCGCACCAGAGAACCGGTGAGGATCGGCAGCGCCACCATCAGGCCGAACTGCGCCTCGGACAGGCCCAACTCCTCCTTGATGCGGATACCGATGATCGAAAACATCGTCCAGACCGCGAAGTTCACGGCGAACGCCAGTGTGCTCATACCGAGCACGGAGTACTGTTTCTGACGGTGGGACAACATGGCTAAGCTCACTTCCTGACAGCCTTTGCCCGCACGTTAGGTAAGGCCTAAGCCTCTTCTCTTGACCCCCATCAATGAGCCAAAGGGCGTTTCATGAGCAGATGCGCGCCGCTACCTCCAAGTAGGTATCTCTTCCATGAACTCCTAATTTGTTGTTTTTAAAGGCCTTTTCAATGAACACGGTGCACCCTGCGGAGCCTTCCGCCAACGACCGATTCTTTGTGGGTAGTACACCTGCCGGCCGCCCTCCCCTGCGCAAATCCATCGTCGTCCGCTTCGGCTGCTACCTCACCCTGCTGGTCTCCCTGGCGCTCGCCGGCATGTTCAGCGCCCTGCTCTTCGCCGACTATTCGCACCAGGACGCGGCGGTGATCAACCAGGCCGGCTCGCTGCGCATGCTCACCTACCGCCTGGCGCTGGACCCTTCGCCGATCAACCGCCAGGCGCTGCAAGCCACGCTGCGCGCGCGCCTGGACAGCGAGGAGATCACCCGCCTGCTGCGCCGCGCCGACGCCGATGCGCCGATCCGCCGGCAGCACGAACAATTGCGCAGCGAGTTGAAGAGGCTCGACCTGGCCCAGGCTCCGGCACTGGAAACACTGGACACCTTCGTCAGCCACATCGACGCCTTCGTCGGCACGCTGCAGAGCAACGCCGAGCATCGCTCGCAGATGCTCAGCACGGTGCAGGGCCTGTGCCTGTTCCTCAGCCTGCTGGTGGTCTTCATCAGCCTCTACGACCTGAGCTACCACGTGGTCGGCCCGTTGCGCGACCTCACCAGCACCGCCCGCCGACTCGGCCAGGGCGACCTCAGCGCGCGGGTCAGCAGCAGCGGTGAGGACGAGCTGAGCCAGTTGGGCGAACGCTTCAACCAGATGGCAACCGAACTGCAGGCCATCTACCGCGAGCTGGAGGCGCGGGTGGAAGACAAGACCCGCGACCTCTCCAACAGCCACCAACGCCTGGAACTGCTCTATGCCAGCGCCCGCCGCCTGGGCCAGGATCCGTACGACGAGCGCACCCTGCAACCGCTGCTGAACCAGCTCGAACGCGTGCTGCAGGCCGGCAAGGTGACGCTGTGTCTGAACAAGGACGGCGTCGAGCGCGCCTACACCTCGCTCACCACCGACGGCATCAGCGGCAGCTTTTGCCTGCAGGGCAACTGCGGTGACTGCCGCGCCCAGGCCGACCACTGCAGCGAGCCGGTCAAGGGCCTCAACCCGCTGCTGATGCAGCCGCTGGCCATCGGCGAGCACCGCTTCGGCGAGCTGTTCATCGAGACCGCCAGCGGCCGTCTGGAAGACTGGCAGCGCCAGTTCGTCGAAGGCTTCTGCGACAACATCGCGCGCACCTTCGCCCTGTCCCTGCAACAGGAACAGGAGAACCGCCTGGCCCTGTTCGCCGAGCGCGGCACCATCGCCCGCGAGCTGCACGACTCGCTGGCGCAGTCGCTTTCCTACCTGAAGATCCAGGTCAGCCGCCTGGCCACGCTGCTCAAGCGCGACGTGCCGCCGGAGAAGATCGACGAAACCCTGGGCGAACTGCGCGAAGGCCTGAACAGCGCCTACCGCCAGTTGCGCGAACTGCTCACCACCTTCCGCCTGAGCCTGGAGCAATCCAGCCTGGAGGCGGCGTTGGTGAAGACGGTGGAGGAATTCGGTGAACGCGGCGGGCTCTCCATCGAACTGGACAACCGCCTGGCGCACATCCCGCTCAACCCCAACGAGGAAATCCACATCCTGCAGATCGTCCGCGAGGCGCTGTCCAACGTGGTCCGCCATGCCCAGGCCAGCCATGCAAAGGTCAGCCTCATCGAATATGCCGACGACCGGGTGTGCATCACCATCGACGACGACGGCGTCGGCTTTGATCCAGCGCAGAGCCGCAATGGGCACTATGGGCTTAGCATCATGCGGGAGCGCAGCCAGACCCTGCAGGCTGCCTTCAGCATTGCCCCGCGCGAGCCGCAGGGCACCCGCGTCAGCGTGCGCTTCACCCACAAACCCCTGTCGCAGTCCCCGGAGACATCCTCATGACGGCCCACCCCACCGACGACCGTGCACGCATTCTGCTCGTCGACGACCACCCGATGATGCGCAAGGGCGTGGTCCAGCTGCTGGAGTTCGAGGACGACCTGCAGGTAGTGGGCGAAGCCGGCAGCGGCGAGGAAGCCCTGCGCCTGGCCGCGGAGCTTGCGCCGGACATGATCCTGCTCGACCTCAACATGAAGGGCATGACCGGCCTCGACACCCTGCGCGCCATGCGCGAGAACGGCGAGGACGCACGCATCGTAGTGTTCACCGTCTCGGACGATCGCAACGATGTGATCAATGTGCTGCGCGCCGGCGCCGACGGCTACCTGCTCAAGGACATGGAACCCGAGCGCCTGCTGGAGCACATCCGCCAGGCCGCCACCGGACAGCTCACCATCAGCCCGCAGCTGACCCAGGTACTGGCCCAGGCCCTGCGCGGCGATGACCGGCCCAAGGGCATCGAGGAACTCACCGACCGCGAACGGCAGATCCTCCGCCAGCTGTCCAACGGCTACAGCAACAAGATGATCGCGCGCAAACTCGACATCACCGAAGGCACGGTGAAGGTCCATGTGAAGCGCGTGCTGCACAAGCTCGGCATGCGCTCGCGGGTGGAAGCGGCGGTCTGGGCGGTGGAGAACCACCTGGTCTGATCGCCCGCACCGTACCTGCTCCAATCTGTAGGAGCGAGCTTGCTCGCGAACAGGCTCCGCTGCTGGGTTTGTTCGCGAGCAAGCTCGCTCCTACGAAAAGCGCCCTACCTCACTGGGAGTAGTCCGCCAGCCGACTTGATTCAGATCATGTCGCGACAGCCCACGGCGGCAGGACACTGCGGCACTCACCCAGGAGGTCCCCATGCCGCCCTCGCCGCACCTGCCCCTCGTCTACTCCTGCTCCGGCTGCTCCAACCTCGCGCAGCTGGCCAACGACCTCGCCCTGCGCCTGGACCGTGACGGCCTGGCGGAAATGTCCTGCATCGCGGGCGTCGGCGGCGACGTACCGGCGCTGGTGAAGAAGGCCTGCTCCGGCCGGCCGATCATCGCTGTAGACGGCTGCCACCTGCACTGCGTGCAGAACTGCCTGGCGCGCCACGGGGTGAAGGCCGAGCACGAGATCACCCTCACCGAATACGGGCTGAAGAAACGCTACGGCCAGGACGCGCCGGTACAGGACTTCGAGATGCTCTACGAAGAATTGCAGTTCCTCCTGCGCAGCAGCGCCTGAGCTATCGCTCAGGCGTTCTCTTGCACCGCCCGGCTGGCCCGGCGCATGGTGCTCCACAGCCAGGCCGGGAGGCTGTCCGGATCGAGGCTGTCAATCAGGTTCTTCACCGCCAGGCCCAGTTCGGTATCGCCCTCAATCACCAGGCGCCGGCGAAAGAACAGCGTATCGGGGTCCTCCTGCCTTCCCGCCAGCAGCAGGAAGTCGCGCCAGTTGCCACGGATGGTCACGCTGGGCGCGCAGGCGTCGGCGAAGCGCAGGCCGTTGCGATCGTGGGTGAAGCTCCAGGCCAGCCCGAGATCGCTCACCTCCAGGCGCAGCCAGTGGCCGTCGAGGATGTCGAAGGCACCGTCGGCCAGCGCATCGGTGAACAGCCGGTTGGCGGCACGCTGCAACACCGCGCGCTGAAGTCCGGCTGGAAGGCGAGCAGCCAGCGGCAACAGGCGGTCGGCGGCGCGCAAGGCGCCGGCTTCAAGATTCAGCACAGCGTCACCTCATCGCTGCGCAACATGCCCGGGCGGCCATGCCAGTATCCGTTGCAGCCCTCCACCGCCAGCGGCGGCGTGGCGCCCCGGCGCACCCGGTCGAAGGCCTGCACCACGTCCACCATCCCTTCGGCACGCGGGCTCAGGCGCAGCAGGTCGGCACCGCAATCGCGCAACGAGGCGTAATCCGCCAGCAGGTTACTCACCTCACCAGACAGGGTCTGGATGCCATTGAGGGTGAACAATGGCATGCCCTCCTGGCTGAGCATCGACATGCCTTCGGGGTAGTTCTGGCAGCAGAACTGGCAATCGTCCTTGGGGCGGTTCTCCGCCCGCGCAGTGAAGCAGCGCGCCGAATAGGCCAGCGGCAGATGGCCGTAGGCGAACACCTCGGTTTCCACGTCGCCGATGCCCAGCTCGCGAGCCTGTTCGATCACCGAGTGGATCTGTTCACCGGAGCATTCAACCGGCGGCACCCAGCGGCGCAGGCCGGCGGCGTGCAGTTCCGCCAGCGTGTGGCCGTTGTAGACATTCAGCGCAGGGCCGCCGACGAACTCGACGCCCAACCCGGAGAGAATCTGTACCGCGCCCATGTCGTTGGCCTCGACCTGAAATTCTCCGTTGGCGCACAGGCGGCGCAGCGCGGACAGCTCCGATGCCGCCTCGATCAGCGCCAGCCCCGAGATGAGGATCTGCGCCCCACTGTGCTGTTGCAGCTCGCGCCCAAGGCCGAGCCAGTCGTCCAGCGACAGCGCGCGGCGCTTGGAGCAGACGGTCTCGCCGATGGTGATCGCGTCCAGCGGCTGTTCGGCCAGCCGCGCATAAAAATCCAGGAGTGTCCGGCGGTCCCAGTAGAACAGCACCGGCCCCAGGCTGAGTTTCATCGCGACTTCCTCACTGCCAGGAACGATGGTAGGCGCCCAGGGTGGTCTGGTGGCCTTCGGAAAGCTTGTCCAGGGCGTCCTGCCACTGCGTCAGCGCACGGTAGTTCTCGGGCGCGCGCTGCCAGGCATCCAGCGCCTGGCGCCAGACGCGGGTGACCTGCTCGACGTAGGCCGGGCTGCGCTGGCGACCCTCGATCTTCACCGCCGCCACGCCGATCTCCGCCAGCTGCGGGATCAGGTCGATGGTGTTCAGGCTGGTGGGCTCTTCCAGCGCGTGGAAGCGCTCGCCGTTGACCACGAAGCGCCCCTTGCACAGCGTCGGGTAGCCGGCCGGCTCGTCCGGCGCATAGCGGTCGATCAGCACGCCGTTGAGGCGCGAGGTCAGCCCTTCCGGCTCTTCGCTCCAGCGCACCGCCTTGGCCGGCGAGCAGACGCCGCAGAGGTTGGGCGACTCGCCGGTGACATAGGACGACAGGTGGCAGCGCCCCTCGGCCATGATGCACAGGCTGCCGAAGGCGAAGACTTCGATGGGCACCGGGCTGTTCGCCGCCACCTGGCGCACCTGCGCCAGCGACAGCACGCGCGGCAGCACGGCGCGGCGGATGCCATAACGCTCGTGGTAGAACGCCAGCGCCGCCACGTTGGTGGCCGAGCCCTGCACCGAGAGGTGCAGCGCGAGATTCGGGTGACGCCTGGCGGCGTAGCCGAGCACCGCGCAGTCGGCGGCGATCAGCGCGTCCACGCCCAGCTCGGCGGCGTGGTCCACGGCGCGCTGCCAGCGCGCCCAGCCGGCCGCGCCGGGGTAGGTGTTGACCGCCACGTACATCTGCTTGCCGGCGCTGTGGATAAGTTCCACGCCCTGGCGCAGCTGCCGGTCATCGAGGTTGAGGCCGGCGAAGTGCCGGGCGTTGGTGTCGTCGCGAAAGCCGACGTAGATGGCGTCGGCCCCTTCGCGCAGGGCCGATTTCAAGGCGGGCAGACTCCCCGCCGGACAGACCAGTTGCATGCTCCCCCCGGACACTTCGAAGGCCGCCGGCCCCTGCCGGCGGCAGGGTACGGCGTCAGTCGCCGAGTTCGCTGAAAGACAGGAAAGGCACCGGCTCACCCATGCGCAGCGTGCGCCCGGCCTCCACCACCGACAGGCCATCGGCCCAGCTCGCCGCGCGCAGCATGGCCGAGCCCTGCTGCGGATGCAGGCAGATGCGGGCCACGCCGGCGCCATCCAGCTCCAGGCGCGCGCGCAGGTACTGGCGGCGCGAGTTGGGCGTGGGCCAGTCGAAGCCCGCCGGCAGCGTAACCGGCAGCGTCTCCACCTCGCTGCGCCCCTGGGCACGCCAGAGGAACGGCCGGGCCACCACCAGCGCGGTGACCAGCGCGGCAGCCGGGTTACCCGGCAGGCCGATCCACGGCTTGCCGGCGATACTGCCGAACGCCAGCGGCTTGCCCGGCTGCATCTTCAGCTTCCACAGATGCAGTTCACCCAGCTCGCGGATCGCCTGTTTGAGGTAGTCGCGGTCGCCCACGGAAACACCACCACTGGTGATCAGTACGTCCCATTCGGACGCCGCGAGGCTCAACGCGTCGCGGCTGGCCGCCAGGGTGTCGGCGAGCACGCCGTAGTCGTGCACGTCCATGCCCCAGCCACGCAGCAGCGCGCCGAGGCTGAAGCGGTTGGCGTTGTAGATTTGCCCCGGCGCCAGCGCCTCACCCGGCTCGCGCAGCTCGTCGCCGCTGCTCAGCAGGCAGACGCGCAGCGGGCGGTACACGCTGACGCGGTCGAGACCGACGCTGGCCAGCAGGCCGAGTTCCTGGGCGCGCAATTTCTTCCCGGCGCTCAGCAGTGCGTCGCCTGCGCAGAGCTCTTCGCCACGACGGCGCACATGGCTGCCGTGCTCGACCAGGGGCACCTGCAACCAGTCGCCATCCACCCGGCAGTCTTCCTGGGCGATCACGCTATCGGCGCCCGGCGGCAGCGGCGCGCCGGTGAAGATGCGCACGGCCTGGCCGGGTTGCAGTTCGACCTGGGCGGCATCACCCGCGGCGATGTAGCCGGCGATCCTCAACCGCGCGCCGGAAGCGCCCGTATCGGCGCTGCGCAAGGCATAGCCGTCCATCGCGCTGTTGTCCCACAACGGCAGGTCCAGTGGGGCGCGCACGTCCTCGGCCAGCACGCGGCCCAGGGCGTTCTCCAGGTCGACGCGCACCGTCGGCGGCGCCATCGGCACGAATTCCATCAGCGCGGCGATGGCCTCGTCCACCGGGCGCAGGCCTGCGCCGGAACAGCCGCAGGCGCTCATGAGCGGGTACCGCAGGCCAGCACCGGGCGCTCGGGCAGGCGCTTGAGATGGGGGACGAAGTTGCAGGGCCTGGTGCGGCTGTCGAGCTGCTGCACGAGGATCTTTTCCCAGGCGGTCAGGCAGGCGCCGGTGGAGCCGGGCAGGCAGCAGATCAGCGTGCCGTTGGTGATGCCGGCGATGGCGCGGGACTGAATGGTGGAGGTGCCGATTTCCTCGCGGGAAATCTGCCGGAACAGCTCGCCGAAGCCATCCACGGTGCGCTCCAGCAAGGGCGCGACGGCCTGCGGGGTGTTGTCGCGTGCGGTGAAGCCGGTGCCGCCGGTGATCAGGCCGACCTGGACCTTGGGGTCGGCGATCCAGGCCGAGACCACGGCGCGGATCTGGTAGATGTCGTCGATGACCAGCCGGCGTTCGGCAAGGGCATGGCCAGCGCGCTGCAGCGAGGTCACCAGGGCCTGGCCAGAGGTGTCGTTGTGCAGGCTGCGGGTATCGCTGACGGTGAGGACAGCGATCTCCAGCGGCTGGAATTCGTGGGTGCTGAGATGGCTCATGGCAAGCTTCCGAGAAAGGGCTGGCGCCAGCCTGCGCCCGTTCCCGGATAGCGCCCATTCCTCCTAGGAGGTACTGCCCCGGCGCGTGCGGGGCATCGCCCTCGCCACGCGGGGCAACCTGCAGGAGCGCGCCATGCGCGCGATCGCGGGCATGGCCCGCTCCTACAACGAAACGCTGCAGCCAACCTTGATCGCTGGAGCAACGGCAGGGCTTCGCGGACAAGGGCTAGGCGCCCCAGTCGCTCCTACGAGATCAAAAGCCCCTCACCCTAACCCTCTCCCGCAAGCGGGAGAGGGAACCGTTCGGTGCAGGAGGAAGCCACGGTGTCAGCCGGTACGAACTGCTCCCTCTCCCTGAGGGAGAGGGCTGGGGTGAGGGGGAAAGCCCAACCAGAAACTTCCCGGAAAAGACAGTTGCTCCTACGCAAGCAGTAACGTCGGAGCCAGCCGGATCAGCGCTCCCAGCGATCAGCGGCGTCCTTGTCGCTGCAGCGGCCTTCGACCCAGCGCGGGCCGTCAGTGGTGTCTTCCTTCTTCCAGAAGGGCGCGCGGGTCTTGAGGTAGTCCATGACGAAGTTGCAGGCATCGAACGCCGCCTGGCGGTGGGCGCTGGCGGTGCCGACGAAGACGATGGGCTCGCCCGGCTCCAGGCGACCGATGCGGTGCAGGATGTCCAGGCGCAGCAGCGGCCAGCGCTCGCGGGCCTCGACGGCGATCTTCTCCAGGGCCTTCTCGGTCATGCCGGGGTAGTGTTCGAGGAACATCCCGCCGACCTCGCGGCCATCGTTGAAGTCGCGCACGTAGCCGACGAAACCGACCACCGCGCCGACACCGACGTTGGCGTCGTGCAGCGCATTGAGTTCGACGCCCGGATCGAACGCCGCCGACTGGACGCGGATCGTCATGGCCTCAGCCTCCGGTCACGGTGGGGAAGAAGGCCACCTCGTCGCCGTCGGCGAGGGGCTCGTCGAGGGAGCACAGCTCCTGGTTGCGCGCGCACATCAGGTTCTGCTCGCCCAGTACACTCCAGGCGCCGCCGCGCTCCAGCAGCAGGTGCCGCAGGGCGTCGAGGCTGGCCAGGGATTCGCTCCAGTTCAGCTGCTCGCCGTCCAGGCCGAGGGCTTCGCGGTAGCGGGCGAAGTACTGCACGCGGATCATGGGGTGTCTCCTGCCACGTGCTCCGTAGCTACGTAATGGCCGCTCTTGCCACCGAGCTTCTCCAGCAGGCGCACGCTTTCGATGGTCATGCCGCGATCCACGGCCTTGCACATGTCGTAGATGGTCAGCGCGGCGACGCTGGCGGCGGTCAGCGCTTCCATCTCCACGCCGGTCTGCCCGGCCAGCTTGCAGCGGGCGACAATGTGCACGGTGTCTTCACCCTCGGGCGCCAGCTCGACCTTGACGCTGGTGAGCAGCAGCGGATGGCACAGCGGGATCAGTTCATGGGTTTTCTTCGCCGCCTGGATGCCGGCGATGCGCGCCACGGCGAACACGTCGCCCTTGGGGTGGCCGCCATCCTGGATCAGCTTGAGGGTGTCCGGGAGCATGCGCACCCGGGCTTCGGCCACGGCCTCACGGGACGTCACGGCTTTTTCGGTGACGTCGACCATGTTGGCGCGGCCTTGGGAATCGAGATGGGTCAGCACGGGCGGGAACTCTCCGGAGAATGCGGACGATCAAGGGAACAGTGTAACCCCGGGGCGCTCGGCTGGCAGTACGGCGAGCGGCGCGATGGGGGGAGGATTGTATACAAAAAGAGGTATGCACAGGTGATGTTGGCGCTGGGCTGTTCGCGAGCAAGAACTGGGCGTCCCCCTCGTTCCTACAGGTCCGGCACACACGGAAAGCATCGGCACAACAGGAACGCTCTTTACGGGAGCGAGCTTGCTCGCGAACCCGCACAGCGCAGAAAAAGGCCCGCCGATTGGCGGGCCCGGGTGGTTACAGGTGGGCTTCTGCGAACTCCGCCAGCACCGAGCGCGGCACCCCTTGCAGGGTCACGTGCACGCCGTGGGGGAAGTCCTTGAAGCGTTCGGTCAGGTAGGTCAGGCCCGAGCTGGTCGCTGACAGGTAAGGCGTGTCGATTTGCGCCAGGTTGCCCAGGCAGACCACCTTCGAGCCATTGCCGGCGCGGGTGATGATGGTCTTCATCTGGTGCGGGGTGAGGTTCTGGCATTCGTCGATGAGGATCAGGCTCTGCTGGAAGCTGCGGCCGCGGATGTAGTTCAGCGATTTGAACTGCAGCGGAACCTTGCTGAGGATGTAGTCGACGCTGCCGTGGGTGCACTCGTCGTCCGAATGCAGCGCCTCCAGGTTGTCGGTGATGGCACCGAGCCAGGGCTCCATCTTCTCCGCCTCGGTGCCCGGCAGGAAGCCGATGTCCTCGTCCAGCCCCTGCACGCTGCGGGTGGCGATGATCCGACGGTAACGCTTGCTGACCATGGTCTGCTCGATGGCGGCGGCCAGGGCGAGGATGGTCTTGCCCGAGCCCGCGGCGCCGGACAGGTTGACCAGGTGGATGTCCGGGTCGAGCAGCGCATAGAGCGCCAGCGCCTGGTAGATGTCACGCGGCCTCAGGCCCCAGGCTTCCTGGTGCAGCAACGGTTCCTGGTGCAGGTCGAGGATCAGCAGTTCATCCTGCTGGATGCCCTTGATCCAGCCGACGAAGCCTTGCTCGTCGACGATGAACTCGTTGATGTGTACCGCCGGCAGGTTGTCGGTGAGCTGCACGCGATGCCAGGTGCGCCCGTGGTCCTGACGGGTCTCGACCTTGCTCACGCGGTCCCAGAACGAACCGGACAGCGAATGGTAGCCGCGCGACAACAGATTGATGTCATCGACCAGCTGGTCGGTGTGGTAGTCCTCGGCGAACACCCCACAGGCGCGCGCCTTCAGGCGCATGTTGATGTCTTTGGTGACCAGCACCACGCGCTTGCTGCTGTGGCGACTCTTCAGCTCCACCAGCTGGTTGATGATCTTGTTGTCGTTGAGGTGCTCGGGCAGCCAGGTGATCGGCTCGGCCCGCTTGCTCATGAGGATCGACAGGCTGCCGCAGGGGCCGCTCTTGCCGCGCTGGATGGGAACCCCATCCTCCACCTGCTCGGGCGTCGCTTCGCCCAACACCGAATCGATGAGGCGGATCGCCTGGCGGCATTCTGCTGCCACGGTGTGCTTGCCGGTCTTGAGTTTGTCCAGTTCCTCCAGCACCGTCATCGGGATGGCGACGTGGTGCTCCTGGAAGTTCAGCAAGGCGTTTGGATCGTGGATCAGAACGTTGGTATCGAGGACGTACAGGGTGGGCTGGGTCGGGCTGGAGCGTCCGTGGTCATCCATACGCGGTTCACCTCTTCTGGGGGCGTTACGACGGAATGCCATTACAGCGCTCCGCCGCGCGGTGAGCCGCCTGCTCTCGCTACCGGGGCGCGAGAGGTCTGCATATAAGGGGACGGGCCGGGGCCGCCACCTGTCTGCAGGGTTCGGCGGTCTACGACTCCAGAAATACAGGAAAAAACATGACGATAAAAAGTCTTTTTCCTTCTCAAGCAGCTTTTTTTCTTACTGCGCCGAAATAGCTTGGCGAGGACTTCACGGAGCGCTAGTTTTAAAAGTCCCACCTCTCGAAAAACCGCCCGTCCCCCTCTCCCGATCAGCGCTTCGGCCTATCGATGCACGCCTGCGCTGCCGGTGCCGACCTGCGTATTGCGGCCCTCTGACCGCGGGCAACCCGGTCCACCCGCGCCACGATACCGACCGCCAGCGGACGACATCCACCCGCCCATGCTAATCGTCCCCATAGCTGGAGCCGTTGCGCGGGACTCCTTACAATCGCGCCTCGCTTGTAGGAGACCGCACGATGCTGATGGTGATTTCCCCCGCCAAGACCCTGGACTACGACACCGCCCCGGTGACGGAGCGCTTCACCCTGCCCGAGCACCTGGACGACGCGCAGGAACTGATCGGCATCCTGCGGGAGCTGTCGCCAGCGCAGATCGCCGAGCTGATGAGCCTGTCGGACAAGCTCGCCGGCCTGAACGCGGCGCGCTTCGGCAGCTGGCACCCGGACTTCACCCCGGCCAACGCCAAGCAGGCGCTGCTGGCCTTCAAGGGCGACGTCTACACCGGCATGCAGGCCGAGGACTTCAGCGAGGGCGATTTCGATTTCGCCCAGCGCCATCTGCGCATGCTTTCCGGCCTCTACGGCGTGTTGCGGCCGCTGGACCTGATGCAGCCCTATCGCCTGGAAATGGGCACCAAGCTGGCCAACGCCCGTGGCAAGGACCTCTATGCCTTCTGGGGCGAGCGCATCAGCGCCTGGCTGAACGAGTCCCTGGCGCAGCAGGGCGACGACGTGCTGCTGAACCTGGCCTCCAACGAGTACTTCGGCGCGGTGAAGCGCAAGGCGCTGAACGCGCGGGTGATCGACACCGAGTTCAAGGACCTGAAGAACGGCCAGTACAAGATCATCAGCTTCTACGCCAAGAAGGCCCGCGGGATGATGGCGCGCTATGTGATCAAGGAGCGCCTGCAGAGCCCCGAGGGCCTGAAGGACTTCAACTACGCCGGCTACGTCTATAGCGCCGAGCACTCCAGGCCGGACCAACTGGTGTTCCTGCGCGACCACCCCGAAGACTGACCCTCCCCCCCGGGAGCCCATCGGGCTCCCCCTCCCGCCCGTTTCTCCCCTGCCTCCCCGCCTGATGCCAAGTCGCCTGTAAGCCATTGACCATGAAACAGGTCAGCCAAAGGGGCATAGGTTGTCTATTTCTTGCACAAAAAACGCCCCAATGACCTTGGCTTTCAAAGGGTCTTCATTACCGTTCGTCTGCTTCGGCGGAAATCGTGAGATTTTTTTTCGCCCCCCTATCGGCCGCTCGTGGCACGAAAACCTGCCGAATTCGTCCTCTGCCAGCGGCTCATTGGCCACTAACAGCCCATGGCCATGACGTGCATTTCGCGATTGCAACTTGCAATGGAGAAAGCTGAACGGCAGCTGAACGAATGCATTGAAGGCGATGCACGGTCGTTTTTAACCATAAATTCAATTGAACTTTTCCGCATCTTGCAGATTGCACTGCAACGACACTCTCCAGAATAACTTCCCTTTTGCCACTACCGCGGCATCAAGTGATGTCATTTGGATATTTCAAAAGATTTCAGGGAGGGCATAAGTGGAAGGAACTAACCCCGTTTGGAAAAAATCCTATTTCCGCAACGATCATTGATGCAGATCACCAAAGTGCATTTATGAGATGAGCGCTTTTGTTCTAACGGTAATTACCTATCGTCCTTGAACAATCACAAGCTCATGAAAAATCTTAATTTTTAAGATGAGAAGGAAATCATCGAAGCAAGCCGGAGCACCGCAGCGCGGAAAAAGAACGCACAGTGAAATCCGCTTGCAACAAAACGGGGCAAGTATTTGAAATTTGCCCAAAGACAGTGCCCTGAAGTTTAGCACTGCTTTCCCTGCCTAATCAGAGGAAGTACGGAGGACACCTGAGCGTGCCTTCCGCGGGTTCTTTCAGCCTGAATAAAGCGCTCTTCGGAGCGAGCGTAATAAACCGCCCTCCGGGGCAACTTTGAAAGCTCGACAATTGAACGAGGTGAATGCGATGCGAATCAGCATCTTTGGTCTTGGGTATGTTGGCGCAGTCTGTGCCGGCTGCCTGTCCGCACGAGGCCACGAAGTCGTCGGGGTGGATGTTTCCACCACCAAGATCGATCTGATCAACAAAGGGAAGTCGCCCATCGTCGAACCCGGTCTGGAATCGCTGCTGGAACAGGGCATCCGTTCCGCTCGCCTGTCGGGCACCACCGACTTCAAGAAGGCCGTCCTGGACACCGATGTGTCGTTCATCTGCGTCGGCACCCCGAGCAAGAAGAACGGTGACCTGGACCTGGGCTACATCGAGTCGGTCTGCCGTGAAATCGGCTACGCCATCCGCGAGAAGAAAGACCGCCACACCGTGGTGGTGCGCAGCACCGTGCTGCCGGGCACCGTGAACAACGTGGTGATCCCGATCATCGAAGACTGCTCGGGCAAGAAGGCCGGCGTCGACTTCGGCGTGGGCACCAACCCGGAGTTCCTGCGCGAATCCACCGCGATCAAGGACTACGACTTCCCGCCCATGACCGTCATCGGCGAACTGGACGCCCAGACCGGCGACCTGCTGGAAGAGATCTACCGCGAACTGGACGCGCCGATCATCCGCAAGACCATCGAAGTCGCCGAGATGATCAAGTACACCTGCAACGTCTGGCACGCCGCCAAGGTCACCTTCGCCAACGAGATCGGCAACATCGCCAAGGCGGTGGGCGTCGATGGCCGCGAGGTGATGGACGTGATCTGCCAGGACAACAAGCTCAACCTGTCGCGCTACTACATGAAACCCGGCTTCGCCTTCGGCGGCTCCTGCCTGCCCAAGGACGTGCGCGCCCTCACCTACCGCGCCAGCCAGCTGGACGTCGAGCACCCGATGCTCGGTTCGCTGATGCGCAGCAATTCCAACCAGGTGCAGAAGGCCTTCGACCTCATCACCGCCCACGGCACCCGCAAGGTCGGCCTGCTCGGCCTGTCGTTCAAGGCCGGCACCGACGACCTGCGCGAGAGCCCGCTGGTGGAGCTGGCCGAGATGCTGATCGGCAAGGGCTACGACCTGCGCATCTTCGACCGCAACGTCGAGTACGCCCGCGTCCACGGCGCGAACAAGGAGTACATCGAGTCGAAGATCCCCCACGTCTCCTCCCTGCTGGTCTCCGACCTCGACGAAGTGGTGGCGAACTCCGACGTACTGGTGCTGGGCAACGGCGACGAGCTGTTCGTCGACGTGGTGAACAAGGCGCCCGCTGGCAAGAAGGTGGTCGACTTGATCGGCTTCATGCCCCACGGCAGCAACGAGCGCGCCGAAGGCATCTGCTGGTAAGCGCAACCAGCTCTTCGTAGGAGCGAGGGGGACGCCTAGTCCTTGCTTGCGAACGCTCTCCGCCACACCACGGTGCCAGGCGGGTTCGCGAGCAAGCTCGCTCCTACGAGAGCGCTCCTCGCCCCCACGACGCGACTGACGGATCTCATCATGGAAACCTACAAACGAGTGATTGGTGAAGCCACGGGCTGGCTGGCCTTTCTCAGCCTGCTGATGGTACTGGCGCTGCTGGTGCCCAAGACCGTGTTCGACGCCGACTCCAAGGACTTCCTGCTGCTGATCGGCGCGGTCGGCATCTGGCGCTATACGATGGGTGGCCTGCACTTCCTGCGCGGCATGCTGTTCCTCTACGGGGTCTACCCCTACTACCGCCGCAAGCTGCGCAAGATGGGCGAAGCGGCCGATCCCTCGCATGTCTTCCTGATGGTCACCAGTTTCCGCATCGACGCGCTGACTACCTCCATGGTCTATCGCTCGGTGATCCAGGAGGCCATCGCCTGCGGCTATCCCACCACCGTGGTGTGCTCCATCGTCGAGATGTCCGACGAGGTGCTGATCAAGCAGCAATGGCAGAAGCTCAACCCGCCGGAACACGTTTCGCTCGACTTCGTGCGCATCCCCGGCACCGGCAAGCGCGATGGCCTGGCCCACGGCTTCCGCGCCATCTCCCGTGACCTGCCGGATGAACACGCCGTAGTCGCGGTGATCGACGGCGACACCGTGCTGGAGCCCGGCGTGGTGCGCAAGACCGTGCCCTGGTTCAAGCTCTTCGGCAACGTCGGCGGCCTGACCACCAACGAATTCTGCGAGGTGCAGGGCGGCTACATCATGAGCGAGTGGCACAAGCTGCGCTTCGCCCAGCGCCACATCAACATGTGCTCGATGGCACTAAGCAAGCGCGTGCTGACCATGACCGGCCGCATGTCGGTATTCCGCGCCCAGGTCGTCACCGACCCGGACTTCATCGCCGACGTGGAAAGCGACCACCTCGACCACTGGCGCCTGGGCCGCTTCCAGTTCCTCACCGGCGACGACAAGTCCAGCTGGTACAGCCTGATGCGCCTGGGCTACGACACCTTCTACGTGCCGGACGCGGCGATCAACACCGTCGAGCACCCGCCGGAAAAGAGCTTCATCAAGGCCAGCCGCAAACTGATGTTCCGCTGGTATGGCAACAACCTGCGGCAGAACTCCCGCGCCCTGGCCCTGGGTCCCCAGCGCCTGGGCTGGTTCACCAGCGTGGTGCTGTTCGACCAGCGCCTGTCGATGTGGACCTGCCTGCTCGGCCTGGTCGCCGCGCTCATCGCCAGCATCAAGTACAGCATCGTCTTCCTGCTGGTCTACCTGCTGTGGATCGGCATCACCCGCTTCGTGCTGACCCTGCTGCTGTCGCTGTCGGGGCACCACATCGGGCCGGCCTACCCGCTGATTCTTTATTACAACCAGATCGTCGGCGCCCTGGTGAAGATCTACGTGTTCTTCCGCCTCGACCAGCAGTCCTGGACCCGCCAGAACACCAAGCTCGACCGCGGCCTGGCCAGCTTCCAGCAATGGTTCAACACCTGGTCCTCACGCGCCATGACCTTCTCCGCAGCCAGCATCTTCGTCGCCGTACTGCTGACCATCGTCTGAAGGCTCTCGAGCCACGCCCCTATTAGATACGAACAGGACTCGCCCCCATGAATACCGCCGTCAACGTCAACGTCGTGCACGAATCCGAAGCCCAGCGCCAGCACGCCCGGGTCAAACTGCCCGCGCGCATCCGCTACATCGGCGCCGACCGTGAAGGCATCGACGCCCGCCTGCTGGACATCTCCGCCGGGGGCTTCGCCTTCATCGCCAGCGCCGCGCCGGTCCGGGTGGGCGACCTGCACAAGGGCAAGCTGCTGTTCCAGATCGACAGCATCAGCTTCTCCCTGGAAGTGGACTTCCAGGTGCGCTCCTTCGACCCGGACAGCCGCCGCGTCGGCTGCGAGTTCCAGCACCTGAAGGCGCGCGAGGTCGCCGCGCTGCGCTACCTGATCACCTCCTTCCTCGCCGGTGAGGTGATCAGCGTCGGCGACATGCTCAACACCCTGCAGCGCGAGAACTTCACCAAGGCCCGCAAGCACGGCATCGGCAGCGGCGGCATGGGCTTCTTCAGCCGCATCCGCGCAGTGACCCTGAGCACCGCCATCTTCGTGGTCGGCGTCGGCGCCTTCGCGGTGATCCTCAACAACATCTACAACCTGTACTTCGTCACCCACGCCGATTCGGGCGTGGTCAACGTCGCCAACCAGCAGATCACCATGCCCCGCGAAGGCACCGTGGAGAGCCTGGTGGAGGCCGGTGCCGACGTCGCCAAGGGCGCGCCGATCGCCACCTTCTCCGCCAACCTGCTGGACCTGCTCAAGGGCAACCTGACCGAAGAGCAGCTCAGCCCGAGCAACATCGAGAAGCTGTTCGGCCACCAGATGAAGGGCACCCTGACCAGCCCGTGCGACTGCCGCGTGGTCGAGCAGCGCGTGGCCAACGGCCAGTTCGCCAACAAGGGCGACATCATCTTCACCCTGACCCCACGCGACAGCACCGCCACCGTCGAGGCGCGCTTCCCCTACCGCAACGCCGCCGAGCTGTCCCCTGGCACGCCAGTGAACTTCCAGATCGCCGGCGACAGCGAAGTCCGTAGCGGCCGCATCGTCCGCACCGCCCCGGTGGACGGCGACCTGGCCTCGGAAATCCGCGTGCAGATCCAGCCCGACCAGCCGCTGGACACCCTGCTCGCCGGCCGTCCGACCGAGGTCAGCATCGGCGGCCTGCCGGGCCGCACCCTGCTGAACAAGGCGATGGCCCTGGCCACCGCACGCTGAGAGGGAACACGCCATGAACCGTCCCGTCGAAGCCCCCGCCCTGAAGCTGGCCCCGAAGCTGGCCCTGGCTCTGGCCATCGCCGTGGCCGCTGGCTGCGCCGGTCTGCCCGACCAGCGCCTGGCCCAGGAAGCCCTGGAGCGCGGCGACATCGCCACCGCCCAGGCCAACTTCCAGAGCCTGGCCACCCTGGGCTACGCCGACGCACAGGTCGGTCTGGCCGACATGCAGGCCGCCACCGGCGACCCGGCCGAACAGGCCCGCGCCGAGAAGCTCTACCGCGACGCGGCCGAGACCTCGCCGCGTGCCCGCGCCCGCCTGGGCAAGTGGCTGGCGGCCAAGCCCGGCGGCACCGACTCCGAGCACCGCGAAGCCGAACAGTTGCTGACCCGCGCCTTCAACGAAGGCGAGGACAGCGCGCTGGTGCCGCTGATCGTCCTCTACCTGCAGTACCCGCAGGCCTGGCCGAACGTGAACCCGCAACAGCGCATCGACCAGTGGCGCGAACAGGGCCTGCCCCAGGCGGACCTGGCGCAGATCATCCTCTACCGCACCCAAGGCACCTACAACCAGCACCTGGGCGAGATCGAGCAGGTCTGCCAGCGCTGGCTGAACCGCATGGACGTGTGCTGGATGGAACTGGCCACCGTGTACCAGATCCAGGGCAACGCGGATAAGCAGAAGGCCCACATCGAAGCGCTCAAGGCTGCCTGGAAAGCCGACCGGGTGCCTTCCGAACGCGTCGACTCGGTGGCCGGCGTGCTGGCCGATCCGAACCTCGGCACGCCCGATCCGCAAGCCGCGCAGGCGCTGCTGAGCGAGATCGCGCCGACCTACCCGGCGGGCTGGGTGAGCCTGGCCAAGCTGCAGTACGACAACCCCGACCTGGGCGACCTGAACCAGATGCTCGACTACCTGAAAAAGGCCCAGGACGCCGCCCAACCGCGCGCCGAACTGCTGCTCGGCCGCCTCTACTACGACGGCAAGTGGGCCCCGCAGGAGCCGCAGAAGGCCGAGCAGCACCTGCTCAAGGCCGCCGCCAGCGAGCCCCAGGCGCATTACTACCTGGGCCAGATCTACCGCCGCGGCTACCTCGGCAAGGTCTACCCGCAGAAAGCGGTGGACCACCTGCTGATCGCCGCCCGCGCAGGACAGGCCAGCGCTGACATGGCACTGGCGCAGCTGTATTCGCAGGGACGCGGCGTCCGGCCAGACCTGGTCAACGCCTACGTCTTCGGCGAGCTCGCCAAGCGCCAGCAGGTCCCCACCGCCGCCGACCTGATGGCGCAGATCGAGCCGCAGATACAACCGGCCGACCGCACTGCGGCCCAGCAGTTGCTCAAGCGCGAAGAACAAGCGCGCGGCGCCAACTGGCAAGCCACCGTCAGCCTCCTGCAGAACAACCAGGAACAAGAAAACCTATGAAGCGCATTGACCCGATGACCACCCCGCCGTTTGCTCTTGTCGAAGGGATTCAGCCGCGTGCCCTGGCCTCTGCCATTCGCCGTGCACGCCTGTTCCCGGCCATGCTTGGTGCCGGCCTGAGCCTCGCCGGCACCCTGTTCGGCAGTCTCGCCTACGCGGCCGAGGAGCCGCCAAAGAACTTCGGTATCGACATCAAGGTCACCGCCGAATCCGAGGACGACCGCGACCTGGGCACCGCCCACGGCGGCGACCTCAACGGCATCGGCCTTGACCTGCGCCCCTGGGCCTTCGGCCAGTGGGGCGACTGGAGTGCCTACGTGATGGGCCAGGCGGTCACCGCCACCGACACCATCCAGACCGACACCCTGCAGTCGGACGATGTCAACAACGACAGCAGCGGCAGCCGCGACAACAAGCGCGAGCCGGACGACTCCTACCTGGCCCTGCGCGAGTTCTGGGTGGACTACGCGGGCCTCACCCAGTACCCCGGCGAGCACCTGCGCTTCGGCCGCCAGCGCCTGCGTGACGAAAGCGGCATGTGGCAGGACACCAACATCGAGGCCCTGAACTGGACCTTCGACACCACCCTGCTGCGCGCCCATCTCGGCGCCGCCCAGCGCTTCTCCGACTACCGCACCGACATCACCGACCTGGCGCCGGAAGACAAGGACCGCACCCACGTCTTCGGCGACATCTCCACGCAGTGGATGCCCCACCACTGGGTCGGCCTGCGCCTGCACCACTCCGACGACAGCGGCAGCCTGCCGGACCCGGGCGAGACCGTCGACTCGCTGGACAAAAAATCCACCGGCGACCTCACCTGGGTGGGCGTCGAAGCCAATGGCGACGGCTACAACTGGCGCTCGCAGATGCCTGTCAACTACTGGGCCAGCGCCACCTGGCTGACCGGTAACCGCGACCGCCTGAGCACCGCCGCGGTGAACGGCGACCGCGTCGCCACCGGCAAGCAGAGCGGCGACGTGGACGCCTACGGCGTCGACCTGGGCCTGCGCTGGAACATCGACGAGCAGTGGCGCGTCGGCGGCGGCTACGCCCGCGGCAGCGGCGGCGGCAAGAACGGCGAGGACCAGTTCGAGCAGACCGGCCTGGAAAGCAACCGCTCCAACTTCACCGGCACCCGCGCCCGCGTGCACCGCTTCGGTGAAGCCTTCCGGGGTGAACTCTCGAACGTCGAGGACGCCACCCTGTTCGGTTCCTGGCAGATGCGCGAGGACTACGACGCCAGCGTCGTGTACCACAAGTTCCGACGCGTAGACGGCGACTCGGACATCGGCAACAGCGGCATCAACGCCCCGCTGGTCAACGACTCCAAGGACCTCGGCCAGGAGGCCGACCTGGTCGTTACCAAGTACTTCAAGCAGGGCCTGCTGCCGGCTTCGATGAGCCAGAGCATCGACGAGCCTTCGGCGCTGGTGCGCTTGCGTGGCGGCGTGTTCAAGCCGGGCGACGCCTACGGTAGCCACGTCGACTCGACCATGCACCACGCCTTCATCGACGTCATCTGGCGCTACTGAGGACTGCAGCGATGGCTGGTTTGTTGTTGGCTCCCCGCACTGGCGGGCATGACGGAAAAGCAGAAGCGGACGGCGGCCTAGCGCCCTCCCCGCTCGCCCGTTACGCCCGCCAGTACGGGCGCTCAACGAACCCAGCCAGCGCACGCAAGGAGACAACGGCCATGAACCGCCATCCGTTACACGCCCTGCCGCTGACCGCGCTGCTGCTCGGCGGCCTGTTCAGCGCCACCGCGCCGGTGTGGGCCGCGCCGACCGCGGAAAAGGCCCCTGCCAGCGCCAAGGCGGCAGCCGCCACCCACGGCAAGAAGGACAGCGCGAAGGACACCAGCGCCGAAAAGGCCCCCGCAGCCCCGTCGGGCACCGAACCAGGCCAGACCAAGACGCTGAAGGAAGCCGGCAACTACACCGTGACCGCCGCACCCAGCGAGCCGCTGAAGCTGGACTCGCCCAAGCTGCCCGACCTTTCCGGCTACACCGCCGAGGCCGTGCAGCAGAAGATCGACCGCAGCAAGCCTGGCAAAGCCGTGGTGCAGCGCATGGTCCAGCAGCAGCCGCTGAAGGAATTCACCGGCGGCAAGAACCGCCTCGCCGAATGGGTGAAGCGCCAGCGCCAGATGCCCCAGGCAATCTTCATCGAGGGCGGCTACGTCAGCCTCGTCGACCTCGCCGGAAAGCTGCCGAAAACCGCGCTGGAAGAAGTCGAGCCGGGCATCTATGTCGCCCGCCTGCCCATCGTGGTGAGCCAGGGTGCGACCCTGGAGATCGACGGCAAGGTCAAGGAACTGCGCCTGTCCCAGGACCGCGGCTCCTTCCTGGTCAACGACGGCATGCTGTTCGTACGCGACTCCAAGGTCACCGCCTGGAACGAGGCGAACAAGCAGCCGGCCTGGTTCAAGTCCCCGAATGAATTCCGCCCCTTCCTGATCTCCTGGGGCGGCGCCGAGGCCTACCTGGTGAACAGTACCTTCACCAGCTTCGGCTACAACGCCTCCAAGGCCTACGGCACCTCCATATCCCAGTACAGCCCGGGCATGGACAAGACCATGAAGCGCCCGCGCCCCAAGGGCTGGGTGATCGGCTCGACCTTTGTCGACTCCTGGTACGGCTTCTACTGCTACGAGGCCGACGACCTCGTGGTGCGCGGCAATACCTACCGCGACAACATCATCTACGGCATCGACCCGCACGACCGCTCGCACCGCCTGATCATCGCCGAGAACGTCGTCCACGGGACCAAAAAGAAGCACGGCATCATCGTGTCCCGCGAGGTGAACGACAGCTGGATCTTCCACAACAAGACCTACGACAACCACCTCTCCGGGATCGTCCTGGACCGTAACTCCGAGCGCAACCTGGTGGCCTACAACGAGGTGTACCGCAACCACTCCGACGGCATCACCCTCTACGAGTCGGGCGACAACCTCATCTACGGCAACCAGGTACTGGCCAACCAGCGCCACGGTATCCGCGTCCGTAACAGCGTGAACATCCGCCTGTACGAGAACCTCGCCGCCGGCAACCAGTTGATGGGCGTGTACGGCCACATCAAGGACCTGTCCGACACCGACCGCAACATCGACCTCGACCCCTTCGACACCAAGGTCTCGCTGATCGTGGTCGGCGGCAAGCTGGCCGGCAACGGTTCCGGCCCGCTGTCGGTGGACGCGCCGCTGTCGCTCGAGCTCTACAAGGTGGACATGCTCGGCCCGACCAAAGCCTCCGGCATCTCCTTCAACGGCGTGCTGGGCGAGAAACAGGAGCAGATCTTCGACCTGCTGGTGCGCCAGCAGAAGGCCGTGCTGCTCGACCCCGTGGAAAGCCAGGCCGAATTGCAGAACTAGCTCTTGTTTCAGAGGAAGCGCCCATGAAACGTATGACATCCAACCTGTTGCGCCTGTCGGGGCTCACCGCCAGCCTGCTGCTCGCCCACCAGGCCCTGGCCGCGGACGCCGCGGCGCCGACCTACACCGCCCAGCCAGCCGCAGGCCTGTGCCCGGCCGCCGCCAACGACGCGGCCTACAACACCAAGTACCTGGGCTTCTTCACCCACCTGGTGCCGGCCCAGGAAGACTGGCTGTTCCGCACCACCTACGACCTGCGTACCGACTTCGGCACCACGGCCGAAGGCTGGCGCGAGCTCAAGCAGCTGCGCGACGAACTCAAGCGCAAGGGCATCGACCTGGTGGTGGTCTACCAGCCCACCCGTGGCCTGGTGAACCGCGAGAAGCTCAACCCGCAGGAGAAGGCCAGCTTCAACTACGAACTGGCGAAGAAGAACTACCTGGCGACCATCGCCCAGTTCCGCAAGGCCGGCATCTACACCCCGGACTTCTCCCCGCTGTTCGACGAGAAGCAGGAGCACCCCTACTACTTCAAGGGCGACCACCACTGGACCCCGTACGGCGCGATGCGCAGCGCGAAGATCGTGGCCGCGACGCTGAAGGAAATCCCGGCGTACAAGGACGTGCCGAAGAAGGACTTCGAAAGCAAGCGCGTGGGTCTGCTGTCCAAGCTCGGCACCTTCCACAAGGCTGCCGCCCAGCTGTGCGGCAGCGGCTACGCGCCGCAGTACGTCGACCGTTTCGAGACCGAGCCGGTGGGCGACTCCAGCAACGGCGACCTGTTCGGCGAAGGCGGCGATGCGCAGGTCGCCCTGGTCGGTACCTCCAACAGCGGCCCGGCCTACAACTTCGCCGGCTTCCTGGAGGAGTACGCCAAGGTCGACATCCTCAACAACGCGGTCTCCGGCGGTGGCTTCGACAGCTCGCTGCTGGCCTACATGACCAGCAAGGAATTCCACGACAAGCCGCCGAAGATTCTCATCTGGGAATTCGCCACCCACTACGACATGGCGCAGAAGAGTTTCTACCGCCAGGCCATGCCGCTGGTGGACAACGGCTGCGCCGACGGCAAGCCGGCGCTGACCCGCAAGGTCAAGCTGCATCCGGGCAGCAACGAGGTGCTGGTCAACAGCGGCGCCCTGTCGATCCCCTCGGGCCGCTATACCGCCGACGTCACCTACTCGGACCCCGGCGTACACGAACTCAAGAACACCGTCTGGTACATGAACGGTCGTCGCGAACAGCTCAAGCTCGAACAATCCAAGGCCGTGGACACCGGCGGCCGCTACGTCTTCGAGCTGCGTAACGACGAAGACTGGTCGAACCAGCAGTTCCTCTCCCTGGAAATCGAGGCGCCGGACGACATGCCGGCGGGTCTGGAGGTCGAGGCCAAGCTCTGTCAGACCCCCACAGCCAAGTCGGCCGATGTGGCCGCCAACTAGAGAGAGCGGGGACCAAACCATGCCCAGCCTGCGAAATATCAAGACCCCCATCGTTGCCCGAGTCGGCCTGACCATCGCCGTGGTCTCGGCGCTGTTCGGCGGCCCCCTGTTCCCCAGGACCGGCAACGCCGCCGACCTCGTGCCGCCACCGGGCTACTTCTCCGCCGTCGGTGAAAAAGGCAGCAAGAAGGATTCGGACAGCTGCCCGGCCACCCCCACGCCCTACACCGGCAGCCTGCAGTTCACCAGCAAGTACGAGGGCTCGGACTCGTCGCGCTCGACGCTCAACGCCGACGCGGAAAAGAAATTCCGCACCCAGATCAAGGACATCACCGAGATGGAGCGCGGCACCAGCAAGCTGATCACCCAGTACATGCGCAGCGGCAACAAGGGCGACCTGGACTGCGCGATGAACTGGCTGGAAGCCTGGGCTCAGGCCGGCGCGCTGGAAAGCACCGACTTCAACCACACCGGCAAGTCCATGCGCAAATGGGCCCTCGGCAGCCTGTCCTCGTCCTACATGCGCCTGAAGTTCTCCAGCAGCCGCCCGCTGTCGGCCTACCCCGAGCAGGCGAAGACCATCGAGAGCTGGTTCAGCACCCTGGGCAGCCAGGTGGTGCGCGACTGGAGCGACCTGCCGCTCAAGCAGATCAACAACCACTCCTACTGGGCCGCCTGGTCGGTGATGTCCACCGCCGTGGTGACCAACCGCCGCGACCTGTTCGACTGGTCGGTGCAGGAGTTCAAGGTCGCCGCCAACCAGGTGGACAACGACGGCTACCTGCCCAACGAACTCAAGCGCCGGCAGCGTGCCCTGTCCTACCACAACTACGCACTGACACCGCTGGCCATGATCGCCGCCTTCTCCCAGGTCAACGGCGTCGACCTGCGCCGGGAAAACAACGGCGCCCTGCAACGCCTGGCCAACCGTGTGATGGAGGGCGTGGACGACCAGCAAGCCTTCGACGAGAAGGCCGGCGACAACCAGGACATGGACGACCTGAAGGAGAACAGCAAGTTCGCCTGGCTGGAACCCTACTGCGCGCTCTACAGCTGCGCACCGAAGACCCAGGACTGGAAGAAGAAGATGGAGCCGTTCAACAGCTTCCGCCTGGGGGGTGAAGTGACCAAGGTTTTCAACCGACAGGGGGCGGGGAGCTGAAGCAGCGACCCACCCCAGCCTCTCCGTGACGTCGAGAGGTTCGGCATAGCGAGCGAGGAGACCTGAGAGCCCCTCACCCTAACCCTGGCTGCGCGCCCCGCTCCAAGGGGAGAGGGGACTGATCAGCGTCAAGCGAAACACCGAGCCGGCCGGCAACTCCGATCGGCCCCCTCTCCCTCAGGGAGACGACTGCATGGATGCAGGAGGTAGGGCGACGCAGGATGCCAAAGCCGAGGGCTGGGGTGAGGGCAAGGCCCCGCTCCGAAGCAACACCACCCGACCCACGCGATAAAGATGCGGGCGGGCGCAACAGATTAAGCACCACCAGGGGAGGAATTGGCGGGTTGTCCCGGCCTTTCCTCAAGGCGTCGAAAGACGCCGGAAGGGCTGGAGCGACCTTAGGTTTGAAGCTCCAGAGAGAGACGCGGAATGGTCTTTTCTTCCAACGTGTTCCTGTTCCTGTTCCTGCCGATTTTCCTCGGCCTGTACTACCTGAGCGGGAACCGCTACCGCAACCTCCTGTTGCTGGTGGCCAGCTACGTCTTCTACGCATGGTGGCGGGTGGACTTCCTGGCGCTGTTCGCCGGCGTGACGCTGTTCAACTACTGGATCGGCCTGCGCATCGGCGCGGCCGGCGTGCGCACCACGGCTGCGCAGCGCTGGCTGATCCTCGGCGTGGTGGTCGACCTCTGCGTGCTGGGCTACTTCAAGTACGCCAACTTCGGCGTCGACAGCCTCAACCAGCTCGTCACCTCGATGGGCATGCAGCCCTTCGTGCTCACCCACATCCTGCTGCCCATCGGCATCAGCTTCTATACCTTCGAATCGATCAGCTACATCATCGACGTGTACCGCGGCGACACCCCGGCCACGCACAACCTGATCGACTTCGCGGCCTTCGTGGCGATCTTCCCGCACCTGATCGCCGGCCCCGTGCTGCGCTTCAAGGACCTGGTCGACCAGTTCAACCACCGCACCCACACCGTCGACAAGTTCGCCGAAGGCTGCACCCGCTTCATGCAGGGCTTCGTCAAGAAGGTGTTCATCGCCGACACCCTGGCGGCCGTGGCCGACCACTGCTTCGCCCTGCAGGACCCAACCACGGGCGACGCCTGGCTCGGCGCCATGGCCTACACCGCGCAGCTGTACTTCGACTTCTCCGGCTACAGCGACATGGCCATCGGCCTGGGCCTGATGATGGGCTTCCGCTTCATGGAGAACTTCAACCAGCCCTACATCAGCCAGTCCATCACCGAGTTCTGGCGGCGCTGGCACATCAGCCTCTCCACCTGGCTGCGCGACTACCTGTACATCAGCCTGGGCGGCAACCGCGGCAGCACCTTCCAGACCTACCGCAACCTGATCCTCACCATGCTGCTGGGCGGCCTGTGGCACGGCGCCAACGTCACCTACATCATCTGGGGCGCCTGGCACGGCGTGTGGCTGGCCATCGAACGCGCCCTGGGCGTGAACGCCGCGCCCCACGTACTCAATCCGCTGAAGTGGGTCTTCACCTTCCTGCTGGTGATCGTCGGCTGGGTGATCTTCCGCGCCGAGAACCTGCACGTGGCCTGGCGCATGTACGAAGCCATGTTCAGCTTCGGCGACTGGAAACTCTCCGAGCTCAACCGCGCCAGCCTCACCGGCCTGCAGGTCGGCACCCTGGTCATCGCCTACATCGTCCTGGCCTTCTTCGGCATCCGCCAGTTCTACAACCAGCCGCTGCAGAGCAAGGCCCCCAAGGCCGAAGCGAAAGTCGACATGAGCGGCAGCAATGGTCCCGCCACCATTTCGGCTTCCACCAGCGGCGCGGCCATCCAGATGAATGCCTGGACCACCCAGCTGCCGGTGCTGGCGATGCGCGTCGCCCTGCTCCTGCTGTTCGCCGCCTCGGTGCTCAAGCTCTCGGCGCAGAGCTACTCGCCGTTCCTCTACTTCCAGTTCTGAGCGAGGCCGGATCATGCAACCGACTACACACACGCACATCAGCAAGCCCCTGCAGTACACCTACATCGCCGTGTTCGGCGGGATGCTGCTGGGCCTGGCCGGCCTCTCGCTGAAGGCCTTCCCCAGCTTCTCCGCCGCACAGGGCACCACCGTGCTCAACGGCAAGCTGTCCCACGCCTTCGAAGGCCACTATGACGAACAATTTCCGATCAAGCGCCTGGGCACCAACCTCTGGGCCGCGCTGGACTACACCCTCTTCGAGGAAGGCCGTCCGGGCGTGGTGCTCGGCAAGGATGGCTGGCTGTTCACCGATGAAGAGTTCAAGCCCGCCCCCTCCCAGCAGCAGCTCGACGACAACTGGGCGCTGGTGCGCGGCGTGCAGCAGGAGCTGGAGCGCCGTGGCGTGAAACTGGTGCTGGCGATCATCCCGGCCAAGACCCGCCTCTACCCCGAATTCCTCGGCAAGGAACAACCGGCGACGCTGCACGCCTCGCTCTACCAGGACTTCCTGCAACGCGCCCGCCAGGCCGGCATGGCCGCGCCCGAACTGCTGGAAACGCTGGAGAAGGCCAAGGACAACGGCCAGGTCTTCCTGCGCACCGACACCCACTGGACGCCGCTGGGCGCCGAAGCCGTGGCCCAGCGACTGGGCGAAAGCATCCGCGCAGGCCAGGGCGCAGACCTGCCGACCCAGACCTTCATCACCGAAGCCGGCAAGAGCGGCCCGCACAAGGGCGACCTGCTCACCTTCCTACCGCTGGACCCGCTGTTCACCAACCTGCTGCCGCCCGAAGACCAGCTCGAGCAGCGCCAGACCCACCCGGCCGAGGACGCCGCATCGGCCCCCACCGACGGCAGCGGCGACCTGTTCGGCGACAGCGCCCAGCCGCAGGTCGCCCTGGTCGGCACCAGCTACAGCGCCAACCCGCGCTGGAACTTCGCCGGCGCCCTCAAGCAGGCGCTCTCGGCGGATGTCATCAACTACGCCAAGGAGGGCAAGGGTCCCCTGGAGCCGATGCTCGAACTCCTGCAGGACGAAGGCTTCAAGCAGAAGCCGGCGCGACTGCTGATCTGGGAATTCCCCGAACGCTACCTGCCGATGCACAGCGACCTCAGCCAGTTCAACCCGGACTGGGTGGCGCAGCTGCGCGCGGCGGGCAACCGAGACGAACGCCTGGCCGCCAACCAGGCAGGCAACCCAACGGCGCACTGAGCGCCGCTACAGGGCACCTTCCGTGCCCACAAGAGAGAAAGACGGAGGTACACCCCATGAACCGACTGACCATTCGCACCCTGAAGTCGTCCGCACTGGCCCTCGCCCTGGGCGCCGCATCCTTCGGCGCCTTCGCCGGCGGTGAAGGCGCGCTCTACGGGCCGCAGGCGCCCAAGGGCTCAGCCTTCGTGCGGGCCTACAACGCCGGCAGTTCCGAGCTGAACGTCGCGGTCGGCAACGCCACCCTGAACGACGTCTCGCCGCAGGGCTCCAGCGACTTCAAGTTCCTTCCGCCGGGCAACTACACCGCAAAAATCGGTACCCAAAGCCTGCCGGTGAAACTCGACCCGGACGCCTACTACACCCTCGTCAGCCAACCCGGCGGCCAGCCGCGCCTGGTGCCCGAGCCGCCGTTCAAGAACAAGCAGAAAGCCCTGGTCCGCGTACAGAACCTGAGTGGCCAGGCCCTGACCCTGAAGACCGCCGACGGCAAGACCGACGTGGTCGCCAGCGTCGCCCCGCAAAGCCACGGCGACCGCGAGATCAACCCGGTGAAAGTGAACCTGGCGCTGTACGACGGCGCGAAGAAGGTCAGCGACCTCAAGCCCGTCACCCTCGAGCGCGGCGAAGTGGTCTGCCTCTACGTCACCGGTGAAGGCGCCAAGCTCAACCCGGTATGGGTCAAGCGCCCGGTGAAGGTGGACTGATCCCATGAGCCGGCGGCCGTTCCCCAACCGCTCCCACCCGGAGTGCGGACGAGACTGCGCGTCTCCCGCCGGCACGAACTGCCTGCTCGCCCTCCGGGGCGAGCCTCGGGGTGAGGGCGCTCCCATGGCGCCCCTGCCCTTCCAGAACAAAAAGACCGGCATCGCACCGGCAGAAGAATCAGTGCGCCGCAACGACGGCATGCACAGGAGAGGTCACCCACAAGGCACGTCGGGTCACATGGTGTGGCGCGGCAAACAGTACGCATGAACGCTTTAGGAGAAACCCCATGATTCCAGTAATCCTTTCCGGTGGCAGCGGCTCGCGACTCTGGCCTCTTTCCCGCAAGCAGTACCCCAAGCAGTTCCTCGCCCTCACCGGCGACCACACCCTGTTCCAGCAGACCCTGGAGCGCCTGGTCTTCGACGGCATGGAAGCACCGGTAGTGGTGAGCAACCAGGAGCACCGCTTCATCGTCCAAGAGCAGCTGGAGGCGCTGAACCTCAAGACCCAGGCGATCCTGCTCGAACCCTTCGGCCGCAACACCGCGCCGGCGGTGGCGATTGCCGCCATGAAACTGATCGCCGAAGGCCGTGACGAGCTGCTGCTGATCCTCCCCGCCGACCACGTGATCGAGGACCAGCGTGCCTTCCAGCGTGCCCTCGCCCTGGCCACCAACGCCGCCGAAAAAGGCGAGATGGTGCTCTTCGGCGTCCCCGCCAGCCGCCCGGAAACCGGCTACGGCTACATCAAGTCGGGCGATGAGCGCGGCCTGCCGGACGGCGTGATCCGCGTCGAACGCTTCATCGAGAAGCCCGACGAAGCCCGTGCCAGGCAGTTCGTCGAGGAAGGCGGCTACTACTGGAACAGCGGCATGTTCCTGTTCCGCGCCAGCCGCTTCCTGGAAGAACTCAAGAAGCACGACACCGACATCTACGACACCTGCCTGCTGGCCCTGGAGCGCAGCCAGCGCGACGGCGATGTGGTGAGCATCGATGCCGCCACCTTCGAGTGCTGCCCGGACAACTCCATCGACTACGCCGTGATGGAAAAGACCCGCCGCGCCTGCGTGGTACCGCTCTCCGCTGGCTGGAACGACGTCGGCAGCTGGTCGTCGATCTGGGAAGTCCACGAGAAGGACGCCAACGGCAACGTCACCATGGGCGACGTGGTCGTCCACGACAGCCGCAACTGCCTGGTGCACGGCAACGGCAAGCTGGTCTCAGTGGTGGGCCTTGAAGACATCGTGGTCGTCGAGACCAAGGACGCCATGATGATCGCCCACAAGGACCACGTGCAGGACGTCAAGAAGGTGGTCAACCAGCTCGACGCCGCCGGCCGCAGCGAGACCCAGAACCACTGCCAGGTCTACCGTCCGTGGGGCTCCTACGACTCGGTGGACATGGGCGGCCGCTTCCAGGTCAAGCACATCACCGTGAAGCCCGGCGCACGCCTGTCGCTGCAGATGCACCACCACCGCGCCGAGCACTGGATCGTAGTCTCCGGCACGGCCCAGGTGACCTGTGACGACCAGACCTTCCTGCTCACCGAGAACCAGTCCACCTACATCCCGATCGCCTCGGTCCACCGCCTGGCCAACCCGGGCAAGATCCCGCTGGAGATCATCGAAGTGCAATCGGGCAGCTACCTGGGAGAGGACGATATCGAGCGTCTGGAAGACGTCTACGGGCGCACCACGGATAACGTGGAACCGCTACGCGCGGTAGCCCGCTGAGTCTGGCGCTTCCCTCATCGGCGCCAACGCCCCCGCACCGATTGGTGCGGGGGCTTTTTTATGCGTGCGACGAAAATCTACGCCTGGGGTGTTTCCAGCCGGGCCACCTTGGGCAGTTCCTCGAACGGCACCCACAACCGGCCATGCCACTCCAGTACGCCCAGGCACTGATCGCTCCAATTGAGCTGCCGCTCTCTCGGGCGCAACGCCGGGTGCTCTTCGCTGCGCAGCGCGGGCACCACCTGGCGGTTGAGCCAGTGACGGATGCAGCGGTTCTCCGGGAGGTAATAGAAGATCAGCGCGGCGTAGGCGCCGGACTCATTCACCAGCAGGGACTTTTCGTACTGGCCGTTGCTGTCTTTGATCCAGCAGGAGCGGAGCTGGTCAGGGTCGAGGCTGTTGTGCAGGCGCTCATCGAGTGGGCGGCCGATCAGGCGACCCAGGTCGGTGGCACTGAACCAGGGTTCGTCGTCGAGGAGGACGGCGCGCAGTTGGCGGCGGTGACGGATGAAGGTGGTGGGGATGAGGATTTCGTTATCTGTACCAAGAGCGTTGCAGAAGGAGCCTGTCGACTGCTGATTCATTTCAGTTTCCATCAATATAGAAACCGCAATTTCCAACGGGAGCGGAAGACCGCCTACTGGGTGTGTTCAGCACCGTGCGCAAAGGTACTGTCTCCCGGCAGGCTCCGTTAGCTCACTCGGAACGCTTTGGGATGATACGGAAATTTCATACGCGAAATGGCTGTATCAATTCATAGGAATGGAAATCCGCCACAGGCAGATTCCCCAGGATCGCTGCGGCGACTATCTGTAGGAGCGAGGGGGACGCCCGGTTCTTGCTCGCGAACCGCACTCTGCCGTCGGCCCCGTTTGAGCGCGGTGATTTTCGTAGGGCGCATAACGCCTCTGGCGTTATCCGCCGTATTGCGGTTAGGTGTTTCTGCGCCGCTTCGGTGTGCTCGGATGTTTCTTGTTTCGCCCCCTCGGGCGAGTTACTTCTTTCAAACGCCAAAGAAGTAACCAAGAAGGCTCGTCCCGACATCCGGGTCCGGCTTCGCCGGACTGATTCGCTGCGCTCACCCTTCGGGCCAGCCTTCGGCTGTTACTACGCTGCGCTCCGTTTCCCTCGCTCCGGTATCGCTCCGAGGGTCGGCGTACAAGGGCCATCCATGGCCCTCTACGCCTCTCGCGGCATCCATGCCGCTCGCCCCTCTGCGCAATACCTCCACTCGGCCTCCTGACGGGACTCTGCGCGCGCCTTCGACTTTGGCTGCTTCATGCTGGATTGCTCTTCGTAGGATCGAGGGGGACGCCTAGTTCTTGCTCGCGAACAGAATTACCCGGCCGCATCAGCGTTGAGCGGTTCGCGAGCAAGCTCGCTCCTACAAAAAAGCGGTTTCCAGAGCAGCATCCGCGCACTCCGAGCGCCCCTTCAGGAGGCCGAGTGGAGTCGGAGTTTCAGGGGTTGAGCGGCATGGATGCCGCGAGAGCCGCGATGGGCCAGGGATGGCCCTTCGCGGCGTGCCCCTGAAACTTCGATGGAACGAGGGGAGCCCCGCGAAGCGGGACCCGGATGATGGGGCAAGACCTTTGCCTCCTTTGGGGCGTTTGCCAAAGGAGGTCGCCCGAGGGGGCGAAACAAAATCTCTCAGCGCACACCGAAGCGGCGCAGAAACACCCAACCCCAAAGCAAGCTTGCACCTACAGGAGTACGAGGCCGCATGCAGCGCTACATCAACCCGCCCCCCCCCCACCTCCTGCTAAGGTAATCAGCAAATCCCCGCGGAGCGCTCCATGCTGTACGGCATCCTGCTGATCGTCACCTGGATCATCCTGCTGATCCGCTACCCATCCCGCGCGCTGCCCATTTCCGGCGCCGGCCTGGTCGGCCTGGCGGCGGTGATCACCCTCGCCATCTGGCAGGACAGCAACGACACCCGCCAGCTGCAACACCTGGAACTGCGCATCGCCTACCAACCCGAACAGTGCCCACCCGGCCGCCCGCTGGCGGTCAGCCTGAAGAACGGCGCCTCGCGCCCACTGCTTGAGCTGCGCTGGAAGGTCGCCGCCTACCGCCCCGGCGACACCACCGACCTGGCTGAAAACCTCTACGAGGCCCCGCGCTACCGCGGCCCCGGCGCGCTGCTCGCCGGCGATGCCTGGAGCGACTGCCTGCCGCTGCCACCGCTGCGCCCCGGCTACCGGGCCAGTACCCTGGAATTTCGCGCGGAACGAGTGAGCGGCCGCTTCGGCAACTGACCTCGCTCCCCGTCACTGGCGGAAGGAACCCCATGACGCTTCGAACCCGACTCCTGATTGGCCTGGGATGGCTGGCGAGCATCCTGCTGCTGGTGCTGGCCAACAACCTGCAGGACCCTCACCTGCTGCCGATGCGCCGGCTCGCACTGCCGATGCTGCTGATCATCTGCGCCGTGGGCATCCTCATCTGGCTGAGGTCCGGACGACGCTGGTACTGCTGGGTCGGCAGTCTTCTCCTGCTGCTGGCGATGCTGCTGGCGGGCTGGAACCACTACCGCCTGCTCGACGACAAGACCCTGGTCCTGGAGAGCGGAAACGCGAACCTGCAGGCGCTCGGCGGGCACTTCATCATCGGCGTCGGCGACCCGCGCACCGTCGAGCCGCTGATTCGCCAGGGACTGGTCGCCGGCCTGTTCATCACCGCGCGCAACGTCCAGGGGCGCAGCGCCGAAGCCCTTCGCCAGCAGATCGGCGAATGGCAGGCACTGCGGCGTGAAGCGGGACTACCGCCGCTGATCATCGCCGCCGACCAGGAGGGTGGAATCGTGTCCCGCCTGTCTCCCCCACTGCCGCAGCGTCCCCCGCTGGCCGCATTGCTGAACGCCAATTCCACGCCGGAAGCCCTGGCCGCCGCCGCCTTCGAATACGGGGCAGCCCAGGGCCGCGAACTGGCCGAGCTGGGCGTCACCCTGGACTTCAGTCCGGTGGTGGACCTCACGCCGGCGCAGCGGTCACGCCTGGACTTCCACAGCGCCATCGCGCTGCGTGCGATTTCCCCCGATCCGCAAGTGACCACCGCCGTCGCCCTCGCCTACGTCCGCGGGCTCGAACAGAGCGGGGTGCGGGCTACCCTCAAGCACTTCCCGGGGCTGGGAAGCGTCCCGCAGGACACCCACCACTTCTCCGCCAGCCTGACGACCGACGTCGGACGCCTGCAGGCCTTTGACTGGCGCCCGTTCCGCCAGGTCGCCCAGCAGACCCAGGCGCTGATCATGCTGGGCCACGTGAAGGTCACGGAGCTGGATGCGCGCAACCCGGCGTCGTTCTCCGCCACCGTGGTGCAGAAGATCATCCGCGAGGGCTGGCGGCACGACGGCGTGCTGATCACCGACGACCTGACCATGGCGGCCGCCTATAACCAGGGCCTCTGTCATGCGACGGTGCAGGCCCTGAACGCCGGTGTCGATCTGCTGCTGGTCAGCTACGACGACGAGAAGATCTACCCCGCACTGGCCTGCGCCCTGCGCGCTCTGGACGACGGCAAACTCTCCACGCAGCGGCTGGAGCAGAGCGCACGTCGCCTGGCGCGGACCTTCGGCCCGCCGAAGTGATTCACCCGCCCGCCGCAATCCGGTACGTTAGTGCCGCCCATTGCCCAAGGACCGCTCGCCATGCCCCAACCCGTCGCACTCATCACCGGTTGCTCCAGCGGCATCGGCCGCGCCCTCGCCGAGGCCTTCCGCAATGCCGGCTACCAGGTCTGGGCCACGGCACGCCGTGACGAGGATGTCGCCGCCCTCAGCCAGGCGGGCCTGCGCGGCGTGCAGCTGGACGTCAACGACGAACCCGCCGTGGCGCGGCTCGCCGAACAGCTGCAGCGCGAAGTCGGCGGCCTCGACGTACTGGTCAACAACGCCGGCTACGGCGCCATGGGACCGCTGCTGGACGGCGGCAGCCAGGCGATCCGCCAGCAGTTCGAGACCAACGTGTTCGCCGTGGTCGGCCTGACCCGCGCGCTGTTCCCGGCCCTGCGCGCACGGCGCGGGCTGGTGGTGAACGTCGGCAGCGTGTCCGGCGTGCTGGTCACGCCCTTCGCCGGCGCCTACTGCGCCTCGAAGGCGGCGGTGCATGCGCTGAACGAGGCGCTGCGCCTGGAACTCGCCCCCTTCGGCATCGAGGTGCTGGAAGTGCAACCCGGCGCTATCGCCTCCAACTTCGGCGCCAACGCCAGCCGCGAGATGGCGGCGGTGGTCAGCGAGGATTCGGCCTGGTGGCCGTTGCGCAGTTTCATCCAGGCACGCGCCGCCGCCTCCCAGGACAAGCCCACCCCGGCCAGCGATTTCGCCCGCCAGCTGCTCGCTGCCGTACAGCGCTCGCCACGCCCGCGCCTGGTGCGCATCGGCAACGGCAGCCGGGCCCTGCCCTTCCTCGCCCGCTGGATGCCGCGCGGGGTGATGGACAAGGTGCTGAAGAAGCGCTTCGGTCTCGACGGGCAACTCTGATGACCTACCCGGTCCGCTACCTCGCCCTGGCCGGCATCCTCGCCGCCTTCTTCCTCAACGTGGTGGCGCGAGGCTTGCTGCGGGTCGGGGGCGTGCCGGCGACCCTGCTGGTGGCCGCGCTGATCGCCGCCGGCATGGCCCTCTGGTTCGCCCGCCGGCACAAGCGCCTGGCCGAGACTGGCGAGCGCTGGCGGTTGACCGCGCTCTATGGCGGCGGCCTCGCCGTGCTCTACCTGATCCTGATCGCCATGGCCGCCTGGAGAAACACGCCCAGCCCGGCGGCGCTGCTGATCTTCGCCCTCAGCTACCTGTGCTACCCGCTGAGCCTCTGGTGGTTCTTCCGCCCCGGCGTGCTGGCGCGGTTCCTGCCAAGCCAGTCACGCTGAGGCCGCTTCACGCTTTCTTCACCTCCTTTTCATTCGCACTCGACTCCTGCGTGCCTATTGTGGCGCGGTTCGTTGAGGAGTCCCCATGTCCCTGTCCCGTACCCTTCGTGGCACCATCGCCGCCGCCCTGCTGACCTTCGGCCCACTCGCCCTCGCCGCCGGGCAGACGCCGGCCGACTGGGCCAAGCCGGTGGACAAATCGTTCAACCTCTACCAGATGTCGCCGACCCTCTACCGCAGCGCCCTGCCCGGCAGCCAGAACCTGCCGGAACTTGAGCAGCTCAAGGTGAAGACCGTGGTCAGCTTCATCAAGGACGACGACAAGACCTGGATCGGCGAGCAGCCGATCGATGTGGTGAGCTTCCCGACCCACGCCGACCGCGTCGACGACGCCGACGTGCTGAAGGTCCTGCGCATCGTCCAGCAGGCGCAGCAGCAGGGCCCGGTGCTGATGCACTGCAAGCACGGGCGTGACCGCACCGGCCTGTTCGCGGCCATGTACCGCACCGTGGTCGAGGGCTGGAGCAAGGAAGACGCGCTGAAGGAAATGACCCAGGGTGGCTTCGGCACCGAAGACGACATGACCGACGCCATCGCCTACGTGCAGAAGGCCGACGTGGACAAGCTGCGCCAGGCCCTGGCCAGCGGCGCCTGCAGCACCAGCGTCTTCTCCACCTGCCACCTCAAGGAGTTGCTGTGAGCGCCTTCAGCGAAGCGCATGCACCGTACCCCAGCCACTGATTAACTTCGGCTCACGCCAAATGCCGGCGAGTGCGGTAGGGTTAGACGACTTTCCCACCCGCTCGCCAGGCCCGTCATGACCTCCTCCCGCTTCAGCGCCGTCACCCACACCCGCTACATCGACCACGCCGGGCTGGACGCCTTCTGCGCCGACTACGACGGTTTCCTGCTCGACCTCTGGGGCGTGCTGATCGACGGCTTCGACGTCTTCCCCGGCGCCCTCGCCTGGCTCCGCCGACGCGCCGCCGAAGGGCGTCCGGTGTGGTTCCTGAGCAACGCCTCGCGCAGCGTCAACGAGATGGCCGATACCCTGGAGCGCCTCGGCGTCTCCCGCGACCTCTACAGCGGCATCACCACCTCCGGCCAACTGGCCATCGACGCCTTCACCCATGAGCGCGACTTCCAGCGCGGCGGCATCTACACCGTCGGCGTGGGCGATGCGCTGACCACCTGGCCCATCGACATCCGCGAGCGCTTCTGCAGCGACCTGCACAGCGCCGCGCTGATCCTCGGCGTCGGCAGCTTCCCCCAGGATGAGCTGGAGGCGCGCTTCGCCTCGCTGCGCGGCGCCACCGACAAGCCTTTCCTGTGCGCGAACCCGGACCGCGTGGTGATCTCGGGCGGCAAGACGGTATTCGGCGCCGGCCGCCTGGCCGAAGCCTTCGCCGAAGAGGGCGGCACCGTGCACTGGTACGGCAAGCCCGATCCATCGGCCTTCCGCATCGCCCAGCGCCAGCTGGAAGCACGCGGCGCCCGGCACATCCTGTTCGTCGGCGACTCGCTGGTGACCGACGTACCCGGCGCGCTGGCCGCGCGCATCGACACCCTCTGGCTGGCCGCCACCGGCATCCACCGCCAGGCGCTGGGCGTGCCTTTCAACGGCGCACTGGACCCGGAACAAACCAACGCACTGCTCGACGGCTACCCGGTTCGCCCGCACTTTGCCGCGCCGGGGCTGGTCTGAGGCAGGGTCCACGGCCTGTGGATAAATCCGCGCGGAGCGACCTGCTGCCACGGTGCGGACATTCTCGGGAGCTGCAGTAACCGTCAGCGCAGCGACGGCTGACCGCTCACGGCGAAGTCTCCGATAACGCCTTGGGAAGTCATCCCCTGTTCCCCCGGCGATGCGATTGCTCGAATGCCTGCTCCCATTCGAGGCGCATCAGCGATGGCAAAGCGACCGAAACTCCTGCAAGGCATTCTTCCCCTCACCCGCAAAGGCGCGCTGCGCGATGTGCTGGCCGGCGTCTCCCTGGCGGCGATGGATATCCCGCAACTGCTCGGTTACGCCCGCATTGCCGGCATGCCCGCCATCACCGGCCTGTACACGGCACTGCTGCCGCTGCTGGCCTTCGCCCTGTTCGGCGCCTCGCGGCATCTGGTGGTCGCCGCCGACTCGGCCACCGCGACCATCTTTTCCGGACACCTGGCTGGCCTTGCGCCCATCGGTAGCGCGCAATACATCGCCCTGGCCGGCACCGTGGCGCTGCTGACGGCGGCAATGCTGTTGATCGCCCGGCTGCTCAGGCTCGGTTTTCTCGCCGACTTCCTGTCGCGCACGGCCCTGACCGGGTTCCTGGTCGGCGTCGGCCTGCAGGTTGCCCTGGCGATGTGCGGCGACATGCTCGGCCTGGCCGTGCCCGCTTCCACCTCGGTGGAAAAGGCTCTGTTCCTCGCCACGCACCTGCAACAGGTTCACCTGCCCTCGGCCGCCCTGGCGCTTTCGCTGGTCGCCCTGCTGCTGGCGGCCAAACAGTGGCTGCCACGCTGGCCGATTCCCCTGCTGCTGATGGTCGGTTGCATCGCCGCCAGCGCCCGCTTCGACTTCGCCGGCCACGGGCTCGCCGTGCTCGGCCCGATCGCCGGCGGGCTGCCGACGCTGGCCCTGCCGGCGCTGGGCTGGAAGCAGGTGGTCGAACTGCTGCCGATCGCCGCCGCCTGCTTCATCATGATCATCGCCCAGAGCTCGGCCGCCGCCCGGGTGTACGCCGACCGCCACCAGGAGCACGACGACGAGAACGGCAACATCCTCGGTCTGGCCGCCGCCAACACGGCGGCGGCGTTCAGCGGCGCCTTCGTGGTGAACGGCAGCCCGACCCAGACCGCCATGGCCGAGCAGGCCGGCTCGCGCAGCCAGGTGGCCCAGCTGAGCTGCGTCCTGGTGGTGGCGCTGGTGGTGCTGTTCCTCTGCCAATGGCTGCAGTACCTGCCGCACTGCGTGCTGGCCGCCGTGGTGTTCACCATCGCCCTCGGACTGATCGACATGAAGACGCTGCTGGCCATGCGCGCGGAAAGCCCGAGCGAATTCCGCATGGCGCTGATCACCGCGGGCACCGTGCTGCTGGTGGGTGTCGAGCAGGGCATCCTGCTGGCCATGGCGCTGTCGCTGGTGCATCACGTGCGCCGCAGCTACCAGCCGCACACCCAGATGCTGGAGCCCGGCGCCGACGGCCGCTGGCTGCCGGTTCCCGTGCAGCCGGGCAAGCAGACGGCGCCCGGCTTGATCGTATTCCGCTTCGGCGCCGATCTGTTCTACGCCAACGATACCTGCTTCACCCGGCAGGTCACGGCACTGGTGGACCGCGCGCCCGCCGGCCTGCGCTGGTTCGTGGTGGACGCCGGCGCGATCACCGGGCTGGACTACTCCGCAGCACGCACCCTTTCCGACCTGTGCGAACACCTGCGAAAGCGCGGGGTGACGCTGCTGTTCGGCCGCGTCAACCGCTACCTGCTCGCCGACATGAAACGGCACAACGTGGCGCGCATCATCGGCCGTCGGAACATCCTGCCGACCCTGCACGGCGCCCTCGAGCTGACGGGCATTGCACCGGTGGGCGCGGCGACGGGCGTGGTGTAGTGCCTCCCCGGAGGAAACGAAAACGGGAGCCGAAGCTCCCGTTTTTCATTACTGCGCCGTGGCGGCCGCGCCGTCGGCGCGCTCGGCGTCGCGCGTCTGCGGATTGACGATCACGGTGGCGGTGATGCCCGCCGCCAGCAGCACACCGTGTGGCACATCGTCGATGTGGATGCGCACCGGCACGCGCTGGGCCAGGCGTACCCAGTTGAAGGTGGGGTTCACATCGGCCACCAGCTCGCGGCTTTCCGGGTTGTCGCGGTCGTAGATGGCGCGGGCGATGCTCTCGACATGACCCTTCAGGCGCTCGCCGCTCATCAGTTGCAGCTCGGCGAGGTCGCCTACGCGGATGTGCGGCAGCTTGGTTTCTTCGAAGTAGCCGTAGATCCAGTAGGAGTTCTCGTCCACCACGGCCATCTTCGCCTCGCCGACACGGGCATAGTCGCCACGGTGCACGTTGAGGTTGGTCACGTAGCCGTCCACCGAGGCGCGCACCTGGGTGCGCTCCAGGTTCAGCCTGGCGGCGTCCAGCGCGGCCAGGGCCTGTTCGTAGTCGGCCTCGGCGGCGGCGGCGGTGTTGCTGGCGTCGTCCAGGCTCTCGCGGGACACAACTTCCTCGTCCATGGCGCGGCGACGCTTGGCGTTGAGCTGGCGCATCTGCAGGGTGGCCTTGCGCGAGGCGACCGCGGCTTCTGCCTGCTTCACCGCGATGCGGTAATGGTCCGGGTCGATCTGCATCAGCAGGTCGCCTTTCTTCACCTGCTGGTTGTCGCGCACCGGCACGTCCACCACCACGCCGGAAACGTCGGCGGCGACGTTGATGATGTCAGCGCGCACCCGGCCGTCGCGGGTCCAGGGCGTATCCATGTAGTTCACCCAGAGGGCGCGGCCGATCAACGCGGCGACCGCCAGGATGATCAGGGTCGCCAGCAGGCTGATGATGGATTTGAGGGTCATTGATGCACGCTCGTTATGTGTAGATGGTCAAGGACAGCCCGCCAAAGAGGCAGGCGAACAGGCACACGCGGAACAGCGCCGGGTGCCAGGTGAAGCGGTACAGGCCGATGGAGGCGAAGATGCGGTCGATGCCCCAGCAGATCACCGCGGCAACGATGAACATCAGGGTCAGGGTCGGCATGTAGACCCCGTGGAACGCGATCTCGCGGGGCAGGTCAGGCAACATGGCGGGTCTTTCCTGAAGAGGTTTTGCCATCGCGCAGCGGCGACTGCGGGTCGAGCAGGCTGCTGCGGATGAAGTGCAGGTAGCTGAGCACGCGGCGCAGCGGCGAACTCTCGAAGTCCGGGGCGCGCGGCTCGTCTGTGGTCTTCACGCAATCGATGGCCTGCTCCACGGCGGCCAGGGCACGCTCGCGGTTGGCCTCGCTGGGGCGCACGAACAGGCGGATCAGCGCGCGCCCCATGGCGCGGATCGACTGCCGCCAGGGCGTGGATTCTGCGTAGCAGGGCTCGTCCGGCAGGTTCTCCTGCTCGACGCGCAGCTCGATGATCGAGTGGCCGATCTCCAGCACCACGAAGGTCCAGCGCAACAGGCGACGCTGCATCTGCGGGCTGCGCGCGGCCGCGCCGTAGGCCTGGTTGAGCAGGTCGCGGGTGCCGCTCTCGAAGGACGACACCAGGCCGTCGAGCTTGCCGCTGATGGCTTCCACCACGCGCAGGCGCAGGTCGTTCTCCAGGCGGCGCCACAGCCAGGCGCTGGTCGGCGGCATGATCACCGCGACTATCACCGCGGCCAGGCTCTGCGACAGCACCAGGGCGATGTACTCGTTGAGCATGCGACCCGGATCGTAGACCGTCAGGTTGGCCGGGATCGCGCCGAAGCTGAAGAACACCAAGAGGCCCAGGCCGTAGCCGGCGTATTTGGGCTTGATCGAGAGGAAGGCACCCACCGCGAACACCGGCGCCAGGGCAAAGGCCAGCAGGGCGAAGCCGTCCAGGTGCGGGAACACAAAGAAGGTTTCGGAGAAGCCGAGGATCGCCGCGAAGAAGGTGCCCACGGCCATCTGCATGGCCAGCTTCGCCGGGTCGGGCGCGGCGGAAACCAGCGCGGCGACGGCGGCGGCGTTGAGCACGAAGGTGCTGCCGCTGGGCCAGGCGGTCTCGATCCAGAACAGGCCGAACACCAGCACCATCAGCGCGGTACGCCCGCCGGCCACCAGCGAGGCGACCAGGTTGGCCTTGGGCGAGAAACCATGCTTCCAGTTCTCCCGCTCGTGCTTGTGGGCGGCCAGGGAGGCATGGGTCAGAGCGTAGTTGTAGAGGTCGTCGGCCAGGCGGTAGAGCAGCTCACCAGCGGTGTTGTAGTCCAGCAGCGCGGCGGCATCGTCCTGCTCGGCGAGCAGTTGTCCACGGCCGGCGCGGATGCACTGCATCATCCGCGAGCGGTGGCTTTCCAGCTGCGCGGCAAGGCGCTCGGCGTCGCGCTCGGTGACCGACTGGCCGCGCCAGGGCGCGAGCACCTGGGCCAGTTCGTCCAGGCATGGCTGCAAGGCACGCAGTACCGCCGCGGCCTCCTGCACGCGCAGGCGCTCGAGCAACTGGTGCAAGGCGTTGTAGCGGGTGGTGAGGACCATGAACTCGTTGTTCAGGCGCGACAGGCGGCCCGAACGCAGGCGCATGTGCGGGTCTTCGAAGCGGGTGGCGCTGCGCAGCGCTTCCAGGCCCACGGCCTGGGAGGCGAAGGCCACGTTGGCGGCCTCGAACCTGGGCCGCTCGCCGCCGCCGAGGTTGTCCAGGACGAACCCGGCGAACGCGCCGAAACGCTGGTACAGCGCGCTGCGCATGGCGGTGGTGGAGGTCTGCGGGAACAGCGTGGCGCTGACCACGGTGGAACAGGCGATGCCCAGGCAGATTTCCAGCACTCGCCAGATCGCCGACATGAACGCGGCCTCGGGGTGCAGGGTGGCGGGCAGGCCGATCAGGGTCGCGGTGTAGCCGGCCAGCATGCAGGCGTAGGAGCGGAAGTCGCGGTAGCGCGCGGCGCCCACGGTGCACAGGCCGATCCACAGCGCGGAGACGAGCAGGAACAGCACCCGCTCCTGCGCGAAGATGGCGATCAGCGCCACCATCACGGTCAGGCCGATCAGGCTGCCGAGAATCCGGTAGAAGCTCTTGGCGAACACCTGGCCGCTCTGCGGCTGCATGACGATGAACACGGTGATGGTCGCCGTGCTCGGTTGCGGCAGCTCCAGGCGCATCGCCAGCCACAGGGTCAGCAGCGAGGCGAGCAGCACCTTGGCGATATAGATCCAGGTGACGCCGTCGCTGCGCCCCCATTCCAGCAGCGCGCGGCGCAGGGCGTCGAACGGCGCCGCTGAATGAGCGCTGTAGTCGTTCGCTGCCATCTCAGCGCTCGCTGACCGCGCGAACGTCGACGGTGTCCGGGACCATCTTCTGCTCCTTCGGCCCTTCCTGGACGTCCATCAGGCCGCCGCCCAGGGCGACGACGAGGCCGGCGTGGGTAGCCAGGCGCGCGGCGCGCACCTGCTGCTCCACCAGCTGCTGCTGGAACAGGCGAGTCTGTGCGTTGAGCACGTTGAGGTAGTCGGTCAGGCCGCCACGGTAGGCCTTGGTGGCGATGTCGTAGGTGCGCTGGGCGGAGGCCACGGACTTCTCGGCGAAGCCCTGCTGCAGCTCCATGGAGTGCATGCGGATCAGCTGGTCGGAGATGCCCTTGAGGGCGTTGACCAGGGTCTGGTTGTACTGCGCCACGGCGGCGTCATAGCCAGCCGATTCCTGGCCCAGCTGCGAACGCCGGCGACCGCCGTCGAAGATCGGCAGCGAGATGGCCGGGCCGACGCCGTAGGTGAACTTCTCGGCGTTGAGGAATTCCAGCACGCCGCCACCCACCGCGCTGTAGCCGATGCTGGCGACCAGGTCGACGTTGGGATAGAACTCGGCGCGGGCGACGTCCACGCCCTTGGCTTGGGCGGCGACCTTCCAGCGGCTGGCGACCACGTCCGGGCGGTGGCCGAGCAGTTCCATCGGCAGCTTGCTGGGCAGGCCGGGGCCTTCGGCGAGCTTCAGGCTCGGGCGCTGGATCGAGGCACCGGCGCCGGGGCCCTTGCCGGCCAGGGCGGCGATCTGGTTGCGGGTCAGCTGGATTTCCTCGTCCACCGACTCGATCTTGCGTTCGGTTTCCGGCAGCGGGGTTTCCGCCTGGCTGACTTCGAAATGGGTGCCGATGCCGCCGGCCAGGCGGCGCTGGGCCAGGGCGAGGATGTCCTGCTGCTGCTTGAGCATGGCCTTGCCGATGTCCAGCTCGGCGTATTGCAGCGACAGCTGGATATAGGCGCGGACGATGTTGCTCTCCAGCTCCAGCTGGGCCATGCGCGCCTCGGCGGCGGTCATCTTGGCGATGTCCAGGTAGCGCTCGGTGTTGCTGCGCTCGCGACCCCAGAGGTCCAGCGAATAGCTGAAGCCCAGGGCGGCGTTGTTGTTGAAGGTGGTGGTGTCGGCCAGGTCACCCGGACCGTAGAAGTAGTCGGTCGGCCAGCGGTGGCGGGTCAGCGAGGCGTCGGCATTGATCTGCGGCGACTCGGCGGATTCGGCGACGCCGGCCATGGACAGCGCCATGCGCACCCGCGCCTCGGCCTGGGCCAGGGTCGGGCTGCCCTCCAGCGCGGTCTTCACCCAGGAATTCAACTGCGGATCACCGTAGGCGCGCCACCACTGCTCCGCCGGCCAGCCGGCTTCCCGGTTGGCGTGCGCGATGGCGGCGTCGGTGGACAGCTCGGCGTCGCCCAGGCGCTGCTCCTGCGGGGCGATGCCATCGGTGCTGATACATCCGGCGATTGTTGAAAAAATGACAAAGGAGCCGACGAACGTCAGTCCTTTCATGAGGTGACGCGACACGGTGAGGGTCCTGGAAGTGATCTAGCTTTTCAGCGTGGGGCCGGCGTGGAGATGCCGGCAGAGCCAATTGCGGCGATTGAATTTTAGGGAGGCGGAAGGAAACGGATAAGACGGCTGATTTGCGATTGTTTGTTACCGATAATGAAACAATTGATGTTCCCATCCGTGTGACAATACGCCGCTCCCACTGACGAGGCCCCCATGGACACACTGCAGACCATGCGAGCGTTCGTCTGCGTCGCGGAAACCGGCAGCTTCACCGCCGCCGCGCAGCAGTTGAACACCACCACCGCCTACGTTTCCCGCGCGGTGGCCAATCTCGAGTCGCACCTCCAGGCGCGCCTGCTCAACCGCACCACCCGGCGCATCGCCCTGACCGAAGCCGGCCAGCGCTACCTGCTGCGCTGCGAGCAGATCCTCGCCTACGTCGAGGAAGCCGAAGCCGAGGCCAGCGACGCCCATGCCCGCCCCGCCGGCCGCCTGCGCGTGCACTCGATGACCGGCATCGGCCAGCACTACGTGATCCGCGCCATCGCCGACTACCGCCAGCTGCATCCGGAAGTGACCTTCGAGCTGACCATGGCCAACCGCGTGCCCGACCTGCTCGACGAAGGCTTCGACGTGGCCATCGTGGTCGCCTCGGAACTGCCGGATTCGGGCCTGGTATCGCAGCGCATCGGCGAGACCTACAGCATCCTCTGCGCCTCGCCCGACTACCTGGCCCGGCGTGGCGCGCCGAAAACCCCCTCGGAGCTGATCGAACACGACTGCCTGCGACTTATCAGTCCAGTACTACCCCTGGACAAGTGGTTGTTCGATGGTCCCAACGGCCAGGAAATGATTACTCTTGGCCAGTCGGTCTTCCAGGTGAACGTCGGCGACGCCATGACCGAGGCGATCAGCTCCGGCATGGGCATCGGCGCCCTGCCCGTTTACTCGGCCGTGGCCGGCCTGCGCGACGGCTCGCTGGTGCGCGTGCTGCCGCGCTACAGGCTGCAGCAGCTGAACGTCTATGCGCTGTATCCATCGCGGCAGTACCTGGATGCGAAGATCAAGACCTGGGTCGCCTACCTGCGGGAAAACCTGCCCGGCGTGCTCCAGGCCGACGGCGCGGGCGTCGCCAGCGTCGCATCCTGATCCGTTTTCCCCGCGTTTGCGGGCAAGTTCGCTCGATGTAACTCCTCCCCCCGGTGAGAGCGAACTTGCCCGCAACCTCCTCAGAAGCACCGGCTCCTGCCGTAGGGCGTACAACCGTTCGCGGTTGTACGCCGATACACCGTGACCACTGTCGGCTCCATGGCCTAGCTCGGAGTGACTTGGGACGGCGGCTCCGTGACCGATATCGGAGTGCGTTGGGGCCAAGGTCAAACGGCATATAACGTCGAACGTTATACGCCCTACGCCCCTGCCACCCCGTTCGATAACCGCCCGACGTGCACGCCAGCCTTGCCCCTCCCCGTCCCGCCGGTGGTAGGGTTAGCCCCTTCATTTATCCCCAGCCGTCCGATCGCCATGAAAAAGAACGTCTTCGTCTTCAGCCGCCTTGCCCCGGAACACCTCGACCGCCTGCGCAGCCAGTTCAACGTCACCGTGCTCGATCCCAAGCAGGGCGATGTGAACGAACAGTTCGCCGCCGCCCTGCCGACCACCCACGGCATGATCGGCGTGGGCCGCCCGCTGGGCGAGAAGCAGCTGACCAACGCCGGCCAGCTGGAAGTGATCTCCAGCGTCTCGGTCGGCTATGACAACTACGACCTCGCCTACCTGAACCAGCGCGGCATCCCGCTGACCAACACCCCCGACGTGCTCACCGAGACCACGGCGGACCTGGGCTTCGCGCTGATCATGGCCACCGCCCGGCGCACCGCCGAGCTGGACGCCTGGACCAAGGCCGGGCAGTGGAAGCGCACCGTGGACACCCCGCAGTTCGGCGTCGACGTCTACGGCAAGAAGCTCGGCATCCTCGGCCTGGGCCGCATCGGCGCGGCCATCGCACGCCGCGGCCGCTTCGGCTTCAACATGGACGTGCTCTACCACGGCAACAGCCGCAAGCCGGAGCTGGAGCAGGAACTGGGCGCGCGCTTTTGCGGCTTCGAAGAGCTGTTGGGCGAGGCGGACTTCGTCTGCGTGGTGGTGCCGCTGTCGGAGCAGACCCGCAAGCTGATCGGCAAGCGCGAGCTGGAGCTGATGAAGCCCAGCGCCATCCTGGTCAACATCGCCCGTGGCCAGGTGATCGACGAAGCCGCACTGGTGGAGGCGCTGCAGGAAAAGCGCATCCTCGCCGCCGGCCTGGACGTCTACGAGAAGGAGCCGCTGGCCGAGTCGCCGCTGTTCGCCCTGCCCAACGCCGTGACCCTGCCGCACATCGGCTCCGCCACCTTCGACACCCGCCGCGCCATGGCCGAGTGCGCGCTGGACAACTTCGAGACCGCACTGCGCGGCGAGCGGCCGAAGAACCTGGTCAATCCGCAGGTATGGAAGGGCTGATCAGTAGCGGCCCTCCGTCATTCCCTTTCCGGGAAAATACGTACCTGTGTTCCCCTCTCCCTGAAGGGAGAGGGCTGGGGAGAGGGCCGCCCGCAAAAACAGGAGCTTCCAAGGAGCCCCACTTACGCCCGGGCCACCTGCAACACCGGCTTCGGCTTGCGGAACACCAGCACGTTGCCCGCCATCACCAGCGCCAGGCCGGCCAGCGCCGGCAGCGTCCATTGATAACCCTCGGCATAGGCCGAAACGTTCAACGCCACCACCGGGAACAGCACGGTGCAGTAGGCGGCGCGCTCCGGTCCCATGCGCCCGACCAGGGTGAGATAGGCGGTGAAGCCGATCACCGAGCCGGGAATCGCCAGGTACAGCAGCGAGCCGACGTACTGGGTGCTGGTATCGAAGGTCAGCGGCACGCCCCGCACCAGGCAGATCGCCAGCAGGATCAGCGAACCGTAGAGCATGCCCCAGGCGTTGGTCGACAACGGCCGCAGCCCGGCTTTCTGCTGCAGGCTGGACAGCAGGTTGCCCGCCGAGAAGCACAGCGTACCGGCCAGGGCCAGGGCCAGTCCGTAGTAAGTCTCGCGGTTGGCGCCATGGCTGGACAGTTCCGGCCAGAACAGCAGCACCAGCCCGACCAGCCCCAGGGCGCCGCCGCCCAGCACGTTCGGGGCGATGCGCTGCTTGAAGAAGATCCGCGCATTGAGCGCGTTCCACAGGGTGGCGGTGGAGAACACCACGGCGACCAGCCCACTGGGAATCCATTGGCTGGCGGTGTAGAAGCACAGGAAATTCACGCAGAACAGGCACAGCCCCTGGGCCAGGCAGATCGCCTGGCCGCGCCGCCCCAGCGGCTGCAGGCGGCGAGAGACCAGCATCAGGGCGAACAGCACCAGCGCCGCCAGGCTGAAGCGGTAGGCGATGGACAGCGGAATGGCGACCACGCCGACCTGCAGCTTGATGGCGATCCAGGTGGTGCCCCAGATGAGCACAGTGAGCAGGTAGAGCGAGAGGTTCATGGCGGTCTCCGGATTACTGGGGAGTCAGTCTCCCGCCCTGCCCCGGCGCCGGCTTGCAGATTCTTGCGCTTATTGCGAATGCCTAGCTGGCAACGCGCGCCCGCGCGGGTAGAGTGGACGCAACAGAGGAATACCCATGTCCGCCATCGAAGCACTCGAAGTCTTCCAGTCGATGAACGCCTCGGCCAACGCCCGCCTGGAGCGTTGCGCCGAGCTGGGCGACGGGCTGTCGGCGGCCATCTGGAGCAACAGCCACGACGCCCGCGACTACCATGCGCCCAGCCACCACACGCTGTCCTGCTACCTGAACGACGGCACCGGCACCTTCCGCCGTGGAGCGCCCGGCAGCAAGGGCGCGCCGGACAAGCTGTGCGTGATGCCCGCCGGTTCCGAGTCGGCGTGGATCGTCAACGGCGACATCCGCCTGGCGCACCTGTACATCGGCCAGGAACAGTTCGCCCTGGGCTGCATCCGCCTGCTGGACCGCGAGCCGCGCGAGCTGCAACTGCACGAGCGGACCTTCCTCGACGACCCGCAGCAGGCGTCGCGCTTCCGCCAGCTGGTGAAGCTGGACTGGCAGGAGCCGGGCGAACGCATCCGCACCAGCAGCCTGGCCCATGAGCTGATCGATCATCTGCTGCTCAATCAGGTCGGCTTGCGTGAAGGGCTGCGCCTGAAGGGCGGGTTGGCGCCGGTGATGCGCCGACGCATCGCGGAGTACATCGAGCAGCGCCTGGACCAGCCGCTGTCCCTGGGCGAACTGGCGATGCAGACGGCGCTCTCGGAATACCACTTCGCGCGGATGTTCCGGGAAAGCTTCGGCATGCCGCCGCACCAGTACGTCCTGGCCCGCCGCGTGGCCCTGGCGCAACGTCTGCTGCGCGACACCCGCCAGCCGCTGGCCCAGGTTGCGCTGGCGTGTGGGTTCTCCAGTGCGAGCCATTTCGCCAACCGGTTCCGTTCGGTGGTAGGGGGGACGCCGGGGGAGTATCGGCAGGCGTTTGAGGAGTAAAAAGTCGGGCGCGTATCGGATGGTGTGCGGATCGCGGACGGAGTCCGCTCCTACGAAAGCCTGCTCACCGCATGGCTCTGGCTTTAAAGACTTCCAGAGAAACCTCCGCGCACTCCGGAGCGCCCCTTCAGGAGGCCGAGTGGAATCGGAGTTTCAGGGGTTGAGCGGCATGGATGCCGCGAGAGCGTCGTTGGGCCATGGATGGCCCGTCGACGCGGGCCCCTGAAACTTCGATGGAGCGAGGGGAGTCCCGCGAAGCGGGACCCGGATGATGGGGCAAGACCTTTGCCTCCTTTGGGTGGGGCGGCCATCCGTGGTTTGCCAAAGGAGGTCGCCCGAGGGGGCGAAACAAGAAGTCCCCAAGCACGCCGAAGCGGCGCATAAACACAGAACATGACAAAAGACTCGCAGACAGGGTCAGTGCCAGAAAGGTTCGCGAGCAAGCTCGCTCCTACAAAGAGCCTTCAGCCCATCACCGCCAGGACACCACCAACCACCGGCATCGCCGCCGCCACTGGCAATGCCCAACGGGGCCGCCAGGCCTGCAAGAGTACAAGCGTCGCCCCCGCGATCATCAACAGGCACGCCCAATAAACGATGCCCAACTCAATCCCCATGCGGTGAATCGCAAAGGCCAGCGCCAGGGCGCCATCCACCAGCGCGACACCCCGCAACAAGCGCACACGGACATCGGACGGCGCACTGCCGAACAGATCGCGGTGATGGCGCGACAGCGACAAACACACCGCCGCCAATGCCAAGAGGTTGAGACCAAACACCAGCAACATCAGGCGAACTCCTCGCTACGACCACGTCGAACGCGCACCGGCTCGGCGCGTTCCCGGCCCAGGCGCCAGGCCAGGAAAGCGCACAGCACACCCGTCAGCAGCAGGCCGAGCTCGATGCCCGCCATCAACCCGTCGCCCCCGGCGATACGGGTAGTCAACCGGCCGGGCTCAGGCCCGAACAGACCAAGCACCGGCAGCAGCAGCGCCAGCGCGGCCAGCGCGCCGAATTGCTCGCGAGCCATGCGCCGACCGCCACGACGCCACAACGCATGGGCCAGCGCCAACAGCCAGGTCGCCACGAACGCCGTCGCCTCCCAGCGCTCACGTCCGAGCATCCCGGCAGGCAGCAGGCGCGACGCCGCCAGCAGCCCCAGCGACGCCAGCGGCAGGCCGCCGCACACGGCGCCGTTGAGCACCCGCACCAGCGCCACGCCCCGGTGATCACGCGCCGCGCGCTTGCTCACCCAGACCTGCAGCCCGCCGAAGACCATTGCGCAGCCCACCAGGCCGAGGAGGAAATACATCACCCGCAGCAGATGGTTACCGAACTGCGCCATGTGCAGGCCGGTCAGCCAGGCATAGGTGTGATAGCCGGGCTTGTAGGGTGGCTGCACATGCAGCAGCGCGCCGGTGCCGGAGTCGAACGACACCGTGCGCTGGTCGTTCGCCATGCTGCGGTCGACGGCCCGGCGCACCTGCACCATCGCCGCGGCGTCATTGGGATGCTCGACGTTGATCCAGCCCACCGCGCTGTCGTCACCCCAGGCCTCGCGCGCGTTGAGGATCATGCGGTCGATGGACTTCGGCGGTTTCGCCGGCTTGCCCAGTTCCTCCCGGTCGAAGGCGCCCTGCACTTCATGCTCGAAGCGTTCCATGTCGTTCTTGTAGGCGGCCTGGATGCCGGCGGTCATGTAGAAGGTGATGAAGATCGCCAGCCCCGTGTACGCCATCAGCAGATGGAACGGCAGGCCGAGCACGCCCAGCACATTGTGCGCATCCAGCCAGGCGCGCTGCCTGGCCGCCTGCGGCCGCAGGGTGAAGAAGTCCTTGAAGATGCGCCGGTGCACGATCACGCCGCTGACCAGCGCCACCAGCATGAACAGTCCGGCCACGCCGACCACGTAGAGTCCGACGAGACCGCCGTGCAGTTCGTAATGCAGTTCGAGGAAGAAGTTGCCGCCGACGGTGCGCGGCAGCACCTCGCCGGTCTGTGCATCGACCAGGAAGGACTGGAACTCGCCAACGCCTTCCGGCTCCCAGCCGGCGGTCCAATAGGGCATGCGCTCGCTGGGCGGCAGCATCCAGTAGCCGTGGGCGCGAGGCGCGCGCTCGACGATCAGTTCGCGGACCTGGTCGGCGCCGACCTGGATCGCCTCCAGCGGCTGCAGTTGCGGCAGCATCCAGCGGGTCAGTTCCTTGTCGAACACCGCCAGGGTGCCGGAAAACAGCACCACGAAGAGAATCCAGCTGACCAGCAGCCCGCTCCAGGTGTGCAGCCCGGACATGGATTGGCGCAGGCTCATGGACGCGCTCCGTAACCGCCGGGAAGGAAGGCCGCCAACCCCAGCAGCAGGCTCAGCACTGCCGGCGCCCAGCAGGCGCGCCAGGCGCTGCGGGCGGCGAAAACGTAGAGGATCGCGGCGACCCAGACGAAGAAGCTGGCCAGGCTGGCGAACGACACGCGGTCAGGACGCGCCATCGGCAGATAGACGCTGAGGAAAGCGGTGGCGGTGTACGCCAGGACGTAACCGCCGACCACAGCGCTCAGAATGCGTGTCGTGACGGCACCGAACAGGGCGCCCGTCAGCCATCGGGAGCGCGAGGAAGCAGACATGCGGGTGAGTCCTGCAAAGCCCCCCGGAAGGTTCTCGGGAGGTTATTGAAAAGCAGAATTATATGATATTGCTTCTCAATTAAAAGAAATCAATCGCCGCTTTTGTCAGCATCTGTGTTCGCAACCCGCTGCACGACATAGCTTCCACTGACATCCATGGCGCGCAGCAGGCCGCCCATCATCCGGTCAGCTTCGGCAGTGAGCTCCGCTGGCGGCTCTCCCGGCAGAATCCGCGACTGGCCGGGAGCGAGTTCCACGGCGGCGACCACGCTGCCCTGTTCGAACAGGTATTCGTAGATCAGCAGGTGATCGGTCCCCGGCAGGTCCTTGAAGTCGGCGATCCGCCGCAGCACGTTGAGCGCACCGATGATCCACTCGCGGCTCTCGGCGAACTCCAGCACCGCCAGGCTCCAGGTCTGGGTCGTGTCGTCGTAGTGGTTCCAGGCCGGCGAACGCAGGTGGCGGCTCCAGCCGGCAACCCAGTCCTGCGCCGTGGTGCCCTGCCCCAGTTCGCACAGCTCGTGCCAGGTCATGCTGCCGCGCCATCGCCGGTTGGCATCCAGCCATTGCTCGAAGTCTTCGAAACAGGCCGCCGACCCCGCCTCACTGCAGAGAAAGGCCTCGAGTTTCGGACGGCTGATGGCAACTTTCAGGTACAACTGGCACGGCTCGGCCATGGAACTTCCTCGGTTTTAATAATCGTTGTCACCCTGGAACGCCAGGTCCCGAGGTGCTGAAGCGATTATCCTAGAGCCTCGTCACCTCCCGATTTAACCGCTCTGCATTACCCGTGAAGTCATCCATTTCCGATCAAGTTGTACGAACGTTCAAATTCACCCCAAACCAACACCTGGACCTCACCCGCCGACCAGGCGCGCCCCCGGCGCCCCGTCTTACCAACGGTAAGTCGCGGTTCCCGTGACGACGCGGCCATTGCCGTAGATGCAGCGGGTGGCGTCGTAGCAGCCGGCGATGTATTCGCGGTCGGAGAGGTTGGCGGCGTTGACGGCGAAGCGCCACGGGCCGGTCTCGTAGTGCACGGCGGCGTCCAGCAGGGTGTAGCTGGGCACATTCAGCGAGTTGTCCGGCGCCCCCGGACTGCGGCCGTTGTAGCGAGCGCCCGCGCCAAAACCGAGGCCCTTCAGCTCGCCGTCGCGCAGGGTGTAGTCGGCCCACAGCGAGGCCAGGTTGCGCGGGGTCGGGATGCTGACCGGCGTCTTGCCGTCGCTCGCGTCGTTGGCCTGGGTGATCTTCACGTCCTGGTAGGTGTAGGTGGCGACCAGGTTCAGCTCGTCGCTGAGGCTGGCCACGCCTTCCAGCTCCAGACCACGGGAACGCACCTCGCCGGTCTGCACGTTGCTGTTGATATGGGTCGGGTCCGGATCGGGAGTGACCACGTCGCGCTGGGTGATCTCGAATACCGCGGCGCTCACCGAGCTGTCCGAGCCCGCGGGCTGGAACTTCACGCCCGCCTCGTACTGCTTGGCCTTGGTCGGGTCGAAGGGTTTGCCGAAGTAGTCGGTACCGGCGTTGGGCGTGAAGCCCTCGCTGTAGCTGATGTAGGGCGCCAGACCGTTGTCCGCGAGATAGACCAGGCCGACCCGACCGCTGAAGGCTTCGTCCTTCTGGCTGGCGTGGCTGCTGCCCGCGGTGCTGCGGGTGTCGGTGGTGGCGCTGGCCCAGTCGTAGCGGCCGCCCAGGGTAAGCACCCAGTGGTCGTCGAAGTGCAGCTGATCCTGCAGGTACAGGCCGGTCTGGCGCTGGGTCTGGTCGGTGTAGCTCCAGTCGTCCGGGGTGAAGGAAGAAGGGTCCACCGGGCCGTAGGACGGGCCGCCGTAGAGGTCCAGCGGCGTGGTCAGTACGTAGGCCTGCGGGTCCTGGGTCTTCTGCCGCTGCCAGTCCAGGCCGAGCAGCAGGGTGTGGCGCAGCCAGCCGGTGTTGAAGTCGGCCTGGGCCTGGTTGTCCAGCGTCCAGCGGGTGTATTCGGGGTTCTCGATGCCGGCGTAGCGCAGCAGCGTGCGGTCGTCGCCGCCTTCCATGCCCCAGTAGCCGGTGGTGCCGACGCCATAGACCATGTTGTCGTTCAGATCGAGATGGGCGTAACGCAGGTTCTGACGGACCTGCCAGACATCGTTGAGCTGCGTCTGGAACTCGTAGCCGAGGCTGTACTGCTCCTTCTCGTACTTGGAGAAGTGCTTGTCGCCGGTGAACAGGCTGCGGCGGATCTTGCCGTAGGGGCTGTGCTCGACCGTGCCCACCGCCGGCAGGAAGTTGTCCTGGGCGTTGCTGTCGTCCTTCAGGTAGCTGGCCATGAGGGTCAGGCGCGTGTCTTCGTCCGGCTGCCAGGTGAGCGACGGCGCCAGGGCCAGGCGCTTGTCCTCCCAGGGCGTATCGCGGATGTCGCCCTCGTGGCCGACCATCACCATGCGGTAGCTCCAGACCCCGGCGTCATCCAGCGCGCCGGTGCTGTCCAGGCCCAGCTGCTTGCGGGCGTCGCTGCCGTACTGCAGCTGGATTTCGTGGCTGGCGATGGGGCTCGGGCGCTTCGACACCTGGTTGATCACCCCGCCCGGATCGCCCTGGCCGTAGAGCACCCCGGCCGGGCCGCGCAGCACTTCGACGCGCTCCAGCATGTAGGGATCGACCATCCAGCTGGCGAGGTTGATGGTGGTCGGCAGTTGCAGGCCGTCCTGGTAAGTGGTCGGCGAGAAGCCACGGATCACGGTGTACCAGTCGGAGCGGTTGTTCGAGCCGTAGGACGACACCCCCGGCGTGTAGCGCAGCGCCTCGTTCACCGAGTGCACAGCCTGGGCCTCCATGCGCTCGCGGGTCACCACGGAGATCGACTGCGGCGTCTCGTGGATCGGCGTGTCGGTCTTGGTTGCGGTGAGGCTGCGCTGGGCGACATAGCCGTGTACCGGGCCGGTGGGGTCTTCCTCGGCCTGGCCGGTAATGGTCTGCGCGTTCATTTCCAGCGCGCCTTCGGTGGCGCTGCGTTGCAGGCGGTAGCTGCCGTCGGCGCTGGCTTCGGCGGACAGCCCGCTGCCGGACAGCAGCACGGCGAAGCCGGCGTCCACCGAATAGTCGCCGGCCAGGCCCGGACTGATCAGGCCACCGGTCAGCGCCGGGTCGAAGGTCAGCAGCACACCGGCCTGGCGGGCGTAGGCATTCAACGCATCCTCCAGGCTACCGGCCGGCACGCTGAAGTGCTGGGCGGCGGGCGCGGCCATGGCGGAAGAATACGGCAGCAGCGGCAAGCTGGCGGCCAGGCCGAGCGCGGCGATGCGCAGGGCGCGCGTCAGCGGACGTAGGCGCACGGTGGGGACGGCGGGCATGGCATTTCCTTGTGCAGATCAAGCGGGATTGCACAGAGGCCGAACGACGAAGGAAAACCTGCAGGCCGATCCGGAATTTTTTCGGTCAGCGCGTGCGCGCCATGTCCATGGCCCGCTCCAGCCCCTCGAACACCCGTGGCGACAGGCACTGGGCGACGTTGAAACGCAGGAAGCCGGTGGCGCTCTGGCTGAGGCTGAAGACGTTGCCCGGCGCCAGCACCAGGTTGTCCGCCAGGGCCGCGCGGGACACCTCGGCGGCGTCCAGCCCACCGGGCAGGCTGGCCCAGATGAAGACGCCGCCGCGCGGCTCCAGCCAGGGTCGGATATCCAGCGCGCGCAGGCGTTGCAGCGTCTCGCCCATGGCGTCGGCCAGGCGCCCGCGCAGGCTGTCCAGATGCCGGCGGTAGCTGCCCTTGCGCAGCAGCTCGAAGAGCATTTCCGCGCTGAACGGGCTGTTGCCGAAGCTGGTGGCCAGCTTCAGGTCCACCAGCCGCTCGCACCACTCGGGCTGGGTGGCGATGTAGCCACAACGCACCGAGGCCGACAGCGTCTTGGAGAAGCTGCCGACCTGGATCACCCGCTCCAGCCCGTCGAAGGCGGACAGTCGCGGCGCGCTCTCGTGCTCGAAGTCGCCGAAAATATCGTCTTCGACGATCAGCAGGTCATAAGCCTCGGCCAGCTTCAGCAGGCGATGGGCGACCAGCGGCGAGAGCACCGCGCCGGTGGGGTTATGGAAGGCCGAGTTGGTGATGTACAGGCGCGGGCGGTGCTGCTCCAGCAGGCTCGCCATGGCGGCCACGTCCGGCCCGGTTGGCGTATAGGGCACGCCGATCACCTGCACGCGGTGGGCGCGCAGCAGGGCCTGGAAGTTGAAGTAGCCGGGGTCGTCCACCAGCACGCAATCGCCTGGCTCCAGCAGGAAGCGGCAGACCAGGTCGATGGCCTGGGTACCGTTGTCGGTGAGCACCACCTGCTGCGGGCCGACCGGCAGGCCGTAGTCCGCCAGCCGGCGCGCCAACTGTTCGCGCAGGCCAGCGTGGCCGTAGGGCCGACCGTATTCCAGCAGGCTCGATTGCGGTGCCCGGGCGATCTGCCGCAGCGCACGGCGCAGCTCCTCCTCCGGCAGCCAGGACGGCGGCAGCCAGCCGCAGCCGGGCTTGAGCGAGGTGTCGGCGGCTTCCAGCGACTGGCGGGAGATCCAAAGGGGATCGATGCTGCGGTCCAGCGCCGGGCTGATCTCCGCCAGCGACAGCGGCGGCGCATGGCCGCTGACATAGAAGCCGGAGCCACGCCGGGCGGCGATCACACCATCGGCGGCGAGACGGTCGTAGGCTTCCACCACCGTGGTCTTGGAGACGTCCAGTTGTTCGGCCAACTGCCGAATCGACGGCAACCGTTCGCCGGGCACCAGCGCCCGAGCGGCCAGGCGCTCGCGCACATGGTGCATCACCGTATCGACTCGCGTGCTCTTTGGCCTGCCCATGTCGCCCTCGCCTGCCCCTGGATAATGTGTACCGGGATAATTTACGGACAGTTTGCGTAAATTGTACCTATCTGTCACTGGCCGCTCGGCAGGCCCCGGCGCATCCTCGAAGCTCGCTCCTCTGCTGGATGACCCACCATGAACAACACTCTCGCCATGAACCGCAACCTCGGCGGCTGGCTCAGCGGTTTCCTCGGCGTGCTCATATTCAGCGGCTCGCTGCCGGCAACAAGGGTGGCGGTGGCCGACTTCGACCCGACCTTTCTCACCCTCGCCCGCGCCAGCATCGCCGGCCTGCTGGCGGCGGCGATCCTCATCGTGCTGCGGCAGAAGCTGCCGGCGCGCAAGGACCTGATCCCTCTGCTGGTGGTCGCCGGCGGCGTGGTGGTCGGTTTCCCGCTGCTCACCGCCCTGGCGTTGCGGCACGTCAACTCGGCCCACGCCATCGTCTTCGTCGGCCTGTTGCCGCTGGCCACCGCGCTGTTCGGCGTGGTGCGCGCCGGCGAGCAGCCGCGCCCGGCGTTCTGGATCTGCTCGCTGCTGGGCAGTGCCGTGGTAGCCGGCTTCGCGCTGTCCCAGAGCGGCGCGGGCAACCTCACCGGCGACCTGCTGATGCTGGCTGCGATCGCGGTCTGCGGCCTGGGCTACGCCGAGGGCGGGCGCATTGCCCGCCACCTGGGCAGCTGGCAGGTGATCTGCTGGGTGCTGGTGCTGTCCCTGCCGCTGATGCTGCCGCTGGCCTGGTACACCCAGCCGGCGACCTTCTCCGGCGCCAGTTGGCCGGCCTGGCTGAGCCTGGGCTACGTGTCGCTGTTCAGCATGCTGATCGGCTTCTTCTTCTGGTACCACGGCCTGGCCACCGGCGGCATCGCCGCGGTCGGCCAGCTGCAACTGCTGCAGCCCTTCTTCGGCCTGGCGCTGGCCGGCCTGCTGCTGCACGAGCAGATCAGCCCGCTGATGGCCGGCGCCACCGTCGCCGTGGTGCTGTGCGTCGCCGGCGCCAGACGCTTCGCCCGTTGACCGCTGGTTTCCTTCCGCGCCCGCCCGAGAAAAATCGCGGTATCATCGGGCGTTTGCGTACTCGGCTGGATCGCCGGAAGGAAACTCGGATGAAGCCACCCGCCGACTCTCCACTGCCCGCCGTGGCGCGCGACGACTTCGCGCCACGCCCGCGGCTGACCCTGGGCAGCCATGTGCACAGCGGCTTCGACCTGCGCAGCGGGCGCATGCAGAACATCTCCCGGCACCGTGCCGCGCTGGCCTTCCTGTATGACGACATGCCGGTCTCCGGCAGCGTCACCCCGCGCTCGGGCCGCGAGATCCGGGTATTCCGCGATGACCGTATCGTCCGCGTCAGCCGCCAGCTGGACCTCGAGCACGCCTGGCGCCTGGACCTGCGCGAACTGGGCTTCAAGCCCGCCATGCGGCGCAGCGATGCGCTGGAGGACAGCGCCGGGGAAATGTTCGAGCTGCCCGACGACACCGCCTGGCAAAGTTTCATGCGCGAAGGCCTGCCGCAACTGCGCGAGCAGGGCTGGGAAATCGACGTGCGCCCGGAATTCGTCTTCGACATCCTGCCGGTGGAAGACTGGTACGCCGAGATCGAGGAAACCGAGGACCGCCAGTGGTTCGACCTGGAACTGGGTATCCAGGTAGACGGCCGCCGCATCAGCCTGCTGCCGTCGCTGATCGAACTGATCCGACGCATGCCGGCGCTACTGGACCCGGCCGCCCTCGCCCGCCATTCCGACGATGAGCAACTGGTGCTGCGCCTGGATGCCGGACGCACCCCGATCCACACCTGGCAGACCGCTTCCGACCGCCCGCTGCGGGTCTCGCTGCCGTTCGGCAAGCTCAAACCGATGCTCGGCACGCTGTCGGAGTTCTACATCGGCGAGCAGCCGCCGGTGCGCCGCCTGCGCATGGGCGCGGCCGACGCCTCGCGTCTCTCCGAGCTGGAAGAACTGCCGCTGGCCTGGGAAGGCGGCGAACAGCTGCGCGAGATCGCCCACCGCCTGCGCGACTACCGCGCGCGCCCGGCGGCCATTCCCGAAGGCCTCAACGCCGAGCTGCGCGCCTACCAGCACGAAGGCCTGAGCTGGATGCAGACCCTGCGCGAAGTCGGCGCCAGCGGCATCCTCGCCGACGACATGGGGCTGGGCAAGACGCTACAGTCCCTCGCCCACATCCTGCTGGAGAAGCAGGCCGGCCGCCTGACCACGCCGGCACTGGTGATCATGCCCACCAGCCTGATCCCCAACTGGCTGGACGAGGCCGAGCGCTTCACCCCCGGGCTGCGCGTGCTCGCCCTGCACGGTGCCGGGCGGCGCAAGGCGTTCGCGAAGATCGCCGAGCACGACCTGATCCTCACTACCTACGCCCTGCTGCCGCGCGATGCGGAAAAACTCGCGCAGCACGAATACCACCTGCTGATCCTCGACGAGGCGCAGAACATCAAGAACGCCGGCACCAAGGCGGCCCAGGCCGCGCGCCACCTGCAAGCGCGCAACCGCCTGTGCCTGACCGGCACGCCGCTGGAGAATCACCTGGGCGAGCTGTGGTCGCTGTTCCACTTCCTGCTGCCCGGCTGGCTGGGCGACGCCCGCCAGTTCGCGGTCGACTACCGCACGCCCATCGAGCGCCACGGCGACCAGGCGCGGCTGGCCCATCTCGCCGCGCGCATCCGTCCCTTCCTGCTGCGCCGCACCAAGGAGCAGGTGGCCTCGGAACTGCCGCCCAAGAGCGAGTTCATCCAGCACATCGAACTCAGCGAGGCGCAGCGTGACCTCTACGAAACCGTACGCCTGGCGCTGGACCGCAAGGTGCGCGACGAGATCGCCCGGCGCGGCCTTGCGCGCAGCCGCATCATCATCCTCGAAGCGCTGCTCAAGCTGCGCCAGGTGTGCTGCGACATCCGCCTGGTGAACAAGGAAGCCCCGCCGCCGTCCGGCAAGGCGGCGCGCGCGGTGACCTCGGGCAAGCTGGTCTACCTGCTGGACATGCTCGAAGAACTGCTCGCCGAAGGCCGCCGGGTGCTGGTGTTCTCGCAGTTCACCTCGATGCTCGCGCTGATCGGCGAGGCACTGGCCGAGCGCAACCTGGAGTACGCCCTGCTCACCGGCGACACCCGCGACCGCCGCGCACCGGTGAAGGACTTCCAGGAGGGCCGCGTGCCGCTGTTCCTGATCAGCCTGAAGGCCGGCGGCGTAGGCCTGAACCTGACCGCCGCCGACACCGTGATCCACTACGACCCCTGGTGGAACCCGGCCGCCGAGAACCAGGCCAGCGACCGCGCCTACCGCATCGGCCAGGACAAGCCGGTGTTCGTCTACAAGCTGATCGCCCGTGGCACGGTGGAAGAGAAGATCCAGCTGTTGCAGCGCGACAAGGCCGCACTGGCTGCCGGTATCCTCGAAGGCACCGGCTCGGACTGGCAGCTCGACGACGCCGATATCGACGCGCTGTTCGCGCCGTTGCCCAAGGCGGTTTGATTTTCGTCGGAGCGGTTCGCTCCTACAGGCCAGCGCCAGGCTGCTCTTCGTAGGAGCGAGCTTGCTCGCGAACCCGCCCCGTGCCACGCCCCCCTCAGGAGCGTAGGGCGTATAACGTTCGACGTTACACGCCGTTTGACCTTGCCTCCAGACCACTCCGAAGCCGCCCCGAAGTCGCCGTTCCAAGGCACTCCGAGCCTGGCCACAGCGCCAACGATGCGCACGGTGTATCGGCGTACAACCGCGAACGGTTGTACGCCCTACGGTGCCTACAGATTTGCGCCGAAGAGCTCTTCGTAGGAGCGGACCTTGTCCGCGAATCCTGCCGCCAGCTCCGTCCATCGCGGACAGGGTCCGCTCCTGCAAAAACTCGGCAGCTTTAGGAAATCACCTCAGGCTAAAGGCACCAGCGTCACCCACCAGCGCGTCCGGTACTGCGCGCGCACCGGCAGGCTGCGTTGCAAGGCGGCGATGGCCTGCTCGGGCCGGTCCAGCGGAAACACACCGGAGATCGCCAGGTCGGCCACCGCCGGATCGCAGCGCAGCACGCCCGCTCGATAGCGCGCCAGCTCGGCGCACAGCCGGCCGAGGGTCCATTGCCGTGCCACCAGATAACCGTCGCTCCAGGCCAGCGAATCGGCGTCCAGCGCAGTCTCGCCGTACAGCCCCTTGCGGTCGAACCGCACCTGGCGCCCCGCCTCGATCACCCCGGCGGACTCGTCGCGCAGCGCGGGGGTGACGGCCACCGCGCCTTCCTGCACGGACAACCGCGCTTCGCTGCCGTCCAGGCGCACGGCGAATCGGGTGCCCAGCGCCTGCAGGCGACCCAGCGGAGTGTCCACCCAGAAGGCGCGACCGGCGCCGTCCGTGGCGGTCTGCACCAGCATCTCGCCGCTGTACAGCCGCACGCGGCGGATCTGCGAGTCATAGACGATATCCACCGCACTGTCGGTATTGAGTTGCAGCCAGCCGCCGTCGGGCAGCGCGATGCGCCGGCGCTCGCCAACCGAGGTGCGCTGCTGCGCCAGCCAGGACGAATCGCGCAGGCCGAGGCCAGCGCTGCCCACCACGGCCGCCGTGCCGGCGAGCAACAGCAGGCTCTTCAATGCCCGCCGCCGCGCCGGATCGACCGCCGCACGACGCAACGAGCAGCTGGCTACACCCGGCGCAATGCCCGCCAGCCGTCCATCGAAGAATTCCAGGCGCTGCCAGGCCTGCTCATGGGCCGGATCGGACGCCCGCCAGCGCTGGCAGGCGGCGATCTCGTCGGCGGCAGCCATCCCGGAGGCCAGGCGCACACGCCAGCCGATGGCCTGCTCCACCACCGCGTGCTCCAGACGCGGAGCGGCATCGATGGCGCCGCTGGGGTTCATGGATAGAGCGCCTGGTAGCAATGGCCGAAGGCCTGGGTCATGTACTGCTGCACCGAACTCAGGGACACACCAAGGCGCTCGGCGATCTGCGGATAGGTCAGCCCATCGAGCTGCGACAACAGGAAGGCGCTGCGCACGACCGGGCGCAAGCCGTCGAGCAGGCGGTCGATCTCCATCAGGGTTTCCAGCACCATTGCCCGCTCCTCGGCAGACGGCGCCTCGGCCTCGGGTTGCTGCGCCAGGCTGTCGAGCCAGGCGCGCTCCAGGCTCTGCCGGCGGAAGTGATCGACCATCAGCCCCCGGGCGACAGTGGCGAGAAAAGCCCGGGGCTCGCGCAGGCCCTTGAGCTCACTGCGAGCGAGCAGGCGGACGAAAGTGTCCTGCGCCAGGTCCGCCGCCTGGTGGCGACATTCCAGGCGGCGATAGAGCCAGCCGAGCAGCCAGGAATGATGGCCGGCGTAGAGCTCGCCGACCTGTGAATGGTGTGTAGCGGACGTCACGGGAGCCCCCTGCGCGCGAACGTCTTGCATCGAGGCTCAGGTGATAGAAACCTACAAATGCGAAAACTTATCATTTGCACAAAGATGCCATGATCCTGCCATCACGGCAAGGGCTGTGTCGAAGGATTGATGAAGGGAGAGCCGTAGGGCGTACAACCGTTCGCGGTTGTACGCCGATACGCCGTGCGCATCGGCGGTGCCACAGCCAAGCCCGGAGTGCCTTGAACCCGCGGCTTCGTGCCGGATTTGGAGTACCCGGATATCAAGTTCAATCGGCGCATAACGTCGAACGTTATGCGCCCTACGCTCCTTGTTACGAAGGTGCGGTGCTCTCGCTCAACGCATCCCCCATCCATGACTGACCAGCACCGACTGCCCGGTGAGCGCCGCCGAGGGAAAGCTCGCCAGGAACAGCACAGTCTGCGCCACGTCCTCGACGGTGGTGAATTCGCCGTCCACGGTGCCGCCGAGCATGACCTTTTTCACCACCTCTTCCTCGCTGATGCCCAATTCCTCCGCCTGCTCGGGAATCTGCTTCTCCACCAGCGGCGTGCGCACGAAGCCGGGGCACACCACATGGGAACGCACGCCATGCGGCCCACCCTCTTTCGCCAGGGTGCGGGCCAAGCCGAGCAGGCCGTGCTTGGCGGTGACGTAGGCGGACTTCAGCGGAGAAGCCTCGTGGGAATGCACCGAGCCCATGTAGATCACCACGCCGCCGCGCTTGGCCGGGTACATGTGGCGCAGCGCGGCGCGGGTGGTGAGGAAGGCGCCGTCGAGGTGGATGGCGAGCATCTTCTTCCAGTCGGCGAAGGCGAAATCCTGCAGCGGGCTGACGATCTGGATGCCGGCGTTGGAGACCAGGATATCGATGCTGCCGAAGGTCGCCACGACGCGGTCGATCCCGCCGTCCACCGCCTGCTCGTCGGTGACGTCCATGGCCAGCGCCAAGGCCTTGCCGCCAGCGCTTTCGATCTCCTCCACCACGCGCTGCGCGGCAGCCTCCTGCAGATCGGCGATGGCCACAGCCGCGCCTGCTTTGGCGAGAGTCAGGGCGATCTGCTTGCCGATACCACTGGCCGCGCCGGTGACGACCGCGACCTTGCCGTTCAATGGGTTCATCACAGCGCTCCTCGAATGGTCTGGAACACTCACTCTAGACGGCCTACTCGCGGAGCATCTGAATGTCACCGTCCCGATTCTGGCGGTACAGGGTATAGGGCAGCACCAGGGTATCGACCACCGCGGAGAAGCCCATATCAATGACTGGCGCCGGGTACTCCATCAGGCTGAAACGGGAGATCGGTCCACCTCGCTGACGATCATCGCCGATCAACACGCAACTGTTGTAGACGACGCCACCGTAAACCCGAGGGAGCGTGTCGCCACACGCCGTTCCCCTGAGCCCCAGATCATCGACCTTGGCGACGTTGTCGCTGGAGAGGGTCCGAACCGAACCACAGCCGGTCACTCCTACAACGATCACCAAGGTCGTCAGTAAGCGGATCAGCATCGCTCATCTGCTTTGAAGCTCGGATTTCGCTCAATCGCGTCGCAGTTCGATACTGCCATCGCGGTTCTGCCGATAAAGGGTGTAGGGCAAGGCCAGGGTGTCGACGACGCCGGAGAAAACCATGTCCAGCACAGGCAGGATCGGCGGGCCGAACGTGTAGTTGGCCGGTGAGGCAGGCGGTGTATAGCCGGTGTTGGCCGGTGGTTCGCCGTACAACTGGCAGGCATCCCAGACCACTCCGCCGTAGACCCGGGGAATGGCACCGCAATAGGTGCCCTTGAGCCGCAGCTCGCTGGCATTCACCACATCGTCGCTGCGCAGCGTGTGGTAGGAACCGCATCCACTGAGCAGGCCGGCCATGAGCAGCGGCCAGGCAAGGTACATCTTCATGTCGAAACTCCCTCTCAACTTTCTTTACCAGCCCTTGAGCTGGTCCCAACGCCAGTTTCGATACTGGTAGATCAGTGTACCCAGGAGTCCATAGCCCGCCGCCATGACGAAGAGGATAAGAATTCTGTCAGCCACGGCCGAAAGCGGCAGGTTCATCTGGTTCATCTCCACCACGGCGCGGATCGCCCAGGTGGAGGGAATGGCATCGGCCAGCAGCTGCACCCACTGCGGCATGGCCTGGGGCGGCCAGGTGAAGCCGGCCATGTAGAACAGCGGCAGGGTGATGAAGGTCATGGTCAGGTAGACGGCCTCCTCCGAAGGCAGCACCTCGGCGATGAACTCGCTCATGGCGATCACCGCCAGCAGGAAGGGCAGCACCAGGCCCATCAGCATGAAGAACGAGGCCGTCTGCCGGTAGCCCATCATCCATGGCCAGATCACATAGAAGAGCATGGCCAGTACCGTCCAGATCGACAGTTGCGCGGCGTAGCGGCCGAAGCGCGTCGAAACCGGCTGGCGCAGCGAGCGCGGGGTGCCGCCGCGCAGGTTGAGGTTCACCCGCGTACAGGAAAGCAGCAGGCTGTGCTGCAGGATCAGCGTCACCAGCCCGGGCAGGACGATGGCGGCGAAGCTGGTGCCGGGGTTGAACAGGTCGGTGAGCTGGCCGATCGCCGGCTGCAGCAGCACGTTGGCCTGTCGTTCGGAGAAGCCGCCGCGCGTCAGCCGCTCGCGGTTGTAGCGCAGCGACAGCTCGGTGTAGGTGGCGTTGATGTCCTGCTGGATCTGCCCGTTGGCCATGCGGTTGGTGGCGTCGCCGAAGATCGGCACGGTGACCGACTCGCCGCGCAGCACGCGTTTCTCGAAATCCAGCGGGATCACCACGATGGCGAACAGCTTGCGCCAGGCCAGGTCGTGCTGTGCCTCGGGCAACTGGTCGTAGCCGAGGGTGGCGATCTTCGGCGCGGCATCGAGCAGGCGCACCAGTTCGCGGGACGCCGCGCTGTGGTCCATGTCGATCACCGCCACCGGCAGGTCGTCCATGGTGCGGTGCGCGTAGGGCAAGGTGGTCAGTGCCACCGACAGCACCATCATCAGCCACAGCGGCTTGCTCAACATGTTGCGCAGGGATTCGCGGAAGACGCTCCAGAAGTTTTCCATCGCAGCTCCCTATGCCGGGCTCAGGTCGAGGCGCCGGCGCAGGCGCATCTTGGCGATCATGTAGGCCAGCAGCGGGTAGAGCAGCAGCTTGCAGCAGGTGTACAGGCCCGACTCGGCCGGCGCCTTGCGCAGGAACTGGTCGAACAGGCCGTGCAGGGTGTGGGTCAGCGGCTCCGCCTCGGCGATCACCCGGGCGATCTGCGGCATCGCCAGCTCCGGCAGCAGCACGCCGGAATAGGTCTGCGCCAGGCCGATCAGCAGGCCGATCAGCGAATAGGCGCTGAAGCGGTTGGCGGTGAAGATGAACAGCACCAGCCCGAGGCTCTGCGCCGCCGCCACGTAGCAGACGGTGATCGCCAGCATCCACCAGGGATTGCCGTTGATCCGCGCGCCGTTGAGTTCCACCAGCAGGAACAGCTCCACCATCAGCAGCGTGCTGAACAGCAGGGTGTAGGGCGCCAGCTTGCCCAGCAGGCGCACGCCCAGCGCCTGGGCTCGCAGGATGTGCGGCGACGATGCGCGCAGTTCCGGCGCCTCGCGGGCGAGCACGTGGACGGTGGCGACGATCACGAACAGCTGCAGCAGGTGGACGATGGCGGCGAACTGCTGGAAGTAGATGTAGTTGCCGCTGGCGTTGAACAGGCTCTCGTAGGACACGGCGACGCTGGCCAGCGCCGGCATCGGGCGGTCCATGCCGGCGGCCAGGCGCGGGCGCAGTTCGGCGTTGACGGCGCTCATCAACCCGTCGAAGTCCTGGGTCGAGTAGAAGCCGGCGGAATAGAACAGCGAGTTGTAGTACAGCTCGGCGGTGGGCTGGCGGCCGGCCAGGGCGTCCGCCTCGAAATCGCGGGGGATGTAGAGCAGCGCATAGTCGTCGGCCATGCGCAGGCGGCGCTGGCCTTCCTGCAGGCCGCCGCCGAGCACCTCCACCTTGGCGTGGGAACCGGCGTCCAGCTCGCGGACGATCTGCCGCGACAGATGGCTGTGATCGGCATCGACCACCGCCACCGGCATGTCCAGCAGGGTGCCGGCCTGGTACACGCCGCTGATCACCACGAACAGCAGCAGCGGCCAGAGCCAACCGAGCCAGTGGATGGTCCAGCTGCGCAGGGCGATGCGCGTCTCGCTGCCGAAGGCCTGGGCGAAACGCAGCAGGTTGCGCCTTACTGCTGCCAGTGCCACAGCGCGCTCATCCCGGGACGCAATCCCTCCACCGGCGTCTCCGGATAGAGCCGCACCTCGAAGGTCTTCAGGTCGAAGTCGCCGGTGGCGCGGGTCGCGCGCTTGGTGGCGAAGTCGCCGAGCGGGGCGATGTAGCTGACCTTGGCGCGGACAGCGGCGTTCTTCAGCGCGGGCACCTGGATGGCCACCTCGTCGCCCTTCTTCACATCGGCGAGGATGTCTTCGCGCAGGTTGAACACAAAATAGCTATCGGACAGCCGCACCAGGGTCAGCAACGGGCTGTAGGCGTTGATCAGCTCGCCCTGCTCCGCCGGGATCGGCCCCACTTCGCCGTCCACCGGCGCCACCACGTTGAGGTCGTTGGTCTGCGCCTGCAGTTCGAGAATCTGCGCATCGGCCCGGCGCACCGCCGCTTCCAGCGCCTGTCGACGCTCCTCGCGGTCGCCCTGGGTGCCCTCGTCGAGATTGGCCTGGGCCTCGGCCACGCGGTTGCGCGCCACGTCGCGGCCACGGCGGGACAAATCCAGCTGCGCCTGGGAGACAAAGCCGCGGCCGGCCAGTTCCTCGTTGCGCTGGTACTCCAGCTCGGCATTGCGCTGCTCGGCCTGGGCCTGGGACAGGCTGGCCTGCAAGGCGCGCAGGGTTTCCTCGCGGGTGCCGTGGAGGGATTCGTCGAGATTGGCCTGCACCTGGTTGCGCGCGGCGCGCAGGGAGTCCAGCTGGGCCTGCAGTTCGGGACTGCTGAGGGAGATCAGCAGCTGGCCCTGTTTCACGTCGTCGCCGCGCCGCACGTGCAGCACTTCTACCCGGCCCTTGGCCTTGGACGCGACGATCACGTCGGTGGCGTCCGCCTCGCCCTGCAGCAGCAGCGGCTGGGTGTGCAGACGGAGATAGAGGGTAATGGCGATGATCACCAGGATCAGCAGGGGTGCAAACAGCTTCCATCCCTTCATGGGCTCGGACTTCTCAGGCGGCGGATGCACCGATGGTAGTGCATCCGGCCGCTCTGCGACGGGCGGCGATCAACGCCGGTGCGCTCAGCGCTCGTCGTCGCTGATCAGGTCACGTTCGCCACTGCGCTGCGGCGAAGCCGGAGACGGGAAGCGCGAGGAGGCGTAGCGCACCACCAGGATCGCCAGCGCCAGCAGCAACAACGCCACCGAGACCAGGATGATGCCGTCGTCGGGCACGTGGTTGTGCTGGATGTCGGCGATCATCAGGCGCGTCAGCGCGGTCATCGCCACGTAGATCAGGAAGCGCACCGGCATGTGGTTGGTCTTGAAGTAGATGCCCACCATCGCGCCCAGTTCGAGATAGATGAACAGCAGCAGGATGTCATCGATGCTCGCGTGGCCCTTGCCCATCATCTCGCCGAAGGCCACCGCCGCCGACCAGAACACCGACCCGCCGATGGCGAACAACGCCAGGTAGTGGAAGCCCTCCACCAGCAGGTTGCCCAGGGATTCGGCACAGCCATGCATCCGTTCTCGCAGGCGCTCGGCCCAGTCCAGTTTCATTGGTCACATCTCCGTTTCTTTAAGGATTCTTGGGGAATGCCTGCCAGCCACTCGTTGCAAGCACTGCGATTGCAAGCACTGCGCCATTGATCTTGCGCAGTCATGGCAGCCCGTCGTTGCGGCACCATGACGGCGAACTTTTCAGGTGGCCCTCCGGTCCATCCAGAGGCACGCCAACAACAGGCAGGACCGATTCATGGAAAGTCCCTTCCAGGTACTGACCGACGCCTTCGGGCAGCAGTACCGCGTCAACTTCAGCCTCGAACGACTCGACGGCAGCATCGCCCTCACCCTCTCCACCGATAAGGGCGTCGCCGCGCGCCGCATGATCCGCAACAGCCAACTGCAGGACCCGGAGCAGCTGCAGCGCCTCATCCAGAGCGTCCGTTTCGGCCTCGCCATCGAGCACGGCCACCTGGCGCCGCAGTTGCTGGCCCCGACAGGCAGCGGCCACGGCCTGCTCATCGCTTCCTAAGCTAAATTCCCACCTTCTGAAGGCTCTGACTGACGGCGCCTTGCGCCAGTCACGTCGGAGTCGCCGTGTGCGCCAACGGGTCGCACGCACTCTTTTGGACCACCGCCGACAGTGCTCGAATAGCGGCACACCTCTTCTCTGCGTCTAGGCTTCTGACGACTGGTTCGCGTACAGGCAGTAGCATTGCGCAATCACTTTACTGTATAAATAAACAGTAATTTCCACTCCCCCAACAAGAGAAGGCTTACGAGGTGATGAATGGCCGTCGAAGTGGTGTACCGCAGCAGCCGCGATCCAGAGCGCCTGTTCATGGATAAGGCAGAAGCCGACCGGCACGACAAGATGCTGGAGCTGGCGGAAACGCTGGCCGAGGTGCTGCAGAAGGCGGTGCCTTCGCTGAAGGAAGACCAGGTCGAGGAGATTGGCATCTTCATGGCCAAGAACCGCGACGCCTTCGCCCGCGCATTCAAGAACCAGCCCGACGCGCTGAACGAGATTTTCAGCGACGCGGCGGGCGAGGAGTGACGCTCGGGGCGTCAGTGCCCCGAGTACTCACCGTAGAGAATCCGCTCCGCCAGCTTGTCGGCGACCCGCGCTGGCGACAGGTGATCGGCCTGGGCGTGGGCGAAGACCTCGGTGAGCCGCTCGCCGATCCGCGACAGGTGCGCGGTGATGGTCGGCAGCGCCTCGCCCTGGTGTTGCAGCGCGACGTAGATCAAGCCACCGGAATTGATCACATAGTCCGGCGCATAGAGGATTCCCCTCGCCTCCAGTTCATCGGCCACCTCGGGCTGCGCCAGCTGGTTGTTCGCCGCCCCCGCCACCGCCGCGCAGCGCAGATGGCCGACCACCTGCGAGGTGAGCACCCCGCCCAGCCCGCACGGCGCGAGGATGTCACAGGGCGTGGTGAGCAACGCCTCGTTGGGCACCGGGCGCGCGCCCAGTTCCTCCACCGCCAGTTCCACCTTGCCTGAGTCGATATCGCTCACCAGCAGTTCCGCACCGGCGGCGGCCAGGTGCTCGGCCAGTGCATAACCCACATGCCCCAGGCCCTGGATGGCGACCCGCAGGCCCTCCAGGTCATCGCTGCCCAGACGCGCCTGGGCGCTGGCGCGGATGCCGGCGAACACGCCCAGGGCGGTGTGCGGCGACGGGTCGCCGCCTGTGGTGGTGCTGGTGACGTGGCGGGTGTACTGGGCGATGCAGTCCATGTCCGCGCTGGAGGTGCCACTGTCCACCGCGGTGATGTAGGCGCCGCCCAGGGAGTCGATGAAGCGGCCGAAGGCTTCGAACAGTTCGCCACGATTGGCCACGTGGGGCGGGCGGATGATCACCGCCTTGCCACCGCCCTGGCGCAACCCGGCCAGCGCGGCCTTGTAGCTCATGCCCTGGGCCAGCCGCGCGGCATCGCGCAGGGCGGCATCCTCGCTGGGATAGGGCAGATAGCGGCAACCACCCAGCGCCGGCCCGAGCCGGGAATTGTGGATGGCGATGATGGCCTTGAGTCCCGTGGCCGGGTCCTGGGTGAGATGCAGCGACTCGAGCCGGGTGGCTTCCATCATGTCGAACATGGCGGCGCTCCCTTGCTGGTGACCGGGCGCCCACGATTTCGGGCCTTAACAGTATAGGCATCCCCCTCCTTCCGCGTTTGTTCGTAACGCGCGCGGGCGGAGACTGGACGAGCGCGCCCCGCAACGGTTAAAACCGCAGAATCAGCCGGAGAACGCCATGAACCCGCGTCAAGCCTGCCTCGCCTGTCTTGCCCAGGACCCACCGGCCCTGTTCGAGGCCGCGCTGTGGATCGCTGCCGAGCATGAGCCGCACCAGAGCCCTGAACAGGCACGCCGCCTGCTCGACAGCCTGGCGCATCAGATCGCGGTGGTGATGCCGACCGCCACCACGGACGCCGAGCGGGCCCAGGCGTTGCTGCGCCGCATGAGCGAACTGGGCTTCGCCGAAGACGACGAGTTCCCCCTGCAACCCCGCGCCGCCCTGCTCCCCCAGGTGCTGCAACGCCGCCACGGCCAACCGCTGTCGCTGGCGCTGATCGCCCTGGAGCTGGCGCGCCAACAGGGCATTGCCCTGGTTGGCGTGAACTTCCCCGGACGCTTCCTGCTGCGCGTTCCCGGCGCCGATCATCTGCTCGACCCAGCCACCGGCCGCCGCCTCTACACCCGTGATTGCCGGGATCTGCTGGTGCGCCAACTGGGGCCGCAGGTGGAGCTGTCTGCCGCGCACCTGCAAACCGCCAGTGCCGGCGAGATGCTCCAGCGCCTGTCGCGCAACCTGCGGCAATTGCACCTGGGCGTCAGCGAACCGCTGGCCGCGCTGAAGGACGCCCAGCGCGTGCTGGAACTGGGCCCGCCGACCGCCGGCGACCACTTGGCCAGGGCCGATCTCTATCACGCGCTGGAGTGCCCGCAGGCCGAGCGTTACGACCTGGAACGGGCGATGCTGCTCAGCGACGACCCCGCCGAGCAGTTGCGCCTGGCCCAGCGCCTGGCGGAGATCAGCGTGCCGCCCAAGGCCCTGCACTGAGTCTCAGATCTTCAGTAATCCCAGTTCCTTCGCCCGCGCCACTGCCTGGGTGCGCCGCTCGACGCCGAGCTTGCCGTTGATCCGCCGGGCGTGGGTCTTCACCGTGTGCAGCGAGATGTAGAGACGCTCACCGATTTCCAGGTTCGAGCAGCCCCGCGCGATCAGTTCCAGCACCGACAGCTCGCGCAGGCTGAGCAGGCTGTGCGCGGGCACCTCGCCGGCGCTGGGGCGCAAGCCGAACAGCCCCGGTTGGCGGCGCTGGGTTTCCCGCAGCGCGGCGAGCAGGCCGAAGCGCTGCACCAGCGCCACGCCCTCGTCGAGCGCGGCGCGCGCGTCATCCAGGTCACCGGCGGCGTAATGGACTTCGGCCAGCGCCAGCCAGACATCGCAGGCCAGCGTGTTGCGCCCCTGCCGCAGCAGGTCGGGCAGCATCGCGGACAGGCGCTGTAATGCATCCTCGATATCACCGTCGTACAGTTCGGCGAGTGCCAGAAGGTGCTCCACCCGCAGGATCAGGTCAGGCATGGCGGCCGGCGGATTCAGGCGGTCGGTGCGGCAGCGCGAGGCGACCCGCAGCAATACCTCCCGCGCCTGCCCCGCCCGCCCCTGGCGCAGGCTCAGGGCACCACTGACCAGCAACAGCGAGCCGCGGTACACGGCCTCGGGCACATGCTGCAGCTGCATCAGCCGTTCCACCTCCAACAGCCGGTTGAAGGCGCCGTCGATGTCGTCATCCAGCGCATCCAGCCAGGCCATCCCGGTAAGGCCGTAGATCAGGTTCGGGTCATGGCTGCGGCGGGTTTCGGTAAGGCCGGCGATGAACAGCTCGCGCGCCTCGTCGCTGCGTCCCTGGCGCAGGCTCAGCCAGCCACGGCGCAGGGCGACACGCCCGGCCATGGCGTTGCCGGTCACACTGATTTCGTCCAGGTAGTCCTGCACCCGCGCCAGCAGGGCGTCGGCGCGCTGCAGTTCGCCGCGCTGCTCCAGCCACTGGGCGCGATCCAGCTCCAGCAGCGCCTCGAAGGTCAGGCTGCCGTGCAGCCGCGCAAGCCGGAGCGCATCCCGGTTGATCAGGCGGGCCTCGGCCAGGTTACCGCCGGCCTGGGCCTGCTGGGTCAGCGCCGACAGGCACATCAGTTTCTGCGCCCAGGCATCCTCCGGCAGGTACTCCAGCGCCTCGCGCAGTTGTTCGCGGGCACCGGCGCGCCCCCGGGCGTGGGTGAGCACGCCGGCCAGTCCCTGCCACTGCGCCACCAGCGCGCGCTGCCGACGTTCGCCGGGCATCGGCAGGAAGCGGGTGAAGCTGGCGAGCAACGCCTTGACGTCGTCCAGCCGGCCGACGAACAACAGGGTCCAGGCATTGAGCACCAGCAGGCGCGGCGTGCTGCACAACAACTCGTCCGGCAGCATTTCGCGCAGCTTGAGCACCCGCTCGATATTGCGCCCGTACAGCAGGTGTTCCTCGGTGAAGCGCTGCAGCAGGCTGGCCGCCTCGTCCGGCTGCTCGGCGAGCAAGGCGTGCTCGAACGCCGCGTGGAGGTCGCCGGACTGGCTGAACCACTGGCAGGCCCGGCGATGCAGCATCGCCGCCGGCCAGCGGGACAGGCGCGCCAGGGTCGGCGCCAGCATCGGCGCCACCTGGAACCAGTGGCGGGTGTTGTCCACCGGCTCGATCAGCGCGCCCCAGGCGAGCAGTCCGTCCAACCCCTGACCGGGCGCGTCGAACAGGTAGTCGCTGAGTTCACGACCAAAGCGGGGAATAACCGCCAGTGCGCAGAGGGTCTCCGCCAGCGACGCGGGCAGAACGCTCAGTACCTCCCGTTGCAGGTAGTCCTGAAACAGCGCGCTGCCGCTCTCCGCCACCTGGATCGTGCACGGTACCGGGCCATCGTTGGCCAGGCTCAGCAGCCGCAGGCGGATACCCGCGAACCAACCATGGGTCGATTCCAGCAGCGCTTCACGCTGGGCCTGCGGCCATTCCAGCGCCAACAGGTGCAGGTACTGGTCGAGCTCGTCCTGGGTCAGGGTAAGGGCCGTGGCATCCAGCTCCAGCAGCTCGCCTTCGAGCAGCAGGCGCGTAAGGTTGCATTTCGGCCGCCGCCGGCTGGCCAGCCACCAGGTCACTTGCGAGGAGGCCACGGCGAGCAGGCGGTCGAAGCAGTCGTCCAGCTCGGCATCTGGCGTCCGAGGGTAATCATCGAGCATCAGCCAGATCGGCTCGCTCATTGTCTCCAGCCAGGCAGCCAGCGCGTCTTCGTCACCCTGGAGTACGCCGAGCGCCTCCGCCAGCCGCTCGCAGAATTGCGCCGGCTCCAGCGCCCGCCCGCCGAGGCTCAACCAGACCACGCGGGTGCCGGCCGGCGCCTGGCGCGCGCACTCGCTCAGCAGCACCGTCTTGCCGCAGCCGGGCGGCGCCACCAGCAGGCGCAGGCGGCATTCGGCGCCACTCAGGCTGGTCCGCAGGCGCTCACGGGCCAGGTGCTGGCGAGGCAGACGCGGCAGCGCCGCGCTGTGCAAGGCGATTGTCGACATGGGCTTCTTCCGGCCATTTGCTGCGGGCCAGACTATGCCTGGGCGCTGGCCGGGCAAAGAACCATCAGCGGCATTCATGGCGCGTCATAGGGCCGGCTGCTCAAGGCCCGGCGCAGGCATTGCGCATCCCGAAAAAAGAACCCCGGCGCCTACCTTGAGGCGCCGGGCAAGGAGCACTGCAGCGGATCAGCGCACGCCGGTGTTGCGCAGGGCCGCCGGGGTGAAGTCGGCCATGCTGGCCTTGTTGCCGAACTGGTAGCCACGCTTCTCCTCGTTGTTCAAACCAAAGGTCACGTAGCGGCCGGCGAGGATGTCGTACAGCGATTCGGCGGCGTAGCCGGTGGCCAGTTGCGGGTAGAAGGTCATCGAGTGGCCCTCGCCCACGCGCCACAGCTGGCCGCGGCCGTCGTACAGCTCGGACTCGGCGATCTGCCAGCTGTCCTCGTCGAGGTAGAAGTGGCGGGTGGCGTAGATATTGCGCTCGCCGGCCTTCAGGGTGCCGACCACTTCCCACACGCGGTGCAGCTCGTAGCGGGTCAGGTCCTGGTTGATGTGGCCGGGTTTGACGATGTCGTCGTACTTGAGCTGCGGCGAGTTGAGCCGGTAGCTGTTATACGGGATGTACATCTCGCGCTTGCCCACCAGCTTCCAGTCGTAGCGGTCCGGCGCGCCGGAGAACAGGTCGTAGTTGTCCGAAGTGCGCATGCCGTCCGAGGCGGTGCCCGGGCCGTCGTAGGCCACCTGCGGAGCGCGGCGCACGCGGCGCTGGCCGGCGTTGTAGATCCACGCCAGGCGCGGCTCCTTCACCTGGTCCAGTGTCTCGTGGACCAGCAGCACGTTGCCGGCCAGGCGTGCCGGGGCGGTCACTTCCTGCTTGAAGTAGGTGAGGATGTTGCCGGTCTTGCTGGCGTCCTGCTCGGCCATGTTCTGCGGCACCGCGATCGATTCCTCGAAGCGGATCGGCGTGTAGCTGCCGTTGGTCTGCGGCACCACCTGCACCACCACGCGGGAAATGTTGCCACCGTGGTAGCGGGTCAGGTGGTTCCACAGCGCCTGCACACCGTTCTTCGGAATCGGGAAGGCGTAGTAGCGGCTCTTCTCGAAGTTCTCCAGGCCATTGCCGTCGTTGATCGGCTGGACGAACTCGGCGCTGTGCTTGATCGAGGCGTAGACCTCATCGGGCAACGCGAAGGTCCGGTGGGTCTTGTACACCGGGATCTTGTAGGTGTCCGGGTAACGCTTGAACAGTGCCAGCTGGCCGGCGGAAAGCTTGTCCTTGTACTGATCCACGTTCTGCGCAGTGATGGTGAACAGCGGCTTCTCGCCAGCAAACGGGTCGGAGAGGAAGCCCTTGGCGTCCACCTTGCCGGCGTCGCGGGCGATGCCGCCGGCCCAGGCCGGGATACTGCCATCGGCGTTGCCTTCCTTCTGCGAGCCCATGGGCGTCAGGCTGGTGCCAAGCTTGGCCACCTCATCGGCGGAGACCGCGGCCATCACCCCGCAGGACAGCAGGCTCAGGGCCAGCGCGCCGCATTGAAGGATTCTTGTCGTTCTCATACGTCGGTTCCTTGGTCTGGCAGGTCAGAAGTTCACGCCGAAGCTGAGGGAAACGAAGTCGCGGTCGACGATGGTGTTGTAATCGCCACCGAAGAAGTTCGTGTAGTTCAGGCTCGCGGTGTAGGTGTTCTGGTAGTCGGCGTCGAGGCCGACGCTGGCGGCCTTGCTGCCCTCGTTGAAGACCGGGCCGTAGCCGTGCACGTCGTGAGACCAGGCAATGTTCGGCTTGAGGTTCACCCCGGCGAACACGTTGTTGTAGTCCCAGATGGTGCGGGCGCGGTAACCCCAGGACGAGGAGGTATAGAAGCCGCCGCTGCCGTACTGCGCATCGGCCACCGCGTTCTCCGGCACGCCGAACACCGAGTCGCGGCCATAGCGTTCGCCGACCTTGTTGGTCATACCGCCGACGTAGGTCACGCCGACTTCGCCCACCAGGGTGACGCGGTCGGCGCCCATGACCTGGTCGAAGAAGTGGGTGAAGGTGGTCTGCGCCTGGCTCACGTCCTTGCGGATATAGCCGTGGTTGACCTGCTCGGCCTGACCCAGCGCGCCCGCCACACCGCCGCTGGCGAAGCCGCCGGCCACGGTGGTGGCCAGCAGCGGCGTCAGGTCGGTGGTGTTGAGCTGCAGCGGCATGTTCGGCCGGAAGCTGAACTCACCCTGCCAGGCGGTGCCGGTGGGCAGCGTGGTGGAGAAGCTCAGGCCGTACAGGCGGATGTCCTCGGGGTATTCGAGGAAGTAGTGGCCGCGCCCCAGGAGGATCGGCTGGGCCAGCGCCGAGGCGCCCGCCGAGATGGCCCGCAGCGCATTGCCGATATCGGCGGCGCTGGCGTTCTGCATGCTCACGATGGGCGTGCGGCTGTGGTAGTTCATGGCGTAGGCGCCGTACTCGACGTCATCGCCCAGCCAGCGCAGGGACAGGCCCCACTGCCCGGAGTCGCGGGCATCGCGGTCGGCGCCGCGCGGCACCATCAGGCCCTCGGGAGTCACGGTCACGCCCAGCGAATTGAGCAGCGCCTTGGTCGCCGGCGCATTCAGCGCGGTGACGGTTTTCTTGTCGAGGATGTTGTAGTTGGTATTACAGCCGTCAGCCGCAACGTCGGTGGTGGAGAAGAAGGTGCCGCAGTTGTCGAGCACCGTCTGGTCCCACTCCAGCTGGTAGAAACCTTCCACGGACAGCGAGTCGGTGAGGCTCTGCGACATATAGAGCATGTTCACCGGGATCAGGCCTTCCTTGATTTCCGAACCGGGCCGGCGGAAGGCGGAGACGTCGATCGGGTTGATGGCGTTGATGCTGTTGCCGATGAAGGTGCTCTCGCCCCAGCTCACCACCTGCTTGCCCAGGCGCACGGTGCCGGGCATGTCGGCGATGGAGTAGTTGTAGTAGCCGAAGGCGTCGAGCAGCTGCGCCCCGGACGACTTGGCGCCCTCCTTGCGGCCGCTGTTGGAGATCGGCTTCCAGTCGGTGTCTTCATCCTCCAGGCGGAAGTCGTACCAGTACTTGCCCCGGGTGAAGACGCCGAAGTCCCCATACTTCAGCTCAAGATCGTGGATGCCCTTGAAGATCTTCGAGAAGGTGTCGCCCTTGCGGAAGTTCAGGCGCCCGTCGTCGTTGGTCTGGGTCATCCCATGGCCGCCGTTGGCGGAACCGATCAGGTCCTGCTTGGGACTCTGGGTACTCCAGCTGGCCCCCACGGACAGCGTGGAGTCGAACTGTCCTTCGATTTCCCCAATGTTGAAATTGATTGCCTGAGCCTGGGTGGCGCATCCCAGGGCGACAGCGGTGGCAAGCAGTTGCGGTTGGAAGAATCCGCGCCTTGTTTTTGTTGTCATGCGGCTCTCCTGACGGTGTCGAGGTGGCTACACCCTACTCAGGCCCCCAGTGGGGAGTAAGCGCTCCAAGGTGGTATTCAGGGTGTCGCCCGAAAGAGTGAATCCCCGCTCTGGAATGGGCTCGTCGGGGCGACATAGGCGCAGGCAATGACGGCCCATCGAGCAGTTGGATAGTGCGTCGGCCATTGCCACTACCCGAACGCCGCTGTCTGGGGCAGACTTGGCACCCTATGCAAGCCATCGACCAACGCCCCTCCGACAGCCACCTCACCGAACAGACCCGCGAGGTGGTGCTGCGCTATCACCAATGCTGGAAGCACCGCGATCTCGACGCGGTGCTCGCGCTCTACCATCCGCAGGTGGAGTACAACGACTTCTTCCAGAACCGCACACTGGGTTTTGCCGACCTGCGCGACTACGTGCAGGGCACCATGCCCAGCCGCCCGGAAGAGTTCCTCGACCACATCGACCGCATCCGCGTGGATGGCGATACCGCGTTCATCCAGTACCGCATCGCGGTGACCCTGAGCGGCCGCCTGGCGACCTTCCATTCCAGCGAAGCGATCACCGTGCGCGACGGCCTGATCTGGCGGATCAACGAATACGCCTCGGTAGTGAGCGAGGGCGCCGAGAACCGCCCGCAGGCGGTGGACCCGCGCCCGGCCACCAGCCGCCTGGGCCTCTCGCCGCGCCAGTTGAGCCAGTTGGCCAATGACCTGGAGCAGTACTTCAGCAAGAGCCAGCCGTACCTGGCGCCGGACCTGGACCTGACCCAGGTGGCCAGCGCCACCGGCTACACCCGCAACCAGATTTCCTACCTGCTCAACCAGGTGATGGGGCTGAGCTTCTACCAGTACGTCAACCAGACGCGCCTCACCCACCTGCTCGGCCAGTTGCGTCCGCCGCTGCCGGCGCGCATCGACGAACTGGCGTTCTCCGCCGGTTTCAACTCGCTGTCGGCCTTCTACCGCTGCTTCCGCCAGCACACCGGGCAGTCCCCGCGCGAGTACCTGAAACGCCTGCGCGACGAGCAGAACGACGCCTGACCGGCCGTTGCCGGCGGGCGCGCCGGCACTCCCCGCGTACCCGCGCAGACGACAGAAGCCCGCGCCACCTCTAGGCTTGACGACATTCCCCCTCTTCCCTTCCGGAGTCGTCTATGTCGGCATGGCGTCATATCAGTCTGTGGATGAACCAACTGGACGACGACCTCGTCCCGCGTCCCTCGCTGCAAGACTCACTGGACGTCGACGTGGCCATCGCCGGCGCCGGCTACACCGGACTGTGGACCGCCTACTACCTGAAGCAGCGCGCGCCGCAGCTGAAGATCGCCATCGTCGAAGCGGAGACCGCCGGCTTCGGCGCCTCCGGCCGCAACGGCGGCTGGCTGATGGGCAACATCCTCGGCGAAGACCGCCTGCTCGCCGGCCTCTCGCCGGAGCAGCGCCGCGCCTCCTACGACCTGTTGCACGGCATCCCCGACGAAGTCGCCCGCGTGCTCGAGCGTGAAGGCATCGACTGCGACTACCGCAAGGGCGGCGTGCTCTACACCGCCGCGCGCTACCCGGAACAGGAGCGCCGCCTGCGCGACTACCTCGCGCACCTCCATGCCGAGGGCCTGACCGAGGACGACTACCGCTGGCTCACCGCCAGCCAGCTCGCCGAGCAGTTGCGCATTCCCAGCGCGCTGGGCGCCATCCACACCCCGCACTGCGCCACCATCAACCCGGCCAAGCTGGTCCGTGGCCTGGCCCGCGCCGTGGAGCGCCAGGGCGTGCAGATCTTCGAGAAGAGCCGCGTGACTCACTGGGCACCGGGCCTGCTGCGCACCGAGCACGGCGAGCTGAAGGCGCACTGGGTGGTGCCTGCCATCGAAGGCTACGCCGCCGACCTGCCGCCGCTGGGCAACTACCAGCTGCCGGTGCAGAGCCTGCTGGTGGCCACCGAACCGCTGCCCGAATCAGTCTGGGCGGAGATCGGTCTTGCGCAGGGCCAGGCCTTCAGCGAATTCAGCCGCCAGGTCACCTATGGCCAGCGCACCGCCGACAACCGCCTGGCCTTCGGCGCCCGTGGCGGCTACCGCTTCGGCGGCAAGCTGCGCACCGATTTCAGCCTCACCGACGATGAGGTGGGCCTGCGCCGCTACCTGTTCGGCGAACTCTTCCCGCGCCTGAAGGACGTACGCATCACCCACACTTGGGGTGGCAACCTTGGCATGTCGCGGCGCTTCCACCCGCACATGCTGATCGACCGCCGCAACGGCATCGCCCTTTCCGGCGGCTACGGCGGCGAAGGCGTCGGCGCCACCAACCTCGGCGGCCGCACCCTCGCCGACCTGATCCTCGGCCAGCACAGCGAACTCACCCGCCAGCCCTGGGTGATCGACGACCGCAGCGTGCAGGACGGCCTGCGCGGCTGGGAGCCCGAACCCTGCCGCTGGCTGGGCTACAACGCGATCATCCGCAGTTTCGTGCACGAAGACGAAGTGCTGGCCAACCCGCACAGCGCCCCGTGGCGTCGCCGCCTGGCGGAGAAAGTCGCCGCGACCATGGAAGGCCTGATGACCTGGAAGGTCGGCTGATCAGCCCCTAGAGAAAACCCACTGGAGCCCCGAATGAAACTGACCCACCTGAAGAACACCCTGCACGCCGAACTCGGCGAGGCGAACCCGGTCGCCGTACCGCTGGGCGAGCCGGTATCGGAAACCCGCGTGGAATCCATCGAGCGCACCGACCGCGTGGAAACCGGCATCTGGGAATGCACCCCCGGCCGCTGGCGCCGCCAGATCGTCGAGCAGGAGTTCTGCCACTTCATCTCCGGCCGTGGCACCTTCACCCCGGACGGCGGCGAGACCATCGCCTTCCAGGCCGGCGACGCCTTCCTGCTGCCGCAGAACAGCCTGGGCGTGTGGGACATCCAGGAAACCGTGCGCAAGACCTATGTGATCATCCAGCGGGATTGATCGGCGCTGTCGCAGAGGGAAAGTCCGACGCTCGGGCTTTCCCCTCACCCCAGCCCTCTCCCGGAGGGAGAGGGGGCAGTCAGTGCTCGCTGGTGGTGCGGTGTTTATCCTGAAACTCACGATTGGTAGGAACCGTCATGACCGACTGACGCCGGGGCGTGCGCCGCTCAGGACGGTCCCCTCTCCCTCCGGGAGAGGGTTAGGGTGAGGGCGCTCTCGACCCGTTCCCTCAAAACTCCCCGTGCCGCCCTTCCCCATCGGCAAAACGCTGCGCCCCTTCCACCGTCTCGCCGCTCTGGATCACCGCCATCCCCCCCTGGAACTCATTGGCCATCGCCACGTCGAAGGACAGGGTCCACTGGGTGAAGACGCTTGCTCGATCAGCCAGCATGCAGCGCTGGGGAAACTCGGCGATCTCCCGCGCCAGCTCTTCCGCCGCCTCCAAAGCCTGTCCGCGCGGCACCACGCGGTTGGCCAGGCCCATCATCAGCGCCTCCTGCGCCCCCACCGGACGGCCGGTGAGGATCATGTCCAGCGCCCGGCCCTGGCCGATGATGCGCGGCAGACGCACGGTGCCGCCGTCGATCAGCGGCACGCCGAAGCGCCGGCAGAACACCCCGCACACCGCGTCCTCGGCCATCACCCGCAGGTCTGCCAATAGCGCCAGCTCCAGCCCGCCAGCCACGGCATAGCCCTCGATGGCCGCGATCAGCGGCTTGGACAACTGCATGCGGCTCGGCCCCATCGGCCCGTCGCCTTCGGTTTCCAGGCGGTTGCGTCGCTCGCCACCCTCGGCCACCGCCGCCAGGTCGGCGCCCGCGCAGAAGGTGCCGCCGGCGCCGGTGAGCACCGCGACCCGTGCCTCCTCGTCCTGCTCGAAATCGCGCAAGGCATCGGCCAGCGCCTGGGCGGTGGGCAGGTCCACGGCATTGCGTACCGCCGGGCGGGCGATCACCAGGGTGGTCACCGGGCCGTTCCTCTCGATTATCACGCTCATGGCGAACTCCTTGGGCATCGAGGCAGAAAAGCAAAGGGCCGACAATGAGCCGGCCCTTCCACCTTACTGCGTCTGCCTCCAAGGAACAGCCCCGCTGGCTGTTCCGCCGGTCAGGCTGGCCGGATCAACCGGCGTATTTCTGCAGGTTCGCCATCATCTCGCGCAGCGCCTCGACGTTGTCTTTCGGATGCGCGGCGTTCTCGAAATCGCAGATCTGCGCGAAGTTGGCCGCCACGTCCTCGACGCTGAAGCCCTTGCTCGGGTCGAAGCCCACGCCCAGGCTGCGCTCCCAGCGCACCTTGCCGATCCAGCCGCCGCCAACCTCGAACAGGCCGGAGGTCTCCTGGCAGGCCTCGCTGCCCAGGTACACCACCAGCGGGCTGACCAGCTCGGGCTTGAGCTGCTCGAACACCTGCGGCGGGATCAGGCCTTCGGTCATGCGGGTGCCGCCGGTGGGGGCAATGGCGTTGACGAAGATGTTGTTCTTGCGGCCTTCGATGGCCAGGTTGCGGGTCAGGCCGTAGAGGCCCAGCTTGGCCATGCCGTAGTTGCTCTGGCCGAAGTTGCCGTAGATGCCGGAGGTGGACGAGGTGAAGATCACCCGGCCGTAGCCTTGCTCGCGCATGAACGGCCAGGCGGCGCGGGTCACCTTGTAGGCGCCCTCGACGTGGACCTTGTAGACCAGGTCCCAGTCGGCGTCTTCCATCTTGTGGAAGGTCTTGTCGCGCAGGATGCCGGCGTTGTTCACCACCACGTCGATGCGGCCGAATGCCTCCACGGCCTGGCGCACGATCTTCTCGCCGTCGGTCACCGAGTCATGGTTGGCGATGGCGGTGCCGCCGGCTTCGCGGATTTCCGCCACCACGCGGTCGGCGGCCGACGAGTTGGCGCCTTCACCATGGGTGCTACCGCCCAGGTCGTTCACCACCACCTTGGCGCCGTACTTGGCGAACAGCAGGGCGTGGGCACGGCCGATGCCACCACCGGCTCCGGTAACGATCACGACTTTTCCGTCGAAGTGCAGGGCATCACTCATGGCAGGAACTCCAGGCAGGTCTGTTTTTCCGGAGTGTCCGGCAGCCGTCATCGGGTCACAACCAAGACGATCAGGGCGAATAGTGCCCAATAAGGCCGGGGGATGATCAGCGCATCGGCAGGTTCAGTTCCTCGCGCGGGCCGAGCTTGAACAACCACCAGTCGTATTCGCTCCAGAACAGCAGCAGGCCGAAGGCCGGCAGCAACGCCAGCGCCCCCAGGGCGGCCGGTACCCAGTTCTGGAGCATCCAGGCGTAATAGCAGCCAGCGGCGCAGATACCCACCAGCAGCAACAGCAGCGGGATGGCGACGAAGGCGAAATCCCGGCGCAGGTGCAGCAGCGCCCGGTACAGCAGCGAACCCTGCGGCTGGCGGACGGGAATGACGGATCTGAGTGGCATGGCGGCGGCCTCCGGCTGAAAAGTCGGGGAAGCTACCGCCGCCACACGGAGCCCAGCTATCAGCCAGTTCCGAATCTCCAGACGGATCGGTCCGTACCTATCGAACCCTTTCCTGTCGGAACGCCAGATAGTGCTGCAGTACCTGCTCCGGCGCCTCGACCTGCGGGTAATGCCCGATGCCGGGAAGCTCGACGGTGTCCGGCTGCGGAATCAGCTCCCGGTAGCGCGCCACCATGTGCGCACCGGAAATCGGGTCCACCGGTCCATCGATCACCCGCAGCGGCACAGCGGTGCGCTGCATCGCGCCGACCCAGCGCTCGCGGTGCTCGCGGCGGTCGAGGATGTAGTGGATCAGCCGGTGCATCACCCGCGGCCCGTCGTTATGCCGGATCAGCTCCCAGAAGGCATCCAGCTCCGCCTCCGACGGCTGGCTGGCCGGGCCGAACACCCTGGCGAAGTTCTGCGCCAGGCGCCGGCGGTTGAACAGCCGGGCGAACAGGCCGCCCAACGGGCTGAGCAGCAGCTTCTGCGACAGCACCGCACGGTGGGTTTCCGGGAACAGGCCGCCGTTGAGGAACACGCAGGAGGCCAGGGCGAAGCCGCCCGCCTCGTGCCGCGCCAGCAGCTCCTGGCCGACGCTGTTGCCGTAGTCGTGGGCCAGCAGGTGCACCGGTTCGTGTATATCCAGATGCACCAGCAGCGCCTGCTGCAGATCGGCCTGTTCGAGGATGCGGTAGTCGTGGCCGCGCGGCTTGGCGGAGTCGCCGAAGCCGAGCATGTCGCAGGCGATCACCCGGTAGCGTTCGGCCAGCGGACGCCACAGGTAGTGCCAGTCCCAGGAGGCGGTGGGGAAACCGTGGATCAACAGCAACGGCTCGCCGCTGCCGGCGCTCCAGTAGCGGATGTCGTGGCCCCGGAAGGTGAAGGAACTGCCCTGCGCGCGCCAGTCGCGCAGGGCGATGCCGGCCAGCGCCATCAGTCGCGGTAACCGGGGTTCTGCTGGTCCAGCTTGCGCAGCAGCGCCGGCCACGCCAGCGCTCCGCCCAGGCCCTGCTTGCTGCGGGTGACGCCGGCGGCCATGGCCATGGCGCCGTCGAGTATCTGCTGCGGAATCATGATCAGTTCGGCGCCGCCGCCCTGGGCCAGCACCTGGATTTCACAGGCGCGCTGCAGGATGAACATCATCAGGAAGGTGTCGGCGATGCTCGGCCCGCAGGTCATCAGGCCGTGGTTGGGCAGGATCATGAAGCCGGCTTCGCCCAGGTCGGCCTGCAGGCGCGCCTTCTCGTCATGGTTCAGCGCCACGCCCTCGTAGCCGTGGTAGGCGAGGCTGGAGAGGACGAACAGCGACTGCTGGGAAATCGGCAGCAGGCCCTGTTTCTGCGCGGAGACGGCGATGCCGGCGGCGGTGTGGGTGTGCAGCACGCAGGAGACGTCGTGGCGGACTTCGTGGACGGCGCTGTGGATGGTGTAGCCGGCCGGGTTGATCTCGTAGGGGCTGTCCATCAGCTTCTTGCCGGCGAGATCGACCTTCACCAGGCTGGACGCGGTGATCTCGTGGAACATCATGCCGAAGGGGTTGATCAGGAAGTCTTCGGTGCCGGGCACCTTGGCGGAAATGTGGGTGAAGATCAGGTCATCCCAGCCGTGCAGCGCGATCAGTCGGTAGCAGGCGGCCAGGTCGACGCGGGTCTGCCATTCGGCGGCGGAGACCTGGTCCTTGACGTTCGCGGTGGGCAGCGGGTGTGCGGCGTGCATGGTCGGAACCCTCTTCGTTGTTGTTGTGCGTGGCAGCAGTCTAGCCAGCGCCGCATGCCGTGGACTGTCACGGAACTGACAGTTGCCCCCGGCATGGGGTGCCGAATGACACGCCATAAGCCGAGCGCAGGGCGACGCCCCACGCCCGGGCTCAACGACAACGAATGGAAACCGACCTCGGCGGCTTACAGGCAGTACGCCAGGACCGGCGCCAGCAGCAGGTTGAACAGCCCGGTCAGGACCATCAGCAGGCCCGCCGCCGAACCTTCCTCGCCGCCGAACTCATAGGCCCGGCTGGTGCCCGCGCCGTGGGCGCCCACGCCCAGCAGTGCACCACGGGCCAGGGCCGAACGCAGGTGCAGCAGGCGCATCAGTACGCCACCCACCAGCGCACCGAACACCCCGGTGATCATCACGAAGGCGGCGGTCAGCGACGGAACGCCGCCCAGGTCATGGGACATTTCCATGGCGAACGGGGTGGTGATCGAGCGCGGCAGCAGCGACAGGGTCACCTGGCCGTCCAGCGCCAGCGCATGGGCCAGCGCCCAGGAGCTGCCGATGGCCATGGTCGAGCCGGCGAGCATGCCGATCAGCAGCGCCGGCCAGTGGCGGGCGAGCAACGCACGCTGCTGCCAGATGGGGATGGCGAAGGCCACGGTGGCCGGGCCGAGCAGCGCCACCAGCCAGTTGGTGTCGCGGGCGTAGTCGGCGTAGGTCGCGCGCATCGGAATCGCCAGGGCGAACAGCAGCACCGGGACGAACACGATCGGCGACAGCCAGTACTGCTGGTAACGCCGGTACAGCAGGCGGCTGAGCAGGTAGCCGCCGAGGGTGGCGGCGAGCCAGAACAGGGGTTGCTTATCGAGACTCATGGCGCGACCTCCAGTGGCACATCCACTCCACCGCCAGGGCGGTAGCCAGCATCACCAGCACGGTGCTGGCGGTGATCACCAGCAGGATCTTCCAGCCCTCGCTGCGCAGCAGCGGGCCGTAGTCCAGCAGGCTCATCAGCGCGGGGATGAAGAACAGCAGCATCTCCGCCAGCAACACACCGGCGCCGCCCTGCAGCAGGGCCGGGCGGATCGCCCCGCAGGCGAACAGCACCAGCAGCAGCGCCAACCCGATCACCCCGCCCGGCAGCGGCAGGCCGGTGAGGCTGGCGATCCAGCCGCCGATCCACCAGAAGGCGGCGAGGACGGCGAGTTCGAAAATCAGGCGGGCGGCGCGGCGGAACATGGCAGCGGTCTCGATGGATTCGGGGAAGAAGCAATGCGTTCGGGAATGGTGCAAAGCCTACGCCCGCGCCTATCATCCCCAAAGCGAATTGATCGAATCGGAGTCATTCCAGAATGGAATTCAAGCAGCTGCGCACCTTCGCCGAAGTGGTGCGCCAGGGCAGCTTCACCCAGGCGGCGGCGCACCTGAACGCTAGCCAGTCGGCGGTGAGCAAGCAGGTCGCCCAGCTGGAGCAGAGCCTGCGCGTGCAGTTGCTGGAGCGCAGCGGCCCGCACATCCGCCTGACCGCCGCCGGCGAAGTGGTGCTGCGTCGCGCCGAGGACATGCTGCGCCTGCGCCGCGAACTGCTCACCGAACTGGACGACCTCACCCATCTGCAAAGTGGCGAGTTGCGCCTGGGCCTGCCGCTGCTGGGCGCCGACGCGCTGTTCGCCGGGCGCTTCGCCGAGTACCGGCGGCGCTACCCGAACATCGCCGTGCACTTGATCGAGGGCGGCAGCAAGACCATGGAAGAGCTGGTCTACAGCGGCGAGCTGGAACTGGGCGGCGGCATCACCCCGGAAGACCCGGCCTTCGACCACCAGCCGTTCTGCAACGAGCCGCTGGACGTCCTGCTCCCGACCGACCATCCGCTGGCCACGCGGGAAAGCCTGAGCCTGGTGGAGCTGGCCGAGACGCCCTTCCTGCTCTACCAGCAGAGCTTCACCCTCAACGACCGCCTGCTGCGCGCCTGCCGCGAGGCCGGCTTCGAACCGCGCGAAGGCGGCCGCAGCGGCCAGGCGGACTTCCTCGGCGCGCTGGTCGCCGCCGGCCAGGGCGTGGTGCTGCTGCCACGGGTAGTGGCCGAGGAACTGGAACGTCCGGGCGTGGCGCGGGTGCTGCTCAGCCAGCCGGACCTGCGCTGGGACATCAGCTTCATCTGGCGGCGCGATGCCTACCTGTCGAATGCGGCGAAGGCGTGGCTGGAGTTGATGGAGGAGATGCCGCTGCACCCTGAACGATCGAAGTAATGCGGGTTCGTGAGCAAGCTCACTCCTACCAGGAGCGTACCGACGCCAACCTGTAGGATCGAGGGGGGCGCCTAGCCCTTGCTCGCGAACCGCTTTACAGCAGCTCGGGAAACTCCCCGACCAGCTTCGGCCACGCTCGCTGCGCATCGGCATCATCGGCCAGCAGCCTGAACCCGGCGAACTCGAACGCCGGCGATACCGTGCACCCCACCAGCACGTAATCCCCCTGGCAGCGCGCCGCCTGCCAGGCGTGGGCGGGCACCGCGCGCTGCGGCAGGCTGCCCTCGCCCACCGGGCCGAGGCGTTCGATACGTACGGGAGCGTCCGGCCGCTCGGCCACCAGCAGTTCCAGAGGGCCGCCTTCGTGGAAATGCCAGAGCTCATCGGCATCGATGCGGTGCCAGCGGCTGACCGTACCGCCGGGCAGCAGGAAGAAGATGGCCGAAGATTGCTGGCGGCCATCGGCGCCCACCAGGGTCGAATCGAACACCCGGCGATAGAAGCCGCCCTCGGGGTGCGGGGCGAGGCCGAGGGTATCGATCAGATAGCGGGCGCGGGGATGCATCAGGCCTTCAGCGCGGCGATGAACTCGGCGATCCAGGGCTCGGCGTCGGTCTCCTGGTCGACCGTCTCGCTGCCGTCCAGGCGCAGCATCGGCACCACTTCGCGCATGCCCAGTTCCACCAGCAGCTCGCGCACCAGCTCACCGCCACCGCAGTAGGTGTCGCCATAGCTGGAGTCGCCCAGGGCGATCACACCGCCCGGACGGTCGCGCCAGTTCGGCAGACGGTCGCGCAGCGCGTAGTACAGCGGCTGGAAGGTGTCCGGCAGGTCGCCCATGCCGGTGGTCGAAGTCACCACCAGCAGCGCCTCGGGACCGAAGGCCAGCAGGCCGTTAAGGGTCACGCGCGGGTCGTGCCAGGCTTCGAAACCGGCCGCTTCGAGCAGGCGCCTGGCGTGGCGCGCGACCTCTTCGGCGGTGCCGTAGACCGAGCCGGACAGAATGGCGACTTTCATGATCACTCCCACAGGGCAAGACAAGGCCACCCATTATGCCCCATCCGTGCCCAGCCGCGCCGGGGCTGGTATAGTTTTGCCCTACCCGGCCGCTCGGATATTCCAGGGCGCGCCGTTTCCCCCGATTTCACGAGGCGCGCATGGGCAATACCCCGGCTCCCATCCTGATCACCGGCGCCAGCCAGCGCATCGGCCTGCACTGCGCGAAACGCCTGCTGCAGGACGGCCAGCCGGTGATCGCGACCTACCGCCAGGAGAAACCCGGCGTCGATGAACTGCGCCAGCTGGGCGCCACCTGCCTGCACGCGGAGCTGGCCGACGAAGCCGGCATCCTCGCCTTCATCGATACGCTGAAGTCCCATACCGACCGCCTGCGCGCGATCATCCACAACGCCTCGGCCTGGGTCAGCGAAGAGCCCGGCCATGAGGCGGACGCCTTCGGCGAACTGTTCCGCCTGCACATGCTCGCGCCCTACCTGATCAACCTGCGCTGCGCGCCGCTGCTCGAACGCGACGCGGCCGGGCGCGGCGCCCCGGCGGACATCATCCACCTCTCCGACGACGTCGCCCGCAAGGGCAGCGCCAACCGCATCGCCTACTGCGCCAGCAAGGCCGGCCTGGACAACCTCACCCTGTCCTTTGCCGCACGCTTCGCGCCGCACATCAAGGTCAACGGCATCGCGCCGGCACTGATCCTGTTCAACGACGGCGACGACGCGGACTACCGCGCGCGCACCCTGGCGAAATCCGCCCTGGGTATCGAGCCGGGCGCGGACGTGATCTACCAGAGCGTGCGCTACCTGCTCGACAGCCCCTACGTGACCGGCACCACCCTGACCGTCAACGGCGGCCGGCACCTGAAATGACCCGCCCGGCGCGGGCGCGAGGATTCCCCCAATGATCGAAGATATGTCTCGCCACCACCGTGAGATCCTCCTGGGGCTCGGCGAAGACCCCGACCGCGAGGGCCTGCTCGACACGCCCAAGCGCGCGGCCAAGGCCATGCAGTTCCTCTGCCACGGCTACGAGCAGACGCTGGAGGAGATCGTCAACGGCGCGCTGTTCGCCTCGGACAATGACGAAATGGTGATCGTCAAGGACGTCGAACTCTACTCGCTGTGCGAACATCACCTGCTGCCCTTCATCGGCAAGGCCCATGTGGCGTACATTCCCACCGGCAAGGTGCTGGGACTGTCGAAGGTGGCGCGCATCGTCGACATGTTCGCGCGCCGCCTGCAGATCCAGGAAAGCCTGACCCGGCAGATCGCCGAGGCCGTCGAGCGGGTCACCAATGCCGCGGGTGTGGCGGTGGTGATCGAGGCGCAACACATGTGCATGATGATGCGCGGGGTGGAGAAGCAGAACTCGGTGATGAACACCTCGGTAATGCTCGGCGCCTTCCGCGAGTCCAACACCACACGCCAGGAATTCCTGAAACTGATCGGACGGAGCAAGTGAAATGACGCAGCTGCAGCCAGGCATGGCGCGAATCCGGGTCAAGGACCTGCGCGTGCGCACCTACATCGGCATCAAGGAGGAGGAAATCCTCAACAAGCAGGATGTGCTGATCAACCTCACCATCCTCTACCCGGCCGGCGACGCGGTGCAGGTCAACGACATCGAGCACGCGCTGAACTACCGCACCATCACCAAGGCGATCATCGCCCACGTGGAAGAAAACCGCTTTGCCCTGCTCGAGCGCCTGACCCAGGAATTGCTCGACCTGGTGATGAGCAACCCGGCGGTGCACTACGCTGAAGTGGAAGTGGACAAGCCTCACGCCCTGCGTTTCGCGGAGTCGGTGTCCATCGCGCTGGCCGCCCAGCGCTGACCGGCCGGTCGGGCACGCTGCACGCCCGTACCAGTCGGCCAATGGGCGTTGCTGGCCGATCGTCCCGCTCTATAGAATCGCGCCAGCCCCGCCATGCGCCTCTGTTGCGCCCAATGAGAGACACGCCATGACCGAGCCCATGAATCTGACCGACGAACAGCGCACGGAACTCGAAGCCGCCGCGTTCCGTACCCTGGTGCAGCACCTGCGCACCCGCAAGGACGTGCAGAACATCGATCTGATGAATCTTGCCGGCTTCTGCCGCAACTGCCTGTCCAAGTGGTACAAGGCCGCGGCCGACGACATGGGGCTGGACGTCAGCCCCGACCAGGCCCGCGAAGAGATCTACGGCATGCCTTACGCCGAATGGAAGGCCAAGTATCAGACGGAAGCGTCGCCTGCCCAGCAGGCGGCCTTCGATAACGCGAAAAAGCACTAACGAGTTTGCCTTGATGACCCTCAACGATTTTCGCGCGCGCCTGCGCAGCGAGCAGCACCTGTTCACCGACACCCTGGCGTACATCGCCGAGCACTACAGCTACACCCCCAGCGCCTTCAGCAACGGCACCGTGGAAAATCCCGCCGGGCAGAACGAAGGCTCCTGCAAGACCCTGGGCTTCGCCATCCTCGAAGGCCTGAGCCAGGAGGAGTCGCTGCTGGCGTTCGGCGAGCACTACCGCGCCGTGCGTGAAAACCCCGAAGGCACCGACCACGCCAACATCCGCGCCCTGCAGACCACCGGCCTGGCCGGCGTCAATTTCGAGCGCCAGCCACTGTCGCGCCGCGGCTGAGGTTCTTCGCGTCATGGAAAAGCCCCGCTCATGCGGGGCTTTTTCTTGTCCGGGCAAGGCACGGCGCGGGTGCTTAGCCAAACGACTCATGTGATTGAAAAACAACATAGATTGACGCGAAAAGAGGCGATTGGAACACTCCTGGCGACTTCCTCACCCACCACCGGGAGCTCCGCCAAATGACAAAAACAATGCGCGCCCTGGCCAGCAGCCTGCTGCTGGCATCCACTTGCCTCCTGCCCTTCCTCGCTCACGCCGGCGACCTCGACGGCATCAAGCAGAAAGGCGAACTGAGCTTCGCCCTCACCGGTAAATACCCGCCCTTCAGCTTCATCGACGTGGACGGCAAGCTGCAGGGCTTCGACGTCGACATCGGCGACGGCATCGCACAACGCCTGGGCGTCACCGCCAAGCCGGTCACCACCGCCTGGGACGGCATCATCGGCGGCCTGCTCGCCGGCAAGTACGACGCCATCATCGGCAGCCTGGCGATCACCGACGAGCGCATGAAGGCGGTGGACTTCTCCGAGCCCTACTACCTCTCCGGCGCGCAACTGTTCGTGCGCAAGGACAGCCCGCTGCAAGGCATCGACGAGATGGACGGCAAGGTCATCGGCATCACCCTGGGCGAGACCTATGAGAGCTGGCTGCGCGAGCACAAGCCGAACGTCACCCTGAAGACCTACAAGGGCCTGCCGGACATCCTCCTGGACCTGCAGAACAAGCGCATCGACGGCTTCGTCACCGACAAGATCGCCGGCCTGCTGACCATCCGCGACCGCCACCTGGACGCGCGCCCGGCGGGCGGCCTGCTCTACCCTGAGAAGATGGGCATCGCCGTACGCAAGGACAGCCCCGAGCTGAAAGCCGCCATCAATGCGGCGCTCGCCGACCTCGACAAGGACGGCACCTACAAGGGCATCAGCGAGAAATGGCTGGGCACTGACATCCGTTGAAGGACACTGCGCAATGCTGACCTACTTCCACCCCGACCAGTACCTCCACCATCCGCGCACCTACCTGTCCCGCGGGCAGATGCGGGTGCCGCAGGAGGTGCCCGAGCGCCCCCGGCGCCTGCTGCAGGCGGTCGAACGCCTGGGCTTCGATCTGCGCCAGCCCGACGACCACGGCATGCAACCGCTGAGCGCGGTGCACAGCCCGGAGTACCTGCGCTTCCTCGAAGAAGCTCATGCCGAGTGGAAAGCCACCGGCCAGGACTGGGGCGAGGAGGTGATCTCCAACGTCTTCATCCGCGAGCCCAACCCGCTGCGCGGCATCCTCGCCAAGGCCGCGCGCTACCTGGCCGACGGCAGTTGCCCGGTGGGCGAGCAGACCTGGCGCGGCGCCTACTGGTCGGCGCAGAGCGCCATCGCCGGCGCCCGCGCCCTGCTCGATGGCCAGCCCGAGGCCTACGCGCTGTGCCGCCCGCCGGGGCACCACGCCCGGCGCGATGCCGCCGGTGGCTTCTGCTACCTGAACAACGCCGCCATCGCCGCCCAGGAACTGCGCAGGGGCCATGCCCGGGTCGCCGTGCTGGACACCGACATGCACCACGGCCAGGGCATACAGGAAATCTTCTACGAACGCGACGACGTGCTCTACGTGTCGATCCACGGCGACCCGACCAACTTCTACCCGGTGGTCGCCGGCTACGAGGACGAACGCGGTGCCGGCGCCGGCTACGGCTACAACCTCAACCTGAGCATGCCCCACGGTTCGCCCGAGTCGGTGTTCTTCGAGCGCCTGCAACAGGCCATCGCCGCGCTGCGCCGCTTCGAGCCGGACGCCCTGGTGCTGTCGCTGGGCTTCGACATCTACGAGCTGGACCCGCAATCCCAGGTCGCGGTGACCGGAGACGGCTTCCGCCGCCTCGGTCAGGCAATCGGCGAACTGAACCTGCCGACGCTGATCGTGCAGGAGGGTGGCTACCACCTGGAAAGCCTGCAGGACAACGCCGAGCAGTTCTTCAACGGCTTCCTCGCGCCGCGGCGCAAAGCGTGATGTTGGTGGGCGGCCTCGGCCGCCCACCTCAGGTTCTCAGGCCGCCGGCAGACGAAGTGCCCCAGCACAATCCTCACGCTGCTGCATCGCCTCGACCACCTGCGCCAGCGCCAGGCGCACGTCGCCGATCAGGCGGTTGCTCTTCAGCTCCTGCTTGTACACCAGGTAGAAATTGAACCACTGCTCCAGCGCGAAGGGCCGGCTGACCAGCTTCGGGTTTTCGCACAGGTCGGCGGCGGTGATGGCGTTGACCAGGCTCAACCCGCCGGTCATTTCGATCATCGCGCCCATGCACGACAGGCTCGATTGCAACTCGTGGCGCAGCAGGCGGCGCAGGCTGTTGTCGCGGTAGATCAGGTGGTCGGACTGGATCGGCTTGATCAGCGTCTGCCCGTCGAGATCGGCCAGTTCCAGTTCCGCCTTCTCCGCCAATGGGCTCGCCGCCGGCATCAGCACGCGCATGCGCGCCGAGACCATGGGCGCGAACAGCAGGTTGGGCTCGTGCACCTCGTAGGACACCAGCGCCATGTCCAGCCGCCCGGCCTCCACCTCGGCGATCAACCGGCCGCTGGCCGCCACGTCCAGCGACACCGCGATGCCCGGATGGGCCTGCAGGTAGCGCTGCACCAGGCCGGGTCCGAAGCGGTGGCCGAGCCCCGGCGCGCAGCCCAGCTTCAGCGAGGCGACGCCGCTGTCCTGGAGGACGAACAGGTCCTCTTCGATACGCGCCAGATTGCCCATCAGCAGGATCGCCTCGTTGAGCATGTAGCGCCCCGCCGCGGTGATCTGCAGGCGTTGGTTCTCACGGGCGAACAGACGGATCTTGAGCGACTCCTCCAGCCGCGCCAGCGCATGGCTCACCGCCGACTGGGTAAGCCCCAGTTGCACCGCCGCCTGGCGCGTCGAGCCGGTGGTGGCGATGGCGTGGAAGATTTCCAGGTCGCGCAGGCTGAACTCGGTACGCATGGTGGGGATGCATCCTGGCCGGTCAAATGATGAAAAAAGATCATAAATTGACGCTGTTTTTTGTCAATGCAAGACTCACCCCGTGTTCACGAACAACTGAAACCCGCTTGCCTAGCGGGCCCAAGCCAGAACACCTGGGTATTAAAATAATTTGTAGGAACCACCATTCACTCACCACGGATGGCTCCAGAGACCCAACCCGAGAATAAGAATGTTCGACTTCAACCTGGTGCTCCACTACCTCCCCATGCTGCTCAAGGCGGCCGGCGTCACGGTCGAGCTGACGCTGCTGGCCATCGTCTTCGGCCTGTTGATCGGCCTGTTCGCCGCCCTCGCCCGTCTGTCCCGGCATCGCGTGCTGCGCTGGATCGCCGCCGGCTACATCTGGCTGATCCGCTCGACGCCGCTGCTGGTCCAGCTGTTCATCATCTACTTCGGCCTGCCGCAGTTCGGCCTGGAACTGTCGCCCTTCACTTCAGGTGTGATCGGCCTGGCGCTGAACGTCGGCGCCTACAACGCCGAGACCATCCGCGCCGGCATCCAGGCCATCCCCCACGGGCAGATCGAGGCATCGCGCTCGCTGGGCTTCGGCACCGTGCGCACCATGCGCCTGATCATCCTGCCGCAGGCCTTCAAGCTGATCGTGCCGCCGCTGGGCAACAACCTGATCATCCTGATCAAGGACACCTCGCTGGTCTCCACCATCACCCTGGCCGAATTGTTCATGCGCACCCAGCAACTGGTGGGCGCGACCTTCAAGCCATTCGAGCTGTACTTCGCCTGCGCACTGATCTACGCGCTGCTGACCAGCATCACCAGCCTGCTGCTGCAAGTGTTCGAGCGGCGGCTTCTGCTCAAGGGAGGACGGGCATGAACACCGCTGACGTACAGATCCAGCTGAAAGATATCCACAAGCACTACGGCCCGCTGGAGGTGCTCAAGGGCATCGACCTGGATGTCCGCAAGGGCGAGGTGATGGTGCTGATCGGCCCCAGCGGCTCGGGCAAGAGCACCCTGCTGCGCTGCGTGAACATGCTCGAACAGCCGACGCGCGGCGAGATCCACTTCCAGGGCCAACTGATCAACGACCGCCGGCGCAGCCACGGTGCCCAGGAGAAATACCTCAACGGCCTGCGCATGAAGGTCGGCATGGTGTTCCAGCACTTCAACCTGTTCCCGCACCTCACGGTGCTGGAGAACATCACCATCGCCCCGACCCAGCTGCAGGGCATCGACCCGCGCCAGGCCCGCGCCGAGGCGGAGGAACTGCTGGAGAAGGTCGGCGTGCTGGACAAGCGCGACGTCTACCCCGGCAACCTTTCCGGCGGCCAGAAGCAGCGCGTGGCCATCGCCCGCGCCCTGGCGCTGAAGCCCGACGCGATGCTGTTCGACGAACCCACCTCGGCGCTCGACCCGGAAATGGTCGGCGGCGTGCTCACCGTGATGGAGAGCCTCGCCCGCAGCGGCATGACCATGATGGTGGTGACCCACGAGATGCGCTTCGCGGAGAAGGTCGCCGACCGCGTGGTGTTCATGGCCGACGGCAACATCGTCGAACAGGGCACGCCGCAGGAAGTGTTCCGCCAGCCGCAGCAGCAACGCACCCGCTCCTTCCTCGCCGACATCGGCTGACTCGACACCAAGGGCGCGCCGGGACGCGCGTCATCAACCAGGGGATTCGCATGTCCGACTACCTGTTCTACCAATCCGCCGTGCGCCTGCCGACCGTCTCGCACGCCCAGGGCATCTATGCCTGGGACGAGCACGGCCGGCGCTACCTGGACGCCTGCTCCGGGGCCATCGTCGCGCAGCTCGGCCACGGCCATCCGGCGGTGCGCGAGGCGATGCTGGCGCAACTGGACAAGGTCGCCTTCGCCTACCGCACCCAGTTCGAGAACCAGCCCGCGCTGGACCTCGCCGAGCGCCTGGTGAACCTCACCGGCCAGCGCTTCGACCGGGTGTTCTTCTCCTCCGGCGGCTCCGAGTCGGTGGAGTCGGCGCTGAAGATCGCCCGCCAGTACTGGTACGCCAAGGGCGAGCCGCAGCGCGGCATCTTCATCAGCCGCAAGCCGGCCTACCACGGCTCGACCATGGGCGCGCTGGCGATGACCAGCTACACCCCGCTGACCCAGCCCTTCGAACCGATGTTCCAGCACTACCCGAAGATCGCCTCGCCGACCCAATACCGCGTGCCCGCCGGCCTGAGCGCCGAGGCCCACGCCATCGCCTGCGCCGACGAGCTGGAAGCGGCCATCCTGGAAGTCGGCGCGCACAACGTCGCCGCCTTCATCGCCGAACCCATCGGCGGCGCCAGCACCGGCGCCGAAGTACCGCACGACGTCTACTTCCCGCGCATCCAGGCGATCTGCAAGCGCCACGGCATCCTGCTGATCCTCGACGAAGTGATGACCGGCATCGGCCGCACCGGCCGCTGGTTCGGCTACGAGCACTGGGACGTGCAGGCCGACATCCTGTGCCTGGCCAAGGGCCTGGGCGCTGGCTACTACCCGGTGTCGGCGGTGCTGACCCGCGCCGAACTGACCGACCCGATCCTGGCCTCGGGCGGCTTCCAGCACGGCTACACCTACGCCGGCAATCCGCTGGCCAGCGCCACCGCCCTGGCAGTGATCCAGGCCATTGAAGACGAAGGCCTGGTCGCCAAGGTGGCCGAGAACGGCGCCTACCTGCTGGAACGTCTCAAGGCCCTCGGCGCGCGCTACGACTTCGTCGGCGACGTGCGCGGCCGTGGCTATCTGCAAGCCGTCGAGTACGTTGCCGACCGCGAGAGCAAAACGCCCTTCCCGCTGGCCGCCAACGTCAGCGACAGCATCACCCGCCTGGCCCGCGAGCGCGGCCTGATCATCTACCCGCGCCGCTCGCTGATGGGCGAACAGGGCGACCACACGCTGATCTCCCCGCCGCTGATCACCACCCGCGAACAGTGCGACGAAATCGTCGAACTGCTCGGCGCCACCTTCGACGCCTTCCAGGCGCAGCAGGCCGGCCGATGAACAAGCAGTGCTCGCTGCAGCAAGCCATCGCCGAGGTGCCGAACGGCAGCCGCATCATGGTCGGCGGCTTCGGCTCGCCCGGCACGCCGTTCTCCCTGCTGGAAGAACTGGCGCGCCAGGGCAAGCGTGACCTGACCATCATCAAGAACGACGCCAACCAGGACGGCTACGGCGTCTCGCGGCTGATCGAGGCCGGGGCGATCCGCAAGATGATCACCACCCACCTGGGCCTCAGCGGCGCGGCGCGCAAGGCTTACACGGCCGGGCAACTGGAGGTGGAGTTCGTCTCCCAGGGTCTGTTCGCCGAGCGCATCCGCTGCGCCGGCGTGGGCCTGCCGGCCTTCCTCAGCGACATCGAGATTCCCGAGGAGCTCGGCGAGCGGCGTCAGACGGTCACCCTCGATGGCCGCCAGCTGTACGTCGAACCGGCGCTGCGCGCCGACTACGCCTTCATCGCCGGGCATTGCGCGGACCGCGCCGGCAACCTGCGCTACCACGGCAGCGCGCGCAACTTCGGCCCGCTCATGGCGATGGCCGCCGACCGCGTGATCGCCGAGGTCTACGACCTCAGCGAAGAGGCGCTGCCGGCGGACAGCATCCACACCCCCGGCATTTTCGTTCACCACCTGGTCGCCGTAACAAGGAGCTCCCATGAGTACCAGCCCATCCCTCGCTGACCCGCGGGAAATCATCGCCCGCCGGGCCGCCGGGGAAATCCGCGACGGCCAGCTGGTGAACCTCGGCATCGGACTGCCGACGCTGATTCCCGGCTACGTCCCGGACGACATCCAGGTGTGGATTCACTCGGAGAACGGCATCGTCGGCGTCGGCCCGCAGGCCGGCGAGCACAACCTCGACGCCGAGCTGATCGACGCCGGCGGCGGCTACGTCACGGTGGTGCCGGGCGGCGCCATCGTCGACAGCGCCACCTCCTTCGGCATCATCCGCCGCGGCCTGCTCGACATCACCTTCCTCGGCGCCCTGCAGGTTTCGCAGCACGGCGACCTGGCCAACTGGCTGGTGCCGGGCAAGATAGTCGCCGGCATCGGCGGCGGCGCGGAGCTGGCGCAGAAAGCCCGCCAGGTGATTGTGACCATGCCGCACTGCGACAAGGACGGCCGCGCCAAGATCGTCGCACGCTGCGACCTGCCGCTGACCGCGCGCCGCTGCGTGACCCGGATCATCACCGAGCACGCGGTGTTCGACATCGACGCCGAGGGCCTGCTGCTGCGGGAAATCCTCAGCGACCTGAGCCTTTCGCAACTGCAAGCGATCACCGCGCCCTTCCGCGACGCCCGCCCCTGACCCGGACCGCCACCATGACCTCGACTTCTTCCCCGGCGTACATCGCCGGCTACACCCGCACGCCCATCGGCCGGGCCTATCGCGGCGCGTTCAACGACACTGACGCCCCGACCCTGGCCGCCTTCGCCCTGCGCGGCGTCCTGCAACGCAGCGATATCGACCCGCAGCTGATCGACGACGTGATCCTCGGCTGTGCCCTGCCCGAGGGCTCGCAGTACTACAACATCGGCCGCATGGCGGCACTGGCAGCGCAGCTGCCGGTGCGCACCCCCGGCATGACGGTGGACCGCCAATGCGCGTCCGGACTGATGTCGGTGGCCATCGCCAGCCAACGCATCCTGGCCGGCGACGCGGACCTGATCCTGGCGGGTGGCGTGGAGTCCATCAGCCTGGTGCAAACCCCGCACATGAACGCCTACCGACGCCAGGATCGCCAACTGCTGGAACGCCTGCCGGCGGCCTACATGCCGATGGTGGAAACCGCCGAAGTGGTCGCCACGCGCTATGGCGTCAGCCGCGAGGCGCAGGACGCCTATGCCCTGGAAAGCCAGCGCCGCGCCGCTGCGGCGCAGGCCCGTGGCCTGTTCGAAGCAGAGATCGCCACGGTACGCACCGTTCAGCGCATCGAGGATCGAAGCAGCGGCGAGCAATCCTTCGTCGAGATCGACGTGGCACGGGACGAATGCCCCCGCCCCGCCACCACAGCCGAAGGCCTGGCGGCGTTGTCGCCGGTGTTCGAGCAGGGCTCGGTCAGTGCCGGCAACGCCTGCCCGCTGTCGGATGGCTCCGCCGCCTGCCTGGTGGTTTCCGAAGCACAGTTGCAGCGCCACGACCTGCAACCGCTGGGGCGCCTGGTCAGTTGCGTGGTGGAAGGCTGCGCGCCGGACGAGATGGGCATCGGCCCGGTGCCGGCGATCCGCAGGCTGCTGCAACGCTGCCGGCTGACGATCGATGACATCGACCTGTGGGAAATCAATGAAGCCTTTGCCTCGCAGGTCGTGTACTGCGCGCAGACCCTGGGCCTTGCGGCCGAACGCCTGAACGTCAACGGCGGCGCCATCGCCCTCGGCCATCCTTACGGCATGAGCGGCACCCGACTGGTCGGCCACGCGCTGCTCGAAGGGCGTCGCCGCAATGCGCGCTACGTCGTGGTCAGCATGTGCATCGGCGGCGGCCAGGGCGCCGCGGCGCTGTTCGAATGCCTATGAGCCCGGCATAGAAAAAGGCCCCGCAAGCGGGGCCTCTTCCTGCACGCCGGCTCTTCGGGCCGTTACAGGGAATCCAGGTAACGTTCCACGTCCAGCGCGGCCATGCAGCCGGCGCCGGCGGAGGTGATGGCCTGGCGGTAGACGTGGTCAGCCACGTCGCCAGCGGCGAATACGCCGGGAATGTTAGTCGCCGTGGCATTGCCCTCGCGGCCGCCGTTGACCACCAGATAGCCGTCCTTGAGTTCGAGCTGGCCTTCGAACAGCGAGGTGTTGGGCGTGTGGCCGATGGCGACGAACAGGCCGTCCACTTTCAGTTCGGACGTTTCGCCATCGTTGTGGCGCAGGCGCACGCCGGTGACGCCCATGGCGTCGCCCAGCACTTCGTCGACTTGGGCATTCACCCGCAGCTCGATCTTGCCCTCGGCGACACGGGCACGCAGTTTGTCCTGCAGGATTTTCTCGGCGCGGAAGCTGTCGCGGCGATGCACCAGGGTGACCTTGCTGGCGATGTTGGCCAGGTACAGCGCCTCCTCCACGGCGGTATTGCCGCCGCCCACCACCGCCACTTCGCGGTTGCGGTAGAAGAAGCCGTCGCAGGTGGCGCAGGCGGATACGCCCTTGCCCATGAATTTCTCTTCCGACGGCAAGCCCAGGTAGCGCGCGCTGGCACCGGTGGCGATGATCAGCGCATCGGCTGTGTAGGTGCCGCTGTCACCCTTGAGCACGAACGGCTTGCCGGCCAGGTCCACGCCGTGGATGTGGTCGAAGACGATCTCGGTCTCGAAGCGTTCGGCGTGTTCCTGCATGCGCTGCATCAGCGCAGGGCCGGTGAGGCCGTGAGCGTCGCCGGGCCAGTTGTCCACCTCGGTGGTGGTGGTCAGCTGGCCGCCGGCCTGCAGGCCGGTGATCAGCAGCGGCTTGAGGTTGGCGCGGGCGGCGTAGACCGCGGCGCTGTAGCCGGCCGGACCGGAACCCAGAATGATGACCCGCGCGTGGCGACTCTCGGACATTGCAGCCTCCTGATGCTCAGTTGAAGAACGACGCTCCGTTGAAGAACGCCGGGCAAAAGAAAAGGGAGCTGCCAAAGTACCAGGGGGAAGGTTGGAAGGAACGGCAGCTCCTCTGAAAAGTTTCTCGCGCGGGACCGCATGGCCTGGAGACCTTCGACAATGCGGTGTGGCCTGAACCACGGAACCCATTGTCCTGCAGAATCTCCAAGTCCCCTTGAGATAAGTCATGCAGTTCCGGATTAGCTCCGGCTGACCTGATATGGGTCAAGACGCTCCGGGTTGACCCTCGAACTCGTTCGATTAGACATGGCGCGCAGCTTACCGCCGCGTCCGGGTTCTGTAGAAATGGCCAATCTCAATGCCGTCCATAGGCCATGCCTATGTCACCGGCAGCTACCCACGGGCTGTCTAGAATCAAGCAAATCCCATGATTACCAGTCTCCCCATGAATCTACGCGCTCGCCTGCTCCTGCTGTTCCTGCCCCTGTTCGCCGCCAGCCTGGCCGGGGTATGGATGCTGTCGGACATGATCCTGCTCGACCGCTTCGACCGCGGCGATCGCCAGCGCCTGGCCGATGAGGTGCGCATCGTCCAAAAGCGCATTGCCTTCGAGAAGCAGCGCTTCCTCGACATCGCGCGCAGCTATGCCTGGTGGGACAGCAGCTACGCCTTCATGCAGCACCCCAATGCGAAATTCATCGCCGACAACCTCGAAGTCGACATGCTCGGTATCCTCGGCTTCGACTATGTGCTGTACGTCGACCAGAAGGGCCGGATCGTCGGCCAGCAATGGAGGCTCGACGACCTGCCCAGCCGCTTCCCCGGGACGTCCACGCCGCACCCTTATGTCCTGCAGCGCGACATCCTGAAAACCGCCCTCGACCTTGGCGCCCTCGACATCGCGGGCGATGCGCGGCACAGCATCGACCAGCTGGTGCAGATCGACGGCGTGCCGCAGCTGCTGCTGAGCTATCCGATCAGCGACAGCGCCGGCCGCGCTGAACCCGCCGGCGTGCTGATCGCCGGCGTGCTGTTCGACAAGCAGCGGACGGCCGCCCTGGAAGACCAGATGGGCGCGCGCCTGCGCCTGGCCGACGATGCCCGCCCCGACAGCAGTTGGCGGCCACTGAGCATCCCCAACAACCGTGGCGCCACGCTGCTCAGCCCGCGCCAGTTGCTGGGCAAGAACAAGCAGCAGATGTCGCTGCTGTACCTGAACTCCAAGGGCCAGCCGCAGATGCGCGTCGAGGTCACCAGTCCCAGGCCGCTGTACGTGCAAGGCCGGCAATCGATCCGCCTGTTCCTCTACCTGGCCCTGGCGCTGCTCGCCACCGCCCTGCTGCTGGCTTACCTGGCGCTGGAGTTCTGGATCATCCGCCGCGTGCGCACGCTCAACCACGAGGTCTCCAGCATCGGTCCGGACGATAACCAGCAACGCCTCGGCAGCCTCGGCGACGATGAACTCGGCCGGCTCGCCGGCGAGATGAACCACATGCTCGACCGCCTGGAGAAGAGCGAAGCGCGGGACCGGGCGATCCTCGATGCGATCCGCGACGGCTACTTCGAGATGGACCACAAGGGCGTCCTGCTCACCGTCAACGCCGCGCTGTGCCGGATGCTCGGCTACACCGCCGAGGAGATCGTCGGCCGTCACTACAGCCTGCTGCTGCTCGAGGAGGACGCGCAGCGCGCGCAGGCACTCTACGTGCAGGTGCGCGACGACCAGCGCGAGACGACCTTCTCCGCCCCCTTCAAATGCGGCGACGGCCGCCTGCTCAACTGCGAGACGCGCTCCTCGGCGATCCGCGACCACCAGGGCAAGTTCACCGGCTTCCGCGGCATCCTGCGCGACATCAGCCAGCACGTCGCCTACCAGAACCAGTTGATCGACCTGGCCTTCCGCGACGCGGTGACCGGCCTGGGCAACCGCAAGGCATTCGACGAACAGTTGCCCGCCGCCATCATCCGCTGCGAACGGATCGCCCTGCTGTACATCGACCTCGACCGCTTCAAGCAGGTCAACGACCGCTTTGGCCACGCCACCGGCGATGCCCTGTTGGCCGCCGTCGGCGACCGCCTGCACAACAGCCTGCGCCAGCCGGACCAGGCGTACCGCCTGGGTGGCGACGAGTTCGCCGTGCTCCTGGAAAACGCCGAGCCGTCCCAGGCCGAAAGCCTGGGCATGCGCCTGCTGCGGGTGCTGGGCAGCCCCTACGAGCTGAACGGCCAGAGCATCGACTTCGTCACCCCGAGCATCGGCATCGCGTTTTATCCACAGGACGCGGGCGACGCCGAGGCCCTCACCCGCGCCGCCGACACCGCCATGTACCAGGCCAAGCAGGAGCGCAACCGCTGCCAACGCTTCAACCGCACCTGAGCCGTCACACACCCGGCAAAACAGACGGCTCGCCGGTCCTTCGCCGGGTCTGCTAAGGTCGCAACCGCTTTACCCCTGGAGAGTCCCCTGGAGAGTCCCATGTCTACCCTGAGCGGCCCGCAATACCTCAGCGAAGGCCTGAAACTGATGATGCGCCCCGGCCTGCGGCTGTTCGTGCTGTTGCCGCTGAGCATCAACCTCATTCTGTTCGTCGGCCTGATCGGCTTCGCGGTCAGCCAGTTCAGCCACTGGGTCGACGCGCTGATGCCGAGCCTGCCCGACTGGCTGAGCTTCCTGCAGTTCATCCTCTGGCCGCTGTTCGTCGCGCTGGTACTTTTGATCGTGTTCTTCACCTTCACGATGATCGCCAACCTGATCGCCGCGCCCTTCAACGGCTTCCTCGCGGAAAAGGTCGAAGTGGTGGTGCGCGGCACCGACGACTTCCCCGAATTCAGCTGGGGTGAACTGATGGCCATGGTGCCGCGCACCCTCGGCCGCGAACTGCGCAAGCTCGGCTACTTCCTGCCGCGCGCCCTCGGCCTGTTCATCCTCAGCCTGATCCCCGGCCTGAACCTGGTCGCCGCGCCGCTCTGGCTGCTGTTCGGCGTGTGGATGATGGCCGTGCAGTACATCGACTACCCGGCGGACAACCACAAGCTGGGCTGGAACGAGATGCTCGCCTGGCTGCGCGAGCGGCGCTGGGCCTGCATGGGCTTCGGCGGCATCACCTACCTGGCGCTGCTGATCCCGCTGGTCAACCTGGTCGCCATGCCCGCCGCCGTAGCCGGCGCGGTGCTGTTCTGGGTGCGCGAGGGCGGAGACAAAGCGCTGGTGAAATAACCCTCTTCACTGCAGGAATCGTCCGATCCAATCGAGTAGGCGCTGACCTCGCTGGTCGACTGGTCTCCAATGAGAACCCCAGCGTCTACCCGGCTTTCACCATGCGCCAGAATCTGCTCCTGCTGCTCACCCTCCCCTTGTCCGGCGTCATGGCCGACGATTACGACAGCCGTTTCAGCAGCGCCTACGGCGCCCAGGATGCCGCCACCGACTCATTGATATCGCACGACATTCGCGCAGGCGGCGCGCAAGTGCCAACTTTCTCCAGCGCGGAGGCTCCCGCCCTGCCGGTCGACTCGCGGCCGAAGAACAGCATGAGTTTTCACGTGGCACCGGACGGTTCGCTGATGCGCGACGACAATGCCGTACCACGGACCGGCAACCTCAGCATCGACGCCGACGAGACCCAGCAGCGCGCCAACTGCGAACGCATCCGGCAACGCATGTCCGATCGGCAGAAAGCCCTGTCCCCCGCGCTCACCTGCGACTGAACCGCTGTCACCTATCGATCATCGCATTGTCATCGGCGCGCCACTGCGCGCCATGACACTGCGCTCATGACCACGACTCCCCTGCGCATTGCGCTGATCAGCGAAACCTTTCCGCCGGAAATCAATGGCGTTGCCAACACGCTCGGCCGATTGGCTGCCGGGCTGTTGCGCCTGGGGCATCAGATCCAGGTGGTGCGCCCGCGGCAGCAGAGCGACGGCGGCCGCCACAGCGACGCCGAACTGGTGCTGACCCGGGGCTGGCCGCTGCCGGGCTATCCGGGACTGCAATGGGGTCAGTCGTGCCTGCACAAGCTGCTGCGCCACTGGAAGGGGGTGCGCCCCGACGTGCTCTACATCGCCACCGAAGGCCCGCTCGGCCTGGCCGCCCTGCGCGCCGCACGGCGCCTGCGGATTCCGGTGATCAGCGGCTTCCACACCAATTTCCAGCAGTACAGCGCGCACTACGGCTTCGGGCCGCTGATGCGCCTGGTGACCCTCTACCTGCGCTGGTTCCACAACCGTACCCAGCAGACCCTGGTGCCCAGCGTCAGCCAGTCGCTGGAACTGCAACGGCGTGGCTTCGAACATCTTGCGCAGCTTTCGCGAGGAGTCGACAGCCAGCTGTTCCAGCCCGGCCGGCGCGATGACGCATTGCGCCGCGAATGGGGCCTGGGTGAGCGCGACATTGCCGTGCTGCACGTGGGTCGGCTGGCGGCGGAAAAAAACCTGTCGCTGCTGGGCAGCAGTTTCCGCGCGCTCTGTGCGGCGCACCCACAGCGCAAGCTGCGCCTGGTCATCGTCGGCGACGGACCGCAACGCGCCCATCTGCAGAAGGAGCTGCCAGAAGCCATATTCTGCGGCCTGCAACGCGGCGAGGAGCTGGCGCGGCACTACGCGAGTGGCGACCTGTTCCTCTTCCCCAGCCTGTCGGAGACCTTCGGCAACGTGGTGCTTGAAGCACTGGCCTCGGGGCTGGCGGTGGTGGCCTTCGACCAGGCGGCAGCAGGGCAGCACATCCGCCATGGGCACAACGGCGTGCTGGCGAGCCCGGGGGACAACCAGGGCTTCTTCGAGGCGGCCAGCTGGCTGCTGGAAGACCCCGAGCGCTTGCGCCGGGTGCGCCTCAATGCTCGCCACCACGCCAGTCATCAGGCCTGGGACGCGGTGGTGGAGCGCTTTGAAAGTTATCTACAGGAAGCCTGTCGCCTGGCGCTTCACGGTGAGACCTCCACCGGCCTGGGACCGGTGGGAGGGTCCTCCCTGCACAAGTGAGGCTCAGGCGAAGGGTATCGGCTGCGCCGCGAACGACAGGCTCATGGCTCCCGCACCCAGGTTGATGCCGCCGGTGGGGCTGAGCATCGCCAGGTGGACCTGTATCCCCTTGGCCTCGCAGGCCGCTTCCAGCGCGGCGAAGCCCGGCAGGTCGCGCAGTGCGGAAGGATCGCCGGCATAGCTCAGGCACATCTGCGGCGCCAGCAGCTCGCCCGCCTCCACCCGCGCGCGGGCGAAGTTGAGCAGGCGCTCGGCGGACTTCTCGTAGTTCGGCGAAACCGACACCGGCTTGTCCTCGCCCTGCACCAGGCTCAGCACTGGCTTCATGTCGAGCATCGAACCGATGCCGAGGAAGGCGCCACGCAGACGATCGCCGATGCTGCTGCGGTCACCCTTCTGGAAGCCCCGGCGACGGATGTGCCCCAGGTCGCTGGCGACCAGGAAGGTGTTCATCTGCTGGCTGAGCTGCTCCAGGCGGGTGCGCACGGCGTTGGGATGCTGGTCTTCGCCGAGCAGGCGCACGCCTTCGGCGGCCAGCACGGCGAGGCCGGCGAACACCGTCTGGCTGTCGATCACCCGCAGTGCGAAAGGCCCGGCGATACCGGCGGCAGCACGGCGCTCCTTGTAGCTCTGCAGCAGGCTGAAGGAGGCCTGGGTGGCGTGCTCGAAAATCGGGCTGCGCTGGCTGGTGACGGTCAGGCAGATGACGTAATCGAAATCGGTGACCAGTTGTTCCAGGAACCAGTCGTGGGTCTGCGCCGGCGTCAGCGGCTCGCTGCCGTCCTCGGGGCCGACCTTGGGCAGGTCCTGGGAGTAGAACTTGAGGGTGGTGTCGGGATCGCGATCATCGACGATGCGGCGCTCGCCCAGGCGAATGCCGATGGGCAGGACGCGAATGTTGTTGGCCGCGAGAAATTCGGGGGGCAGGTCGCAGGTCGCATCGACCACCAAGCCGATCCGCATGGCTTACTCCTATGGCCGTATCCCGGCCTATTGTTGTGTGAACGCGGTCATACAATGCCCGTTTCAGACCCTGAAGTCAGCATGCGGAAAGGTGGGTCTCGGAAAAGATTTGTAAACGCCTAGGACGGGGCTTTCAGAGCATTCACGCAATCAATGACTCGTCATAATCATGGCGATGGTCGGGGATGTTCTGTAGGAGCGAGCTTGCTCGCGAACATGCTCCGCAGCGGGGGCGGTTCGCGAGCAAGCTCGCTCCTACGAAAAGCCAAAAGCCCCAGGCACCGATGGCGCCTGGGGCTTTCTCAGATCAACGCGTCGCGAATCAGGCCAGCGACATCAGTGCCTCGCGGCTGAACGGCTTGATGTCGGCCAGGCGGCCGTCACGCACCTTCAGCGCCCAGTCCGGGTCGACCAGCAGGGCGCGGCCGACGGCAACCAGGTCGAACTCCTGGTTGTTCAGGCGCTCCAGCAGACCGTCGATGCCCGAGGGTTGGGCGACTTCCTCGGTGTTGCCGAAGAAGGCCAGGAACTCGCTGCCGTCCAGGCCGACGTTACCGACAGTGATGGTCGGCTTGCCGGTGAGCTGGCGGGTCCAGCCGGCCAGGTTGAGGTCGGAGCCTTCGAACTCCGGAATCCAGAAGCGGCGGGTCGAGCAGTGGAAGATATCCACACCGGCGTCCGACAGCGGCTTGAGGAAGGCTTCCAGCTCCTGCGCGGTCTGCACCAGGCGGGCGCTGTAGTCCTGCTGCTTCCACTGGGAGTAGCGGAAGATGATCGGGTAGTCGGGGCCGACGGCCTCGCGCACGGCCTTGATCAGTTCGATGGCGAAGCGAGAACGGTTGGCCAGGCTGCCACCGTATTCGTCGGTGCGCTGGTTGCTGCCGTCCCAGAAGAACTGGTCGATCAGGTAGCCGTGGGCGCCGTGGATTTCCACGCCGTCCATGCCGATGGCCTTGGCGTCGCGGGCGGCCTGGGCGAAGGCGGCGATGACGTCCTGGATGTCTTGCTGGGTCATTTCATGGACCAGCACCTTGCCGTCCTTGACCTTGCCGCTGGGGCCATAGCCCGGAACGCTGGCGTCCGGCTCGGTGCCCAGGCGGCGCACGGCGCCGACGTGCCACAGCTGCGGGACGATCTTGCCGCCTTCGGCATGCACCGCGTCGACCACCTGCTTCCAGCCGGCCAGGGCGTCTTCACCGTGGAAGCGCGGCACGTTCGGGTAGCCGTTGGCGGCCTTGTGGTCGACTGTGGTGCCTTCGGTGATGATCAGGCCGACACCGGCAGCGGCGCGGCGGCGGTAGTACTCCACCACCTGGGCGTGAGGTACGCCGCCCGGACTGAAGTTGCGGGTCATCGGCGCCATCACGATGCGCGTGGGCAGTTCCAGGTCGCCCAGGCGGAAGGGCGAGAACAGGGTGTCTACGGATGCGGTCATTGAAGTCTCCATGACGGCCAGGCGACCGGTCGTCTCATTCTTTTATGAAGGGCTATGAAGGGTTGGGATGACTCAGGCAGATCAGGCCTGCAGCAGGTGCTCCAGGCGTTCGATGAAGCGTTCCACGGGCTTGAGCGAGGCGCTGACTTTCATCCGCGCCAGCACGCCCTGCCAGGCGTTGCCGATGAACTCGGCAAGGTGCTCGACATTCTCCGCGGCCGGCAGCTCACCGGCGCGCTGGGACTCGGCGAGGCAGCCGCACAGCGTGTCGATGGATTGCTGCAGGATGCCGTCAATGCGCGCGGCGATGGCCGGTGACAGCTCGGCCATCTCGTAGCTCAGGCTGCCGATGAGGCAGTGGTACTCGAGCTTCTCCTGGCGGGCGAAGTGCGCCAGCAGCTCGCGGTAATAGGTGAGGATGCGCGCACGCGGCCCCAGCGCCGGGTTGCCCAGGGCTTCGGCGTAGCGCGCCAGGCGTGGCGCGTAGAGGTGCTCAAGGGCCTGCAGGGCGAAGTCTTCCTTGCTCTCGAAATAGTGATAGAAGGAGCCCTTGGGGATGCCGGCGGCCTGGACGATGTCCTGCACGCCGGTGCCGTGGTAGCCGCAACGGGTCATCGCCAGGGAGCCCTTGGCGAGGATCAGGTCGCGCTTGTCGAGTCGGATACTGTTCATGGGGAACGAGAATATGACCGGTCGTCTCGCTTTCCCAGCATCATTGATCGCGGTGATTTTCCCTCAGAAGCGGATCAGCGAAAGGCGGGGTCATCCAGCAGTTCCGCAACGCCTTCGCAGAGCAGTTCGCGCAGGCGGGCCACAACCGCTTCGGGCTCGGCCTCGCTGCGATGCAGGCACAAGCCCAGCGGCGCCATGGCCGGCAGCCCGGCGCGCTCGGGATCGAGCCGCTCGACGCTGCCCGGCAGGCCGATGGGCGTGCGCAGGCCAATGCCCAGCCCGGCCGCGACCGCCGCCCAGATGCCCGACAGCCCAGCACTGGTGAACGCCACGCGCCAGGCGATGCCGGCGCGGTCCAATGCTGCCGTCGCCGCGCTGCGCAGCAGGCAGGGCGCCTCCAGCATCACCAGCGGCAGCGGCTCCGCGCCGGGCACCGACACGCTGTCGGGCGCGCCGATCCAGCATTGCGCCACGGCGCCGATGCGCTCCATGTGCGCCGTGCGCTCACCGGTTTCCCAGGCCAGCGCCAGGTCCAGCTCACCATTGCGCACGCCTTCGATCAGTTGCTGATTGCGTGCCGTGCGCACCTCGATGCGCACCTTCGGATGGGCACGGGCGAAGCGGGCCAGCACGGCGGGCAACAGGGTTTCGCCGAAGTCTTCCTGCAGGCCCAGGCGCACCCGCCCCTCCAGAACGCCACCGCGAAGGGCGCCGGCGGCTTCGTCGTTCAATTCCAGCAGGCGGCGGGCGTAGGCCAGCAGCGTCTCGCCCGCCTCGGTCAGCACCATGCCGCGGCCTTCACGGCGCAGCACCGGCGTGCCGGCCTGCTCCTCCAGCTTCTTCAGCTGTGCGCTGACGGCGGACGTGGAGCGCCCCAGGCGATCCGCCGCGCGGGCGAAGCTGCCCAGCTCGATGCCGGTGACGAAGGTGCGCAGCACGTCCAGGTCGAAGTTGATGCGAGCCATGGCAACCATCCTGATTAATCGAACTATCGATCAAATATTTCCCGATTTTCCGAATCAAGCTGCCGCGCTAGCCTGGAATCGTCAATCACCAACCGAGGAGCGGCACCATGCCCACCGTTCGCATCTCACTGCGCAAAGGCAAGCAACCGCAATACCTGCGCGAGCTGGCCGATACCGTCTACGACGCCATGCACGAGGCGTTCAACGTGCCGGAAGGCGACCAGTTCGTGATGATCCACCAGCACGCGCCGGAGGAATTCATCTACAACCGCCACTACCTCGGCGGGCCGCGCAGCGACGATTTCGTATTGATCGCCATCACCATTGGCAGACCAAGGGACTCGCAGACCAAGCAGGCGTTCTACCGGCGCTTGAACGCGCTGCTGGGCGAACGCCTGGGGATAGCCAGCGAGGACGTGATGGTGCAGATCACCACCAGCGAGGCGGATGACTGGTCCTTCGGCGGCGGCCGCATGGGCGTACTGACGCGCCCCGACGAGGTCAGTGCCAGCTGACGCGCTGCTCCAGCGGGAAGCGCAGGCGCGGGTTGTAGACACCGTTGTCGGCGGCGCGGCCCACCGCCAGCAGCATGATCGGCACGGCGCGGCGGGGAATCTGCAGCACCTTGCGCAGCCGCACCTCGTCGAAGCCTTCCATCGGGCAGCTGGCGAAGCCGTGGCTCTGCAGGGCGAGCATCAGGTTCTGCGCCGCCAGCGCGGTGGACTTCGCCGCCCACAGGCGCATCTCGGCGTGGCTGTTGGGCTGGCGCATCAGCGCGCGACGCAGGCCGACGAAGGCGTAGAGAGCGCGCTTGAACCACCCGCGCAGGCCGAACGCGCCCTGGTTGTACTGGAAAGGCGCGGTGCTTTCGTAGAAATGCCGGACCTTCGCCGGCACCTGCGGCTCGGGCCACTGATCGAGGATCGCGGCACAGGACTCACGCCAGGTATCCGGCCGCGCCAGCACGGCGATCAGCACCGGCGCCGTGCGTGCCGCGTTCTGCCCCAGGCACACCGGCACCAGCTGGCGCCGCAGCTCGGCATCGCGGATCACCTGGAAGCTCCACGGCTGCAGGTTGCAGGCGTTAGGCGCGACCACCGCCTGCTCCAGGCAATCGCGCAGCACCGCGTCCGGCACCGGTTCATCGAGGAAACGGCGTACCGAACGGCGCTGCTCGATCAGCGCGCGCAAGGCATCGGGCGTGGCGGGCAGGCAGGACGACTCGGCGGCGAAACGGCTCATGGCGGGCTCCCGGATAAGGTCGCCCGATTAAGCCGCCGTGCCAGGCGCCGAACAAGTCGAGTGGGAGAAATGCCGGCGGGATTGGCGCAAGCGCCCTCTCCCGCCGGAGAGGATCAGGCGCCCAGCGCCTTCTCGATCGCATGTACCAGTGCGGGGTCATCCGGCGCGGTGCGCGGGCTGAATCGCGCCAGCACGCGGCCATCCGGGGCGAGCAGGAACTTCTCGAAGTTCCAGGTGATGTCGCCGGGGAACTCGGCGCCCTCGCCGGCCAGCAGCCGGTAAAGCGGATGGCGTTCGGAGCCGTTGACGTCCAGCTTGGAGGACATCGGGAAACTGACCCCGTAGTTCAGTGAACAGAACGACTGGATCTCGGCTTCGTTGCCCGGCTCCTGCCCGGCGAACTGGTTGCACGGCAGGCCGAGCACCACGAAACCCTGATCCTTGTATTGCTGATAAAGACTCTCCAGACCGGCGTACTGCGGAGTCAGGCCGCACTTCGAGGCGACGTTGACCACCAGCACGACCTTGCCCTTGAGCGGGGCCAGCGGCAGATCCTGGCCGTCGAGACCTTGCAGCGTCAGACCGTGAACAGCGCTCATTGCTTGCTCCTTGAAGAGGTAGGCACAACGTGCCCGCGCAGCAGGGGCGGACAGCGCGTCCGTCTTCTGCGCAATCCCAATCGATGCGGGAAAAAATGCCCTGGCTTGGTTGCATGAGAAAGGCGCCCGAAGGCGCCTTTCTCAGATTGAGCGTAGCAGCTCAATGATGGCTTCACCGGTCAGCGTACGACCGGCGGAAGCGATCAGTGGTGGTGACCACCTTCGCCGTGGACGTGGCCATGGGCGACTTCTTCGGCGGAAGCGTCGCGGATGTCGACCACTTTCACCTTGAAGTTCAGGCGCTGGCCGGCCAGCGGGTGGTTGCCGTCGACGATCACGTCGTCGCCGTCGATGTCGCGGATGGTGACGATCTGCATGCCGCCGTCCGGAGCGGAAGCGTGGAACTGCATGCCGACTTCCAGCTCGTCCACGCCTTCGAACATTTCACGGGTCAGGGTGGCGACCAGTTCGGCGCTGTACTCGCCGTAGGCGTCGGCCGGCTCGATGGTGACGTCCAGCTCGTCGCCAACCTGCTTGCCTTCCAGGGCCTTTTCCAGGCCGGCGATGATGTTGTGGGCACCGTGCAGGTAGACCAGCGGAGCGCCGCCGGCGGAGCTGTCGATGACCTCACCTGCGTCGTTGGTCAGGGTATAGTCGATGGAAACCGCCTTGTTGGCCGCGATCTGCATGGTACGAAACCTTTCTGATATAGAAGTTGAGCGCGCAAGTTTACGCTGCGACGCCCCCGAATGCGACCCGAAGACGGACGGACGGGATCACGCGGACGCCCCGCGCCTGCTTGACTTTCATCAGGATGAAGACGGCCACTGGGTGGCAGTCTTGTCCTGCGGACATACCCAGCACCTGAGGCACCAACCGCCCTGGCAATCCCGGCTCTGGGTGCTGGACCCGCAGCAGCGCAAGGCGCAGATAGGCCGGCTTTTTCCCTGCGGCTGGTGCGCCAAGGAACAGAACAGCGACAAGGAGTAGGCATGCCGGCACGCAACATCCTGGTGATCAACTGCGGCAGTTCTTCGATCAAATTCGCCCTGGTTCGAGAGGGGCGCGACGACTTCATCCTCCATGGCCTGGCCGAACGCCTCGGCTCCACCGGCGCCAGCCTGCGCTGGCAGGGCGAGGGCGATGCGCAGCCACAGACCCTGGAGCTGCCCGGCGGCGACCACAAGGTCGCCCTCGCCCGCCTGCTGCCGCTGGTGAACGAGGCCGCCCAGGGCGAGCTGCACGCCATCGGCCACCGCGTGGTACACGGCGGCGAACGCTTCACCCAGGCCTCGCGCCTGGATGACGAAGTCTTGAGCGCGATCCGCGAAACCTCGCCGCTCGCGCCGCTGCACAACCCGGCCAACCTCTTGGGCATCGACGCGGCCATGGCGCTTTACCCGGACCTGCCGCACATCGCCGTGTTCGATACCGCCTTCCACCAGAGCCTGCCCGAGCGCGCCTACCGCTACGCCATCCCCGAGCCGCTGTACCGCGAGCAACACGTACGCCGCTACGGCTTCCACGGCACCAGCCACCGCTACGTCAGCCACATGGCGGCGGAAATGAGCGGGCTGGCGGTGGGCGACAGCAACTGGCTGTCGGCGCACCTGGGCAACGGCAGCTCCACCTGCGCCATCGCCAACGGCCAGAGCCGCGACACCAGCATGGGCCTGACCCCGCTGGAAGGCCTGATGATGGGCACCCGCTCCGGTGACGTCGATCCGAACCTGCACAGCCACCTGGCGCGCACCCTGGGCTGGAGCCTGGAGAAGATCGACCACATGCTCAACTACGACAGCGGCCTGCTCGGCCTGTCCGGCCTGTCCAACGACATGCGCACCCTGGAGCACGCCCGCGAGCAGGGCCACGCCGGCGCGGCGCTGGCCATCGAAGTATTCTGTTACCGATTGGCCAAGTCCCTCGCCTCGCTGACCTGTGCGCTGCCGCGCCTGGACGGCATCATCTTCACTGGCGGCATCGGCGAGAACTCGGCATTGGTGCGCAACCTCACGGTGAAGCACCTGCACGTGCTCAACCTCGAACTCGACGGCGAAGCCAATGCCCGCTGCGTAGGTGGGGTCGGCGGACCGATCCATCTGCCCGGCCATCCCCGGGTGCTGGTGATCCCCACCAACGAGGAACGGCAGATCGCACTCGACACCCTGGCGGTCCTCGACTGAAGATTCACGGAACATGTTCAAAGGTGTTGCCCCACAAGGGCGGCGCTTTTTCCCGCACGGCTTAAGGAGCCCGGATGCACACCTTCTTCCTCGCACCGACCGGTTTCGGTGTCGGCCTGACGTCCACCAGCCTGGGCCTGATCCGCGCCCTGCAACGCGCCGGCCTGAAAGTCGGCTTCTTCAAGCCCATCGCCCAGCCCCACGCCGGCGACGACGGTCCGGAGCGCTCCAGCGAGCTGGTCGCCCGCACCCACGGCCTGGAGGCCCCTGTCCCGCTGTCCCTGGCCAAGGTCGAGCGGATGCTCGGCGACGGCATGCTCGACGAGCTGCTGGAAGACATCGTCGGGATGTTCAACCAGGCGGCAGAAGGCAAGGACGTGATGATCGTCGAGGGCATGGTGCCGACCAAGCACGCCAGCTATGCCGCGCGCATCAACGGGCACCTGGCGCGCAGCGTGGACGCCGAGGTGATCCTGGTGTCGGCGCCGGACAACGAGACGGTGAAGGAGCTGTCCGACCGCATCGAGATCCTCGCCCAGCTGTTCGGTGGCCCGCGTGACCCGAACCTGGCCGGCCTGATCGTGAACAAGGTGCGCGGCGGTGAAAGCGACGACGCCCCCCGCGATGCCGAAGCCGCCGCCCGCCTGTTCGGCGAACGCTTGAAAGAGCACTCGCCGCTGCTGCGCGACGGCGACGTACGCCTGCTCGGCTGCATTCCCTGGCAGGACGAGATGAACGCGCCGCGCACCCGCGACGTGGCCGACCTGCTGGACGCCAGCGTGCTCAACGCCGGCGACTACGAACAGCGCCGCGTGCAGAAGATCATCCTCTGCGCGCCCTCGGCGCCGAACACCGTGCACCTGCTCAAGCCCGGCGTGCTGGTGGTGGTGCCGGGCGACCGCGACGACATCATCCTCGCCGCCTGCCTCGCCGCCATGAACGGCGTGCCGCTGGCCGGCCTGCTGCTGTGTTCGGGCCTGATGCCGGACGCGCGGATCATGGAACTGTGCCGCAGCGCGCTGCAGAGCGGCCTGCCGGTGCTGACAGTGAAGACCGGCTCCTTCGACACCGCCGGCGACCTGTCGCGAATGAACAAGGAAATCCCGGTGGACGACCGCGAGCGCGCCGAGCGCGTCACCGAGTTCGTCGCCGGGCATATCGACTTCGAGTGGCTGAAGGACCGCTGCGGCGCGCCCCACGAGCTGCGCCTGTCACCGCCGGTGTTCCGCTACCAGCTGACCCAGCGCGCCAACCGCGCGGGCAAGCGCATCGTCCTGCCCGAGGGCAGCGAACCGCGCACCGTGCAGGCGGCCTCGATCTGCCACGCGCGCGGCATCGCCCGCTGCGTGCTGCTGGCCAAGCCCGATGACGTGCAGGCCGTGGCGCAGATGCTCGGCATCGTGTTGCCCGATGACCTGGAGATCATCGACCCGGACCTGGTGCGCAGCCGCTACGTCGAGCCCATGGTCGAGCTGCGCAAGGGCAAGAGCCTGAATGCGCCGATGGCCGAGCAGCAACTGGAAGACAACACGGTGCTGGGCACCATGATGCTCGCCCTGGACGAAGTGGACGGGCTGGTCTCCGGCGCCATCCACACCACCGCCAACACCATTCGCCCGGCCCTGCAACTGATCAAGACCGCACCGGGCTACAACCTGGTGTCCTCGGTGTTCTTCATGCTGCTGCCCGACCAGGTGGTGGTCTATGGCGACTGCGCGGTGAATCCCGATCCTTCGGCCAGTGACCTGGCGGAGATCGCCCTGCAAAGTGCCGACTCCGCGCAGGCCTTCGGCATCACCCCGCGGGTGGCGATGATCAGCTACTCCACCGGCGACTCCGGGACGGGCGCAGATGTCGACAAAGTACGCGAAGCCACACGCATCGCGCAGGAAAAACGCCCCGATCTGTTGATTGATGGCCCCTTGCAGTATGATGCCGCCGCCATCGCCAGCGTCGGCCGCCAGAAGGCGCCCGACAGCCCGGTGGCCGGACGCGCCAACGTGTTCGTGTTCCCCGACCTGAACACCGGGAACACCACCTACAAGGCCGTCCAGCGCAGCGCCGACTGCGTCAGCATCGGGCCGATGCTGCAGGGCCTGCGCAAACCGGTGAACGACCTGTCGCGCGGCGCGCTGGTGGACGACATCGTCTACACCATCGCACTCACCGCGATCCAGGCCGACAGCGGCAAGGACGGCTGACAACCACGGCACGAGGATGTGCCCGAGAACGCTTCACGCGCCCGGTGGACCGGGCGCCCACGTACAAGGACCATTCCTCCGATGTTGAGTTTCCTCCCCGCCACCCTGCGCGGCATCCTCGCCAGCCTGATCCTGTTCGTCAGCACGCTGTGCTGGGCGACGCTGCTGTTCTGCATGACCCTGGTGAAGATCCTGTTGCCGTTCGCGGCCGCACAAAGCGCCTGCAGCAAGATCATGAGCCTGATCGCCGAAAGCTGGATCGGCTGCAACAAGGGCTGGATGAACCTGGTCCGCGACACCCGCTGGAATGTGAAGGGACTGGAAGGCCTGGAGTACGAGCACTCCTACCTGGTCACCAGCAACCACCAGAGCTGGGTCGACATCCTCGTCCTGCAATACCAGCTCAACCGCCGTGTGCCGCTGCTGCGCTTCTTCCTCAAGCAGGAACTGATCTGGGTTCCGATCATCGGCCTGTGCTGGTGGGCGCTCGATTTCCCCTTCATGAAGCGCTACACCAAGGCGTACCTGGCCAAGCACCCGGAGAAGAAGGGCAAGGACCTGGAAACCACCCGCAAGGCCTGCGCCAAATTCAGCCGCATCCCGGTGTCGATCTTCAACTTCCTCGAAGGCACCCGCTTCACCCCGGACAAGCATGACGAGCAGGCGTCGCCCTTCCAGCACCTGCTCAAGCCCAAGGCCGGTGGCATCGCCTTCGTGCTCGACGCCATGGGCGAGCAACTGCGTACCCTGGTGAACGTCACCATCCACTACCCCGACGGCCGCCCGACCTTCTGGTGCCTGCTGTCCGGCAAATTGCGCGAAGTGGTGGTGCGCTTCGAGGAACTGGAGATTCCGCGCCAGTTCGTCGGCAAGAGCTACGACCAGGACGAGGGTTATCGCGCCGAGTTCCAGCTGTGGGTGAACCAGCTGTGGGAGGGCAAGGACCAGTTGCTGGCGCAGCTGCATCGCGAGTTTCCGGCCGCCAAGGCGTGAGTCTTTTGTAGGAGCGAGCTTGCTCGCGAACCCGAGCCCCCGTAGCGGAATCTGTTCGCGAGCAAGCTCGCTCCTACCAAGAACGCAAAAAAAAGCCCGCCAATCGGCGGGCTTTTTCATGGGCGGTGCTTACTGCTGGTACTGCTGGGTCTGCGCGTTCGGCAGGGCCTTCAGGTTCACTTCGACGCGGCGGTTCTGCGCGCGGCCGTTGGCGTCGGCGTTGGACGCGATCGGCTGGTCCGGACCCATGCCACGGGTGCTCACGCGGGAAGCGTCGACGCCCTGGGAGGTCAGGTAGGCAGCCACGGACTGCGCACGGCGCTGGGACAGGTCCATGTTGTGCTGGCGGCTGCCGGTGCTATCGGTGTAGCCGACGATCTCGACGCTGTTCTGGTTGAACTCCTTGAAGGAGTTGGCCAGGTTGTTCAGGGGGGTGTAGAAGGACGGGGCGATGTTCGCCGAGTCGGTGGCGAAGGTGATGTTGCCCGGCATGATCAGCTTGATGTCATCGCCCTGGCGCTCGACCTGTACGCCGGTGCCCTGCATCTGCTGGCGCAGCTTGGCTTCCTGCTTGTCGGCGTAGTAGCCGTAGCCCGCGGCGGCGGCACCGATGGCGGCGGCGCCGATCATCGCGCCCTTGCCACGGTTGTCGTGGTTGATCGCGGCACCGGCGACGGCGCCGGCCAGCGCACCCAGCGCACCGTACTTGGCGGTCTTGCTCATGCCACCCTCGGCCGGCGGGGCCTGGGTGTTGGGATCATAGGGATTCTGGGAGGCGCAACCGGCCATGAGAGCGAGGACGGTGGCAGCCGCGACCATGGACAGACTACGTGCAGTGAACATGAAGGAAGACTCCTGGATAACGAAATCGCCCGATTGGGCGCTGGTTAGATCATACAACAGCGAAAAGATTCAATTTTCCTTAACGCACGCCATCAGGCCCGAATGAACGGGTTCTCGCGCATCTCGTCGCCCAGACAGGTATCCGGACCGTGGCCGGTCACCACGGTGGCCTCCTCGTCCAGCGAATACAGACGCTCACGGATGGAACGCTCGATCGTGTCGTAGTCACCGCCCCACAGGTCGGTGCGGCCGATGCTGCGACGGAACAGCGTGTCGCCGGCGATCAGCAGCTTGTCCTTCGGGAACCAGAAGCTCATCGAGCCCGGCGTATGCCCCGGGGTATGCAGCGCCACGCCGCAGCCGCAGGCCAGTTCCTCGTCGTCAGCCAGCCACTGGTCCGGCGAAGGCACCGGGGTGTAGGGCACGCCGAACATGCGGCACTGCATTTCCAGGTTGTCCCAGAGGAACTGGTCATCCTTGTGCAGGTGCAGGGTGGCGCCGGTCTTTTCCTTCATCTGCCCGGAGGCGAGGAAGTGATCCAGGTGTGCATGGGTGTGGATGATGCTGACCACCTTCAATCCCAGCGCGTCGAGGCGCTGCAGGATGAGCTCGTGGTCGCCGCCCGGATCGACGACGATGGCCTTCTTCGTCAGCGGGTCGCCGATGATGGTGCAGTTGCACTGCAACGGGCCGACAGGGAAGGTTTCGCGGATCAGCGCGGGTTGCTCACTCATCACGGGTTTACTCGATGGCTTGGGCGGACCGGCATTTTCGCCGATTCCACCCTGCCCTGGCGAGCCGGGAGTCAGGTGTCGCGGCGGTAGTCGGTGGGCAGCTTGCCGGTCCACTTCCTGAACGCGCGGCGGAAGTTCGACGGGTCGTTGAAGCCCAGCAGCAGTGCGATCTCGTAGAGCGGCAGGTGAGTCGTGGTGAGGTATTGCAGGGCCAGCCGCTTGCGCACGTCGTCGAGCACTTCCTGGTAGGTGGTGCCCAGGTTCGACAAATGTCGACGCAGGCTGCGACCGCTGGTGTGCAGCTCGCCCGCCACGGTCTCCAAGTCGGGGAACTCGCCGGGGCGCGCCAGCAGCAGGCGGCGGATGCGGGTCAGCAGGCCTTCCTGCACGTCCAGCGTGGCCAGCAGGGCCTCGCACTGCTGCTCGCACATCTGCACGGTGGCCGGGTTGGCCAGGGCCATGGGCCGCGCCAGGTATTCGCTGGGCAGGCCGATGAAGTGGAACGGCTGGTCGAACAGCACCTCGCCGCCGAACACTTCGGCGTAACGCCCGACGTAGGCCGGCGCGGCATGGCCGAAGCCGACGCTGACGCCCTGCAGCGGTTGGCCGACGAGGAAGCGGGCGATGGTGTACAGGCTGGTCATCAGGCCTTCGGCGGCGAAACGCCCCATGGGTCCCAGCGGGATCGACTCGCTGGCGCGCAGGTAGGAAATGCCGTCGTCCTCCACCATCTCCAGGTCGTAGGCCAGGCCGAGCACGCGGTAGTACTTCAGGGCGAAGCCGATGGCGCGTTCGAGGTTGGCGCTGGAGAGCACGGCGTAGCCGAGGATGCCGTGGGTGGAGACGTTCAGTCGCTGCCCCAGCAGCAGGCCGAAGGCCGGCTCGTTGCAGTGCGCCAGGGCGGTGCCGGCGAGCAGGTTGAAGTCGATGAAGGACAGGCGGCCATTGGGGCTTTGCAGCACCTCGGGGCGCACGCGGGCCAGCTCGAACAGGCGCGCGCGGGGCACGCCCAGTTCCTCGGCAAGGTCGAGCAGCGCCTGCGCATAGGCGACGGGCACCAGTTCGGCGGTGAAATTGAGCGGTTGTTTCATCGTTTTTCTTGTGTCGACCGCTGGCCGGATATGACCGGAAAGTTGGCAGACAATAACCTTGTGACGCTTCCCCTACAAGCCCACAGTACGGACCATGGATAACCACAACAATGGAGCCGCCATGGCCAGCACCACCCCCGCGGGACTGGAAATCAAGCCCCGGCATATGGACTTCGATCTGCCCGATCCGCTGCCGCGTCATTGGCATGGCGGGGACGCCTTCAGGTCCCATCTGTTCGATGCGATGTCGGTGCTGTTCCCCGACGGCGAGCGCTTCTTCATCGACTCGGTGCGGCACTTCCGCGAGGACATCACCGACCCGGTGCTCAAGGAGCAGATCCGTGGCTTCATCGGCCAGGAAGGTCACCACAGCCGCGAGCACCTGGTGTACAGCCAGCGCCTGCGCGACCTGGGCTACGACATCACGCGCATCGAGAAGCTGGCCCAGGCGCGCATCCGCTTCACCCAGAAGAAGTTCCCCGCCAAGCGCCAACTGGCCGCCACCGCCGCGCTGGAACACATCACCGCGATCATGGCCAACGGGCTGCTGACCGACCCGCGCACCATGGCCGGCGCCGACCCGGTGATGCAGCGCCTGTGGCGCTGGCATGCGCTGGAAGAGACCGAGCACAAGGCAGTGGCCTTCGACGTCTACAACCAGGTCTGCGGCAGCCGCAAGCTGCTGCGCCGGGCGATGATCATGGCGACCTTCTTCTTCGTCCTCGACACCTTCCGTGGCCTCACCCACATGCTGCGCAAGGACGGCCTGCTGTGGAACTGGCGGGTCTGGCGCGACGGCCTGAAGTGGAGCTGGGGCAAGCACGGCGTGTTCCGCCCGCTGGTGCGCGAGTACCTGGACTTCTTCAAGGCCGACTTCCACCCCTGGCAGCACAACAACCTCGACCTGTTGTACGAGGTGCGCCGGGAATACGACCCGCAGCCGCTGGCGCACGCGGGCTGATTCATCTTTGGCTTCGAACACCGCCCCGCTCTGTCGGGGCGGTTTCGTTTCCGGCATCGGAAGGACTCCCCTGCAAGAGCGACTGTCTTGTCCGGCTAAATCCGTGCCTGGGCTTTCCCCCTCACCCCAGCCCTCTCCCTCAGGGAGAGGGAGCAGACCGTGCCGGCTGACGCCGAGGTTTCATCCTGCACCGAACAGTCCCCTCTCCCCTTGGGAGAGGGTTAGGGTGAGGGCCGGAGCGCGCGCGGAATTATCGGGTAGGGTCGAGCTCTGCCAGCGATCGGCTGATCCAGCTCGCCAAGTTGATCAACGGAGCGGCCGCGGACGGAGTCCGCTCCTACGCAAAGCAGACCGTAGGGCGCATAACCTGGAACAGGTTATCCGCCGGCCATTGAATGGCGGATAACGCTAGCGCGTTATGCGCCCTACGAAGAGCAGCCCAGCAAAACGAAAAGCCCGGCGCTTGGCCGGGCCTTTTCATGGGGCGCTCAGCGTTCAGGCATGCAGGAAGCGCAATGCATCCGCCGCCGATTCCTGGGGAATCTCTTCCATCGGGACATGCCCCACGCCCGGATAGACCTTCACCTCGATCCCCGGCACGTCGCGCTGCCACATCGGCACGTGGCGCGGCGAAATCCAGCGGTCGCGCTCGCCCCACATCAGCATCGTCGGCACCTTGAGTTCCGCCACCCGGGTCGGGGTGCCGGTCAGTTCCTCGCGGTTGGCCTTCACCAGCACGCGGAAGATGTCGATCATCGCCCGGCGGTTACCCGGACGGCGGCTGATGTCGTAGTAGCGGTCGATCACGCCCGGCTTGATCTTGCGCGCATCGCCGTAAACCTCCTTGATGCCCTGGGCCACCAGCGCGCGCGGCATCCACATCGGCATCAGCACGCCGGCGCCGGGCAGCACCGCGCTGGCGATCATCAGCGGCACCTTCTGCATGTAGTAGCCGGCCGGGTCGATCAGGATCAGCCGCTCCACCCGGTGCGGCTGCGCCAGCGCGTAGTTCCAGGCGATGTAGCCGCCCAGGGAGTTGCCGGCGATGGAAACGTGCTTCAGGTCCAGGCGGTCGAGGAACATGCCGAACACCTTCACCAGGCGCTCGCCGCTGTATTCGCGGTCGCTGCCGCCACCGGTGAGGCCGAAGCCCGGTACGTCGAGGCGGATGATGCGGAAATGCTCGGCCAGTTCGGCGACCCAGCCGTCCCAGGTGTGCAGCGAGGCCATCACACCGTGGACCATCACCAGCACCGGCTTGTCGCGGCTGCCTTCGTCACGGTAATGGATGTCGAAGCCGTCGACGTTGATGAAGCGCGAGCCGGTTTCCGGCGCGGCGTAGCGGTCCTTCAGCGCGGCCAGCGACAGGGCGCCGAAACCGTAGCGAGCCAGGCCCTCGGCCAGTGGCGGTTGCAGAGACAGGGTGGCGGACATGGACGAGTGACTCCCGTGCTTGTTGTTCTCGAACCTCGATCACACCACAGCCCGTTCGCCGCCGCGCCCAACCTAGGTAGTGCGTGAGCAGAGCGTCGTTACCAACAGGTCACCGATGACCTGCTTGACCTCCCCCAACGGCATGTCGCCCCCCTTGCCCAGCAACTCCAGCGAGGTGGACTCCAGCGCCCAGATCAGCGCCTGGTAGGTCAGCACCGCGTGCTGTACGCCTTCGCCCTGGAAGCGTTCTTCCAGCAGCGCCCGCAACTCGCGGTGTGCTTCGGCGCGGTGGGCGGCGAGTGGCGAGTCGGCGCGCAGCGCTTCCTCGTGCATCAGGCGGATGATCGGCCCCACCGCCAGGTGGTAGTCGAAGAAGCGCTCGACCATCGCCCGCAACCAGGCGTCGGTGCTGCCGGCGTCGGTGCGCATCTCGCGAAAGCGCATCAGCAGCAGTTGCACCGCCGTGCGGTAGATGCCTTCGAGCACGTCGAGCTTGCTCTGGAAGTATTTGTAGAAGGTGCGCCGCGACACCCTGGCGGCGTCCAGCAGGTCGTTCACCGTGGTATCGGCCAGCCCCTTGGCGACGAACACGGGAATGCTCGCCAACTGGATGTTGGCCCGTTGCAGGTGCCCCACCAGCGGCCCCTCGCTCTGGCGCGCCAGCGCGCCGATGCCGCCCAGGTCCTCGAAGACCGCGCTGACCGCTGCCGACTCCATCTCCCCTCCCCCTGCTCAACCCAACCAAGGCGCGGGATGACGCCAGCCCCCGGCCTCGCTAACCTAGGCCGACCGCTCCCCGCGCAAGGAAAGCCCGTTCGTGCCGAACCTACCACGCCGTCTGCTCTGGCCGCTGGCCATCCTTTTGCTGGTTCTCTGCCGCCCCGCCTTCAGCGCCGACCTGTACTACCTCGGGCAGAAGATCCCGGATATCAAGCGCCCCTGGACCAGCGCCGACTACCAGCTGCTGATCGACGCGCTGAAGAAGATCGACGAATCCCAGGCCAACGGCCTGCCCCGGCGCAGCGGCGAGTTCACCGGGCCGATCTACCAGCGCATGGTCAGCGAGGAGAATTTCCGCCCGCAGCTGAACATCTACGCCCCGCTGGAGCTGCGGCAGAACGAGGCGCGCGAGGTGCTGTTCAAGCTCAAGGAGCTGATGCGCCTGTACTTCGACTTCCGCGCCGCCAGGCAGCCCTACGGCGCCGAGGCGCTGGGCCTGATGAGCTACTCGCTGCGCGAGCAGGCGATCCTGTTCAACCTGACGGTGGAATTCTGGATGACCCTGGCGCAGAACGAGCAGCGCAACCCGGTGCGCCTGCAGGGCATGCAGGAGGCCAAGGCAGCAGCCTCGATGCTCACCAGCAGCGCGCTGGACTACCTCGGACTCACCGCGCAGTTCGACCGCCAGGACCTGGTGCTCTACAGCGCCGAGCTGTCCAAGCAGATGCCCGAGCTGTTCATCCATCTGCCGCTGGAAGTCCGCGCGCAGCTGCTGATGCGCGTGGACGAGCTGGCGCAGAAGCATGCCTATGCGGAGGTGCGCGAGAACATGCGCGATCTGCTGCCGGTGCTGCAGGCGATTCAGGATGACGTGCAGAAGCAGCTGGCCGCGCCGGCCAAGGGGCAGGCGGTGCCGAAGGGGCTGGATCTGAGTGCGCCGGCAGAGGTGGAGAAGAAAAAGGCAGTGATGTAATGCCGGGGTGAAATGCTGGCTACAAAAGAGCCGCAAGCGTCTGCTGAAAGTCCAGCGCTCAATCACGCATTGGCTGCCCTCACCCTAACCCTCTCCCGGTGGGAGAGGGGACCGTGCGGTGCAGGGTGAAACTTTGGCGCCAGTTGGTACGGACGGCTCCCCCTGGGAGACGACTGCATGGATGCGGGAGGTAGGGCGACGCAGGATGCCAAAGCCAAGGGCTGGGGTGAGGGAAAACCGAGGCAACAGAATCCCCCCTAGCGCAACAACCCCATCTCCTTCGCCCGCGCCACCGCCTGGGTGCGGCGCTCCACGCCGAGCTTGTCGTTGATGTGCCGCGCGTGGCTCTTGACCGTATGCAGGGAAATGAACAACCGATCGCTGATCTCCTGGTTGGAGCAGCCCTGGGCGATCAACTCCAGCACCGCCAGCTCGCGCCCGCTCAGGCACTCCGACGCCTGTCCACTGCGTTCCGGCGCCGCCGGCAGACGCTCGCGCAACGCCTCCAGCTCGACCGTGGAGGTACGGGCGGCCAGTTGCTCGCGCAACCAGTCCGGATGCTGCTGCAACGTCTCGTGCAGCGGAATCACCAGGCCAACCGCCAGCGCCCCCAGGCAGTCTTCCAGCATCCGCTCCGCCTCACGCTCGCGGCCTTCCTGCAGCAGAAGTGCAACCAGCTGCCCTTGCGCCAGCCGCGCCTGCAGGTGGGCGCCGATCTCCAGCGCGCCGCTGGCCACCGCACGCAGCCGTGCTTCGGCGGCCTCGCACCGGCCTTCGCGGCGCTCCAGTTGCGCCTGGAGCAGCTCCACGTTACGCGGCAACTGCGGCGAACATTCCGGCGCCGTGGCCGACTCCGCGCCGGTATAGGTATCGCGCAGACGCTCCAGCCAGGCCGCCGCCAGCTCGACCTGTCCCTGACCGAGCCAGAGTTCGCATTTGATCAGGGTAATGGCCGACAGGTAGTAGACCGGCGGCACGTCCCAGACGTGCATCATCCGCTCGACTTCAGCCAGATGGGCGAAGGCGCGGGTGTAGTTGCCCAGCCGCCCTTCCAGGCTGGCCAGCACGCAGAAGCCGATGACCAGGCTGATGTCCCGGCAGGCGCGCGCCTCCTCGATACCGGCCTTGAGACACTTGCGCGCCTCGTCCGGCTGTAGCGCGAGGCTGCGCAGATAGCCCTGGTAGAGCATCAACCGCCCGCGCACGGCGTAGCGGCGTTGTCCCGACAGCCCGGAGAGCCGCGCCAGCCCCTGGCGCACTTCCTCTTCGGCGCGCAGCACCTCGCCGCGCGCCTGCAGGACGCGGGCGCGGTCGTAATGCACCATCGCCTCGAACAGCGGATTGCCGAAGCGTTGCGCCAGCTCCAGTGCATCCCGGTTCAAGTTGCGGGCGCGCCACAGGTCGTCGCGGACGATGGCCAGGTTGCTCAGGGTCGACAGGCACAGCAGGCGCGGGCCGAAGCGTTCCGCTCCGAGCCCTTGCAGGGCCTCCCGACAATGTCGCTCGGCGGTCGCGATGTCGCCGCGGCCACGGGCGACCACCCCGGCCAATGCCTGCCACTGGGCCATCAGGTCGCGTTGGGTAGCCGGGTCGGCCGCCGGCAGGAAGCGCGACAGTTGCAGCCCCAGTTCCTCGGCGGCATCCAATTGGCAGGCCAGCGCCAGGGCCCAGCTGTACAGCACGATCAGACGCGGCGTACTGGCCAGCAGGCTGTCGGGCAGGTCCATCTTCCAGCGCAGCAGCGTGGCGACGTTCTGTTCGGCCAGCAGCTGCTCCTCGGACAAGCTCTGCACCAGGTTCGCCGCCACTTCCGGGTGGCCGGCGCGCAGGGCCTGCTCCACGGCGTCGTCGAACAATCCCTGGGCACTGAACCAGCGGCAGGCACGCAGGTGCAGCGCGGCGGCCGAAGGGCCGGAGCCGGGCAGCGGCCGTGCCAGCAACAGGTCGGAGAACAGATGGTGATAGCGGAACCACTGGCCCTGCTCGTCCAGCGGCACCAGGAACACCTGGTGCTGCTGCAGGTGACGCAGGATCGAGGCACTGTCGTGGGCATCACGCAGGGCATCGCAGAGTTCGGCGGAAAAACGTTCGAAGCGCGCCGTCTGGTAAAGGAAGATCTGCACCTCCGGCGACTGCTTGTCGATCACCTCTTCCAACAGGTAATCGCGGATCAGCTCCTCGGCGCCGTGCACCGACAGGTCCGGCACCTTCGCCGCCAGTTCATCGCCGTGGGCCAGCAGCCACAGGCGCAGACCGGCGATCCAGCCTTCGCTGCGCTCGACCAGGTTATCCAGGGCGTTGTCGTCCAGTTGCGCGCCGTTGGCGGACACCAGCCGCGCGGTTTCCTCGGCGGTCAGGCGCAGGTCCTGTTCGCTGAACTCCAGCAGGTGCCGCGACAGGCGCAGGCGCGCCAGGTGCCAATCGGGACGCTGGCGGCTGGTGACCAACAGCACCAGGCCGGGAGGCTGGTGGTTGAGGAGGAATTGCAGGCAGCGGTCGAGCACCGCGCCCTGGGCCAGGTGGTAGTCGTCGAGCACCAGCAGCAGCGGGCGGTCGACGGACAGGCTGTCCACCAGCTCATCGAGCAGGTCGTCGAGCCAGGCTTCGAAGGCGAACGGCTGGTGCCGCTGGCGCATCTTCAGGATGCCCAGGGCCTCTTCGCCCAGCGTGGGAAAGTGCAAGCGCAGGCCTTCGAGCAGGCGCTCGAGGAAACGCCCCGGATCGCTGTCCCTGACACTGAGCCCCAGCCAGAGGCTGTGCCACTGGCTTTCCAGGGTCTGACAGAACTCGATGGCCAGTGAACTCTTGCCGAACCCGGCAGGCGCAGACACCAGAATCAACCGTCCCGCCAGTCCGGACGCCATGCGTTCGCACAAACGCGAGCGCGAGACGTGGCCATCCGGCAGCGGCGGCCGGAAGAAGCGGCTGCCCCCCGTGCTGGTGGGAACCTCGGTCAGTGGTGGCAGAGTCGAGAAGTCGGTCATCAGCCTGGCTCTTGCTCTAGCTCTTGTTTCTGTGTGGACGGAGCCTAGCCGCTCGCGAGCGGTATTTGAAGCCGATTTTGTTACCGTTGCCCACAAGATGACCAGAAGCCTTCCGACATTCAGTCTTCTCATTCATCTGACAGATGATCGCCCATAAAAAAACCGGCCCGAAGGCCGGTCTTTTCTCACCACGGAACCACCCTGGGGATGAGGGGGATCAGCGAACGCCTTCCTGGCGCAGCGCTGCCGGGGTGAAGTCGCTTTCCGAAGCGCTGTAGTTGAAGTCGTAGGCGGATTTCTCCTCGTTCTTCAGACCCAGCACCAGGTAGCGACCGGACAGCAGGTCATACAGGGTTTCGGCGGTGTACCACGGTACCTGGTAGTTGTAGTAGTACTGGTTGAAGGCCTCGGCCACGCGCCACAGGGTGCCGCGACCGTCGTAGTGGTCGATCTCCACGGCCTGCCAGGTGTCCTCGTCGATGTAGAAGTCACGCTTGGCATAGATGTGGCGCTCGCCCGCCTTCAGGGTGGCGGTCACGTGCCACACGCGGTGCAGTTCGTAGCGGGTCAGGTCCTGGTTCAGGTGGCCGGGCTTGATGATGTCGGCGTACTTGAGCTTGGGATCATCGAGCTTGTAGTTGTTGTAAGGGATGTACAGCTCCTGCTTGCCCACCAGTTTCCAGTCGTAGCGGTCCGGCGCGCCGTTGTACATGTCCAGGTTGTCGGAGGTGCGCAGACCGTCGGCGGCGGTACCCGGGCCGTCGTAGGACACCTGCGGGGCGCGGCGTACGCGGCGCTGGCCGGCGTTGTAGAGCCAGGCCAGGCGCGGTTCCTTCACCTGGTCGAGGGTCTCGTGCACCAGCAGGACGTTGCCGGCCAGGCGCGCCGGGGCGGTGACGCGCTGCTTGAAGTAGAACAGGACGTTGCTCGGCTTGCTGGCGTCGTAGTCCTTGAGGTCTGTGCGGAAGACGAATTCGTCCTGGAAGTACACCAGCGAATAGGAGCCATTCACCTGCGGGGTGGCCTGGGTCACCAGACGACGCACGTGGCCGCCACGGTAGCGGGTGATGTGGTTCCAGATGACTTCCAGGCCGTCCTTCGGAATCGGGAAGGGGTTGGCGGTCTGGAAGTTCTGCAGGCCGTTGCCGCCCTGCACCAGGGTGGTGGTGGTGGCGTTCTTCTTGGTCGCCGCCAGCACGCTGTCCGGTACGCTGGCGGTACGGTGCGACGGGAAGACCTGCATCTTGTAGGTGTCCGGGTAGCGCTTGAACATGGCTTGCTGGCCGGGGGTCAGCTTGGCCTTGTACTGGTCCATGTTCTGCGCGGTGATGGTGAACAGCGGCTTCTCGCTGGCGAACGGGTCGGAGAGGAAGCCCTTGCTGTCGGCGCTGCCGGCATTCTTGGGCAGGCCGCCGGTCCAGGCCGGGATGCTGCCGTCGGCGTTGCCGGCCTTTTCCGCGCCCATCGGAGTCAGGGTGGTGCCGAGCTTGGCCGCTTCGTCGGCGGAGACGGCCGCCATCACCTGGGTGGCGAGCAGGCTGAGTGCCAGCGCGCCAGTGTGCAGCAGGATCTTTGTTGTTCTCATTCGTTTATCGTCCTCGTTGAGTCTGTGCCCTCCGCGGTGGCCGCCCCTTGCGGGACGGGTCGCGGGTTGTATCTGCTGCACCGCCGGCCGGTTCGCCCGACCGGCGGATGGCCCGCCGCAGTAGCGGGCCGGAGACCGGTTGAACGACCGGTTTAGAAGTTCACCCCGAAGCTGAGGCTGACGAAATCGCGATCGTCGACGGTGGAATACTTGCCGTCGAAATAGGTGGTGTAGGCCAGGCTCGCGGTGTAGGTGTTCAGGTAGTCGGCGTCGACACCCAGGCTGACCGCCTTGCGGCCTTCCTCGAAGTTGCCGCCGGGGCCGGGCGAATAGCCGTCCACGTCGTGCTGCCAGGCCACGTTCGGCTTGAGGTTCACCCCGGCGAAGACGTCGTTGTAATCCCAGATGGCGCGAGCGCGGTAACCCCAGGAGTCGGCGGTGGTGAAGCCTTCGCTTTCGCAGTTGCGGCTGACGTTGTTGGCGTTGGCGGTGCCCAGGGTGGATACGTTCAGCGCCTCGCAGGTCGGACGGCCGCTGAGGCTGCCGGCCAGCGGGCCGGGGCCGAATACCGGGTCACGGCCATAGCGCGCCTTGTTCTGGCTTTCCAGGCCGCCGACGTGGGTCCAGCCAACCTCGCCCACCAGGGTCAGACGCTCGGCGCCCATGACCTGGTCGAAGAAGTGGGTGAAGGTGGTCTGCAGCTGGGTGACTTCCTTGCGGCGGTAGCCGTGCAGGTCCTCGCCGGCGCTGCCGTTGAGCACCGAGGCGTTGTTGTAGACATGGTTGCCGCCGATGGAAACCGGGTCCAGGCCGGAATACAGGATATCGGTGGTGTTCAGCTGCACCGGAGCGTTCGGACGGTAGCTGATCTCGCCCTGCCAGGCGGTGCCGGTGGGCAGCGTGGTGGAGAAGCTCAGGCCGTACAGATGGATGTCTTCCGGATACTCGACGAAGTAGCTGGAGTTACCGGCCATCGCTGCTGCACCGGCCTGGGCGGCCAGGGACGGGCTGATGGCGGCGATATTGGTGATCAGCTGGTTGATCTGCGCCACCTTGGAGGGATCGGCGCCCTTGCCGCTGAAGATCGGCAGACGGCTGTGGTAGTTCATGTAGTAGCCGCCGAACTCGGTGTTCACGCTGTCGGCGAAGTACTTCAGCGACAGGCCGTACTGGCCGCTGTCGCGGGCGTCGCGGTCCGGGCCGCGCTGCACCACCAGGCCTTCGTTCCACGGCGACGGAGTCACCGCCAGGTTCGGGCCGAGCAGGGCGTTCAGGGTGCGGATCGAGGACGCGTTGTTGGTCAGCACCGCGAGGTTCTGGGTACAGCCGTCGGCGATGACGTCCGGCTGGGAGAAGAAGGTGCCGCAGTTGTCGACCACCGTCTGGTCCCACTCCAGCTGGTAGAAGCCTTCGGCGGAGAGGTTGTCGGTGAGGTTCTGCGACATGTAGAACATGTTCACCGGCACCAGGGCTTCCTTGATCTCGGAGCCCGGACGGCGGAAGGCGGTCACGTCGAACGGGTTGATCACGCTGATGCCGTTCTGGATGAAGGTACTCTCACCCCAGTTCACCACCTGCTTGCCCAGGCGCACGGTGCCCGGCAGTTCGGCGATGGTGTAGTTGTGGTAGATGAAGGCATCGAGCAGTTCGGAACCGGAGGCCTTGGCGGCTTCCTTGCGACCATCGTCGCTGAGCGGCTTGAACTCGGTGTCCTCGTCCTTCTGCTCGAAGTCGTACCAGTACTTGCCGCGCAGGAAGATGCCGGTGTCCTGGTACTTCAGCTCGAGGTCGTGAATGCCCTTGAAGATCTTCGAGAAGGTTTCGCCGGCCTTGTAGTTCAGGTGGCCGTCGTCGGAGGTCTGGGACAGGCCCTTGCCGCCGTTGTTGACGCCGATGAGGTTCTTGTTCGGATTCTGCGTCGACCAGCTGGCCCCCACGGACAGCGACGAGTCGAACGAACCTTCGATTTCCCCGATGTTGAAGGTGACCGCGGAAGCGGGTGTCGCCAGCGTAGAAGCCAGGCTGACGGCCAGCGGCAAACGCGCCAGTCGCCAGATATGTTGCATGGTTTTCATCGACGCTACTCCATGTGTTTTTTGTTATGAGTAGTGGCGACTATATCGACGGCCCTACACACCTTGATCGCTCGAAAGTGTGATTTCTCTTACACAAGGCCCTGACTAGACACCTTCGCAGGCCGGAGACGGCGTCATCACTGGCCTGCGCCGCGCCAAGCGCTTGCTTGGCACGCACGCTTCATACACTGACCAACCGGTCGTCGCTCAAACCGTGGAGAGGAAAGCGCTGCCAGCCTCCTGCCATTGGGCGATGTCTACCCGGATACGCTTCTTGTCGAGCTTGCCGACACTGGTCTTGGGAACTTCAGTAACAACGGCGATCTGGGACGGAATCGCCCACTTGTTGATGTTCCCCTGCTCGACGAAAGGCTTGAGGTGCTCCTTCAGCCCCTTGGCGTCCAGCGACTGGCCCTCGCGCAGCACCAGCAGGGCGAAGGGACGCTCGCCCCATTGCGGATCGGGCACCCCCACCACCGCGACTTCGCGCACCGCCGGGTGGCGGCTGATCAGGTCTTCCAGCTCCAGCGACGACAGCCACTCGCCGCCGGTCTTGATCACATCCTTGATGCGGTCGCGGATATCGATGAAGCCCATGCCGTCGATGGTCGCGACGTCGCCGGTGTGCATCCAGCCGCCGGCCCAGAGTTCCTCGCCCTTCTGCGGCTCCTGGAAATAGCCCTGGGTCAGCCAGGGCGCGCGCAGCACCAGTTCGCCCTGGGACTCGCCGTCGGCCGGCAGGAGCTGGCCGTGCTCGTCCATGATCGCCGCCTCCACCATCGGCACCGGCACGCCCGCCTTGATCCGGTAGGTGGTGCGCTCGTCCTCGCTGCCGGCGCGCAGCTCCTGGTTGAGGTAGCCGCAGGAGATCAGCGGGCAGGTCTCGGACATGCCGTAGGCGGCGGTCAGCTGGATGCCACGGGCCTTGGCGGCGTCATACAGGGCGCGGTTCAGCGCGCTGCCGCCGATGATGATCTTCAACCCACCGAAGTCGTAGTCCTTGGCGCCGGCGGCGTTGAGCATCATCTGCAGGATGGTCGGCACGCAGTGGGAGAAGGTCACCTTCTCCTCGCGGATCAGCTTGCACAGCAGCTCAGGCTCGTAACGGCCCGGATACACCTGCTTCACCCCCAGCATGGTGGCCACGTAGGGCACTCCCCAGGCGTGGACGTGGAACATCGGGGTGATTGGCATGTACACGTCGTCGGTGCCCATCAGGCGGATGCTGTCCAGGCTGCCGATGGTCGAGGCCATCGCCAGGGTGTGCAGCACCAGCTGGCGGTGGGTGAAGTACACGCCCTTGGGATTGCCGGTGGTGCCGGTGGTATAGAAGGTGGTGGCCACCGAGTTCTCGTCGAAATCGGGGAAGGCGTAGCGCGGGCTGGCAGCGGCCAGCAAGGTCTCGTACTCGCCCACGCAATTGGGCAGCGCGCAGCTCTTGTCGGCGCCGTCGGTGAGCAGCAGGGTCTTCTCTACGGTGGTCAACTGGCCGGCGATGCCCTGGTAGAGCGGCACGAATTCGCTGTTGACCAGCACGAAGCGGTCGTCGGCGTGGTTCATGGTGTAGAGGATCTGGTCGGGCGAGAGACGGATGTTGATGGTGTGCAGCACCGCACCGATCATCGGGATGGCGAACATGCACTCCAGGTAGCGATGGCTGTCCCAGTCCATCACCGCCACGGTGTCACCGGCCTTGACCCCTGCCTCGGTCAGCACGTTGGCCAGCCGCGCCACGCGCTCGTTGAAGGTGGCATAGCTGTAGCGCACGCTGTCGCGGTAGACGATTTCCCTGCCCTTTTCATAGCGGCTGCCCGACAGCATCAGGCTCTTGATCAGCAACGGGTACTGGTAGGCGTTCTGTGCAGCAGGGATGACACGGGTCTTCAGCATGGCGGGACACTCTCACGGCTGGATTTCTAGAGGGAATACATCAGGATGATTGCGACTCTAGAGGCCTCCCCGTGTCCGTTCATCAGTCAAAAGAGTGATTTGCCGATGACTCTATGGCCACATCCAGTCACGCGGTAGAATCCACCCCGCCCGGTCGTTCACGGCCGGCATCCTTACCCGGAGCCCGGGTATGGCCTGCTTCCTACGCAGTTCTGCCGACGCGCAGCCAGTCATACGCGGGCTCGTACAACAAGAGCGAAGAGGTAGTTTCATGTCCGAGATCGTCATCGTCAGCGGCGCCCGTACTCCCATGGGCGGCTTCCAGGGCAGCCTGTCCGGTGTTCCCGCCGTGGAGCTGGGCGCCGTCGCCATCCGCGAAGCCATTGCCCGTGCCGGCATCCAGCCCGAGGACGTGCAGGAAGTGATCATGGGCAACGTGCTGCCAGCCGGCCTGAAGCAAGGTCCGGCCCGCCAGGCGGCGCTGAACGCCGGCCTGCCCGCCGCCACCGGCTGCACCACCATCAACAAGCTCTGCGGCTCCGGCATGAAGGCCGTGATGCTGGCCCACGACCTGCTCAAGGCGGGCAGCAACAACGTGATGGTCGCCGGCGGCATGGAAAGCATGTCCAACGCCCCCTACGTGATCGAAAAAGCCCGCACCGGCCTGCGCATGGGCCACGGCGAGATCAAGGACCACATGTTCCTCGACGGCCTGGAAGACGCCCGCACCGGTCGCCTGATGGGCTCCTTCGCCCAGGAAACCGCCGACAAGTACGGCGTGACCCGTGAGGAAATGGACGCCTACGCCATCGAATCCCTCAAGCGCGCCCAGGCCGCCATCGCCGACGGTTCGCTGGCTTCGGAAATCGTTCCGGTCACCGTGACCACCCGCAAGGGCGAGACCGTGGTGAAGGACGACGAGCAGCCGCTGACCGCCAACCTGGACAAGATCCCGGGCCTCAAGGCTGCGTTCAAGAAGGACGGCACCATCACCGCCGCCAACGCCAGCTCCATCTCCGACGGCGCCTCCGCGCTGGTCCTGATGACCGCTGAAGAAGCCGCGCGCCGTGGCCTGAAGCCGCTGGCGAAGATCGTCGCCCACGCCACCCAGAGCCAGGACCCGGCCGAGTTCACCCTCGCCCCGATCGGCGCCATGACCAACCTGTTCAAGAAGACCGGCTGGAACAAGGACGACGTGGACCTGTTCGAGATCAACGAAGCCTTCGCCATGGTCACCATGCTCGCCATGCGCGAACACGGCCTGGACCACGCCAAGGTCAACGTCTACGGCGGCGCCTGCGCCCAGGGCCACCCGGTCGGCTCCACCGGCTCGCGGATCATCATCACCCTGATCAACGCCCTGCAGAAGAAGGGCGGCAAGCGCGGCATCGCCTCGCTGTGCATCGGTGGCGGCGAAGCCACCGCGGTGGCGATCGAGCTGGTCTGATATTCAATCAGGCATGAGAAAGGGGCGCCTCGGCGCCCCTTTTTTGGTTTCAGGCCGTGGCCACCTTCGGCGCATGCGGTGCCGTGCGTGGGAACACCGCCGCCGCCAGGAAGGTGACCGCCCCCAGCGCCGCCAGGATCAGGTAGAGTCCGGTCAACCCCTGGCGCGGCTCGATGTAGCTGATCAGCGGAATCGCCGCCGCGCTGGCGCCGAAGGACACGAAGTAACGCAGGGCGAACACCCTGGCCTGCCACTGCGGCGCGACGAAGTTGGCGACCATCGCGTCGTTCACCGTCACCTGGCCGAACACCGCGAACATGAACAACGCACCGACCACCGCCACCGGCCAGCCTTCGGCATAGGCCAGCGCCACCAGCAGCGGGCCCTGGCAGAAGGTCATGAGCAGGAACGGGCCCTTGAGGCTGAAGCGGTCCAGCAGGCGCCCCATGATCAGCTGCGCCACGGCGCCGAAGGCATAGGCCAGGCTGACCACCACGCCGAGGCTTTCCGGCGAGGCCAGCAGCGCTTCAAGGCGTACCTGGAACAGCCGCGGGTAAGTCACGGTGCTGGCGTTGAACACCACGCCACCGGTGGCCGTCACCAGCGCCAGCACGCCGAACACCCGTGGCATCGACAGCTTCTGCCCGCCCACGCCCCTCGGCGCCGGATGCTGAACCGCCACCGGCGCTTCGGCACGGACCTGCCAGGCGAAGCCGATGCCGATCAACACCGCCACGGCCCCCGGCAGGATGAATGCCGCGCGCCAGCCGAAATGCGCGGTGAGGAAACCCGTCAGCAAAGCGGCGAACGCCACCCCCAGATTGCCCCACATACCGTTGATGCCGATCTCGTGGCCACGGTTCTGCGCGTGGGCTACCAGCATCGCAGTGCCCACCGGGTGGTAGATGGCGGCGAACACGCCGATCAGGGTCAGACCGGCGACCAGCAGCGGCACGGAATTGGAAAGCCCGGTGAGGATGGACGCCGCACCGATGCCGAAGAAGAACAGCTGCATCATGTGCCGGCGGTCCCACTTGTCGCCCAGCCAGCCGGCCGGGATCGAGCAGGCGCCGAAGGCGATGAAGCCGCCCAGGGACAGGCCGATCATCTGCGCGTAGCTCAGGCCGAAGCTCTGCGTCATGCCCAGCACGGCGGCCGGGAAGATCAGCATGAACATGTGGTCGATGATATGGGCGGCGTTGATGTAGCGGATGATCGTTCGAGGTCGGGACATGGCGTCGGCGCTCGGCTTGGTTGGAAGGAAGGCCCATGCTAGGTTGTCCGCAAAACGCAGACCTGACAGAAAAGTCATCGAAGCCGACATGCGCCTGAAACTGCCCGACAACCAGCGCCTCGCCGCCATCGGCCTCGATTATGCCGACGGCCATCACGTGGAACCCCACGATCACCCGCAGGCACAGCTGCTCTACGCCGCCACCGGCCTGATGCGCCTGGTCACCCGCCAGGGCGCCTGGGTCATCCCGCCGACCCGCGCGGTGTGGATTCCGCCGGGCACCCGGCATGAAATCCACATGTCCGGCGAGGTGCACATGCGCACCCTGTTCATTCGCGCCGATGCCTGTCCACAGAATCTGAGCGACTGCTGCGTGCTGGCGGTCACGCCCCTGCTGCGGGAGATGATCCTGCGCTGCATCCGCTGGCAGGCGCAGCCGGGCGAGCCGGCGCTGCCGCTGCTGGAGCAGTTGATCCTGCTGGAGATAGCCACCCTGCAGCGACTGCCCCTGGCCCTGCCGCTACCGACCGACCGGCGCTTGCGGGCGATCTGCAAGGCGCTGCTGAGGCACCCGGAACATCCACACACGCTGGAGGACTGGGGCCAGCAGGTGGGCGCCAGCTCGCGCACCCTGGCCCGGCTGTTCCGTCAGGAACTGGGCATGAGCTATCAGGAATGGCGCCAGCAGTTGCGCCTGACCGAGGCGCTGCCGCGCCTGCTGGCAGGGGAGAACGTGCAGAGCGTCGCCACGGCCCTGGGCTACGCCAGCGGGCGGGCGTTCAGTGCGATGTTCAGGCGGCTGCTGGGGGAGAACCCGCGGGAGTACCTACAGGCGTTGAGTCAATTGTCGACCTTGAAACACCAGACCGGTCGGATCTCCGACGCCGACTGACAGTCCGGAAAATTCCGCGCCCCACATCCGAATGTGGAGTCACACAGTCCGCGTCGGCCGTCCCAGCATAGGCGTTCACCCCAATCGAGAGCGCCCTCCAGTGACCGACGACATCGATGATGACGAGCCCGCTCGCCGCCGATTCCTGAAAAACACCCTCACCCTGATCCCCGCCGTGACGCTGTTCGGCGGCGCCGGCCTGGTCGCCGGCAACGCCGCCGGGGCCCCGCCAACCGCACCCGGCAGCGCCCAGTCCGCGGCAGAAGACTACGTGCCGCTCTATTTCACCGCCGAGGAATGGCAGTTCCTGCTGGCCGCCTGCGACCGCCTGATCCCCAGCGACGCCAACGGTCCGGGCGCGGTGGCCGAAGGTGTGCCGGAATTCATCGACCGCCAGATGGAGACGCACTACGGCCATGGCGGCATCTGGTACCTGAAAGGCCCCGCCATACCGGCGCCGCCGGAGATGGGTTTCCAGAGCACCCTCGCGCCGCGCGACATCTACCGCACCGGCATCGCCGAACTGAACCGGCACTGCCAGGCCACCTTCGGCGGCAAGCGCTTCCACGAGCTGGAACAGGCGCAACAGGAAGCCCTGCTGAGCCATCTGGAAAAAGGCCAGCTGGAACTGAGCGCCTGCCCCGGCGCGATGTTCTTCCAGCAACTGCTGCAGAACACCCGCGAAGGCTGGATGAGCGACCCCATTCATGGCGGCAACAGGACCATGGCCTCCTGGAAGCTGATCGGCTTCCCCGGTGCCCGCGCCGACTTCGCCGACTGGGCCTCCCGCCCCAATCGCCCCTACCCCCAGGGCCCGGTGAGCATCGCCGGCAAAAGGAGCTGACCCGATGAGCAATCTGAAAATGGCCCCCGTCGACGCCGTCGTCATCGGCCTGGGCTGGACCGGCGCGATCATGGCCAAGGAACTGAGCGACGCCGGCCTCAAGGTGGTGGCACTGGAGCGCGGAGAAATGCGCGACACCTATCCCGACTTCGCCTACCCGCGCATGGCCGACGAACTGACCTACGGCATCCGCTACAAGCTGTTCCAGAACCTCGCCAAGGAATCCCTCACCATTCGCCACGCGCCGGGTGACACGGCGGTGCCCTACCGCCGCCTGGGCGCCTTCCTGCCGGGCAACGGTGTGGGCGGTGCCGGCGTGCACTGGAACGGCCAGCACTGGCGCATGCAACCCTACGACCTGCAACTGCGCAGCAACACCCTGGAACGCCACGGCGCCAACGCCATCCCCGACGGCATGACGATCCAGGACTGGGGCGTCACCTACGACGAACTGGAGCCCTGGTTCGACCATTTCGAGAAGGTCTGCGGAACCGCCGGGCAAGCCGGCAACCTGCGCGGCCAACTGCTCGACGGCGGCAACCCGTTCGAGGCGCCGCGCCGGAACCCCTACCCCACGGCGGCGATGAAAACGCTGTACCCCGGCCAGTTGCTCACCCAGGCCGGCAAGGAACTGGGCCTGCACGCCTTCCCCTGCCCCGCCTCCAACTGCACCGAGCCCTACACCAACCCCTATGGCGTGCAGATGGGCCCCTGCAACTACTGCGGCTACTGCGAGCGTTTCGGTTGTTTCAACTACTCCAAGGCATCCCCGCAGTCGACCATCCTGCCCGTGCTGCTCACGCAGCCGAATTTCGAACTGCGTACCCAGTCGAAGGTCATCCGCATCAACACCGACTCCGGCGGCCGCAAGGCCACCGGCGTGACCTACATCGACGCCCAGGGACGCGAGGTCGAACAACCGGCGGACCTGGTGATCCTCAGCGCCTTCCAGTTGCACAACGTGCGCCTGTTGCTGCTGTCGAAGATCGGCACACCCTACGACCCCGTCAGCGGCAGCGGGACCGTCGGCAAGAACTACGCCTACCAGACCAACTCCTCGGTCTCCCTGTTCTTCGACAAGGACCGCCACTTCAACCCCTTCGTCGGGGCGGGCGCCGGCTACACCTGCATGGACGACTTCAACAACGAAACCTTCTTCAACCAGAACAACGGTTTCGTCGGCGGCGCCTACCTCTCCACCTCCACCAGCGGCGGCCGCCCCATTCAGCAGATGGCCCTGCCCGATACCGCACCCGCCTGGGGTAGCGGCTGGAAGCAGGCGATCAAGGACAACTACTGCCACAACATGGGCCTGCATGCCGAAGGCTCGAGCATGGCCTATCGCGACTGCTACCTCGATCTCGATCCGACCTACACCGACGAGAACGGCCTGCCGCTGCTGCGCATGACCTTCGACTGGAAGGACAACGACATCCGCCAGGCCCAGTTCATGGTCCAGCGCATGGAGGAGATCGCCCGGGTACTCAACCCGCGCTACAGCTTCGCCGGCGGCCCCAAGCCGGGCTCGCGCTTCAACTGGACGGTCTACCAGAGCACCCACACCACTGGCGGCGCCATCATGGGCGAGAACCCGAAACAGAGCGTGGTGAACAAGTACCTGCAGAGCTGGGACGTACCGAACCTGTTCGTCCTGGGCGCCAGCGCCTTCCCCCAGAACATGGCCTACAACCCCACCGGCATCGTCGGCGCGCTGGCCTATTGGGCGGCCCACGCCATCCGCCAGCAGTACCTGAAGAACCCCGGTCCGCTGGTATCCGCCTGAGGAGAATCGCCATGAAACTCGCATTCCTGTCCCTGGCGATAGTGCTGGCCAGCGGCGCCGTCTTCGCCGACGAAGCCCGGGACGCCAGCGTCGCTCGCGGCAAGTACCTCGCCCTGCTGGGTGACTGCGCGGCCTGCCACACCGCCGACCCCAAGCGACCGTTCGCCGGCGGCGCCCCCCTGCAATCGCCGCTGGGGGCGATCTACTCCACCAACATCACGCCCGACGACGCCGACGGCATTGGCCGCTACAGCCTCGAGCAATTCGCCGATGCCCTGCGCAAGGGACGCGCCGCCGACGGCCACTATCTCTACCCGGCCATGCCCTATCCCTCCTTCTCCCGGCTCAGGGACCAGGACGTCGGCGACCTCTACGCCTACTTCATGCACGGCGTGGAGGCGCTGCCGAGCAAGGCGCGCCCCTCCGGCATCCCCTGGCCACTCAACATGCGCTGGCCGCTGGCACTCTGGAGCGCCGCCTTCACCCCACAGGGCGCCTACCAGGAGGTTGCAGGGCGCTCAGCGGAATGGAACCGTGGCGCCTATCTGGTGCAGGGCCTGGGACATTGCGGCTCCTGCCACACGCCACGGGGCATCGCCTTGCAGGAGAAGGCGCTGGACCAGGGCAGCCCGCAGTACCTCTCTGGCGCCGTGCAGGATGGCTGGGCCGCGCCGGATATCGGCGGCGCGCAACCCGGCAGCCTGCAAGGCTGGAGCGAACAGGACCTGATTACCTTCCTGAGGACCGGGCGCAACGACCACTCCGCCGCGTTCGGCGCGATGTCGGACGCGGTACTGCACAGCACCCAGTATTTCAGCGACGCCGACCTGAAGGCGGTGGCCGTGTACCTCGGTTCCCTGGGTGAAGGACAGGCTCCCCGCCACACAGCGGCGGACCAGACCACGCCACGGCTCGCCGAGGGCAAGCCCCAGGGCGAAGGCGAAGCGCTCTACCTGGACAACTGCGCCGCCTGCCACCGCAGCGATGGCCAGGGCTACCGCGCCACCTTCCCGCGTCTGGCCGGCAACTCAGCGGTGCTGGGCGCCAGTCCGGAGTCACTGATCCACATCATCCTCAAGGGTTCGAGCGTACCGAAGACGCAAGGCGCCCCCACCGGTCTGACCATGCCTGACTTCGGCTGGCGCCTGAACGATGCGCAGGTCGCCGAGCTGGCGACCTTCCTGCGCTCGGCCTGGGGCTATGACGCAGCCGCTGTGACAGCCGCGGAGGTGGCCCGCATACGGGCATTGGAGTAAAGGCCCGGGGCGCGCGCGGGCGCGCCCTTTTCCGTCAGCGCAGCTCGGTGAACGCCAGCTTGATCCCCAGCCCCACCAGCACCACGCCCATCACCCGGTCGAACCAGTGGCCCATGCGGGCGAAGCCGGCGCGCACGCGCTGCTGGCTGAACAGCAATGCCACCAGGCAGAACCAGACCGCCGTGGCGCACGCCAGGTAAACACCGTAGCCGGCCTGCACCAACAGCGGCGTATGCGGGTTGATCACCACGGTGAAGAGGGAAAGGAAGAACAGCGTGGCCTTGGGATTCAGGCCGTTGGTGACGAAACCGGCGACATAGGCCCCGCGCGCCGCGCGCGCCACCGGCGCGGTGGCGGTTTCGGCGGCCGCCGGATCGGCCGGACGCGCCCGCAGCGCCTTGATGCCGATGTACAGCAGGTAGGCCGCCGCCAGCCACTTCAGCGCGTTGAACAGCACGATGGACTGGGACACGATCAGACCGATCCCCAGCAACGAATAGGTGACGTGCAGGAAGATCGCGCTGCCCACCCCCAGCGCCGTCCAGGTGCCGGCGCGGCGCCCGTGGGTCACGCTCTCGCGCACCACCACGGCGAAATCCGGACCGGGGCTGGCCACCGCCAGCAGGTGGATGAATGCCACGGTGAGAAATTCCGTCCAGTACATCGTGCCTCCGCAGACCCATCGAAAAACGGTTAGGCTGACCACCTTACGTCAGACCGATTTACCGCAAAAGGTACAGCTGCACATGAACAGCCCCCGCGCCGTCTTCCTCGACCACGCCTCCCTCGACCTCGGGGACCTCGACCTCGCGCCGCTGCGCGCGGAGTTCGGCGAGCTGGTCCTGCACGGGCGCAGCGACGCGGAGCAGGTGGCCGAACGGCTCGAAGGCGCCCAGGTGGCGATCAGCAACAAGGTTCGCATCGACGCCGCCGCGCTGGAACGCTGCCCGGACCTCAAACTGATCCTGGTCGCCGCCACCGGCACCAACAACATCGACCTCGCCGCCGCTCGCCGCCACGGCGTGACGGTGAGCAACTGCCAGGGCTATGGCACCCCGTCGGTGGCCCAGCACACCCTGATGCTGCTGCTCGCCCTCGCCACCCGCCTGCCCGACTACCAGGCAGCGGTCCGCGCCGGGCGCTGGCAGCAGGCGCCACAGTTCTGCCTGCTGGATTTCCCCATCGTCGAAATGGAAGGCAAGACACTCGGCCTGCTCGGTCACGGCGAACTGGGCGGCGCGGTGGCAAAGCTGGCGGAAGCCTTCGGCATGCGCGTACTGCTCGGCGCCCTGCCCGGACGCCCGCCGCGCGCTGACCGCCTACCCCTGGACGAGCTGCTGCCGCAGGTCGACGCCCTTACCCTGCACTGCCCGCTGACCGACGCCACGCGTAACCTGATCGGCCAGCGCGAGCTGGACCTGATGAAACCCCACGCCTTCCTGATCAACACCGCCCGCGGCGGGCTGGTGGACGAGCAAGCGCTGGCCGACACCCTGCGCCGCGGCCACCTGGGCGGCGCCGCCTTCGACGTGCTCAGCGTGGAGCCGCCGAAAGACGGCAACCCGCTGCTGGCCGGCGACCTCCCGCGCTTCATCCTCACCCCGCACAGCGCCTGGGGCAGCCGCGAGGCCAGGCAGCGCATCGTCGGCCAGTTGAGCGAGAACGCCGCCAGCTTCTTCGCCGGCGAACCGCGTCGGGTGGTGGCGCCATGAGCCTGCACCTGGTCTGCGGCGACGGCGCCGCCCACGCGCTGCACCGGGCGGTGGAGGCCGGCGTGCTGGTCGCGAAGAAAATCCGCGTGATGCCGGACGACCTGGCCGTCGGCCCACTGACCGATGTGGACTCGCCGCCCTGCCAACAGCGCGCCGCGTTCTGGCACGCACTGGGCGGGGATGCCCTGCGGGACCGGGAAATCGCCATCGAGCTGGCCACCGACGTGAACTGGCTGCGCAGCCCGGATGCCGCCATCGTCACCCTCTGGCACGGCGACAGCGCCAGCGAGCAATTGCTGCTGCGCCGCGCCTGCGCACTGTTGCCGGCGCACGTCACCCTGCGCAGCGTCGGCGCCGGTAGCGGCCAGTGCCGCAGCGACGACCGCCACGCCATCGCCATGCTCAAACCCGTTGAACTGGCTAACGCCCTGGCCGCCAGCCATGAAGTGGATGCCACCGAACGCCAGTGCCTCGGTGAAGACTGGCAAGGCGCCCTGACCGATAACGCCGAACTGCGCCTTTGGCTGGACGGCCAACTCAGCGGCACCGGCTACGAACACATCGACCGCATCCTGGTGGACAGCGCCAGCGACTCCTGGCGCCCGGCGCAGTCGGTGATCGGGCCGACCATGGCCTACGTCGAGGGCCTGTTCGTCAGCGACCTGCTGGCCGCCTGGCGCCTGCGCGAACTGGTCGCGGCAGGGCGCCTTGCGCTGCGCGGCGAGGACTTATGGAAGAACGCCGAGGTGCGGCTCGCCTAGGCTCGGCCAAGGCAGCCCTGCTAAACTCGCGCCCTTTTTTCGAGGAGGCCGCATGTCCAACGCCCCCACCAGTGAAGTGCTGCTGCGCCAGATCGAGCGCTTCCAGGGCCGCGTCCTGCTCGCCGGCCTGCCCGCCGACGGCCTGCTCGGCGACCTGCCGCAGGCCCAGGGCTGGAGCTGGCACGCCGGCGAACAGCAGCAGCTCGAAGCCCGCTATCCCGGCCGCTGCCACTTCGGCGCTACCGCGCCGGAAGGCACCTTCGATGCCGCCGTGCTGTTCCTGCCCAAATCCCGCGAACTCACTGACTACCTGTTCGCCGCCCTGGCCGCCTGCGTGCCGGATGGCGAGCTGTACCTGGTCGGCGAGAAACGCGCCGGTGTCGAACGCGCCAGCAAGCAGCTCGGCGAATTCGGCCGCGCCAGCAAGCTCGACAGTGCCCGCCACTGCCAGCTGTGGCACGCGCGCGTCGACGGCGCACCAGTGGCTCCCGACCTGCACGCCCTGGCACAACGCTACGAACTGTCGCTGGCTGACGGCCCGCTGCACGTGGTGACCCTGCCCGGCGTATTCAGCCACGGCCGCCTGGATCGCGGCAGCGCCCTGCTGCTGGAACAACTGGACGGCCTGCCGATCGGGCAGGTGCTGGACTTCGGTTGCGGTGCCGGCGTGCTCGGCGCCACGCTCAAACGACGTTATCCACAGAGTCGCCTGACCCTGCTGGACGTCGACGCCTTCGCCATCGAAAGCAGCCGCCTGACCCTGGCCGCCAATGGCCTTGAGGGTGAAGTGATCGCCGGCGATGGCATCGACGCGGCTCCCACCGGGCTTGCCGCCATCGTCAGCAACCCGCCCTTCCACCAGGGCGTGCACACCAGCTACGCCGCCACCGAACACCTGCTGCGCCAGTCCGCCCGCCATCTGCTGGCGAACGGCGAGCTGCGCCTGGTGGCCAACAGCTTCCTGAAATACCCGCCGCTGATCGAACAGCATCTCGGCCCCTGCCAGACCCTGGCCGAAGCCGACGGCTTCCGCATTTACAGCGCCCGGCGGCGCTGAGCCGAGGCTCGCACTACACTGCTGCGAGCCACGGACCGGCGCGCCGCCGCACGCCCAGACTTATCGAGGACACCTGTGAATCGAAGACTCAACGACGATGTCGAACTGACATTCGCCATGGGGCCGAAAGAGAAGCCGCATCATCTCAAGCGCTCTCTCAAGCCCCGCCACCTGAACATGATCGCCATCGGCGGCTCCATCGGCACCGGCCTGTTCGTCGCCTCCGGCAGCACCATCGCCACCGCCGGCCCCGGCGGCGCGCTGATGGCCTACGCGCTGATCGGCCTGATGGTGTTCTTCCTGATGACCAGCCTGGGCGAACTGGCGGCGTATATCCCTGACTCCGGCTCGTTCTGCACCTATGGCAGCCGTTTCATCGACGATGGCTTCGGTTTCGCCATGGGCTGGAACTACTGGTACAACTGGGCGGTGACCATCGCCGCGGAGCTGGTGGCCGCGCAGCTGGTGATGAAGTTCTGGTTCCCCGACGTGCCCGGCATCTACTGGAGCGTGGTGTTCCTGGGCATCATGTTCATGCTCAACTACTTCTCGGTGAAGGGCTTCGGCGAGAGCGAGTTCTGGTTCGCGCTGATCAAGGTGGTCGCCGTCATCGTGTTCATCGGCATTGGCCTGGCCAGCATCATCGGCATCATGCATGGCGTCGACAGCCCCGGCTTCAGCAACTTCACCACCGGTGACGCGCCCTTCGTCGGCGGCCTGCAGGCCATGATCGGGGTGGCGATGATCGCCGGCTTCTCCTTCCAGGGCACCGAGCTGATCGGCGTCGCCGCCGGCGAATCGGAGAACCCGCAGAAGTCCATTCCCATCGCCATCCGCCAGGTGTTCTGGCGAATCCTGATGTTCTACATCCTGTCGATCTTCGTGATCGGCATGCTGATCCCCTACACCGATCCGAACCTGCTCAAGACCGACAGCAGCGACATCAGCACCTCGCCCTTCACCCTGCTGTTCGAGCGTGCGGGCCTGGCCGCGGCGGCGGGCGTGATGAACGCGGTGATCCTCTCGGCGATCCTCTCGGCCGGCAACTCCGGCATGTACGCCTCGACCCGGATGCTCTACACCATGGCTCTGCACGGCAAGGCGCCCCGCGTGTTCAGCGAGGTATCCGTCAGCGGGGTGCCACGCTACGCATTGCTGGCCACCACCTTCGTCGGCGCGCTGTGCTTCCTCACCAGCTTCATTGGCGACAAGACCGTCTACACCTGGCTGCTCAACGCTTCGGGCATGTGCGGCTTCATCGTCTGGCTGGGCATCGCCGTGTCGCACTATCGCTTCCGCAAGGCCTTCGTCCTGCAGGGCGGCAACCTGAATAGCCTGCCCTACCGCGCCAAGTGGTTCCCCTTCGGTCCGCTGTTCGCTTTCACCCTCTGCCTGATCATTACCCTGGGGCAAAACTACCAGGCGTTCGTCGGCGAGCACGTGGACTGGGCCGGGTTGGTCGCCACCTACATCACCATCCCGTTGTTCCTGGCGATCTGGCTGGGCTACCGCTTCAAGAACGGCACCCGCATCATCCGCTACGAGGACATGGACATCCGCCCCCACCGCGAATGATCCGACACGCAGGCTTGCCCAAGTCCTAGGACTTGGGCAGAATGCGCCCCGTCCTAGGGGAGTAGTCTCCCGCGAGCGCCCAGCTCGCCCGGTACGCGTCAACACACTTGGTCCGCAGACCATGGCGCGTGCGACCCACGCCTGCACCGTTCAGGCCCGGGTTTGACAAGACCTATGACACGAGCAACCTGACCCGGGGCGGGCAGGTGGCGCGTGTCATGGTGATGAGTCGACCCGCCCCTTAGGAAGCCTGATGGAATCCCTCTTCGTCCCAACCCTGATCGTTGCCCTGGCCGAAATCGGCGACAAGACGCAACTGCTCGCGCTCGTTCTCGCTGCCCGTTTCCGCAAGCCCTGGCCGATCATCGCCGGGATCATCGCCGCCACCCTGGCCAACCACTTCGCCGCCGGTGCCGTCGGCAGCTGGGTCGCCAGCTTCTTCTCCGCCACCGTACTGAGCTGGGTATTGGCTGCCTGCTTCCTGGCCGTCGCCGCCTGGACCCTGATCCCCGACAAGCTGGATGACGACGAAGAAGGCGCGCTGAAGAAATTCGGTCCGTTCCTCACCACCCTGATCGCCTTCTTCCTCGCCGAGATGGGCGACAAGACCCAGGTCGCCACCGTGATGCTGGCCGCGCAGTACCCGCATTTCTGGCTGGTGGTGCTGGGCACCACGCTGGGCATGCTGATCGCCAACGTGCCGGTGGTGCTGGCGGGCAACTTCGCCGCCGACCGCCTGCCGCTGAACCTGATCCGCCGCCTGGCCGCCGCGGCCTTCGCCATCCTCGGCCTGGCCGCTGTCTGGCACGCGCTGCAACTGGGCGGCGTGGTCTGACCTGAAACCCGATGGAGCCTGGCGCGCCGGCCAATGCCTGTGTTTCACAAACGATACACAGTGGCGTGCCATTCTCCCCCGTATTTCAGGAACCGCAGGACGCACCATGTTTGAGAAGGATCTCAAGAAAGTCGCCCGCCAGCACATCGACCTTGCATGGAACAAGGGTCATCTGGCGCTGGCCGAGCAACTGCACAGCCCGGACTTCATCTACAAGAGCGCCTTCACCGCGCAACCGCTGAACAACGCCGGCTACCGCCGGCTGGTGGAGGGCATCCGCTCGGCCATGCCGGACCTGGAAGTAGTGGTGGAGGAATGCATCCGCGAAGGCAACAAGGTGTTCACCTGGAGCACCCTGCTGGGCAGCATCTCCCGCCCCGCCTTCGGCTACCCGGCCAGCGAGAAGATCCTCAGCCTGTCGGCCATGGGCTTCTGGGTGTTCAGCAGCACCGGGGAAATCCTAGAGCTGTGCACCATGTTCGACATGGAAAGCTTCCGCGCGCAGATGGGGCTGCAGAACCGCCCCTTTGCCGAAAAGGCACTGCCCTGACATGAAAAAGCCCGGCATCTGCCGGGCTTTTTCATTCTTGCGGGTTCTACAGATAGTCGTTGGCATGGAACCAGGCAATCGCCCGCTCCAGCGTATCCTCCAGCGGCACGTGGCTCTCGAAGCGCAGCTCTTCGAGCGCCTTGCGCCCGTCGAGGAACTGTCCGCCGGCCATCACCTCGATCGCCGTGTCGTCCAGCAGCGGCATCTTGCCGGTCAGCCGGTAACGCCAGCGTCCCAGGGTGGCCAGGGCGCGCGCGCGATGCAGCGGCATCGGCGTCGGTGCCGGCTTGCCCAGCAGACGGGCGATGGTGGCGGTCAGCTCGCCCATCTCGATGTTGTGTCCGGTAAGCAGGTAACGTTCGCCGACCCGGCCGCGCTCCAGCGCCAGCAGCAGGCCGCGACCTGCCTCGGCGGCGTCGATCACATTGCGCCGGCCTGGCACGTAGTGAAGCATCTCATCGCGGCCAATGGCCGTGATGAGGCGGCCGGTGGTCGGGCCGATGTCGAACTCGCCCAGCGCCATGCCGGGAATCCCGATCACCACCGGCAACCCGCCGCGGGCCTGCTCGCGGGCCTGCTCGTCGAGCGCCCACTTGCACATGACGTAGGCACTCTTGCCGGTGGGCAGGCCCTCGTAGAACAGCCCCTCATGCCCCGGCAGCCCCTGCGGGTGCAAGGGCATGGCGAAGGCTGAGCCGACGTAGAGAATTCGCGGCACCTTGGCCTGCAGGCAGGCGGCGTAGAAATGGTTGGTCAGGTCCAGGGCGCTGGCCACTTCCTCCTGCCAGCGCCGTGGCCGCACCGGGTAGTAACCGGCGCTGAAGATCACCGCGTCCAGGCCGCTCAGCGCGCGCGCCATGCCCTGGTGATCGAAGAGTTCGGCCACCCGGCATTCCGGCTCGAGGTAGGCCAGGCGTTGAATCTGCGACGACGGCCGATGGATCAGCACCAACTGGTGTCCAGCGGCCTTGATGGCGCGGGCGGCGTGATGGCCCAGAAGCCCTGTGGCTCCGAGTACAGCGATTTTCACGGGCGCTCCCTGTTCACGTTGCGCAGCGGCGCTATCTCGCGCCGCTCCTGGCAGGCCAATCAGCGACCCTTGGCTTGCTCGTACAGCGGCATCACCTTCGGAATGGCGGCCTTCAGGTTAGCCATCCGGGTGCTGTCGGCCGGGTGGGTGCTGAGGATTTCCGGCGGCGCGTCGCCACCGGCCTGCCCCATCTTCTGCCACAAGGTCATCGCGGCGTTGGGGTTATAGCCGGCGCGGGCGGCCAATTCCAGGCCGATCAGGTCGGCTTCGTTCTCGTTCTGCCGGCTGTTGGGCAGGGTCAGGCTGTACTCCACCACCTGGTGGGCCAGGTCGACGCTGCCCTGGCCCAGGCCCAGCAGCGCGCCGCCGATACCCAGGCCCATCTGCTCGGCGTAGGCGCGGGACATGGCTTCGCGACCGTGCTCGCGCAGGGCGTGGGCGATTTCGTGGCCCATCACCGCGGCGAGTTCGTCATCGCTCAGCTTCAGCTTATCGATCAGCCCGGTGTAGACGATGATCTTGCCGCCCGGGCCGCAGTTGGCGTTGAGCTCATCGCTCTGGATCACGTTGACTTCCCACTTCCAGGACGGGGCGTCCGGACGGAAGGCGCCGGTCTGCGGAATCAGCCGGCTGGCGATGGCCTTCACGCGCTTGGCGTCGCTGCTGCTGGCGTCCAGCTTGCCAGCCTTGGACGCCTCGCCGAGGGTCTGCTGGTAGGACTGGGCGTACATCTGATCGACCTGCGCGCTGGACAGCATGCTGAACATGTTCTGCTTGCGGTCGACGCCGACGACGCCGCCACTGGTGGTGTTCACCTGCTGGCAGGCGGTCAGCAGCAGGGCTGCGGCCAGGCCGGCGACACGGAAAAGATTGGGCATGCTGCTCTCCCGAAACATTGCGATATGCCAAGAACAGCGCGCATGGTAGGCCCACCCCCGATGGCCGGCAACCACCACGCAACAGGCCGCACACAAGGGCGTTACAACCCATTACAAGCGCTGCCTAATGAATTGTGCGGGTCCTGCCGATACAGAGTGACACGCAGGTCTGGGACATCGGGTACCCGTATGAAATTCAAGTCGATCCAGTTTTCCGTGGTGGCGCTGGCCGGAGCCAGCGTCTTGGCGGTGGTCGCGGCATTGGTGCTGTATGCGCTGTTCGCAGGCGCCAGAACGCAGGCACTGGTGCAGGAGCGCACCCAGGCCTTGCTCGAACAGGTGATCAATGAGCGCCTGGTGGCCATGGCACGCGGGCAGGTCAGCCAGATCCAGCGCGAGCTGGAGTACCCGCTGACCGTCGCCAAGGACCTGGCCAACACCAACGCCCTGATGGGCAAGGTCGACGCCAGCGGCGCCCCGGTGCTGAAAATCAGCCGCGACGAGATGTCCGGCCTGCTGCGCCAGACTGTGGAACAGAACCCCAAGCTGCTCGACGCCTTCGCCGGCTGGGAGCCCAACGCCTTCACCGGCAACGACAGCGATCACGCCGGCCAGCCGGGCTACGGCGCGGACGGCCGCTTCATGCCCTGGTGGTATCGCAAGGACGGCGGCCTGACCGTCGAGGCCATGGGCGACACCCTTGAAAGCCAGAAGATACAGCCTACTGGCGTGCGCGAGGGCGAGTACTACCTGTGCCCGAAAGAGAAGCGCCAGCCCTGCATCGTCGACCCGGCGCCCTATGAAATGGGCGGCAAGATGGTGCTGATGTCGTCCTTCAACGCGCCGATCCTGGTCAACGGCCAGTTCAAGGGTTCGGTGGGCGTCGACCTGTCGCTGGACTTCATCCAGACCCTGCTGAAGAACGCCGACAGCCAGCTCTACAACGGTGCCGGCGAGATGGCGCTGATTTCCGGCAACGGCCGCCTGGTCGCCTACACCAAGGACGCCGGCAAGCTCGGCGAACCGGCCAACAGCGTGCTGGACGCCGATACCCTCGCCAACCTCTCCAAGCTGACGCTGGATCAGCCGCTGTCGACGCTCGACGCGGAGCGCGGCCAGATTGAGGTGCTCCTGCCCTTCACCATCGCCGACACCGGCGTGCGCTGGACGCTGGCCGTGCAGCTGCCGCAGGAAGCGGTGCTGGGCGAGCTGCACAAGCTGCAGGGCGACCTGAAATCCCAACGCGACGGCGACACCCTGGGCATGACCCTGGTGGGCCTGCTCATCGCCGCCATTGGTCTTGCGGTGATCTGGCTGGTCGGCCACGGCATCGCCCGTCCGCTGCGCCAGCTGGTCGGCATGCTCGACGACATCGCCCAGGGCGAAGGCGACCTCACCCGCCGCCTGTCCAGCGACCGCGCCGACGAGCTGGGTTCCATCGCCAAGGGCTTCAACACCTTCCTCGGCAAACTGCAGGGCATGATCGGCCAGGTGGTGACCTCGGTGCAGCGCGTCAGCGATTCCTCCGAACACACCGCCGACATCGCCATCCGCACCAACCAGGGCGTGCAGCAGCAGCTGGCGGAAATCGAGCTGGTGGCCACCGCTGTCCACGAGATGACCGCCACCGCCCAGGACGTGGCACGCAACGCCACCCACGCGGCGGAGGCGGCCAACCACGCCGACCAGGCCGCACACCACGGCAAGCGCATCGTCGAGAGCAGCTCGGCGGCGATCCAGGCGCTGGCCAGCGAGATCGGCCGCGCGGTGGGCGTGGTCCAGACCCTGGCCCGCGACAGCGAGAACATCAATGCGATCCTGGTGGCTATCCGTGGCATCGCCGAGCAGACCAACCTGCTGGCGCTCAACGCCGCCATCGAAGCGGCCCGCGCCGGCGAGCAGGGACGCGGCTTCGCGGTGGTCGCCGACGAGGTGCGCAACCTCGCGCAGAAGACCCAGCAGGCCACCGAGGAAATCCAGTCGATGATCCAGCAACTGCAGCACGGTACCCGCGAAGTGGTGCAGGTGATGCAGCAGAGCCAGGAGAAGACCGACGACAGCGTGCGTCACGCCAGCGAGGCGGCCCAGGCGCTGGAGTCGATCACCCAGGCGGTGTCGGTGATCAACGACATGAACACCCAGATCGCCAGCGCCGCCGAGGAGCAGAGCGCGGTGGCCGAGGACATCAACCGCAACGTCACCAACATCGGCATGGTCGCCAACCAGGTGGCCGGCGGCGCGGACGAAGCCTCCCAGGCCAGCGCCGAGCTGACCAAACTGGCGGAGCAGCAGCGTCGGCTGGTGAATCAGTTCAAGGTGTGAAGCGACTCGCGTACGGCGTACAACCGTTCGCGGTTGTACGCCGGTTCACCACGACTATGGTCGGCCCCATGGGCAAGCTCGGAGCGCCCTGAAACCAAGGCCAAACGGCGTATAACGTCGAAGGTTATGCGCCCTACCCGACCGCTCCTACGGGAAGTTCTGCATCAGGCGGGCGTCAGGCACTCCGGCCCATTGCACGTGGGATCGTTGATGAAGTTCGCCAGCGGCTGCTCGCGCAACCGCGCCTGGGGCAATTGCAGCAGCTCCAGCAGTCGCGCCGTCTCCGTCTCGCTCGACAGCCACTGCGCCTGCTCCGCCACGTCCAGGATCAGCGGCCGGCGCATGTCGCCCGCCGCCTGGGTCAGCATCGCCACGCTGTAATAGGTGTGGCCTTCCACCGGATACGCCTCCCACACCCCCGCAAAGCAGATCAGCCCGCCGCCGGAAATCCAGTGCGGCCGCTTGCGCACACCGCGCCATTCATAGAAGCCGTTGGCCGGCAGCAGGCAGCGGCGCTGGGCGAAGGCGTCGCGGAACATCGGCTGATCGGCGATGGTTTCGGCACGGGCATGGGCCGGCGTGCGCGACAGGTCCTTCAGCCAGGCCGGCGTCAGCCCCCAGCGCGCCAGGTCGGCACAACGGGCGCCGCCCTCCTCGCGCAGCATCAGCACACGGGCGCCGGGCGCAAGGCTCCACTGCGGCTGGAGATCGGCGGGGAATCCGGCGCTCTCGGCAAGTTCGCGGTTCCAGCGGAACAGGGCGTAGCGGCTGGTCATGGGCTCTCGGAACGATCAATCAGCACAGCAGGACGCCAGGACCGGTCTCGATGTCATCGGCGGGCCCTGGCAGGGGTTGCGCGGCATTGTACGCGGCGATCAACGCCCTCGCGCGCTCGGCGTGCTCATCCTCGACCCACAGGTGCAGCAACCCCATGCCCGGCAGCTCGCCGATGCCACCGAGCAGGTGGCGTCCGCCAAGGTGCGACGAAATGCCCTCATTGGCCAGCATCCCGCCCAGCAACTCGGCCTCGATCAGGTCGGCGGGTTCGTAGATTCGCTGCATCAGTCGTCCTCGCGCTGGACTTCCAGGGACCACTCCACACCGTCGGTGTAAAGCTGAAACAGGATCGGCCGGCAACATACCGGACAATCTTCATAGTAGCGCTGGTCGCCTCCGGACAGGTCGAGCACGGCCTCCGCCGGCTCGCCACAATAGGGGCAGGTGTAGGCCTGACTTTCGAGCATCGCTGGTTCCCCCGTGACTTCCGTTTATAATCGCGCGGTCTTTCAGGGTGCCCAGTCTGACCGAGCGGTCCCCTGGCAACCCTCCGAGCTGTCTACTTCGCGGCTTGGCCCGTGATACCCCTAAAAAATTCAATCAGAGAGCATGATGGGCGAGTTCGAAGCCATCCGACCGTACAATGACGCCGAAGTCCCGGCCGTCCTGCAACGCCTGCTGAGCGATGACGCCTTCCTCGGCGCGCTGGCGCGTTACCGCTTCCCCCGTCTGTCCGGGCCGTTCGGCTGGCTGCTCAGACCTCTTATAGCTCATCGCCTGGCCCGTGAAGTCACCGGCATCCGCAGCGTCATCGCGCTGCAGGACAAGATCGAGCCCTATGTCGACCGCACCATCGAGCACGCCACCGACGGAGTCACCTATTCCGGCGTCGAGCGTCTGAAACCCGGCTGCGCGTACCTGTTCATCGCCAACCACCGCGACATCGTGATGGATCCGGCCTTCTGCAACTACGCGATCTACCACGCCAAGCTGCCGACGCCGCGCATCGCCATCGGCGACAACCTGCTGCAGAAGCCCTTCGTCAGCGACCTCATGCGCCTGAACAAGAGCTTCATCGTGCATCGCTCGATCACTGGCCGGCGCGAGAAACTGGCGGCGTACCAGAAGCTCTCGGCCTACATCAATCACTCGATTCGCCAGGACGGCCAGTCGATCTGGATCGCCCAGGCCGAAGGCCGCGCCAAGGACGGGGATGACCGCACCGATTCGGCGATCCTCAAGATGTTCCACATGAGCTGCAAGGACGAGCCGTTCGCCGAGGTGATCCGCGAGCTGCACCTGATCCCGGTGTCCATCAGCTACGAATACGACCCCTGCGATGCCGCCAAGGCCCGCGAGCTGTTCACCCGCGCCACCACCGGCGAATACACGAAAGCGCCGGGCGAGGACGACCGCAGCATCGTGCAGGGCATCACCGGCTACAAGGGCCGGGTGCACATCAACTTCGGCGAGCAGATCACCGGGGAGTTCAGCGACACCAAGCAGCTCGCCGCCGAGCTGGACCGGCAGATCCTCGGCAACTACCGGCTGTTCCCGGTGCACTACCTGGCCTACGAGGCCTCCGCGCTGCGCGATCCGGCCCTGCAGGTGCCCACCGCGGCGAGCCTGTTCAAGGACGAGGAACTGCGCCGCGCCCGCACCGAATGGGAGCGTCGCCTGGCCGAGTGCCCCGCCGAGCAGCGCGCGCACCTGATCCTGCAATACGCCAACCCGGTGCTGAACCAATACCGCCTCAAGCAGGCATGAAAAAAGGCGCCCTCGGGCGCCTTTTTCAATGGTGGCTCATCACAGCCGCGTGCTGTACCAGCTGACCGCCAGCGCCAGCGCCATGCAGGCGAAGCCGAAGCGGTAGAAGAAGCGGTTCAGTCGCAGCGTCGGCTCGAAGCTGTCCAGCGGTATCGGCTGCAGTTCGCTTTCGGTGGCCAGACGCGCCAGGGCCAGGCGCTCGCGACGGCGGGTGGCCAGCAGCAGCCAGCCGCCTGCCAGGGCGAAGAACAGCGCCAGATCGTTGAGGATCCGACCAGGATGGGCCTGGAACAAGCTCCAGAGCGCCTGCAGCGACATCACAACCTCCACTTCGGGACTGCACACCAGTTATCGCGAAGGAGAGCCGGGGGTGAGTCTACTGGATGAACGGGCATCGCCCGTCATGGATGAGAAACAATCGTCGCGCATTTTATCCGCAGGCCAGTCACCGCAGCCAGCGCGTAACGCTTAATTACGACGAGCGTAAGAGTTATCGAGAATCGGTCTAAGACTTCTCCTGCGCCTTGGCACGCGGCTGGCTTGAATGAATCCAGCCAATCCGGTCCTTCGCCTAGGAGATTCGCCATGCTCGAAATCGTTCCCCACGAAAGTGCGTACCTGATCGAACACCTGGAAGAAATCGAAGCCGTCGTCGTCGAGCTGTCCTTCAACGTCCAGGACGACCACTGGCTGGTCTACACCCAGGCCTGCGGCCACGAACACCTGGACCTGCCGGAAACCGACGAACGCATGCGCTCGATCGAGGTCGATCCGTACCGCCAGGCCGCCTGATCGCACCGCCTTCAGCGGCCCATGAAAAAGCCCGGCATTGGCCGGGCTTTTTCATTGCCGCATCGATCAGCGCTGGTTCAACGTCTGGCCGACGCTCGGGTCCTTGAACACGCGGTTCAGGGCATCGCTGAGCACATCGCCCACCAGCTTGCTGTTGGTCGCCTCGTTGGGCGCCATGCCGAAGCGCTGGTTCAGCGCAGCGCCGTAGCGACCGCTGTAGTGACGCGCACTGGTCTGCACGTCCACGCGGAAGGTCGCGCTGATGTCGGCCTCGGTGACGTACATGCCTTCCTTGGGCGACTGGTACTTCAGTTCGGCCAGGGTCAGGGTCAGCTGCGGTGCGTTGTAGGCGTTGGGCGACGGCGTGAAGCCCAGCAGACGCACAGCGGTTTCGGCCTGCAGTTGCAGCTTGGGAATTACATCCTGGCTGCGCACGGTGAGCTGGCTGGTTTCGGAGTACAGGCCACCACGGGTGCCCAGCGCGGTGCTGGGACGGCCGTCGACGACCTTGACCACTACCGGCTGGCCTTGGCCGACGGCGGTGATGGGCCCCTTGAATACCGGGTCCGGGTTGAGTTGTTGCGGGCTGAGCGCACAGCCGGTCAGGGTCAGGCTGGCAGCAGCGATAAAGCTGAGCAACAAGCGTTGCAGCATGCTCATCTCTCCATGGGTTGGGCGATGGCCGGCAGTATACCGACCGTCGGCGCGGGCAGATAGCGCCTGGCCATTGGACGCTGAACCCGTTCTCAGGGTTCCCGGCGGGCGCGGCCTCATGCCGTATTGACCTGCCCTGGGGCAAGACGCACCAAGGCAGGGCGAAAAACGCAATTCCAGAGTCAAAGACTCGGAAAAAAGTCTAAGGTGCAGGGCTTTTTTTTTGTTTCGCCGTTATAATCGCCCCCCGATTATAAGGACGCCTCCAGATCGGGCCCCGCACGATGCCGACACACCGTGTCTCGCCTCTGCCACCCCTCAAAGAGAGTCGCCACTCGCCTCGGTCACTGGCCGTCGCGCTTAACGTTCGTTGCGCAGAACGCTTGGCAAGGATGCAGCCGCCCCCTCCGTACGGAGACCGGACCGGCCCGCAACGACGATCCCCTTTGAGTTTCACGCCTCCAAAAGAGCGTGATTTGAAGGTTTTTCACTACTTCACGAGAGTGTGGCGAGCAATGAAGAGTTTTGCGTCGGTAGCAGCACCATTAACGTCTGTCCCCGCAGCACTGAATCGCTTTTTCGGCACCGGAAGCCGCGCATAAGCGCCCACCCGATGCACTTGCGGATGCCCTGATCGTCCGCCGTGGATTGCCGAGCGAAGGTGCACCTTTCCCCTCCTCCAATCCCGGCCGATGGCATTCGCGGATGGTCGCACGCGACCTGAGAAGAATTCGGACAGGCGGCTTCACGCGCAGTGAGCGCAAAGCCTCTGTCACAACTGGCTGCTGATAGTTTTCTGGAGACGCGTTAATGGCGCAGAACGATTACGAATCGATGGACGTGCTGCTGGTAGGCGCCGGCATCATGAGCGCAACCCTGGCTGTCCTGCTCAAGGAAGTCGATCCGAGCGTCAAGCTCGAGATCGTCGAACTGCAGGAATCCGGGGCCATCGAAAGTTCCAACCCGTGGAACAACGCCGGTACCGGCCACGCCGGTCTCTGCGAACTGAACTACACCCCGCAGGCCGCCGACGGCTCGATCGACATCAAGAAGGCGGTGAACATCAACGCCCAGTTCGAGGTGTCCAAGCAGTTCTGGGCCTACCTGACCGGGAAGGAAGCCTTCGGCACAGCGCGCAACTTCATCAACCCCGTTCCGCACATGAGCTTCGTGCGTGGCAAGGACATTCCGTTCCTGAAGAAGCGCTTCGAGCTTCTCAGCCAGCACCATGCCTTCACCTCGATGGAATACACCGAGGACCGCGCGAAGATCGCCGATTGGGCCCCGCTGACCATGCCCGGTCGCCCGGCCGACGAGCAGGTCGCCATGACCCGCGTGGAAAGCGGTACCGACGTCAACTTCGGCGCCCTGACCAACCAACTGCTGAGCTACCTGGCCAGCCGCGAAGGCAGCGAAGTCCGCTACTTCCAGAAAGTGGTCGGCCTTGAGCGCACCGGTGACGGCTGGCTGGTGGAGATCAAGAACACCCAGACCGGCGAGGGCCGCAAGGTCAAGGCGAAGTTCGTCTTCCTCGGCGCCGGCGGCGGCGCGCTGCCGCTGCTGCAGATGTCCGGCATCCCGGAAAGCAAAGGTTTCGGCGGCTTCCCGGTGAGCGGCCAGTGGCTGCGTTGCGACAACCCCGAAGTGGTCAAGCATCACCAGGCCAAGGTCTACAGCCAGGCCGAAGTCGGCGCCCCGCCGATGTCCGTGCCGCACCTGGACACCCGCGTGGTCGAAGGCAAGACCTCCCTGCTGTTCGGCCCCTACGCCGGCTTCTCCACCAAGTTCCTGCGTCATGGTTCGTTCCTCGACCTGCCGCTCTCGGTGCGCACCAGCAACCTGCTGCCGATGCTCGCCGTGGCCCGTGACAACATGGATCTCACCCGCTACCTGGTGAAGGAAGTCATGCAGTCCATGGAGCAGCGCATCGACTCCCTGCGCAAGTTCTACCCCGAGCTGGACCCGGCCGACTGGCGCCTCGAAACCGCCGGCCAGCGCGTGCAGATCATCAAGAAGGACCCGAAGAAAGGCGGCATCCTGCAGTTCGGTACCGAACTGGTGGCGGCCCAGGACGGCAGCATCGCCGCCCTGCTCGGCGCCTCCCCGGGCGCCTCGGTGACCGTGTCGATCATGCTGGGCCTGCTGGAGCGCTGCTTCCCCGAGCAGTACAAGTCGGCCGCGTGGACCGCGAAGCTCAAGGAGATCTTCCCGGCCCGCGAGAAGCAGCTGGAAACCGACGCCGCGGTCTACCGCGAAGTCAATCAGATGACCGCCGACCGTCTGCAGATCGTCGCCGCGTCCTGAGCCTTGCGCCCATGAAAAAGCCCGCCTTCCGGCGGGCTTTTTCGTTTTCGCATTCGTTTTGAAGTGCAGGGTCAGTGGCAGCTGACCATCCAGCCAACGCCGAAGCGGTCGGTGAGCATGCCGAAGCGCTGGGCCCAGAAGGTCTTCTCCAGCGGCATGTCCACCCGCCCCTCCTCCGCCAGTGCGGCGAACGCCTGCTCAGCCGCCACCACGCTGCGCAGCGCCAGGTGCAGGGAGAAGCCATTGAAAGCGGCGTTGTGCTCGCCACGGCCATCGGACAGGAGGATTTCGGTTTCACCGATCCGCAGGCTGGCGTGCATCACCTTGTCCAGCCAACCGTCCGGCACCGGCGACGGGCCGGGCGCTTCCTCGTAGCGCATCAGTATGTTGAGCTGGGCGCCCACGGCGTGTTGGTAGAAGGCAATGGCCTCATCGGCGCGACCATGGAAAAACAGATAGGGCTGTACTTGCACGGCTTCGTCCTCGCCTTGTCGTTATCGTTGTAACGGAAATTCTAGGCGGGGATTCAGGGATAGGGGCGCAACACAGCGGCTCCTTCTGGGATTTCCGCCGGCTATCGCTACATGGGGGCCCGAAGAGCGGACCTTGTCCGCGAAATCCCGACCGGCGCCCCCTGAACGACCCGGCGTGAATCGGAGCACTTCGCGGACAAGGTCCGCTCCTACAGGATGAAAACGAAAAAGCCCGCACAAGGCGGGCTTTTCAGCGAGTCGATGCGATCAGCCGCGAGCAGCCTTGATCACTTCGATGTAGGGCTCGGCCTGGCGCTGGTCCTGGATCAGGGCAACGAAGTCCTGGCCATTGGCGTCCTTGGCGGACAGGTCGTAACCGGCCTCGACGAAGAAGCCGACGAAGCGCTCGAAGTCGTCGATGCGCAGGCCACGGTAGGCCTTGACCAGCTTGTGCAGGGACGGCGGGGTGTCGTCGGCCGGTTCCACGTCGAGGAACAGCTTGATGGCGTCGTCGCCGATTTCTTCGCCAATCACCTGCTTCTTGTCTTTACGCATCGCTCGTTTCTCTCTACGGCTGTCTCGGGAATCGCGGCCCGCATCGGTTCAGGCCGGGCACCACGGAGGCGGGAGTTTAACTCCGCGCGCGGCCACGGCTCAACGCGCGCGCACCGCACCGGTGTGCAGGTCGGCCCAGATATGGCCGTTGCCGTAGCTCAGGAACTGCACGTAGACGGCGCCGTTGCGCAGCAGGTCGAGCAACTTCGGGTAGGCCGCCTGCGGGTAATAGAGGCTGAGCACCCGGGTCTTGTCGTCATAGACCGGCTTCTTCAGGCTCTTGCCCTCGGCATCGAAGTTGATCACCACCTGGCTGATCTGCGCGCCCTTGTTCAGCGGCTTGCCCTTCAGGCGCAGCAACGCCGGCGTAGTGATCGGGATCGGCTGCTGGTTGGACTGGCGCTGGTTGCCCAGCACCACGCTGTACTCGGTGACCTGCAGCAGTTGCTGCTGCTCCGGCTCGCCCTGGCGCAGGCCGGCGTCGTCCGGCGGCAGGAACTGGCTGTGCATCGGCGGCGCGGCGAACGCCACGAAGGGTAGACAGAGCGCCAGCGCCAACGCGGCGCCCGGAATGCGAACGGACATCATCACCTCCGCGGAACAGGGCCAAGCACTCTAGCACGCCCCCGAAGCGCCACGACAGGCGCACATGGCGTGCCCGCCAATACATTGATAGCCTTCAACGCAACACCCTCCTCACATCGACCCAAGACCATTCCATCATGCTGCACAACGTATCCGACCTCGACCTGCGCCTGCTGCGCATCTTCGCCTGCGTGGTGCGTTGCGGCGGCTTTTCCGCGGCCCAGGGCGAGCTGGGCATGGGCCAGTCGACCATCAGCACGCACATCGCCAGCCTGGAGACGCGCCTGGGCTATCGCCTGTGCGAGCGCGGCAAGAGCGGCTTCCGCCTGACCGAGAAAGGCGAGCGGGTGCTGGACTACACGCAGAACCTGTTCGCCGCGCTCGGCGACTTCCGCGATCAGGTGCAGTCATTGGCCGGGCGCCTGGTGGGCGAACTGCACCTGGGCATGGCCGACAACGTCGCCACCCTGCCCGGTGCGCGCATCCACCAGACCCTGGCGCGCTTCGATCGCCGCGATCAGGACGTGCGCCTGCACTTCCTCATCGAGTCGTCCACCGAACTGGAACGCCTGGTGCTCAGCGGCCGCCTGCACCTGGCCATCGCCTGCTTCAGCCGGCGCCTGCCGAACCTGCGCTACGAGCCGCTGTACCACGAACGCGTGGCGGTCTTCTGCGGGCGCGAGCATCCGCTGTTCGGCAAGGAAGTAACCGATGCCGACGAACTGGAAAGCTGCAACTGGATTCAGCACGGCTATGCGGTGGCCGACGTACAACTGCCGGCCGACCCGCAACGCAGCACGGCGTTCACCCAGCACATGGAGGCAGTGCTCCACGCCGTGCGCGCCGGCACCCACCTGGGCTACCTGCCGACGCATTACGCCGAGCGCTGGGTGGAACAGGGCGAAATGCGCGCGCTACTGCCGGACAGCCTCGGCTACGGCATCACCCACAGCCTGGTGGTGCGCGACGAGCCGGGGCACAACGAAGCGCTCCAGGCGCTGGTGGAGGACCTATGCCTGGAGCACGGGGTGACACCGATCAGCGCGGCACGGTGATGTGCTTGATATCGAAGAACGCCGACAGGCCCCACGGGCCCAGCTCGCGGCCGATACCGCTGCGCTTGCCGCCGCCCCAGGAGGTCTGCGGGAAGACTACTTGCGGCGAGTTCAGCCAGACGTTGCCGGCCTCCAGGTTCTCGGCGACGCGCTGGGCGCGGTCCAGATCAGCGCTGCACACGGTGGCGGCCAGCGCGAAGTCGCTGTCGTTGGCCTGGCGCAGGGCGTCGGCCTCGTCGCTGAAGGTACGCACGCAGAGTACCGGGCCGAAGATTTCCTCGCGCCACAGGCGGCTGTCCGCCGGCACATCGGTGTAGACGGTCGGACGAATGAACCAGCCCTCGCCGGCTTCGCCGCCGGTCAGGCAGGCCAGGCCCTCGTCGCGGGCAACGGCGAAGTAATCCAGCACCTTGCGGTACTGCGCTTCGCTGGTCATCGGGCCCATGTCGGTCTCACCGAGCAGCGGGTTGCCGACGCGCAGGCCTTCCACCGCGACCTTCAGCTTCGCCAGCAGCGGCCCGGCAATGGATTCCTGCACCAGCAGGCGCGAGGTGGCGGAGCACATCTGCCCGGCGTTCCAGTAGACGCCGGCGATGATCCACTGCACAGCTTCGTCCAGGTCGCAATCCTCGAACACCAGGATCGGCGACTTGCCGCCCAGCTCCAGACCCACCGGCAGGGTGCGCGCGGCGGCGGCTTCCATGACCTTGCGGCCCACGACGTTGCTGCCGGTGAAGGACAGCTTGGCGATGGCCGGATGGCTGCACAGCGCAGCGCCCGCATCGGCCAGGCCCGGCACCAGGTTCAGAACGCCGGCCGGCAGGCCGATGGCGTCGGCGATCTCGCCCAGCACCAGCTCGATCAGCGGGGTGATTTCCGAAGGCTTGAGCACCACGGTGCAGCCCGCAGCCAGGGCCGGCGCGACTTTCCAGGCACTGGTCACCAGCGGGAAGTTCCACGGCACGATCAGGCCGACCACGCCGATGGGCTCGAAGCGGGTCTGCGAGCGGTAGCCGGCGTCCGGCAGGGCGACTTCGGCGTTCTGCCGTGCGTCCAGCTGCTCGGCCAGCTCGGCGTAGTAGGCAAAGGTGGCGATGGCGTCACCGATATCAATTTCCGCTTCCAGACGCGGCTTGCCGCTGGCCTGCATCTGCAGGGCGATCAGGTTTTCGCGGCGGGCTTCCAGCTGCTCGGCGAAGCCGCGCAGGTAGCCGGCACGCTGGGCGGCGGTGGTCTGGCGCCAACCGGCGAAGGCGCGCTGGGCGGCGGCGACGGCGCGCTCGATGTCGGCAGCACCGGCGCAGGCGACTTCCGGCAGCGCTTCACGGGTGGCGGGAGCGATCGGGCGCAGGACGGCGCCGCTGGCGGCGGCCAGCCATTGGCCATCGATATAGAGAAGACGGGACATGCGAACCTCGGGCGGGTTGAGTGAGGATCGCAGGATAGGCGGGGCATGCATTGGCAAAAATGCACGCTTTAACATGCATACATCGATTCAAGTCAATGTATCAGGTGCCGTAGGGCGTACAACCGTTCGCGGTTGTACGCCGATACACCTTCCAGGTCAGCAACGCCAAGGTTGAACTCGGAGCGCCTTGGAACCAAGGCCAAACGGCGTATAACGCCGAACGTTATACGCCCTACGCTCAGGCCGGGAACTGCGCCCGCATCCAGGCCAGATACTCGGCGGCGCCCGGCTCGCCCTCGCGCGGTGCCCACTGGCCGCGCTCGTCCTCGCCCAGCGGCACGAACGGCCCGGCCTTGGCTTCGAACATGATGCTGTCCGGCTCCAGCGCCACGATGGCGTGGAAGGTGCCCGGCGGCAGGTCGGCACCGACGCATTCGCCGCCCGCACGCAGCACACGAGTACTTAACAGCTCGCCGCTGTCGGAGAAGATCAGCAGGCCCAGCGCGCCCTTCACCACCAGCAGGCTCTCGGCCTTGTCCGGGTGGCGGTGGCAATGGGGCGGGATGTAGCTGTCCGGCTGCAGCGCGTTGAGCAGCCGGTGGCAAGGCTCGGTCTGCTCGTGGAAGTTGTGGTTCTGCCGACGCCGGGGGCTGGCGGCGGCTTTGGCCGCGACCTGGTCGAACAGCGCACTGTCGAGAAAACGCGGCCCGGTCATATCAGAGCCCCTTGACCGCGAAGATGCCGGCGGCGTTGCGCCAGTAGCCCTTGTAGTCCATGCCGTAACCGAAGATGTAGCGGTCGACGCAGGACAGGCCCACGTAGTCGGCCTTCAGATCCGGACGAGCCTTGCGGTCGTGGTCCTTGTCGATCAGCACGGCGGTGTGCACGCGCTTGGCGCCTGCGTGCTTGCAGAAATCGATGATCGCCGAGAGGGTGTGCCCTTCGTCGAGGATGTCGTCGATGATCAGCACGTCGCGGTCGATGAAGGAGATTTCCGGCTTGGCCTTCCAGAACAGCTCGCCGCCGGTGGTCTCGTTGCGGTAACGGGTCGCATGCAGGTACGAGGCTTCCAGCGGGAAATTCAGCAGCGGCAGCAGCTTGCCGGAGAAGATCAGGCCGCCGTTCATCACGCAGAACACCACCGGGTTGGTCTCGGCCAGGGTGCCGTTGATGGACTCGGCCACGCGGGCGATGGCGGCCTCCACCTCAGCATTGGTGTACAGGCAGTCGGCTTCGGCCATGACTTGGCGAATGTGCGCGAGATCGACGGACATGGGGGTTCTCCCGTGAAAAAGTGCGCAAAGGTACCTATCGGCGTGCCGTGGGGCAAGGGTCAGCGGACGAAAGTCCCCGACAATCGTGGCCCAAGATAGCTAGGATGCATTACGCTACCGCAATTTTTTTGCCAGCCCGTCCGGAGACTCCGCCCATGCCCGTACTCGAGATTCGCCATCCCCTGATCCGCCACAAGATCGGACTGATGCGCCGTCACGATATCAGTACCAAGAATTTCCGCGAACTGGCCCAGGAAGTAGGCGCCCTGCTCACCTACGAGGCGACCAAGGACCTGCCGCTGGAGAACTACGAGATCGAAGGCTGGGCGGGCCCGGTTCAGGTCGAGAAGATCGCCGGCAAGAAGATCACCGTGGTGCCGATCCTGCGTGCCGGCATAGGCATGCTCGACGGCGTGCTCAGCCTGATCCCGGGCGCCAAGGTCAGCGCCGTCGGGGTCGCGCGCAACGAGGAAACCCTCGAAGCGCACACCTACCTGGAAAAGCTCGCGCCGGACATCGCCGAGCGCCGCTCGCTGATCATCGACCCGATGCTCGCCACCGGCGGCTCCATGGTCGCCACCATCAACCTGCTGAAGAAGGCTGGTAGCAAGGACATCCGCGCCATGGTGCTGGTGGCCGCGCCGGAAGGGATCAAGGCGGTGGGCGATGCGCATCCGGACGTGCTCATCTACACCGCGTCGATCGACCAGGGCCTGAACGAGCACGGTTACATCATGCCGGGCCTGGGCGATGCCGGTGACAAGATCTTCGGCACCAAGCAGAAGGACGCCTGATTCATGGCCGATGAATTCAACGACCCGCTGTGGCGCCAGGTCATCTCCGGCGCGCAGATGCTCTTCGTGGCCTTCGGCGCACTGGTGCTGATGCCGCTGATTACCGGCCTGGACCCGAACGTCGCGCTGTTCACTGCCGGCTTCGGCACCCTGATGTTCCAAATCGTCACCGGCCGCCAGGTGCCGGTGTTCCTGGCGTCGAGCTTCGCCTTCATCACCCCGATCATCCTCGCCAAGGGCCAGTTCGGCCTGGCCGCGACCATGGGCGGCGTGGTGGCGGCGGGCTTCGTCTACACCTTCCTGGGCCTGGCGGTGAAGATCAAGGGCACCGGCTTCATCGACCGCCTGCTGCCGCCGGTGGTGATCGGCCCGGTGATCATCTCCATTGGCCTGGCCATGGCGCCAATCGCCGCCAACATGGCCATGGGCAAAGCCGGTGACGGCGCCGAGCTGATCCCCTACAAGACCGCCATGCTGATCTCCATGCCGGCGCTGGTGACCACCCTGATCGTCGCGGTGTTCGGCAAGGGCATGCTGCGCCTGGTGCCGATCATCTCCGGCGTGCTGGTGGGCTACGGCCTGTCCTTCGTCTTCGGCGTGGTCGACGTGGCCAAGATCGCCGCCGCGCCCTGGCTGGAGCTGCCCAAGTTCACCACCCCGGAATTCAACTGGCAGGCCATCCTGTTCATCGTCCCTGTGGCGTTGGCCCCGGCCATCGAGCACATCGGCGGCGTCATCGCCGTGGGTGGGGTGACCGGCAAGAACTACCTGAAGACCCCGGGCCTGCACCGCACCCTGCTGGGCGACGGCATCGCCACCTCCGCCGCCGGCCTGTTCGGCGGCCCGCCGAACACCACCTACGCGGAAGTGACCGGCGCGGTGATGCTGACCAAGAACTACAACCCGAAGATCATGACCTGGGCGGCGGTGTTCGCCATCGGCCTGGCCTTCATCGGCAAGTTCGGCGCCATCCTGCAGAGCATCCCGGTGCCGGTGATGGGCGGCATCCTCTGCCTGCTGTTCGGCACCATCGCCTCGGTGGGCATGAACACCCTGATCCGCCACAAGGTCGACCTGTCGCAGGCGCGCAACCTGTGCATCGTCTCGGTCACCCTGGTGTTCGGCATCGGCGGCGTGCTGATCGGCACCGGCACCGGTCCCGACGACTTCGGCCTGAAGGGTATCGCCCTGTGCGCCATCGTCGCCATCCTGCTGAACCTGATCCTGCCGGGCGAAGACGGCTGGGAGAACAAGGCGCTGGAGGAAGGCGCCGGCGAGAAGTCCCCCGAGTGAGCCTGGGGCGCCGCCGGAGGGCGGCGCCCTGCCCACGGAAAGTTCGGCGAACGCAGTCCCGCGCTGACGGTCCACCCTGCATGAAACAGCGACTCACCCAGCCAACTTCCCCATTGCGCCCTGCCCTGCCCGCCCTTGCGCCCCTGCCGGAGATGCATCCGTGAGTCGCGGCGGGTGGCTGCTGCTGGGCCTGATCGGCGCCTCGCTGATCCCCCTGGTCCTGGGCGGCCCGGAGATGCTCCCCCAGGTCCTGGCGTTCCCCCTCGACAGCCTGCTGATCATGTTCGGAATGATCCTGCTGTGCTGGCTGATCAACGCCCAGAAGCTGCGGGTGCTGCTCAACGGCCGCGCCGGCGACATCGGCCGGGTCCAGTCGGTGGGCATCATCATGGCCTCGGAATTCGCCTTCTACGCCACCCCTGGCGGCACCGGCGGCCCGTTGACGCTGATGGCCCTGCTGTCGCGCCACGGCATGCGCGCGGCGCACAGCAGCGCGATCTTCGCCGTGGACCAGCTCAGCGACCTGATGTTCTTCCTCTGCGCGCTGGCGGCGGTGCTGGTATGGGCCCTGTCCCACAGCGTCAGCCCGAACCTGGAGACGTCGCTGATCACCAGCGGCGTGCTGCTGGGCGGGATCTTCTTCGGGGTGGTCCTGCTGGCGCGCTTCCAGCGCCGGGCGATCAAGGCCGTCGGGCGCCTGCTCGCACGCCTGGGGGTGAAGCCGCGTACGCGCCTGCACTGGGCGCGCAAATGCCTGCACTTCCGCGACACCCTGGTCAGCAGCCTGCGCCAGCCGAAACGCCGCCTGGCGCTGATCTTCTGCCTCACCTGCTGCCACTGGACCCTGCGCTTCTCGGTGCTCTACCTCACCCTGCGCGCGATGGGCGTGGACCTGCACTGGGCCTGGACCTTCCTGATCCAGTTGCTGTCGCTGGCCGCCGGCCTCGCCACGCTGCTGCCAGGCGGCGCTGGCGGCACCGAACTGACCTCCGCCGCGCTGCTCGCCCCGCTGGTGGGCAAATCCACGGCGGCCGCGGCCATCCTGATCTGGCGCGTAGTGACCTACTACTTCTACCTGGTGATGGGCGCTCCGGTGTTCGCCCTGCTGGCCGGGCGGCCGCTGTTGCGCAAGTTGATAGGGCTGCGGGAAAAGACCTGAGACTCAGCCTTCAGAAGGCTCATCGCCTTCGGAGGGCGATTTCGGCTTGAGCGAATCCCAGAGTTCGGCGGCGCCGGGAAACTCGGTGCCATCCTCTTCACTCAAGGCTTCGGGGTCGTAGCGGCGGACGCAGCCTTCGCCCAGGGTGGGCGGCGGGGTGGCGGTCCCGGGGTTCTTCGGATCGTTCATCGCGGCACTCTCCGGTTGGGCGCAGCGCCCGCCGTCAGGCGACGGCAGGCGCATGCGGAGTACCCAGTGTAGCGAACGACCGCGTGCGGATCAGTCGAACACCACGGTCTTGTTGTCGTGCACCAGCACGCGGTCTTCCAGGTGGTAGCGCAGGCCGCGGGCCAGCACCAGCTTCTCCACGTCCTTGCCCAGGCGCACCAGGTCCTCGACGTTGTCGCGGTGGGTGATACGCACCACGTCCTGCTCGATGATCGGGCCGGCGTCCAGTTCCTCGGTGACGTAGTGGCAGGTCGCGCCGATCAGCTTCACGCCGCGCAGCGAGGCCTGGTGGTAGGGCTTTGCGCCGACGAAAGACGGCAGGAAGCTGTGGTGGATGTTGATCACCTGGTGGCGGTACTTCTGGCACAGGTCCGGCGGCAGGATCTGCATGTAGCGCGCCAGCACCACGTTGTCGGCCTGGTGCTCGTCGATCAGGCGGGAGACCTGCTCGAAGGCCGGCTGCTTGTTCTTCGGGTCCACCGGAACGTGGAAGTACGGAATGCCGTGCCACTCCACCATGCTGCGCAGGTCGTCGTGGTTGGCGATCACGCAGGGGATCTCGCAATCCAGCTCGCCGCTGTGCCAGCGGTGCAGCAGGTCGGCCAGGCAGTGCGACTCGCGGCTGGCCATCAGCACCACGCGCTTCTTCACCGACGAGTCGGTGATCCGCCATTCCATGGAGAACTCGCGCGCGATGGGCGCGAAGGCCTGGCGGAAACCGTCGATATCGAACGGCAGGGAGTCGGCACGAATCTCATGCCGCATGAAGAACCAGCCGTTGTCGTTGTCGGAATGGTGACTGGCCTCGGTGATCCAGCCGTTATAAGTGGCCAGGAAATTACTCACCTTGGCGACAATGCCGACCCCGTCGGGGCAGGCGATCACCAGTCGGAAAGTGCGCATGGGTGTACTCCAGATACATCGCGAAGGCCGCCATTCTAGCGGCTGGAGGGGAAAAGTTCAGCACTGGGCGAGAGTGGCCGACGAGAGCCAACTAGGCATGGCACTAAGTTCCCCGGTTAAATCCGCCGGGCTAATAACTTAAATACTTGACTAATTACCCACAAAAGTTTTCTCCGCAGTTTACTTGAACAACTGCGCTGACTATTATGGGAGCTACAAACTATCCGCCACCGCTGGACCTCAAGAACAAGGTACCCAACATGTCGCTGATCAACGAGTACCGCGCCACCGAAGAAGCCATCAAGGAACTTCAAGAACGCCTGAAATCCCTCGAGCAGGACGACAAGCTGAAGAAAGAGCTTGAGTTCGAAGAGAAACTCCGGGCACTGATGGGCAGCTACGGCAAATCCCTGCGCGATATCATCGCCCTTCTCGATCCGGACGCGAAGCTGAGCAAATCGCCGCGTGCCGCGAAGAGCACCGTGACCAAGCGCGCACGTAAGGTCAAGCAATACAAGAACCCGCATACCGGTGAAGTCATCGAGACCAAGGGCGGCAACCACAAGACCCTCAAGGAGTGGAAGGCCAAGTGGGGCGCCGAGGCCGTCGAAGGCTGGGCCACGCTGCTGGGCTGAGCCCTTCGCGCAATAAAGAACGCCAGCCTTGCGCTGGCGTTTTTTATTGCCTGGCAAAAGCTAGAGGCCATAGCGCCCGCGCAACGCGAGTGCATATTTCGCCCAGGCCTCAAGCACCGTGCGGTTTGCTGCGCTGGCATTACTCATCTGCTCGGCCATTGCGCTATCGAAGTTCGACAGCGTATTCGGCGCCCCCCACTCCGGAGCACTCAGGCGCAAGCGGCAGAAGTCCTGCCATTGTTGCTGTTCGGCGGCAGACAAAGTTTCCGGAAAATTACGCGCCCGGTATCGGAACAGAAGTTCTGGAAGTCGCGGATCATCGAACGGCCATTGCTCTTTGGCCAATCGAGCAGGATCTGCCTGACGCACCTGTTCGCACAATCGGCGATCCCGATCTCCGATAAATCCGTCATACAACTGCTGCTCCGGGTCCTCGGTCGTCGCGAAACTTTCCTCGGAATAGATCGGCGCCAGTTTTTCCTGCCAGATTGCCTTGGCCTGAACCAGTGTCTGCGCAACCGCCAGGCATCCGTCCAGGTCCAGGCCGATGCGTTCGCGATCCTGCGGACGCAGCACTTTCAATGGCGCCACCACCGGGCAACGGTTGATGTGCAGCAGTTTCAGCGGCACCGGAAGCTCACCTTCGGCGAGCTCGTCCCGGCGCGTGTACAAGCGCTGGCGCAGGGTCTCGGCATCCAGCTGCAGCAGCGGCGACGGATCGGCGCCCAGGTCGCAGACGATCAGGGCATTGCGGTTGCGCGGGTGCCAGCCCAGCGGCAACACCACCGACAGATAGTGGCGCGCCCCGGAGAAGCGTCCGGACACATGCACCAGCGGCTCGTGCAGGCGGATCTGGTCCAGCACGCCCTGCTTGCTGCGCAGGCGGTACAGGTAGTCGTAGAGCTTGGGCTGGCGGTCACGGATCAATCGCGCCAGGGCGATGGTCGCGCGCACGTCCGACAGCGCATCGTGGGCCTGGCCATGGTCGATGCCGTTGGCGGCGGTGAGGCGTTCCAGCTTGAGGGTGACGGCGCCGTCCTGTTCGGGCCAGACAATGCCTTCCGGGCGCAGCGCATAGCAGGTGCGCACCATGTCGATCAGGTCCCAGCGGCTGTTGCCGCCCTGCCATTCGCGGGCATACGGATCGAAGAAGTTCCGGTACAGGCTGTAGCGCGTAACTTCATCGTCGAAGCGCAGGGTGTTGTAGCCCGCGACGCAGGTGCCCGGCTGCGCCAGCTCCGCATGCAGGCGGGTCATGAACTCGGCTTCGCCCAGGCCCTGCTCCTCCAGGCGCTGCGGGACTATCCCGGTGACCAGGCAGGCCGCCGGATGGGGGAGGATGTCGTCGCTGGGACGGCAGTAGAGGTTCAGCGACGGGCCGATCTCGTTGAGGGCTTCGTCGGTGCGGATGCCGGCGACCTGCAGGGGCCGGTCGCGGCGCGGGTCGATGCCGGTGGTTTCGTAGTCGTACCAGAAGATGCTGGCGGTCATGGCGCGTTTCCTTGCCTGCGTGCGATTGCGCCGCAGTCTAACAGTGCGCATTGCCTCACTTCCAAACCGCAGCGCTGGCTCGTGGCCAGCTGCCATCCTATGCTTCACCTCGAACGGACTCATCTGAAGGAAAGGAACTTCCATGCAAGAGATCTCCGCGCAGAATCCCTACAGCCCTCCGCAAAGCGACCTGCAATCCAGCCCGTCCACGCTGGCCGTCCCTTCCGTGGAGGAAGCCCTCGCCCGTGGCTACGACTTCTCCATCGGCGAAGTCATCGGTGAAGCCTGGAAGCGGGTCAAAGGGATGAAGGGCCTGATGATCGCGGCCGCGCTGGTCTACATCGTGGCGATCCAGGCGATCAGCTTCGCCCTCGGCCTGGCGCTGGGGCTCGGACTGGGCGTAACGGAGTCCAGTACGCCGATGGGACAAGCGGCGCAGATGATCGCAGGCGTTCTCGCCGGCGCCGCCTGCTATCCCCTGGCCGCCGGAATCGCCATGCTCGGCATCCGCCGCGCCGCCGACCAGAAGGTCTCCTTCGACGAGATGTTCAGCCACTTCGGCCTGTTCGTTCCGCTGCTGATCACCGGCCTGCTGATGACGCTGCTGATCTACGCCGGGTTCCTGCTGCTGATCATTCCCGGCATCTACCTGAGCCTCGCCTACCAGTTGGCGATCCCGCTGGCGGTCGAGCGCAGGCTCAGCCCCTGGCAGGCGCTGGAAGCCTCGCGCAAGGCGATCACCCAGCACTGGTTCAAGATCCTGGGTCTATACCTCGCCCTGTGCCTGATCGGTTTCTTCAGTGCGCTGCCACTGGGCATCGGCCTGGTCTGGACCGTACCACTGATGATCATTTCCGGCGGCGTGCTGTACCGGAAGATCTTCGGCGTGCTGCCGCCCGCCAATTGAACCCCGTTCGCCAATTGCCGCCAGCGCGGTTGCCTCGCCGCAGCGCGCTGGCTAGCATCTGCCTTTCAGCCATCGATAGCGACTCCCCTTGACCGCAGCCGCCGCTCCACGCCCGGACGCACGTCCGCCCAGCCCCGCGCTGGATACCCGCTACCACGTGGAGACGCCGGAAGGGATCGACCTGTTGCTGCGTCCCGCTGGCGTGATTCCACGAGCGATCGCCTACCTGGTCGACCTGGGCATCCGCGCCCTGCTGATGTTCGCCCTGTTCATGGCGCTGGCCTTCCTCGGCCAGCTCGGTACCGGCCTGGGCCTGCTGCTCACCTTCGTCATGACCTGGTGGTACATGGTGCTCTTCGAAGTGCTCAACCAGGGCCGCTCGCCCGGCAAGCAGATGATGGGGCTGCGCGTGGTCCACGACGACGGTACGCCGATCGGCTGGTCCGCCTCGCTGCTGCGCAACCTGCTGCGCTTCGCCGACATCCTGCCCTTCGGCTACACCCTGGGCCTGCTCAGCTGCCTGTCCAATCCGGCGTTCAAGCGCCTGGGCGACCTGGCCGCCGGCACCCTGGTGATCTACCGCGATCCGCCGCCGGCCCGTCCGCTGCCACCACAGGTGGCGCCGGAACTGGCGCCCTGGCCGCTGAACCTGGAAGAGCAGCGCGCGATGATGGGCTTCGCCGAACGCTCCAGCCAGCTGTCCGCGGCGCGCCGCGAAGAGCTGGCCGGCATCCTCGCCGAACCGTTGGGCGTTACCCCGGAACAGGCGGAAGCACGCCTCAATGCCATCGCCAGTGGCCTGCTCGGCAGCGAACGGGTGACCCCATGAAGCAGGCCCTCTTCGAACAGCGCCACCAGGGCGCGTGGAAGCGCTTCGGCAAACGCCTGGAGCAACTGGAAAACGGCAAGCGCAAGGAAGCCTCCGAGCGCCCCGACGAATTCGCCGCGGACTACCGGCGCATCTGCCAGCAACTGGCGCTGGCGCAGGAGCGCGGCTACAGCAGCCACCTGATCGATCACCTGCAACAGCTGGCCATGCGCGGGCACCAGCAGTTCTACCGGCACCGCAGCCACCTCGGCGCACGCATCCTCGGCTTCGTCACCGCCGGCTTCCCGCGCCTGGTGCGCGATGAGTGGCGCTTCATCGCGGTCGCCAGCCTGCTGCTGTATGGCAGCGCCCTGCTCATGGGCCTGCTGACCTACCACTTCCCCGATCTCACCTACAGCGTGATGGCGCCCGAGCGCGTCGCGGAAATGGAGACCATGTACTCGCCGGAGGCGCGGCGCCTCGGCCCGATGAGCGAACGGGACACCGGCGATGACTGGAAGATGTTCGCCTTCTACATCATGAACAACATCGGCATCGCCTTTCAGACCTTCGCCAGCGGCCTGCTGTTCTGCCTGGGCAGCCTGTTCTTCCTGCTGTTCAACGGCCTGATGATCGGTGCCGCGGCCGGGCACCTGACCCAGGTCGGCTACATCGAGACCTTCTGGTCCTTCGTCATCGGTCACGGTGCCTTCGAGCTGACCGCCATCACCTTCGCCGGCGCCGCCGGCCTCAAGCTCGGCTGGGCGCTGCTGGCCCCCGGTCGCCTGAGCCGTCTCGATGCGCTGCGCAAGGCGGCGGAACGGGCCGTGCAACTGGTGGGCGGGGTGATCCTGTTGCTGCTGATCGCCGCCTTCGTCGAAGGCTACTGGTCCTCGGTCACCACCTTCCCGGCGACCGTGAAGTACATCGTCGGCGCCTGCCTCTGGCTGCTGGTCGGCGGCTATTTCGTGTTTGCCGGACGGAGCCGCCATGCGCCTGACTGACGCCAGCGTCGCCATCCGTCCGCGCAGCCCGTGGGAGGCCCTTGACCTGGGGATTCTCCTGGCGCGCCGCCACGCCGGCCTGCTGATGGGCAGCTGGGCGCTGGTCACCCTGCCGGTGTTCGCCCTGCTCAGCCTGCTGCTATGGAACCACTCGGGCTGGGCGATCCTGCTGTTCTGGTGGCTCAAGCCGGCCTTCGAGCGCCTGCCGCTGTACATCCTGTCGCGGGCCCTGTTCGACGATACGCCCACCCTCAGGCAAGCCCTGCGGGCCTTCCCCGGCCTGCTCAAGAACCAGCTGCTGCCCAGCCTGCTGTGGCGCCGCGCAAGCCCGACACGCAGCTTCGACCTGCCGGTGCTGCAGCTCGAAGGACTCAAGGGTCAGGCACGCAGCCAGCGTCTGGTGGTCCTCGGCCAGCGCAATGCCGGCGGCGCCACCTGGCTGACCCTGATCGGCATGCACTTCGAGATGGCCCTGTGGCTCGGGCTGTCCGTGCTGCTCTACCTGCTGCTGCCGCAGCAGTGGGTCTCGGACTGGAAATGGCAATCGCTGATCAGCCTGGCCGACGGCGAATGGGGCTGGCTGGAGCACCTGAGCAACCTGCTCTACGCGCTGCTGCTGGTGGTCTGGGAGCCGGTCTACGTGGCCTGCGGCTTCACGCTCTACCTGAACCGGCGCACCGAACTGGAAGCCTGGGACATCGAGCTGGTGCTGCGTCGCCTGCGCCAGCGCCTGATCGGTAGCGCCTACGCCCTGCTGATGGTGGCCGCCATCTGCCTGGCGCCGCTGCCCGGCGCCAGCGCCTGGGCCGCAGAGCAACCCAATTTCAGTTGCCCATTGCCTGATCAGGACCCGAATGGCCCTCAGGCCGCACGCCTGCAGAACCAGTTGCTGAACAGCGAGCAGTCACGCCAGGCCGCCGAGGCCATCCTGGCGGCGCCGCCGTTCCGCAACAGCGAGACGGTGACCCGCTGGCGGCTGAACGATCCGGCCAAGGACAAGAACAAGCCGAGCAAGGATGACGAGCAGAGCCTGAAGCGCTTCTTCGAAGCCCTGGAGCACTGGCAGGCGTTCAAATACATCGCGCAGATCATCGAAGTGCTGCTGTGGGGCGCGCTGATCAGCGTGGTCGCCCTGCTGATCTGGCGCTACCGCGAGTGGCTGCGGCTGTTCGCCGGCCGCATCGGCCTGCCGCAGCGCCCGCGCCGGGAAGTGCCGAGCGTGCTGTTCGGCCTGGAGCTGGCCCCGGAAACCCTGCCCGAGGATGTCGCCAGCGAGGCCGAGCGCCTGTGGGACGAACAACCGCGCGCCGCGCTGGGCCTGCTGTACCGCGCACTGCTCAGCCGCCTGCTGCATGACTTCCGTGTACCGCTGCGCGACTCCACCACCGAAGGCGAGGTACTGGCGCGGGTCGAAACCCTCGACAACCCGCCGCTGGACAGTTTCAGCCGCAGCCTGACCCTGCACTGGCAGGCACTCGCCTATGGCCATCGCGCGCCCCAGGCCGAGCTCAAGCAGGAACTGTGCGAGCAATGGCGCAGCCTGTTCGGCAACGAGGTGCGCGCATGAAGCGCCCCGCCGCCCTGCTGATCACGCTGGCCGTCCTGCTGGTGCTGGGCACCGCCGGGTACTACCTCTACACCCACCTCAAGCCCTATCCCGAGACCGTCGAGCACGGCCCGGCGCCGGAAGCCCGCGCCAATCCCTACCTGGCCGCCGAGGCCTACCTGCGCGGACGCGGCCTGAAGGTCAGCGCGGCCAAGGGACTGGAAGTGCTCGAGCAGCTACCGAGCAAGGGCCACACGCTGATCCTGCTCGGCAGCCGCGAGAACCTCACGCCGAAGCAGACCGAGCGCCTGCTCGACTGGACCTCCCGCGGCGGCCACCTGGTGGTCACCGCCGAGCGCCTGTGGGACGAGGAAGAAGGCAAGAGCGGCGACCTGCTGCTCGATCGCCTGGGCGTGCAGCAGTTCCTCACCGAGGACCTCGAAAAGGACAAGGGCGCCGCCAAACAGGAAGGCCAGTCCGATGCGGAGCCCGCCACGCCCGAGGATTCAGCCGAGCAGCCGGCCGCACCCGAAGCCGCACCCGAAAGCGAAGCCCCGGCCGAGGACGAAGATCCCTATCCCAAGCTGACCAAGCTCTACCTGGAAAACGAAAAGGCACCGGCCTACATCGACTTCGACACCGAATACCACCTGTTCGACTCGAAGAACCTCGCCTACGCCTGGGCCAACAGCTCGGAAGCCACCCACCTGCTGCAACTGCAACGGGGCCAGGGCCTGGTCACCGTGCTGACCGACAACTGGATCTGGCAGAACAGCCAGCTCAGCGACTACGACAACGCCTGGCTGCTCTGGTACCTGACCCAGGACAGCGCCGTTACCCTGGTCTATCGCGCCGACGGTGACAGCCTGTTCTCCCTGCTGGCGCGCAACTTCCCGCAGGCGCTGGTCGCCTGCGCCCTGCTGCTGGCGCTCGCCCTGTGGCGCCAGGGCCTGCGCCAGGGCCCGCTGCAACCCAGCCCGACGCGCGGACGCCGGCAACTGGAAGAACACCTGCGCGCCGGCGCCGACTTCGTCCTCCGCCAGCGCGGCCAGATCGCCCTGCTGCAGGGACTGCAGCGCGACATCCTGCGCCGCGCGCGGCAACGCCAGCCGGGCTTCGAGCGCCTGCCCGTCGCCGAACAATGGCAGACCCTCGGCCGCATGACGCGGCTGCCGGTCAGCGCCATCAGCCAGGCCATGCGCCCCTATCCGCAGCAGCGCATGGCCATCGCCGAATTCACCCGTCAGGTCGCCCACCTGCAAAGCCTCAGGAATGCCCTATGAGCGAACAGATCCCTGAACAAGCCAGCCCGTCATCCAACCCCGTCGCCCAGCGCCAGCGCGCCAGCCAGCTGGCCCAGGCGCTGCGCCATGAACTGCAGAAGGCGCTGATCGGCCAGCAGGGGGTGATCGACGATGTGCTGACCGCGCTGCTCGCCGGCGGCCATGTGCTCATCGAAGGCGTCCCCGGCCTGGGCAAGACCCTGCTGGTGCGCGCCCTCGCCCGCTGCTTCGACGGCAGCTTCGCGCGCATCCAGTTCACCCCCGACCTGATGCCCAGCGACGTCACCGGCCACGCGGTCTACGACCTCGCCACCGAGCAGTTCAAGCTGCGCAAGGGGCCGGTGTTCACCCACCTGCTGCTGGCGGACGAGATCAACCGCGCCCCGGCCAAGACCCAGGCCGCATTGCTGGAAGTCATGCAGGAGCGCCAGGTCACCCTCGAAGGCCGAGCCCTGCCGGTGCCGCAGCCGTTCATGGTGCTGGCCACCCAGAACCCCATCGAGCAGGAAGGCACCTATCCGCTGCCCGAGGCGGAACTGGACCGCTTCATGCTCAAGCTGCGCATCGACTACCCGCAGGAAGCCGAGGAGCAGACCCTGGTGCGCCAGGTGACCCGCTCGGCGCGCAGCGACATGCTCGACGTGGCGCCGATTCGTCCGCTGCTCAAGGAAAAGGACGTCATGGCGTTGCAGAAGATCGCATCCGACCTGCCGATCGACGACCAGGTACTGGACTACGCCGTGCGCATCGCCCGCACTACCCGCAACTGGCCGGGCCTGGCCCTGGGCGCCGGGCCGCGTGCTTCCATCGCGCTGGTGCGCTGCGCGCGGGCGCGGGCACTGCTGCGCGGCGGTGATTTCGTGCTGCCGGATGACGTCAAGGGCAGCGCCCTGGCCGTGCTGCGCCACCGCGTGCGCCTGTCGCCGGAACTGGACATCGAGGGCCTGTCGGTGGATCAGGTGCTGCAACAACTGCTCGACCAGGTACCGGCGCCGCGTCTATGAAGCCATCGCGCGCCCTTCTCGCGCTGCTCGGCGTGCTGCTGGCCGTGGCCATCGCCCTGGGCACGGCGACGGCCCTGGACGCCCCGGCACCGGCCCTGCTCGGCCGACTCTGGTGGAGCGCCTTCTGCGCCCTGGGCCTGCTCGCCCTGGCCGACGCCCTGTGGCTGCGCCGCTTGCCGTCGCCGCGCCTGGAACGGCAGATGAGCGGCAACCTGCCGCTGGGGCGCTGGAGCGAGGTACGCCTGCAACTGCACCATCGCTACGCACAGGTACAGCGGGTGACCCTGTTCGATCACCTGCCTGGCGCCATGGAGTTCGAGCACCTGCCGCAGGTGGTCGAGCTGCGCCCGGGCGAGCAGACCGAACTGGGCTATCGCGTGCGGCCCCTGTCGCGCGGGCACTTCGTCTTCCCCCGTTGCGAGCTTGAACTGTCCAGCCCGCTGCGCCTGTGGAAGGGCCGGCGCTACCTGGAAGAACGCAGCGAAACCCGTGTCTATCCGGATTTCGCGCGCATGTACGGCGCCGAGCTGATGGCCGTGGACCACTGGCTGAACCGCATCGGCGTGCGCGCCGGGCAGCGCCGCGGCCTGGGCCTGGAGTTCCACCAGCTGCGCGAATTCCGCGACGGCGACACCCTGCGGCAGATCGACTGGAAAGCCACCGCACGCAAACGCACGCCGATCGCCCGCGAATATCAGGACGAGCGCGACCAGCAGATTCTCTTCCTGCTCGACTGCGGGCGGCGCATGCGCAGCCACGATGGCGACCTGTCGCACTTTGACCATGCCCTCAATTCCAGCCTGCTGCTGGCCTACGTCGCGCTGCGCCAGGGCGATGCCGTGGGCCTGATGACCTTTGCCGGCGACCAGCCGCGGCACCTGCCGCCGGGCAAGGGCAGCGCGCAGTTGAGCGTGCTGCTCAATGGCGTCTACGACCTCGACAGCAGCCAGCGCGCGGCGGACTACGCGGCGGCAGTGCAGGCCGTGCTCACCCGGCAACGGCGCCGGGCCCTGGTGGTGATAATCACCAACCTGCGCGACGAGGACGACGAGGACCTGGTGGCGGCAGTGAAGCGCCTGGGCCGGCAACACCGGGTGCTGGTGGCCAGCTTGCGCGAGGAAGTGCTCGACCGCCTGCGGCAGGCGCCCGTGGAGGGCTACGAAGAGGCGCTGGCCTACTGCGGCACCGTGGAGTACCTGAATGCCCGTGCCGGGCTGCACGAGAAGCTGATCGCCCACGGTGTCCCGGTACTGGACGCACGGCCCAGCCAGCTCGGGCCGGAGCTGGTCAGTCGCTATCTGGGGTGGAAGAAGGCGGGAGCGCTGTAGGGCGAATAACGCTTCTGGCGTTATCTGCCGTCTTGCTCGGAGTTACTGCGCCGCTTCGGCGTGTGCTGAAAGATTTTGTTTCGCCCCCTCGGGCGAGTCCCTTTTGGGGACCCAAAAGGAACCAAAAGGTCTTGCCCCTGCATCCGGGTCCCGCTTCGCGGGACTCCCCTCGCTCCATCGAAGTTTCAGGGACCCGCCGCGAAGGGCCATCCCTGGCCCATCGCGGCTCTCGCGGCATCCATGCCGCTCAACCCCTGAAACTCCTATTCCACTCGGCCTCCTGAAGGGGCGCTCCGGCGCGCGCGGATGTTTCCCTGGAAACCGCTTTGGCTTTTCGCTTTTTGCTTTTCGTAGGAGCGAGCTTGCTCGCGAACCGCCCAGTATCGATGCCGTCTGGAAACACTGTTCGCGAGCAAGAACTGGGTGTCCCCCTCATTCCTACAGGTTGGCCGTCTGCAAAGGATAAGAAGGAACGTAGGGCGTACAACCGTTCGCGGTTGTACGCCGATACTCCGTGCTTCGCCGCCCGCGACAAAACCAGGCTCAAAGCACGTTCGGATCAAGGTTACGCCCTGCTCTGACGGCGGGAATGCCCCGGCGTCCTGCCTTCCGCTACCGTCAGATCGGTTCAGCGCGTCCTGCGCTTCAGACCGACTCCACCTGACGGCGAAAACTGAAATAACGGCGTAGCGCATCGACCAGCTCGACGTACTCCATCGGCGGCGCCACCAGGCTGAAGCCGGAGTCGAAGTTGCCTGGATTGACGTCCTCGCGGCACCACTGGCACGTCGCGGAGAACTCGATCAACTGCAGCTTGCCGTCATGGCCGGGGATTTTCAGGCGCATGTCGAAGCGGCCGCCCACCAGCATCGGCAGCTGGCTGATCAGCAACATCCCGTCCAGCGAGACGTTGCCCAGGTAACCCATCGGTTTGTCGGTGATGCTGTTGAACACCTTCAGGTAGTAGGGCAGCTGATGGCGCTCGATGTGTCGTGAATGGCGCATAATGGCGTTTCGCTATGAAATATCGTCCAGTATGGCAATGCCGCCCACTTGGGGCCAGTCCTAACGACAACCTTCCGCCAGGCGCGCTTCCAGCTCGCGACGGGCGGCGTCGATCTGTGCATCGCTGTAGTAGGTGCGCTTACCGTCGCTCTCCTGCGTGAAGTAGCGACCGCCCAGACTGAGGTTGTTCAGGCTCTGCTGCCACTGCGCGCACTGGGCGCTCAGCTTGGCCTGCTGCTCGGTCGCCTTGGCTTGCGCGGCGGCCTGCTCGTCACGACGGGCATCGTAGAAGCGGGCGGTGCGCTTCTCCCGCTCGCGGGTCGCCGCGTCACGCTCGACGACCTGGGGCTTCACTTCGATGCGCTGCGCCCCCGGCGGTGGGGTTTCGCTGAAATGCACCTTGCCCTGCGCGTCAGTCCAGCGATAGATATCGGCACTCGCCAACAGGGGGAAACACCAGACGCAGAGCCACAGGGCACGCATTCCAACCTCCTCCGTGAAGTCACTCCATGAGAGTAGCCAGCGATCGGGAGCGCTCAAGTTCGCCACCGACCGGCGGTCAGGGCGTGACCGGATAACTGCGCGCGGTATCGCCGGGCAGACGGCCATTCAGGCGCAGCGTTTCCAGCCGTGCCTTGGCGCGGTAAGCATACTCGCTGGTCGGATAGCGGGCGATGATGAACTGGTAGGTCTGTGCGGCATCGACGAAGAATTTCTGCCGCTCCAGGCATTGCCCGCGCAGCATGGAGATCTCCGGCTGCAGCCAGGGGCGCGCGCGGCTCTTGCGCTCGGTTTCCGAGAGTTCGAGCATGACCCGGTCGCAATCACCGTTCTTGTACGAGCGATAGGCATTGTTCAGGTGGTAGTTCATCGACCAGCTGGTGCATCCGGTAACACTCAGGAGCAACAGCAGGGTGGCCAGGGTTCGCATGGGCATATCCTCCGTTGGGAAGTGTATCGGCCCGTCTTGGCCGTACTGAAGCCCACCACTAGACTGGCGCGGATCACGCCCCGGCGCCAAGGAGATGCCATGCGCTCAGCTTTCGCCCTGCCCTTCGTGGTGCTCCTCCCCCTGCTCGCCGCCTGCGCCCCCACCACGCCGCTGTTCGTCGCCCAGGTCACCACCGGTGAAGTCGCCGAATACAAGCAGCTGAAGAACAAGCGCATGACCGCCGCGGTGGAGGATGAAGGCGACCTGCTGACCTACAGCGCCCAGGCCATCCGCGACAACAAGAGTGCCGAGGCCGAACAGCTCTACCTGACCGGCTACGACAACACCCGCTACAGCCCGGAAGTGCGCGCCATCGCGCTGTACCAGATCGGCCTGATCTACATGAGCCGCTTCAACGACCAGCGCGACGATACGAAGGCGCTGCAGTACTTCGAGCGCATCGACCGCGAATTTCCCGGCACCCAGGCCGCCGCCCACGGCGACGCGCGCATCCTGGTGATCCGCCAGCGCGCCAAGGACCCGGTGCAGAAAAACGCCCGCGAGCTGCTGGCGGAATGGAAGCCGCAGTACAACCTCGACCTGAACAAGCCCAGCCTCGACCCGGACATGACCCTGCTGTCGCGCCGCGCGGTGCTCAAGGACCGCGTCAGCGAAGCCGCACAGCTTTACCTGCTGGGCGCCAACGACCCGGCCATCCCGCCGGACATCCGCGAAAAGGCGCTGTACCAGCTCGGCCTGATGTACATGGCGCCGGACAACCCACACGCCGACCGCGACCAGGCCATCGCCTACCTGCGCCGGCAACTGGCCGAGTACCCCAACGGCGATCTCGCCGACAAGGCGGCGCGCCACCTCGATCAGGCGCTGAACCAGAACAGCCGGCGCAACTGAGGGCTGCTTCCCGTGCGCAGCGCTGACCCAGGTCAAGCGCTACGCGCTAGGCTTGGACTGCAATGGTCGCAGCCCGCGCGAGGAAGCCGACATGAAACTCCAGCACCTGCTCGTCGTCATCGACCCCACCCGCGAAGACCAGCCCGCGCTCACCCGCGCCCAGTGGATCGCCGAACGCAGCGGCGCCCGCCTGGAACTGCTGGCCTGCGAGTTCAACCCGGCGCTGGACAACAGCCTGCTGCTGGACCCGAACGACCTCGAACGCGGCCGGCAGAGCCTGCTTGAGCAACGCCTGACCTGGCTCGAACAACTCGCCGCGCCGTTGCGCCAGGCCGGCGTCGAGGTGAAGTGCCAGGCGCGCTGGGGCAAACCGCTGCACCGGCAAGTCGTCCTGCACTGCGAGCAGAGCCAGCCCGACCTGGTGCTCAAGTCCGCGCACCACCACAGCCTGCTCAAGCGCCTGGTGCTGACCAATCACGACTGGCAACTGATCCGCCATTGCCCGCAGCCGCTGTGGCTGGTGCAGCATGGCCAGTGGCGCGGCGAACGCCTGTGCGTGGCCCTCGACCCGCTGCACGCCAGCGACAAGCCGGCGGCGCTGGACCACCGCCTGATCGGCGTGGCCCGCGAGTTCGAGCAGCACCTGAAACTGCAGGCGCACTACCTGCACGCCTACGTCGCGCTGCCGCAAACCCTGGCGTTCAACGCCGAATTGCTGGCCAACTACGACGACTACGTGCAACGCACCGCAACGCATCATCGCGAAGCCTTCGACGCCCTGCTGGCGCAGTACCCGGCCATCGACCGCACGCGCACCCAGCTGGGCCAGGGTTTTGCCGAAGAGGTGATCCCCGCCTGCGTGCGCGCCAAGGGCATCGACCTGCTGCTGATGGGCGCGGTCGCCCGTGGGCAGCTCGACAATGCGCTGATCGGCCAGACCGCCGAACGGGTGCTCGAAGAAGTGGAATGCGACCTGCTGGTGATCAGACCTGTCACCTGAAAGAGAGTAAGATGGCGCCCTGGCCGTCCCGGACCTGCTCCGGGGCCGGCCTGACCGCTGCTTTCCCCTAGGAGTCCCGCATGTCCCTTCGCCGCACCAAGATCGTCGCCACCCTCGGCCCAGCCAGCAACTCTCCCGAAGTGCTGGAGCAGCTGATCCTCGCCGGGATCGACGTCGCCCGCCTGAACTTCTCCCACGGAACTCCCGACGAACACCGCGCCCGCGCCAAGCTGGTCCGCGACCTGGCCGCCAAGCACGGCCGCTTCGTCGCGCTGCTGGGCGACCTGCAGGGCCCGAAGATTCGCATCGCCAAGTTCGCCAACAAGCGCATCGAACTGGCGGTCGGCGATACCTTCCGTTTCTCCACCAGCCACCCGCGCACCGAAGGCAACCAGCAAGTGGTCGGTATCGACTATCCGGACCTGGTCAAGGACTGCGGCGTGGGCGACGAACTGCTGCTGGACGACGGCCGCGTGGTCATGGCGGTCAAGGAAGTGAAGGCGGACGAGCTGGTCTGCGAAGTGATCATCGGCGGCCCGCTGTCCGACCACAAGGGCATCAACCGCCGTGGCGGCGGCCTCACCGCGCCGGCCCTGACCGAAAAGGACAAGGCCGACATCAAGCTGGCCGCGAGCATGGACCTGGACTACGTCGCCGTGTCCTTCCCGCGTGACGCCAAGGACATGGAATACGCCCGCAGCCTGCTCACCGAAGCCGGCGGCACCGCCTGGCTGGTGGCCAAGATCGAACGCGCCGAAGCCGTGGCCGACGACGAAGCCCTGGACGGTCTGATCCGCGCCAGCGACGCCGTGATGGTGGCCCGTGGCGACCTGGGCGTGGAAATCGGCGACGCCGAACTGGTGGGCATCCAGAAGAAGATCATTCTGCACGCGCGCCGCTACAACAAGGCTGTGATCACCGCGACCCAGATGATGGAGTCGATGATCCACAACCCGATGCCGACCCGCGCGGAAGTCTCCGACGTGGCCAACGCCGTGCTCGACTACACCGACGCCGTGATGCTCTCGGCCGAGAGCGCCGCCGGCGAATACCCGGTCGAAGCGGTCCAGGCCATGGCCCGTATCTGCGCCGGCGCCGAGAAGCACCCGACCACCAAGAAGTCCAGCCACCGCCTGGGCCAGACCTTCGAGCGCTGCGACGAGAGCATTGCCCTGGCGGCCATGTACACCGCGAACCACTTCCCGGGCATCAAGGCGATCATCTGCCTGACCGAAAGCGGCTACACCCCGCTGATCATGTCGCGCATCCGCTCCTCCGTACCGATCTTCGCCTACTCCCCGCACCGCGAAACCCAGGCCCGCGTGGCACTGTTCCGTGGCGTGGAGACCATCCCCTTCGACCCGGCAGCCCTGCCGCCGGAGCGGGTCAGCCAGGAAGCCGTCGACGCGCTGCTGCAGCGCGGCGTGGTGACCAAGGGTGACTGGGTGATCCTGACCAAGGGCGACAGCTACACCACCCAGGGCGGCACCAACACCATGAAGGTGCTGCACGTGGGCGACTTGCTGGTCTGATCCCTCGCTGTCTGCATGTAAAGAAAAAAGGCCGCCTCTCGGGGCGGCCTTTTCATTTCGGGTTGCTCAAAGGACAACCAATGCGCTGAAACCCAGGCGCAGTGCGGCTTAGGCACCTTGGCCCCAAGCTTATCCACAGCACCCTCCACACCTTATGTGGGCAACCTGCCGGATGTCGCTCAAATACCGCTCAATCCCCTGAAGGCCACGGCTGACGTGGGGTAGCCGGGTTGCCCCAAAGCTTATCCACAGCGCGTTCCACAGATTGTGTGGGCAACCGGGTGCATCCGTAGGGCGTACAACCGTTCGCGGTTGTACGCCGATACACCTCACTCCGTCCCTGACGCCAAGGCCAAGCCCGAAGCGCACTGAGACCAAGGCCAAACGGCGGATAACGTCGAACGTTATCCGCCCTACGTTCAGCCGTAACCTGTAGGGCCAAGGGGGACGCCCAGTCCTTGCTCGCGAACAGATTTCCCGGCAGCACAGGTGCCAAGCGGTTCGCGAGCAAGCTCGCTCCTACAGGAACTTCGAGAAGTCCGGCTGGCGACGCTGGGTAAAGGCGCTCAGCGCCTCCTGTGCTTCCGGCGAGTGCAGGCGCTCGACGAAGAGTTGTCCCTCCTCTGCCACCACCTGGCGCAACTGCTCGATGTAGGGCGCCTTGAGCAGGCGCTTGCTCAGGGCCACCGCCGCCGGCGGGAGTTGCTGCAGCGCCAGGCAGACCTCGCGGGCACATTCGATGGCGGCGGCGCCGTCGGCCAGCGCTTCGTTGGCGATGCCGTACGCCACCGCCTGCTCGCCGGTGAAACCTTCACCGCGCATCAGCAGGCTGGCTGCCTTCACCGGGCCAACCAGGCGCGGCACCAGGAAGCTGGAGCCGAACTCCGGGCACAGGCCGAGGTTGACGAAGGGCATCTTGAACTTGGTGGCCTGGGCGACGAAGACCTGGTCGCAGTGCAACAGCAGGGTGGTGCCGATCCCCACGGCGGGGCCGGCCACCGCCGCGACCACCGGCTTGGTGAAGTCCATCAGCGCGCGCATGAAGCGGAATACCGGGCTGTCCGGGCCGCTGGGCGGCTGCTGGAGGAAGTCGACGATGTCATTGCCACTGGTGAAGCATTCGGCGCCGCCGGTGATCAGCACCACGCGCACAGAGCGGTCCGTCTGCGCAGCCTCCAGGGCCTCGGCCAACGCGGAGTACATGGTGCGGGTCAGCGCATTCATCTTGTCCGGACGGTTCAGGCGCAGGGTCAGCAGGCCCTGTTCACGTTCGACGAGAATCTGTTCGCTCATGGCAAATCCTTCTTATTGGACTTCTATTTGTTGGGGCCGCGCACCGCTTCAGGCGTGCGGTAGGAATAGGTCAGCCAGCGTCTGGCCGCGCGGTACGCCACAGAGGTAGAGGCGGCGGGCGAAGGCATCGACGCTGTCGGGGTGGCCGCAGAGTAAGGCGATGCTCCGCCGCGAAACAAGCCGGAGTTGCGCCAAAACTTCGGCCGACTCGGCCGTGGTCATCAGCGTCACCTCCAGCTCCGGGTGCGCCGCGGCAAGCTCGCGCAGCGGTTCGGCGAGGTAGTGGCCGGCGTTGTCATGGGCCTGGTGAATGACCCGTATCGGACCGGCGTGATGCTGGCGCAGCGCCTCGCGCAGCACGCCCCAGAGCGGCGCCAGGCCGGTTCCGGAGGCCATCAGCAGCAGCGGTCGCTCGTGCCATTCGGGATCATAGTGCAGGGCGCCGCCGCGCAGCTCGCCCAGGCGTACGCTGTCGCCCGTCTTCAACTGGCGGGCAAAGTCGCTGAAGGCGCCGGGCAGACGGCAATCGATGTGGAACTCCAGCCAGGGCTCGACGCCCGGCACGCTGGCCAGCGAGTACGGCCGCGCCACACCCTCGGCGCTCCAGAGGATCAGGTGCTGCCCGGCGCGGTAGCGCAACGGGCGCTGCGGCGTCAGGCGCAGACGCAGTACGTCCGACGCCGGCCAGTCCAGCTCGGCGACGCTGGCGGGCAGGCCGTCACGCTGCGGGTCGAAGACGTCCACGGCCAGGTCTTCGATGACCCGGCACTGGCAGGACAACCGCCAGCCCTCGTCGCGCCGTGCGGCTTCCAGCGCGTCGGGTTGCGCGTCGAGCACTTCGCCCCGGGTGCAGCGCACCAGGCAGGCGTGGCAGCTGCCGGCACGGCAGCTGTAGGGCACGGCGACGCCGGCCCCGTGCAGGGCATCGAGCAGGTTGACTCCGGGGGTTACCGAAAAGCGTTGCGATCCGGCCTGTATCTCAGGCACGCGTCCACTCCCATGCGGCATCGCAGCGGTTACGTCCGCTGCGTTTCGCACGGTAGAGCGCCTGGTCGGCCCGTTGCAAGGCCTCGTCGAGATCGTCGGTCGGCTCCAGCAGGGTCATCCCCGCCGAGAGGCTCAGCACTTCGATATTCACCCCAACCGGCTCGGCGGCGGCGTAGGCCATGCGCAGCCGTTCGCAGCAAGTGCCCAGGCGGTCAGCGTCGGCATTGGGCAGCAGCAGGACGAACTCCTCGCCGCCGTAGCGCGCCAGGATGTCACCCTCGCGCAGGCAGGCCCGCGCCACCGCGGCGAAGGTCTGCAGCACGCGGTCGCCGGTGGCGTGGCCGTGGACATCGTTGATGCGTTTGAAGTGATCCAGGTCGATCAGCGCCAGGCCGTGGCGCTGGCTCGGCTGCATCTCGTCCAGCGCGCGGCCGGCCAGACGCAGGAAGTGGCGGCGGTTGAACAGGCCGGTCAGCTCGTCGGTGGCCACCAGGTCTTCCAGCTGGCGCATCATCCCACGCAGCGTGTCCTGGTGGGCCTGCAGCGCATAGCGGCGCTGGCGCATGCGCTGGCGCAGCGCCTGGACATAGCCGGCGAACAGGCTGAGCCAGACCAGCACGATGAACAGCACCAGCAGTTGCAGAATCGCCTGGGCGGGCAGCTCCAGGCGCTGCTGGAAGGCCTCCCCCAGGTTCAGGCCGGCGAAAGCGATGAATGCCAGCGCCGCGCAGCGGGCGAACACCCTGGGCCGCAGCTGGAATACGCCGAACAGCAGAATCAGCACGTAGAACACCATCAGGGTGCCCCGTGCGGTGTCGACGTTGGCCAGGAACAGCGTGTGCCAGAGGAGCGCGACCAGCACCTGCGGCTCGGTCATGCTGGGGTCGGAGAAGCGCTGGTTACGCCCGGTGAGGAACAGCCAGAAGAAGATCAGCTGGCTTGCCACCACCAACAGGGTGCAACCCAGCGCGAAGAAGATGGTGCCGCGAAAGAACTCACCGAATACCGCCATCCAAAGCAGCAGCTGCACCATCGCGTAGGTGCCGACGGCCATGCCGAATCGCCTGATGAGTAGTTTTTGTAAGGCGCGCTGTTTCAGCAGTGTGCTCATGGGGCTCCGTCCCGTAATGGCACCTGGCCTCCACTCTACTATCAAAGCGCCCCGGCGCCTAGCCGATCGGAATGTGGGCGATCACAGTCTCCTGTGACCAAGGTCGGATCACTGGCGCGTGCGCGGCAAGCGGCCGCAGCGGTATACTACGGCGCCTTTTTTCGCCGGAACCGTGCCGGCGAACTCCCGACGTAACAGGCCTCGCGCCTGTAATACCTGCCTGAAGAGGACCGTGCTCCATGGCCGTGATCAAGCAAGACGACCTGATCCAGAGCGTCGCCGATGCCCTGCAGTTCATCTCCTACTACCACCCGGTTGATTTCATCCAGGCCATGCATGAGGCCTACCTGCGTGAAGAATCGCCGGCCGCCCGGGACTCGATGGCGCAGATCCTGATCAACTCGCGCATGTGCGCCACCGGCCATCGCCCAATCTGCCAGGACACCGGCATCGTCACCGTGTTCGTCCGCGTCGGCATGGACGTTCGCTGGGACGGCGCCACCATGAGCGTCGACGACATGATCAACGAAGGCGTACGTCGCGCCTACAACCTGCCGGAGAACGTCCTGCGCGCCTCCATCCTGGCCGACCCGGCCGGCGCGCGTAAGAACACCAAGGACAACACCCCGGCGGTGATCCACTACTCCATCGTCCCGGGCAACACCGTGGAAGTGGACGTCGCGGCCAAGGGCGGCGGCTCCGAGAACAAGTCGAAGATGGCCATGCTCAACCCGTCCGACTCCATCGTCGACTGGGTGCTGAAGACCGTTCCGACCATGGGCGCCGGCTGGTGCCCGCCGGGCATGCTCGGCATCGGCATCGGCGGTACCGCCGAGAAGGCCGCGGTGATGGCGAAGGAAGTCCTGATGGACGAGATCGACATCCACGAACTGAAGGCCCGCGGCCCGCAGAACCGCATCGAGGAACTGCGCCTGGAGCTGTTCGAGAAGGTCAACCAGCTGGGCATCGGCGCCCAGGGCCTGGGCGGCCTGACCACCGTGCTCGACGTGAAGATCATGGACTACCCGACCCACGCAGCGTCCCTGCCGGTCTGCATGATCCCCAACTGCGCCGCCACCCGCCACGCGCACTTCGTGCTCGACGGCTCCGGCCCGGCCGAACTGGAAGCGCCGTCGCTGGACGCCTACCCGGAAATCGTCTGGGAAGCCGGCCCGAGCGCGCGCCGCGTCAACCTCGACAGCATCACCCCGGAAGAAGTGCAGAGCTGGAAACCGGGCGAGACCATCCTGCTCAACGGCAAGATGCTCACCGGCCGCGACGCCGCGCACAAGCGCATGGTCGACATGCTGAACAAGGGCGAAGAGCTGCCGGTGGACCTCAAGGGTCGCTTCATCTACTACGTCGGCCCGGTCGATCCGGTCGGTGACGAAGTGGTTGGCCCGGCTGGCCCGACCACCGCGACCCGCATGGACAAGTTCACCCGCCAGATTCTCGAGCAGACCGGTCTGCTGGGCATGATCGGCAAGTCCGAGCGCGGCCCGATCGCCATCGAGGCGATCAAGGACAACAAGGCTGTCTACCTGATGGCAGTGGGCGGCGCCGCCTACCTGGTCGCCCAGGCGATCAAGAAGTCCAAAGTCCTGGCATTCGCCGAACTGGGCATGGAAGCGATCTACGAGTTCGAAGTCAAAGACATGCCGGTGACCGTTGCGGTCGACACCAATGGCGAGTCGGTGCACATCACCGGCCCGGCCATCTGGCAGAAGAAGATCGCCGAGAACCTGGCGGTGGAAGTGAAGTAACCCTTCACCTTCGCGCCATGAAAAAGCCCGGCCATGTGCCGGGCTTTTTCATGGCTCAAAGTGCGGTTTCCAGTGTCGACTGGATGGCCTCGGTGCGCTCCTCGATCTGGGTCGCGGCCGAGGCCGGCTTGAAGTTGATATTCAGCACGCCTGACTCGAAGGCCACGCCGGCCCGATAGTCGCCAGTCCCAGCGCTGCCGGCGTCGTAGCGTATGACGATGCGCTTGAGCTTGTCCTTCATCGCCTGTTTGCCCTGGGCATAGGAAGTCAGCATCTCCAGCGCCTCGGCAAGCGGTACGAAGTAGACGTTGGTCCAGTAATCCTCGGTGCCATAGTGTGCCGCCTGCCCCGGCAGAGCGATGCTGTCCCAGTCCACCTCGACGGGCACGGCAAAGCCGGCGGAAACATGGATATCCCGCAACTGGGAGACAAAGGCCCCGCGCTGGTAGGCGGCGATGGCTTCGCGCTCGACGGCGGTGGGCTCGGCGACCGAGAGGCCTGCGATGCCGCCACCCAGCAGCACGGTAGCGAGTAACGAACGTAACCTGGATGACATGGGGAACTCCCGGGAAGGTAGCGATGGCCGAGTCTAGAAAGGCCACGCCACATTCCGGGATCGGATAATTCGGCAATATCCGTGAGCGGCGACCGAATCAGGAGGCGCTACGTGCCACCAGGCTCAGCTCCGTCACCCTGTCGCGCCGCTGGGCGAGGAAGCGCGTGCAGCTCACCCGCAGGAAGGAGGCGAAGTTCACCACCTCCCCGCGGTAGTCCATCACTTCGTCGTAGAGCTTGGCGATCAGCTGGTTGGTGGTCATGCCGTCCACCTCGGCGATCTCCCGCAGGATGTCCCAGAACTGGTTCTCCAGGCGCAGCGTGGTGACCACGCCACGGATGCGCAGCGAGCGCGAGCGCGACTCGTAGAGAATCGGGTCGGCCTTTACATAGAGTTCGCACATGGACGGCTTCTCCAGCGTCGAGGACGGGCCAGTTTACAGGCTGATCCTGGTGCCCAGCACTTCGAGGAACTTCGCCAGCCAGGCCGGGTGCGCCGGCCACGCGGGCGCGGTGACCAGGTTGCCGTCGACGTGGGCGGCGTCCACCGGGATGTCCACATACTCGCCACCGGCAAGCTTCACTTCCGGGCCGCAGGCCGGGTAGGCGCTGCAGGCGCGGCCCTTGAGCACGCTGGCGGCGGCCAGCAGCTGAGCGCCGTGGCAGACGGCGGCGATGGGTTTCTTCGCGGCGTCGAAGGCTTTCACCAGCTCGATGACCTTGGCGTTCAGGCGCAGGTATTCCGGAGCGCGGCCGCCGGGGATCAGCAGCGCGTCGTAGTCCTCGGCGCGCACTGCGGCAAAGTCAGCGTTGAGGGCGAAGTTGTGCCCGGGCTTCTCGCTGTAGGTCTGGTCGCCTTCGAAATCGTGGATGGCGGTACGGATGCTCTGGCCGGCCTTCTTGTCCGGGCAGACGGCGTGGACGGTGTGCCCGACCATCGACAGTGCCTGGAACGGCACCATGGTTTCGTAGTCTTCGGCGTAGTCGCCGACCAGCATCAGGATCTTCTTCGCGGCCATCGTGGGCATCCTCCCGGCAGGGCCCGGCCGTGGTGACCGGGCATGCGGAAGAGCTTAGTCAGTCGCGAAGACAGCGGGTAATACGCCGCTACTACACCGCCACCGACAGTCGAGCGAGGCGCTGCTTCCGATGGTATGCCCCACCGGCCAGGGAGAGAAAAACGCCGCACATAGGGGCACCGACAAAAAACGGCCAGGCTCCTGCCTCGCAATCGGAACCTGACCCAAGATCCGAGGTAAGAACGCCACAGGAGCAACCGCTCGCCCTCTTGCATGTCCCGATCGACGTGCCCCTGCATGCCTGAGCGTTGCCTGACCGTCCGCTGCCGGAAGCGTCCTAGAGTCCAGCACGATATTTCCGGTACCCATCCACCCCGGAGTAATCCCTCAAGACTTCCCCTTAACCTCGCAAGACAGGCGCACCAATGAAGGTGCGCCTGGGCAACAGCTCCCATTGTCGAGGTACAAATAAATGAAACCAGCAACATCCTGGATCACCGCCCTCCTGCTCGCCTTTTCCCTCAGCGCCTGCTCAACGGTGGATGCGGGCAATGGCGGACCAGGCGAGATGGAAATCCGCACGGGTCGCATCGAACAGATATCCCGGACCCAGATGCAGACCAACCACGACAGCGGCGTTGGCGCCGTGCTCGGCGGCGTGGGCGGCGCGGCGCTTGGCAGCCTGATCGGTCACGGTACGGGCCGGGATGTGGCGATGGTCGCCGGCGCACTCGGTGGCGCACTGGGCGGCAACTACGTGGAGAAGAAGCGCTATGACCAGCCCAAGGAAGCCCAGCAGGTCATCGTGCGCATGAAGAACGGCGTGCTGGTCTCGGTGACTCAACCGGTCAACCCGAGCCTGGCAACAGGTATGCCGGTGTTCATCGAGGGCAGCGGCAACGAGGCGCGAGTCGTTCCGCAGAGCTGACCGGCCAGGGCGCCTCCTCGTGATATCCGAAGAGGCGCCGCAGCCAGCCCCCCTCATTACTCACGGCGTCGCCACGGAAGACTCGAACCTCCACGTGACGACACCTGAGCCATGGCACTACCGCCCGCGCACCGCTATCGGCTTGAAGAGCAACGACGCATCCGATCCCGGATCGCCACCGACTGCCAGATACAGCGCATTGAAGGCATTCAGCGCCGCCAGTCGGCTGTTCACCTCCTGCAGTTGTCCCTGGAAGAGCTTTTCCTCCGAAGTGGTGACGTCCAGGTAGGTCGAATATCCCCCTTCGTACAACCGACGCGCCTGCTGCGCATAGGTTTGCAGAGCAGTAATCTGCTGTTCGACAGCCGCCAGCTGGGCCGCCGACTCACGCGTGTCGACCAGTGCGTCGTTCACATCCGCCAACGCCGACTGAACGGCCCCCTGATAGGCCAGCACCGACTGCTGGTATTGGGACTTCGCCTGCTGGACCTGCCCGGAGATCGCGCCGGCATCGAATACCGTCTGGTTGATGCCCAGGGCGAGGTTCCAGATTTTCGACGCGCTCTCGAACAACTGCCCGCTCTCCCCCCGGCTGAAGCCGATCATCCCCGACAGGTTCAGATCCGGCAGGTACAGCGCTTCTGCCGCGCCAACCTGCGCGTTGCTCGCGACCACTACCTGCTCCGCTTGCAGCAGGTCTGGTCGCCGCGACAACAGGCTGGCCGGCAGAACCTTCGGCGTTGCCGGCGCTTGCAAGGAAGACAGGCGCTCCGTGCGCGCGACAGGCCCCGGTAGCCGACCGAGCAATACCGACAACGAATTCTCCGCCGCCGCAATCTTGGCCCGCAGCGGAGGAATCGCCGCCTGGGTCGACCAGTAATCGTTCTGCGCCTGGCTGAGCTCGATCTGCCGGATCACGCCCCGGTCATAGCGCTTCTGGAAGATATCCAGAGCCTCCTTGCGCGCCTGTGCCGTTTGCTCCGCGATGGCGAGCTGCTCGTCCAGCGCAAGCAGGTTGAGATAGCCCTCGCTGATCGAACTCGCCAGGCTGAGCGCCACGCCGCGCTGCGCATACTGCGCGCCCAGTAGTTGCGCGTTGGCTGCTTCGCTCTGCCGACGCAGCTTGCCCCAGAGATCGATTTCCCAGCTGGCGTTCAGGCCTGTCTGGTACTGATTGGCGATGCCATCGAAGTTGGAGAGTGGCGTATCGACGAACTGGTCGCTACGTGCGCGCTGGGCGCCCAGGCCCAGACCGAGCTGCGGAAACAGCCCGGCACGAACGGTCTTCAGTTGTCCACGGAACTGCTCGATGCGCACCGTGGCGCGCTGCAGGTCGAGGTTGTTGCTCAGGCCTTCGTTGACCAGGCCGGCCAGTGTCGGCGAGCCGAACTGCGTCCACCAGGGCCCAGCGACGCCGGCGGAGGTATCCACCAGGTGGGCCCGGTATGTAGAGGGCATGGCGACCTGCGGACGTTGATAGTCCGGCCCGACCATGCAGCCCGCCACGCTGGAGACGGCCACTGCCAACAAGAGTTTTCTGGCGTCCATCAGTGTGCCTCCGAGGCAGAGTCGCTGCCGCTTCCAGGGGGGGAGACAGGCACCTGGACATCCGCCTTCTGCTTCTCACGCCGCTCGCCAAGCCGTTCGACGAGGTAGGAGAACAGCGGGACGAACAGCAGGGCCAGGCTGGTGGCCGCGAGCATGCCGCCGACGATGCCGGTGCCGATCGAATGGCGAGAGTTGGCCCCCGCACCGGTAGCGATGGCCAGCGGTACCGCACCGAAGATAAAGGCCAGGGAGGTCATGATGATCGGGCGCAGGCGCAGCTCCGCAGCCTTCAGTACCGCGTCCATCGGCGACAGCCCTGCTTTGCGCTGGAGGATGACGAACTCCACAATAAGGATCGCGTTCTTCGCCGCCAGCCCCACCAGGGTGACCAGGCCGATCTGGAAATACACGTCGTTGGGGATGCCCCGCGCCCAGATCGCCACCAATGCGCCGAAGATGCCGAAGGGCACCGCGCTGAGCACCGTCAGCGGCAACGACCAGGACTCGTACTGCGCCGCGAGGATCAGGAACACCATGACGATGCCGAAGATGAACACCAGCACCGTGGTGTTGCCCGACTTGTTCTCCTCGAACGCCTCGCCGCTCCAGGCATAGCTGTAGCCCGCCGGCAGCTCCTGGACGGAAAGTTGCTGCATGGCACTGATGGCATCACCCGAACTGTAACCCGGCGCCGCACTGCCAGTGATCTTGGCGGCGGGGAAGTTGTTGAAGCGGGTCACCAGGCTCGGACCGGAGGTGAACTCGGTCTTCACCAGCGCGGAGAGGGGGATCATCTTGTCGTTCTTCTGCTTCACGTAGAGGTAGCCCAGGTCGGTCGGCGAGCTGCGGTACTGCGGCGCGCCCTGCAGGATCACCTGCCACACCCGGCTGCCCAGCACGTACTGGCTGACATAGGACGAGCCGAACTGGGTTTGCAGCGCGCCGTAGACATCCGCCATCGGCACGCCCAGCGTTTCCGCCTTCGAGTTGTCCACGGCGATGCGCATCTGCCGGGTGGAGGCCTGGAAGGTACTGATCAGGCCGGAGAGTTCCGGCTGTTTGGCGCCGGTTCCGATGAGTTTCCAGGTGGCCGCCTGGAGCTCCTTGGCATCACCGTTGCCACGGTTTTCCACCCAGAACTCGAAGCCACCCTGGGTGCCCAGGCCGGGAATCGACGGCGGATTGATAGGGATGATCCGTGCCTGGGGAATGCTTGCCAGCTTGGGGTACAGCGCACGGATCACGCCGTCGGCAGACAGTGCGAAGCCCTTGCGCTGCTCGGACGGTTTCAGGTTGATGAACACCGTGCCCATGTTGGTCTGGTTCTGCCCATCGATGAAGCTGTAGCCGGACACGGCGGAGGCATCCTGCACAGCCGGGTGCACGCGGAACAGAGCGGCCACCTGTTCGGTGGTGGCCTCGGTGCGATCGAGGCTCGCCGAGTCCGGCATCATCACGGCCACCAGCAGATAGCCCTGGTCCTCTTCGGGAACAAAACTGGTGGGTATCCGTGAAAAGAGTGTCCAGATGCACAGCAGCATCACCGCGAACAGCGCCAGGGCCACGACCATGCGCCGCACCACCACGGACACCAGGCTGACGTAGCCATGGGTCAGTTTGTCGAAGGCCCGGTTGAACCATTGGAATCCTGTCCAGCGTGCATGCTGGCCGGGCTTGAGAATCAGCGAGGCCAACGCTGGCGACAGCGTCAGGGCGACGAAGCCGGAGATGGCCACGGAGCAGGCGATGGTCAGGGCAAACTGGCGATACAGCAGGCCGGTGGTACCACTGACGAAGGCTACCGGGATGAACACCGCGCAGAGCACCAGGACGATGGCGATCACCGGGCCGGTCACCTCCTCCATCGCGCGCCGGGTCGCCTCACGGGCATCGAGCTTGAATTGCTCCATGTTCCGCTCGACGTTCTCCACCACCACGATGGCATCGTCCACCACGATGCCGATGGCCAGTACCAGGGCGAAGAGGGTCAGCAGGTTGATGGAGAACCCGAGCGCCAGCAGGGCCCCGAAAGTGCCCACCACTGCCACCACCACGGCAGCAATCGGAATCAGCGTGCTGCGCACGCTCTGCAGGAAGAGGAACACCACCATCACCACCAGTGCGATGGCGATCAGCAGGGTCACCACCACCTCATGGATGGAGGAGCGCACGAACTCCGTGGTATCCAGGGACACGACGTAGTCAATGCCATGAGGGAAGGACGTGGACATCTCGGCCAGGGCTGCGCGGACGTTCTTCGATACCTCCAGCGCATTCGAACCGGCCTGCTGGTAGACCGCGATCAGCGTGGCGGTCTTGCCGTTAATCGACGACCGCATGGTGTACTGGTTAAGGCCGATCTCGGCCCTCGCCACGTCGCCCAGACGGACGATGGCGGTCCCCGTGGAGTCGGCGCGCAGGATGATGTCTTCGAACTCCTTGGCCGTCTTCATACGCCCCGGAGTGACCAGAGGGTAGGTCAATTCCATCCGCCCCTGGGACGGCGCCTGGCCGATATTTCCCGCACCGAACTGCTGGTTCTGCTGGCTGACGGCGTTCTGCACGTCGGCCGCCGTTATCCCCAGATCGGCCATCCGGTCAGGCTTGAGCCAGATACGCAGGGCAAGGTCGGCGTCCCCCATGATCTGCGCCTGGTTCGCGCCCTGGATGCGCTTGATGGCATCCAGTACGTAGAGGTTCGCGTAGTTGCCGACGTATTGCTGGTCGAAGCTGTCGTCGGGGGAATAGATGGCCAACAGCATGAGGAAACTGGACGAACGCTTCTGCACGTTGACGCCGTTCTGCTGGACGGATTGCGGCAACTGCGCCAACGCCTGGCTGACGCGGTTCTGCACCTGGACCTGGGCGATATCGGGGTCGGTGCCGATGTCGAAGTACACGTTCAGGGTCATCTGCCCTGTGGGCGAGCTGACCGACTGCATGTACAGCATGTTGTCCACACCGTTGACCTGGGTCTCTATGGGGGCCGCCACCGTGGAGGCGATAGTCTGCGAGTCGGCGCCGGGATAGGTCGCCGTCACGGTGATCTGGATGGGAGTGATGTCCGGGTATTGCGCCACCGGCAGGGCGAAGATCGATACACCACCGGCGATGATGATGATCAACGACAGCACCATGGCGAAGATCGGGCGCTCGATACAGAAGCGGGAAAGCATGGTCGGTTCCTCACTCTGACTTCGCGGCGGGAGCGCCAAAGCTGTTGGCCTGGGCCGTGCTGGTCACCTTCAGCGGCGCGCCGGGCATCAGCTTCCCCGCGCCATCGACCACCACCTGCTCGCCACCCTTGAGCCCGTCCTCGACCCGCCAGAACTCCCCGGACGGTTCGGCCATCTGCACCGGACGCACCTCAGCCTTGCCATCGACGCCAGCGACATACACGAAATCGCCCTTCGGCCCGTGCATGACCGCGCGCTGCGGCACCTGGATGGAATTGGCGTAGCTCGCCCCCTTGAGCGTGATGCGCACGAACTGTCCCGGATGCAACTCACCCTTGGGGTTGGCGAAGTCGGCGCGAACCATGAAGGTGCCGGTCTGCTGATTGAACGAAGTCGAGGCGAAGGTCACCACGCCGGTGTGCGAATAACCGGAACCATCCGCCATCAGCAGGTCGGCCTCCATCCGCCCATCGGCCGGCATGATTAGTCGTCCGCTGTCGCGCAGGTTGCGTATGGCGAGGAACTGTTCCTCGCTCACGCTCAGCACCACGCGCATGGGATCCAGCGTCGAGACCGTCGTCAGCAGGCTGTTGCTGGTATTCACGTAGGTGCCGTCGTTCACCCTCGCATAGTCGCTGACGCCATCCACCGGCGAGCGGATGTAGGTGTAGGAGAGATTCAGTTCCTGAGTCCGTACCTGTGCCAACGCCGCCTGCATGGAGGCCTCCGCCGCCTTGGCGGTGCCGATGGCGTCATCGCGGTCCTTCGGGCTCAGGGCATTTTCGGCGGCCAATGGCAGAACCCGATCCAGGTTGGCCTTGGCCCGCTCATAGCTTGCCTTCTGCGCCTCGTACTCGGCCTTGGCCGAGGCCAGGTCGGCCAGGAACGGCGCATGGTCGATCTCGAACAGCAGTTGGCCGGCCTTTACCACGGAACCTTCGGTGTAGTTGCGTTTGAGGAGGAAGCCATTCACTCGCGCACGGATATCCACCGCCTGGGGACTTTGCGTCTGGCCGACGAAGGTGATGCTCGCCGGCAGGCTCTCGAGCTTTGTTGTCACAGTGGTGACATCGACCGGTGCGGTGCCGGCGGGAGACTTACCGTCCGGCCCGCAGGCCGTCAGGCAGATGGCGGCGAAGAGTGCTGCGAAAGGGCAGCCGAGATCAGTCAGGCGCATGCTGGGTTCCGAGGGAATCGCTAGAGAGCGAGAGAGCGAAGTCCGGAGTTCCCGCAGGAACTCCGGAGGGGAGGTCAGTTGGTGGATTTAGCCGCAGCCGCGGCCTGCGCCACCGGGTGGGCGGTGACGATCTGCAGGGTGTCCTCATAGGTTACGACCAGCATCTGGCCGACCTTCAGCTCACCCATCCTGCTGCGCAGCTTCGGCTCGTCGACGGAGACCGTCTTGACCGCGCCATCCGGCCCTTCGAAGGTCAGCTCATGCTTCTTGAGGTTGATACCGACGATCTTCAGCTGCACGCGCGCCATGCGGAACGCATCGCCGCCCGGATGCGGATTGGTCGGAGTGGCCAGGGCAGCACCCTCCGCCTCGATGCCGCCCGGCGCCTGGCTCTCCACCTTGGTGTCCAGATCGAAGGCGGCGGAGTGAATGACCAGCGCGGCGATGGCATCGCCAGCTTTCAGATGTCCCAGGTCCTGGGCGGCATCGGTGACCTGGACGGTGACCGGTTTGCCTGCGGCGTCCTCGACGACGATGCGGCGATCCTTGGCGTCGACGGAGACGACTTTGGTCACCACCTCATCGGCTTCGACCGCTGTTCCCAACGGAATATCGGCGGCCATCACGGGGGCGGCAATCGCAAGAGCCAGGGCGCTGATCATCGGCAGGGATTTGAGGATATGCATGGTTGAACCCTCCTTGGGCTCGGTGTTGTGGAAACGCAGGAGCAACAGGCGATTTCGCCGCTACTCGGTAACCCGGGCGGTATCGCTGATTGCGTTGCAGGTGCTGGGGTCCAGGCAGTAGGTGATGTACACCGCCTGACGACCACAGCCGCGGGCGCCGATGGTGTATTCGGTGCGGTTGTTCATGTTGGCGAACTGCACCTGAGTGACCTTGCTCGACAGCACCGAGGCCGTCACATCGGGACAGTTGAGTTCGAACTTCGCGCGGGACACCGTGGCGTCGATCGCCGCGCTCTGGTTCTGCGCGAGAAATTGCTGGTCGTTCATGCAGCCGCCCAGCAGGGCAGAGGCCATCAGCACAGCCAGCAAATAGCGTGTATTCATGGGGCAACCTCTAGTGATGTAAGAGCGGGCCCACCGTGGGGCGGCCGGGGAGCAGGAAGCGATCACTCCGCCAGCGGCAGCGAGCGGGTGGTCTGGATCAGCGCCAGGGCGTCGAGCTGGTTCTCGATCTGCAGGAAGCGCAGCGCGCGTATCGGCGAAACCTCCTTGGCGATGCGCGAGACGTAGGTCTCCTTGAGTTGCTGGCGACGATCCTCAAGCTCGAAGACCCGCCGCTGCAGTTCGCGCGCCTGATCCTCGCTCACCGTCCCCTTCTGCAGGCTGCGGAAGAAGTCCAGGTCCAGCGCCAGGGCGTCTGTGTCGGCCTTGTCCGCTTCCGCGCGGTAATCGTTGTAAACGCCCCAGAAGGCTTCAGCCTCCGCGGGCGCCAACTGGATGTTGCGTTCGACGACGCGGCGGCGGTTGTACTCGACGTCGGCCAGTTGGTTCTTGATTTCCTCCTGGTGCTGGTTCATCTCGTCGCGGGTTTGTTCGCTGGTTGCATCGGCGAAGGCGAACAGGGGCAGACAACTCAGGGTCAGGGTGGCAACAGCAGGACGAAGGTGCATGGCGACTCCTTGTTGGAAGCAGGTCACCTACGGAGTGTCGTGGCGGCTGGAGAAGCTGCGCCGGACGGGCTATCCGAGGCTGGAGTCGCTACCTTAATCGGCATCCAGGGCGCTGAAATGGGGGCGAAATCGATAAGGACAGGCCCCCTATCGTTTACGCCAATTTCCTACAGGATCTGATCAAAATCCTGAGGAACCGCTATGCGCGGGCGGCCTCACGGCATATCACTATGCATGCGCGGCCAGCACGGCGTGCCCCAAGCAGCAGTCCCGCTGGAGACGGCGGTGGAACGTTGTCCACCGCCGACCATGCATCGGCTGTCAGCAGTCCTTCAGGCAGGCGATGCGGTAAACACCGTCCTCGATCTCAACGCCGTGGGTGTCGTGCCCGAAGCCAGGGAAGCGCCGGTCAAACGCCTCCAGTGCCTTCAGGTAGCCCAGCACCGGACCTGCGGCGAGCCCCGCGTTCTCACCCGGCATCAGCAGCGGAATACCTGGCGGGTAAGGCACTACGCCAGTCGCCACGGTGCGTCCGCTCATTTCCTCCAGGGTCAGCCACTCCACCTGGTTCTTCACCAATCGCTCGTATGCCACGCTCGGGCTCAGGCACGGTACGGGCAGGAGCGAGAACGCCTGTCCCATCAGGGCGGTGGTGTCGAGTTCGGCCATCGCCTCGAACATCCGGTCGGCGAGATCCTTCAGCCCCATCTCGCCATAGCGCTCCGGCCAACTGGCCACGAGTTGCGGCAGCGCGCGTGACAGTGAAAGGTTTGCGTCGTAATCACGCTTGAAGGCCAGCAGGGCATTGATCAGGGTGCCCCATTTGCCCTTGGTCACGCCGATGGAGAAGAGGAACAGCAGAGTGAAGTCGGTGGTTTTCTCCACCACGATGCCCTGCTGGGCCAGGTAGGCGGTGAGCACCGAGGCGGGAATGCCCACCGGCATCAGGCCACCTCCGGGTGCAACGCCGGGGGTCACCACCGAGACCTTGATCGGATCGAGCATGCAGTAGTCGGCCTCGATGTCGCCGAAGCCGTGCCACTGCGCGCCGGGCGCCAGCGTCCAGCACTGCGGATCGCTGGCCAGCAGCTGCGCGTCGGCCTCGAAGAAGGCGACCTTGCGCCCCGTCCGGGAGTCGCGCACCTCGTCGGGTTGCCAGGCGTCGAAGAACCAGTCGCCCTTCTCGGCGAACTCGTTGTTCAACCGCGCCAGCAACTGGCGGAAGGCCACGGCCTCGCGGATCGAGTCGGTGGTCAGGGCAACCCCGCCCTGCCCGTCCATCATCGCCGCCGACACATCGTTGGAGGCGATGATCGCGTACTGCGGCGAGGTGGACGCGTGCATCATGAAGGATTCGTTGAAACGCGCATGGTCGATCGGATTGCGCCCATCACGGACATGGATGAACGACGCCTGGGACAGTGCCGCCAGCAGCTTGTGGGTGGACTGGGTGGCGAAGACCGTGGGCCGCTCCGCCGTGTGCTCGGCCGGGTCGCCGTGCATGGCATGGCGCTGGTGGTACAGCGGATTGAAGCGCGCGTAGCCATACCAGGCTTCGTCGAAGTGCAGGCGGTCGACGCTCTGCCCGAGCAGCTCCTCGACCCGCGCCACGTTGTAGCACAGGCCATCGTAGGTGGAGTTGGTGATGATCGCGTGGTGCGGCGTGGGATCGATGTCGCCACTCACCAATGGGTTGTCGGCAATGTGCCGCTTCACCGCCACCGCCGTCAGTTGCTCGGGACGGATCGGGCCGATCAGGCCGAGGTGGTTGCGCGACGGCATCAGGTAGGTGGGAATCGCCCCGGACATGGTCATCGCATGTTCCGCAGACTTGTGGCAGTTGCGGTCACACAGGGTGACCTGGTCGCGGGTCACGCTGGCCATCAGGATGACCCGGTTGGACGTCGAGGAGCCGTTGGTGACGTGGTAGCTGCGATGGGCGCCGAACACCCGGGCCGCGTAACGTTCGCTCTCGCCGATGGGCCCGCTGTGGTCGAGCAGCGAGCCCAGGTCGCCGACGGAAATCGACAGGTCCGAACGCAGCAGCTCCTCGCCGAAGAACTCGAAGAAGGCCCGCCCGGCCGGCGATTTCAGGAAGGCCGTGCCTCCGGTATGTCCGGGCGTATGCCAGGAGTATTCGTAGACGCGGGAGAACTTCATCAGCGCCTTGAACATCGGCGGCAGCAGGGTCTGACGATAGCGCTCGATAGCCGCGACGATACGCCCGCCGATGAAGTCGGCGGTGTCCTCCAGCAGCCAGATGAAATCATCCGACTGACGCAGTGCCTCCAGCCCGATGGACGCCGCATCGTTGCGTGAGGCCATCAGGAACGCCGGCATCGCCTCGTTGCGCTGGCGCAGCGCTTCGAGCACGGCGTGCGCTCCGCCTCGGCCGTCCTGCGGCAGGTCCCAGCTCAGCAGCAGGCATTGCACCGCCGGGTTGGAGGTGATCACCGCGCAGGCGTCCTCGGCGGAGGCTGCGGCCAGCACGACCAACCCACGGCGTTCGAGGTCATCGATCAGGGCCCGTACGGCTCTACCCGCCGCCGTGCCCCGGCCCAGTTCCTCATGAACCATCAGTACCACGGAATCGAGGGTGTTCTTGGTTGCGGATTCAGACATGGAAGCTCCTTGAATCGGCTTCCGGCTCGAGCCGGAAGCCAGGCAGGCGCCTGCCCCGCCTTCAGCGCCATCGGAGAAGGCGCGTGCAGGCGAAGGGATCAGTTGGGCGCTTGTGCCGGAGCGGAGGGGACAGTAGCAGCGGCAGGCTGGGGCACGCGCGGACGCAGATTGAGGTTGTCGTGGCGACCGACCGACACCCAGAACATCAGCACCAGCGCGACGATGGTCAGCGCCAGGGTGCCGAAGCGGATCCAGCCCGGCGACACACCGCCCGGATGAACGCCGGTTTCCTCGACCGTACGCATGCTGTTGATCGACAGCTCGTAGAAGATGATCGTGGAGACCACGAAGATCAGCGACCAGCGGGTCTGCTCGCCATCGGAGCCGACCATCGCCCAGAGGCTGTAGATCGCCGCAATGATGCCGACGAAGGTGTAGAAGCCGTACTGCCGGGCCGGCATTTTCTGGTAGCCGAGCACCTTGATGGCGATGGCCGAGTAGATGTACGGCAGCAACGTCATGATCACCGCTATCGAGGCGATCTTGCCGAACTGCTCGCTGGCGGTGGGCGACATGGTCGCCAGTACCTGGATGCTCATGATCGCCGCGACGATGGCCAGTCCGGCCGAAGGCACGCCCTTGGCATTGACCTTGGCGAACACCTTGCCGAACAGGCCGTCGTCCGCCGCCGCCTTGGCGGTCTGCCCGACCAGCAGCGTCCAGCCGGCCAGCGAACCGAGGCAGCCGATCGCCGCGCACAGGGCGACGACGTTGGCGGCGGTATCGCCCAGCGCCAGACGGGCCGCATCGGCGAAGGGAGCGCTGGAGACCAGCAGGTCCTTATTCGGGATCATGCCCATGATCGCGGTGGAGCTGAGCACATAGCACACAGCCGCGATCAGCACCCCGCCCACGGTGGCGATCGGCACGTTACGCGCTGGATCACGCACCACCCCCGCCGATACCGAAGCGCTCTCCACACCGATGAAGGCCCACAGCGTGTAGTTCAGCGTCGAGCCCACCGCCTCGAAGCCGCTCTTGCCGGACACGTTCCAGCCCGCCTCGTAGATGTCGCCGCTGAACCAGAACCAGCCCAGCAGCGCCATGCCGAGAATGGGGAAAAGGGCGAAGACGGTGGTGAAGGATTGCAGCTTGCCGACCACCGAGGGGCCGAGAATGTTGGCGTAGGTGAAGAACCAGATCACCGATATCTGCGCCAGGGCGGAAACCAGCGGGTCCTTCAGGCTGGGGAAGAAGTGCGACAGATAGCCCAGGCCCGCCACCGCCAACCCGACGTTGCCCACCACGTTGGCCAGCCAGTAGATCAGGTTGGTCTGGTAGCCCATGTAGTTGCCGAAGGACTTCTTCGTATAGGCGTAGGGCCCGCCCGCGGCGGGGTCGATCGCCGCCAGCTTGGCGAAGACCAGGGCCAGCGCGACCGCGCCGACGATGGTGATGAACCACCCGTAGAGGGCAATGCCGCCGGTGGTGGCCAAGTTGGCCGGGAGCATGAACACCCCCGACCCCATCATGTTGCCCGCCACCATCAGGGTGGCGGCTACCACGCCGATCTTGTTGCTGTCCTGCTGTTCCATCTCGTGACACTCCGACCAGAGAGTCACGATTCTTCTGCCGATTGAACGGGTCGGAATACCGGGCCGCTTCCCAAAGCCGGCGTTGAACTTTCTTACCCTACCCTCAACCTACGGAGTGCTCTACGACGGGCATATGGCAGGAGCCGGAATGACTCGAGAAACAACGCCTAGCGCGGGAGTTCCTTGCCGTCGGCAGCGATGCGCACCGGCTCCTGCACCTGCCGCGTGGCGGGAATCTCCCGCGAGCCCAGCTCGTTGCCCACCAGGTTCAGCGGGCCGGCGCCCTCCCCCGCGTTGTGCTGGAACTTGGGCGCCGTATGGGTTTCGTCGTAGCGCAGGTAGTAGACCTCGCCCGCCTTGGCCTCCAGGGCGAAGCCGGCGATCAGGGTGAAATCCAGGGTGCCGCCGGCGAAGAAGGTCCAGAAGCTGCCCAGGAGCGGGCGGCGCATCTGCAACGGATAGCTGCCCGGCTCGAAGGTCATGGCGAAATAGCCGTTGCTCGGCAGGCTGCCGATCAGCTCGTTGTTGAGGAACAGCCCCGGCGCTTCCAGTTCCTCGTCGGACCACTGGTTCTGCGGACGGTAGATGTACACCGTCGCATACTGCGGGGCGCTCGGCAGTGCGCTGAACATCGGGCCGTCGAGTGCACCGAAGAAGGCGCCGGGCGTGCTGCAGCCAGCCAGCATGAGGAGGACGGCGCACAGGGCCAGTCGGAGCATGGAGTGTCCCTCTTATGGTTATGCCCGGAGCATAACCACGGCGCTGTGCCTTGCCACCCGTCGAAAGTCCGGGTCGATGAATTCACAGTTACACCAGTAGCGTGCCCCACTCATCCCCTGATGTTTGACACTGTTCCTCTTCGGACGAAGTATTACCTGGTATTACCTTTCACTACAGAGGTGCCGCCATGGCCACTTCGGTCAAACTCGATGACGAAATGCTTGCCCGCGTACGCGAGCTGGCCGAGCTGCGCCAGCGCTCGCCGCACTGGATCATGCGCGAGGCCATCGGTCAGTATGTCGTGCGCGAGGAGCAGCGGGAGAAGCTCAAGCGCGACACCGAGCAGGCCTGGGAAGAGTTCCAGGCAACCGGCCAGCACGTCACCGCCGAAGCCGTGGAAAACTGGCTGAACAGCTGGGGCGATGAGGACGAGCAAGCCGCACCGAAATGCGAGTGATCTACGCACCCGCCGCGCTTCGCGATCTCGAGCGCTTGCGCCGATTCCTCCGCGAGACCAACCCAACTGCCGCACGCCGCGCCGGCCAGATCATCCTCCAGGCCACCCAGGCACTGGGCGCACATCCGCAGATGGGCCGGCTGATCGATGACCTGCCCGTGGATTATCGCGAATGGCCCATCGACTTCGGCGACAGCGGCTACCTAGCCCGCTACCGAATCGATGGCGACACCCTGGTGATCCTCGCCATCCGCCACCAGCGCGAAGCCGGTTACTGATCCAGCACCTTTAGCCGCCCCGGCGTGAACTGCTCCGGCCAGTCGCGGCGGGTGAACACCTGCCCTTCGCGGCGCACGCGGCGTACTTCGTCCAGATCCAGGTCGTACACCAGCCAGCGGCTTTCCGAAGGTGTCAAATCCTCGCTCAGCGCCAGCACGCCGTCGGCGGGCATGCCGTAGTCCGGCGGCACGTAGAGGCCCGCGCGGCCGACATTCTCGTCCAGCGCCGGCGACCAGGGTGCAAGCCCCACGGTAGGCGAATGCAGCACCGCGATCTGGTTCTCCAGCGCACGGGCCTGGGCGCCGATGCGCACGCGGTGGTAGCCCGCCTCGGTGTCGGTGCAACTGGGCGCAAGGATCAGATCCACCTCCTGCTCGGCGAGGGTGCGCGCCAGCAGCGGGAATTCGTTGTCGTAGCAGATCAGGATGCCCAGCCGGCCGAACTCGGTTTCGAACACGCGCAGACCTTCGCCGCCGGCGATGTTCCACTGCTCGCGCTCGAAGCGCGTCATCAGCAACTTGTCCTGGGTACCGAGCAGGCCCTGCGGGCCGAACAGCCAGGCGCGGTTGCGATAGAGGCCGTCCGCATCGAGTACCGGTGCGGAGCCTGGAACGAAATAGAGATTCAGGCGCCGCGCGATGGATTCGCAAAGCGTCAGCCACTTCGGCAACCACGGCTGCAGGCCGGCGATGGAGGCGTGCAGATCGCTGCGCTGTGTTTCCGGCAGCAGGCCGCTGAGCACCAGGCCGGCGTATTCGGGCAGCACCAGCAGACGCGCGCCTTGCGCTGCTGCCTCAGCGCACAGGCTTTCGAGGTGCCGTGCGTAGGCGTCCCAGTTTTCGTGCAACTCGATGGCGTACTGGCAGGCGGCAACGCGAATCATCAGGTCAGCTCCTTGAGCCAGAAGGACATGGTCTTAGCGCTCTCGCACGACTCGCCGACGTTGCGCCAGTGGTATTCGGTGTGCAAGTCCGGACGAGGGCTGAAGCCCCGGCGTCGCCAGAACTCATCCAGCGTCCGGTAGCCAGCGGGGCGCGCAGGGTGCTCCTGCGGCCTCTGCACCGCGCAGAAGGCACACCAGTCGAAGCGCTGCAGCCCGCGCGCATAGCGCTCGCGCTCCTCGAAGAAGCGCAGGCCCAGGCCGGTGTTGCGGTAGGCCGGCAACAGCACCGATTCGCCGAAGTAGAAGACACGCTCAGGGTTCCATCCCTGTTCGAGGAAGGGCCGCTGGAACTCCTCGGTTTCATCCTGCAGCGGCAGTCCGGTGGAGGCACCGACCACCCGGTCTTCGTCGAGCACCAGCACGCACAGGCTCCACGGCGAGCGCACGTAGGTATCGAGGTAGGTCGCCTCGTACTCCGGGCTGCCGTCGTAGAGGTAGGGAAACTCGCGGAACACGGTGATGCGCAGGCGCGCCAGGTCACCGATGAAGGGGTGGATGGCGCTGCCGCTGAGCAGGCGGATGTCCGTGGGCATGGTCGTTTTCGTCCGCTGGATGCCGCAAACGGCAAAGTGATGGCCGACGGGTCAACCTATCATGGCCGGCGAACCGACCTTAAGCCCCACCCGCGACAGGAGCATACCCATGCACGCCAAGTCCCTGATCAGTGCCTACTACGCCGCCTTCAACGCCGGCGACATGCCCACCTTCCTCGGCCTGCTGCACGACGAGGTGGTACACGACATCAACCAGGGCGAGCGCCAGCATGGCAAGGCGGCTTTCGCGAGCTTCATGGATCACATGAACCGCTGCTACCGCGAACGCCTGGCGGACATCGTGGTGATGGCCAGCGAGGACGGCACGCGCGGCGCGGCCGAATTCGTCGTGCATGGGCAATACCTGAACACCGACGAGGGCCTGCCGCCGGCCAACGGGCAGACCTACGTGCTGCCAGCCGGCGCCTTCTTCGAGATTCGCGATGGCAAGGTCGCGCGGGTGACCAACTACTACAACCTCAATGACTGGCAGGCGCAGGTGGGTTGAGGGCGCTTCCAGCAGCGGGCGGGGCTCCTCGTAGGAGCAGCTGTCTTCATCCGGACAGCCTGTGCCTGCGCTTTCCCCCTCACCCCAACCCTCTCCCTCAGGAGAGGGAGCCATCCATACCGGCTGACACTATGGTTTCATCCTGCACACAACGGTCCCCTCTCCCTCCGGGAGAGGGGTAGGGTGAGGGGCTCTTGATCTCGTAGGAGCGGACCTTGTCCGCGAATCCCGCCGGCTGATTCCAGCGCTCAGCTCTCCGTCACCATCCGCGCCCGCGACGGCGGCGCCGGCAACAAACGGCTCACCAGCCACTTGCGCACCGGCACCACGCAGCGCTCCTGCACCAGCACGCAGCTGGTCACCATGAACAGCAGGAACAATGGGTACAGCCACAACGACAGCGGCTGGCGGGTCGCTTCGTCGACGCAGAAAGCCCAGTCGGACAGGCAGTCCCCCGGCGCGCGGACCAGCTTCTCGGTCCGCGAGAACAGGGTGAACAACGGCACGTGCAGGGCGAACAACGACAGCGACGCCGCCCCCAGGCGCGGCGACCAGCGGCGGATCAGGCTACTGCTCGGGTCGCGCGGCAACGCGCTGAGATACACCAGCATCAACTGCGCCGGCAGCAGCAAGCCGTTGTGCAGCAGGAAGTACCAGAACTTGGCGCCGTGGGTGTAGAGGTAGTCCGCCACCAGGAAATTCACCAGCACGAATGCCCCCATGGCCACCGTCAGCCCGCGCCCCGGCATGCGGCCGGCATCCTTGTACTGGCGGAACAGCCCATAGGCGACGATACCGCTGAGGAACTCCGGCAGGCGCAGCAGCGGGTTGCGGTGCAGCAGGCCGGTCCACGGCATGCCGTATTCCTGGCTGGCCACTACCAGCAATGGCGGCACCAGGTACAGCAGCCAGAGGATGATCAGCAGCCGCCACTTGTGCCGCACCCGCGCCAGCCGTGGCGCGAAATAGGGGAAGCAGAGGTAGAAGAAGAACAGCGTCGAGAGTGACCAGAGCGGCGCGTTGAAGGTCAGGTAGTACGGGTTCCACGCCTGCATCATCGTGAGCTGCAGGACGCTGTTGAGCAGCAGCTCGCGGTCGCTCATCCAGTGATGGAACAGCTGCGGCTGGAGGCGCCCGATCAGCTCGTTGGTGTCGTAGACGACGAAGCGCGGCGTGGCCTGGTCAAGGTCCGGGCCTATGCCCAGGCCGCTCACCGTCAGCAGCACAACGATGGTCAGCAGGATCGAGAAGATATGCAGCGGGTAGAGGTTGGACAGGCGCTTGGTGAAGAAGCTGCGCGGGCTCTCCCGCAACTGTCCGTCGCTGACGTAGACGTGGCAGAGCAGAAAGCCCGACAGCACGAAGAAGGTGCTGGTGGCGAAGAAGCCCAGGCTGGTCAGGTCGTCGAGACCCGCGAACTTCTGCTCCGCCGGGTAGCTGTGCAGGGTGTGGTAGACCACCACGTAGAGGCCCAGCAGGAAGCGCAGCCACTCAAGGCCAATGAAGCGTTCCTTCTGACTCGTACTCAACGCCACTCTCCTTTTCGAAAAATCGGTTCGGGCGCTCCGTCGGATCAGCGCCGGCGGTCGAGAAAAGTCACCACCAGGCGGTCAAGGGAACCCCATAGCCGTTCACGCAGGCGCTTCCACCAGGGCCGGGCATGCCAGCTGCCGAGGTCTATCTCGCGGCTCTGCTCGAAATCCGCGCTAAAACACTCGACGACCGCCGCAGTGAACTGCGGATCGAACGCTTCTACATTGGCCTCCAGATTGAAGCGAAGGTTCCAATGATCGAAGTTGCAGGAGCCGACGCTCGTCCATTCGTCGACCACTACCATTTTCAGGTGAAGGAAGCGTGGCTGATACTCGAAGATCCGCACGCCCGCGCGTAACAGGCGCGGGTAGTAACGCTGGCCGGCGTAGCGTACCGGCGCATGGTCGGTGAGCCGGCCGGTGAGCAGCAGGCGCACGTCGATGCCGCGCAGGGCGGCCTTGCGCAGCGCGCGGCGGACCTTCCAGGTCGGCAGGAAATACGGCGTCGCCAGCCACACCCGCTGGCGCGCGCCACGCAATGAACGCACCAGCGATTGCAGGATGTCGCGATGCTGGCTGGCGTCCGCGTAAGCGACCCGCGCCATGCCGCCCCCGGCAATGGGTAGCGGCGGCAGGCGGGTCAGCAGTACCTCCTCGCGAGGCTTCCACGCACGCACGCCAAAGGTGGCGTGCCACTGGCGCTCGAACAGGCGCTGCCAGTCGGCGACGATGGCGCCGCTCATCTCCACCATCACCTCGTGCCAGTCGCTGCGGTTTTCCCGCGCCGACCAGAACTCGTCGGTGGCGCCGGTCCCACCCACATAGGCGATGCGCTCATCCACCAGCAGCAGCTTGCGATGGTCGCGGTAAAGATTGCGCAGCCCGGCCTTCCAGTTCAGCGGGTTGTACTGGCGCAGTTCGCCGCCGGCCTCCAGCAACTGCCGCGTCCAGGCGCTGGAAAGCTTCAGGCTGCCGAAGGCATCGAACAGGCAGCGCACCCGTACACCCCGCACACGCGCGGCCAGCAGGCGGTCCAGCAGCGCCTCGGCGCAGCTGCCGCTCTCCACCAGGTAGAGCTCCAGTTCGATATGCCGCTCGGCACTGTCGATGGCTTCGAACATGCGCGGAAAGAAGCGCTCTCCGTCGCAGAGCAAGGCGAAGCGGTTAGCGCTTCGCCAGGGGAAGATGGGTCCGCTCACCGCGAGACGAAGATCAGCACGGCGCCCACCGGCACCGACAGGCCGATGCTCTTCAGCCCGGCCAGTTTGCGCAGCTCGGCCACGCCCGGCGCCAGGCCGAAGTCGGCGGCATTGACCACCAATGGCGAGAGGGTCACCACCTGGAAGCGGTGCTCGTCCAGGCGGGTGATCAGCACATCGGTGCGGTACTCCTTCGTCTGCCCGCGCAGCTCAAGGCGCAGCGGCAGGCGCATCTCCATCTGCACGCCGTTGGCCAGATCGGTGATCGGCCGCAGGTCCAGACGGGCGGTGATCCGCGCATCCGGGTACTTCTCGGTATCGAACAGCTTCTCGCGGACCCGCTCGTCGCGCAGAGGAATACCGGTGCTCACCGAATCCATCTCGATGCGCAACTCGGCCTGCCCCTGCTCGTCGACCTTGCCGTGCATCACCAGGAAGCGGCTCACCTCGGCGACGTCGGTGTTCTTGCTGGTGACGAAGGTCAGCCGCGACGACTCGTAGTCGAGGTACCAGGCAGCCTGGGCGGAAGCGGCGAAGCAGGCCGCGAAGAGGAAGGCGAACAGCGAGCGCATGAAATCCCTTACATGAAAACCGGATGGATCAACGGCCAACGATAGCGGCCCGCCGTCGGCTTGCAAACCGGCCGACTGGCGAGCCCTTGGGCAGGCGTCAGCGATATTGGTTCAGTCGGCCAGCAAGGCGGGAATCCCGGCCACCAGCGCATCAATGGCGCAACGGATCTTCGACGGCATGTAGCGGCTCTTCGGCCACACCGCATGGATATCCAGCGGCGGCAGGTTGCAGCGCCCCTTCACCAGCACCAGCTCGCCCAGCTTCACATGCCGGGCCAGCAGCCAGGATGGCAGGCGCGCCAGTCCGAAGCCGGCCACGGCCGCCGCGGTGATGGCCTGCAGGTCGTCCATGCTCAGTTGCGGGTCGATGTCGATGCGCTTCGCCCGGCCGTCGTCGTCGCGCAGGTCCCAGGGCGAGGTGACGCCAGCGACGGAGTAACTGATCGCCGCATGACCGGCGAGATCGTCCAGGTCATCGGGCATGCCGTGCTCGGCGATATACGAGGGCGCCGCGCCGATGCTTGTGTACTGCACGCCCAGCTTGCGCGCAGCGAGGGTAGCGCTGTCGCCCAGCGGGCCGATGCGCACGGCGAGGTCGAAGCCCTCCTCCACCAGGTCGACGCGGCGGTCGGTGAAGGACAGGTCGATCTTCAGCGTCGGGTGCTGCCGCGCCAGCTCCAGCATCAGCGGCACCACGCAGAGGTGGCCAAAGGAGATCGGCACGCTGACCCGCAGGCGCCCGCGCGGCTCCATCCGCCCGCCTTCCAGCACGGTATGTGCGGCGTCCAGTTCGGCCAGTGCGCGCACGCAGCTGTCGTAGAACACCTGGCCGTCGTCGGTGAGGTTCTGGCTGCGCGTGGTGCGCTGCAGCAGGCGCACGCCCAGACGCGCCTCCAGACGGGCGATGGCCTTGCCCACCGCCGAGCGCGTGAGGTTCAGGCGCTCAGCCGCCAGGGCGAAGCTGCCGGCGTCCACCACCTGGACGAAGGTGGCGATGCCATCGAGTCGGTCATCCATCGGCCTGCCCATTTGAATCCTGACAAGCCCCAATGATGGGACGAAATGGAGCCAATGGGGAACCCTGTTCTTTTCCAGAATGGAGGCTCTGAATCGGAGCCTCCCCCATGACTGCCATCCACAATCCCCGCAACCTCATCGCCCTGGCCGCGGTGTGCCTCTCCTCGATGATGTTCGGCCTGGAGATTTCCAGCGTGCCGGCCAGCCTGCCGGCCCTGGAGCGCGTGCTGCACGGCGACTTCCAGGACCTGCAATGGGTGATGAACGCCTACACCATTGCCGTCACCAGCGTGCTGATGGCCGCCGGCACCCTGGCCGACCGCTTCGGCCGCAAGCGCCTGTTCGTCATCAGCCTGACGCTGTTCGGCCTCACCTCGCTGCTCTGCGGGTTGGCGAGCAACATGCCGACCATGATCGCCGGGCGCTTCCTGCAGGGCGCCGCCGGCGGGATCATGCTGATCTGCCAGGTGGCGGTGCTGACCAGCCAGTTCAGCGATCCGAGCGAGCGCGTGCGCGCCTTCGCCGCCTGGGGCGTGATCTTCGGCATCGGCCTGGGCTTCGGGCCGATCATCGGCAGCGCCATCGTCGCCCTGGCCAGCTGGCAATGGGTGTTCCTGGTGCACGGACCGATCGCCCTGCTCACCCTGGCCCTTGCGCAATACGGCGCGGTGGAGTCCCGCGACCCGGACGCCGAACGGCTCGACCTGGGCGGCATGCTCACCCTCTCGCTCGCCGTGCTCGGCACCGTCTTCTACATCACCCAGGGCGCCGACATGGGCTTCGCCAGCCCCGCAGCGCTGGCAATCCTGCTGGCCAGCCTTGCCTGCCTGGCGGCCTTCATCGCCATCGAACGCCGCGCAGCCCACCCGATGTTCGACTTCTCCGTGCTGCGCATCCGCGCCTTCTCCGGCGCGATGTTCGGCTCGGCGGGGATGAACGTGAGCTTCTGGCCGCTGATGATCTACCTGCCGGTCTACTACCACGGCGTACTCGGCTACGACGATGTGAAGGCCGGCTGGTCGCTGCTGGCCTACACCCTGCCGACCCTGGTGGTGCCGCCCATTGCCGAGCGCCTGGCGCACCGCTTCCAGCCGGGCTGGGTGATTCCCGGCGGCCTCTTAGTGATCGGCGCTGGTTTCTTCCTCATGCTCTGGGGTAGCGCCGTGGCCCACGCCAGCTGGCTCACCCTGCTGCCCGGCTGCGTACTGGCCGGCATCGGCCTGGGGATGACCAACACCACGGTGACCAATACCTCCACCGCCGCCGTCCCCGCCGCCCGCGCCGGGATGGCCTCGGGCATCGACATGAGCGCGCGGATGATTTCCCTGGCGCTCAACATCGCGGTGATGGGGCTGATCCTCCTCTGGGGCGTCGCCGCGGGACTGCCGGGCGTGGAAGGCGGCGAGCGCCTGCAACTGGCGGCGACCATCGCCAGCGGCCAACTGGGCACCGCCGATCCCTTCGCCGCACGGGCAGCGCTGGTGCAGGGCTTCGGTTGGGTGCTCGGGTATGGCGGTACCAGTGCCTGGCTGTTCGCGGCGGGCAGTTTCCTGGTCTTCGGCGCGCATCGGACGACGGGGCGTAGACTGGAAGTCGCCCGATCCTGAAACACAGGAGAACCGCCATGAAGATTGCCTTGCTGTTCGCGCTCATCCTCGCCACCTCCGCCAGCTGTGGCTTCGGCTTCCAGGTACAGCATCAGGCGCCTTCTTTCACGGTCAGCACGACGGCTTGATGGCACTCCCCATAGGAGCGGGCTCCGTCCGCGATAGGCGTCGTGACGCGAGAAGCACGAACAAGGGCTAGCGCCCCGCCTCTCCGGCGAGATCAAGAGGCCCTCACCCTCACCCTAACCCTAACCCTCTCCCGCAAGCGGGATAGGGGACCGTTCGGCGCAGGAGGAAACCATGGTGTCAGCCGGAACGGACGGCTCCCTCTCACTTGGGAGAGGGTTGGGGTGAGGGGAAAGCGCAGACACAGACCTTCCAGAAGAAGACAGTTGCGCCTACGAGATCCACTCAGCCACGCGCCATCTTGCCGCGCTTGACTGAGACGAAGCTGATCCGTGACGTGCCGCCGTCCAGTTGCCACTCGGCCAGCGCCAGGGGCTGGCCAGAATCGGCAGCGCCCCCATCAAGGCACATTTCAGAGAAGGCATCGTTCCTCCAGAGCGGGTCGCCCCGCTCCGTGGAACGTACCCGTCATTGGTTGGGCAACTCATCCGCCTGGGGCATCAGCTGGCATCCTTCGCGCGCGCCGAGCCAGGCGGCAGTCTGGGTACTGCCGAGGCCGCGGGCGGTCACCCGCTTGCGCGCTTCGTCGTCGAAGAATCCACTGGTCGGCACGTACTGCTTCGTATAGGCCCGGCAATAGTCCGTCGTGTTCCCCATGACGTAACGGCAGGAGCAGTACTCCTTGGCGGTGTAGGCGCCGATGATGCCGGGGAAGGCCGCCAGGTGGACGCGGTTCTGCCAGGCCGTGGCGGCGAGCATGAGCAACAGCAGGACCAGTGCGGTGAGGACCGGATGACGGCGGATCATGGCTGCACCTCCCCGTGGGCGAAGGCCGCCTGGGCGAGCTTGAGGAAGGCGTCGTGCTGGTAGCTGCCGTCGCGGTCGTCGGCGTAGCGCACGATCACCAGTTTGTCCTCGGGAATCACGTAGAGCGCCTGGCCCCAGTGGCCGAGGGCGGCGAAGGTATCCTCCGGCGCGCTTGGCCAGGGCGCCGGGGCGCCGGCCATCGCGCGGTTCAGCCACCACTGGCCGCCGGGTACCGCTTCGCCGGGCTTTTCCGCCTGCGGCTTGTAGTGGGGGAACGGCGCGAGGACGAACTGCATCCAGGCCTGCGGCAACAGCTGGCGATCCTTCCAGCGCCCGCCGCGCTGCATCAGCAGGCCGATGCGCGCCATGTCGCGGGCGGTCATGTAGGCGTAGGAGGAGCCGACGAAGGTGCCGCTGGCGTCGCGTTCCCACACCGCCGACTGGATGCCCAGCGGCTGGAACAGCGCTGTCCAGGGATAGTCCGCGTAGGCCTGCGCTCCGACCATCTGCCTGAGGGTCGCCGAGAGCACGTTGCTGTCGCCGCTGGAATAGCGGAAGCGCTGCCCCGGGATCGCGTCGAGCGGGAAGTCGGCGGCGAATTTCGCCATGTCGTCGCGACCACGGGTGTAGAGCATCGCCACCACCGAGGAACGCACCGGGGCGTACTCGTAGTCCTCCTGCCAGGCCAGGCCCGAGGCCCAGTTGAGCAGGTGGCGCATGTGGATATCGCGGTGCGCGGCGAACGGCGCATAGTGGCTGGCCACCGGGTCGTCGAGCTGGAAGCGGCCCTCGCCGAAGGCCACGCCGAGCACGCTGGCCATCACGCTCTTGCTCATCGACCAGGCCAGGTGCGGCGTCTGCGCGCTGGTCGGGCCGGCGTAGCGTTCGTAGATCAGTTGGCCGTCGCGGATCACCACCACGGCGTCGGTGCGCACGCCCTTGCGGGTCGCGTCGTCGCGGGTGGGGAAGGCGTAGTTTTCGAAGGCCTGGACGGCGGCGCCACTGGGCGTGGCGCCGTGGGGCCAGTCGGCCTCGGGCCAGGTATCGGCGCCATGGGCATGGCCACCGAGCAGGCAACTGGCGAGCGCCAGGGCACGCAACAGCGGCCTGCGCGGGGAAAAGCGCGGGAAGGTGGGCATCGGGGGGCCTCTTGTTATCGGGTCGGCCCGCACCCTAGCACGGCGAAGATGACGGAATAAGCGCCGATCGTGCCGAGTTCAAGGACGATTGGCGCAATCGGTCAGCCCCCGTTCACGATCTCGCGAGCTGGAGCAGAACAAGGCAGAAACAGGCGAGGATGCGGAGGGTAAATAAGCAGTACTCGCCTGTTGCCAACGCAGTTATGCCGACGCGCAGCAGATCGTGGACTGGGGCTCAGCGCGGTACCTGATAGTCCTCCGGCCCCAGCAGGTCCATGCCGCACTGCAGGTTTTCGATCCAGTAGAGGAAGGCGCTGATCATTGCCTTGCCGACGAAGGGACGGCCGTGCTGCGGGACGATCATCTCGACTTCCATGCCGCGCACCATCGAGGCCCACAGCCGGGCGACCTTGTTGGAGGCCATGTAGCGGCGGTGGAAGCCTTCCATGTGCGGCAGGTGGGCGGCGAAGTCCTGCACGGGGCTGGCGTCGTCCACCAGGGAGGCGCCCATGTCGCCGGAGAAGAGGATCTTGCTCACCGGGTCATAGACCTGGAAGTTGCCCACCGAATGCAGGAAGTGCGCGGGGATCATCTTCAGCTGGCAGCGCCCCAGTTGCACGGACTCGCCACGGTCGGGCAGCGGGATGACCCGGTCATAGGTGGAGATGCCGTGGCTGACCGCCAGGTAGTTGGCCGTCAGGTGCGGCAGGAAGCGAGCCCAGAGCTTGGAGCAGATGACCTTGGCGCGGGTGTGCAGCAGCCACTTGTCGAGCGCGGCGATGATGTCCGGGTCCTGGTGCGAGGCGAAGATGTAGTCCAGCTCCTGCAACGGGAACAGCTTGGACAGCTCGAGCGACAGCGGTGTGTAGGTGAGGTCGCCGCCCGGGTCGAGCAGCAGGCGCTTTTCGTGATCGACGATCAGGAACTGGTTGGACTGCACCCCATCGCCACTCACCAGATCGTCGAAACACAGGCACTGGTGTTTGCCGTCGTCGAACAGCACGATGGGTTCGCGTCGCATGGGGGGATTCCTGTCGAGAGTAGTGGGCGGGAAACAGTGGGTAGCCGTGCGGAAATTTCTGAGTACGACCGCAGAAACGGCCGCAAAGGCTAACCACCCCGCCCCCGGCGCTCACTGACCTGGATCAAGCCCCAACGCCACGCGCGCTTTCTCCAGGCGCTTGGCCCGCGCCGCACCGGCGATCGCCAGGACGCCCCGGTCGCGCTTCCAGGCCGTCGCCAGCGCCGGATCGGCCGTGGCGAACGCGGCATCCAGCGCCGCCGACAATCCCTCGAACTGGCTGAACACCCCAGCCAGCAACAGGTGGGTTTCCGCCTGGCTGGCCGACTGCCGGCTCACTTCCGCACAACCGGCCAGCACACCAACCAGGCGCAGCGTCAACTCCGCCGGCCAGCGCAGCTCGTTGGCCAGGCCGTAGAGCCAGGCGCAGATGGCCGCCAGTACATGGGTGTCCTCCAGGGTGCGGAAGGGTTTGCTGTAGCTCTCCCAGCCATCGCCGGGCAGGCGCTCGCAATGGGCGCCGTCGAGTAGCAGGCGGGCGTGGGGAATGTCCGGCAGCAACGGCAGGGCAGGCAGCGGCGCAAGCTTCGCCCCGGGCGCGCCGGCCTGCACCACGGTCATCGCCAGGCGCGGGGCTTCGCCCTCGTATTCATCGCGCGCCGCCACCAGCCACCAGGCCGCGCGGTCGGCGGCGGTGGCGAAGTCTTTCTGGCCGTGCAGCACCAGGCCGTCGAGGCGGGTCTGCAGGTCCGCCGGGCGCACGCTCTTCTTCTCGGTCACGCACAGCGCCCCCAGGCTCAGCGGCGCCGCCGGCCAGAGTGCGCGCAAGGCGCCCTGGTAACCGGCGAGAAAGGCCAACCCCGGGGTAGCCGCCAGGCGCCCGCCGAGCACCGCCAGTTCGAAGCTGCCGACAGTGCCGGCACGCTCGAGCAGCTCGGCGTACCAGTCGTCCAGGGGGACTCCGGCGGGCAGTCGTTCCTGCGGGCCGAGCAGGCATTTCCAGGGCATTGCGGCGCTCCTTCTTCAAGCCATTCGTCGTTGTCATACAAGCATCACCGCGCCGTCATGGGGGTGACACCGCTCATTCCTAGCCTGAGCTTGCACAACAAAGCCGACCGGCCGCAACCCGCATGGCCGGCTCACGGAGGCCTCGCATGAGCCAGATCGCCCTCTCCTGTGACACCCCGGCAGAACGCCGTCTAAAGGCCGTGCGTCTGCGCGGCGCTCGCGCCCTGCGCGAAGCTCAGGCCCTGCGTTACCGCGTGTTCAGCAGCGAGTTCGATGCCCAGCTCAAGGGCGCGGACCAAGGCCTGGACATGGACGACTACGACCGCCACTGCGCCCACATCGGCGTGCGCGACCTGAACACCGGCGCGCTGGTGGCCACCACCCGCCTGCTCGACCACCGCGCCGCGCAGCGCCTGGGCCGCTTCTACAGCGAGGAGGAGTTCGCCCTCGACGGCCTGGACAACCTGCAGGGCCCGGTGCTGGAAATCGGCCGCACCTGCGTCGCCCCCGACTACCGCAATGGCGGCACCATCGCCGTGCTGTGGAGCGAGCTGGCGGAAGTGCTCAACGAAGGCGGCTACCGCTACCTGATGGGCTGCGCCAGCATCCCCATGCGCGACGGCGGCATCCAGGCCCGCGCCGTGATGCAGCGTCTGCGCGACCGTTACCTGTGCCAGCAGAACCTGCGCGCCGAGCCCAAGACTCCGCTGCCGCCCATGGAGGTGCCGGACAACCTCACCGCCGAGCTGCCGCCGCTGCTCAAGGCCTACATGCGCCTGGGTGCGAAGATCTGCGGCGAGCCGTGTTGGGACCCGGACTTCGGCGTCGCCGACGTGTTCATCCTGCTCAAGCGCGACGAGCTCTGCCCGCGCTACGCCCGCCACTTCAAGGCGGCGGTGTGATGCGCAGCCTGCGCGCCTGGCTGCGCGTCGCCCGCCTGATGCTGGTGCTGACGCTGGGCCTGGCGCTGGCCTGCTTCGTCAGCCTGCTGGAACGCCTGCCCGGCTGCGACTGGATGCCCCTGCGCCAGCGCCTGACGCGCTGGTTCCTGGCGCGCCTGAGCGCCGCCCTGCCCTTCGAGGTCAAGGTGCACGGCGAATTGCCCGGCCAGCCGATGCTGTGGGTTTCCAACCATGTGTCCTGGGTCGATATCCCGCTGCTCGGCGCGCTACTGCCGCTGACGTTTTTGTCCAAGGCGGAAGTGCGCCAGTGGCCGGTGGCCGGCTGGCTGGCGGATAAGGCCGGCACCCTGTTCATCCGCCGCGGCTCGGGCGATTCGAGGATGATCAACGCGCAGTTGGCCACGCACCTGTCGCGCGGCCGTTCGCTGCTGGTCTTCCCGGAAGGCACGACCACCGACGGCCAGGGCCTGCGCACCTTCCACGGCCGCCTGATGGCCAGCGCCATCGAAGCCGGGGTATCGGTGCAGCCGGTGGCGCTGCGCTACCGCCGCGACGGCCAGGCGTGCGAGCTGGCCCCCTTCATCGGCGACGACGACCTGGTCAGCCACCTGCTGCGGCTGTTCGGCAATGATCGGGGCGTGGTGGAAATCCATCTGCTGCCGGCGCTGTCCAGCGCCCACCAGGACCGCAATCTGCTGGCGCAGCAGGCGCGCAGCGCGATCCACGCAGTGGTTTGCGAAGCTCAGGAAGAAACGGCCATCGCGGCCGCTGCGGCTTGAAGAAATCAGGGAAAGCAGGAAGGAATTGGAGCCCGCCGTAACCGACGGCCGGCGGGTTCCCACTCTGACGAAACGGCTTTCGAACTGCGCCGGGCGGCACCCTCGAGCCGCCCGGTGAAGCCTGAAAACAGCCTCTAGGCGCCGGCCTCCGGCGGCACGACCAGGATGTCACAATCCAGCTCGCGCAGAGCGTAGTCGGCAACACTGCCGATCAGGGCACGCTTGATCCCGCCCATGCCCCGAGTGCCCATGACCAGCAGATCAGGCCGATGCTTGTCGACCATCCGCTGCAGCACATTGCCCGGCAGCCCGACGGCCACCAGTTGTTCATCGATGCGATCTTCCAGCTGCTCGTCGCGCAGGAAGGCCTTCAGCTCGTCCACGGCCTGGCGCGTCTCGGTGCTGACGAACTCGTCGACCCGCTCCTCGCTGACCCCGGAGTACTGCATCATGCCCTTGGCCATCGGGCTGAAGGCGTAGATCCCACGGCGCACGGCACCGTCGAGCAGGCCCAGCGCCCCCGCGACATTCACCGCGTTGGCCGAAGCATGGGATGCGTCCAGCGCCAGCAGCAGGTCGCGGTATTCACCGTTCGCCGGCTGGTTGACCACCAGCACCGGCAACTGGCCGGCACGCAGTACGCGTTCCACCGTGGTGCCGACGAAGATGTCGCGCAGCACGCTCTTGCGATGGGCGCCCATCACCAGCAATTCGACATTGCGGCTCTTGGCTGCGGCGAGAATCTCCTGATTCGGATCGCCGCGCTCGACCATCAGTGTCGGGCTGCTGCCAGCCAGTTCGGTGAGCTCGACGAGGCGCGCCTCCAGCATCATCTTGACCTGGGTCGCCTCCTGCTCGACCAGTGCGGCCGGCTGGTCCTCATCGACTACGTAGAGCACGGTCCAGGGACAGGCGAAGCGTTTGGCGAGTGCCGCCGCGCGGTGCAGAGCCTTTTCCGAACGGCCAGACAGATCCGTTGCGACCATTAACGACTTCATATTGCTGCTCCTCTCGTCGTCCTTCAGATGCATCCATTGCACACGCTCCGGCGCGTCAGGAGGTTGACGCACATCAAGTCAGGCCGGACCGCCCATCGATTCCGGCAGACTTCTGACGAAGGACTGCAGTTCAGGGTAGAACTCGCGGAAGTCAGCGCTCAAGGGCAGGTACAAGCGCTCCAGTTCTTCCCAGGCGCCGTCCAGCAGGGACGGACGCGACAGGCGCCGGGACATCCCGAACACCACGTCCTGCAGCACCTCGAACTGCCGATAACTGCCCAGCCAGTCCTGCGCGGCCATGCGCGGTGCAATGCGCGCCAGACGCTCCGGCAGGCCGGGCGTGCGGCCCAGTACACCGTAGACGCGATGGGTGAACTGCTCCAGCGGCTCCTCGGAGAAACGCCCCCAGTCGCGGGCCAGGCAATGGTCGAAGAACACGTCGAGAAGCACGCCGGCCATGCGCCGGCGCTCCTGCGGGAAGCGCGTCTTGGCAATGTGTATCAAAGGGTGACTGTCGGTGAAGGCGTCGATGCGCCGGTGCACCCGGATGGCCGCCTCGATGTCCGCGGGCCATTGGCCGGCAAGCGGGCCTTTGACGAAGTCGCCGTAGAGGCTGCCGAGCAGTTGGGCGGGCCGGTCGCCACCCAGATGGAGATGCGCGAGGTAGTTCATGGGAAAGAGAGTAACGCGGAATCATCCAGCCCTGCGCGAATGAATGCCCTCGCGAAACAGGTGGGCGGGATTCGTAGGAGCAACTGTCTGCTTCTGGACAGCCAATGCGTAGGCTATCCCCCTCACCCCAACACTGGCAGCGCGCCCCGCTCCCCAGGGAGAGGGAGCTGTCCGTGCCGGCTGAGGCCGAGAATTCCTCCTGCACCGAACGGTCCCCTCTCCCCCTGGGAGAGGGTTAGGGTGAGGGCCGACCCGAGCGCAGATGTATCTCGCAGGAGCAGACCTTGTCCGCGAAGCGTTCAGCGTGCGCCGGCTTCGCGGAGAAGCTCCGCTCCTACAAAAGCACGCCCGGCACGAGGGAAATCATCGCGGACGAAGTCCGCTCCTACGACGGTGCCGAAGGCTAATATCACGTGTGTCGATCATTACTATCGCGCCAAACGAATTCATATCGTTTTTCACCGATATATAGTTCGTCTCAACGCGATATACCGATGTGCCCATGACTGAACACACCAATCTCGATCTCGACGAAATCTTCAAGGCCCTGGCCCACCCGGTGCGGCGCGACATGCTGCACTGGCTCAAGGACCCGGAGCGCTACTTCGTCGAGCAGGAACACCAGTCCTTCGAGATCGGCGTCTGCGCCGGCAAGTTCGACCAGCGCACCGGTCTGTCGCAATCCACCGTCTCCGCGCATCTGGCCACCCTCCAGCGCGCGGGCCTGGTGACCAGTCGAAAAGTCGGCCAGTGGAACTTCTTCAAACGCAATGAAGAAACCATCCAGGCCTTTGTTCGCCACCTGAGCGAAGCGCTGTAACCCCGGCTACTGCCAGCCACCACACAATTCATTTTCCAGGAGCAGGCGCATGCCCACTTCGCTTCTCGTCCTCGCTTTGTCCGCGTTTGCCATCGGCACCACGGAATTCGTGATCATGGGCCTGTTGCCCGAGGTCGCGGGCGACCTCTCCGTGACCATTCCCGCCGCCGGCTGGCTGGTCAGCGGCTATGCCTTCAGCGTTGCCATCGGCGCGCCGATCATGGCCCTGCTCACCGCCCGCCTGCCGCGCAAGACCGCCCTGCTGATGCTCATGGGCATCTTCATCCTCGGCAACCTGCTCTGCGCGGTGGCCGCTAACTACGGTCTGCTGATGCTGGCGCGGATCATTACCGCGCTGTGCCACGGCGCCTTCTTCGGCATCGGCTCGGTGGTCGCCGCCAGCCTGGTGCCGGCCAACCGCAAGGCTTCCGCCGTCGCCCTGATGTTCACCGGCCTGACCCTGGCCAACGTGCTCGGTGTGCCGGCTGGCACCGCGCTGGGCCAGGTCGCCGGCTGGCGCTCGCCCTTCTGGGCCGTGACCCTGATCGGTGTGTTCGCGCTGATCGGCCTCTGGCGCGTATTGCCGAAAAAGCACGACGAGGAAGCCGTGGACATGCGCAAGGAAGTCGCCGCGCTGCGCAACGGCCCGCTGTGGCTGGCGCTGGGCACCACCGTGCTGTTCTCGGCGGCCGTGTTCGCCCTGTTCACCTACGTCGCGCCGCTGCTGGGCGAAGTCACCCAGGTGTCGCCGCGCGGCATCACCTGGACCCTGGTACTGATCGGCCTCGGCCTGACCCTGGGCAACATCATCGGCGGCCGCCTCGCCGACTGGCGCCTGGGCACGACCCTGGCCGGTGTGTTCGCCACCATGGCAGTGGTCTCCACCGTGCTGAGCTGGACCAGCGCCTCGCTGATCCCGGCCGAGATCACCCTGTTCATCTGGGCCGCCGCCGCCTTCGCCGCGGTGCCCGCCCTGCAGGTCAACGTGGTGCGCGTCGGTCAGTCCGCACCGAATCTCGTCGCCACCCTGAACATCGGCGCCTTCAACGTCGGCAACGCCATCGGCGCGTGGATCGGCGGCAGCGTCATCGACCACGGCCTGGGCCTGACCCGCGTGCCCCTGGCCGGCGCCGTGCTCTCCGTACTCGCGCTGATCGCGGTGATGATCGCCTTCAGCGGCAAGCCCAACCAGACCCAACCCGTCCTCGATTGATCCTCCACCCTCACGCCCCGGAGTAACGCAATGACCACGCTTTTCGACCCTATCGTCATCGGTGACCTGGAACTGCCCAACCGCATCGTCATGGCCCCGCTGACCCGCTGCCGCGCCGACGAAGGCCGCGTGCCCAACGCGCTGATGGCCGAGTACTACACCCAGCGCGCCGACGCTGGCCTGATCCTCAGCGAGGCCACCTCGGTGACCCCGATGGGCGTCGGCTACCCGGACACCCCCGGCATCTGGTCGGACGACCAGGTGCGCGGCTGGAGCAACATCACCAAGGCCGTGCACGCCAACGGCGGGCGCATCATGCTGCAGCTGTGGCACGTGGGCCGCATCTCCGACCCGCTGTACCTGAACGGTGAAACCCCGGTGGCGCCGAGTGCACTCAAGCCGGCCGGCCACGTCAGCCTGGTGCGCCCGATCAAGGAATTCGTCACCCCGCGCGCCCTGGAAACCGAAGAGATCGCCGACATCGTCGAGGCCTACCGCCAGGGCGCAGAGAATGCCAAGGCCGCCGGTTTCGACGGCGTGGAAATCCACGGTGCCAACGGCTACCTGCTCGACCAGTTCCTGCAGAGCAGCACCAACCAGCGCACCGACCAGTACGGCGGCTCCGTCGAGAACCGCGCCCGCCTGCTGCTGGAAGTCACCGACGCCGCCATCGAGGTATGGGGCGCCGGCCGCGTCGGCGTGCACCTGTCGCCGCGCATGGACATCCACGACATGGGTGACACCGACCCGCTGGCCACCTTCGGCTATGTGGCCCGCGAGCTGGGCAAGCGCGGCGTGGCCTTCATCTGCACCCGCGAGAAGGCCGGCAACGACAGCATCGGCCCGAAACTGAAGGAGATCTTCGGCGGCGTGTACATCGCCAACGAGAGCTTCACCAAGGAAACCGGCACCCAGTGGCTGGCGAGCGGCAAGGCTGACGCAGTCGCCTTCGGCGTTCCCTTCATCGCCAACCCGGACCTGGTGACCCGTCTGCAGAAAGACGCCGCCTGGAACGAGCCGCGCCCGGAAACCTTCTACGCCAAGGGCCCGGTCGGCTACCTGGATTACCCGCGCCTGTAACGGCGGGTTCCAGCGTCAATGAAAAGGGCGCCTTCTTTTGAAGGCGCCCTTTTTGTTTTCCGAGCCGGGCGTCTCAGGAAGCGTCGTTTTGTAGGAGCGGATCTTATCCGCGAAATCGGCGCCATCCTGCGGGACTTCACGGACAAGGTCCCTCCTACAAGATCAAAAGCCCCTCACCCTAACCCTCTCCCGCAAGCGGGAGAGGGTACCGTTCGGAGCAGGATGAAGCCTAAGCGTCAGCCGGCACGGACGGCTCCCTCTCCCTCGGGAGAGGGCTGGGGTGAGGGGAAACGCAGACACGAACTTTCCTGAAAAAGGCAGATGCCCCTACACCCAACGCATTGGCACGACGCAGTCGTTGCGGCTCCTGGACAACCGATACCCCGTCGTCGCACACCGAGTCGCCTCCGCACAGCCCTTGCAACTCCCGCAGGCCGCCGGCTCGGGCGCGATCTTTTCCACCACGCCCATCGCCAGCAAGCGCTCCAGCAGCGCTTCGAGCAGAGCCCTCGAGGCACCAAGACGTTGGGCCAGGATCGGCACGTCCGCCTCGCCCATCTCGCCGAGCAGGTTGCGCACCGCGATTGCCGTGGCCATCAGTGGCAACTCCCCGCCGGTGCAGCGCGCAACTTGCGCTCGCCATCCAGCTCCAGCCCACGCCGACCGACCCAGCGCAGAATCAGGAACAGCACCAGATTGAACGCCAACACCAGACCGATGGCCACGATGCTGTACTGCGGGTGCTCGGCAAAGCTGAAGACCTGGTAGCAGAGGGTCGCCAGCGAGTACGCCACGTTCAGGCCCCAGAACACCGCGAAGGTCATCCAGCCGCGGCCGCTTTCACGGGTCAGCGCGCCAAGGGTCGCCACGCAGGGCACGTAGAGCAGCACGAACACCAGGTAGCTGTAGGCGGCCAGGGGGCTACCGAACTTGGCGGCGAAGGTGCCCATGGAGCCCGCCTCCATCTCGCCATCGGCCATGCTCGCGGCCACCGGGTTGGCCAGCACGCTGAGGCTGAAGGCGTCGTGCAGGCCGTCCAGCGTATCCGCGCCGGCCTGCTTCAGCTGGCCCCAGAGGTCGTAGGCGTCGGCATCGAAGGCTTCGCCCTGGATGTGCTCGGCGGTGTACAGGGTGTTCAGCGTGCCGACCACCACTTCCTTGGCCAGCGCACCGGTCACCAGGCCGACCGTGGCCTGCCAGTTGTCCTCGTGTACGCCCATGGGTTTGAGCAACGGCGTGACCTGGTGGCTGAGGCTGGACAGCGCCGAGTCGGCGATGTCGCCCTGCACCGGGCGGCCGTCGAGGGTGACGCTGTTGAGCCCGCCGATCACCAGGCTGACCAGGATGATCACGGTGCCGGCGCGGACCACGAAGGCGCGCAGGCGCATCCAGGTCTGCAGCAGCAGGCTGCGCAGGTGCGGCACGTGGTAGAGCGGCAATTCCATGACGAAGGGCGAGGCATCGCCACGCATCAGCGTGTGCTTGAGCAGCAGCCCGGTCAGCACCGCGACGACGATGCCCAGCAGGTACAGCGAGAAGATCGCCAGCGCACCGTTCTGGCCGAAGAACGCAGCGGCGAACACGGCAAAGATCGCCAGCCGCGCGCCGCAGGACATGAACGGCGCCATCATCGACGTCATCAGGCGCTCGCGCGGGTTGTCCAGGGTGCGGGTGCCCATGATCGACGGCACGTTGCAGCCGAAGCCGACGATCAGCGGCACGAAGGATTTGCCCGGCAGGCCGAGGGCCTGCATCAGCCGGTCCATGACGAAGGCGGCGCGGGCCATGTAGCCGGAGTCTTCGAGCAGGGCGAGGAACAGGTACATCAGGCCGATCTGCGGGATCAGCGGCAGCACCGCGTTGATCCCGCCGCCCAGGCCCTGGGCCAGCAGCGCGGTGAGCCAGTCCGGCGCGCCGGTACGGGCGCCCAGCCACTGGATGCCGTCGATGAACAGCGCCGAGGAACCCTGATCGAAGATCGGCTGCAACGCACCGCCCAGGGTGATGGCGAAGAAGAACATCAGGTACATCACCAGGAGGAACACCGGGATGCCCAGCCAGCGGTTCAGCGCGAAGCGATCCAGCACCAGGGTCAGACGGTGCGGCGTGGCCTCGCGGTGGTTGCTGGCGCGTTCGCAGAGTTCGCCGATCAGCCGGTAGCGCGCGTCCACCAGCAGCAGCTCCGGGTCTTCTCCGCAGGCGCAACGGATCGCGTCACGGGCGGCCAGCAGGCGCGCAGGGTCGAGCTTGAGCTGGCGGGCGCTGTGCAGGTCGCCTTCCAGCGCCAGCAGGGCCAGCCAGCCGTCGGAGGCAGGCGCGCCGGCCGGCAGCAATTGTCTCACTGCCTCGCGCAGTGCCTGTGGATAAGGCACCTGCAAGGGCTGTTGCGGCGCCAGCGCGTCGATGGCGGCCTTCAACGCGTCGATGCCTTCGCCACGGGTCGATACCAGCGGCACCACCGGGCAGCCGAGCTCCCGCGCCAGCGCCTCGCGGTCGATGTTCAGACCCTGGGTGCGGGCGATGTCGAGCATGTTCAGGGCGACCACGCAGGGCAGGCCCATCTCGCGCAATTGCACGGTGAGGTACAGGTTGCGTTCGAGGTTGGTGGCGTCCACCACGTTGACCAGCACGTCCACTTCGCCATCGACGATGCAGCGCCGGGCGATTTGCTCGTCGAGGGACGCCTGGGTGGAAATCGTGGTCAGCGAATAGGTGCCGGGCAGGTCGATCAGCCGTACCGGCTGGCGCGCCGTGCGGAAGCTGCCTTCCTTGCGCTCCACGGTAACGCCGGCCCAGTTGCCGACCCGCTGGCGGGCGCCGGTGAGCTGGTTGAACAGGGTGGTCTTGCCCGCGTTGGGGTTGCCGATCAGGCCGATGCGCAGTTCGTCCATGTGGCTCAGTCCTGCGGGGCGAGGTCGAGGAAGGCCAGGTCGCGGCGGCGCAGCACCAGGCTGCACTGGCGGGTGTCCACCTGCACCGGATCGCCCAGCGGCGCCACGCGACGCACGTGCAGCTCCGCGCCGGGCAACAGGCCCATGGCGAACAGACGCTGGCGGAAGGCCGCGCCGATTCCGGGCCGATACCCCGTGATGCGGTAGCGGCGATGCGCTTGAACAGGGTGCATGGGATGCCTCCGGGCGAAAGTGCCTGCTGAGGAGAATCGGAATGACTCTCATTTGTCAGGCATTATTCGCCTCGTCTGCCGGCCGAAAACTGATCTGCGGCAAAACTTGCGGTCGGTACTCACAAGGGGGGATCGCACAAACAAAAAGCCCCCGCTCCGGAAGAGCGAGGGCCTGTGCGATTGCGCCAGCGCTTCGGGTCAGCGCGTGCTGAGCTGCTGCTGGAGGTTCTGCACCTGCTGCTGCAGGGTGTTGATGTTGCGCATCACCTGAATGCGGAAGACATCGAACTCCTTGGTGTCGCTGTTAGCCTGGCCCTGGCGGCCATCGACCTCGGAGCGCAGCACCAGCAGATCGTCCTGCAGGCTCTTGATCGCCTGGCTCTGGTTGCCCTGCTTCTTCAGGCTGGCGATCTCGGTGTTGAGCCCCTGAATCTGCTGGTTGGCGGCGGCCAGGTCACTCTGCATGTTCTTGAACTTGGCCTGTTCGTCGGAGAGGGACTTGAGCTTGCCGTCGAGCTGGGCAATCAGCTGCGCGGCGCTTTCCTGCTGAGCCTTGAGGTCGGCACTGACCTGCGCCAGACGCTTGCCCTGGGCGCCATCGAATTCGGACAACGAGGTCTGCTGCGCCTTGGCCTGCTCGGCCAGGCGGCCCTGCAGTTGCTTGACCTGCAGCTTCAGCGCCTCGCGGTCGCTGGTGCCGTTGGATTCGTTGGCAACGAACTTGCCGCGGATGTCATCCAGGCGGCCGGCGGCCTCCTCGCTGATCTTGGCGAAGCTCTCCTGCGTGGCGATCAATTGCTGCTCCATCAGCATCAGCTGTTGATGGCTCCACCAGGCCACGCCGCCCAGGGCAATCGCCATCGCGGCGACCAGCGCCCACAGCGGGCCGGTGCTGCCGCCGCGCTTCACCGGCTGGGGCAGCGGGCGACCGCTGGGCTCGACCACACGGCGCGGGTGATGCCCGAACTCGTCGCGGTCGGAGGCGTCGGTGGAGAGGCTGGGCACATCATCGAATTCGTCGAACGAGTCGTTACGCATGGAGTAAACCTGTGGGGATAAAGCGGCGTGTTGCCTGCGCAACGCGCAGTATATCCGTTCAGGCACAGGCGTGAGCAGCGTGCCATCACGGAGCGCGACGCACCGCGTCGGCGCACAGAAGACCGCATTGTGCGAGGCGCAGTTCCCTGGACGACCCGCCAGTAGTGGCTTTGCGACACCGTGGCACGCGCCTTGCTCCCGCTCCAGGTACTCGGTGCCGCTTGGGCGCCCTTCGCGAGGGGAGGAAGTCGGGTGATCGAACTCAACAAGGCCATCCTGGACTGCATGCGCGACCTGCGCCGCCGTCTGCGTGAAGAACAGGCGCTGGACATCCAGTTCCAGCACAGCGATGCCATCGAGCGGATGCTGCGTGCCTGCGCCGGATCGGAGCGGGAGGACACGCGCCAGCTGGGCGAGCGCCTCAGCGCACTGAGCGGCGTGAAGCTGCCCCGCGTGGTGCAGGAGCCGAGTTTCCTGCCGATGCAGGGCGGCGAGCGGCACTACACAGGGCCATTGCGGGGCTGAACGTAGGGCGCATAACGCTCCGCGTTATACGCCGATTGGCCTTGGTGCTGCGTCGCTCGGGATCGGGCAGGAATTGATTGGCCAGGTTCAGCCATGGCGACGGATTTGAGTCGGGTGTATCGGCGTATAACCGCGAACGGTTATACGCCTTACGCCAGCCAACCTTTCACGCGCCGCGCAGACGCCACCAATCGCAGAACTCATCCAGCGCGTCCCACAGGCTGGCCTGTGGGTCATAGTCGAGGTACTGGCGGGCGCGGGAAATATCCAGGGAGAAATCCTTGGCCATCACCGCCATGCCAAGGCGATGCAGGGTCGGCTCTGGGCGCCCCGGCAGCACCTTGCACACGCCTTCGTTGAGCAGCGCCAGCGTGTACGCCAGGGGATAGGGCATGTGCTGCGTCACCGGTGGCAACTCCAGGCGGCGCATCACGTAATTGACCACATCCCACAGCGGCAGCGGCTGGCCATTGCTGATGTTGTAGGCCTGGCCGAGCGCGGCGTCGTCCGCCATCAGGCTGGCGAACAGCGCATCGTTGAGGTTCTGCACGCTGGTGAAGTCGACCTTGTTCAGGCCCTGGCCGATGATCCGCAGGCGGCCCTTGCGGTGCGCGGCGATCAGGCGCGGGAAGATGCTGGTGTCGCCGGCGCCGGTAACGAAGCGCGGGCGCAACGCCAGCACTTCCAGGCCGAATTCCTGCGCTCCTAGGGCGACCAGTTCGGACTGGTACTTGGTCGAGCCGTAGTGGTTGGCGAAGCGCTTGGGCACCTGCTCTTCATTGATGCCGACATGGGACTGGCCGTCGAAGTAGATCGACGGCGACGACAGGTGCACCAGGCGCCGCACCTTCTGCTTCAGGCAAGCCTCGACCACCGACTCGGTCATCACCACGTTGGCCTGGTGGAAATAGTCGTGACTGCCCCACACGCCCACCGCACCGGCGCAATGCACCACGGCATCGACGTCGCTGCACAACGAGCGCACCAGCGCCGGGTCCGCCAGATCGCCGGCCATGAACTCGGCGCCACGCGCCACCAGCGGCTGCAGCGCCTCGGCGCGCCGTCCGTTCACCCGCACCGCCAGCCCCTGCTCCAGGGCGAAGCGGGCAAAGCGCCCGCCAATGAACCCGCTGGCTCCGGTGACCAGAATCTTCATGCACGCCACTCCTGTTCTTCTAATGCGGCGACTCTAGCAGCCGCCACAGCGTACTACCCTGGCCTTGTACGCCAGAAACGAATCCTTGCAGACCGCACGGCCGCTCCAGGGTTGCACGACTTGCGGTCGGTGACAGCCAGGGGGCGAATGGAACTACGCTCTAGGAATTGGTTTTTCACCGAGAGCAGACCATGAGCAAGCCCCACTGGATGATCTACGGCGCCAACGGCTACACCGGCCGGCTGGTGGCCGAACAGGCGCAGCGCGAGGGCCTGGCGCCAATCCTCGGCGGCCGCAACCCCGCCAGCCTGCACGCCCTGGGCAGCACGCTCGGCCTGGAGTGCCGGGTCTTCGACCTGAACGACAGCGCCGCCACCCAGGCCGCGCTGGCGGATGTCGCGGTGCTCGCCAACTGCGCCGGCCCCTTCTCCGCCACGGCCGCGCCGATGATCGAGGCGTGCATCGCCAGCGGCACGCACTACGTGGACATCACCGGCGAGATTGCCGTGTTCGAGCACGCCCACGATCTCGACGAGGTCGCCCGTGCGGCGGGCATCGCGCTCTGCCCCGGGGTGGGCTTCGACGTGATCCCCACCGACTGCGTGGCCGCCTGCCTGAAGGAGGCCATGCCGGAAGCCATCCACCTGGCCCTGGGCTTCGACAGCGGCAGCGGGCTGTCGCCGGGCACCGCCAAGACCACCGTGGAAGGCCTCAAGCTGGGCGGCAAGGTACGCGAGTCCGGGCGCCTGCGCGAGGTGCCGCTGGGCTACAAGCGCCGCGACATCGACTTCGGCCGGGGCCTCAAGCACGCCGTGACCATTCCCTGGGGCGACGTGGCGACGGCGTTCTTCTCCACCGGCATCGGCGACATCGAGGTCTACCTGCCGGTGCCTCCCGCCGCCGCCATCGGCATGCGGGTGATGGATACCTTCCGTCCGCTGCTGGGTCACGACCGAGTGCAGAACTGGCTCAAGGAGCAGGTGGACAAGCGCGTCCACGGCCCCGACGAGATGGCCCGCGGCAAACTGCGCACCTGGGTCTGGGGTGAAGTGCGCAATGCCCGTGGCGAGCGCCGCACGGCGCGGCTGGAAACCGCCAACGGCTACGACGTGACCATTCACGGCGTGCTGTTCGCGGTCCGTCACCTGCTCGCCCAGCCCGAGTCCCGCGGCTACTTCACCCCGTCGAAACTGTTCGGTGCACGCTGCATCGAGCAGTTGCCGGGCAGCGGCAAGATCGTCATTCGGGGTTGATCGGCACCAGCAGCCTCGGCGCCTTCGCCAGCAGGTGCCGGGTCAGGGCGGCGAGCAGTTCGCCGCCGTTGCGCCAGTGGTGCCAGTAGAGTGGCACGTCGATCACCCGCCCCGGCAGCATGTCCACCAGTTCGCCGCGCTCCAGTTCGCCCCGTACCTGCTGTTCGGGCACCAGCCCCCAGCCGAGGCCGCCGCTGGTCATGCGCACGAAGCCTTCGGACGACGGGCACAGGTGATAGCTGAAGTGGCCGTCGACGCCGAGGCTCTGCAGATAACGGTGCTGCAACTGGTCGTCCGGGCCATAGACGATGGCCGGGGCGCGCACCAGGTCCGTCGGCGTCACGCCCTTGGGGAAGTGCCGGGCGATGAACCCGGGGCTGGCGAGACCGCGATATCGCATCGCCCCCAGCGGCTCGCTGCGCCCGCCGGCCACCGGTCGCGGGCTGGCGCAGACGCACCCGGCCACTTCGCCGGCGCGCATGCGCTTGAGGCCGACCTCCTGGTCCTCCACCACCAGATCCAGCAGTACGTGGCGCTCGCCGCAGAAGTCGCCCACCGCCTTCGCCCACCAGGTCGCCAGGCTGTCGGCATTCAGCGCCAGGCGCAGGCGCTCGGGCGCCGCGCCGTCGTCCAGCGCCGGCACCCACTGCTGCAGGTCGCCCTCCAGCAAGCGCACCTGCTGCACATGGTTGAGCAGACGCCGGCCCAGATCGGTCGGCTGCGGCCGCGCCGCCCGCACCAGCACCGGTTGGCCGACCCGCGCCTCGAGCAGCTTGATGCGCTGGGAAATCGCCGACTGCGACAGCCCCAACACCTGGGCACCGCGCTCGAAGCCACCCTGCTCCACCACGGCGGCCAGGGCGGCGAGCAGCTTGTAGTCGAACATGATCAGTTTCCCTAATGAGACATCAGCAACATTGGTTTTTCTTATACAACCGAACACTCGACAATCGCCAGCATTCCCCTTCTTCGATGGACCTTCCCCATGGCTGGCGAAACCTCCCTGGCCGCGCTGCTGCGCGGCATGACCCCGGTACTCAACGACGGCGAGTACGTGTTCTGCACTCTGCCCGACGGCCGGCTGCCGGTCGGTTTGCAGCCGCTGGGCAGCTTCCGCGAGCGCGAGGGGCTGACGCTGATCCTGCCGCGCGCCGAGGCCGAACGGGCCGGGCTGGGCTTCGACTACGTCGCCGCCTGGCTGACCCTGGAGGTGCATTCCGCGCTGCAGGCGGTTGGCCTCACCGCGGCCGTGGCGACCGCCCTGGCGAAGGCCGGGATCAGCTGCAACGTGATCGCCGCCTGGTACCACGACCACCTGTTCGTCGCCCACGCCGACGGCCCGCGCGCGCTGGACGTGCTGCGCGCCCTCGCCCTCAATCCAGAAGGAATCTGAGCCATGTGGCAGAGCTACCTGAACGGCCTGCTGGTCGCCGCCGGCCTGATCATCGCCATCGGCGCGCAGAACGCCTTCGTCCTCGCCCAGAGCCTGCGTCGTGAGCACCACCTGTCGGTGGCGGCGCTGTGCGTGCTGTGCGACGCCATCCTGGTCAGCGCCGGGGTATTCGGCCTGGCCAGGATCCTCGCCGAGAACCCGACGCTGCTGGCCGTCGCCCGCTGGGGCGGGGTGACCTTCCTGCTCTGGTACGGGCTCAAGGCGCTGCGCCGGGCCATTGCCCCCGAGGCCATGGGCGATGGCGGGGAGACCGGTCCGCGCTCGCGCCGTACCGTGCTGATGGCGGCGCTGGCGGTGACCTTGCTCAACCCCCACGTCTACCTCGACACCGTGCTGCTGATCGGCTCCCTCGGCGCCCAGCAGGCAGCCCCCGGCGCCTACGCCATGGGCGCGGCCAGCGCCTCGCTGCTGTGGTTCTTCACCCTTGCGCTGGGCGCCGCCTGGCTCGCCCCCTGGCTGGCGCGGCCAGCCACCTGGCGCCTGGTGGACCTGATGGTGGCGGTGATGATGCTGGGCATGGCGGCGCAACTGGTGTTCGCAGCCTGACGGGGAAAAAGGTCGAACGACGATTCGTCATCCCGGTCGGAGCATAGTGAGGGGCGCGCGCAGGCGTAGCCCCTGCCGCACGGCCTTTGACCCTACAGATGCTGCGTGGATATGCCCAGGGTCGGGTGCTATGATCCGACCTTCGCGGCGCCGGAAGCCACGGCTTCCGGACGCAACTGGCGCGCTGCCCTGGTCCCTTGCGGACGCATTGCAGCTACGCCCGGATGCCGCGACAAATACTTCAACCGGCCCCGTGTACCGGTCGCGCGTTCGCCGCGCTAGCCCAGACTGAGTGAGATAGGAGAGAGAACATGGCTTTCGAATTGCCGCCGCTGCCTTACGCGAAGAATGCCCTTGAGCCGCACATTTCCGCGGAAACCCTGGAATACCACCACGACAAGCACCACAACACCTACGTCGTGAACCTGAACAACCTGGTTCCGGGCACCGAGTTCGAAGGCAAGAGCCTGGAAGACATCGTCAAGACCTCTTCCGGCGGCATCTTCAACAACGCCGCCCAGGTGTGGAACCACACCTTCTACTGGAACTGCCTGAGCCCCAACGGCGGTGGCCAGCCCACCGGCGCCCTGGCTGACGCCATCAACGCTGCCTTCGGTTCCTTCGACAAGTTCAAGGAAGAGTTCAGCAAGACCTCCATCGGCACCTTCGGCTCCGGCTGGGGCTGGCTGGTGAAGAAGGCCGACGGCTCCCTGGCCCTGGCCAGCACCATCGGCGCCGGCTGCCCGCTGACCAGCGGCGACACCCCGCTGCTGACCTGCGACGTCTGGGAACACGCCTACTACATCGACTACCGCAACCTGCGTCCGAAGTATGTAGAAGCGTTCTGGAACCTGGTGAACTGGGACTTCGTAGCGAAGAACTTCGCTGCCTGATTCCCCCCAGCGTGACCTTGGAAACCCGGCCTTGTGCCGGGTTTCTTCGTTCTGTACGCGCAAGAACCAGGGGTCGGCTAACCTGAAAGGCCTAGGCTGTCAAAAATGCAACGATGGCCCTTTGACGCCATAGCGCCAATTGCCAATACTCAGACCAGTCTTTCGCCCCCGGCGATGAACAAGGAAAGTCCCTTGAAACTGGACCCCCGGCACAGCCTCTCCCTCAAGCTGCTGCGAATGGTATTACTCGCGGCCCTCGTGGTCGGAGTGGTGCTCAGCTGTGCCCAGATCGTCTTCGACGCGCACAAGGCCCGGCAAGCCGTACACAGCGACGCCCAGCGCATCCTGGCGATGGTCCGCGACCCGTCCACCCAGGCGGTCTACAGCCTGGACCGCGACATGGCGATGCAGGTCCTCGAAGGGCTGTTCCAGCATGAAGCCGTGCGCTACGCAGCCATCGGCCATCCCGACGAACCCATGCTGGCGGAGAAATCCCGCCCGCTGCTGGAGTCCCCCACCCGTTGGCTGACCGACCCGATCCTCGGCGCCGAGCAGAACTACGCGATCCGCCTGGCCGGCCGCAACGGCTCCAACGAATACTACGGCGACCTGAAGATCACCCTGGACACCGCGCCCTACGGCGAGGACTTCGTCACCACCTCGGGGATCATCTTCCTCTCCGGCCTGCTCCGCGCCCTGGCCATGGGCCTGGTGCTGTTCATGGTCTACCACTGGATGCTGACCAAGCCGCTGTCGAAGATCATCGAGCACCTCGCCGCGATCAACCCCGACCGCCCCAGCCAGCACAAGCTGCCGATGCCCCAGGGCCACGAGAAGGACGAGCTGGGCCTGTGGGTCACCACGGCCAACCAGCTGCTCGCCTCCATCGAACGCAACGGCCACCTGCGCCGCGAGGCCGAAGACAGCCTGCTGCGCATCTCCCAGTACGACTTCCTCACAGGCCTGCCCAACCGCAAGCTGCTGCAGCAGCGCCTGGACCAGATCCTCGAAGGCGCGTCGCGCCAGCAGCGCCGCGTCGCCGTGCTGTGCCTGGGGCTGGATGACTTCAAGGGCATCAACGAGCAATACAGCTACCAGTTCGGCGACCAGTTGCTGATCGCCCTCTCCGACCGCCTGCGTACCCGCAGCGCGCACCTGGGCGCCCTGGCACGGCTGGGCGGCGACCAGTTCGCCCTGGTCCAGGCCGACATCGAGCAGCCCTACGAGGCCGCCGAACTGGCCCAGCAGATCCTCGACGACCTGGAAGCCCCCTTCGAGCTGGACCAGCACCTGGTGCACCTGCGCGCCACCATCGGCATCACCCTGTTCCCCGAGGACGGCGAGACCACCGAGAAGCTGCTGCAGAAAGCCGAGCAGACCATGACCCTGGCCAAGAGCCGCTCGCGCAATCGCTACCAGTTCTACATCGCCAGCGTCGACAGCGAGATGCGCCGCCGCCGCGAGCTGGAGAAGGACCTGCGCGAAGCCCTGGCGCGCAACGAGCTGCATCTCGTTTATCAACCGCAAGTGGATTACCGCGACCACCGTGTGGTCGGCGTCGAGGCGCTGCTGCGCTGGCAGCACCCGACCCAGGGCTGGGTAGCACCGGATCTGTTCATCCCGCTGGCGGAACAGAACGGCAGCATCTTCAGCATCGGCGAATGGGTGCTCGACCAATCCTGCCGCCAACTGCGCGAATGGCACGACCAGGGTTTCGACGACCTGCGCCTGGCGGTCAACCTCTCCACCGTGCAGCTGCGCCACAACGCCCTGCCGCGGGTGGTCAGCAACCTGTTGCAGATGCATCGCCTGCCGCCGCGCTCGCTGGAACTGGAAGTCACCGAGACCGGCCTGATGGAGGACATCTCCACCGCCGCCCAGCACCTGCTCAGCCTGCGTCGCGCCGGCGCCCTGATCGCCATCGACGACTTCGGCACCGGCTACTCGTCGCTGAGCTACCTGAAGAGCCTGCCGCTGGACAAGATCAAGATCGACAAGAGCTTCGTCCAGGACCTGCTGCTGGACGACGACGACGCCACCATCGTTCGCGCCATCATCCAACTGGGCAAGAGCCTGGGGATGCTGGTGATCGCCGAGGGCGTGGAGACGGTCGAGCAGGAGACCTACATCATCGCCCAGGGGTGCCACGAGGGGCAGGGCTACCTGTACAGCAAGCCGCTGCCGGCGCGCGAACTGACCCTCTACCTCAAGCAGGCCCGGCGCCTGGCCGAAGTGGCCGGCGGGGGTTCGAACGGGTCGGTCGAACGCCACTGACATGCCGTAGGGCGTACAACCTTCGCGGTTGTACGCCGTTGCACCTCATCCCACCGGCCAGCTACCGGGCCGAGTTCGGAGCGCACGGGAATAAAGGCCAAACGGCGTATAACGTCGAACGTTATACGCCCTACGTCATCAGTGCACGCCCGCCTACTGGCGACCTGCTGGCCACTCGCCGAGAACGCACGCTCGAACACCCTTTTCAAAAATGCAAATCTTTCGCATTATGTTGCCGTTTTTCTTGCGCAATTCGATCTCGTGCGCCTCCTACCTCTCAAAGGAACCCGTCATGACACGTATGCCCTGGGCCACTGCCAGCCTGCTCGCCATCGCCATTTCCCTCGCCGGCTGCGGCGATGACAAGAAAGCCGAAGCCCCGGCGAACCAGGCCGCCGCCCCGGCAGCCAGCGCCCAGAGCAACGCCCCGGCGGCAGCCAAGGTCGACGAGGCCGCGGTCAAGGCCGTGGTGAAGAACTACGCCGACATCGCCGAAGCCACCTTCGGCGACGCCCTGACCACCGCCAAGGCCCTGCAGGCCGCCGTCGACGCGCTGCTCGCCAAACCCAGCGAAGCAACCCTGAAGGCCGCCCGCGAAGCCTGGCTGGCCGCGCGCAAACCCTACTCGCAGAGCGAAGGCTTCCGCTTCGGCAACGCCGTGGTCGACGACTGGGAAGGCGCGGTCAACGCCTGGCCGCTGGACGAAGGCCTGATCGACTACGTCGCCAAGGACTACCAGCACGCCGAAGGCAACGCCGGCGCCACCGCCAACATCATCGCCAACACCGAGATCCAGGTCGGCGAAGACAAGATCGACGTGAAGGAAATCACCGGCGAGAAGCTGCTGAGCCTGAACGAACTGGGCGGTTCCGAAGCCAACGTCGCCACCGGCTACCACGCCATCGAATTCCTGCTCTGGGGCCAGGACCTGAACGGCACCAAGCCGGGCGCGGGCGACCGCAAGTACACCGACTATGCCCAGGGCAAGGACTGCAGCAACGGCCACTGCGACCGTCGCGCCGCCTACCTGAAGGCCGTCACCGACCTGCTGGTCGCCCAGATGGAAGAGATGGCCGGCAACTGGAAAGCTGGCGTGGCCGACAACTACCGCGCCAAGCTGGAAGCCGACAGCGCCGACAACAACCTGCGCAAGATGTTCTTCGGCCTGGGCAGCCTGTCCCTGGGCGAGTTGGCCGGCGAGCGCATGAAGGTCGCCCTGGAAGCCAACTCCACCGAAGACGAACACGACTGCTTCAGCGACGACACCCACCACACCCTGTTCTTCGACGCCAAGGGCATCCGCAACATCTACACCGGCGAGTACAAGCGTGTGGACGGCAGCATGGTGAAAGGCCCGAGCCTCTCCGACCTGGTGGCCAAGGCCAACGCCCAGGCCGACAGCGACCTGAAGGCCGACCTGGAAGCCACCGAAGCCAAGATGCAGGCCATCGTCGACCGTGCCGAGAAGGACGGTGTGCACTTCGACCAGATGATCGCCCCGGACGCCAAGGACGATCAGCAGAAGATCCGCGACGCCATCGCCTCGCTGGTGAAGCAGACCGGCGCCATCGAGAAGGCCGCCGCTGCGGTCGGCGTGCAGGACCTGAAGCCGGATACCGCCGATCACCAGTTCTGATCCAGCCAGCCCAGCGCTGCGGCTCCACGCCGCAGCGCCGGTCCGGCCCTGACAAAGCCCCGCCCCGCGGGGCTTTGTCTTTTTCACGGCTGGGCAAGGTCGATTCTTAAATACAAATTTTTCAGATTTGCATTTGGCTCCCCTGATAAGATGGCGCGCTGCTTTTCACGCCCTGGAACTGAAGTCAATGCTCCACCGCCGCGCCGCTCTGCTCGTACCGCTGCTCTCCGTCCTCGCCCTTGCCGCGTGCAAGCCGGAGACCTCCCGGCATGCCGTGACCGAGCCGGGCGAAGCGCTTTCCGGCGGCGCCGCCACGGTCGGCCAGAGCGACCGCAACGCCTACTCCATGCCCTCGGCCAACCTCACGCCGAGCCGCCGCCTGGACTTCAGCGTCGGCAACAGCTTCTTCCGCAATCCCTGGGTGATCGCCCCGTCCACCACCACCGCGCGTGACGGCCTGGGCCCGCTGTTCAACACCAACGCCTGCCAGAACTGCCACATCAAGGACGGCCGCGGCCACCCGCCGGAGCCCAATGACGTCAATGCCGTCTCCATGCTGGTGCGCCTGTCGATTCCGGCCGGCCCGGAAGACGCGCGCACGCTCAAGCGCCTGGGCGTGGTGCCCGAGCCGGTGTATGGCGGCCAGCTGCAGGACTCGGCCATCCCCGGCGTGACGCCCGAAGGCAAGGTGCGGGTGGACTACGAGCCGGTGCCGGTGACCTTCAAGGACGGCACCGTGGTCGAGCTGCGCAAGCCGACCCTGCGCATCAGCAACCTCGGCTACGGCCCGATGCAGGCCAACACCCTGTTCTCCGCACGCATCGCCCCGCCGATGATCGGTCTGGGCCTGCTGGAGTCCATCCGCGAGGAAGACATCCTCGCCAACGCCGATCCGGACGACCGCAACGGCGACGGCATCCGTGGCCGCGCCAACCAGGTCTGGGACGACGCGCGCCACGAGACCGCGCTCGGCCGCTTCGGCTGGAAGGCCGGGCAACCCGACGTCGCCCAGCAGAACGCCCACGCCTTCTCCGGCGACATGGGCCTGACCAGCGACCTGCTGCCCAGCGATGACTGCACGCAGGCCCAGGTCGACTGCCGCAACGCCATCGACGGCGGCAAGCCGGAAGTCAGCCAGCACATCTTCGACCAGGTCGCCTTCTACGCGCGCAACCTCGCGGTGCCGGCGCGGCGCAAGGTCGACGACCCGCAGGTGCTGACCGGCAAGGGCCTGTTCTTCGACAGCGGCTGCGCCAGCTGCCACAGCCCGAAATTCACCACCGGCCCCAATGCCGCCGAGCCGGAGCTGGCCAACCAGGTCATCCGCCCCTACAGCGACCTGCTGCTGCATGACATGGGCGACGGTCTCGCGGACAATCGCCCGGAATTTCTCGCCAGCGGCCGCGACTGGCGCACGCCGCCGCTGTGGGGCATCGGCCTGACCGAAACGGTCAACGGCCACACACAGTTCCTCCATGACGGACGCGCCCGCAACCTGCTCGAAGCGGTGCTCTGGCACGGCGGCGAAGCCGAAGCGGCCAAGCAGCGCGTACTGACTTTCGACGCCGAGCAGCGCAGTGCCCTGCTGGCGTTCCTGAATTCACTCTAAGGAGCCGAGCCGAACATGTTCCGCCCCCGCCTACTGATCACCAGCCTCGCCATCGCCCTGGGCGCCTGCTCGCCTACCGACCCGCAGGCCACCACCAGTGCCACGCTGGCTCAACAGGTGATCCTGCCGACCTACAGCCGCTGGGTGGACGCCGACCGCGCCCTGGCCGCCAGCGCCCTGGCCTACTGCCAGGGCAAGGAAGACCTGGCCAAGGCCCGCGCCGACTACATGGCCGCGCAGCAGGCCTGGGCCGAGCTGCAGCCGCTGCTGGTCGGCCCCCTGGCCGAGGGCAACCGCGCCTGGCAAGTGCAGTTCTGGCCGGACAAGAAGAACCTGGTTGCCCGTCAGGTCGAGCAACTGCTGGGCAGCGGCAACCCCATCACCCCGGCGACCCTGGATAAATCCAGCGTCGTGGTCCAGGGGCTGACCGCCTACGAATACGTCCTCTACGACGCCAGGATCGACCTGGCCAACGCCGAGACCAAGGCGCGCTACTGCCCGCTGCTGGAGGCCATCGGCGCGCACCAGCAGGCCCTGGCGGAAGGCATCCTGGCGCAGTGGAAGCAGGACGGCGGCATGCTCGCCCAGCTCTCCAAATTCCCCAACGACCGCTACGCCGATGCCCACGAGGCCATCGCCGAACTGCTGCGCGTGCAGGTCACCGCACTGGACATGCTGAAGAAGAAGCTCGGCACCCCGCTGGGCCGCCAGAGCAAGGGCATCCCGCAGCCGTTCCAGGCCGAAGGCTGGCGCAGCGACGCCTCCCTGGCGAGCCTGGACGCCAGCCTGACCGGCGCCCAGGCGCTGTGGAACGGCACCGACAACAAGGGCCTGCGCGCCCTGCTGCCGGCCGAACAGAAGGAGCTGGCGAGCAAGATCGACGCCGCCTACGCCGACACCCACGGCAAGCTGAAGGCGATCGACAAGCCTCTCAGCGACCTGCTCAAGGACGAAGCCGGCATCCAGCAGCTGAACGCGCTGTACGACAGCCTCAATGCCGTCCACCGTCTCCACGAGAGCGACCTGGCGAAAGCACTCGGGGTACAGCTCGGCTTCAACGCCAACGACGGCGATTGATCGGCTGCGCGTCGGCCATGCGTCGTTGGAGAGCCTGGCGCTAGCTCGCCAGATCAAGGTGAATGAAAGAGGTGAACGCCATGTTGCGACGTCACGTACTCGGCCTGGGCAGCCTGCTGCTCGGCGCCCTGACCTTCGGCGGCTGGACGCTGTCGCGCAAGGGCAAGGAGCCCCTGCTGCTGTCCGCCCGTGACGACGCGGATGGCAAACACTACGCGGTGGGCTATCGCCTGGATGGCAGCCGCGCCTTCGCCACCGAAGTGGGCCTGCGCTGCCACGACGTGGTGCAGCATCCCAGCCTGCCGCTGGCGCTGTTCGTCGCCCGCCGCCCGGGCCGGCAGAGCTACCTGATCCACCTGGACGACGGCCGCCTGCTGCAGACCCTCGATTCGCAAGCCGACCGCCACTTCTACGGCCACGGCGTGTGGCACAAGGACGGCGAGTGGCTCTACGCCACCGAGAACGACACCACCGATCCGGGGCGCGGCATGCTCGGCGTGTACCGCTTCGACGGCGACAAGCTCAGCCACACGGGCGAGATTTCCACCCACGGCCTCGGCCCGCACCAGGTGTCCTGGATGCCCGACGGCGAAACCCTGGTGGTGGCCAACGGCGGCATCCGCACCGAGGCCGAAAGCCGCGTGGAGATGAACCTCGACGCCATGGAGCCGAGCCTGGTGCTGATGCGCCGCGACGGCTCGCTGATCTCCAAGGAAACCCTGGCGCAGCAGATGAACAGCGTGCGTCACCTGGCCATCGCCGCCGACGGCACCATAGTCGCCGGCCAGCAGTACATGGGCGATGCCCACGACCGCGCCGACCTGCTCGCCATCAAGCGCCCCGGCGAGGCCTTCCAGCCCTTCCCCCTGGCTGACCAGCAGCGCCTGGCGATGACCCAGTACACCGCCAGCGTCGCCATCCACAGCGACCTGCGCCTGGTGGCGCTGACCGCCCCGCGCGGTAACCGCTTCTTCATCTGGGACCTGGATACTGGCGAAGTGCGACTGGATGCGCCGCTGCCGGATTGCGCCGGCGTCGGCGCCGTGAAGGGCGGTTTCGTCGTTACCTCCGGGCAGGGCCGCTGCCGCCTCTACGACTGTCGCGGCGAACGCATCGCCGGCACCCCACTGGAGTTGCCGCCAGCCTTCTGGGACAACCACCTGCACCTGGCCTGAACGCCCGTTCCAGAGCGCCTGCGACACCACCACTCGTCTGCCCGCACTAAGGAAGATGCGGGTGCGGCCGATGCAAGGGACTGACCGATTCCCACCCTGCGTCTTAGAGGCGTAACCACGATGTCCCCCAACACTTCCTTGCGTACCCAGATTCTTTCGCTGCTGGGCGGCAGCCTGCTGCTCGTCCTGCTGATCGCCCTCGCCTGCTTCCACTTCCTCTCCGGCAGCGTCAGCGCCTACCAGCGCCTGCTCGACGGGCCGCTGCAATCCTCGCAACTGGTCGACCAGGCCAACGTCGCCTTCAAGGTCCAGGTGCAGGAATGGAAGAACGTCCTGCTACGCGGGCAGCAACCGGCCGACCTGAACAAATACTGGGGCCAGTTCGAGGACCAGGAGCGCGCCGTGCAGGACATCCTGCAACGCCTGGAACAAAATGCTGCCGACGAACCCCAGCTCAAGACCCAGGTGAGTCGTCTGCGCGACGAACACCGCCAGCTCGGCCAGGCCTATCGCAAGGGGCGCGACGCCTACCTGGCTGCCGGCAGCGACCCGCGTGCCGGCGACGCCGCGGTGAAGGGCATCGACCGCGCCGCCAGCGAGCAGATGGCCGCCCTGGTGGACAGCCTGCACCGTGAAGCCCAGGAGCAGTCCAAGGCGATTTCCGACAGCGCCAGCAGCACGGTGGTCGGCGGCAGCCTGATCCTGCTGATCTCGGGCATCGTCCTGGGCCTGCTCAGCCTGTGGCTGGTCAACCGCAACCTGATCGGGCCCATCGCCCGGCTGATCGAACACATCGCCCAGCTCAGCGAAGGCAACTTCGAGGAGCGTGTCGACGCCAGCCGCCGCGACGAACTCGGCCGCCTGGCCCGCGCCGCCAACACCCTGCGCGACTTCCTCGCCGACACCTTCAACCGCCTCAAGCACAGCACCAGCGCACTGGACACCGCCAGCGGCGAGCTGAACGCCATCGCCACCCTGATGGCCGAAGGCACCCGCGAACAGTTCTCGCGCACCGACCAGGTGGCCACGGCGATGCACGAGATGTCCGCCACCGCCCAGGAAGTCGCCCGCCACGCCTCCGATGCCGCGCGCGCCGCCGACGATGCCGACCAGCACGCCCAGCAAGGCGGTGAAGTCATGCAGAGCACCATCGTCACCATCACCGAAATGAGCAGCGAAATCGCCAACACCGCCGAGGTCATCCGCCGCCTGGAAAGCGACAGCGGGCGCATCGGCAAGGTGCTGGAAGTGATCCGCGGCATCGCCGACCAGACCAACCTGCTGGCGCTCAACGCCGCCATCGAGGCCGCCCGCGCCGGCGAGGCCGGTCGTGGTTTCGCCGTGGTCGCCGACGAAGTGCGCACCCTGGCCCAGCGCACCGCCGAGTCAACCGCCGAGATCCACCAGATCATCGACACCGTGCAGACTGGCTCGGTGAACGCCCTGCGCGCCATCGAGAACGGCCAGGTCCGCAGCGAGCAGGGCGTGGAGCGCGTCACCCAGGCCGGCGAAGTGCTGCGCAGCATCACCCTGGCAGTGGAAGCGATCCGCGACATGAACCGCCAGATCGCCACCGCCGCCGAGGAGCAGACCTCGGTCGCCGAAGACATCTCGCGCAACCTCACCGAGATCACCGCCATCGGCGCCACCAACGAGGAAAACGTGGTGCGCACCCAGAGCGCCAGCCGCCACCTGCACGGCCTCTCCGGCGAGCTCGCCGAAGTGACCCACAAGCTCAGCGCCTGACCCGCTTCAGCCACAGGGACGTGGCACCCTCCCCCTGGCACCCCGCCGCACCGATTCGGCGCTATTTGCCCACGATCACATCATCTTCTTCGCGAAACGCCTTGTAATCGCAGGCCTTTGACTCGCCACGCGATCAGGCATAAGGTGCGCAATTCCGCCCCGCAATGGGGCGACCCCGTATCGGCTTCAAAGCCTGATCGACACCCCCGCGAACGGAAGGCCGTCCGGTAGTTTCCGAACGAGCGAATCGCGGCGGATTGCTGCCAGGCACGTACCAAGGAACAGGAAGATGTTGCGCCGCATGCTGCTCATGCTGGGCGTGGTCGCCGTTATCATTGCGGCGCTCGCCGGCTCGAAATACCTCTCCATCCAGAAACAGATCGCCATGTTCTCGGCGCCGCGTCCGCCGGTCAGCGTCACCGCCACCGACGCCGTGCAGCGAGACTGGCAAAGCCGCCTGCCGGCCATCGGCACCCTGCGCGCCGTGCAGGGCGTGACCGTGACCGCGGAAGTCTCGGGCATCGTGCGCAGCATCCTGTTCGTCTCCGGCGACAAGGTGAAGCAGAACCAGCCCATCCTGCAGATGGAAAACGACGTCGAGGAAGCCACCCTGCGCAGCGCCGAGGCGGACCTCGGCCTGGCCCAGGTGGAATTCGCGCGCGGCCGCAACCTGGTGGACCGCCAGGCCATCTCCAAGAGCGATTACGACCGCCTCGCCGCCCAGTTGAACCGTTCCACCGCCACCGTGGCGCAGCTGCGCGCGGCACTGGCGAAGAAGCGCATCCTCGCGCCCTTCGACGGCACCGTCGGCATCCGCCGGGTGGACGTGGGCGACTACGTCTCGCCGGGCACCGAAATCGTCACTCTGCAGGACCTCTCCACCCTGCTGGTCGACTTCTTCCTGCCGGAACAGGACTTCCCCCTGCTCAAGGCCGGCCAGGCCGTCAGCGTGCGGGTCGCGGCCTATCCCGGGCAGAGCTTCGCGGCCCGCATCGAGGCGATCAGCCCACGGGTGGACAACGAGACGCGCAACCTGCTGGTCCGCGCCAGCATGGCCAACCCCGACGGCAAGCTGCTGCCGGGCATGTTCGCCAACCTGGAAGTGCAATTGCCCGACAGCGCGCCGCGCATCGTGGTCCCGGAGACCGCCGTGGCCTTCACCCTCTACGGCAACTCGGTGTACGTGGTCGGCCCGCAGAAGGACAAGGACGGCAAGGCCATGACCGACGACAAGGGCCAGCCCGTCCTCGCCGTGGAGCGCCGCTTCGTCAAGACCGGCGAACGCCGCGAAGGCAGCGTGGTGATCGTCGAAGGCCTGAAGGCCGGCGAACAGGTCGTCACCTCCGGCCAGCTCAAGCTCGACAGCGGCACGTCGGTGGCGATCGTCCCGGACGCACAGTAAGAGACAGCAGTGTCCTCGCCCTCTGGCGGGGACAACGAGAGTCAACGGATTTCCCGAGCGAGAGAGCCAGGCAAGGCGGAGGGAACGGCGAAAGCGGAGTTGGCGTGAGCCAGAGCATTTCGACGTTTCCCTACGATACGGCATGGCCGAGCGGAGCAAATCCGAACACAAAGGATTGAGCTTATGGGCTTCACCGATCCCTTCATCCGTCGCCCGGTGCTGGCGACCGTGGTCAGCCTGCTGATCGTCCTGCTCGGCATGCAGGCCTTCAGCCGGCTGGTGATCCGCGAATATCCGCAGATGGAAAACGCGCTGATCACCGTCACCACCTTCTATGCCGGCGCCAACGCCGAAACCATCCAGGGCTACATCACCCAGCCGCTGCAGCAGAGCCTGGCCAGCGCCGAAGGCATCGACTACATGACCTCGGTGAGCCGGCAGAACTACTCGGTGATCTCGATCTACGCGCACATCGGCGCCAACACCGACCGTCTGGTAACGGAGCTGCTGTCGAAGATCGGCGAGGTGAAGACCCAGCTGCCGCCGGACGCCGAAGACCCGGTGCTGGACAAGGAAGCCGCTGACGCCTCGGCGCTGATGTACATCAGCTTCTTCAGCGAGCAGATGAGCAACCCGCAGATCACCGACTACCTCTCGAGGGTGATCCAGCCCAAGCTCGCCACCCTGCCGGGCATCTCCGAGGCCGAAATCCTCGGCAACCAGGTGTTCGCCATGCGCCTGTGGCTGGACCCGGTGAAGATGGCCGCCTACGGCATCACCGCAGGCGACATCGACAGCGCGGTGCGCCAGTACAACTTCCTCTCCGCCGCCGGCGAGGTGAAGGGCGAGATGGTGGTCACTTCGGTGAACGCCTCCACCGACCTGAAGTCCCCGGAGGCCTTCGCCGCCATCCCGCTGAAGACCGCCGGCGATCGCCGCGTGCTGATGGGCGATGTGGCGCGCATCGAACTGGGCGCGGCGAGCTACGACGCGGTCAGCTCGTTCAACGGCATCCCCTCGGTGTACATCGGCATCAAGGGCACGCCCAGCTCCAACCCGCTGGACGTGATCAGGGAAGTCCGCGCCAAGATGCCGGAGCTGGAGGAACAGCTGCCGCCAAGCCTCAAGGTGACCATCGCCTACGACGCCACGCGCTTCATCCAGGCCTCCATCGACGAGGTGGTGAAGACCCTGGGCGAGGCGATCCTGATCGTCATCGTGGTGGTGTTCCTGTTCCTCGGCGCGCTGCGCTCGGTGATCATCCCGGTGGTGACCATCCCGCTGTCGATGATCGGCGTGCTGTTCTTCATGCAGGTGATGGGCTACTCGATCAACCTGCTGACCCTGCTCGCCATGGTGCTCGCCATCGGCCTGGTGGTGGACGACGCCATCGTGGTGGTGGAGAACATCCACCGTCACATCGAAGAGGGCAAGACGCCCTTCCAGGGCGCCATCGAAGGCGCGCGGGAAATCGCCGTGCCGGTGGTGACCATGACCATCACCCTGGCCGCCGTGTACGCCCCCATCGGCTTCCTCAGCGGCCTGACCGGCGCGCTGTTCAAGGAGTTCGCCTTCACCCTGGCGGGCGCGGTGATCATCTCCGGCATCGTCGCCCTGACCCTGTCGCCGATGATGTGCTCGCGCCTGTTGCGTCACGACGAGAACCCCACGGGCCTCGCCCATCGCCTGGACCTGATCTTCGAGGCGCTCAAGCAGCGCTACCAGCGCACCCTGCACGGCACGCTGAACAGCCGGCCGGTGGTGCTGGTGTTCGCCGCGCTGGTGCTGGCGATCATCCCGCTGCTGATGATGTTCACCCACAAGGAACTGGCGCCGGAGGAAGACCAGGGCATCGTCTTCCTCATGTCCAGCGCGCCGCAGACCGCGAACCTGGACTACCTGTCCAAGTACACGGCCCAGTTCGAAAGCATCTTCCGCACCTTCCCCGAGTACTACTCCGCGTTCCAGATCAACGGCTACAACGGCGTGCAGACGGGCATCGGCGGCATGCTGCTCAAGCCCTGGGACGAGCGCAAGCGCAGCCAGATGGAACTGCTCCATGCGGTGCAGGGCGAGCTGGACAAGATCCCCGGCCTGCAGATCTTCGGCTTCAACCTGCCGTCGTTGCCGGGCACCGGCGAGGGCCTACCGTTCCAGTTCGTGATCAACACCGCCAGCGACTACCAATCGCTGCTGCAGGTGGCCGAGCGGGTGAAGAAGCGTGCGGAAGAGTCGGGCAAATTCGCCTTCCTCGACCTCGACCTGGCCTTCGACAAGCCCGAGCTTGCGGTCGACATCGACCGCGCCAAGGCCGCGCAGATGGGCGTCACCATGCAGGACCTGGGCGTCGCCCTGGGCGCGCTGCTGGGCGAGGGCGAGATCAACCGCTTCACCATCGACGGGCGCAGCTACAAGGTGATCGCCCAGGTCGAGCGCGCCTACCGCGACAACCCGGGCTGGCTGAGCAACTACTACGTGAAGAGCCAGAGCGGCCAGCTGATCTCGCTGTCGACCCTGGTGACCTTCCACGAGCGCGCGCGGCCGCGCCAGCTCAACCAGTTCCAGCAGCTCAACTCGGCGATCATCTCCGGCGTGCCGATGGTCAGCATGGGCGAAGCCATCGACACCGTGCGCGGCATCGCCGAGGAAGAGTCGCCGCGCGGCTTCTCCTTCGACTACGCCGGCGCCTCGCGGCAGTTCGTGCAGGAAGGCAGCGCGTTGATGGTGACCTTCGCCCTGGCGCTGGCGGTGATCTTCCTGGTGCTGGCGGCGCAGTTCGAGAGCTTCCGCGACCCGCTGGTGATCATGGTCACGGTGCCACTGTCGATCTGCGGTGCGCTGGTGCCGCTGTTCCTCGGCCTGTCGAGCCTGAACATCTACACCCAGGTGGGCCTGGTGACGCTGATCGGGCTGATCAGCAAGCACGGCATCCTCATCGTCGAGTTCGCCAACCAACTGCGCCACGAACGCGGGCTGTCGGTGCGCGAGGCGGTGGAGGAAGCCGCGGCGATCCGCCTGCGCCCGGTGCTGATGACCACCGCCGCGATGGTACTGGGCGTGATTCCGCTGCTGCTCGCCACCGGCGCCGGCGCGGTGAGCCGCTTCGACATCGGCGTGGTGATCGCCACCGGCATGAGCGTGGGCACCCTGTTCACCCTGTTCGTGCTGCCGTGCGTGTACACGCTGCTGGCCAAGCCGGACCCGGAGCCCGTCGGCGACGGCGCTACGGCGTCGGCGCACTGAACGAAAAAGCCCCGCATCAGCGGGACTTTTTTCTGGGGCACGTCGTAGGGCGTATAACGCTCCGCGTTATACGCCGATTAGCCTTGGTCTCAGGGCGCTCCGAGCATGCCTTGGCGTTGCCGATACACCACGGTGCCCCACCTGTAGGAGCGAGCTTGCTCGCGAACCGCTTGATGCCCTGGGTATCAGGCGGGGTTCGCGAGCAAGCTCGCTCCTACCAAGAGCTCAGGCCGGCTGCCGCTGCATCGCGCCCGCCTCGATCTCGCTTTTCAGGCTCCAGCTCTTGAGATGCTCAAGGCTCGCACGGTAGGGCTTGAGCCCCCGTGCCAGCAGGAAGGCGCCCGCCGTCAGCGCCAGCAGGCTGACGATCAGCAGCGAATAGCGTAGCGCCATGTCGTCGGCGAACACATAGTCGGTCACCAGGGCGATGGCGGTCGGGCCGACGCCCAGGCCGAGCAGCGTCACCACGAACAGGTAGATGGCCGACGCCTGGCCGCGCATCGAGTTGGGCATGATCTCCTGGATCGCCGCCGGTGCGACGCCGAACGGCATGCCGAGGAAGAACACGATGGGCGCCATCAGCACCGCCGCGGCGTTGCCGCTGTCCAGCAGCGGGTAGGCAAGGGTGAAGGGGATCGCCAGGACGGCGGCCAGCAGGCCCACGCGCATGTTCGCGTCGGTGCGCCCGCGCTTGGCCCAGTAGTCCGCCAGACGCCCGCCGCAGACGATGCCCAGGCAGCCGAACACCGCAACGATGCTGCCGTACACCACGCCCACGTGGCCGGCGTCCCAGCCGTAGGTGCGAACGAAGAAAGTCGGTATCCAGGCGCCGCTGCCGTAGCTGGCGAAGGAGATGCAGGCGAAGCCGAAGTTGTGGCAGAGCACCGTCTTGCGGTTGGCGCGCAGGTAGGCGCCCACCTCGCTCATCGGCACCACCACGCCGGCGCCCACGCCGCGCCGGGTCGGTTCCTTCACCGCCAGCATCAGCAGGGTAAAGAGCACGCCGGCAGCGCCGAGCAGCAGGAAGATCAGTTGCCACGGGCGCACTTCGCCGAGGATCGGCAGGTGCAGGTCGCCCTGGGCCGAGGCGAACTTGATCACCAGGCCGCCGAGCAGGAAGGCCAGGCCAGAGCCCAGGTAGATCCCCATGGAATACACGCTGATGGCCGTGGCGCGGCGGTGGGACGGGAAGCTGTCGGCGATCAGCGAATAGGCCGCTGGCGACAACGCCGCCTCGCCCACACCCACGCCGACGCGGAACAGCAGGAAGTGCCAGTACTGCCGGGCCAGGCCGCAGGCGGCGGTCATGGCGCTCCAGATCAACACGCCGACGGTGATCAGGCCGCGCCGGCTGCGGCTGTCGGCCATGCGCCCGAGCGGGATGCCGCAGAGGGTGTAGAACAGCGCGAAGGACAGGCCCATCAGCAGGCTCATCTGCGTGTCGCTGATCGCCAGGTCGCGGCGGATGGGGCCGACCAGCAGGTTGAGGATCTGCCGGTCGATGAAGGACAGCACGTAGGCGACCATGAGGATCGCGACCGTGGACCATGCCACGAGGCTGGAAGGGTAGCCGTTATTGTTGTTGTGCATGCGGGCTCCTGAACGCCGCCAACGCGGCGATGGCGATGGGGAGAACCCGCAGCGTAGGCACTGTGGACGCCCGGTGCGCCCACTATCAGGTCTCTGAATGCGTGCGGCGGCCGTTGGCTGATGGATGGGGGGGCAGGGTTTGGACGGAAGGTTTCGCGAGCTGGCTATTGGAGCTGGCTGCGCGCGAGGGTGTCAGCCTGACGTATCGGCGGCCCTCACCCTAACCCTCTCCCAGAGGGAGAGGGGACCGTTCGGCGCAGGATGGAACCATGGCGCCAGACGGCACGATCGACTCCCTCTCCCTCAGGAGCGGGGCGCGCAGCCAGGGCTGGGGTGAGGGAAGCCCACGCGCCAATACCCGCTCAGAGCGCCGTCGGCATCCGCTCGCACAGCTTCGCCAGCGCCGTGGCCCAGAGCTCCTGATCGTTCAGGCAGGGCACCAGCACCAGCTCTTCCCCACCCGCCGCGCGGAACTGCTCGCTGCCACGCTGGCCGATTTCCTCCAGCGTCTCGATGCAGTCGGCGACGAAGGCCGGGCACATCACCAGCAGACGCTTCACGCCCTGCTTGCCGAGCAGGTCCAGTTGCGCCTCGGTGTAGGGCTCGATCCACTTGTTGCGGCCCAGGCGCGACTGGAAGGACACCGACCAGCGCCCCTCCTCCAGCCCCGCCCCCGCGGCGAAATCCTCCGCCGTGCGCAGGCACTGGCTGCGGTAACAGACCGCCATCACCTCATCGCGCACGCCTCGGCTGGAGCTGGCGGCGAGGTCGTGGCTCTTGTCCTTCACCAGCTTGCGGATGTGCGACTCGGGCAGGCCGTGGAAGCTCAGCAGCAAGTGGTCGTAGGGTTGCGAAAGGTACGGTTTCACGCTGTCCACCAGCGCCTGGCGGTACTCCGCCTCGGCGTAGAACGGCGGCAGCACCTTCAATTCGAATTTCAGGCCGCGCTCGCGCATGACCCGGCGCGCTTCCTCGATGGCGGTCGTGGTGGTGCTGTCGGCGAACTGCGGGTAGAGCGGCGCGAAGGTCACCTGGGTGACGCCCTGCCCGCTCAGGCGCAGCAGGGCCGACTCGATGGACGGCTCGCCATAGCGCATGCCCAGCTCCACCGGCCCATGCGGCCAGTAGGGGCGGATCGCCTCCTGCAGGCGGCGGCTGAGCACGATCAGCGGCGAGCCCTCGTCCCACCAGATCGACGCATAGGCATGGGCCGACTCCTCGGGGCGTTTGCGCAGGACCAGCGAAACCAGCAGGCGACGGATCGGCCAGGGCAGGTCGATCACGTAGGGGTCCATGAGGAACTGATCGAGGTAGCGGCGCACGTCCTCGACCTGGGTGGAAGCCGGCGAACCCAGGTTGACCAGCAGGAGGGCGTTTTGGGTCATGCAATGTCCTTGGAATCGGTTCACGATCTCGCCGGGCAGGCCCGGCGGGGCTGCGCAGTTTACACGCAGCGAATAGACGCACGGCCTGTCGGCATTGCCGCAGGGCGCGATGGTTCAGCCTTGTCCGCGCAGCACGTCCGCGAGGGCGTCCTGCAACTCGGGGAAGCGGAAGGTGAAATCCGCATCGAGCAAACGGCGTGGCACCACCCGCTGTCCGCCCAGCAGCAGCACCGCCATCTCGCCGAGCATCAGGCGCAGGGCGAAACCGGGCACCCTCAGCACGGTCGGCCGGTGCAGCGCGCGCCCCAGCTCGCGGGTGAAGTCGCGGTTGCGCACCGGCTGCGGCGCGCAGGCATTATATGGACCCTCGGCATCGGCCCGCTGCAAAAGAAAATCGATGAGGGCGATCTGGTCTTCGATATGAATCCAGGACATCCACTGTCGACCGTCTCCCAGCTGGCCGCCCAGTCCCATGCGGAATGGCGGCAGCATGCGCTTGAGGAAGCCCCCCTCGGGCGCCAGTACCAGCCCGGTGCGCACCAGCACCACGCGAATGCCCAGCGCCTTGGCCTCCCTTGCGATCTGCTCCCAGGCCAGGCACAGCTCGCTGGCGAAATCCTCGCCAGCCGCCGCGCTGTTCTCCTCCAGCGGCCGCTCGCCGGCATCGCCGTACCAGCCCACCGCCGAACCGTTGATCAGCACACTGGGGCGCTGGCTGCGCGTCTCCAGCCAGGCCAGCAGACGCTCGGTCAGACCTACCCGGCTGTCCCACAGCAACGCCTTGCGTTTCGCGCTCCAGGGCTTGTCGGCGATGGGCTCGCCGGCCAGATTGACCACTGCGTCCAGCGGCGCGTCGCCGTACTCCTGGAAATCGGCGATCCCGCGCACCTGCTCACCGCACAACGCGGCGACCCGCTGCGGCTGGCGGCTGAGCACCGTCAGGCGATGCCCGGCGGCGCTCCACTGGCGGCAAAGCCGGCGACCAATCAATCCGGTACCACCGGTCAACAAAATATGCATGGCGAACTCCTTGTCAGTGTGTCCCACCTACCCTCAGTCTGGACGAGACGGCGGCGCTTGCACCTGCCCCTGACAGCGCGGAAGGTCTACGCTTTATTTGCCGGAACCGACCGCGCTCATTCATGAAGGAACCGATGACGCGCAGAAGGTTCCGATGATCGGACTCTTGCCGATCACGGGTGCGCTGGCAGCCGAACCATTGTACAGATCAAACCATTTGTACAAGCCTACCGCGCTCGTTACTCTGAAATAGACAACCAACGAGGCACGTCATGAGCGCCCCCATTGCCATCATTGGCACCGGTATCGCCGGACTCTCGGCCGCCCACGCCCTGCGGGACGCCGGACAGGAAGTCCAGCTCTTCGACAAGGGTCACGGCAGCGGCGGCCGCATGGCCAGCAAGCGCACCGAAGCCGGTGCCCTCGATCTCGGCGCGCAGTACTTCACCGCCCGCGATCGACGCTTCCTCGACGCCATCCAGAAATGGCGCGAACAGGGCTGGGTAGCCGAATGGGATCCGGCCCTGTACCAGTACCGCGACGGCGAACTGAGCCCGTCGCCGGACGAACAACCCCGCTGGGTCGGCACCCCGCGCATGAGCGCGATCACCCGCGCCCTGCTGCAGGACCAGACCGTCACCTTCTCCTGCCGCATCACCGAGGTCTATCGCGGTGAGGAGCACTGGCACCTGCAGGACGCCGAGGGTCAGACCCACGGCCCCTACAGCCGCGTGCTGATCGCCACTCCGGCGCCCCAGGCCGCCGCGCTGCTGGCCAGCGCGCCGAAGCTGGCGGCGGCGGCGGCGAGCATCCCTATGGAGCCGACCTGGGCCGTGGCCCTGGGCTTCGCCGAGCCTCTACAGACCCCGGTACAGGGCTGCTTCGTGCACGAAGGCCCGCTCTCCTGGCTGGCCTGCAACCGCTCCAAGCCCGGCCGCGACGGGCAGCTCGACACCTGGGTGCTGCATGCCAGCAGCAGCTGGAGCAAGCAGAACATCGACCTGCCCAAGGAGAGCGTGATCGAGCACCTGCGCGGCGCCTTCGCCGAGCTGATCGGCTGTGCCGTGCACGCCCCCGACTTCGCCCTCGCCCACCGCTGGCTCTACGCCCGGCCGATGGAGGCCCACCAGTTCGGTGCGCTGGCCGACGCCGACCTGGGGATCTACGCCTGCGGCGACTGGTGTCTCTCCGGGCGCGTCGAAGGTGCCTGGCTGAGCGGTCTGGAAGCGGCCCGCCGTCTTCTCGAGCATCTCTGAGCCCGCCACGGTCTTCTCTTGAGAGAAGGCCGTGGAATCCCCTCGCCCGCCCGGCAACCTTGTACAAGGTCTTTGCACCTGTACAAGACAGGGCCTATCCTTACCGATAGTTGTACAAAAAATCAAACCTGTACAAGAAATCGGTCGCCCTCATGCCCAACACCACGCCACGTCCCCAGCTCGGAATCAGCGCCTGCCTGCTGGGCGAGCCGGTGCGCTACAACGGCGGACACAAGGCCTCGCGCCTGTGCCTGGATGTGCTCAGCCGCCACTTCGATTTCGTCCCGGTATGCCCGGAGGTCGCCATCGGCCTCGGCGTGCCACGACCGACCCTGCGCCTGGTCGGTGACCACGACTCTCCGAGGGCGGTGATCCAGCGCGAAGGCGACCGCGACGTCAGCGAAGCCCTGCGCGACTTCGGCCGCGAGCAGGCCGGTCGGCTGGAGGACATCTGCGGCTACATCTTCATGCAGCAATCGCCCTCCTGCGGGCTGCAGCGGGTGAAGCTCTATCGTTCCGACGGCCATGCGTGTCCGCCGGGGGTTCGCGGGCTCTACGCGGAGGCCTTCTGCGCGGCGCGCCCGGAGTTGCCGGTGGAGGAGGAAGGCCGCTTGAACGACCCGGTGATCCGCGAGAACTTCCTCACCCGCGTGTTCGCCTACGCCGCCTGGCAGAAGCTCTGCACGCAGGGCCTGACTCGCCACGCGCTGATCGGCTTCCACTCGCGCTACAAGTACCAGCTGATGGCCCACAACCCTCGCCAGTACAGCGTCCTTGGCCAGCGTCTGGCGATGATCGGCAACCAGCCGCTGGACGATTTCGCCCCGGCCTACTTCCGCGACTTCATGCGCGCGCTGGGTACCTGCGCCACGCGCGGCACGCACAGCAACGTGCTACAGCACCTGGCCGGCTACCTCAAGCATGACCTGCCTCCTGCGGAGAAAGCCGAGATGCAGCGGCTGATCGGCCAGTACCGCGACGGGGTGATCCCGCTGGTGGTTCCGCTGACGCTGCTCAAGCACCACTTCCGCCGGCATCCACATCCCTACATCGATGCCCAGGCCTACCTTCAACCGCATCCCGAAGACCTGAGCCTGCGCAATGCCATCTGACACGCAGCGCCCCGGTAGGAACGCCATGAATCCCGACCACCTACACCGCGAAGCGGACAACGATTACCGCCAGGCCCTGGCCGAAGGCTGGCTGCCCATCCGCGAGGTCGCGCGGCGCACCGGGGTCAACCCGGTCACCCTGCGCGCCTGGGAACGGCGCTACGGGCTGGTGCTGCCCCAGCGCACGCCGAAAGGGCATCGCCTCTACTCCGAGGCGCAGATCACGCGCATCCAGGCCATCCTCACCTGGCTGGGGCGTGGCGTGGCGGTGAGCAAGGTTCGCGCGCTGCTGGACAACCCCGCCCCGCCCACCGCCGAGCCGGACGCCTCCCCCTGGGACGACCTGCTGCAACACTGCATCGATGCCATCGGCCGGATCAGTGAGCGCCAGCTCGACGAACTGTTCAACGGCGCGCTGGCGATCTACCCCGCGCACAACCTCTGCGAACACCTGATGCTGCCCCTGCTGGAACAGCTGGAGCGGCGCTGGCAGGGCCAGTTCGGCGCGCAACTGGAGCGGGTGTTCTTCCACGGCTGGCTGCGCAGCAAGTTCGGCACCCGCCTCTACCACCACAACCGCCAGCAGCGCGGCGCCCCTCTGCTGCTGGTAAACCACTCCGAACTGCCGCTGGAGCCGGGACTCTGGCTCAGCGCCTGGCTGGCCAGCAGCGCCGGCTGTCCGCTGGAGGTCTTCGACTGGCCGCTGCCGCCCGGCGAACTGGCCCTGGCGGTGGAACGCCTGAAGCCGCGCGCAGTGCTGCTCTACTCCAGCCAGACACTCAACCTCGCCCTGCTGCCGCGCCTGCTGGCCGGCGTCGAGTGCCCCCGGCTGCTGGCCGGAGCCGCCGCGCGCATACACCAGGAGCAACTGGCCGAGGTCGCGGCGCCGCTGCACCTGGCGCATGACCCGCTCGGCGCCCTGCACTGCCTGCGCGAACTCGGCCTGCTCAATGGGGAGCCGGCATGAGGCGGCAACTCGTCTGGCTGCGCACCGACCTGCGCCTGCGCGACAACACCGCCCTGGCAGCGGCGGCCGAACGTGGCCCGGTCATCGCCCTGTTCCTGCTCAGCCCCGGCCAATGGCGCGAGCACGACGATGCCGCCTGCAAGGTGGACTTCTGGCTGCGCAACCTGCGTGAGCTGCGCGCCGGGCTTGCCGAGCTGAACATCCCGCTGCTGGTGCGCACGGCCGATCGCTGGAGCGATGCGCCCCGAGTGCTCGCCGAGCTGTGTCGCCGCCACGAGATCGAGGCGGTACACGTCAACGAGGAATACGGACTGCATGAGGCCAGCCGGGACGCCGCCGTGAAGCGCGAGCTGGCCAGCCAGGGCGTCGACCTGCGCAGCTACCTCGACCAACTGCTCTTCGCCCCCGGCACCCTGCTCACCAAGGGCGGTAGCTACTTCCAGGTCTACAGCCAGTTCCGCAAGCTCTGCTACGAGCGTCTGAACCTGGGCGTTCCCACGTTGCAACCGGCACCGCGCGCTCAAGCGCCGCTGGAGCTGGCCAGCGATCCACTGCCTGAACGCATCGACGGCTTCGAATCGCCCACTGAGGATTTGCGCAGTCACTGGCCAGCCGGCGAAGCCGAAGCCCACGAACGCCTGGACGCCTTCGCCGACGAACGCCTGCGGGGCTACCAGGAGCGCCGCGACTTTCCCGCCGTCGATGGCACCAGCCAGCTCTCGCCCTATCTTGCTGCCGGTGCGCTCTCCCCACGCCAATGCCTGCACTCGGCACTGGCCAATAACCACGGTGAGTTCGAAACCGGCAACAGCGGCGCGGTCAGCTGGATCAACGAACTGCTCTGGCGTGAGTTCTACAAGCACATCCTGGTGGGCTTCCCGCGCGTGAGCCGGCACCGCGCGTTCCGCGAGGACACCGAGAAGCTGGACTGGCGCCACGACCGCCAGGATCTGGAAGCCTGGCAGCAGGGCCGCACCGGCTTCCCGCTCATCGACGCGGCGATGCGCCAGCTCCTCGCCAGCGGCTGGATGCACAACCGCCTGCGCATGGTGGTGGCGATGTTCCTCACCAAGAACCTGCTGATCGACTGGCGCGAAGGGGAGCGCTGGTTCATGCGCCACCTGATCGACGGCGACCTCGCGGCGAACAATGGCGGCTGGCAGTGGAGCGCCTCCACCGGCACCGATGCGGTGCCCTACTTCCGTCTCTTCAACCCGATCTCGCAATCCGAGCGGTTCGACCCGGACGGCCGCTTCATCCGCCGCTGGCTGCCGGAACTGGCCGGGCTGGAGGGTCGGGCGGTGCACGATCCGTCGAAACTGGGGCTGTTCGGCGTGGGCAGTTATCCACAACCGATGGTCGATCTCTCCGCCACGCGGGCGCGGGCGCTGGAGGCGTTCCGTAATCTGTCGGCCAAGTCCCCGTAGGAGCGGATTTATCCGCGATGTGTCCCGGGCTGGGATATCGCGGACGAAGTCCGCTCCTACAAGAGCCCCTCACCCTAACCCTCTCCCAGGGGGAGAGGGGACCGTTCGGAGCAGGAGGAAACCACAATTCCAGCCGGCACGGATTGCCCCCTCTCCCTGAGGGAGAGGGCTGGGGTGAGGGCAATGGGTTGGCACGGCCTTCCTGGGAGAAAGCATTGGTTTCTACGAAAGACACGCACAAAAAAGCCGGACCCAAGGTCCGGCTTTTTTCGTCAGCGCTCTGTTACAGAGGCTGCGTGAAATAGAGGCTGTAGGACTCGATGCCCTCGTTGGGCTGGCCGAGACCGGCGTTGGAGTAATGGATCGCCCGTACGCCGACAACATGGCCACTGTTGAACTTCACGCCGGTGCCGATGCGGTCCTCGAAGGTCACCGCGCCGCCCAGGTCCTGGTCGCCCACTTCGGAACCGGTGAAGGCGGCGATGCCGATACCCGCCTCGAGGAAGGGTTTGGCCGACTCACCGGAGAACTCGTAACGGAACACCGGGGAGAAAGACAGCGAGTGGCGGCCGCCGGCACGCTCACCGGCCGACCAGTAGGTGTAGCCGGCATCCCAGTAGCCGGTCAGATGCCCCGCGGAGGTTTCCCACCAGCTCTTGTCCCAATCGAAGCTCATGCCCAGGCGATAGGTCATGTCGCTCTGACCGGTCACACCGACGGCGCCGGTAACGCTGGCAGCCTGCGCACTCACAACTTGCCCCAGGGACAGCGCGGCCAAAACGGCCAGCGAAAGTAATTTCTTCATTGAAACATCCTTAATGAGAAAGCCGAATGAAAAATCCCCGCGAATAGCCAAGTATTATAAGACCACTTATCGAACTTGGCCGACAGAGCATGGTCGCTGGCAGGTAATTTTTCTGTCATCCACTGAACGAATTGACCGGTTCGTCACTACCCCACAGCACCGGCATGACCTTCTCCAGCCCCTCGACCGGGCCGCTGGTCCAGAACTCCGTCCGCACCGCCGGCCCCTCCCCCAGCAGCCCGCGTGCCTGCAGCAAACGCTCCAGCTGACGCGCCACCGCCGCGCCGGTATCGATCAGCGAGATATCCTCGGGGATCAGCTCACGCAGCAACGGGCGAAGGAACGGGTAGTGGGTGCAGCCGAGGATCAGCGTGTCGCAGCCTTCGGCCAGCAACGGCTCGACATAGCGCCCCAGCAGCGCGCGCGTCTGCGGGCCGTTCAGGTCGCCGGCCTCGATGCGCTCCACCAGCCCCGGACAGGGCTGGGTGATCACCCGCACATCACCGGCGAAGCGATCGAGCAATGCGGCGAAGCGCGCGCTCTTGAGCGTCCCGGTCGTCGCCAGGACACCGACCACCCCGCTGCGGGTCGCCTCGGCGGCCGGCTTCACCGCCGGCTCCATGGCCACGATCGGCACCTGCGGGTACAGCTCGCGCAGGTCGGCGGCAGCGGCGGCGGTGGCGGTGTTGCAGGCCAGCACCAGCGCCTTGGCGCCACGGACCAGGAGGAAGTCCGCGATGGCGCGGCAGCGCTCGCGGATGTAGTCGGGGGTCTTTTCGCCGTAGGGGATGTGGCCGCAGTCGGCGAGGTAGATCAGCGACTCGTTGGGCAGCTGGGCGCGAATCTCGCGAAGGACACTGAGCCCGCCGACGCCGGAGTCGAAGACACCGATGGGCGCTACATCAGCCATGCGCCACTCCGCACACGGCGCACTGCGGGTCACGCTTGACGCGCAGCTCGCGGAAGCGCGTGCCCAGCGCATCGATCAGCAGCAGGCGCCCCACCAGCGGCTCGCCGAACCCGGCCAGCAGCTTGAGCGCTTCCAGGGCCTGCAGACTGCCCACTAACCCCACCAGCGGACCGACCACGCCGGCCTCGCTGCAGGTCAGCTCGGCCTCGCTGCCGTGGCCGTAGAGGCAGTGGTAGCAGGGGCTTTCCTCGCGGCGCGGGTCGAACACCGAGAGCTGCCCTTCCAGGCGGATCGCCGCACCGCTCACCAGCGGTTTCTTCGCGGCGACGCACGCGGCGTTGACCGCCTCGCGGGTCCCGAAGTTGTCGCAGCAGTCCAACACCAGGTCCACCGCCGCCACCGCGGCGTCGAGGGAATCGGCGTCCAGCGCCTGGCGGTGGGCGACCAGCTTCACGTCCGGGTTGATCGCGGTCAGGCGGGCGATGGCGGAATCCACCTTGCTCGTGCCAACGCTGCCGGTGTCGTGGATGATCTGCCGCTGCAGGTTGGTCAGGTCGACGCTGTCGAAATCAGCCAGGTGCAGCTCGCCGATGCCGGCGGCGGCGAGATACAGCGCCACCGGGGCGCCCAGGCCGCCGAGGCCGACGATCAGCACGCGGCTGTCCTTCAGACGCAGCTGGCCATCGACGTCGATCTGCGGCAGCAGGATCTGCCGGCTGTAACGCAGCAGTTCGTTATCGCTCAGCATGTCCAGTTCCCCAGGCTGATTCGTTCATGGCCACCGAGGTCGCGGCGACTTTCCACGCGGCCAAAGCCACGGGTCAGCAGCAGGTCGCGCACGGCGTCGGCCTGGTCGAAGCCATGTTCGAGCATCAGCCAGCCGCCGTTTTCAAGGTGCGCGGGCGCCTGCTCGACGATCAGGCGGATGTCGTCCAGGCCGTCGGCGCCGGAGACCAGCGCGCTCGATGGCTCGAAGCGCACGTCGCCCTGCGCGAGGTGCGGGTCGGCACTGGGAATGTAAGGCGGGTTGCTGACGATCAGCGAGAAACGCTCGCCGGCCAGCGCGGAGAACCAGTGGCTGGCACGGAAGGCGGCATTGGCCAGGTCCAGGCGTTCGCGGTTGCGCTCGGCCAGGGCCACGGCCTCGGCCACGCGGTCCACGCCCTGCACTTGCCAGGCCGGGCGTTCGCAGGCCAGGGCCAGGGCGATGGCGCCGGTGCCGGTGCCCAGGTCGAGCACGCGGGCCGGTGTCGCCGGCAACAGCCCAAGGGCAGTCTCCACCAGCAGTTCGGTGTCAGGGCGCGGGATCAGGGTGTGCGGCGCCACTTCCAGGTCCAGGCTCCAGAAGCCCTGGCGGCCGAGGATGTAGGCCACCGGCTCGCCGGCCCGACGGCGGGCGAGGAAGCCGTCGAAGAGGTCGTGTGCTTCGCGGCTGACCACACGCTCCGGCCAGGTGCGCAGGAAGCTGCGCGGCTTGCCCAGCGCGGCGGCGAGCAACAGCTCGGCGTCCAGACGCGCGCTGGGCGAGTCCGGCAGTTGCGCCTGGTTGAGCAAGGTCATGATGGTTGCCATGGTCTGTCGCTCTCTCAGTCGCCCGTTCTCTCAATCACCGAGCGCGGCCAACTGGTCGGCCTGGAATTCCTGCAGCAGGGGCTCGATCACCTGTTCCACCGAGCCTTCCATCACTTCCCCCAGGGAATAGAGGGTGAGGTTGATGCGGTGGTCGGTCACCCGGCCCTGCGGGAAATTGTAGGTGCGGATACGCTCGGAGCGGTCACCCGAACCGACCAGCAGCTTGCGCGTGCTGGCGATCGCCTGCTGGGCGGCGGCCTGCTGCTGGTCGTTGAGCTTGGCCGCGAGCCAGGCCATGGCCTTGGCGCGGTTCTTGTGCTGCGAGCGTTCTTCCTGGCACTCGACCACGATGCCCGACGGGATGTGCGTGATGCGCACCGCCGAGTCGGTCTTGTTCACGTGCTGGCCGCCGGCGCCGGAGGAACGGTAGGTGTCCACCCGCAGGTCGGCCGGGTTGATCTCGATGGCCGCCTGCTCGTCCGGCTCGGGCAGCACCGCCACGGTGCAGGCCGAGGTGTGGATGCGGCCCTGGGATTCGGTGGCCGGAACGCGCTGCACGCGGTGGGCGCCGGATTCGAACTTGAGCTTGGCGTAGACGTTGTCGCCCTCGACGCGGGCAATCACCTCTTTATAGCCACCGTGCTCGCCCTCGTTCTCGGACATGATTTCCACACGCCAGCCCTGCTTCTCGGCGTAGCGCGAATACATGCGGAACAGGTCGCCGGAGAAGATCGCGGCTTCGTCGCCGCCGGTGCCGGCACGGATTTCCAGGAAGACGTTGCGGCCGTCGTTGGGGTCCTTGGGCAGCAGCATGCGCTGCAGGCGATCTTCCAGGCCGACCAGCGCGGTCTTGGCCTCGGCCACCTCTTCCTCGGCCATCTCGCGCAGGTCCGGGTCGCTGTCCTTGAGCAGCGCCTGGGCGCCCTCCAGGTCCGACTGCACCTTGCGGAACTCGCGGAAAGCGAGGATGACCGGCTCCACTTCCGCATATTCACGGGAGTAGGCGCGGAACTTGGTCTGGTCGCTGATCACCTCGGCGTCGCCCAGGAGAGCGGTGAGCTCTTCGTAGCGGTCGCTGAGGATGTCCAGCTTTTTCAGGAGGGACGCTTTCATCGCTTGTCAGTGCCCTCCTCGAGGGCGAACAGTTCCTGCGCGACGGCCAGCGCATCGATGCGGCCCTCGGCGGAGAGTTTCTTCATCTGCACGCTGGGCGCGTGCAGCAACTTGTTGGTCAGGCCACGGGCAAGCTGCGCCATGACGTCCATCGGATCGGCACCGTTGGCCAGCAGGCGCTGGGCCTTCTGGATTTCCTCGTCGCGCAGGCGCTCGGCCTGCTGGCGGTAGGCGCGCAGCACGTCGACGGCGGCCAGTTCGCGCAGGCGCGCCATGAAATCGAGCACGCCATCGCCGACCAGCTCCTCGGCGGCCTGGGCGGCGCCCTGGCGGCTCTTGAGGTTCTCGGCGACCACTTCGTGGAGGTCGTCGACGCTATAGAGGTAGACGTCTTCCAGTTCGCCGACTTCCGGCTCGATGTCGCGCGGCACGGCAATGTCGACCATGAACATCGGCTTGTGCCGGCGCTGCTTCAGCGCGCGCTCCACCGCGCCCTTGCCGAGGATCGGCAGCTGGCTGGCGGTGGAACTGATGACGATGTCGCTGTTGACCAGCTCGTCGGGCATGTCCGCCAGTAGGATGGCGCGGGCGCCGAACTGCTCGGCCAGCTGGCTGGCGCGTTCCAGGGTGCGGTTGGCGACCACGATGCGCTTCACGCCCTGCTCGTGCAGGTGGCGGGCGACCAGGGTGATGGTCTCGCCGGCGCCGATCAGCAGCGCCTGGCTACGGCTCAGGTCGCTGAATATCTGCCGGGCCAGACTCACCGCGGCAAACGCCACGGACACCGGGTTCTCGCCGATGGCTGTGTCGGTGCGGACGGTCTTGGCGGTGCTGAAGGTGGCCTGGAACAGGCGGCCGAGCATCGGGCCGATGGTGCCGGCCTCGCGGGCCACGGCGTAGGCGGACTTCATCTGGCCGAGAATCTGCGGCTCGCCCAGCACCATGGAATCCAGGCCGGCGGCGACGCGCATCATGTGGCGCACCGCATCGTCGTCCTGATGCACATAGGCGCAGGCGCGCAGGTCGTCGATGTTCAGATGGTGGTAATCGGCGAGCCAGGCCAGCACGTCACCGGCGTCCGGGTGCTCGATCTCCAGGTAGAGTTCGCTGCGGTTGCAGGTGGACAGAATCGCAGCCTCGCGGCTGGACGTCAGACGGCAGAGCAGTTGCAAGGCCTCGACCATCTGCTCGGGAGTAAAAGCCACGCGCTCGCGGACGGCCACGGACGCGGTCTTGTGGTTGATACCGAGGGCAATGAAGGCCATGCAGGGTCGCTGAGCTGATCGGAAAGCCCGCAATTGTCCTACGTCGCCCAGTGAAGGACAACCACCCGCGACGTATCGCACATTGCAAAGCGTATACAACCCCCGATGCCGCGCTTGCCCATGGGATTGCCACATTCCTTATGTCATGATGGGCGCTATTTCGCAGGTTAGGCCATCATCCTTCCTCTATGAACAAGTCTCTTGCGCTGCTGACTGCTCTGCTGCTGCTCGGCGGCTGCCAGTCCCTTTCCCATAAAACCCCGGAGGGTTCTTCCGCCGAGAAGGACAAGGCCGCCGCTGCCCAGAAGGAACAGAAGTACGGTTCCTTCAGCGAAGAGACCCTGTATTCGCTGCTGACCGCGGAACTCGCCGGCCAGCGCAACCGCTTCGACATCGCCCTCACCAACTACGTCGAGCAGGCCCGCGCCACCCAGGACCCGGGCGTCGCCGAGCGTGCCTTCCGCATCGCCGAGTACCTGGGCGCCGACCAGGAAGCCCTGGACACCTCGCTGATCTGGGCCAAGGCCGCGCCGGACAACCTCGACGCCCAGCGCGCCGCCGCCATCCAGCTGGCGCGCACCGGGCAGTACGACGAATCCATGGTGTACATGGAAAAAGTCCTCAACGGCCAGGGCGACACCCACTTTGATTTCCTTGCGCTGTCCGCCGCCGAGACCGACCCGGATACCCGCGCCGGCCTCCTGCAGAGCTTCGACCGCCTGCTGAAGAAGTACCCGGACAACGGCCAGCTGCTGTTCGGCAAGGCCCTGCTGCTGCAGCAGGACGGCCGCCCGCAGGAAGCCCTGCACCTGCTGGAAGACAACTCGGCGAGCAAGCACGACGTCGCCCCGCTGCTTCTGCGCGCGCGCCTGCTGCAAAGCATGAAGCGCAGCGACGAAGCGCTGCCGCTGCTGAAGAACGGCATGAAGGAGCACCCGGACGACAAGCGCGTGCACCTGGCCTACGCCCGCCTGCTGGTGGAGCAGAACCGCCTGGACGAAGCCAAGGCCGAATTCTCCGCGCTGGTCGAGCAGTTCCCCGATGACGACGACCTGCGCTTCTCCCTGGCGCTGGTCTGCCTCGAAGCCCAGGCCTGGGACGAAGCCAAGGTCTACCTGCAGGAGCTGGTCGAGCGCGACAGCCACGTCGACGCCGCCCACTTCAACCTGGGCCGCCTGGCCGAGGAACAGAAACAGCCGGACACCGCCCTGAAGGAATACGCCCTGGTCGGCCCGGGCAACGACTTCCTCCCGGCGCAGCTGCGCCAGACCGAGATCCTGCTCGACCAGAAGCGTGTCGACGAAGCCTCCCGCCGCCTCGCCGAGGCCCGCGAGCGCCAGCCGGACTACGCCATTCAGCTGTACCTGATCGAGGCCGAAGGCCTGTCCAACCGCGACCAGGTGGACCGCGCCTGGAACGTCATCCAGCAGGGCCTCAAGCAGTTCCCGGACGACCTCAACCTGCTCTACACCCGCTCCATGCTGGCCGAGAAGCGCAACGACCTGTCGCAGATGGAGCAGGACCTGCGCCTGATCATCCAGCGCGAGCCGGACAACGCCATGGCGCTCAACGCGCTGGGTTACACCCTGGCCGACCGCACCACCCGCTACAGCGAAGCCCGCGACCTGATCCAGAAGGCCCATTCGCTGAACCCGGACGACCCCGCGATCCTCGACAGCCTGGGTTGGGTCAACTACCGCCTGGGCAACCTCAGCGAAGCCGAAGGCTACCTGCGCAAGGCGCTGGAACGCTTCCCCGACCACGAAGTCGCCGCCCACCTGGGCGAAGTGCTCTGGGCCCAGGGCAAGCAGAGCGAAGCCCGCAAGGTGTGGGCCGCCGCCCTGCAAAACCAGCCCGACAGCACCGTCCTGCGCGACACCATGAAGCGCCTGACCGGTTCCGGAACCCTCTGATTTATGCGTCTACGTCACCTCCTCGGCGCCGCCGCACTTGCCCTGCTCGCCGGCTGCGCAGGCTTCGGCAGCCACGAATCCCTGGAAGGCCAGGGCAACGCCACCGCCTGGAACGCCCACAAGACTCAGATCGCCGCCCTCGACGGCTGGCAGATCGACGGCAAGGTCGGCATCCGCGCGCCCAAGGATTCCGGCAGCGGCACCCTGTTCTGGCTGCAACGCCAGGGCTATTACGACATTCGCCTGTCCGGCCCGCTGGGCCGTGGCGCGGCGCGCCTGACCGGGCGCGAAGGCGCGGTGACCCTGGAAGTCGCAGGCCAGGGACGCTATGAAGCCGCCACGCCGGAAGAACTGCTGGAACAACAGATGGGCTGGCGCCTGCCGGTGTCCCACCTGCTCTGGTGGATTCGCGGCCTGCCCGCGCCGGACAGCAAGAGCCGCCTGACCCTCGACGGCGACAGCCGCCTGGCCAAGCTCGAACAGGACGGCTGGGAAGTGGAATACACCCGCTACAGTGAGCAGGACGGCTACTGGCTGCCCGAGCGCCTGAAGCTGCACGGCCAGGACCTCGACGTGACCCTGGTGGTGAAGACCTGGCAGCCGCGCCAACTGGGCCACTGACATGCAGGACCGCCTGATCCTGCCGGCCCCGGCCAAACTCAACCTGTTCCTGCACATCAACGGTCGCCGTCCCGACGGCTACCACGAACTGCAGACTCTCTTCCAATTCCTCGACCACGGCGACGAGCTGCATTTCGCCCTGCGCGAGGACGGCCAGATCCGCCTGAACACCGAGATCGAAGGCGTTCCCCACGACAGCAACCTGATCGTCAAGGCCGCCCGCCGGCTGCAGGAACAATCGGGCTGCAAGCTGGGCGCCGACATCTGGCTGGACAAGCGCCTGCCCATGGGCGGCGGCATCGGTGGCGGCAGTTCCGACGCCGCCACCACCCTGCTCGGCCTCAAGCAACTGTGGAACCTCGACTGGGACGAAGACCGCCTCGCCGCGCTGGGCCTGACCCTGGGCGCCGACGTGCCGGTGTTCGTGCGCGGCCGCGCGGCCTTCGCCGAAGGCGTCGGCGAGAAGCTCACGCCTGTTGAGCTGGAGGAGCCCTGGTTCCTCGTCGTCGTGCCGCAAGTCTTTGTCAGCACAGCAGAAGTTTTCTCCGATCCCGAGTTGACACGGGATACTCCGCCCATTAAAGTTCGCAGCCTTCTCGGGGTGGACGGTCATAACGACTGCCAGCCGGTCGTCGAGAAGCGTTACCCGGATGTACGTAACGCACTGATCCAGCTAGGTAAATTTACCGAAGCGAGATTGACCGGCACCGGAGCTTGTGTGTTTGGGAGCTTCCCAAACAAGGGCGATGCTGATAAAGTTCGCCGCCAACTTCCGGCCACTCTGCCAAGTTTTGTTGCCCAGGGGCGTAACATCTCGATGTTGCACCGCAAGCTGCAAGGCCTGGTCTGAGAAGAAAGCAATGTAATCGGTTGTACGATACAGGGGCGTCGCCAAGCGGTAAGGCAGCAGGTTTTGATCCTGCCATGCGTTGGTTCGAATCCAGCCGCCCCTGCCATTAACCCACAGGGTTACACGTACAGCGTCAACGAACACATTGCTCCGCAAGTTGTAAGCTACAGGGGCGTCGCCAAGCGGTAAGGCAGCAGGTTTTGATCCTGCCATGCGTTGGTTCGAATCCAGCCGCCCCTGCCATTTTCTTCTGGCTCAACCGGGCCTACCCTCAAGCCGACACAGGTACCGCAGCGTGTCCAAAATGATGGTTTTCACGGGGAACGCCAACCCCGATCTGGCACGCCGTGTCGTACGGCAGCTGCACATCCCCCTCGGTGACGTTTCTGTCGGTAAATTCTCCGACGGCGAGATCAGCGTTGAAATCAACGAAAACGTTCGTGGTAAGGACGTCTTCCTGATCCAGCCGACCTGCGCACCGACCAACGACAACCTGATGGAACTGGTAGTGATGGCCGATGCCTTCCGCCGCTCCTCGGCGACTCGTATCACGGCCGTTATCCCCTACTTCGGTTATGCCCGCCAGGATCGCCGTCCGCGTTCCGCCCGCGTGGCCATCAGCGCCAAAGTCGTTGCCGACATGCTGACCGTCGTAGGCGTCAACCGCGTCCTCACCGTTGACCTGCACGCCGACCAGATCCAGGGCTTCTTCGATATCCCCGTCGACAACATCTACGGTTCGCCCGTACTGGTCGACGACATCGAAGACCAGCGCTTCGAGAACCTGATGATCGTCTCCCCGGACATCGGTGGCGTAGTGCGTGCTCGCGCCGTCGCCAAGTCCCTGGGCGTGGACCTCGCCATCATCGACAAGCGTCGTCCGAAGGCCAACCAGTCCGAAGTCATGCACATCATCGGTGATGTCGAAGGCCGTACCTGCGTACTGGTCGACGACATGGTCGATACCGCCGGCACCCTCGGCCACGCCGCCAAGGCTCTGAAAGAGCACGGCGCCGCCAAGGTCATCGCCTACTGCACCCACCCGGTGCTGTCCGGCCGTGCCATCGAGAACATCGAAAATTCCGTACTGGACGAGCTGGTGGTGACCAACACCATCCCGCTGTCCGCTGCTGCACAAGCCTGTGGCCGCATCCGCCAGCTGGACATCGCTCCGGTTGTCGCTGAAGCCATGCGCCGCATCAGCAATGAAGAATCGATCAGCGCCATGTTCCGCTAAGGCGGGACAGAGCTGACGTAAAGCGCCCCGTCACGTCGATGGGGCATAAGCAAAATCGCCCGAACGCTGGTCGCAAGCGTCCGGGCGATCTTGTCATTCTGGAGATAGTCAAATGGTTGATTTTGTACTCAATGCTCAAGAGCGTTCCGACCTGGGGAAAGGTGCGAGCCGCCGCCTGCGTCGTAACGACGGCCTGATCCCGGCTGTGGTCTACGGTGGCGAGAAAGCCCCGCAATCCCTGACCCTGGAACTGCGTGAAGTTGCCAAACTGCTGGAAAACGAGGCTGCCTTTAGCCACGTGATCACCCTGAACGTCGGTGCCGCCAAGGAAACCGTACTGATCAAGGCCCTGCAGCGTCACCCGTCCAAAGGCTTCGTCATGCACGCTGACTTCCAGCGCGTCGTTGCCGGCCAGAAGCTGACCGCTCACGTTCCGCTGCACTTCATCAACGAAGCCACCGCTGTTGGCGTCAAGGTTGGTGGCGGCGAGATCTCCCACGTGATCGCCGAAGTCGAAGTTTCCTGCCTGCCGAAAGACCTGCCGGAATTCATCGAAGTCGACCTGGCCAAGGTAGAACTGGGTCAGATCGTTCACCTGTCCGACCTGAAACTGCCGAAAGGCGTAGAGCTGGTGCAACTGGCCCACGGTAACGACCTGGCCGTCGCCAACATCCACGCTTCCCGCGTAGTGAAAGAAGAAGGCGAAGGCGCTGCCGAGTAATCGCGCGCACCATTGCCTTTAAGGAAGGGGCCCCCGTCGTGACTGCCGTACAACTGATCGTTGGCCTGGGAAATCCAGGCCCTGAATACGACCAGACCCGGCATAACGCGGGGGCCCTTTTCGTTGAGCGACTGGCGGACGCGCAACGCGCGAACCTGTCGCTGGACAAGAAGTACTTCGGCCGGGTTGGCAAGTTCAACCACAAAGGCCGCGACGTTCGTCTGCTCATCCCCACCACCTACATGAACCGCAGCGGCCAGGCCGTGGCGGCGCTCGCCGGATTCTTCCGCATTCCGGTCGAAGCCATCCTGGTGGCCCACGACGAACTCGACATGCCTCCCGGCGTCGCCAAGCTCAAGAAGGGCGGCGGACACGGCGGGCACAACGGGCTGCGCGACATCATCGCCCAACTCGGCAACCAGAACGGTTTCCATCGCCTGCGGCTTGGCATCGGCCATCCGGGGCACAGCAGCCTGGTCTCCGGTTTCGTTCTTGGCCGCGCCCCGCGCGCCGAACAGGAACTGCTCGACACCAGCATCGACTCCGCCCTCGGCGTGCTGCCGGAAATGCTCGACGGGGACTGGACCCGCGCGATGCAGAAGCTGCACAGCCAGAAGGCCTGATTACACCTCTATTTCCGCCACCTGGCGCGAGGGACCTAACATGGGATTCAACTGCGGCATCGTCGGCCTGCCCAACGTCGGCAAGTCCACCCTGTTCAACGCCCTGACCAAATCCGGCATCGCGGCGGAAAACTTCCCCTTCTGCACCATCGAGCCGAACAGCGGCATCGTACCGATGCCCGACGCCCGCCTCGATGCGCTGGCTGCGATCGTCAACCCCGAGCGCGTGCTGCCGACCACCATGGAATTCGTCGACATCGCCGGCCTGGTGGCGGGCGCCTCCAAGGGTGAAGGCCTGGGCAACAAGTTCCTCGCCAACATCCGCGAGACCGACGCCATCGCCCACGTGGTGCGCTGCTTCGAAGACGAGAACGTCATCCACGTCTCCAACAGCGTCGACCCCAAGCGCGACATCGAGATCATCGACCTCGAACTGATCTTCGCCGACCTCGACAGCTGCGAGAAACAACTGCAGAAGGTCGCTCGCAACGCCAAGGGCGGCGACAAGGACGCCCTGGCGCAGAAAGCCCTGCTGGAAAAGCTCATCCCCCACTTCAGCGAAGGCAAACCCGCCCGCTCGCTGATGAAGAACATGAGCGATGACGAGAAGCGCGCCGTGCGCGGCTTCCACCTGCTCACCAGCAAGCCGGTCATGTACATCGCCAACGTCGCCGAAGACGGCTTCGAGAACAACCCGCACCTGGACATCGTCCGCGCCATCGCCGAAGAAGAAGGCGCCATGGTGGTGCCGGTGTGCAACAAGATCGAAGCCGAAATCGCCGAACTGGACGACGGTGAAGAGAAGGACATGTTCCTCGAGTCCCTCGGCCTCGAAGAGCCGGGCCTGAACCGCGTGATCCGCGCCGGCTACGAACTGCTGCACCTGCAGACCTACTTCACCGCCGGCGTGAAGGAAGTCCGCGCCTGGACCGTCCGCGTCGGCGCCACCGCCCCGCAGGCAGCCGGCGTGATCCACACCGACTTCGAAAAAGGCTTCATCCGCGCCGAAGTCGTCGCCTACGACGACTTCATCCAGTTCAAGGGCGAACAGGGCGCGAAGGAAGCCGGCAAATGGCGCCTGGAAGGCAAGGACTACATCGTCAAGGATGGCGACGTGATGCACTTCCGCTTCAACGTCTAAGCGCCCGCCAGACCCGAAAAGCCCCGGCCACCCGCCGGGGCTTTTTTATGCCCTCGTTCTTCGTAGGAGCGAGCTTGCTCGCGAACATCCCAGCCCCCACATTCCCCGTCCGCGCCCAGGAAGCCGCCCTCCCCGCCCGGCAATCCCCGAAATCAGGCCTTTCCGCCTAAACGATTGATAGATCAGAAAAATATTCAAGAAAAGGGGTTGACACCCCCCCTCGATCTGCGGAAAATGCGCGCCACTCGGCTACATAGCTCAGTCGGTTAGAGCGCAGCATTCATAATGCTGATGTCCCAGGTTCAAGTCCCGGTGTAGCCACCATATCTCGAAAGGGGTTTAGCGAAAGCTAAACCCCTTTTCTTTTGCCTACGAGAAATCTGCTTCCCGCCCCTCAATCAACTCCACCGAATCATTCCTCGTGTCATTCACCCGCAACGACACCCGGTGCCCTACAAAATCCTCCCGCGCATGGTGAATCAGGTCGCCCAGCGCTTCTCCGCGTGTGGCAGTGGATAACCATTCCTCGAAGTTCTCCGGCGCCAGCACCACGGGCATGCGATTGTGGATGTGCTCGATGCTCGGGGCTGCGGATCGGGTCAGCAGGGCGCAGGAAAGGACGGGGTCGCCATTGGGGTTTATCCACAGGGACCAGAGGCCGGCGAAGGCGATGATGGGGTCGGCGGGGCTGTGGATGAAGTACGGCTGGTGGACCTGGCGGCCAGCGGGGTTGCGTACAGCTTCCTTCTCGTTCCATTCGTACCAGCCCAGTGCGGGCATCAGGCAGCGGGTGGCACGCAGGGCGTGGCGCCAGAGAGGCTTGCCGGCGGCTTCCTCGCTGCGGGCGTTGAAGGAGAAGCGCGGCGGGGTGGACTCCTTCCACCAGGTGGGGATCAGGCCCCAGCGGGCGGGCAGCAGTTCGAGTTGGCCGCCCTCGTCCTGGCGCAGGATGGGGACGGTCATGGTCGGGGCGACGTTGTAGCAGGCTTCCAGCCAGCGCGGCGGCGTGCGGGCGCCGATGTGCCAGTAGCGTTCGATGGCGGCCTCTTCGAGGCTGACGTAGCGTCCGCACATGCCGGGCACCTTGGGGAGGATGGTGCTTTCAGCGTAGTTCCCGGCGGTGGTCAGCGGACATCGTGGTGACCGGCGAGATCGGTCAATCAGTCCAGGCGCTGCAACACGCCCTGCCCAATCACCTTGGTGGTCTCCCCGCCGAAGTCCACACTCCCCTCCTCCCGCAGGAAGCCATCCACCGCCGCATCGATGCGGTCGGCCAGCTCGGGGAGTTGCCAGTGATGCCGCAGCAACATGCCGGCGCTAAGGATGGCAGCCAGCGGATTGGCGCGGCCGCTGCCGGCGATGTCGGGGGCGCTGCCGTGGACGGGCTCGGCCAGCGCGATGCCGTGGCCGAGGTTGAGCGACGGGGCCATGCCGAGGCCGCCGCCCCAGTGGCTGGCGAGGTCGGAGAGGATGTCGCCGAAGAGGTTGGTGGTGACGATCAGGTCGAAGGCTTCGGGGCGTTCCACCAGTTGCAGGGCGGCGACGTCGACCAGGCGTTCGTCGAGCACGTTGCTCCAGCCGTCTTCCACCAGTCGGTCCCGGCAGGTATCGCGGAACAGGCCGCAGGTGAGCGGGAGGACGTTGGCCTTGTGGACCAGGGTGATGCGCCGGGCGCCGCGCTGGCGGGCGATGCGCGAGGCGTCGGCGGCCAGGCGGTCGCAGGCGGCGCGGGTGATGACCCGTTCGGCGATGGCGACGCCTTCGGATTCCCAGTGTTCGCGGCCACTGTAGAGGCCTTCGCTGTTCTCGCGCAGGATCAGCAGGTCGACGCCGGGGTGGGACGAGACGTGCGGGCGGCTGCGCACCGGGCGCAGGTTGAGGCTGAGAGCGAGTTCCTGGCGCAGGGTAAGGATGGCGCTGCGGTAGCCTTCGACGCGGTGGCTGGGCGAGGAGACGGCGCCGAACAGGCCGGCACCGCAGGCGCGCAGGCGGGCCAGGGTGGCGTCGGGCACCGAGACGCCGTGCCGCTCGAAGCAGTCCCAGCCGGCTTCGGCCTCTTCCACCCGCAGGTCGGGCAGCAGTCGCAGCAGGACCTTGACCGCCACCGGTACCACTTCGCGGCCGATGCCGTCGCCGGGAATCACGCACAACCGATGCATCGCTGACCTCCGCTCGCTGTCTGTCCTTTCATGATCCGCCCGCGCCTCTCGCGGGAGGGCGCAGGCGGACAGCCGGCTCAGAGTTGCCCGAGCGGGCGCAGGCGGTATTGCGGCGGCAGTTGGTCGAGGCCGCTGACGGTGACGTTGAGGTTCTTCCAGCGACCGTCGTTGATGCCGTAGATGCAGCCATGTACGGAGAGCGGCTGGCCGCGGTGCCAGGCGTTCTGGACGATGCTGGTGTGGCTGACGTTGGCCACCTGCTGGATGACGTTGAGTTCGCAGAGGCGGTCAACGCGCTCGTCTTCCTTCTCGAACTGGCCGAGGTGCTCGCGGTATTCGTAGGCGAGGTCGCGGATGGTGCGCAGCCAGCCGTCGATCAGGCCGAACTGGCGATCCTGCAGGGCGGCGCGCACACCGCCGCAGCCGTAGTGGCCGGTGACCAGGATGTGCTTCACCTTGAGCACGTCGACGGCGTACTGGATGACCGACAGGCAGTTGAGGTCGGTGTGCAGCACGACGTTGGCGACGTTGCGGTGGACGAACAGGTCGCCGGGCAGCATGCCGACGATCTCGTTGGCCGGCACGCGGGCGTCGGAGCAGCCGATCCACAGGTATTCCGGGGTCTGCTGCCGCGCCAGTTTGGCGAAGAAGTCCGGGTCTTCCCGCTTGATCGCTTCGGCCCAGCGTTCGTTGTTGTCGAACAGTTCCTGCAGATCGCTCATGGTCGGCTCCTCATCGTTGGCTGCCGCACCTTACGCAGCGCGGACGCGCCTGACAAGGCGCTTTCAGCGGGCGGCGTTCAGACGCCACCAGCGCGGCGGTCGCAGGGTCTCCTGCAGCGCCAGCTGGTGCCAGGCGTCGTGCCAGGCCTGGGCTTCGGCGGCCAGGCGGGGCCAATCCAGCGTGCGCCTGTCCAGCGCGGCCAGCAACTCGGTTTCCAGCCAGCCGTGGCCGGCGCGCAGGGCGTCGGCGAAGCCGGGGTCGGCCAGGGCGCGCTGGTGTACGGTTTCGAAGCGCCACCAGAGGGACTCTTCCACGGCCGCCTCCTCGCGGCTGAGCAGACCCGCGCCAGCGCCGGGCTCGAAGCCCAGCGGCTGGAACATCGACAGGCACGGCGCCGAGGTGCCGGTGGCAGCCATGCGCGGTGAGCCGCCGTCCAGCCGGGCGATGAGGCTGGCGGTGGTCTGCGAGGGTCGCCAGAAGCTGCCGGCGTGCAGGCAGACCTGGCGGTTGTCGTGGCGCGAGAGGCGATGCCCCCGGTGGCCGTGGCTGCGCAGGGCAACCACCAGCGCCAGCCAGTCGACCTTGGCCGGGCAGTGGGCGAGGAACTCCTGGTTGAGTTGCCGCCGCTGCCGCGCCCCGGCGATCCAGGGCAGCACGCGGCCGTCGAAGGCGCGGGCGAAGTGGAAGTCGCCACGGCCGCTCCAGCAGCCCAGCCGGCGGGCGTGGTCCTCCAGGTTGGGGCTGGCGAGGTCGTAGTCGTGGCCGAGGGTCAGGGCGTTGGAGATGGCCCAGCGCTCGACCTTCTTCGCCGCCCACAGCCGGCCGGCGGTTTCCAGTACCCAGGCTTCGTCGCGGTCGGCGATGAGGTAGCTGTTGTCGTAGCGCATGCGCTTGTTGCGGTAGCCGGCCGGCCCGCCCTGGCCGTGGCGCTCCAGCAGTTCGGTGATGACGGCCAGCGCCTCGCGGGCACTCGCCGCGCGTTCCAGGGCCAGGCGCAGCAGGTCCATGCCCAGCAGCGCTTCGCCTTCACGCAGGGTCAGGCGGGTGAATACGGCTTCGTTGCCGATGGCCACGCCGCGCTCGTTGACGCCCATCTCGGCGCCCCACAGCCAGGCCGGCTGGCTGAGGATGACGGCATGACGCTCGGCGGTCTGGGGAATCTCCAGGTAGGTGGTGCGCACCGCCGCCGCGCGGTCGCCGTGCACGGCCGGTAGGCGGATCAGGCGTTGCGGTTCGGCGGGCTCGCGGTCGCTGTTCTTGGCGAACCAGGTGGCCCCGTCGCTACGCAATACCAAGGTGTCGCACATAATCCTCCTCCCCGTGATCGTCTCTCGCGCCGAGCACTTCGCTCGCCGCGCGTTCCCCGGCCTCCACGGCCCCGTCGAAATAACCCATCCAGCGCGTCGCCGTTTCCGTGCCGGCAAAGTGCAGGCGGCCGTAAGGCTCGCGCAGCCGCGCGGCGCCGCTGGTCCACAGCCCCGGCGGGAACAGCGCGGCATAGCAGCCACGGGCGAAGGGTTCCTCGGCCCAGGACTTGTCCACGTAATCCACCGGTTTGAGCGCCGCCTCGCCGAAGTAGCGGGCGAAGCAGTCGAGCACCTGACCGCGCCGGTCGCCCGCCAGCCGTGCGTTCCATTGCCGCGCTTCGTCGCCTTCGATGAAGCCGAGCAGTACGCCGCGCGGCGAATCGGGGACGCTGTTGTCGAAGGTCAGGCGCACCGGGCCGGCTTCGCTGGTGGCCTGGCCGGAGAAGCCCTGCTCGCGCCAGAAGGGTTTGTCGTAGAGCGCCATGCACTTGATCACTGCGCCTTGCGGCAGGCGTTGCAGGAGCTGGTCGCGCCAACTGGGCAGCAGCGGTTCCTGGGTGATGCGCAGCAGTTGGGTCGGCGGGATGGCGAAGATGACCCGCGAGGCGTGGTGCACGCCACGGTCGCTGACCAGTTCGACGCCAAGGTCGTTCTGCCGCACGGCGCGGACCGGCTCGCCGGTGAGCACCGCGTCGCTCAGGCGCTCGGCGAGGGTCTGGCAGATGCGCTGGGAGCCGCCGAGGATGCGCTCCTGCTGGGCGCCACCTTCGACGCCCAGCAGGGTGTCGAGGCTGGTGCCGCTGCGGATGTAGAAGAGCACGTGGAGGAACGACAGGTCGTGGGGGCTGGCGGCGAACACGGCGCCGCTCATCAGTTCGAAGACCTTGCGCCCGGTGGAGGTGCGCACGTTGCGGCGCAGCCACTCGGCGAAGGTCAGGCGGTCCCACTGGCCGGCCTTGGGGTGCAGGCTGGGGTCGCTCAGGGGGACTTCCCGCGCCATGCGGTCCAGGCGCACATGGGCCTGCATCACGTCGAGCAGGACGTGAGGAGGAAACTTGGGAATGGTGCCGCGATAGGGCTTGAGACGGCCGCCGAACAGGGTGAGGTTGTCGCCCTGGTTCCATTGCGGAAAGGTCGAAAGGTTCAGTTCGGCGAGCAGGGAAAGGATGCGCTCCTGGGTCGGGCCGACCCACTGGCCGCCCACCTCGACCACTTCGCCGCTGGCGAAGCGATGGTTGAGGGTTCGTCCTCCGACGCGCTTGTTGGCCTCCAGCACTTTCACCCGGAGTCCGGCCGATGCCAGACGCCAGGCCGCGGTCAGCCCCGAAATACCGGCGCCCACCACGATCACATCGCTGCGATTCATGTTTGCGACCTTATGTTCTTGTTGTTATTGGTCCTAAGGGTAAGTCAGGAATGGCCCTCGGAAAAACCCGCCTGGCAGGAAATTTCCTGGTTTTTGTGGGGGAGTCGAGGCGGCGGGTGGGGTGGCGCGTGTGGGGTAGGTTCAGTCGCGATTTCGGCGTGCCGGAGAGATATCGCGGACGGAGTCCGCTCCTACGAGGGCGAGATGCAGCGGTAGCTCACTGTGAGAGCGGATTCAGCCGGGGGCCGGACGAATCGCGGATAAATCCGCTCCTACGAGATCAAGAGCCCCTCACCCTAACCCTCTCCCAGAGGGAGAGGGGACCGTTCGGTGCAGGAGGAAATCTCGGCCTAAGCCGGCACGGACGGCTCCCTCTCCCTGGGGAGCGGGGCGCGCAGCCAGGGCTGGGGTGAGGGGGAAAGCGCAGGCACAAGCTGTCCGGATGAAAACAGTTGCTCCTACGGGAAGTGCGGGATATGCGCCAGCCGGCTCACTCGACCAGCGTGCAGGCCATCACCAGGGCGTCTTCGCGACCGCCGACCGCCGGGTAGTAGCCACGGCGCCGGCCGACCTCGTTGAAGCCGTAGCGCTCGTACAGGCGGTAGGCCGGCTGGTTGGACTCGCGCACTTCGAGGAAGCATTCCACCGCGCCCCGTTCGTGGGCGCGCTTCATCAGGTGTTCCAGCAGGGTCAGGCCCAGGCCGCGGCCCTGGCTCTCCGGCTTGACGGTGATGTTGAGCAGGTGCGCTTCGTCGAGGATCAGCTGGATCACGCCGTGCCCGACCTGCTGGGTGCCTTCGAACATCACCCAGCATTCGTAGCTCTTCAGGCCATCGGCGAAGATGCCGCGCGTCCAGGGGTGGCTGAAGGCGGCGTACTCGATCTTGAGAACGGCATCGAGGTCCGCCTCGGTCATCGGGCGGAAGGAAACGGCATCGCTCATGCGTTGGTCTGACTCGTCCAGCGTTGCCGAACACGGCGCATGGCGCGCCAGAGGTCGGCTTTCAAAGAGGGTTCTTCGGCCAGGCGTTCGAGGCCCGGCAGGGCCCAGGCGACGCCCAGGCCGTCGACTTGCAGCTCGCGCAGCAGGGATTCCTCGTCCGCCTCGCCGGCGTAGCGCACGGCCGGCATACCGACCAGCCACAGCAGGCGGCAGGGCGCGCCGTCTTCCAGGCGGGCGGCGACGAAGCCCTGGACGAACTCGCGGGCGGCCTGCGGGCCCTGGTCCAGGTTGCCGCCGGCGAACAGCGGCCAGCGCACCGGCTCGCCCAGCAGTTGCGGGCTTTCCGGCAGACCGGCGGCACGCAGCAGGTCCTTCAGCAGCAGGTAGGCCGGGTCGCGGCTGGCCAGGGGCTCGCCGGTGGGCAGTTCCACCAGCAGGGCACACTCGCCGGCACGCAGCAGTTGCAGGGCGAAGCGCGGCGGCGGCGCGACCGGGGTACGCACCACGGGTTCGGCTTCCGGCTCGGCCTGCTCGTCGGATTTCACAGGGGCCGCCACTTTGGCCGGCGCCGCGGGCTTGGGCATCAGGCGGGCGGCGATCGAACCCGGCTCGCCCGCGGGCACGGCCGCCGGAGCAGCAACCGGGGCGGCTTCGCGCGCGACTTCGGCGACGGGCGCCGGCGGCGCTTTCTCGACGACGATGGGCGCGGGCGTTTCCAGCAGTTCCGGGCGCGACGGGGCGGCAAACGGCAACGCCACGCGCGGCAGCCAGGTGGCGACCTGCATGGCGCCGAGGTAGGCGCGGCGGCGGGCTTCTTCGATCAAGGGGCGGTTACCTGTAAGTGGAGCCTGCACGGGCAGGCCGGCACATCGAGGCGGGATTGTCGCGTGAAACGCGCCGGGGGGAAAGGCCGGTCGGCGGTTATGGCGTGCCGAACACGTACACGTTGCCGGTCAGCTTTATCGCGCCAGTGGCCTGGTAGGTGAGCAGGTTGGTCTGCTGCAGGCCGCTGGCGGCGACCTTGCCCTGGTTGGCGCCGCCGAGGGTGAACTGCAGGTTGGTGGCGCTGGCGTTGGTCAGGCCGATCTTCATGGCCTGCCGGTTGAACAGCGCGCCGTCGCCGTTGAAGCCGCTGTCGATGGTCACCATGTCCAGGCTCATGCCATCGAAGCTGAAGGTGCCCTTGATGTTGTCGAGCACGATGAAGCCGGTGCTGTTCAGCGGCTGGATCGCCAGGCGCGCGCCGCAACCACCGGTGCAGCGGTTATCGCCGGCCACCGGGGCGAGGTTGAAGTTGATGCTCAGGCTGACGCCGTCCTGCCCGCTGACGTCGGACATCTCGCTGTCGTCCAGGTTGCGCATCTCGGCCTGGGCGCCCGCGGCGGCGAGCAGCAACAGGGCACTCAGGAGTCGGCGGGGCAGTCGGTTCACGGCGATGCTCCTCATCTCATTGGCGCGGCAGGTTGACGGTACGCACGTTCATGTAGTCGATCCGCATGCCCCGCACAGCCTGGGAGCCGAGGTCGGTACCGCCGATGTTCAGGTTGCCAATGCTGATATTGCTCTTCTGCACGTTCTGGTAGAAGGCGGTGTGGTTGGCCCAGGTGACGCCCGGGGCGTTGAGGATCAGGTCGCCGTTGCTGGCGACGGTGAGGGTCGCCGGCTGGTAGTTGGCGTCGCCCAGGTTGAGGTCGAAGTAGACGTTCTTGGCCACCACCCGGTCGCTGTCGGAGCAGACTTCGCAGCCGCTGATGATCAGCTTGTCAGCGTACATCTGCAGGCTCATGGAGGCCTTCAGGCCGACCGAGTCGCCCCACAGGTTGAGGTAGGAGCCGTTGAGGGTGAAATTTTCCAGGGCAATGGAGAAGTAGTCCTGCCGCTGGCTGGTGGCGCCGCGGCTGCCGTCGCTGTTGTAGGCGACGCTGGGCAGGGTGAAGCGGGTCTTGATGCCGATGTCCAGGCCCTGGATGCGGGTGCCGGCGGAGCCGGGCATGGCGTCGGCCACCAATTTCACCGTGGCGACGTTGTTCCCCGTGCGGGTGATGGTGCCGCCCACGCAGGTGGTGGCTCCGCTGCTTTGCGCCCCGCAGAGCTGGACGAACTTGTCGTAGTCGCTGGCGCGCTGGCTGAGGGTGACGCCATTGCGGGTGACGTTCCAGGAGGCGCTGAGGTTCTGCTGCGCGGTGGTCAGGTTGGAGGCGCTGCTGTTGTAGCTGTCCACCGAGTCGTTGTAGGCCTTCACCCCGGTGTTGCTGCTGCACCCGGCGATCAGGGAACAGTCGTACTTGGAGCCGAAGTCCGGCTTGTTGGTACAGGCGATGCCCAGCACGTTGTCGCACACCCGCGCCGGCGCGACGGCGAACTTGCTCTGCATGGTGCTGTAGTTGTTCTTCACCACGACCTGCGCGGCATCCACCTGGGCCTCGCGCTGGTTGACCACGATCATGTCGGCGTCGATGCCCGTCTTCAGCGTGACCATGTCGTTGGAATAGGCGCTCAGTAGGGTGTTGCGCTGGGTGGTCAGGGCACTGAGTTCGCTGTTGATCTTGCTCGTCGCCTTGGTCGGGTCGGTGCAACCGGCATCGCCGTACAGGCAACCCTGGTAGTAGGACCAGAGGCCGAACTTGTGGGTGTCGTTGATGGGGTCGGTCCAGGTCGGCGTCATCAGTTGCAGCGCCTGCTGTCCGACCGGGATGTTGGCGCCGGCCTTGTACTTGATCGGGCCGAAGGTGAACGCATGCATGGGCGTGCCCATATAGGCCTTGGTGTCCAGCGTGCCGCGCTGGCTGCCGGCGCCCTTGATGTAGGCGCCGGTGATGTCCACCTGGACATCCTGGTTGGCACTGTTCTTCACCCCGGTGATCTTCGCCGAGGCGCTGGCCTGGTCGTAGCTGAAGCCGTCGATGAAGAAGCCCAGGCCCGCGCCGCTGACCTCGCCCAGCTGGTCATCGTCCAGGGCCTTCATGGCCTGGGCCGGCAGGCAGAGCAGACTGGCGAGCAGGCCGGCGATCAGAGTGGCACGTGCGCTCATGTCAGCACCCCGCCGCCTGGGAGCCCATGCAGGTCGACTGGCGAGGCAGGCCGCGCAGGGCATCGTAGAGGTTGATCAGGATCGGGTAGACCGCATCCGCGCCGTTGCCCACCTTGGGGAAGTTGGCGAAGGCGCCGGACTGGGTGCTCACGAATTTGCCGGCGTTGGCCAGGTCCTGCCAGGGCACGTTCTGGTTCTGCAGGGAGAAGAAGATGCCCTGGGCGCCGGTGTTGATGTCGGTGGAGCCCGGCTTGCCGATGTAGATGGTCTTGTAGTTGGTCAGGTCGAAGCAGGTGGTCAGGCCCAGCGCCTGGCAGTTGTTGGTGGTCGACAGGGTCGGGATCAGCGAGGCGACCAGGCCGCCGGCATCCGAATGCAGCGAATCGCCCTTGGCGATGCCGATCTGGGTGGCGCGGTTGATCGGCTGGCCGTTGATGGTGGCCTCGCCGGTGCCGGCCTTGAGCAGCACCACGTCGGCGTAGACCGGCGTATCGCCGGCGATCGACAGCGCCAGGCAGTTGATCAGGTTCGGGCAGCCGTTGCGGGTGTAGTAGTCGTAGGCGATGGATGCCGGGCCGTAGATCTGGCCCTGCAGGTTGCCGGTGATCGACAGGATATCGCCGGACAGGTCGCCCTGCGCCTTGCCGAAGCCGACCCGCGCGCCCACCAACTGGCGCACGCCGTTGTTGGTCTGGAAGGCGAATTCGACGTATGGGTCCTGGATCTGGAACGGCACCACCTTGGCGTCGGGCGAGTTGGCGTTGTCCACCCGGCCGAGGGCGAAGTTGTTGATCAGGATGTCGGCCGGCTGGTTGGAGACGGTGTTGGCGCCGGTGCGGGTGTAGTTGCCCAGGCTGAGCTGGTCGATGTTGGTCAGCAGGCTGATGTCGGCGCCGAAGTTGAGCCGGGTGTACTGGTAGTTCTGGTAGGTGGAGGCGTCGACGGTGAGCATCGCGCCCTGCCCCGAGATCTTCGACAGCTCGTCGTCGTCCATCGATTGCATGCGTGCCTGGGCGGAACAGGCCAGCAGGCCCCCGCAGAGCAAGGCAAGGGCACGCATGAGCGGACCGGAGGACTGACGCATGGCACTCTCCTCTGATGGGGAGCTGTTGTTATAGGAAGGGGACGCGCAACCGACGCATGGCCGGTCCTTAGCAGCGACCGGAGGCTCGACCCCGTGATGCCACTATAGGAATTCTCCCCGCCACGGCGGCCCGACCCATAGTCGAGAAAACGTGCCTTCGGGAGTGGAAAGCCTGCCCGGGTGGAGGGAGTGGTGGGCTGGAGTTGTTACCCATCGTCACACCGGCGTTACAGGTGCCGGATCAGCGCTGGCGAAACAGACCGATCAGGTGCTCGGCGATGGCGCCCTTGATGGAGTCCAGGTTCAGGCGCGAATGGGACTGGAGCTTGGCGATGTTCAGGCGGTGCAGGTGCAGCGAGGGCATACGCGCCTCGTACTCGCGCAGATCGCCCTTGACCAGCACCGGCAGGAAGGAGTCCTCGCGCATCCGGTAGCGGTTGATCAGCACCTTCAGCCCGTCCTGGAACGGCAGCTCGCGGGACGCCACCAGGCGATGCTCACCGGGGATTTTCAGGTACAGGCCGCTGTAGCCCATGGTCTCGCCCGGCAGGATGTGGATACCGGTGGGCTCGACCGCGTCGGCGGGGATGTCGTGGAAGGTGTCGAACCAGGCCTGCTCATCCGGGAGGATGGTGATGCCGCCTTCCTGGTTCTCCGGAATCACGAAGCTGTAGTTGCTGTAGAGCTTCTCGACATACGACGAATAGATGCACAGGCGATTCTCGAAGCGCTGCAGGAAAGCGATGGCTTCGTTGCGGTCGGTGATGGCGTCCAGGTCCCAGTCGAGGTCGTTCTGGCGCTCCAGTTCGGCCCACCGGGCTTTGGCAAGTGCGGCGTCGTAGGTCATGGTGGTAAATCAGTCTTCGTCTATCTGACTCTGGCAGAAAACATGCCAGAAAATTCAGCCATTTAGCGGCGAATTTCCGTGATCCATTTCACGCATGGATCGATGGAGCCCGTCGCAATCTGACGCGTTTCGTCACTCTGTCGGTCAGGGCAGACCCTTTGCAGTACAATCGCCCCCTTTGTTCATTCCGGGCCCAACCAAGCCGATGATCGACCCACGACGCGTACTACGCGCCCTCGCCGAACACTGGGTGCTGCTCGAACCGCTGTGCGAGCGCTTCGACGCCGGCACCCTGAGCCTGGTGGAGCTGCGCAACCAGCTCACCAGCCAGTTGCCCGACAGCACCCCGGTGGACATCACCGCCCTGCTCGACCAGTGGATCCGCCTGGACATCCTCGTCCCGGTGGCCAAGAGCCCCAACCGCTTCGAGCTGAACGCGCAGATCCATGACTTCCTCGCCTACCTGCGCCAGGAGCACCGCCTGGGCCTGTGCCTGGAGATCGAAGCCTACCTGCGCCACCTGGAACGCCTGGCCGGCTACATCCGCGATGCCTTCGAAGTGCGCGACGGCAACGACCTGGCGCGCCAGCTGCGTTTGCTCGACATGCGCGTGCGCGATGTGCTGAAGAAGCTAGCCAACGACGAACAGGCACTGGTCGCGGTAGCCGAACGGGCGAAGACCCAGGACCGACAGATTCCGCTGCGCCAGCGCTACGCGGAAGTCCTGGCCACCTGGGACGAGTACGTCGAGCCGATGATCCAGCTGGTCTCCGCCGACGGCGCCTTCGAACAGGGCGTGCGCCGCGTGGAACAGGTGCTGCTGCGCCTGCTCGGCGAACAGGCGCGCCTCGGCCAACTGGTGGACGACGACCAGCTGCTGCGCACCCACGCGCGCATCCTGGAAATGCAGACCACCGCCCAGCTCACCCTGCGCCGCGCCCGCGAACTGCTGCTGCCGCTGCGCGAGGAAGCCCGCCGGCACAACGCGATCACCCGTGGCGCCGCCCTGGCCCTGTCGGTCATCCGCCGCAAGGGCATCGACGCCGTGCCCCAGGCCGCCATGCCGATGTTCACCCGGCCGCAGAGCAACTTCCTGGGCACCGCCTCCCAGGTCGAGAGCTACGTCTTCGCCCTCGCCAACTTCCAGCCCAAGCCGGCGCACTTCCCCAAGGCCAGCGGCAATCGCAAGAGCGACGGCCCGCAGCGCTCGCCGCGCACCGCCCGGGAAATGCTCGACCGCTGCCAGGCCGCGCTGCCGCTGCCGGACCTGATGCAGTGGCTGCTGGAGCAGGAGCCCGAAGGCGCCACCGACGAGCTGCTCTACTGGTTCTCGCGCCTCTCGCGTGATGCCCGCTTCCAGCGCGACCGCCTCGAGCGCCGCCAATACGACACTCTCCAGCACAGCGTCAGCCTGTGCTCCTTCGCCCTGATCGCCGGCTCGACCGCTGGCAAGGACAGCAAGAGCGAACAGCATGCAGATTAATCTCACCGAAATGACCCAGCTCGCGCCGATCTTCCGCGAGCTGTTCAAGGGCTTCCACATCAGCCGCCGCGATCCGGAGCTGTACAGCCAGCTGTCCAACCAGCAGGACGCCTACCGCGCGCTGTTCCGCAGCCTGGGCTATGAGCTGGTCTGCGATACCCGTGGCTTCTACTACTTCGTGCCCGAGCAGATCGGCGCCCAGGTGAACAAGACCGCCCAGCGCCTGGCGCTGTTCACCTTCATCCTCGTCGAGCACCTGGCCGACCAGGGCCGCGACCCGCTGGCCGTACTCGACGGTGGCAGCATCGGCCGCGACGAGCTGCCGCCGGTGCTGGAGAAGTACCGCGACCTGTTCCTGCAGGCCGAGGTGACCACCCAGGAAGAGCTGGAAGAGAAGGTCATGCGCCGCCTCACCCAGCTCGGCTTCGCCGCCGAGGACAACGGCGTGTACCGCTTCCTGCCGCCGATCCACCGTTTCCTCGACGTATGCCTGTCGGTCCAGCAGGACCGCGACCTGGCCAGCAACCTGCACGCCAGCGAAATGCAGTTCACCGCGCCCGCGCTGATGGACGAGGACGACGAGCCGGTGGTGATCCTCGAGTCGTATGCGGACGAGCCGGTTGAAGACGCCATCGTCACCCTTGAAGAAGCCGCTGCCGTGGCCGTGGAAGAAGAGAGCGAAGAAGACGCCCTCGCCCGCGCCATCGCCGAAGAACAAGCCGACATGGAGGCCCAGGCATGACCCAGGAACGCTACGGCATCCGCCGCTTCGCCCTGCTCAACACCGCCGGCTACAGCCTCGGCATCTTCCCGCTGGAACAGCCGCTGTCGGTGTACGGCGCGAACAACCTCGGCAAGTCGGCGTCGATCAACGCGCTGCAGTTCCCGATTCTCGCGCGCATGTCCGACATGAGCTTCGGCAAGTACAGCCTGGAAGCCTCGCGCAAGTTCTACTTCGCCACCGACACCAGCTACATCCTCATCGAACTGGACCTGCCCCACGGCCGCCATGTGATCGGCGTCGGCGGGCGCGGTCCCGGCGGCGGCTTCGGCCACCAGTTCTTCGCCTACCAGGGCGAGCTGGACCTGGAGCACTACCAGAAGAACGGCACCTGCCTGCGCCTGCGCGAGCTGTACGCCAACCTGGAACGCGAGGGCATCAAGTCCTACGAGCTCAAGCCCGACGAGCTGCGCCGCCTGCTGGTCGGCGGCCACACCTCGATCCCGCTGGACCTGACCCTGATCCCGCTGCGCTCCACCAGCGAACAGAGCCTGAAGACCTTCCGCTCGCTGTTCATCAACCTGCTGCACATGCGCGAGATCACTGCCGCCAAGCTCAAGCAGCTGTTCCTCGATGCCTTCGAGCACAGCCTGCGTTCGGGCAGCGTCGACTACATCGCCGCCTGCGAGGAAGCCTTCCGCGACGTGCGCCGCATGGAGGGTGATTACCAGGCCCTGGTCGCCGCCGGCCCGCTGGTCGAGGCCCTGGCCAACGGCGTGGCGCAGCGCGAGATCCTGCGCGGCAAGATGCACCGCCTCTCGCCGCTGCTGGATAACCTGCTGGGCACCTGGGAAGACTATTCCGGCGCGCGCAAGGAAGAGCTGGTCATCCAGGCCGAGCACTACCGCCGCGAGCAGGATGGCCTGCAGAACGAGCAGCGCGGCAGCACCGCCGAGCTGATGCGCCTGGAGCGCGAGATCAGCGAGATCCAGCGCTGGATGGGCGAACTGGCGGTGCTGAAGAACCGCTTCGCGCTGGTCGAGGACGCCAAGGTGCTGGAGCAGCAGCTGCTCGCCGCCAAGGACGCCCACGACGAACTGGCCGGCGCCCTGGCGCACTCCCGGCAGTTCTCCAGCGAAGACCTGGAAGAGCGCATGCGCGACCTGGAGAAGCGCCTGAAAGGCGTTCGCCAGCAGCTCGAACATGCCGACAACAACAGCTACGCCCGTCTGCGCGAGGAGTTCTCCCAGCAGGACGTGGAACGCCTGATGCGCCTGTTCAACGGCGCGCTGTTCAGCCTGCCGCTGGGCGAGAAGGGCGTGAACCTGGACGAGGACGGCCAGTGGGTCGGCAGCGTCGAGAAGATCCTCGATGCCTTCAAGGGCGAGCGCTTCGAAGTGCCCGGCCTGACCATCGATCTCTCCACCATCGAGCCTCCGGCCCTGCAGGCCCTGGCTGACCGCGCCGCGCTGCGCGACCAGAAGGAGCGCCTGGAGAAGGAGCTCAAGCAGCTCAAGACCCAGCAGGCGGTGGCCGCCGACCGCAACGCCAGCAAGGCGCAGGCGGACAAGCTCTATCAGGACGTGCTGGATGCGCAGAAGGCGCTGGAAGACTTCCGCCGCAGCCAGACGCTGAACGCCGAGGAGCCGGCCAAGCTGGAGCAACTCGCCCAGCTGGAAGCCACCCAGGACGAACTCAAGCGCTCCGCCGACGCCTTCACCGAACGCGTCCAGCAACTGTCCGCCAAGCTGCAGCTGATCGGCCGCCAGCTGGCCGACCTGGAAGCCAAGCAGCGCACCCTCGACGACGCCCTGCGCCGCCGCCAATTGCTGCCGGCCAACCTCCCCTTCGGCATCCCGTTCATGGACCCGGTCGACGACTCCATGGACAACCTGCTGCCGCTGCTCAACGACTACCAGGACACCTGGCAGTCGCTGCAGCGCGTGGACGGCCAGATCGAGGCGCTGTACGCCCAGGTGCGCCTGAAGGGCGTGGCCAAGTTCGACAGCGAGGATGATCCCGAGCGTCGCCTGCAACTGCTGATCAACGCCTACGCGCACCGCACCGACGAAGCCCTCACCCTGGCCAAGGCGCGCCGCGCGGCGGTCACCGACATCGCCCGTACCCTGCGCAACATCCGCAGCGACTACGACAACCTGGAACACCAGCTGGCGCTGTTCAACCGCGAGATCAACAAGCGCCAGGTGTCGAACCTGCAGAGCTTCCGCATCGTGCTCGCGCCGAACAAGGACGCGCTCAAGCACATCGACCAGATCATCCACAGCGCCGGCCAGTACGAAGAAGGCGAAAACCTCTCGGTCTTCGACCTGACCCAGAGCGCCGAGCAGGATGCGAAGAACGAGGAAGCCAAGGACTACCTGTCGCGCCTGGTGGCGGCGAACAACAACCAGCTGGGTCTGAAGGACCTGTTCGAGCTGGCGTTCGAGATCACCAAGCTGGGCGGCCAGCCGATCATGCACACCGACATCGACGGCGCTGCATCCAACGGCACCACCATGACCATCAAGGCGCTGACCAACATGTACCTGTTGCTGCACCTGATGGACCGCGAACAGGCCGGCCGCGTGCGCCTGCCCTACTACCTCGACGAGGCGGCGGACATCGACGAACGCAACCAGTCGGCGCTGCTGGAGACCAGCCTGCAGCTGGGCTTCGTGCCGATCCTGGCGAGCGTGAAGCCGCAGGTCTCGGCCCAGGTGGCCATCGACCTGGAAGGCGGCAGCGGTCCCAGCGGCATCTATATCGACGAGGCGGACTGGAAGTTCATCCGCCGGCGCGATACCGAGCAGGCCGCGCACAACGACGTGGAGGCCAGCGCCGAGCCGGCGTGACCTTCCCCGCGTTGAAGCAAGAGCCCCGCAATGCGGGGCTTTTGCTTTTCCGGCTCCGCGCAGACCTGCTTTTGTAGGAGCGAGCTTGCTCGCGAACTCCTTGGCACCGCGCTAGCCCGTTTCGCGAGCAAGCTCGCTCCTACAGGGGGCCGTCCGTACCGCTGAAATGAAAAAGGGCCGCTGATGCGGCCCTTTTCCTGTACTGCTGAAACTCAGTTCGCCTTGCCCAGCGGGATCTTCGGCGCCCAGTCCAGCCACTCCTCGTTGGACTCGTCGAACAGTGCGAAGGTCTGCCCCGGCTTGGCCGGCGCCCCCATTTCGGCGTTGTTCGGCGTGGCGAAAGCGACACCGCCGGCGAGGATGGTCTCGAAGGACTCGGTACGCACCTTCACCCCCTTGAACAGCCCCGCATCCACACCTACCCCGCTGGTATTCCAGAAGCGGCTGCCGGTACGTACCAGCGGCGCATAGCGCGGTTCGATCAGGATGTGGACCAGCACCCGGTCGGCCGTCTCACCCAGTTCGAAGGAGGTCACCTTGCCTACCTGTACCTCGCGGTAGGTCACCGGCACGCCCACCTTCAGCGAGCCACGACGGGGGGCACTCAGCGTCAGACGCAGGCCTTCGCCCTCCAGCAGGCGGTTCGGCTGGCTGGCCAGCACGCTGAAGGCGGTCTGTGCCTGTCCCGGCTTGTCGGCCGGCAGCACTTCGATGTACTGGCCGCTGACGATGGTGCCGAGGTTGGACACGCCGTTAAGCCCGACTTCCGGCCCGACCACCCAGAAGCGCGTGCCCTGGCGCGCAATGCTGTCTTCCGCGCGAGTCAGGCGCGCCTTCATCACCACGCCGCTCAAGTCCTTGCTCAAATCGACCTGTTCGACGCGCCCCACTTCCAGGCCCTTGTAGCGCAATACGGTGCCTTCCTTCAGACCGTCGGCGGTGTCGGCGCGCAGTTCGATCATACGGCCCTTGGCATGTGCCACTTCCTCGCTGTCGAACAGCGCGAAGCGACGCACCTTGGTTATCGGAGGCGCTTTCGCGTCGGGCGTATCGAAGGCGATGCCACCGGCAATCAGGGTTTGCAGAGACTCGCTCTTGAGCTTGATGCCATCGAGCCCGCCACTGACGGTAACGCCGCTGACGTTCCAGAAGCGCGTCGAGGTGTTCACCAGCTTGGCGTACTCCGGCTCGATATGGACGCCGATGACCAGCCGCGAAGGATCACGGCGAGACAGCTGGTAGCTCTGCACGCTGCCCACCTTCAGCTGCCGATAGAGGATCGGCGTGCCGACCTCCAGCGAGCCCAGCTTGTCGGTCGTCAGCACCAGGTGCAGGCCCGGCGAATCCAGGTTAAGCGGCGGAGCCTTGGGGCGAATGGCGAACTCACGGGACGGCTCCCCAGTCTTGGAGAAGCGCACGCTGATGTAGTTGCCCTTCACCAGCGCTTCCAGGCCGGTGATACCCGCCAGGGAAATGCTCGGCTTGACCAGCCAGAACTCGGTGCCGCTATTGAGGAAGTCCTCGGTGCGCGGGTCCATGGACAGCTGCGCGGTGGCGCCATTGAAGTCCTGGTCCATGTCGATGCTCTTCACGGTACCGACCTGCACGCCGTTGTACATCACCGGCGTGCTGCCGGCGCTGAGTCCGCTGACGTCGGTGACCTTCAACTTGACGCTCAGGCCGGCCTGGGCGGCATCGTAGTCCTCATAGAGACGGAACGGCTTGGTCGAATCCGTCGGCGGGCTGTCCGGATAGTTCTCCGGCGTAGCGAAGGCGATACCACCCGCGGCGATGGAAGCCAGAGACTCGGTACGCAGCTTGAGGCCGCTCAGGTCACCGGACAGGGTGATACCACTGGCGTTCCAGAAGCGCGTATGTTTGCGCACGAGGTTGGCGTAGGCCGGTTCGATGTGGATTTTCACCTCGATGGTTTTCTGGTCCTCCGCCAGGTGATAGCTCTTCACCTGGCCGACCTGGATCTGCCGGTAATAGATCGGGCTGCCCTGCTCCAGCGAGCCCAGTCGCTCGGCCTTCAGCGTCAGGTGCAGGCCGGGCAGGCTGTCGGAAAGCGGCGGCGGCTCCTTCAGCGCGGTGAACTCCTTCTGCGGGTCCCCCTTCACCGGGTCGATGGCGATGTAGTTGCCGGACACCAGAGTCTCCAGACCGGTAACCCCGGCCAGCGACACGCGCGGCTTCACCAGCCAGAAGCGGGTGCCCTTGCTCAGGTACTCGCCGGCTTCCTTGCGCATCTCGACGACCGCAGTGACGCCCAGGTCAGGCTTGTTCACATGCAGGTCGGTCACCTTGCCGACACCGATGCCCTTGAAGATCACCTCGGTCTTGTTGATCTGGATCCCGTCACCGCTTTCGAAGCGGATATTGATCATGATCCCCGCCTGGTCGTAGGCCCTCCAGGCCAACCAGGCACCGATCGCCAGGGCGATCAGCGGCAGGATCCAGATTGCCGACCAGTTGGAGGTCTTGCGCATCTTCGGGGTGGGAAGATCACTCATTGTCGTTTTCCGCGTCCGTGTTATCCCAGATCAACCGGGGATCGAAGGTCACTGCAGCCAGCATGGTCAGTACGACCACACTGGCGAAAGCGGCCGCACCGAGATCCGCCTCGATAGTGGCCAAATTGCCGAAATTCACCAAAGCCACCAGGATCGCGATGACGAAGATGTCGAGCATCGACCAGCGTCCGATCCACTCGATGAACCGGTACATCATGATCCGCTGCCTGGCGGACATGGGCTGGTGGCGCTGCACCGAATACAGCAGCAGGGTGATGCCGACCAGCTTGAAGGTAGGCACCAGGATACTGGCGACGAAGACCACCGCGGCGATAGGCACCATGTCCGCGTTGATCAGCTCGATCACCCCTTCCATGATGGTCGCCGGCATGCCATTGCCCAGGAAGTTGACCGTCATGATCGGCAACAGGTTGGCAGGTATATAGAGCACGGCGGCCGTGATCAGCAGCGCCCAGGTCCGCGCCAGGCTGTTTGGCTTGCGCTCGTGCACCACCGAGCCACAGCGGCTGCATAAGGTTTCGTCGCCCTCGACGCGCCGATTGAGCTGGTGGCACTCGCCGCAGATCAGTACACCGGCATCAATGGCTCGCATCGTCGAACTCCCCGGACAACTCGCCCCAGACCTGGTGGTGGGACATGGTCACCTCCAGCCAGACCTGGGTGAACAACAAAGCCACGAAGCAGGCCAGTCCCAGCCCGATATGCAGTTCGGCCATGCCGATCAGCTTCACGATAGATACCAGGATGCCCATGAAATAGACCTCGAGCATCCCCCATTCGCGCAGGTGCTGGTATCCACGCAACAACACCATGCCCTGGTCGCGCATCCTCTTGAAACGCAGGGTCAGCAGCACGAACAGCTGGCAGAGCAACTTGGCCAGCGGAATGATCATGCTGCACAGGAACACCACGACGGCGACGCCTTTCATGCTCGACCCGTAAAGGCCCAGCACCCCGCTCCAGACCGTATCGGTACTGGTCTGGCCGAGAATAGTGATGTGCATGATCGGCATGAAATTGGCCGGTATGTAGAGCAGCAACGCCGTCAGCACCAGGGCCAATGCGCGCTTCACCATGTGAGGACGGTGTATTTCAAGCTCATAGCCGCATCGCGGACAAACAGATTTCTGCCCCAGCGGCACGGGTTCGCGCCGCATCAACAGATCGCACTCATGGCACGCGGTCAGTTGATCCAGCGGCAGGTGCTCTAGCGCATCACCTTGGATTTCGGACATGAAAGAACTCAGGAAAAAGATGACGCTATTGTAGACGAGGGCGAGCGCTCAACGTTGCACAGCATAGGCATCGAGTCATTGCGAATTTTTGTAGCGAAGAGCGGAGTCTGCTGCGCCCTTGCGCTATTCGGCAACGCTCCAGCAAGCCCCCGCAATCTGCGAGAAAGTCATCCTATCCACACGCCAGTTCGTTGGCTACAGAGCGAGCACACAGAACTGCCACTGCGCCGTCCCCGCGCAAACTCCGGCTCCGGGCGTTGCACCGCATAGGAGCGAACTCTGTCCTCGATAGCCGCCGTCTCAGCGCACACCACAATGCCCGGTTGCGACCGGCCTGCGCCACTGGCTTTTCCCGCGCGCAAAAGCAAAGCCCCCGACCAGCAGTGCTGATCAGGGGCTTTGGGATAGGAGCTTGACGATGACCTACTCTCACATGGGGAAACCCCACACTACCATCGGCGATGCGTCGTTTCACTGCTGAGTTCGGGATGGGATCAGGTGGTTCCAACGCTCTATGGTCG